>NZ_JAAGUY010000010.1:0-150211 GCF_010868145.1 Nocardia cyriacigeorgica
CGGGCTCCCCGTGCCCTCGACCCGGTCGTTTCCCACAGCATCGTTGCCGGCCGCGGCGAGGATCCAGACCGGGTGGGTCGTCCTGATCCTGATCCGCCGGACGGTGAGCTGACCACCCAGCGGTCCGTACAAACGCAGAAACGGCGCTGTCATCCAGTACTGGATGACAGCGCCGTTTCGTTTGCGCTGCTGAGTCGGGCGTCAGCGGCCGGGCCGCTTGCCGAACGGACTCAGAGGTAGGCGCCGCAGGTCGGCCAGGCGCCGGCACCCTGGGTGGCCAGCACGTTCTCGGCCACGCGGATCTGCTCTTCACGGCTCGCGTTGCTCGCGCTGCCGGTACCACCGTTGGCTTCCCAGGTGCTCTGCGAGAACTGCAGGCCGCCGTAGTAGCCGTTACCGGTGTTGATGGACCAGTCGCCACCGCTCTCGCACGCCGCGACGGCGTCCCAGTTGCCCGAGTAGGCCGACGCGGTGGCAGTGGAAAGACCGAACGGGACGGCAACGAGAGCCCCTGCAATGGCGGCGAGGCCGAGGGCGCGGGTGCTGAACTTCCGGTTCTGAGTCATGTGGTTTCCCTCCCTGTGCCCACCAGCTCGGCGGATGTTCTCCGTCGGCCCCTGTCCCCAGGTGAATGTCGGGGTACTCCGAACCGTGGGACAGGGTCTCCGGTGTTCGTCGGTTCGGGTTCGAGCCCATCTCGGTTTGATCCGGGCCGTGGCAACGACGGTAACGAACAAATCTCGTCCGATCACGTCTTGATAAATTCCAATTTGTTGCCGGTGAATCGGTAGCATTAGATCGTATTCGCTGGTGAGAAACCGGATTCACCACTACCCAATGGGTATCGTGATAACACCGTTATGTGTTCGGGATCACTCCGATATCGTTGCCCGGGTCACATAATCGAGCGGTTTTCGGCGTCTCGCTACTGCCGGGCAACTCTGTTGGCGCCGTCTGCGGGGTGGGGGATGGGCGTGAGGCGTGGCTCCCGATCGGGAGTGGTCGGCGGCTCCGTAGATGCGCCGGATCGGGCTGCCGGCCGATGGCTGGACGTCGTCGCGATGGCCTGTTGGTTCCTTCTGTGACCGGCGGAAAATCGGCTCGACCTGCCGGTTTGCCATCGTCGCGAACCCGTGTGTAATGTTGTGTTCACCGACGCGGGGTGGAGCAGCTCGGTAGCTCGCTGGGCTCATAACCCAGAGGTCGCAGGTTCAAATCCTGTCCCCGCTACTACAGACTCGGCCCGGAGGTCCACAACCTCCGGGCCGAGTCTTTTTCTGTGTCGCGCCCCGGTCGGCGGCCACGCCCGGCCCCTGGCGATGCGGCACCACCCCCATCGGAAACCGGCAAGTATCCAGCAGCTCAGCTACCTGACGAATAACCGCTCATCGGGATATGGGCCACATTATTTGCACCGAAATCCCGCCGATTACCGAATGATGACCATCTCGAACCGTCACGAACTCAACTCCGCGACTTCCATCGAAGAGCCCCGGCCAGGTGACATGATCGCCTCATGTCCGCCTCGACACACCCCTCCGCCCGATCCGACGACGGACGCTCGTTCCTGGTCGGCGATGCCGCCGACAGCGCCTACATCGCCGGGTCTCTCGTCCTCGTCGACGCCGACGGTCACCGGCAACTCGGACTCGTCGAACAACGATCGGAAACAACCCCCGTCCAGCTACGAGGCCGGCTGATCGGTGAACTGACCGCCGACGGCATCGACACCCGCACCAGTCACGCATTCGGGCACGGCACCCTGGAAACCGTCGACGCCCGCACCGTCCAAGCCCTGCACGACACCACCGGCGCCGTGCTCGACGTCGGTGTCGCCCTCACCGCGCCCGGCGGGCCCGCGCGACTCCTGCCGAAACGATTCAACCGCCACACCTTCTGGTGCGGACAGAGCGGCTCGGGCAAGACCTACGCCCTCGGCGTCGTCCTCGAACAGCTCATCGCCCACACTGCCCTGCCCGTCGTGATCTTCGATCCGAACTCCGACTTCATCCGCCTCGGCGAGATGCCCGCCGAATCCACCGGCCCCACCGCCGACGCGCTCCGGAAACGAAACATCCGAGTACTGCGCCCGAACGCCGAGAACCCGGACTCTCTGCTCCGGGCCAGGTTCACGACGATGCCACTGTCGTCCAAAGCGGCGATCCTGCAGATCGACCCCATCGCCGACCGTGAGGAGTTCAACGAGCTGCTCCACATCGGCCCGCTGCTGGCGAGCTCGGAACTCGACCAATGGCTGCCCGACCTGCGCGACTCGGGCACCGCCGCCCAGCGCAGGCTCGCCCAGCGTGTGGAGAACCTCGGTCTGCTCGACTGGGAGGTCTGGGCGCTGGAGAACGTGGCGGTCACCGAAGTCGTCGCCGAACGACCCGACGCCACCGTGCTCGACCTCGGCGGCTTCTCCACCCCCGAACAACAGCTGGTGGTCGCGCTGTCGCTGCTGGATGAACTGTGGGCGCGGCGCGAGGAACGCAAGCCGGTACTGCTGGTCATCGACGAAGCCCACAATCTGGCCTCACCGCGCCTGGATTCGGCGATCGCCATCGCCGTGCGCGAGCGGCTCATCCAGATCGCCGCGGAAGGACGTAAGTTCGGCCTGTGGCTATTGCTGTCGACCCAGCGGCCGTCCAAAGTGCATCCCGGGATCATCTCCCAATGCGACAACCTCGCCTTGATGAAGATGACCTCGCCGGTCGACCTCGCCGAACTCGGCACCTACTTCGGCTACGCGCCCGCCGCACTACTGGCACGCTCACCGTGGTTCCGCCAAGGTGAGGCGTTGTTCGCCGGCGGGTTCGTGCCCGCGCCCGCACTGGTGAAAGTCAACGCGAGGATCACCAGGGAAGGTGGCAGCGACGTCGGCGTCCCACTGCGCTGACCACGCGATATGCCCCCACACCGCAGCCGATTACGTTCTCACGTCCCAGGTGTGTAAGCTGATGATTACCGACGCGGGGTGGAGCAGCTCGGTAGCTCGCTGGGCTCATAACCCAGAGGTCGCAGGTTCAAATCCTGTCCCCGCTACAACCGTGGCCCGGAACCAGTGTTCCGGGCCACAACTATTTTTCGGCGGCGCCGGATGTGGTTCCGCGTGCGAACCTCTTCCCGGCGGTGAATCACACGGGACCGATCAGGGAGCGCGAAGCAGGGCGATGATCGGGCTGAGTTGTTCGCAGGTCATGCCGTGCTCGCCGGCCTCACGAGACAGCTCATCGATTCCCACCGTGCGCCACAGGTGATCGGCGGTGAACTCGCGCACAATGGCCTCACCTTCACGGACCACATAGCGCATGGTCCAGCGCTGTGACTCGGCGTCGGCGGGTTCGCCGCGAATGTGGATCTCGTTGTCGCGCTGCCCGATTCGCTGCTTCGCGATCATCATCTCCGGAACGGGCTGTGGCCGGTCCAGTGGCATGAACTCGACGACAACCGGGGCATGCGGGGTGAGGCGAGCGCTCAGTTGTGCCCAGAAACGTTGCCGCGCAGGCCGATCGAGATAGCCGATCACACCGAAGAGCACTGCTGCGCCGACGGTCTCCGGCAGGGTGACCTCTTCGGCGATATCGGGGTGTACGGTGACGCGGGCGGCATGATCGGCGTGGGTGAGCAGGCGGGAAACGAGCGCCGCACGCATCGCCGCGGACGGTTCGACCGCGTGAATGGGAACCTCGGGTACTGCCTCGGCAATCGTCATGGTGGACAGGCCGCTACCCGCCCCGATATCGACGATCGGCGCGGTGATCGGCCCTGAGCCGGTGAGGGCCTCGACGAGGATCGCGCGTTTGGTCTCCCAGTGCGGCGCCGCCATCACGTCGTAGAACTCCGCTGACAGAGCGTAAGGGTCGGCAATGTTGGGAATGATTGTCATTTTAGTAGAGTAACGCCTGTGTTCGGCGAGTCTGTGAGAGTGTCCGTGGCTGTGCGGCGGCACCGGTGGCCGGTTGTCCTGGTGATCGTGGGGCTGTGGCTGCTGCTGACGCCGCCGGTCGGCTCGGCCGAAAGTCGTGATCTGGGGCCGGAACTGATGATCTCCGGACCCGTCGCGGCGCGGGCGATCGCATGCCAGGGGGGACTGGTTCATGAGGATCGACCTGTTGTTCTCCTCATTCCCGGGACCGGCCTGACCGGAACGGAATCCTTCGCCGATGGCTTGGGTCCACTGCTGGCGGCGGCGGGATTCGATTGGTGCACAGTCGAATTCCCGGATCTCGGTCTGGGCGATGTGTACGGCAATGTCGAGTTCGTCGTGTCGGCGGTGCGAACGCCGACCGAACGAACCGGGCATCAGGTATCGCTGGTCGGGCACAGCCAGGGTGCGATACATGCGCGCGCCGCGGTGCGTTGGTGGCCGGACCTGCGCGACCGGGTCGATGCGGTGGTCACGGTCGCCGGTGCGAATCCAGGCCTGGCGCTGGCCTCGGCGCGCTGTGGGGTGGCTCCGTGCTATCCCGTCGCATGGCAGTTGAATCCGGATTCTCGATTCATGTTGGCGTTGAACAACGGGCCGATACCGGCGGGGCCCACTTATGCCGCGATCGGCAGTGTTGATGATCTGGTGATCAATCCCGGCCGCGTGCCCGGGGAGACGGCGCCGTACTTCATTCGTGGACTCGGGCGGGCGAATGTCCTGGTGCAAGATCTGTGTCCCGGTCGATCGGTCGGGCATATGGCGACTCTTTTCGACCCGATTGTCGCCGCGGCGCGCTGCCGGTGAGCTTCACCGGGCATTACCCGCCCCTGGGAACACTTGATTGGTAATGACAATCATTCTCATTTACACTCACCTCAACCTGCCCGATCGACGGGCGATCGGTACCGCCCGCTCCCTCGGCGCGGATGGTGCGAGTTCGAGTCGCGATGGGGGTCGGGTGGTCGCCGGTCGCGGTACAGCCGGTGGCAGGCGGAGGTTTTGGAGATGAACGACCTGATGACGGATGAGCTCTGTCCTGGAACGCCCGGTCCGATGTGCGAACGGACGGTTTCCGGGGTTTTCGACCACTGGGTGTCCGCCCGGCCGAACGCGACGGCGATACGCGAGGTCAGTGGACATGGTGTGGTCGAGCGGACCTATGCCGAGCTGGCGGAGCAGGTGTACGGTCTCGCCGCCGTTTTCGATGAGTTCGAGGCAGGCCAACGCGTTCCTATGGTGCTGCCCGGTGGAGCGGACTACGTCGCGGGATTTCTCGCCGCGGTGCGGGCGGGCCTGATTCCGGTGCCGATATTCCTACCGGCCGTGCGGTCGGCCGAACGTGACTTGGCCCGGGTGTCGGGCATTCTGTCCGACAGCGATCCCGGTCTGGTCTACACCAGCGCGGATCTGGTGGACGTAGTGGCGGCGAATCCGGTACTCGCCGGGCTCCCCGTGATCCACCCCGACGATCGCCGTCCTGCGGTCGCGGCGCGCACCACCGACGCGGAAACTCTTGCGTTCCTGCAGTATTCGTCGGGATCGACGGGGCAGCCGAAGGGGGTGATGAACACCCACGCTTCCATCCTGCGGCAGATCGACATCGTCGGAGCCGTATGGAACCGGTCCGAGGACATCCGCACCGTGAGCTGGCTGCCGTTGTACCACGATATGGGTATGTTCTGGGGGGCGCTCGGGCCTCTGCTCTGTGGCGGTACGGCAACGCTCATCGCACCGCACGATTTCATCCGCACACCACGGTTGTGGTTGGAAACGGTGTCGCGGTTTCGCGGAAATTGGATCGCGGGACCGGATTTCGGCTATAGGCGTTGCGTCGAGGCATTCGATGACGGCGCGGTCGCGGCCCTGGATCTGTCGGGTCTGCACGTGGCGACGAACGGCGCGGAGCCGGTGCGCGCCGACACCATGAACAGGTTCACCGCCCGATTCCGTCCCGCCGGGCTGCGGGCGGAGGTGATGGCGCCGCAATACGGACTCGCCGAAGCCGGTCTGTGTGTGAGCGGGGCGACCCTGCGTCGGCCCTACGTGCACACGAGTTTCGATGTCTCCGAGCTCGATCGAGGCCACGCGGTCGAGGCCGATGGTGATCGTCGCGACGCGCGTGTCCGGACGATGGTCGGATGCGGTGACGACACGGTGGGCTGGGATGTTCGCATCGTCGACGAGAAGAGTCGCACCCCACTACCGGATGGCCGAATCGGGGAGATCTGGGTCAGTGGCGCCGGTCTTCCCGCCGGCTACTGGCATCGGCCGGATCAGACCGCGCAGACCTTCGGCGCGCATCTCGACGACGGTACCGGACCATTCCTGCGTACCGGCGATGCCGGTTTTCGCTATCGCGGCGAGCTGTACATCAGCGGGCGGATCCGCGATGTGATCATCGTGGCCGGCACGAATCACTTCCCCAACGACATCGAGGCGACCATCGAGCGCAGCGGTTGCGGAGTACGTCCGGGCGGAGCGTGTGCCGTACAGCAGGGGTTCGACGCACAGCAGTGGCTGCTTCTGGTCGAAACTGACGGGGCGTCAGAGGATCTCGATGATTACGCCCGTATTCTCCGGCGACGGATCCTGGCCGCGCACGATACCGCGCCGGAGCGGATCATCTGGGTCGCCGGACGAACACTGCCGACCACCACCTCGGGCAAGATCCGGCGCGCCGAAGCGCTGCGCCTGCTCGAAGCCGGCGAACTCGAGATCCTGCACGAGGCGCCGGTCGCGTCATCGCAGCCGCGCGCCGACTCCGCTCCGCTGGTCGAGCAGCTCGCCTGGATGCTCGGCCTGCGGCCCGAGGCACTGAACCCGGATACCGATCTCGTCGCGCTCGGTCTGACCTCGATGATGACGACGCGGATCGTCGAGTGGGCGGCGGCGCGCGAACGACGGCTCGACTTCGCCGACCTCTATCGCGAGCCCACCCTCGCGCAGTGGCAGCGACTCTACGACACAGCACCCGCTTACTCGGCGCCCGCGGCGCCGACCGAGGCCACCCATGAGATCGCCACGACCGCGTTGCAACACGCGTACTGGGTAGGTCGCGCGCCCGAGCAGCCACTCGGTGGGGTCGGCTGCCAAACCTATTTCGAGCTGTCCGGCGCTCGAATCGAACCGTCCGGGCTCGCCGGCGCGGTCGATGAACTCGTGCGCTGTCATCCGATGCTGCGTGCGCGGTTCCCCGCGCCGGACCGATGCCTCGTGGACAAGACCGTGCCGCCGTACCATCTGCCGGTCCACGATCTGGTCGACAGCGCACCCGGCACCGTGCGGGCTCACCTGGCGCAGGTGCGTGAACGACTGCGCAACCACCGCTTCGACATCGCATCCGGTGACTGCTGGGCCATCGAGCTGACGCGAACCGCCGACCACGCCGTGATCCACATCGCGATCGATCTGATCATCGCCGACATCACAGGTATCGGCCTGCTGCTCGAGGATCTGGCCGAGCTCTATCGCGGTGGATCCGTGGCGCCGGCTCCGATGCCGATTCCGCCGGTACCGAGCATCGCGGGTTCGGGCGGCGCAGTAGCATCCACCTCGCTGCCGGAGGGGCCGCGGCTGCCGCGAATCGACGAGTCCGAGGTGGTGTTCGGGCGGCACAGCTTCGTCATGGACGCCACGGCGACCGCGGCCATGGACGCGGCCTGCCGTGCAGGGGGTGTCACCAGAGCCGCCGCGCTGCTCGCCTGCTTCGAGTTGGTGCTGCGCCGCTGGTCGGGCGACGAGGACTTCCTGGTCACGGTGACGACATTCGGTCGCACACCGGAATTCGCGCGCACGGTGGGCGATTTCACCGAAACCAGGCTCCAGATCGGTCGTGGCACCTCGGGGCCGGATTTCTCCACCGAAGCGGGCCGTACTCAGCAGGGGCTACGCAGCGCGTTGGACGCCCCACCGGCCGGTGCTGTGCTCGCGGACGCCGTGCGTGCGGGGACCGGACATTCCGGGCTTTCCCCGGTGGTGTTCACCTACGCCGCCGATATTCCGCTGCTCGGTGCCGAGGCCGCCGAGACTCTCGGTACCGTCGCGGAGGTCCGGTCGATGACGCCCCAGGTGCTCATCGATCATCAGGTCTGCACCCTCGGCGACAGCCTCGTGCTGTCCTGGGATTGCCGGGAGGGTTGCTTACCCGCCGGGGTGCTGTCGGAGATGTTCGACGCCTATCGCGCGCTGGTGACCGGTCTCGGGGAGCGGGACTGGTCCACCGACGCGACAGTCCGGCTTCCAGATGCGGCGCTCGCGGCCCGCGTCCGGCGTAACGACACCTCGGCCCCGATTCCGGAGGGCTCGCTGACCGACCTGTTCCGCAAGCGCGTCGCCGAACACCCGAACCGCATTGCACTGAGTTGGCGGACAGGCGAATTCGATGAGCACACCCTCACCTCCCGGCTGCTCGACCGGGAGACGGTGACCTACCGGGAACTCGACGACCACGCCCGGCGGGTCGCCGCGGCACTCGCCGAACAGCACCGGCCCGGTGCCGTGATCGGTATCCAGTTGCCCAAGGGGCCGATGCAGATCGTCGCTGTCCTCGGCACCTTGCTGGCGGGCTGCGTGTATTTGCCGATCGCGATGGATCAGCCCGCACAGCGATTTCAGCGGATCTGTGCCGGTTCGGGTCTGGCCGGGGTGATCCGGTACGTGCGTAACCAGCCGCGGGAGCAGCCCGCGAATGCTGTCGTGCACGATATTTCGGCCATGCTCGACCACACGCCTGGCGAACCGCGACCTGTCGATCCGTCCGGCCCGGCCTACATCATCTACACCTCCGGATCGACCGGAGAACCCAAGGGTGTGGTCGTATCGCATACGGCCGCACTCAATACCGTGGTGGATATCAATCGGCGCAACGAAATCGGCGCCGACGACGCGGTGCTCGCGGTCTCAGGGCTCGATTTCGACCTCAGCGTCTACGACATCTTCGGTCCCCTCAGTCGTGGTGCACGGATCGTCACCCTCTCCGACGAGGCGCGCCGTGACGCATTTCATTGGCGCGGACTGATCCTCGATCTCGGTGTGACCGTGTGGAATTCGGCGCCGGGACTGATGGAGATGCTGTTGATTGCAGCCGGGGAAACGCCAGGCTCGCTCGGCATGCTGCGCCGGGTATTCCTGTCCGGCGACTGGATTCCGCTCGATCTGCCGCCCCGGCTGCGGATCGCTGCCCCGCGGGCTCGGCTCGTGGCGATGGGTGGTGCGACCGAGGCGGCGATCTGGTCCAACGAATACGTCGTCGACGAGGTCGATTCCGCTTGGGCATCGATTCCCTATGGATATCCCCTGGCGAACCAGCGATTCCGCGTGGTCGACACCGAAGGTGCCGATCAACCGGCACATGTGCCCGGCGAACTGTGGATCGGTGGGACCGGGGTCGCGCTCGGGTATCACCACGCGCCAGAGCGCACCGCCGAGCGTTTCGTCCGCGATGACGATGGTGTGCGCTGGTATCGCACCGGTGATCTCGGCTGCTATTGGGCCGACGGCACATTGCAATTCCTCGGCCGCATAGATGCGCAGGTCAAGATTCGCGGATATCGGGTGGAATGCGGCGAGATCGAACACGTGCTGCGTTCTCATCCCGCCGTGGAGAACGCCGTAGTGGTGCCGATCCGCAACCGCAGCGCGCTCGGTGCGGTGGTGGTCGGCCTGGCGAGTACGGACGTCACCGAGGAACAGTTGCGCGGCTACGCGGCCAACCAGTTGCCCGCCTATATGACACCTGCGGTGGTCGTGCGGACCGCGCAGCTGGTGTTGACGAACAACGGCAAGGTCGATCGTCGATGGGCCGAACGCCTGTTGTCCGAACAGTCGGCGCCGTCGGTGGCGCCGGGTCCGGACACGACCGTCGAGCGCTTGGTGGCCGAGGTCTGGGCGCAGGTCCTCGGCATTGCCGACATCGATGCCGAGACGAACTTCTTCGCGCTCGGCGGGGACAGCCTGCGCGCCACCGAGGTGTGCGCCAGGCTGACCGGTCGCGGTGTACTCGGCGCCGAGGTGGAGACCTTGCTCGGCCGCCCGACGCTGCGAGATTTCAGTGCCGCGTGCGCGATGGGCGCGACCCCGCCGTCACGCCCGGTCGAGACCGGTGACCCGGTTCCGCCGCAGACACCGTTTCCGTTGACCCGGCTGCAACAGGCCTACGTCCTCGGTGCTCAGGGATTGCGCGGCGCGGTGCGCGCCTCGACCGTCTTCAGCATCGTCCTCGGTGCCGCGGACGGCAGCCCGATCGACCTGGATCGTTTCGCGGGGGCAGTGAACAGTTGCGTCGCCGAATTCGACATCCTGCGCTGTCGTCTGGACAATGACGTGCGGCAACGCGTCGATACCCACTCTGCGCCGGTGACCGTCGGTCTGATCGACGGCATCGCCGACGACCCGGACGCACTGCTCCAGGCCATGGCCGGGCTGCCGGTGGAGCTTGGCACCGCACCGGTGATTCGCTGTTTCGCTCCGCCGGGGGCCACGACCTCGGTCGGTCTGGTGATCAACTACCTGGCACTGGACGCGCGTAGCCTCGTCACGATCGTCAGCGAGATCCTGGATCGGTACGCAGGCGCCAACGGTTTCCGCAAGATCGATCCGACCACCGAGGTATTCCGTGATCACGCCGCGGCCGGGCACGCGCCGGATGCCATCGTGGCCGACGACCATTCCGGGAGCGGTGTGTTCCCGCCGCCCGACCTGCCGTCGCACCTCGGGCCGGTGGGGGAGTCCGTGCGTTTCGCGCGGCGCACGTTGCGTGTGGACGAGGCGCGGTACCGCGCGTTGCGCCGGATCGCGGCCGAACGCCGGGTGACGCCGAACGCCATCCTCTTCGAGGCCTTCACCGCAGCGCTGCACAGCATCGGTGCGGGTGACCACTTCGCCATCACGGTGCCGCGCACCCATCGCCCGGCTCCAGTGAGCGACGAGATCGAAGTCCTTGGCAATTTCACCCGACTGTCGGTCTGTACCGCCGACTACCGTGCACGGCAGCCCGGGTCACCCGCCGCCGTCTACGCCGCGCATGAGCAACTGCGCCGTGCGGCGGGCGCGGCCACCGATGCGACCGGTGATCTGGCGACTGCTCGGTCGGTCGATCCGGGCGGCTACCCTGTGGTTTTCACCAGCACGCTCGGGATGGGCCGTAACCTGGCGCCCGGCGTCGGAAGCGATGCCCTGGTGAAGCTGCGGACCCTGACCCAGACGCCCGGCGTATTCCTCGACTGTCAGGTCGAGGATGACGCCGCCGGGCTGATCGTCGGCTGGGACGTCGCGGCGGGCACCATTGCCGACGAGGCCGTATCCCAGGCTTTCTCGGCCTTCGAAGCGGCGGTACTCCGGCAGCTCGGACAGGACTCGGCCGTACCGACGCCGCTCGGTGAGCTCGGTGTGAGCGGACCGGAGGCGATCATCTCCGCCGCACTGATCGCACTCGCCGAGTCGGCGGTCCGCCCCGAATACCGTCTGGTGGTCGAGCGGTGGCGGAGTCTGCCATCCGGTCCGCCCGCCGATGCGGCCGCACTCCGGGCCGGCCAACGGCTTGCCGCCATCGTCAGCGGTGCGGCCACCCCGCATCGCCTCCTCGATGATCCCGATCTGTCCCCGGAGGCGCTGCTGTTGCGCGACCACCGGACCGGCGCCGCACTCGCTCAGTTGAGCGAACGGATCTACGATCACGCCCGCACGCTGGGACGCCGGCTGCGGATCGTCGAAGTCGGATCGGGCACCGGCCGGGCGACCGCCGAGCTGGCCGCGCTCGTTGAGCCGGTCACCGATAGCTATCTCGCCCTCGAGCCGGATCCGATCCTGACCGAGATCGCCACCGCGCGTCCGGTACCCGGCATCGTCCGCTTCGGCGGCCGGGACGCGGTGACCTCGATAGCCGAGGTCGATGTCGTGATCTGCTGTGGATCCCTGCATCGGACCGAGGGGGCTGCCGAAATCCTCACCGGGATCGATGCTCATCCACGGGGCTGGCTCTGGCTGGCCGAGAACAGCGAGGCCACACCGGCGACATTGGTGAGCGCGGCAATCCTGCGGCCAGGTGTGCTCGACCCCGCGACCACACCGCTGCGTCCGGCCGATCAGTGGTGGCGTTTCCTGGTCGACAACGGTTGGCAGCCATCCTCGATGACCACGGACGGGACCGCGGTCGTCGTGTTCGCGCAGCGTGGCGGTGTGGGCAGATCAACCGCGGATTCGCCTGGCGTACAGCGCGGTCCGGGGCGCGTTGCGGGTGCCACCGAGCCGTCGAGTTCCGTGTTGTCGAGTGCGGTGGCCGCGGCCGCGCCAGGAATCACGCCTGCGGCCGCAGCAGAGCCTTCGATGGCCGTCGTGCCCGCACCCGCGGCGGACACGGTGGCGTTTCTGACCGGTCTGTGGCGGCGGCATCTCGGAGTCGCAGAACCGGCGGTGACCGACGATTTCTTTCTCCTCGGCGGCGACAGCCTGGTGGCGACCCGGGTCTATTCGGATCTGCGCGCCGCGGGCTTCCGAGTAGCCATGGTGGACCTGTTCAACTATCCGATTCTCGGCGATCTGGCGGCCCGGATCGGCACTGCGACCGAGCCCACCCCGGATGACGCGGTGGTCGAGCACATCTCGGCGGAACAGCTGAGGGAGTATCCGCTCACTCCGGTGCAACGTGCGTACGCGGCAGGGCGAGTGCCGGGCTACGTGCTCAGTGGCGTGGCCGCGCACTGCTATTTCGAGTTCGCTGTCGCCGATCTGGACGTCGAACGCCTGACAGGCGCGGTCCGTGAATTGATCGGCAGGCACGAAGGATTGCGCACCACCATGTCGGCGAGCATCGCGACCGTGCACGAGGCGCCGATAGAGCCGGTGCTGCGCACTCACGCCGACGTCCGCGGCGCGATGCGTGAGCAGGTCATCGATCTGAGCGTTCGATCCGGCATCGATGTGGGCGTGCAAGTCCTCGACGAGCACCGCAGCCTGGTCGGCATCAGCATGGACAATGCGGTGCTCGACGGCGCGAGCATGATGACCGCGCTCGCCGAACTCGATCACCTCTACGCGGGTGGGCCTGCCGCGCAACTGCCCGTCCTCACAATGACATTCGCGCACTATGTGCACCGCCATCCGGCACTGCATCCCGATGCGGACGACACGGCACTGCCGCTGCTGCGGGCGAGCCGGGACTACTGGCGCGCCCGGTTCGATACCCTGCCCACCGCACCGGCCCTGGTGGACACCGCGGCCCTGGTGGAGATCGAACGGCCGGCGTTCGAGCGGGTGACGGCATCGATTCCGCAACCCCGCTGGCAACGGCTGTCGCGGCAGTGCCGGGAGTCCGGGGTGACGACGACGGCTCTCGTGCTGGCCGCTTACGCCGGAGAACTGGCGCGCTGGTCGGGCGAGGACCACTTCTGCGTCAATGTCACGCTGTTCGACCGCGACCCCGCTGTCGACGGTATCGATCAGGTCATCGGTGATTTCACCTCACTGGTGCTGCTCGAGTGCCGGGTGGATCCGGAACTGCCGCTTGTGGAGCAGGCCCGCAACATCCAGCGGCAACTGCTGGCGGACCTCCCGCATCGAGCGGCCGACGGAGTGTGGTTGCAACGCGAGCTGCTCCGGCATCACGGTTCGCCCGCCGACGCGATCTTCCCGGTCGTGTTCACCAGCGGGCTCGGACTACGCGAGATCAGCACATCGGGATCGCTGAGTTTCGGCGAGCAGGTTTTCGGTGCGTCACAAACGCCGCAGACCCTGCTGGACTTCCAAGTCTGGGAGGACGCCGGCGAGCTGCGCCTTTCCTGGGATTTCGTTACCGAGGCCATCGCACCGGACACCGCCGCACAGCGGTTGGCGGGTCTGGTCGATTCGCTGACCGAGCTGGACCGCGCCCAGGATCCGACACCGCTGGCCGCCGTGCTGGCCATCTGCGCCGAAGCACTGGGACGCACCCATCTGGAACCCGGCGACAACCTCTTCCAGCTCGGCGCGGATTCGGTCACCGCGACACGGGTGGTGGATCGGATCACCAGGGAGGTCAGCCCGGCGGCGACGCTGCGCATGTTGTTCGCCCACCCGGTGATCGCCGATTTCGTGGCAGAACTGACCGCCGCAGCGGCCGACACCGGCGACGCGGATCTCGAGGAAGGTACCCTATGAACCCCGCCGACCTGCTCGGGCAGCTCAGAGCCGACGGCGTGCAGCTGTGGATCGACGGCGGTGATCTGCGATTCACCGCCCCGCGTGGCGTTTTCGACGCGCAGCGCAAGGCCGCGCTGGTCGCCGTCAAAGCCGAGGTCAAGGCCATCCTCGCCGCCGAAACCGCGGTACTGCGCGATCCGGGCGGACGCTATGAACGGTTTCCGCTCACCGATGTGCAGGCCTCCTACCTGGTTGGACGCACGAACGCATTTCGGTGGGGTGGTGTCGGCTGCCACGGCTATGCCGAATTCGAGGTCGATCCCGCGCGTGCGCGACCGGACGCCGAGCAGTTCCATGCCGCATGGCACAAGGTGGTCGAGCGCCACGACATGCTGCGCTGCGTCGTACACCCGGACGGCTATCAGAGCATCCAGCGCGAGCTGGACAGCGGATTGACCGTCCACACCCGCGGTACGGCCGAGGACATCGCCACGCTGCGTCGCGACGTCGCCCACACCCTTGCCCATCGCACCTACACGCCGGGTACCGGGCCCATGTACGACCTGGTCGTCACCATCGGGCCCGTTGACACGGTCGTACACCTGTCGATCGACCTGCTGATCGCGGATTTCGTCAGTATCGCGATTGTGATGAGCGACTTCGAGCGGTGCCTGCTCGAGCCGGCCACCGAACTAGAGCCGATCGGGTTCGGCTTCCGTGACTACGTGCTCAACCTCACCCGCGGCGCACACTCTCCGGCCGAAACCGCTCGCAGACAAGCCGATCTCGAGTATTGGACGAATCGCCTTGACGAGCTGCCGCCGCCGGTCGCGTTGCCACTGCTCGCCGAACAGCGTTCGGCCGCACCGAGTTTCACTCGGCGGTCGGCCAGGCTGAATGCCGGCCAGTGGGCGAGCTTCACCGCGCGCGCGGCCGAGCGAGGTATCACCCCCACCGCGGCGCTGCTGTGCGCGTTCGGCCGGGTGCTCGGCCGCTACGGCGACCGCGATCACTTCCTGCTCACTCTCACCACGATGGGACGCGTCCCGTTCGTACCCGAAGTCGACCGGATCGTCGGCGATTTCACCGGCACCAGCGTGCTGGATGTCGATGTGCGCGGTACCGAACCGTTCGCGACGACGGCGCGCCGATTGGGTGTGCGGTTGTTCGAGGATATGGATCATGCCCGGGTCAGTGGCGTCGATATCGTGCGCATGCTTGCGCGTCGCGATGACGAGCGCGGCCAGATGTCGCCGGTGGTCTTCACCTCAACCCTCGGCGCACGGGAACAACATGAACCGGCCCTGCTGGTTCCGCGCCGTGATCACGGGCTGAGCCAGACCCCGCAGGTGCTGCTCGACTGCCAGGTCGGTGAGATCAACGGTGCCGTCGAAGTGAACTGGGACAGCCGCGATCACGCGATCGCACCCGAGGTGCTCGATCTCGCGTTCGCGGACTTCACCCGCGTCGTCACGGAGCTGTGCGCGGAGGCCGGCGCGTGGGAACGCACCGCGCTGCCCGTCACCGCATTGCCGCCGACCGAGGTGCGCACACCCGCCGCGCCGCGCCTGCTGCATTCCGACATACTTCGGCACGCGGTGCAGACGCCTGACGCGATCGCCTTGCGCCGGGCCGACGAGACCTACACCTTCGCACAGCTGGCGGGGGCCGCTCATACGGTCGCGCAGACCCTGCGCGCAGCGGGCGTCGCGCCGGGCGATCAGGTCGGTGTACGGCTCGCTGCCGGACCACCACAGATCGCGGCCATCCTCGGCGTCTTGATGGCCTCGGCCGCGTATGTGCCACTGGACTGGCGGTGGCCGGCCGCGAGGGTCGAACAGATCAGCCACCAGTGCGATCTCGCTGCTCTCATCGCACCGGATGACGATATCGACCGGCTGCTCGCCGAACCGCGGACATGGCGTCCGGTCTCGTCCATCGCGGCCGCGGTCTCGCGGCCACACGACCCTGCCTACGTCATCTTCACCTCCGGTTCCACCGGCAGGCCCAAAGGCGTGGTGATGTCGCATGCGGCGGTGACCAATACGCTCGACGACATCAACTCCCGGTTGAACATCACCGCGGGCGACCGTGTGCTCGCGGTCTCCCAGCACACCTTCGACCTGTCGGTCTACAACATCTTCGGTGTGCTCGGCGCGGGTGGCTGTCTGGTGCATCCGGCCGGTGACCAGCGCGCCGATCCCGAAGCGTGGCACCGTGCGATCGTCGATCATCAGGTGACGATCTGGAATTCGGTGCCCGCACAACTCCAGCTGCTGCTCGAGTACGCCGGTCCGGGTGGGCTGGCATCGCTGCGGCGGGTTCTGCTGTCGGGTGACTGGATTCCGGTCCAGCAGCCACGCCAGACCGCCGCGGCCGCGCCGAATGCGGCGATCCTGGCGCTCGGCGGTGCGACCGAGGCGGCAATCTGGTCGATCTGTCACCCTGTCGATCCCGAGCTGCCCTACCAGCGCAGTGTCCCGTACGGCACCGCGATGACCAACCAGAGCGTTCGGGTACTGACGCACCGGGGAGAGCAGGCGGCACCGTGGCAGATCGGTGAGATCCATATCGGCGGTGTGGGGTTGTCCGATGGCTATCTCGGCGACGCGGACCGGACCGCCGCGGCGTTCGTTACGCACCCGCGGACGGGTGAGCGGCTGTACCGCACCGGCGATTACGGGCGTACGCTACCCGGCGGCGTCATCGAACTGCTCGGACGCCGGGACACTCAGGTCAAGATTCGCGGCCATCGTATCGAGTTGGCCGAGATCGACGAGGCCTGCGTCGAACTCGACGGTGTCCGTGCGGCGGTAACCTGCGTCGTCGGCGATCGCCACACCCCGTCGCTGGCGGCCGCGGTCGTCGCGGAGGCCGCCGACGGAGACGAGCTGTCGCGTCGTCACGAACAGACGGCCGCGACCGTCGAGGCCGCGCGGCTGGCTCATGAGCACTCGATCGCGGGGCTCGATACTGCTGCCCTGCAACAGTTCATCGGCGCGGCGCGGACAACCGCGTTGAACAGTATGTGTGCTGCCCTCGGCACCGTCCTCGATTCCGGCGCCCGCATCGATGGCGAGGAACTGGCCCACAGGCTCGCGGTGACACCGAGCAACCGGCGTCTGCTGCGCCACTGGATCGACGTTCTCCGCGACGACGAGCGCGTTGTCGCCCACGACGACCGGATCGAACTGACCGCGCGTCACGATCTGCGCGACTGTGTCGCCGAGTGGGCCCAGGTGCGCGAGCTGGGCCGGGCGATCGACTACGGCGACGAGCTACTGGTCTATGTGGGCCGATGCATCGACGCGCTGCCTCAGCTGTTGTGCGGCGACGTGGATCCGCTCGCACTGCTGTTTCCGCACGGAAGCACCGATACCGCCACCGCGGCCTACCGGGACAACCTGATCAGCCGCTACGCGAATGCCGTTGTGGTCGCGACGGTCGTCGCCCACGCTGATGCGCAGCCGCCCGGACGGCCGCTGCGCATCCTCGAGGTGGGCGCGGGTGTCGGCGGAACCAGCGCTGAGCTCATCCCCGCCCTGGCCGGTCACGATGTCCGCTACACCTTCTCCGATGTTTCCCGGTTCTTCCTCACCGAGGCGGCGCAGAACTTCGCCGCCTACGAATTCGTCGACTACGCCCTGTTCGACCTGAACGCTCCCGCCGCCACCCAGGGCTTCGCGCCCGGATCGTTCGACCTGGTCCTGTGCGCGAACGTGCTGCACAACGCGGTCAACATCGACGACAGTCTTGCGGCCCTGCATCGCCTGCTGGCCCCCGGCGGCGCGTTGGCCTTCATCGATTCGACGGCCACCAACCATGCGCTGATGATCTCGATGGAATTCAAGGAAGGGCTGGACGGTTTCACCGATGCCAGGGCAGGCGGGCATTCGGCCTTCTTGAGTCATCCGCAATGGGGTGCGGCGCTGGAGCGTTCGCCCTTCGGCGCGGTATCGAGCTTCCCGCCCGCCGGACACCCGCTGGCACAGCTGGGACAACACGTGTTCTGGTGCCCGTCGGGTTCGACAGCACAGACGGTCTATCCCGACGAGGTGATCGCTGGGCTCGAGCGGAAGCTACCGAGCTACCAGGTACCACCGAGGGTGTCGGTCCTGCCCGCGCTCCCGCTGACCGCGAACGGCAAGCTCGACCGCCGGGCACTGGGGGAGGAGTTCGCCCAGCTCGTCGCGGCGGCACGCGACCGGCCCGAGGTAGCGGCCACCACCGGTGAACTCGAACCGATGCAAGCCCGCATCGCCGAGATCTGGGCCGCGGTACTCGGCCTGCCCGGTTCGGCCGGGCTGACCCCGAGTTCGGATTTCTTCGCGCTCGGCGGCGATTCGCTGCTGCTGGCGCAATGTATCGGTCGGATCCGTCAGGAGATCCCCGAGGCCGGCCAGCTGGCCTGGGATGATCTGTTGCGCGCCATGGTGTCGGACCCCACGCTCGCCGCGGCCGCAGGCGCGGTACGCGGAACAACGAACCCCGACAGCACGCACACGGCACCCGCGGCCGAGTCGCCGCTTGTATGCCTGGACGCCGGTGACACCGGCCCGGGACAATCGGTCGCGGTGCTGGTGCACGACGGCAGTGGCGGCCTTGCGCCCTATCAGCGGTTGATCGACGCATTGCGCGCCGGCGAATCCGGCGATATGCGGCTCTACGGCCTGCGCCGGACGGTCGCGGACGGATACGCCGATATCGCGCCGGAGGAACTGTTCGAAACCCTTGCGGTGCGATACGCCGCCGCCATCGTCGACCTCCAACCGGACCGGGTGCACCTGGTCGGATACTGCATGGGTGGTCTCGTCGCGACCGAGATCGCCAAAATCCTGGAGGAGAGCGGGATCTCGACGGCGCCGGTGACGGTGGTGAGCTCATATCGGGTACCGCTCGATATCGACGACGACGATGTCCTGGACTACTGCTTCGGCCAGATCATGGGTGCCGGGCCCGATGCGCTCGGATTGCCCGCTGATGACGAGGCCTTCGCGACAGCGTTCACTCACGCGCGACAACGACATCCCGAGGCGATTCCAGCGGGTGCGTTGCGACAGGTCGCCGACCCGGAGCTGGCCGCAGGGCTGGCCCGGACCACCAGGCCCCAGCGCATGCGCTCTCTCGCCGCCTCGGGTGCGCTCGGTACCGCTTGGACCGAGCAGTCGCTGACCGATCTGCGGGCGATATTCGTGCACAGTCTGCGCGCGGTGGTGCGCGGCGCACGAGACCCGTTCCTCGGCGACGTCCATTTCCTCCGGCAGCGCGGCGACATCCACTTCCTGCCGACCCTCAAGGACGATATGACCGCTTTCTGGCGGGAGTACACCCTCGGCACCCTGACCGTCACCGATATCGACGGCAATCATTTCGATTGCCTCGACGGCGACAATGCCGCGACGGTCGCCGCACTGCTGCGGAGGTCCTGGCAGCAGATCCCCGAGGTCGTCTCATGACCTCGGTTCTGCTGCTCGGCGGCACCGGAGCCGTCGGTCGCGGTTGTCTGGACGCGCTGCGCCGTGCGGCGGATGTCACGGTGACGTTGGCCGGGCGCGACGAGAAACGACTGGGCGCGCTCGCGGACGCGTCGATGACGGTGGTCGGTGCCGACCTGCGCGCACCGGAAAAGATCGCGGCTCTGGCAGCCGGATTCGATGTCGTCGTCAATTGCGCCGGGCCGTCACATCGCTACAGTGCGGCGGTCGCCGAGGCGGTGGCCGAAGCGGCGGTGCCGTACGTGGATCCAGGCGGCGACAACGCCCTGCTCGGACGCTTGCGCGAACTGACGCCGACGGCGCCGATCATCCTGCAAGCCGGCGTCCAACCGGGTATTTCGGGTCTGGCACTGTGCGCGCTGGCCGAACGCCTCGGCAACGAAGTGAATGCGTTCACCGTGTGGTGTGGTGGACTGCAACCGCTCACCGCCGCGGCGATCCAGGAGTACCTCGCGAGCCTGCGCGGTGGCACCGGCACCGCCACCGTGCTGCGCGGCGCGCAACGTGCACGAGTGCCTTCGAACGCGATGCCGCGGCCACCGGCGCCGCATTTCCCGGAATCGGCCGTCGCGCATATCCATCTCGACGAGGAGACCGAGGCCGTTGCCGCGGCGCTCGGCGTACCAGAGGTGTCGTGGGCGAATGTCTCCGACGGCAGCCACACCACCTCGGCGATCGGGCGACTGCACGCCGAGACCGTCGAGCAACCGGTCACCACCGATCGGCTCGAGGCCGCGCTGACCGCCGCCCGGCTCGACCTGTTCGGTCGCGCACCCTATTTCGCGCTGATCGCACGTGCGGAAGGGCCGGGCGGCGTGGCGTCATTGGCGTTCACCTGCGCCGACAGCTACGCCGCGAGCGGTGCGGTCGCGGCCGCGGCGGCCATGTGCGCTCCGGCGACTCCGGTCGGTGTCCACCCGCTGTGGACCCTCGGGGCCACGCCGTTGTTCGCATCGATCACCGGTGTTGCGCCTGGCGTGCGTATCGAACTCAGGGCGGACGTCGAATCCGGTGTGGAGCAGGGGGCCTTATGAGGAAAAAGGCCGTCGTCGTCGGAGCGAGCTTTCCGGTATACGCCGAGGCATTGGCGGGGCCGGACGCACCGGTCGAACTGGTCGGCGTGCTCAGCCGCGGCTCACAGAATGCTGACGCATTGGCGAGCAGGCTCGGGGTGGGGTCCTATCACCGGATCGACGATCTGCCCCCGGTGGATATGGCATTCGTCGTCGTACGGTCGGGCATCGTGGGCGGTGCTGGTACCGAGATCAGCGCACAACTGCTGCGTCGAGGTATCCATGTCCTCCAGGAGCAGCCCGTCCACGCCGACGAGATCGTCTCGCTGCTCGCGACGGCGCGCGCCAACTCGGTCCGGTACGCGGTCAATGATTTCTACAGTGCTGTGGCGCCGGTCCGGCAGTTCATCGACGCGGCGACCGCATTGACCCGGCGAACACCGGTGACCTACGTGCACGCCCGCGCCGCGCTTCAGGTGGCGTTCCCACTGTTCACGATCCTCGCCACGGTGGTGCCTCGGCTGACGCCCTCGACGATCGAGGCCGCCCCGGCGACGGGTGGCCCGTTCACCCCGGGCCGGATGACGCTCGCGACAGTGCCGGTCGACATCCTGATGCAGAACGAACTATGCCCCGACGATCCGGACAGCCACGCCCGGCTGCTGCACGAGATCACTCTCGGCACCGATGCCGGCGAGCTGGTCCTCACCCACACTCACGGCAGCACCCGCTGGCATCCACGTCAGCACCGCACGCTGGTCGAACACGGGGATCGTGCGCTGTCCGACATCGTCGGCACGGCCTACGACCCCACCGTCCACGACGTTCGGCATGTGCTGTGGCCCGATGCGGTGCGCACAGCGGCGGCCGCGTTCGCCGAGGCCGTCGACCGGCCGCACCCTCTTGTCTCACAACGTTTCCTGAAGGCGACCCGGCTGTGGTCGGAGTTCACCGCGGCGCTCGGGCCGGCGGCATCTATTGCGCCTGTTCGGATTCCGCCGGTCGTCGCCGGAGAGCTGATCACCTCATGACGATACGTATCGAACGTTTGACCCGAACCGATGCGCACGGTGGCCTCACGCTGGTGGTGTTCCCGCATGCCGGGGGCAGCCCGCGCTACTACGCGCCATGGAGCCTGCTCGCATCGGCGCCGCTGGAATTGCACGGCGTCACCTATCCGGGGCGCGATCTGCTGATCGATGAACCGGTCGCCGACAGTGTCACCGAGCTAGCCGCGGAGTGCGCGAACGCGCTCGCATCGATCGCACGGACATCGCCGGTCGTGTTCTTCGGACATTCGATGGGCGGGTTCGTCGCCTTCGAGACCGCTCGCGCACTCGAGCGCGACGGTATCTCGATCGCGTCGCTGATCGTCTCCGGTTGCGACGCTGCCCATCTCGGCACCGCCGACCGCTGGCACCTGGCCTCCGACGATGATCTGATCGCGCATATCGCCGCGCTGGATCCCCGTGCGGGCGCGGCGTTGGCGGTACCCGCGCTCCGCCGGCTGTTCCTGCCCACACTGCGTGCCGACTATCGGCTCTCCGAAACCTATCGGGGCCACGCTGACGATTCGGTCGGCTGTCCCGTGCACGCGGTGTACGGCGTGGCCGATCCCGATATCGTGCCGGACGGGCCTGCGCGCTGGGCTACGCACGCCCGCAACGAGTTCCAGCTCGCGACCTTCCCCGGTGGCCATTTCTACGTCGCGGAACACGGCGCTCGGATCCTCGACTACATCGCCGGGACCGTTGGCCTCGGCGTACCCCAGAACCTTGGGTGACCCGGCGATGACCGCCTCCGGCGCGCCGAGGGGACGGGCCGGTAACTCATGACGATCGAAAGGTTGGGTATGTCAGACCGTTCCGTCCCGGCGGCGCCTTCGGTTCTCGCCGCGGGCCGATCTACCTTGATCGGATGTGCCGTCCTCACCGCGCTCAGCGCGCTGGCCGGGATGGCGCCCCTGATCGCGGTGGTGGAGATCAGCCGGAGGCTACTGGCGGGATACACCGATGTGTGGCCGATCATCGTGGTGGCGCTGGTGGCCCTTGCCGTCCGCCAGCTGGGGACCTTCGCGGCCGGGGTCCTGACCCACCTCGCCGATATCCAGGTCTCCTTCCGCATCCGGCGCGACCTGCTCGGCAAACTCAACCGGGTCCCACTGACCTGGTTCACCGACCGTAACTCGGGCTTGGTCAAGAAGATCGTGGAAGACGACGTCGCGGCATTGCATCAGCTCATCGCGCATTCGGTGGTCGAGCTCACCGCGGCCGCGGTGCCGCCGGTGGTCGCCCTCGGCTATCTGTTCTACATCGACTGGCGAATGGCGCTGATCACCGTGCTGCCCATGATCATCGGTCTGCTCGTCTATCAGCGCGCGATGGCCGGCGCCGGAGACAAGTACCCGGAATTCATGCGGTGGCTCGAACGCCTCAACGGCGCGGCGGTGGAGTTGGTGAACGGCATCGGCGTAGTGAAAGCCTTCGGCACACCGGGCGTGGCGAGCCGTCGCTTCCAGGAAGTTTCGGGCAATTTCGCGCATTTCTTCCTCACCTGGTCGAAATCGACGAGCGTGGCCGGTGTCATCGCCGAGGTGCTGGTATCGCCGCCGAGCGTGCTCGTTGTCGTCGCGACCGCTGGAGGCATCCTGACCGCCACCGGGCAGCTGCCGCTGGTGAGCCTGGTGGCCTTCCTGGTCTTCGGCACCGTCGTCACCGCGGGCCTGATGACGGTCATGATGTCGGTGCATCCGCTGGTCACCGCGCTGCAAGTGGCGCAGAGCATCCGGGAGCTGTTGTCGGGCCCTGAACTGCCGACAGCCGCCGACCCGGTGCCCCTCGACCCCGGATACGACGGTCCGGTCGTGCGGATGCGCGATGTCCGCCACACCTACGGCGATACGGTTGCCCTCGACGGAATCGACCTCGAACTCCACCGCGGCACGATCACCGCTCTCGTCGGCCCGTCCGGCTCCGGCAAGTCCACACTCGCGAAATTGCTGCCGCGCTTCGATGATCCGGTCGCGGGCACGGTCGAGCTCTACGGTGTCGACCTCCGCGCCGCCGATCCGGCACATCTGTACCGGCATGTGGCGTTCGTTCTCCAGGAATCCGATCTGCTGCGCATGAGCATCCGCGAGAACATCCGCCTCGGCAGGCCCGACGCCGACGACGCGGCGGTCACCGAAGCGGCACACAAAGCGCAGATCCTCGACCGCATCGCCCAGTTGCCACGCGGCCTCGACTCGGTGGTGGGGGAGGACGCGTTGCTCTCCGGCGGCGAACGGCAGCGGATCTGCATTGCCAGAGCCATTCTGGCGGATCGTCCGGTTCTGGTGCTCGACGAGGCCACCGCCAGCGCGGATCCGGAGAACGAAGCCAGGATCCAAGACGCGCTGAGTGAGGTGGCGGCAGGCCGGACCGTGCTGGTGATCGCCCACCGGCTCAGCACGATCCGGGGCGCGGACCGCATCGTCGTCCTGGACGAGGGTCGCATAGCCGAACAGGGGACGCACGAGGAGCTTCTGGCCGAAGCCGGTCTGTACGCCCGGCTGTGGGAACACGATCAGCGCGCCCATGCGGACGTCGCGGTGGATATGGGGGTCGGTCGATGATCACGATGATTCGGTACCTGATGGAGCTGCTGGACGACGGTGGCCGCCGTCGGCTACGCACCATGCTGTGGTTGCAAGGCGCACAGGGCGTGCTCCAGGGCATCGGGTTCCTGTTCGTCGCACCATTGATCGGTGCGCTGGCCGCCGACCCGGTCGACGGAACTGCCGTCGGAGCGTGGATCGCGGCGATCGCGGTGGTGGTCGGTGTGCACCATGCGCTGTTCTCCTGGAGCACCTCGATGGGCTACCTGGTGGGTACCGATGTGCTCACCAGCTTCCACACCCGGATCGGAAACCATTTGGCGCGGTTGCCGATCGGCTGGTTCGGTCCAGATCGCACCGGACCGGTCGGCCGCCTGCTCGGTAAAGCGACCATGGACGTGGCGAATGTTCCGGCGCATCTGCTGCGTCATGTGGTGGTCGGTGTCACCGCACCGATCACCATGATCATCGGCAGCTATGTCCTCGACTGGCGGATCGGAGCAGCCTTCACCGCGGGCGCCGTGCTGTGTGTGCTCGCGTTGTGGCTGCTGATGGAGATCATCCGACGCAATGACGATCAGTACGAGGACGATATCGGCGCTACCGCCTCCCGGATCGTCGAGTTCGCGCGGCAGCAGCCAACCCTGCGGGCCTACGGTGTGCTCGAGCGGCCCGAACTCGGCACGCTCGAGGAATCACTGGAACGCCAGCAACTGTCGCAGTCCCGGTTGACCATCCGCGGCGCGTGGGGGCTGATCGCGTTCTACGGCACCGTCCAACTCGTTGTCACCGCGGTGATCGCGCTGGCGGTGGGGCTTGCGGTAGACGGGACCCTGGCGGTGCCAACCATGATCGGGCTGTTGATCATCACATTGCGCATGCTGGATCCGCTGGCCCAGCTCGGTGATCTCGCCGGGCATGTGCAGGTTAACGCCGACGCCATCCGCCGGGTGCGGGCCCTGCTGGCGGTGGCGCCGCTGCCCGAACCCGCCCGTTCCGCCGAACCCGCGGGTGCCGATGTCGAACTGCGCGGTGTCACCTTCGGTTACGCGCGGGCCGGTGCCGTGCTCACCGGAATCGACGCCACCCTGCCCCAGGGATCGCTCACCGCCGTGGTCGGTCCATCCGGCGCGGGTAAATCCACCCTGCTCAAACTCATCGCCCGCTTCTTCGATGTCGACGACGGTGAGGTACTCATCGGCGGTCGTGACGTCCGTGAGCTCGGCAGTGCCGGGGTGTCCGAGATGACCGCGCAGGTATTCCAGGACGTGTACCTGTTCGAGGGCACCATCGCCGAGAATCTGCGCATGGCCGACCCCGGCGCCTCCGACGGCGATCTGGCCAGGGTGGCGCGGATCGCGCGGCTGGACGAGGTGATCGAGCGGTTGCCCGATGGCTGGCAGACCCGCGTCGGCGAAGCCGGGTCCACGTTGTCCGGTGGGGAGAAACAGCGAGTCTCGATCGCACGCGCGTTGCTCAAGGATGCGCCGATCGTGCTGCTCGACGAGGCGACCGCGGCGCTCGACGCCGTCAACGAGGCCGCTGTCGCGGACGCGATCCATGAACTCGCCACGGACCGGACGGTGGTCGTGGTCGCGCACCGGCTGTCGACGGTCCTCGCCGCCGACCAGATCCTGGTCCTGGACCAGGGTCGCATCGTCGAGCGTGGAACGCACGCCGGCCTGGTGTCCGCGGCGGGAGTCTACGCGCGATTCTGGAACGAACGACTACGCGCCAAGGGCTGGCAGCTGGGTGCCGCCAACGGATCTCGAGTACAGGCAGGGCAATCGTGAACACGCCGCACATCGAACAGCAGCGCATCATCGATATTCGGATGAGTCCGCGCGATCTCATCAATATCGGGATCTTCGGCGCGCTCTACACCGTGATCGTGTTCGCCATCAATGCGCTCGGTTTCCTCAATCCTGCCGTCATGCTCTTCGCGCTCGCCGCGAGCATCGTCGCCGGTGGGGTGCCGTTCATGCTGTTCCTCACCCGGATACAGCACGCGGGGATGATCACCGTCTTCGCCATCGTCACCGCCGGGCTGCTGACGCTCACCGGGCATCCGGCCATCGGGTTCGTCATCACGGTCGGGTGCGCGTTGCTCGCCGAGGTCATTGTCTGGCTGGGCCGCTACCGATCCCGCTGGGCTGGGATATTCGCCTACGCGGTCTATGCGATGTGGTACGTCGGCCCGCTGCTCCCCGTCTTCTACGATCGCGACGCGTACTTCTCGAGTGCGTCCATGCAGCAGATGGGATCGGACTACCTGGAGCAGATGAACCGACTGCTCTCGCCGACGGTCCTGATCGCGTTCGATCTGTCCACCGTGGTGCTCGGCTTCCTCGGTGGCCTGCTCGGATCGCGTTTGCTCGACAAGCATTTCGAGAAAGCGGGACTGGCTTGACCGTATCTGCGTGCGGGCGGTGACGTCGATGTCCACCCTGACACAACAGGACCCGCCGATTCAGTCGTGGCATGAGCGCCGTCTACACCTCGACCCGCGCACGAAGATCCTGTTGGTACTCGGCGCGAGCGTCATTGTGATGGCACCCGGCGGTGCTCGATTCAGCGCAGGCTGCATCGTTGTGGGGATGCTGCTGGCGATCGGTGAGGGCGCGTGGCCGCGCGTACTCGGATTACCCGCTGCCGCAGGAGTATCGGCCGCTGTGGCGTACGCGCTTCCCACCGTGATCCGGCACCCGGTGATCGGGATCATCGCGACGGTGGCGGCCTACCTCGTGCGGCTGATCGCCATCGGTGGGATCGCCGCTCATCTGGTCCGGACCACCGGTCCCGCGGAGTTCACGGCGGCGCTTCGGGCCGCGCGGATACCAAGGGCGCTGACGGTCAGCGCAACGGTGATGTTGCGCTTTGTCCCGACGATCGTCGCCGAGGCGCGTGCCGTCCGTGACGCCATGCGCCTGCGTGGCCTCGGCGGTGTGCGCGGATGGCTCCGGCATCCGATCATGAGCATCGAGTACTTCACCGTGCCGCTCATTGCCTCGAGCTTGCGTGTGGCCGACGATCTCTCGGCCACGGCGCTACTGCGCGGACTCGGCTCCTCGACAACGCCGACGAGTATGAACCCGCCGCGCATGCGCGCCGCGGACGCGATCGCTGCGGTTGTCGCCGCGGCTATCGTTCTGGCCACTCTGCGCTATGGGGGCCGACCGTGATCGACATCGACAGCGTCCGATGGAGTTACGCAGGCAGTGACGCACCGACGCTGAACAACCTCGAGCTGCGTATCGCACCGGGTGAGATGGTGGTGCTGTGCGGTGCGAGCGGATCGGGCAAGAGCAGCGCGCTTCGCCTGATGAACGGGCTCATACCGCATTTCCATGCCGGCGTCCTCGACGGCAGCGTGCACGTGAATGGCCGGTCATCGGCCGAGCTGGCACTCGATGAGATCGGCAGGCTGACCGGCACCGTCCTGCAACATCCCCGTCGCCAGTTCTTCGCCGAAACCGTCGAGCACGAAATCGCTTTCGTCCTGGAGAACTTCGGCACCGAACCGGCACAAATCCGCGAACGGGTCACCGCCCTCGTCGACGGTCACGATCTCACTCCGCTGACCGGGCGCAGGCTGCGCGAGCTGTCCGGTGGACAGCAGCAGCAGGTTGCTGCGGCGGCGGCCGTCGGCCACCGTCCCGATGTCGTGCTCTTCGACGAGCCGACCGCCAATCTGTCCGCCGACGCCGTCACCCGGTTCACCGCCACCCTTCGTCTATTGCGTGAGGCAGGCACCACCGTCGTCATCGCCGAACACCGCCTCGACTATCTGCGTGGGCTGGCGGACCGGGTCGTCCTGCTGGCCGATGGGAGTGTGGTCGAGGAATGGAGCGGTGCGGAATTCGCCGGCCTTCCCGACGAGGTGCTCGCCGCGGCGGGGCTGCGGGTTCGATCCGCACCCGTCGAGACCCGTCCGGCCCGCGCGCACGGGCCCAGTATCGCGATCGCCGCCGATCCGGCGGTACCGCCGGACGAATCGGGGCTGACCCTGCACGATCTGCGATGCACGCTCGGCGGTCGCCCGGTCCTCGAGATCGGCTCGGCGCACCTGCCCGCGGGCGCGGTCACCGCGATCACCGGCCCCAATGGGGCGGGCAAGAGCACGCTGGCACGAGTGCTGACCGGGCTCCAGCGGCACAAGGGAACGGTCTGCCTCGACGGGCGGCGATGGGAGCGCCGGGATCGGCTACGCGAATCGGCGATCGTGATGCAGGACGTGCAACGTCAGCTGTTCACCGACAGCGTCGCCGCTGAGATCGCGCTCGGAGCCTCCGCTGGTGCGACCTCGCGGAACGCGGCCCTGCTGGAAGCGCTTGGGCTGGCGGGACTAGATGACCGGCACCCGCTGGCACTATCGGGCGGACAGCAGCAACGCCTGGTCATCGCGTCGGCGCGGCTCAGTGGGCGCAGGTTGATCGTTTTCGACGAGCCGAGCTCCGGTGTCGACGGCCGCCACCTGCACTCGATCACCGAGGTCATGCGTGAGCTCGCCGCAGCGGGGGCGGTGGTGGTGGTGATCAGTCACGACGAACAGCTCCTCGCGCATGCCGCCGATCAGCAGCTGCCGCTACGGGCACTCTCCGCCAGCGGCGGTGGGTGACCGAGCGGCTCCCGCCGCTGCCCTGCACCCGTCGATCCTGGTCACGACATCATGACCGGATGCTCGATCGATGACCGAACCATGCGCGAAAGGTCATGGTTGGTTGCGATATTCGCCGTTGATCCCGGTGCGCGCGACCCGCGAATGTAAATGACGTCCGGATCTCATCTCCGCGATATCTCTGACCAATCCTGCGGGAGACACCAATGACTGTGGTTTTTCTGGCTTCGGCCTTGTTGATCGGAGGCCTGCTCGCCGTGCAAGCCTCGGTGAATTTGCAACTGAACAAGGCGGTGGGAACCGCTTACGGCGCATCCACCCTGCAACTGGCGATCTCGGCGGCGCTACTGGCCCTGGTGACCGGAATTGCCGGTGGCTGGGGCGCATTGGGCAGCGTGGGGGAGGTCATCGCGCATGATCCGTGGAAGCTGCTCGGCGGCATCGCCTCACCGATATACATCACCAGCGCGATCCTGCTCTTTCCGCGTCTGGGTGCGCTCGCGTCGGTCGGGCTGTTCGTCACCGGGCAGATGTTCGCCTCCATCGTGCTCGATGTCGGCGGATTGCTCGGTGTGCAGCAACGTTCCCTCGGTCCGGGCACGATTCTCGGAGCCGTCGCTGTGCTGGCGGGCATTGTCGTCGTCATCCGCGGCCAGGGCGGCCGGGTCCAGTCGTCCACGGCCTCGCGCAGCGCGTGGATTGTGCTCGGCTTGGTCGCCGGCGCGGTTCTGCCGGTACAGGGTGCGGTAAACGCCGCCCTGCGTGTGGAATTCGACGATCCGATGGCGACCGGCATGTGGTCGTTCCTCGTCGCCACCGCCACCATCGCCGTGGTGCTGATCGTCCTGCTGCTGGCCGGACGCACACCGCGCCCGCAGGTGGCACCGCTGCGCGCCGTGCCCTGGTGGGGTTGGCTCGGCGGGGTCGCCGCGGCGGTCTATGTGACCGTCACCTTCACCGTGATCCCCCATATCGGCGCGGCGACGACCATCGCGCTCACCGTCACCGGACAGCAGCTGGCCTCGGCGGCCATCGACCACCGCGGGTGGTTCCAGCTGCCGGCAAAACCGGTGACAATGGTCCGGTTGGGTGGCCTGGTCGCGCTGATCGCCGGGTGCGCGTTGGTGCAACTGGCCTGAGGGCGTAGCCGCCGCGAAATTGTGAAACATCGAATTTCCAGAAAACCTGGACGTCGGTCCAGTAGCCGTGCTTCTCTGTCACTCAGGCGGATATCCGCCCGAGGGCGAGTCGAATCGCCTGATGAGGAACATGTAATCCCGGAGGTCAGAGGTCTCCGGGAATTCTGGAGGAACAATGCTCCCTGGTATTCGTACGGGTGCCCTGATCGCGACCGCGTCGATGGCACTCGCGGGTTTCGGAGTCGCAGTCGGCGCGGGAACCGCCGCCGCGGACACGTGTTCGGTGCGCAGCCACGCCACCAAAAAGGACGCGAGCACGGTCGGCGTGACCCACGTCTACGACAAGATCGCCAGCAATGAGTCCGTCGGTATCGGCACGACCGTGACCTACACCGTGGTGGTCGGCACTACCGGTATCGGGAATCCCTACGTCAACACCATCACCGATTTCCCTCCGCGGGGATTCGGGGCGCCGGTCAAGGCGACGATCACCGCCTATCACGCGGTCGGCGGACAGCAGACCGAGGCGGTGACGCCCGAGCCCAATGCCGGCGGATGGAAGGTCACCAGTACCGGTTGGTTCGTCAACTCCGGCAATCCCGTCACCCTGAACATCACCTACCCGGTCCCGGGCGATCTGCAAACCGGTCAGCAGGTCACCAGCGGTGGCGTCGGCGTGGCGGGCACGGTCGGCGTCGGTGCCGAGTTCCCGAATCTGACCGCCTGCTTCACCGCCAGGAAGCCGAATATCGGCGAAGGTGCGCTCGGCAGCATGGATGACAACGGTCTCGGTTCCTCCGACGGCCAGCTGAGTTCCACCGGATCGATCGCCGACATGCTCGGCTCGGTCCTGCGCAGTATGCTCGGCAGCTAGCCGAGGAGCGCCGGGCAGCCGTTGCGCGGCGGCTGCCCGGTCCCGCGAGCACCGGCACGCGATGGGTCCGGCGCTCGGTACACTGCCTGGCATGTCGGTGGTTTCGCCACAGCCGCGGATTCCGGGGGCGGTCAGTGGCTATGAGGCTCGCTGGGAGCGGCACAACAGCGAGCGCCAGCTGACGATTCTGCGAGCCGCGGTCGAGCTGCTGGAGGAGAGTCCGGCCGGCGCCGATGTCGCGGTGCATCGCATCGCCAAACGCGCCGGTGTCGCCAAATCGGTCGTATATCGGCAGTTCAGTGGCCGTGAAGAGCTGGATCGGCGGATCCGCTCGTATCTGATCGATGATTTCGCCGCCCAGCTCGATGAGCAGCTCGACGTGTCGACCGGCTCGGTGCGTGAGATCCTGACTCGCACCATCCGCGCCGTCGCGGATTGGATGTCGGACCATCCGCGTCTCACCGAGTTCGCGCGGACCGGACCGCCCTACGGCGGTGAGGACACCGTCGACGCCGTCGCCAGTCTGAAGCTGCGGATCGCCGCCCGCGGCAGTGAGTTGATCTCCTCGATCGCGCAGCTGATGGGCACCGATGCCACGCCGTTCGATTCCGTCCCGTTCGCGGTGGTGACAATGGTCGAGGGAGTGCTGTCCACCTGGGTCGCTGACCCGGCGCCGGACCGGTCGCGGGCCCAGGTGGTCGACGAGCTCGCCACCATCACCTGGTTCGTCCTCGACGGCGCGGCGCGTACAAGCGGTATCCATGTCGACCCTGACCGCGAACTGACCTCGGTGCTGCGCGAATTCACCGCAGCGGGTTCCGCCGGTAGCTAGCGGCGAGGCGCCGAAACTGTGGCCCGCACGTCGCTGCGGGCCACGACCGCTCAGGCTGCGTGGCGGATCCGGCGATCCGGTTCGCTGCGGTAGCGCGCGTGATCGCCGCCGATGCCGAGCGCATTCCACAACCGCCGCGTGACCGGATTCATCAGGCCGATCTCATCGGCGAGGGCGCGCATATCGCCGAAGTAGCCGGACAGGATCTTGCGTGACTGCGGGCTGCGCCAGAACGCTTCTTTGATCACTTCCCTCGGAATGTCGAACTTCTCGGCGAACGACCGCGGCGGTGCGATGATCTCCCCGGCCAGCCAGCGCATGGCCAGCGGGAAGGCGATCGCGCAGACCTGGGTGGTCACCGGGTTCATCTTCGCGATATGCGCCTTGAGGAATTCGCCTGCGAAGGAGATGTGCCGTGCCTCTTCGGCGATATGGATCTCCATGGTGCGCAGCACCATCGGCGGCAGGTTCGCGCCGTCGCGGATCAGCGCCTTCTGGAAATGGTCGATCGGTTCCTCGCCGCCGAGGATGCCGATGAACAGGATGACGTGCGCATATCCTCCCGCCACGCCGATGAATGGCGAGACCGCCTTGAAAATCGGCCGCATCCCCGGCACGTCCACGCCGATCCGGTTGACCAGCTCCTGGAACATCTGGATGTGGTTGCACTCTTCGGTCATCTCGTGCAGGCAGTAGCGGAACTCCGGCGACCCGTTGGGCAGCTTCATGATGTACTGCATCATTCCGCGGATCAGGATCGTCTCGAACGCGGCGCCGACCTTGATGGAGTTGGCGACCCGCCATTTGCCGATCTCGATCTGCCGGTCCACCGACTGATCCCGATACCACTGGGTGGCGCCGAGCGGATCGATCTCGGGGGACAGGATCCAGCGTGGATCCTTCGGGTCGAGGGCCAGTTCCGGCGAATCCCAGTCGATGTCCAGATACGGGTCGAAGCGTCGATTGACCGACCCTTCCGACAGCATCTGCAGGGCATCTCGGTAGTCCTTGCCGACATCCTGGGTGAGCGGCACAGTCGACGGCGTCATCGGAGTCTCCTCGTGCGTGTGGTGTAGGTCTCGCTATGACCAATTTACTGGGACTTTGCGTCTCAGTAAATACCGCATACAGCTCGGTATGAAATTGATGCCGCCGTCAGCCGTGGGAAATGCTCTGATCAGCGTGAATAAGGCAAGCAGTGCGGTTCGTGTTTCAGGCAGGCGGTGATGTCTCGCCTCCGCCGGTTTCGCGGTTAGGCTACCCATGCCTGATCTGTTCCTCCTGGTATCGGCCGTCTCGGCGGCGGGAAGTGGATCTGATGAGTGGTGACGTCGGGCTCAGCGGCATTCCGCTGACCATGCTGTGGACGTTGCACAACCGGGCCTCGGAGTCGATGCGGGCCGATGCCATCCTGCGCGATCCGGACTGCGAGCGGATCTACGAACCCATCGACTTCGACTACGAGAAGGTCTTCGGTAAACCCGACGGAACCCACGCGGTCCGCTCATTGCGCTTCGACGAAGTACTGCGCCCATGGCTCGCAACCCACCCCGGCGGTACCGTGGTGGAGCTGGCGGCCGGGCTGGAAACCCAATTCCAACGCTGCGACGACGGTGTGGTGCGGTGGCTGTGTGTGGACGTGCCGGAGGCGATCGACATCCGGGAGCGCTTCCTGCCCGCGACCGATCGCTGCCGCCACCTGCCGGTCAGCGCGCTCGACTTGTCCTGGCTCGACTGCGTCGAGGACCCGGAATACGGCGTTTTCGTCTCGGCGCAGGAGTGAGGTGCACCCTCCCTGATCAGCTCTGGTGACGAACCGGTTGAGTGAACACGCCGACGGTGTGGATACGCGGAGCGTCCGGGGCGAAGTCGAGAGCGATCAGCGCCGGCGCGCCATCCCGTTCGACGCTCGTCGTCACCGTGCGTCCGGCCGCGAGCATCTTGCCTGCGCGCAGGCCCGGCGCGGCCCATTCGGTGAACTCGTCGGCGGAAACCACCGTCCCAGCGGGGCATTCGATCACAGTGCCCGCGCCGAGCAGCCGGCGAACATGCGCGGTGTCGCCGGAACTCGCGGCGCGGAAGAGCTCCGTGGCCACCCGTTTGCCCGACCGGCCGACCCCGGTGAACCCGCGAGCCATACCTGCCGCGCCTGCCGGCCCTTGATTGCGCACCAGTGCCGCGCCGAGTTTCAGGCCTGCGCCGAACCCTGGTGTTCCGGTGCGCAGTAACTGCGCGACCATCGCTGGTAGTTCCCAATGCGCGGCGAGGTGGATGATCCGCAGCGTCCCGTCTGCCTCGGCCAGGTCATAGCGCAGGTGCATCGGGACCAGCACGCGTGCGCCGGTGGACATGGTCGTCTGGATCGTCAGATCGCGGAAAATGACTGCGGGTCCGGTGAAATCGTGTTCCACGCGGAACTCGATGGTATTCGGTGCGATGAAGGTGTCGTAGAACCGCTCGATCGCGTCGCGGCCGATGTGCGGTCGTGCGCCGACGGGATCGCGAACCGTCGCGTCCGGGGTGAACAGACCCACCCACGCCTGCCGGTCGTGCGCGGCAACAGCGCGCGGCGAGGCCTGCACGGCAGCGAGCAGACTCTTGCCGGATGCGTCGAGTGGCACGGCAACTCCTTCGTCGTACGAACCGCGAACAGCGGCCCTCACCATGGTAGAACCAGTTCTAGTTTCTTGGCCGCCGACGTGGTGATCGGGCTCGTCACGGTTGGAGACCGGCGCGGATGACCTTGCCGGTGGCATTGCGGGGCAGTGGAGTGGTGGTCACCCGCCATCGGGCCGGAACCTTGTAGTACGCGAGACGTTCACCTGTGAAGGCGCGCAACGCGTCTTCACTGGTGGCCGTGAGGTTCTCGACGACCACCACCGCGGCGACCGCCTGCCCCAGATCGGGATCCGGCACGCCGAATACCGCGCTCTCCAGCACGGCGGGATGTTCGTCGAGGCACTGCTCGATCTCGGTGGGGTAGACGTTCTCGCCGCCGCGCAGGATCAGATCCGATCGCCGCCCGGACAGCCGCAACCTGCCGTCCTCGAGAATGCCGATATCGCCGGTGCGCAGCTTGCGATCCGTGGTGATCGCGGCCGCGGTCGCGGTGGGATCGTTCCAGTACCCGAGCATCACGTAGGGCCCGTCCACCCAGATCTCGCCCTCCTCGCCCTCGGGGAGCAGGGCGCCGGTCTCGTCGTGGATCTCCACCGACACGCCCATGACCGGGCGGCCGACGGTATCCGGGAAGGCGGCGAGCTCGGCGGGTGCGGCCAAGGTGGCGGCCGTACTGCATTCGGTGAGGCCATAACTGGTGACCAGTGCCGTCCGCGCGACCGGAAGCTGGTCGCGCAACCGCTGCTGCAATGCCGCCGAGGATGGCGCCGAGTTCAGCGAGAACGATCGCAGCGACGACAGATCGTATTCACCGAGATCGCGCTCGAGCATCCGGGTGGCCATCGTCGGCATGGCGCCCCAGTTGCTGACCCGCTCGCGTTCGATCAGCCGCAGTACCCGGTCGGCATCGAACGAGCCCTGATGGATGACGGCGGTATCGCCGCTCACCAGGCGCGGAATCACCAGGTTGTGCAGGCTGGCGATGTGGAACAGCGGTGAGGTGAGCAGAAAGCGCTTGCCGCCATCGTCGGTGCCGCCGGTCAGCTCCGCTGCGAGCGCGTCGTTGAAGCGGTGGTAGCCGATGACCGCGATGAGGTTGCGATGGGAATGGGTCACGCCTTTGGGGCGGCCGCTGGTGCCGCTGGTGTACAGAATGACCGCTGGATCGTCCTCGTCCACCGGCGTCGTCGGCGGCTCACCGTCGGCGAACTCATCGATCAGGGCCGGGATGTCGCGCTCCATGGTCAGGACCGGGACGTCGAGGCCGAGTTCGGCCATGCGGTCGGCGCGTTTGGCGTCGGTGATCAGGACCGATGGTGTGGTGTGGCCGATGCCGTAGGCGATCTCCGGTGGTGCCCACCATGCGTTGTATCCCACCGCGATCGCGCCGAGGCATTGCGCCGCCCAGAACGTCACCACCCATTCCGGGGTGTTCGCGGCCAGGATGCCGACCCGGTCGCCCTTGCTGACGCCGTAGCGATCGCGCAGGGCCCTGGCGAGGGCGGATGCGGCGGCGGCGTGCTCGGTGAACGACAACCGGGTGTCCTCGGTGACCAGGTAATCGCGATCGCCCCACCGGGTGGAGGTCGCGAGCACGTCGGCCAGGCAGCGGTCGCGGTGGACGAGCAGCGGCGTCGGCACCCCGAGCACCTGCTGCGCGGTCATCTCGAACCGCCCGCCCGGGCCGGTGAGCCTGCCGACGGCGGCCATGGTCAGCGCCTGCTGATCGACGGTTTCGGTCATCGCGGTTTCCTGCCGTTCGTTTCTCCCGGGAACAGTAGAACGTGTTCTATTCTTATCGCAGTCGGCCCGCCGCGGTAGCGGGATCGGCACGATCGATGCGGGCGGGATTCACCGGGTGCGGGGAGAACCTGTCGGTGCGGTGCGGCATCATCTGTGCACGCAGGCCCTTCACGAAACGCGAGAATTGCCCGGAGAGCACCATGTCGTCGCCGCGAACAAAGTCCAAGACCACACCGCAACCCCTGTCCAACACCGAGATTCACCAGATCGCCACCGAGATCGCCGACGGCCGCCCGCCCATGGTGTGGTTCACCGCCGCGGCCGTGGGAATACCGGAAGGGCGGTCGGGCAAGGTCATCGCGCTCGGTGAGCCGTCCGACGGCGATTTCCTGCAGATCCGGCCCACCGGTTCCAAAGATGTACTGTCCTTTTCGCCGGCCGAGGTCACCCTCACCAAGCCCGTGCGGGATCGGGCCACAGGTGCCACGGCACAGCCGAAGTCGACCACCAGGAAGGAACCAACCACCGTGACCAAGCCGTCGGTCCCGACGAGCCCCGCGCCCACCGCTCCCGCCCCGAAGCCTGCGGCCGCCGCGAAACCGGCGGCCGAGGCCGCTGCATCGAACGGTGCCACCGCATCGGCGCCTGCACGTCAGCAGCCCGCGTCGGCCACCGCGCCCGCTGCGCCCGCGCCGCCGAAGCCGGCCGCCAAAGCGCCCGCACGCAAGGCGAAAGCGGCCGAGCTCAGCGTCACCATCACCGGCACCGCCGACGGCGAGTGGAGCGTCGACGTGGTCAACGGCAAGAAGCGCACGGTGCGGGCACTGCCGGTGAGTGGTACGGCCGTCTCGCAAGCCGCCAAGCTGCTGCACCCTGAGGTCGCCGAGGTGGTCGCCGGGATCATGGAGGCCGTGCGTGGAGCGCAGCTGTCCAAGGTCGAGCAGTTACAGGCCGAGCTGGAGCAGGCCAAGCGGCTGCTCGCCGAACTGTCGGACTGACTGCTCGCCGCGCTCAGACTGCCGTTTCACGACGCCAGGGGTGGCGGGCGGTGTCGGGCGCGGCGCGGGTCTCGTCCCGGAAAGTGTCGTAGAAGGTGTAGCCGAGCGAGTACTCCTTGGCGTGGTACATCGCCGAATCCGCCTCGCGGAGCAGGTCGTAGATATCGGCTTCCGCGGCGCGCGGCCCACTACAGGCCAGGCCGATGCTCGCGGTGATCGGTACCTCACCCGTGCTGAGTTCGAACGGGCGGATGAAGGTGCCGAGCAGCCGTTTCGCCAAGCCTTCGGCTTCCTGCCGGTCCAGTGGGGCCAGCACGACGAATTCGTCGCCGCCGTAGCGTGCCACCACGTCGTCGCGCCGCACCGCACGGCGGATCCGCGAGGCCGCATTGGCAATGAGTTCGTCGCCGACGGCGTGGCCGTAGCTGTCGTTGATCATCTTGAACCCGTCCAGATCGATGAACAGCAGGCACAGCGGACGTTCGGCCCAATGGGTGCGATTGCGCGACAGCGCGCGCAGCAGCGCCGCACGGTTCAGCAGGCCGGTGAGCATGTCGTGGTCGGCCTGGTACTGGGCGCGTTTCTCGCTGCGGGCGCTGCGCACGATGGCGCGTTCACTGCGCACCAGCACCCCGATCAGCAGCAGGGCGCACAACGACGACACCACCACCCGGTCCACCGTGCCGAGCCGGGAACCGACCACTGGGATCAGCGACGCGACGATCAGCGCGACGGCGATGAAGCTGGCCCGCTGCCGCGAATGATGTGGATGGATCGGATGCGGCGCCCCAAGTGATGTCATGGTTGGATGCAGGGCGGCGATCCCGACCAGGGTGTATGCCATCAGCAAGGGTGCGAGCAGGACATCGCGGGCGGCAACCGGGGTGCCCGCGACCTCCAGGTTGTAGCCGAGATCGCCGAGCAGGGCCAGTAGCAATCCGCCGTGCAGCAGCCGCAGCGATGTCTCGGAGCGGGTGGTTGTGGCCACCGAATAGGCGACCAGTGCCAACAGCAACGCGTCGAGGATCGGATAGATCGCCGTCGCCACGGCATGACCGAGATGGCCGTCGGTGCGTAGCGCGGGCGAGATGAGGAAGGTCCACGACGCCAGCAGCGCACCAAGCCCTATCAACGCCGAGTCGAGCAACAGGTCGTAATCGGTGTGAATCTGCCGGGGGCGTAGCCAGCACACGGCGGCCACTCCGATGCCGATATAGCCGCCGAGAGTGAAGATGTCCTCGAGGGGGCGAGTGGATGCGTCGGCGAAATCGCGGAGCCCGATTCCCGCGGCGAACAGCACCGCCGACGCCGACAGTAGGTACCACGGCAGCGGCCGTTGCGGGCGGTGCCGGTGGAGGCCCGCGCCGATCATGGTGAGCGCGCCCGCGACGACAAGGGTCATCGTCGACAGTGATAGTGGGGGCGAATCGATCAGAGTTTGTAGCACGATCGCGACGATCGCGACGCCGGGGACGAACCTGATCCACCGATGTCCGAAGTGCGATCGCCCACCCGCCGACTGCTCTCCGGTGAGTTCCATCAGCCCCCCTTCATCGCTCCCGTTCCGATGAATCGGGCCGCGTAGTAGGTCTGGGAATCCTCAACTGCTACTTCGACGTCTGCCTGCTCCTCGAGCACCGCGCGGATGCCGTCGGCGAAGGAGAACCGAGTGTTGTTGTACGAGCAGATGTCCCAGCCGACCGTGGCACGTTCGGCCACGAGAACTCGGACAACTGATTCGATCATGACATGGAACGCGGCACCCTGTCGCGCACTTGGCGCAACAAGGGTGAAACCCGCATAGTAGATCGCCTCACGGGCCGCGTGTTCCGGATATCGCGCACTGAAATACTCGGGACTGATCCACGGCACCGTCTCCAGATGCCTGGTCAGCGTCGTGACACCAACGGGTTCGCCGGTACCGGTGCGCGCGACGTATTTGAGCACCCGTGAGTCGCTCATTTCGGCCAGGAATTCCTCGCGATGCAGCACCTGCCTGGCCGCGGCCTTGGCCCGCAGCGCGCCGAAAGCCTGCTCGTAGAGTCCGTGGAACAACTCGACGGATTCGCCGTCGATCGTGGTCTCGACCGTCACGTGTAGGTCGTTCATAGTCGGTCCCAGCCGGTCGCGCCGAAGGCGGCAAGGACTACCGCGCAGGCCGGCCGACCCTCGGATCGAGTTTCGGTGGTGTGCAACCGAACCGGTCCGAAGTCGCCGCAACGCTGATCGGTCATATCGGCCAGGCTGGCCCGGACAAGGTGTTCGACCTCAACGGCCGTTGCGGCCTCGTGCTCGACGAACAGGCCAGCGCCGTCGGCGCGCATGGTCCAGCCGATTCCCGCCGCGGCACACTCGCCAGCGGTATGCGCGTGTCCGACGGCGTACACGCAATAGAGACGGTCGCCCCAGCGGACGGGTGTGTTGATGCGCTCCGATCGCTCGAGCCGTGCGCCCGGCGGAATCACCGACGAGAGCCGGATCAAGTTGGCCTCGCCGACGCCGAGCTCACACAGGGCGGCGTCGAAGGCGGAAAGGGCGGTGGATCCGGTGCCGGTGGCGGCAGCGATCTCGATGGTCAGCGCTGCCTCGCGGCGTTGCTGGGCGAGGCGCAGCCGTGGTGGTCGAGGCAGGCGCATACGGCGTCGGGCTATGTCGATCACGGAGCTCCCCATGCGGCCGGGCCCGCGACGCGCGGGCGGTCATCCCTTCGGACCGAGCGTGACCCACGATCGCCCATTGCGCATCGTGCCGCGGCGAAACCACTGCTCGCGCGGCGTGTCTCGTAGGGTGGGGAGGTGCCCGACGACGACTTCGACGATGCCATCGCAACCTGGGTGGCGCCGGGACGAGTGAATATCATCGGCGAGCACACCGACTACAACGACGGGTTCGTCCTGCCCATCGCGCTGCCGATGACCGTCGCGTGCGGGGCGCGACGGCGCGCGGACAACCGGGTCGTTGTACGTTCGCGGCAGCGGCCCGGCGAGCGGATCGACCGTGCACCGAGTTCACTCGACACGGCCCGGGACGGCGTGCCCGGCTGGGCTCGGTATCCGATCGGTGTGGTGGCCGAGTTCGTGCGGCGCGGGTATCCGGCCGGTGGGGTCGAGTTGCGGATCGATGGCCGGGTGCCTATCGGGGCGGGACTGTCGTCGTCGGCGGCGCTGTGCTGCTCGGTTGCCGTCGCGCTGCGAGACCTGTTCGATGTCACGGTTTCCGAGCGCGAGCTGATCGAGCTGACCCGTGCCGCGGAGAACAATTATGTGGGTGTGCCGACCGGCATTCTCGACCAGTCCGCCGCCCTGCTGTGCACTGCGGGCAACGCGCTGTTCCTCGATGTGCAGCGCTTCGGCCGGGCGGAACCCGATGCCTATGAGCAGATCCCGTTCGACCTGGGCGCGCACGGCCTGGAGTTGCTCGTCGTCGATACCGGGTATCCACATCGGCTTGCCGATGGCGCGTACGCCGAACGTCGTGCGCAATGTGCCGCCGCGGCAGCGGATCTAGGGGTGAGGTCGTTGCGCGAGATCGCTGCCCTCGACGAGCTGGATCGGCTCGAGGACTCGGTACTGCGGCGCCGGGCCCGGCATGTGGTCGGTGAGAACGCCAGGGTCCTCGGTGCGGTCGCTGTACTGCGCGCGGACACCGACCCACGCCGGATCGGTTCGATGCTCACCGCCTCCCATACCTCCCTCCGCGATGATTTCGAGGTCTCCACTCCCGCGCTGGACGCCGCCGTCGCAGCGGCCTTATCAGCGGGCGCGCACGGAGCGCGTTTGGTCGGCGGCGGCTTCGGCGGCAGTGTCATCGCGCTCGTGGACCATGACGACATCGGCCATGTCACCGCAGCCGTACGAGACCGGTTCGCTCGGCGCGGATTTGCCGAACCGCGCACGTTCACCGTTGTCCCGTCCGCGGGTGCGCACCGGATCAGGTGATCGTCGGCCCGATCGGTCGAAAGTAGTCTCGCCACACAGCGCTCTGGTATTCGGGCGAGTGCCGAAGCAATTGTTACCGGAGAGTATTTTGTCTTGTTACCGGAAAGTATTGTGTCGCAGCTCTCTTCGTGACGCACATCATTTGACCTGCGGATCTGATGGTCTAGTCTGTTGAGTGTCGACGATGACAAGGGCATATCGGGGACGTGACTCAGGTCTCCGAATTCGCGATAAACCGGAATCAGTAGATCCGAAGGTTGAATTCAAAACACAATGGAAAACGCACCCCACGGGCAAGTCGACAATCTCGCACAGCACGGCTTCGAAAGCCGATCCGTTTGGCAATGCTGGGCCATCACAGCGCTGAGTCTTCTCACGCTCGTACTGCTGTTCCAACCCTGGGTGTCGGCCTCGGGCCCGTATGGTGACGTGCACACCAACGCTTTCGGTCAACTCGACGGCTCCGTTCCCGCGCTCCGCATCTACGGACAGCCGGTCGTCTCCATCAGCGAGTGGCTGGGCATGCTCATCGGTGTGACCGCGGTAGCCGCCTTGTTCGGGGCGCAGCTGCATCGGATGATCGGTGTCGGACGGGTGTTGGCGATTGGTCCCGCTCTGGCAAACGCCGTATTCGTCCCGGCGACCCTGTTGTACCTCAATGGGAAGGCGCCGGAGCTCAAAGACATGACCAACGATCGCGACAAGCTGAGGGAAACGCTCGGCAGCGTCCTGAAGAGTGTCTTCGGCGGCGGCGCGGAACCGAGCGTCGATACGGCACAGAAGGCAGCGACCGCCGCCTTGACAAATCAGGCACTGCTCTGCGGTCTCATCGTTGCGATCACCGCCGCGATCGCCGTGAGTATGCGGAATCGGATCCGTTCGGCCGACAGCGATGCCGGCTCACTGGACGAGGTTCCGGTCCCGCCCGCGGCCGACGAGGTCCCGAGCAGCGCCCATGATGGCGACGACGCCATGAAGCGCGAACTCGAACTCGAACACGTGCTGCATCAGATTGCTGAACTGCTCGACCGGAACGAGGTCGAAGACGACAAGCAGAACGAGTCCATCGAGGTCGGCCAGCAACGCCTGTTGCCTCGGGGCGAGCGACCCCACCGCAACGACACCCCGTCGAGGCGGTCGCGCCGCGACCGGCCTTCTCGCCCGCAAACGACGAGCTCGGCATCCGACAAGCCGCAGTCCGCACGCTGGGCTGCTGCCTCTCGAAGCGGTCGGCTGGCCACCCTGTCGCATTCATCCCCCGCCCCCCTTTTCCACCGCCAACGCTCACGCGGGTGAACCTCGGCTGAGGTCCGGGTTCCCGTCGCGCAGGGAGCGTTGACCGCCGGGTGATCGACGACCGTGTCCCAGGGAGAATCTCCCTGGGACGCGGTCGTGTCAGATCACTTGGCCGGGAACGGCGAGTTGATCGTGGTGACGTACTGGATCGCCGCGCCGATCGCCACCGGAGCCGTGATGAAGATCTGGCCGACGACCGCGCCTAGGCTGCCGACGGCTAGGACGCCGCCGATGCAGCCGATCGCGGCGGCGGGGATGAAGGGGCCGAAGAGACCGACGATGGTGGCGGAGGCGATGGTGGCGCCTGCGATGCCGCCGAGCACGCAGCCGACTGCGGCGCCGCCGATTCCGCCGAGGAGGGTGGCGATGCTGGCGCCGTAGCCGACAGTGCTGGTCATTCGGCTCCAGGCGTCCTTCTCGCGGTCGTACTCCGATTTGTAGTTGGCCTTGTCCTCGAATGGCAGGGCGGCGGGGCGGTAGCTGGCGTGGGCGAGATCGAACTGCGGGGTGAGAGTGGCGGTGCGGCCGGAGAGCTCGGCGGCGATCGGGAACTCGAAGTCATCTACCCGGAAGGTCAGCGGCGTGCCCGCGAGCTCGGTTCCGTTGGGCGCCTTCACTTTCAGCACCTGATCTTCGACCACAAGGGAGCCTGCGTCGGTGCTGATGATGCTAGAGGTTTCGGTGGCCGTCGCCGTGAAACCCACCGCCTCCGGTTCCGGTGTTGGTGCGGCCTGAGCGGTTGCCGCGGTAAGGCCGAAGACAGTGGTCGCGGCGACGGTCAGCAGGGCGAGCTGATTGATCTTCATGGGGGATTCGTTCCTTGTCATGGGTGTGGAGATGGGAATGGAGCTCCGGCCGAACATGGCCCAGGGGAGGGGAATCCGCGTCGTGGCGGTGCAGCCGCTGCCGAGTGGGCAGACGCGTGCATCGACGCAGTTCAGCGCACGGCGAAGCCAGGCCCACGTCGGTCGCGGGCCCGAGTGTTGTGTGGTTGTACGGAGGCTAGGGCTATGCGGTAGCGCGGTTCCGGACGAAGCCGATGACGACATCGACCACCAGGAATCCGAGCAGACTCACTCCGATCAGCGGTGCGAACCAGCCGATCAGCACCGTGACCGCAACCAGCGGCACGATCAGCACCAACGGACTACGCCGCAACCAACCGCGCTGCGGCGGCTTGCCGACAGCGAATGTTCCGTCATCGCGGGTCGGGCGCCGCCACCACAGCAGGTAGCCGCGCACGATCACCGTGATCAGGCCGATCATCACCGCCAGCAGCAGCACTTGGTTGATCAGCCCGAACATCAGTCCCATATGGAACTGGATGCCCCAGTTCGACAGCTTCGCCATGAGCGGCCAGTCGGCGTAGGGCAGCCGTGCGGTGATCGAACCGGTGGCGCCGTCGACCGCTACGGCGTCGACCGAGTACGTCCCCGGCATGCGCCGTTCTTTGATCGAGAATGCCGTGGAGTCGTCGGCGGGAATCGCGATCTCGACCGGCTGGTCGATCCCCGCCGCACGTGCCGCCTCGACCACTCGATCGAGCTGCGCGACCCGGTCGCCGGTGTCACCGATGGGCATGGCCGCCGAACCACCGTGATGGTGGTCGCCGCCGGCGTGGGTCGCCGGTGCGTCCGAGCCCGGCAGCGTGGTGCTGACCGCGGGTGTGGTCCAGCTGAGGTTCTCGCGCAGTGCGGTGATGTTCTCGCCGGCATAGGTCGACCAGGTCATCCCGGTCGCCGACAGCAGCAAGATCACCGGCAGAATCCAGAAACCGACCGCACCATGCCAATTCAGGGTGCGTCCACGTCCGTTTCCGGAACGATCCGGCCGCAGCAGCCAGCCCGCGGAGTTGCGGTTGCGCCGAGCCCGTACGCGGCGGATCCACAGCAGCAGACCGGCCAGCGCGATCACCCACAGCCATGACGCGGCCAGCTCGCTGTAGAGCCTGCCGGGTTCGCCTAGGTGCAGGTCGCGGTGCAGCCGGTCGATCCAGGTGCGCATGGGCAGCGCGCCGGAACTGCCGTAGACCACGGATTCGCCGACCGGCGTTGCGGTCGCCGGGTCGACGAACACCGCGTGCCGTTCGGAATCACCGAGGGTCGGATCGTTGAAGATCACCCGGGTGGTGTCGCCGGATTCCGGTGCGGGTGCGACAGCGACCAGCGCCAGATCGGGGCGGGTGGCGATGGCGGCATCGACCTGGGCCGAGATCGGTTGCGCGGGCCCGGAGGAATCGACGTGCAGCAGATCGCGGCTGACGATCGACTCCAGCGTCGGCGAGATCGCGTACAGCGCGCCGGTGATTGCGGCGATCAAGATGAACGGCCCGACGAAGACGCCGGCATAGAAATGCAGCCGCAACGCCAATGCGCGCGCGGCGGCGCCCACGCCGGACCGTCGTGGTCCGGGTGGGGGAGCGGACTCCCGCTGCGGAGTCTCGATATCAGTGGTACTCATCGTTGTTCGATTACGTCCTGGTGAGAGACGCCCGGCCGTCGACGGTCACCGCCGGGTTCGACAAACCACGGTGTCGGCGACAGCTCGAATGAATGGGCGCGAAATGGGACCCGGACGCGGCAACGCGGTGACGTACGACGCCAACGCGTGAACGGTCGCCGAAGGAATTCGGCACGACCAGAAGACGCGTAGCGCGCGCGAGCGAACAGAAACGCGGAGTACGCGCGGTGCGGCACGACGTGCGTGCGACGAAACGACATGAACCGCGCAGCACGACGCGAACAGCTGTCGCGTCCGGGTGAGATGAACTCAGAGGCGAACAGCCGACGGCGGACCGCGAGTGCGGGTGGATTCGCCCGCGAGCACCCACAGGATGACGCGATCACGATGGCTGGTGCGCAGCGGCGCGGGCCCGGCGATGGCGGGCGGGTGATACCGCACGGGCAGCACACGGGCCAGGGCCGAGCCGCCGATCCGGTAGGCGAATTCCGTGCCCCGAATGACAACGGCCGCCACCACGACGGCAACGAGGTGCGCCGCGATCATCGCGGGTGTCAGCTGGAGGTCACCGTGATGTAGATGTCCGGAACCCCAGCCCATGCAGAGGTGGCCGAGTAGCTGACCGGCCGCGAGGACGGCGACGAGTCCCGCCGATCCGGTCCGCAACGGCGCGAGCCCCGCGACCAACGCGCCGATGACAGCGGAGGCGGCGATGAGCAGAGTCAGCGTGCTGCTACTCGGTGCCATCCCACCGGAGGCCCAGCCGTGCGCGGCCACCGAAACAGCCCCCGACAACGATCCGGCCGCCCCACCGCGCAGCTGCGCGATACCGCTGCGGTCATCCGCAGAGGGTCGGCCGAACCTGATAATCACCCGCCGATGATAGCCGAGGCATATTCATCCGATGTCTGCCAAGGCGATCCCGGAAAATGCCTGGTGGCGGGATGCCGGGACCCCGATCGGCGCGGGTCCCGGCTCCGTTGTCATTCCGCGTCGACGTCCATCTCGACCAGCGGCTTACGCAGCAGCTTGCCGGTGGCGTTGCGCGGCAGTTCGTCGAGGAAGATGACCTCGCGCGGCACCTTGTAGCGGGCCAGGTTCTCCTTGACGTAGTCCTTGATCTCCTGGACGTCGCGCGCGGAGTCTGGTCCGGGCACGATGAAGGCGCGCAGCCGCTTGCCGAACTCACGGTCGTCGACACCGACGACGGCCGCCTCCAGCACATCGGTGCGGTTGGACAGCAGGTGCTCGACCTCCTGCGGGAAGACATTCTCCCCGCCGGAGACGATCATGTCGTCGTCGCGGCCGTCGATGAACAGCAGGCCGTCGACGTCGAAATGGCCCACGTCGCCGCTGGACATCATGCCGTCCACCCGCTCCTTGGTGCGGCCATCGGTGTAGGCGCGGAAGCCGTGCGCGTTCTCGATGAAGATCGTGCCGGTGACGTCCGGCTCGGTGATCAGCTTGCGGTTCTCGTCGTACAGCGCGATCCGGATACCGGCGGGCGGCCGGCCCGCCGTGCTTGGCGCTTTGCGCATATCCTGCGGCGTCGCCACCGTGATCACGGCACATTCGGTGGAGCCGTAGAGGTTGTAGAGCACGTCGCCGAAGTATTCGGCGGTGCGCACCACGACGTCCGGCGGAATCGCCGAACCCGCCGCGAAGATCACCCGCAGAGTCGACATGTCGTATTTGGCGAGCACATCGGCGGGCAGGTCGAGCATCCGTTGCAGCATCGTCGGCACCACGACCAGCGAATCCGCGCGCTGGGAGACGATATTGGCCAGCGTCAGCTCGGGATCGAAACGCCGCTGCTGGAAGATCACCCGGTTGCCGAGGGCGAGACCGAGGGTGAACTGCGAGAGGCCGGTGCCATGGAAGATCGGCGCCGCCATCACCATGGTGCCGTTCTTGGGCAGCGGTACCCGGTCGAGGAACTGGGCCGACATGAACGGGCTGACCCGGTCGCGGGGTGCGCCCTTCGGGGTGCCGGTGGTGCCGCTGGTGAGGATCACCATGCCGCCGGGCTTGGCCGGGGCGGGCACGGCCTCGGTGGAGCGGCCCGCGGACAGTGATTCGATCGTCGCGATGGCGGCATCGGCGCCGTCCTTCTCGTCGACCCAGGTCAGCACTCGCGGAATATCGGCGGGGATGGCGCTCATCAGGTCGAAGAATTCGCTGTCGTGCAGCACCGCCTTGATCTTCTCGCGGGCGGCGACATCGGCGAACTGCGGCTTGGCGAAGCCGGTGTTCATCAGGACGGCGCGGACACCGAGTTTGCCGGTGGCCAGCAGGCTCAGCACCATGCCGCGATGGTCGCGGGCCAGCACCGCGACGACATCGCCCTGGCCGATGCCCTGCGCGGACAGGCCGCGGGCGAAGGCGTTGGACAGCTCGTCGAGCTGGCCGAAGGTGAGTTCGCCCTGTTCGTCGACGATCGCCGGGGACTGCGGCCTGGTCTGCGCGGCATGCATGACGACGCCGGCGAACGGACCGTACTTGCGCATGTTGTAGAACGAGCGGGCCCCGTGATCGAGGCGCAGCGGGTTGAACAACCCGCGCTTGACCATGACATTCACGCCGAGGGCGAGGTCACGTGCCTTGCGGACGGGGGCGGGGGTCGACAGAGACATGCGACAACAACCTTCCGCGATCCAGCCACCGTGACCGGCGATGGTGTGGATCGCAACCTCGAGATCCAGTGCTGGTGCTAACAATAGCAAGCATTACTGGCGAGTAGTGGCGCTCGTCTCAGGAACGCCGATGCCGGGGTCGATGTCCACCTCGACCCCGGCATCAGCGCATGCGATTACTGCTCGACCTGGTACTCCACCAGGACCCGGCGCAGCAGTTTGCCGGTCGGGTTACGGGGCAGATCGTCGAGGAACACCACTTCGCGCGGCACCTTGTAACGGGCCAGGTTTTCCTTGACGAAGGTCTTGATCTGCTCGGCGTCAGGGGTGTGGCCCGGCTCGGGAACGACGAAGGCGCGCAGGCGCTTACCGAACTCGACATCGTCGACGCCGACCACGGCCGCGTCGAAGATGTCCTCGCGCTCCAGCAGCAGTTGCTCGACCTCCTGCGGGAAGACGTTCTCGCCACCGGAGACGATCATGTCGTCGTCGCGGCCGTCCACCATCAACAGGCCCGCGTCGTTGAAATGACCGACATCGCCGCTGGACATGTAACCGTCGATGATCTGCTTGTGCCTGCCGTCGGTATAGCCCTCGAACGGCGCGCCACTGCGCACGAAAATGCGTGCGGTGACGTTCTTGTCGAGCACCCGCTGATCGTTGTCGTCGAACAGCCGTACTTCGCAGGTGATCGGCGGGCGGCCGACGGTGCCGGGCGCCTCCGCGAGTTCGGCGGGGGTGGCGATGGTGGCGATCGCGACCTCGGTCGAGCCGTACAGGTTGTAGAGCACAGGGCCGAACACCTCGGTGGCCCGGATGCACAGCTCCGGCGCCAGCGCGGAGCCCGCAAGCAGGATCACCTTCAGTGACGACAGGTCGTACTTGGCGCGCACGTCGGCGGGCAATTCGGTCATCCGGTGCAGCATGGTCGGCACCGCGACCAGCATCTCGGCCTTGTGATCGGAAATCATTTTCAGCGTCGCCTCGGCATCGAAACGGCGCCGCATCACGATCTTGTTGGTGAGGACCGTGCCGACCAGCCAGGTACCGAGGCCGGTGCTGTGGAACAGCGGCGACACGATGACCATCGTCCCGCGCCGCGGGAACGGCACCCGGTCGACGAACTGCGCGGTCGCCATCGGCGTCACCTTGGTGCGCGGTGCGCCCTTGGGTAGGCCGGTGGTGCCGCTGGTCAGGATGATGAAGCCGCCGGGCTTGCTCGGGGCGGGCAGTGGCTCGGTGGAGTTCGCGGCGATCAGATCGTCGAAGGTCGTCGCGCCTTCGGGCAGCGCGGTGCCCTCATCGACCCAGGTGAGGAAGCGCGGCAGGTCCGCGGGCAGGGCATCGAGCAGACCGAGGAATTCGCTGTCGTGCAGCACCGCCTTGACTTTCTCGCGTTCGCAGACCTCGGCGAACTGCGGTTTGGCGAAGCCGGTGTTCATCAGCGCGATCCGCACGCCGAGCTTGGCGGCGGCCACCTCGGCCAGGATCAGCCCGCGATGATCGCGCGCGAGTACGCCGACGACCATGCCTTCGGTCAGTCCAGCGGCCTGCAGGCCTCGCGCGACCGCGGTCGACTGTTCGTCGAGTTCGCGGTAGGTGAGCTCACCGCGCTCGTCGGCGAGGGCGACCTGCTCGGGAGCGATACGGGCCGAGTGCCGGACCAGGGCGGCGTGCGGGCCGTAGACCCGCGTCTCCTTCATGGTCTTCAGGGTTTCCAGCGGCGCTTTGGGATCACTGACTCCACGCGAGCGCAGCACCCCCAGCGCTTTGACAGCCTCCAGCGTATGCGCCAGATTCACCACGAACACCTCCACAAACCTCTCGCGTCGGTACTCGACCTAGCGAAATCGAACGGGCATATCGGATGCTTACCGTAGCAGTGAAAGTGTGACAGGTCACAGGTGAAGCCGACATATCGGACTCTATGTCCGTCGTGTCGGTAAACCCCCAGATGACAACGGGCGCGCCTGTGACCTCACAGAACGCGCCCGTTGTCGGTGAGCGAGAGCTGTCAATTGACAACCGCTCCCAGCGACGGGAAGGAGATGGTGCCCAGCTTGTACTCGAACCCGTCCGGGTGCTGATCGCTGACCGGGACCGACCAGCGATGCCACAGGGTGCCGTAAATGGCGGCCACGGTCATGCCAGGGCCGGGGTCGACCGCGCGCGAGCGGATCGTGGTGTCGACCGGGATGTCATTGTGCTCGGTCAGCACTTCGGTGCCGCTGCGCCCGCTGGCCAGGTTCAGCCAGATCACCTCGAGCTTGGCGCCCGTCTGGTTCGGGGCGATCGTGCCCGGTCCGCCGAAGAAGCCGAAGCGGAATCCGTCGATGCCGAGCGCGACTCCGGAGCCGTAGACGCCCGCGCCGCCACCGCGGCCGATATCGGATTGGGCGGGAATCTGGAACGGCTGCGCAGGCAGGGCCACCTCGCCGGCGGCGTCGAGGCGCTCCGGTTCGCTCAGGAGGCGGTCCATGGCCTGCTCGGCGGCGGGGTTGCCGGTGGCGACCGCGCGCAGCTGCTTCGCGGCGGCAGTCCAGTCGACGGTCTGCGGGTCTGCCGCGGCGTGACCGGTGAACAGCATGGCGGCAGCGGCGGTCGCGGCCAGGCCGGTGGTGAGGCGGGAAATCAAGCTCGGGCGTGGCATTGCCTGTCTCCTTCGGAAGATTCATTCCTTGGCACAGCTCGAAAACACCATCCGTTTCTTGAGGTGAAACGGTCCGGCGGCTACGTTGCCAGCGATATGCCGCACTGTCCAGAAACGTCGACGAGACGCGCCGGGACGGTGTTCTGCCCGCCGTGGCGGCCCGCCCGGTCAGCGCCTCGTGCTTGCCACAGCCGCCAACAGCGGAACCAGCCGCTGCGCGGGCACTTCGAACCTGCCGAGGCCGGCGGTGTGTAGCCAGCCGACCGCCGCGAGCGCGCGCAAGTGGTGGTAGATCTCGGCCGAACTGCCCAGCCCGTCGACTCCCGCGAGTTCGGCGGCGGTCCTGCGACCAGTGATGATTTCGCGGAGCAGTCGCAGCCGCACCGGGTCACCAAGCACGGCAAGGCATTCGGCGGCCTCGGCGAGATCTTCGGCCATGGCGTCTGCGACAGTGAATTGTGCCTGCCACTCGTAGGTTTCTCCGGTCGGCAACTGGCCTGCGCCGGCGAGTACTATGCCGCCGTCGTCCTCGCGCAACCGAGTCACAGCCCACTGCTCGTCCACTTCGTCGGTGGCCGGACGCGCCTGCTCCAACGCTGCGACTCGCCGCTCCACTTCCGTCAAACGTTCTGCCAGATCCACGCATACAAATTACGTAGGGGAGAGTGGAGGATCGACAGTAGCCTTCCCGATGTCCTGCTCCGGCCGCCCGGCAGACGGTAGTCCTCGGTGGGGTTCACCACCATCCCCAGAGCTGGGGATGGTCGATACTCGAGGCGTCGCAGGTGTCTGTCATCAGGTGGCCTGATGGTTATGGGCGAGTGAGGGTCCGGATGCTCCTGGTTAACTACTCGCCGGGAATGGGACCCAGGCTATCGGGAGGTGTTGGCGATGAGTCTGGCGACAGATCTCGAGCAGATCGATAATCTACAGGCCCCTGGCAACTCACCGCCGGGGCTCGTATCCACCGTCAACATGGCCAAGCTGGCCATCCGGGTGCAGGTGTTGCAGTTCGCCTCCGGTGAGCCATCCGGACAACCGGATCTGCTCGAGCGTCTGCGAAAGGCCAAGCTGCTCCGCAACTCCGACATCGACGGCACCGACGCGAAGTCCGTCATGGTCGAGAAGTATGGCGAGCGCAAGAGCGACTTCCAGGACATCGAGAACGATCTGCGGGCAAAGAGCAAGAGCGTCGACGGCTCGGTCACCGGCACTTACGATACCGCTAACGGCACCCACAAGAAGGTCATGGAGCAGGTCGGAATCTTCCGGGAGGCCCTCGCGGACGCGGCCAACCTCAGCAAGGGCAAGGAGGAAATGCCTCCGCACATCGCCAACCGGACGTCCGCGATCGCGCTGCGGGTCGCCGACCAGGTGTACGACCTGGTCGACGGCGCCTACACCAAGATCAAGAACGATGCCGCCGCCATCAAGGCGGCGATGCCGGATGTGAAGCAGACCCTCGGAAATTCCCCGAGCGCGATGGGTGGACGAAGCCCGATCAGCATGCCGTCGGGAGGGTCATATTCGCAGGCGTCTGGGGGCGAGCCGTACCGCACCGCGTCGAGCGGACGCACGCCATGGACTGGAAATAAGCAGAGCGTGATCCCTAATACCGGGCAGGGTCCGATCGCTGACGCGATAACGCTCGCGATAAGCGAGGTGGGCACACGGGAAGATGGAAGTTCCAACTATGTGCCTGGAAAAGAATACGACATCTATGACATCTACGGCCGCGATGGCGCTTGGTGCTCATCCTTCGCGACATGGCTGTGGGAGAAAGCGGGCATCACACCCAGCGCCAAGTCATTCTGGCGCGGCAATCAGAAGAATAGTGTGTCTTCAGTCTGGGCACAGGCGGGGCAAAAAGGACTTCATGGCAAGATATCCACTGCACAACCAGGCGATCTGATTGTCTGGGGGCACCAGAACCACATCGGTATGGTGGTTGCGCGAAACGGGAACAGCGTCACCGTTGTCGAAGGCAATGCCGGCAACGCTGTTCAGAAGAATACCTATGATCTGAGCCGCGGGGGATTCGCTGGCGTCATCCATCCGCCCGCCTCCTCAGGCCAAGGGCAACAGCAAGTGGCGGGTGTAGGGAATTGACGGGCTGCCACTGTGTGTCAGTCGATGTCGCCCGGTAGTCACTGGCCAGTGGTGCCAGGGTGTTTCCGTGCATCGCACGGTCTGCGGCCCGAACACAGTGCTCCATCCCACGACCCTGCGGGAACAGATCGGATAGCCACGATGTTGCCCATCCATTGGGGGCGCCACTGTAGCTGACGACGAGAGGACCACCGTGCGGGTTGAGATCTGGACCGATATCAACTGCCCGTTCTGTTATCTGGGCAAGGCGCGGTTCGAGGAAGCGTTGACGGAGTTCGCGCACCGCGACGATGTCGAGGTCGTGCACCGCTCGTTCGAGCTCGATCCGACCCTGCCCGCCGATGAGTCCGGTCCCGTTATCGCGAAGATCGCCCGCAAGTACGGCATCAGTGAGGCGCAGGCGGCGGCGAATGAGCGCGGTATCGGTGCGCAGGCAGCCGAGTACGGTCTGCCGTACCTGACCGAAGGCCGCGATTACGGCAATTCCTTCGATATGCATCGGCTGCTGCACCACGCGCTGGCGCTCGGCGTGCAGGACGCGTTGCTCGATGCGTTCTACCGGGCGAACTTCGCCGACGAGCGGTCGCTGTTCGGCGATCACGAGCGGTTGGTGGAGGTCGCCGTCGGTGCCGGACTCGACGAAGCGGGAGTGCGCGTCGTGCTCGCCGATCCGTCCGCGTATGCCGATGATGTGCGTGCCGACGAGCAGGAGGCCGCTCAGCTCGGCGCGAATGGTGTCCCGTTCTTCGTCATCGACCGCAAGTACGGGGTGTCAGGGGCGCAGCCCGCTGCGTTGTTCAGCAAGGCGTTGGATCAGGCGTGGGCCGATCGCGTGCCCGCCGTGCAGATGGTCGGCGACGGCGATGCGTGCGGTCCAGACGGCTGCGAGGTTCCGGTCAGGGGCTGAATCAGTCGGCCGAATCCGGTTCGGTGTCCGGCTTCGGGGCACCGGTCAATCGAATGACGCCCGCACTCAGATCGATATCGAGCTGCGGGCGGTGCGGTTCGCCATTGCTGTCGCCGCTGCCTTCGTCGGTCAGCTTCTTGCCGGGGAACAGTTCACCGATCACGCCCATGCCCCCACCATAACCACGGAGGGCTCGGCGGGGCATCCGCCACCGGGACCTACGTGACCGCGAACCTGCGGGATCAACCAGCCGAGCCGGTCGGCAGCGCGGGCGGTGGCGCTGGGTTGTCGATCAACGCTGCCTTGTAGTAGGCATCGACCACGTAACCTTGCACGAGGTCGCTTCGACGACCGTGATGGTCGTCATGGTTACCGTGCGAGTGTCGGGAATGATGGTCCGAATCTCTGCCCCGATGGTCCAACATCCGGCCGAACGGACACCCTAGATCCATGTACGTTTGCCCGTGCGGGGGTACCCATTTACGGCTCGACACCACAGTTCGCGGCTCATCCGTTCCGGGATTGGCACACACCGCGTCCCATTCGATGCGGTAGGTGTCATTGGTTGTGTTGGTGCAGACGAAGCCTTCGCAGCTGACACCCGGCGCGAGGTCCGGCGCCGGCTGGGCGGCGGTCTGCGGAATGAACAAACCCGTGGCCAGAATGCCGAAGGCAACAGCACCCAATGTTCTGGTCATTCGCTGATTCACTACGTGTCGACTCCGTCCGGCGAACGATACGAGTCCCGCACCACGCGAGACTTCGCCGACCGTACATAGTGATGGAATGCGTCTTCCACCGGAGAATATCCAGGAGTGAGAAGCCCTGGCTCGTCACCGGTTCGGGCAAGCCCGAGCTGATTGCTCCTCAGTCGATGACGACGGCGTAGGCGAATCCGTCCCAGCCCTTGGCGCCGACGGTTTGCAGCGCGGTCGCATCCAAACGCGGTTCGCTGCCCATCAGTTCCAGCACTTCACGGCTGGCGCGGACGGCGGCGTCGTCGGACTGTCCGTCGGTGATTCGACCGCCGCGCACCACGTTGTCGACGATGATCACGGAGCCGGGCCTGGTCAGCCGTAGTGCCCAGCGCACGTAGTTGGCGTTGTTGACCTTGTCCGCGTCGATGAACACCAGATCGAACGGCTCAGGGACTTCCAGCTCGAGTGCGGGCAGGCTGTCCAGCGCCGCCCCGACGCGGATGTCCACCCAGGCGCCGACGCCCTTGCGGTCCAGATTCGCCCGCGCGACCTCGGCGTGCTTCGGCTCGTACTCCATGGTGACCACCTGCCCGTGCGCACCCACCGCCCGGGCCAGCCACAGAGTGCTGTACCCGCCGAGCGTCCCGATCTCCAGCACCCGCCGTGCCTGCATCGACCGTGCGATGAGGTGCAGGAACTTCGCCTGCGGCGGCGAGACGTCGATGGCGGGCAAGCCGGCAGCCGCATTGGCTTCCAGCACATCCGAATCCGGGTCCTCGACCATCGCCTGCACCAGATACCGGTCGACCGCACTCCACTCGGTATTCGTCATGCCGGAAAGTCTTCCACGCCCATCACACTGGTGCGACCCGACAGACCGTTCGTCGGTTGCCGCTCAGCGCAGTTGTGGTTCGGAGCCGATCCGCCGAAATGTCTTCCGGTAGGCGACCGGTGCTATCCCCAACTCGGTCCGCATGTGATGACGTAGTGATGCCGAGGTACCCATTCCCGCCGAACGTGCCACCTCGTCGGCCGGGAAATCCGTGGTCTCCAACAGATGGCGGGCATGACGGAGTCGCTGTTGCAGCCCCCAGGTGCCCGGCGCCATCCCGGTTTCGGCTTTGAAGCGGCGGGTGAAGGTGGTTGATCCGCGAGAACCAAGCGGTGTACGTCGAGGACCTGTGCGTCAAAGGTCTCGCCCGCACCAGGCTGGCGAAATCGGTACACGACGCCGGGTGGGCGATGTTCACCTGCATGCTCGAAGAGAAGGCCACCCGGCATGGGCGGTACTTCGGACCGGTTCTACCCGTCCACACAGACGTGTTCGGTGTGCGGGGCGTTGGGTGGGAAGAAGCCGTTGCATGTGCGGACCTGGACGTGCACATGCGGCATCACACACGACCGCGATCTGAACGCGGCGATCAATATCCTCGCGGCGGGACGCGCCGAGAGGCTAAACGCCTGCGGAGGGGCGGTAAGTCCAGCCGCTTAGTGGAAGGCACGCCCCAGCGAAACAGGAACCCACCGGAGCGACGCGCGAGCGCCGTGGGAGGAATCCCAGGCCTTCAAGGCGGGGAGGACGTCAATACACGCTGCGCGGGCACCGACGGCCCCATCGCCTTCGGCTGGGTCTTCGCCTCCCACCAGGTCGGTGCCGCCGTCGCCGTCGCTGCCGCGGGCGCGGGCGTCATCCGCGATCTCCAGGGCAGCTACGAGCTGGCCTGGTACCTCGCGGGCGGGCTCTGCTGACTCGCGGCGGTCATGTCACTCGGCATCCGTCGTACTCCGAAAGCCGGCCGACCGTGACCGCCACGCAGCCGGACGGCAGGCCCGCCATTGTCGGTGGCACCTGGAAGAATTCGGTGCATGAGTGCCACCGGGGATGACGTCCGCACCTTCGCCCTGTCCTTACCGAAGACCGCGGAGCAGTTCACGTGGGGTATGCCCACCTTCAGGGTCGCGGGCAAGCTCTTCCTCACCCTCCCCGAATCCGAAACGTCGATGGCGGTCCGCTGCCCGATCATCGAACGCGACGAACTCGTTGTCGCCGAACCCGCCAAATTCTGGATCGCCTCTCATGAAGCGGGCAATGCGTGGGTCCGGGTGCGTTTGGCAGCGCTCGACGATCGAGAGGAGCTGGAGGCGATCATCGCCGACTCGTGGCGGCAGGCCGCGCCGCGCGAGTTACTGGAGGACGCGGAGTGAGCGACAACCGCCGTCGCGTCCTGAAAGTGGGTGCGCGGCGGTATCTGTGGAAGGCCTACCACCAGCATCTCGACGGGTGCGAGGAGGTCTTGCGGATGCGGGAATTCGGGTCGGTCGCCGGACTGACCCTGGTTTTCCGGCCCGGCGGTGAACGCCAGGTCGCGGACGGTTATCCGTCTGCGTCCGGTGACATCTGGATCGGTGAACGCTCGCTGAACTTGAACGAGCCCGGTGTGGTGCGCGCATTCCTCGACGCGGCCGTCGATGCCGGCTGGATGGCACACACGCGCACCATGGGCCGTCGAGACGGCTGGGAGCTGTTCGATATCGCCCACACCCGCCACACCGGTTGGGCATCGCGCGATCTCAGATGACGTCGGCGATCTCGTCGAGCAATCGGCGCTTGGACCGCGCACCGACCAGCCGCTTCGCTTGTTCACCACCGCGGAACACCATCAGGGTCGGCATCGCCATCACCCCGTAGGTGGCGCTGATCTCCGGGTTGGCGTCCACGTCGAGCGTCACCACCTTCAACTGCGGGGTCTGCGCCGCCACCTCCGCCAGGACCGGGGCAATCATCCGGCAGGGGCCGCAGTGCTCGGAGGTGAAGTCGACCAGCACCGGAAGTTCGGAGTGCAGAACCTCATTCGCGAACGTCGCATCCGTCACCGTGGTCACCACATTGTCCTGTGTCATCGCCATCTCCTGTGTTCGTAGCCGTCACAGGCGACGCTAGACATTCCCCTCGACGTCAAGGCAAGGCCGAGCCGGACGACCTGGGGACATGAGACTGGCTACACGCCGCAACGGCGAGTCTCCGCCACCCTCGTCGAGTCGCGGGCTCGGTGGTTTGGGCCGGGCCTGCGTTATCCATCCAGCGGGCGGACGGTGAGGATCTGTTGCGCCTGGCCGACGGGCCCATGAACGTCGTGCAGCACGGTCGTCGTGAGGCCCTGGCCGTGTTCCCCGAAGACAACGGTCGTGTCGAGGCCCGTCCACGAGCCCTGCGGCTGCCGGTACAGGTGGATCGAGAGGTCGACGTTCGGGAACATCCACTTGGTGGGGTCCTGGCGGACGGCGATGCCGTTGGCGGTGTCGATGAGAGCGACGAAGTCGGCAAGGGCGCTGGTGGCTTCCCCGTCGACCAGCGCGATGGGGGTCGAGATCCAGGCGGTGGTGCGGCCGGGTTGGGCTCATGCGATCAGAGCAGATTGAGCAATACGACGTAGACACCGGTACCGATACCGACGCTGAGCAGGGTGCGTCGCCCGAAGCCCAGGTGGACCGCGGCGGTCGCCGCCACCGCGATCAGCGCGTACAGCGCCGCACCGTCGTCGTCGATGCTGGTGTGCAGGGAGGTGGCTGCCAGGATCGCCAGAATGCCGCCGGGCATCCACACGGCCAGCGTGCGCACCAGATGTGATCGGCGCAGCGGCTTCAGCACAGCGAACGGGACGGCGCGCAGCGCGAACGTGATCGAGAAGACGATCGCCAGCACGGCCAGCAGATATCCGGTGTCAGGCATGGGCGAGCTCCTTCGAGTCGCGGCGGCGAACGAACCGGTACCTGACCAGGAGCAGCACCACGAACGTCAGGAGTGCGCCGAACAAGGCGACTTCCGGAACAAGGAGTAGTGCACCGCCGACGGCGCCCACCGCGAGCAGCGCCGACGGCAGTTCGCGACGGGAACGGCAGGCATCGAGGGCAAGCACGGTGAACAACGCGCACAACGCGAACTCCAGACCCTTGATCGGCCCGGGAATCACCGCGCCGATCGCGACACCGACCAGTCCGCCGCCGACCCAGTAGACCTGCGAAGCGACCTGCATCGTGATCAGGCGCGCCCCCGAACGCTCGCCCGGCGGCAGCGCGGCCGAGACGGCATAGGCCTCATCGATCATTGCGTAGACGCCGTACACACGCGCGAATGTGTTGCGCACCAGATGGATCGGAAACGAGAACGCATAGAACACATGACGGAAGTTCACGACGAACACCGTGATCGCGACCGCGACGAGCGGTGCTGTCGCGGCCACCATGCCGACCAGCAGTAACTCCAGCGAACCCGCGAACGCCGCCAGCGACAATGCCGGTGTCAGCCACCACGGCAGGCCCGCCTGGACGACCAGCAGGCCGAGCGCGATCCCCAGCGGGAAGATACCGAGCCCGGCCGACACCGAGTCGCCGATACCCGCGGTGATCTGCTCTTGCCTGGACGTGGAAGGCACCGCGCGATCGGGCGCCAGGTCGAGTTGCTGCACCAATCCATGGTCCCGCAATCCGCTTGCTCTTTGGTTGCAGAAATTGCGCGTCTAAGGGTCCAGCGAGCAATATAGATGCATGGACTCGTTGGATCGAGCAATCATCGCCGAGTTGGAGGTCGACGGGCGCCTGACCAACGTCGAGCTCGCGGGACGGGTCGGCCTCACCCCTGGACCATGCCTGCGCCGAGTGCAGCGCCTCGAAGCCGACGGTGTCATCCGTGGGTATCGAGCTGTCATCGACCCCGGTTCGATCGGGCGATCATTCGAAGTGTTGCTCGATCTGACCCTCGAAGGGCAGGACGCGACGACTGTCGCCCGGTTCGAGGAGACGATGACCGGGCTCGACGAGGTCAGGGAGCTGCGCAGGCTGTTCGGTACCCCTGACTACTTCGCGCGCGTCGCCGTCGAGGATCTGGACGCTTACGAAGCGTTTCTCAGCAAGCACGTCATGACGATCCCGAAGATCGGGCGCGTCAATTCCCGATTCACGATGAAGAACCTCAAACAGCTCGGGTGAGGCTTCGCTCCCGGATGGCTGCCGAGGGTCGACGATCGAGCAGTTACTGTGCCGCCACCGCGCCGGACTGCTTCGCGAGCAATTCGATGAGAGCGGTGACGCTCTGTGCACCCCTGCCGTCGGCGACCGCCTGTCGCAACATCGCGTGCATCGGTGCGTGCCAGGACATGTCGACTCCCGACTCGGCGCCGATCTGTTCATCCTGATCGATCGCGTTGTGGAATACCTCGATCGAGGCGCCGAGGCGGGTGTAGTCACGGTCGTCGATCTCCTCCGCGATGACCGGAAGTATCGACTCGATCATCTGTAGCCACTTGATGGAATAGCCGACCATCGTCCGCGCCTGACGCCCTCGGGTGCCGAGCACCGCGGCGCCCTCGAGGAACCCGAGCAGGGCAGGCAGCAGGGTCGCACCAACGGCGGCTTCGTAGAGCGCGGCGAGGTCTGGTTCGGGACCGAGGAATTCGAGGTCACCGCCGAGCACGCGCAAGGTGTTCGCGTGTTCGTCGAACAGCTCCCGGTCGCCGCCGAAGTACAGCAGGGTGTCCGGGTTTCCTACCGCTGAGGGAACATTCTTGATCGCACCGCCGAGATAGCGCGCTCCCCGTGCGATGGCCCACTGCGCGAAGTCGCGCGCCTCGGCAGGGCTTCCGCTGTTCAGAGTGATGAGGTCGCGGCCGCGCAGATCTGCCTCTGCCAGGCTTGTCCGGGTGGCGGCGAACGTGCTGAAGCAGGAAATGATCACCGGTCCGGCTGTCACCGCGTCCGCAATTCTCAGGTGCTGAACCGCACCGGATTCCACCAGCGCCGCTGCCCGCCCCGGGCTCCGATTCCACACAGTGGTCGGATGCCCCGCGGCGAACAACGCCGCGGCGAGCGCGCTCCCCATCGAACCCAATCCGAGGACGGTCACGGGCGCGTGTACCCGTTCGTTCATGGCGACTCCGATCATCGACGTGGGGCGCAGAGGTTCACGACCTCTTTCGACATCACCGAGTCTTGGTCCGCCGCCTGACCAGGACAAGTACCTACTTTTCGGTGGAGTTGCTTACGCCGGGGTAAGCCATGAGGTCCGGGCGCCGGCGCTGTTATCCGGTATGCGAATGGTCACATCGACGAGCTTGCCCGACGGGCGGCTGTTCACCGAAGGGCGCGGGCCGGCCCTGGATTCGGCACGCTCACAGCGCGGTTCATGAGGGACTCGGTGTGGCCAATGCTTCGCACCGAGGAAACGCACGACAGTGGGGTCGCCGATATCGGCGACCCCACTGGTCTTCGGTTGTCGAATCCGCTTACGCGAGTTCGGCGACCGCCTGCTTGCGGGCCAATACGGCCGAGGCGGAGGCGATCAGGCCGATCACCGCGACCGCGGTGACCAGGTACAGCCCGGGCCGGTAGCCTGCGATGCCGTCGGTGGCGGCGTCGCTGATCAGGCCGGTGGCGATGGCGAGCACCACGGCGCCGCCGATCTGGAACGAGGTCTGCACCAGTCCGGAGGCCAGACCCTGCTCATGGTCGGCGATACCTTCGGTGGCCTGCACCATGACCGCGGAGAAACCGAGCGCGAAGCCGAGGCCGAGCAACAGGAACGCGGGCAGGTAGTCGACGGCGTAGGCCGGATCGGCGCTGCCGCCGCGCACCAGGAACCACACGTAGCCGGCCACGAACGAGGTGAGTGCGGCCAAGATCATCGGGGTGGTGCCGAACCGGTCGATGAACTTGCCCGCGATCGGCGACAGGATGGCCACGATGATGCCGGTCGGCGCCATCGCCAGCGCCATCTGCAGCGGCTCCCACTGCAGGGTGTTCTGCAGGTAGAGCGAGACGATGGTCTGGAAGCTCAGGTAGGAGCCGAAGATGGCCAGCGCGGCCAGGTTGGCCCGCACGATCGACTTCACCTTGAAGATGCTCAGCCGCACCAGCGGGTGGCTCACCCGGTTCTCCACCACGAAGAACGTGCCGAGCAGGCCGATCGCGAGGATGGTGGTCGCGATGACGGTGGGGGTGAAACCAGTCTCCGGCGCGGTGACGATGGTGTAGACCGCGGCGAGCATGCCACCGGTGAGCAGCGCGGCGCCGGTGAAATCGATACGGCCCTCTTCCTTTTCGATGGTGCGCGGGATGACGAAGTAGGCGGTGACCGTCACGGCGGCCACAACAGCGACGGGCATGTAGAAGGTGAGCCGCCAGTCGATGCCGGTCAGCAGGCCGGACACGATCAGGCCGGAGGCGTACCCGGTGGCGCCGAAGATGGTGAAGATCGACAGAGCCCGGTTGCGGTCCGGACCCTCCTTGAACGTGGTGGTGATGATCGAGAGCGCGGCCGGCGCGGTGAAGGCGGCGGCGACACCCTTGATGATGCGGGTGGCGATCAGTAACGCACCGTCATCGACGAGACCGCCGATCAGCGACGCGATGCCGAAGACCACCAGCGCGGTCAGGAACACCTGTCTGCGGCCGAGCAGGTCGGCGGCTCGTCCACCCAGCAACAGCAGACCGCCGTAGCCGAGGATGTAGCCGTTGACGATCCACTGCAGCGCAGAGGTGTCGAGGCCGAGGTCCTCGCCGATGGAGGGGAGCGCGACGCCGACCATGGAGACGTCGAGTGCGTCGAGGAACATCGCCAGCCCGGCGACGAACAGGATGGCCCACAGCTTGGGCCCCCAACCACCTGCGGTTGGTTCAGAAGTCGTAGGAGCGGTGAGGTTCTGGGGTGCCGTTGTCGTGGTCACGGAAGGTAACTTAAATGCACACGCATTCAATGTCAACACATGCAATGCACGTGCATAAAATGCCTTGACATGCTAACCTCGGCTCATGTACCACGACACCGACAAAGATGTCTGCGCGAAGTGGTCCGAAACCCTCCGGCTCTACCACGGCACTTCCTGTGAGCTGGAGAGCGCGCTACAGGCACAGCATCAGCTCGGGCTCAGTGAATTCGAGCTCCTGCAAGTACTGGGCGGGCGTTGCGGCGAGGCGCAGCAAGAGAACGTCAAGATGAAAGACATCGAGACCGAGATGTACCTGAGCCAGAGCGCACTCTCGCGCACCGTGACCCGGCTGGAGAAGGCCGGCCTGGTGGAGCGCGCTGCCTGCGATTTCGACCGTCGCGCCAACTTCCTGAAGCTGACCCCCGAGGGGCGGGACCGTCTCGCGGCGGCTCGTCCGACTCATCAAGAAGTGCTGCGCAAGCACCTGACCTGAGCCGGTCCGGATGAAGATCCTGATGCCGGAGGTTGTCACCGATATCGCGCACGTGTGCGTGGATCGGAAAGGATCGGGATGCGGATCGGGGAATTGGCCGAACGCGCGGCGACGACCACCCGCGCACTGCGGTACTACGAGTCGCGCGGGCTGCTGCGCGTCGGCCGTGATGTCAGGGGTTACCGCGTGTACGGCGAGGACGACTACCGGGTAGTGCGCCAGATTCAGACCCTGCAGGACTGCGGATTCGAGCTGGAGGAAATCCGCCCATTCGTCGAATGCCTACAGGCCGGGAACCCTTCGGGCGACTCGTGCTCGGCGTCGGCGGAGGTATACCACCGGAAGCTGGCCGAGGTCGACGATCTCATCGGACAACTCGAGGGAGTGCGGAGCTGGATTCTCGACCGGCTCGCTCGGCCGGACCCACGGATCCACGCGAAACCTCCGGCCTGCGAGTTCACCGCGCGCGGGTTCTCGGCGAACGGTATCGGAGCCGTTCGGCCAAGGATCTCGCCGTCGCAATGAAACCTCCTGAGAACAGTGCCTGACCGGCCGCTGTCTCGCCCTTCTGGCGGTCGCGGCCGTGCATCGGTGAGGCAGACGGCGGTATCACGATTCAGCCACGCGGCTGATTCCGCTGTGAATGCTCCAAGTCTGCTGTGTGGTGCGGCGTAATGTCGACCATCGATGCCCTCTAGTCGCTGACGCCTGGAGTGTCCGATGACGAGAACTGCATGGTTGGTTGTCGCGGTCGCCGCAGTGGCCCTGCCGCTGAACGCGTGCTCGGACCGGACAAGTGGTGAAGCCACGCCCAGCACACATACTGGCATCAATCGACCCGCTGTGACGATGACAGCGCCAATCGAAAGCTCGTCGGCTGCAACCAAGACCGTCGTACCTCCCGCAGGCACTTCGAGCGCGCAGTCACCACAGACCTCGCCCCAGCCTCATGCAACGACGGCGATGCCGCCGCCGAGTTCGCCGATGGCAGAGACGACCACCATCACCAGCCGCGCGCCGACGCAGAATCCTCGTTTCGGACAGGCATTTACGTACGACGACGGCCTCTCGGTAACCATCGCGCCACCGACTCCGTACTCGCCAAGCGAATCCGCGTCCACCGATGATCCGGGTTACTACGTGGCATTCTCTGTCACTGTCGTCAACGGTTCACCGGACACCTACGACCCGGACTTCTTCTACGTGACCTGTCAGAGTGACAATCTCGAGGCGGAGCAGGTGTTCGATTCGGCCCAAGGGGTCGGCTCGCCGTCGACAACGGTGCTCCCTGGCAGGGAGGCTGCCTTCACGATCGTGTTCACAGTGAGCAACCCTGCCGACATCGTGCTGGAAGTGACACCGGGTTTCGACTACGAGCCCGCGATCTTCACGTCGTAGGCGTAGACCAGGGGGAGCAGACACCCGCGGCAGCCGCCCACTGCCTCGAACTGGCCGTGGTCGTTTCATCGACCGACTGATGTGCGGCTCGGCGGCCTATGGCCGGATCGAGAAGAGGCTTGCGTCGTAGCAGTAGGTTTCGGAGGTTCGGGGCTTGTCGGCGAGTTCGGCCAGTCGCCGATCGGGGAGAGCGGACCAGTTGTTCTCGGTGACGACTTCGATATCGTCCGGCACACCGGAGACGTCGTTCTCGCCACTGTTCAGCACGACCAGCGGGATCCGCACGCCAGGATCGGAATGCACACGCCACAGCGTAGGCTCGTAGGCGCTCAATACGAGTACCTGTGGCCGGGTCGTGTTGTGCACGTAGACATCCGCCGCTCCCAGCGGGTGGTGGTCGATTGAATGGTCACTCCGGGTTTGGTAGACCTCGATATCGTGCACGTCGACCTCGGCCCCGGCGTCCGGGTTCCGTTTCTCGGTCACCTCGTAGCCACCGTCATAGTCGCAGTTGTGCACCACGACGGGATGGATACCCGGCCGGAGCGGCGGCTCGGGCCGCGGTTCCGGTAGACCGGATTCGGTCGTCGTCGGCGGCTGGTCGAGAGGCGTCGGATGGCCCTCCGTCGTTGTCGTACAGGCGGCGACAGCCGCGACGGCGCAGATTGCGACGCCCACCCGCCGAACCGGTTCGCGAATCGTCATCACCCGAGCATGCGCGCCACTGGAACTGGACGGCAAGGGTAGGACTATCCGGAACCGAATCCGCGACAAGCTGAACCCGCGCCGTCGCAGGGCGGAATCAACTCCGTTGCTCGGCTACTGCTGCCGCGAAATCCGGATGGGCTCGAATCGTGACCGTGTCAGGGTCGACGATCGGTCCGAACCGAATGAACTGGGCTGCAGCCTGGTACACGAGCATGGCGACGAACAGGCCGACCGGGAGCCAGCCGGGGAAGAAGGCGACGACCCATCCCGGGTGGATACGGTCGACGCCGAGCTGAAGTGCGATCAGCAGAGCAGGCAGGAGCGGGAGACCGATGATGATCAAAGCGCGGGCCAACCATCGCAACAGGGTCGTGCGCCGAACGCATCTCGCGCATACCGGCCACTCGCCGTGCAGATTACCGGCGACCGGCGGGATGTGGATGCCGAGTTTGAAGAAGTTGGCGCCGAATCCTCGCAGGGTGACACCCACGCTCTGTTGCTCGATCCCACGGGAGGTCCGCCGGAAGGTGACGGCTCTATTCCAGCGGTCGACGGCAGGCAGCCCGTGTTCGCTGCATACGTTCGGCAGCGGCTGTTCGAGCTCCAACGAGAATTGATCGCGCCATTCGCTGGAGTTCGACATACGCAGCATGTCGCCGACGGTTTCCATCCCATAGCGGGGTTGCGCGGGGACGGCGACCTCGGTTCGTTCGGCCGGATAGTTCGCCATCACACCAGCCATCCGCGCTGCTGACGCTCCTGGAAATACAGGTCGTCCTCGTCGGGCTCATCCGGGGTGACAACTCGCTCCCGGTTGGGTTTGCGGGTACCCGGGTGAAGACGAACCTCCGCCCTATCGGCGGATGTCTGCGCTGCGGCCCGAGGATCAGGTGACTCAGGTTCTGTTGCGGTCGGGCGGGCGGCATCGGGCCGTTCGTCGCGGAGTCGATCTTGTTCCGCCAGGCCCTGCTCGGCCATCGCTTCCAGCTCGGATGACGACAGGGAGCTCAACTTGTTCATCGCTCGAGGGGGCAGCGCCCGGTCGAGTATGCCTGCGAATCCATCGGATGTGCCGAACTCACGCATGCTCACTCGCCCTGCGATGACGTCGTCCAGTTGTTTGCGGACCTCAGGGCTGGGTGCCGCGGATCGGAGAGCTTCGAGGGACTTGCGCAGCTGACGCGACGCACCGGGATCTCCGCCGGCGACGTCATAGGTAGGTTCGGGCCGTTCCTGCATCAGATCAAGCTCCGGGGTGGTCGTAGGACGGTTCGGGCAGCGGCGGAAGGTCTTCCGGAGTCCGGCTGGACAAATGAAGTGCCGTGGCGCCGAGCCCGACGACCACTTTGAATGCGGTCCCTGTCGCGTTCACCATCTGCTGGTACTTCGCGACGATCCGTACGGCGTCGACGGCCGCGGCGGCATAGGTCGCCGCCGCGGTAGGAGCGGTGATGATGGCCGATGATTGGATCGCTGCCGCTGCCATCTTTGCCAGCCACATGATGATCAAATCGGCGATGCCCTGGAGCAGGTCGCCGAGGACTCTGCCGAGGTTGACCATCGCGTTGCTGATGTTGTTGAGGGTTCGCTCGATCTCTTCGAGCGAACGCACCTGGAACTCGACGGATCCGGCCAGCCCGTGGAAGTAGCTGCGTGCACTGTCTGCGGCGTTGCCTCGCCAGGTGTTCTCGAGAGTGTTCTGCCAGTCCGCCATGACCGTGTCATGGAACGAGGTATTGAACGCGGCCAGGTTTCCCGCGGCTCCGGAGGCCTTCTTCACCGCCTCCCAATCGCCGGCGACCTGCTGGGAAGCCCAGCCGAAGACGTCGACACCCAGCAGCGTTTTCGAGGCCTCGTTGAGGTAGTACGCGGGGGATACGAAATTGCCGCCGATGAAGTACGGGATCCATCCGGGCATCGGGTCCTCGGCCTGCGGTTCCTGCAGTGCTTCCCCGGGACGTGCCATCACTTTCCTTCGCCGTACGTGCTGTCGAGGCGCTTGGCCGTCGCCAGATCGGTGGTGCGATACATCTCCGCGCTCTTGGTGAGCTCCGTCGCGGAGGCCTCGCCGAGGGCGCGGAGCTTGTCGTAGTTGGCTTCCAGATTCTGTCTGACCTGTTCGGCGATGCCCGCCACGTGCGCGAATATCCGAGCGTCATCGCCAGTGAGGTTGAACCACTTCGTGACGTACTGCTCGGCACTGTCGGAATCCGAGGCCAGATCACGCATAACGGTCGCGAACCGGTCCAGGTCGTCGGGTTGCACCTGAAGGTCTTCGGTCACCAACACTCCCTATACATTTCGATGCGACATGCATCGCGCATATTGCGTCGACGGTAGACGATTCGTCCACTTCTAGTAATTGGACGTCGACGGCCACCGATCGGTTCCATCGATTTTCACCGGCCTGCCGATACGGCGAAGGGCCGATGCGCACGGTGCGCATCGGCCCTTCGCCGATCTACTGCCGAGCAGCGTTGCTACTTCAGTTCGGCACTGGTCTTCCCGAGCACTCGCCGAGCCACGATCAGCTGCTGGATCTGCTGGGTGCCTTCGAAGATGTCGAGAATCTTCGAGTCGCGGCCCCACTTCTCCAGCAGGGTGCGCTGCGAGTAGCCGATGGTTCCGGCGAGTTCGACGGCCTTAAGGGTGATGTCGGTGCCGGTGCGGCCGGCCTTGGCCTTGGACATGGAGGCTTCCAAGGAGTTCGGCTTCTTGTTGTCGGCCATCCAGGCGGCGCGCAGCGAGAGCAGGTAGGCCGCTTCGTAGTCGGCTTCCATGCGCAGGAATTCGGCCGCCGCGGCGGGCTGGTTGTTGGCCGGGATGTCATAGGACGGCTCGATGCCCGCGTCCTTCAGGACGACGCGCAGCTCTTCGAGGGCGGCACGCGCCACACCGACGGCCATGGCGGCGACGAGGGGGCGGGTGTTGTCGAAGGTCTGCATGACCCCGGCAAAGCCCTTCTCCACGTTGACTTCCGGGCTGCCAAGGATGTTGTCCTTCGGGATCCGGCAGTCCTGCAGCAGCAGCACGGCGGTGTCGGAGGCCTTGATGCCGAGCTTGTGCTCGAGCCGCGCCACCGACAGGCCCGGAGCGTCACGCGGGACGACGAACGACTTGATGGCCGCGCGGCCGAGGCTGCGGTCGACCGATGCCCACACCACGATGTGGGTGGAACGCTCACCGGCGGTGACGAAGATCTTCTCGCCGTTGAGGACCCACTCGTCGCCGTCGAGGACGGCGGTGGTGGTGACGGCCGCGGAGTCGGAGCCGAACGAGGGCTCGGTGATGGCCATGGAGGCCCACACCTTGCCGAAACGCTTGAGCTGCTCGTCGGTGGCGACCGCGGCGATGGCGGCGTTGCCGAGACCCTGGTAGGGGATCGACAGCATCAGGCCGACATCGCCCCACGAGGTCTCGAGGGCGTTGAGCAGCGCGGACATATTGCCGCCGTTGGTGTTTCCGAGCAGTTCGGTGGCGTGTGAGTTGGTCTCGCTGTCGTCTTCACGGCCACCGGCGGCGCCGCCGATCTTCTGGGTGCCGGAGTCGGCGAGGCCCTCGACCATGGCGGCCATGGTGTCGAGCTCGACGGGGTATTCATGCTCGCCGAGGTCGTATTTGCGCGAGATCGGACGGAAGATCTGCGAGGCGACCTGATGCGCCTGGTTGGCGCTGGCCCGCAGCTTCCTGGGGAGTTCGAGATTGATCATGGTGGAAATCTCCTGAAGTAACGAACGGGCCGATTAGACGAGCACGACACCTTCGGCGACGCCGATGCCGCGCAGATCGCGGTACCAGCGCTCGACCGGGTGTTCCTTGGTGAAGCCGTGACCGCCGAGCAGCTGCACACCGTCCAGGCCGATCTGCATGCCCTTGTCGGTGGCCAGCTTCTTGGCCAGTGCCGCTTCGCGGGCGAAGGACAGGCCCTGCTCGGCGCGGGAGGCGCCACGCAGCGTCACCAGACGCAACCCGTCGAGCTCGATGGCGATATTGGCGACCATGAACGCGACCGCCTGACGGTGCGAAATCGGCTCGCCGAACGCCTCACGCTCGTTGACGTAGGGGATCACGTAGTCGAGCACGGCCTGGCCGGTGCCGATGGCCAGCGACGCCCAGCCGAGGCGGGCCAGGCGCACGGCGTCGGCGTAATCCTCGGCGTGCTGCTTGCTGTCGCCGTCACCGAGTAGTGCGTCGGTGCCGACCGCGACGTTGTCGAGGATGATCCGGCCGAGGCCCGCGGCCCGCAGCCCCATGCTCGGGTCGGCCTCCACGACCAGACCCTGTGCGTCGGACTCGACGATGAACAGTGCGGGGCGCCCGTCGAGCTCGGCGGCGACGATGAACAGTTCGGCGTCGGCGGCGGCCGGAACCAGACTCTTCACACCGGAGATCCGGTAGCCGCTGGGGGAGCGCACGGCCTTGGTCTGCAGGGCGAAGGGGTCGAACAGGGCGCGCGGCTCACTGATCACCACGGCGGCCTGCGGCACGTTCTCGCCGGTGAAGGCGGGTAGATACGTCTTCTGCTGCGCATCGGTACCCCACTGCGACAGCGCGACCGCGACACCACTGGGCGCGAGGATCGGCAGGGCCAGACCCATATCGCCGTGTGCGAGCGCCTCGGCGACCATCGAATTGGTGACCGCACCGCGCTCGCTTGCGGCGCCTTCGAGCTCCTCGGGCACGTTGATCAGGGTGATGCCGAGTTCGGCGGCGCGACCGAGGAGATCCTTCGGCGCGGCGGCGGCCTCGTCGGCGTCGTGCGCGGCCGGGCGCAGGATCTCGGCGGCGAATTCGCGCACCGTCTCGACGATCATCTGCTGTTCGTCGGAGGGGGTGAGGTCGAAGTAGTCCTTGTTCTTCGCCTCGTTGGCGGCCAGGCGCTGCGGCTGACCGCCACCTGCGACCTTGCTGAACGCGCGGGTGGCCGCGCCGAGGGTGCGGAAACCGGTCTTGGTGCCTTCGTAGGTGACCCGCTCGATCGGCTTGCGCAAGTTGTACTTCTCGGCGAGCTCGGACCCGGTGAGGGTTGTCATCACCCGCATCGCCGCGCCCATCCAATCCCGCTTGGGTTGGTTCAGGCCGACCGCGGATTCCTGGCTCCGGCCGGTGTCCGGACGTCGCTTCGTCGCGCTGTCTCGAGTGCTCATCATCACCTGTTTTCTCGGATGGGTGGGTGAGGTGGGTGGTCCCAGTATCTTACTCTTGAGTAAGGCTATCTTACTCCAGAGTAAGAAAACCGTCGAGACGTGAATTCTGTTCGGAGTCACAGTTGCCTCGCGGTTGCGGGGCTCCCTTGGTAAGGCTTGCCTTATCTACCGTCCGACGCTCTAATGGGCATCGGCCCGGAACTGCGAGCGAGGGACGGCAGACATCGACACCTATCGGATTCCACCGAACACCGATGTGAATCGTCGTCGATTCCTGACACTGGGAGGTATCGCCTGCTTGGGAGCCGCCCTCGCGGCCTGCGGATCGGGCTCGGACGACGAGCCGTCATCGGGCGATGGCTGGACGTTCACAGACGACCGCGGCTACACCGTAGGCCTCGGCGCTACGCCGGGCCGGGTCGTGGCCTTCACCGGTTCGGCCGGCGCGCTCGCCGACTACGGTGTGCGGGAGCCGCTGGTCGGCATCTTCGGTGACGTCTCCACAGGCAAGGGGACGCCACGGGCGCTCGCCGGTGACCTGAACGTCGATGACCTCACCGTGGTAGGCGACGACTGGGGACAGTTCGATATCGAGAAGTACGCGCTGCTCGAACCCGATCTGCTGGTCACCGACACCTACGTCCCTGATCGGCTCTGGTACATCCCCGACGACAGCCGGCAGAAGATCGAATCGGCGAATCCGAACGTGATCGCCCTCGCGGTCGCCGATCGGGGGCTACCCACGATCATCGGCAGATACGAGGAGTTGGCCGCAGCGCTCGGTGCCGATCTGACAGCCGAACCGGTCGTCGTAGCCAAGGCACGTTTCGAGGCCGCCGCGCAGGCAGTGCGCGATGCGGTGGCCCGGCGGCCTGGTATCCGGGTCCTCGCGGCCTCGGCGGCGCCGGCCACCTTCTACGTGTCCGATCCGAGCACCTCGGCCGACCTGAGCTATTTCGCGGAACTCGGGGTCGAGCTCGTCGTCCCGGACGAGGTCGACAGCGGCGGCTATTTCCAGAGCCTGAGCTGGGAGAGCGCCGACCGGTATCGGGCCGACCTGATCCTGCTGGACAGCCGGTCCTCGGCCGGACAACCGGACGCCCTCGCTTCGAATGCGGTGTGGCGGTCGCTCCCGGCGGTGCGAGCGGGGCAGGTCACCCCGTGGAATCCGGTATTCCGCTTCTCCCATACGGGCGCGGCGCCGCTGCTCGAGGATCTGGCTGTCGCGCTGGATCGGGCCAACCGCCTCGGCTGAGCACAGGCCCGAGGCGGTCGGCGCAACGTGTCCGGATATTCACTCCCGCACGTAGTACCGCAGCGTCGCGTAAGCGGTGACGGCAGCGAAAGCGACCCCGACCGGCGCGATGATCAGCGCCGTCATGGCTATGTCGTCACCGGTGATGCGGGGGAAGACCTTGCTCGCGAACAAGTCGCCGAGAGCCCGATCGACCACAAGGGGCCGGGCGATGAAGAGACCGACGACCGCGAGCAGCGTACCCGCGAGCGCCGCCACCACCGCCTCGAGCAAGAACGGTAGCTGGGTATACCAGCGGGTCGCGCCGACCAGCCGCATGATCCCGACCTCGGTGCGGCGGGTGAACGCCGCGATCTGCACCATATTCGCGATCAGCAGCAGCGCCGCGACAGCCTGCAGCATGGCCAGGCCGAACGCCGCGTTACGCAACCCGTCGAACAGGCTGACGAGCCGGTCGACGATGTCCTTGTCATTGCGCACCATGCCGACACCCGGCCGGTCGTAGAACGACTCGTAGATCGTCGGGTACAGCTCGGCGTCGACCATCTTGACCCGCAGTGAGGCGGGAAGCGGCGTATCGGCGACGAACTCGGCCAGCTCCGGCTGATCCTTGAACGTCTTCTCTTTGGCCTCGCGGATCGCGTCGTCACGGTTGAGGAACTGCACCGATTCGACGCCCTCGGTGGCCTTGAGGTCGGCCATCAGTGATGCGCACGGCTCCAATGAGCAGTCCGGGTCGGTCGCCGAGACGTCCTCGGTCAGGTACAGCCGGACCTCGAGCCGATCGAGGAAATACTGCTCGGTCTTGTCCGCGATCCGCACCGCCAACAGGCCGCCACCGAGCATGGTGAGCGAAACCGCGGTGGTCAGGATCATCGCGATGGTCATGGTGACGTTGCGGCGTAGACCTTCGAAGACCTCGCCGAACAGGAAACTCGCCCGCATTATCGATCAACTCCGTACACGCCGGTGGCCTCGTCGCGGACCATGCGGCCGTGATCGAGCTCGATGACCCGTCTGCGCATCGAATCGACGATGTGGTTGTCATGGGTCGCCATCAGCACCGTGGTTCCGATGCGATTGATCCGTTCCAGCAGAGCCATGATGTCGGCGCTGGTCTCCGGATCGAGGTTGCCGGTTGGCTCGTCGGCCAGCAGCACCAGCGGCCGGTTGACGAACGCGCGCGCGATGGCCACACGCTGCTGTTCACCGCCGGACAGCTCGCCGGGCAGCCGGTCCGCCTTGCCGCCGAGCCCGACCATGTCCAGTACTTCGGGGACGGTCCGCTCGATGAACTGTCTGCGCTTACCGATCACCTCGAGCGCGAACGCCACATTCTGCTCGACGGTCTTCTGCTGCAGCAGCCGGAAATCCTGGAACACGCAGCCGATCCGCTGACGCAGTTTGGGCACCCTACGGCCGGGCAGCCGGTCGACCCGGAAATCGGCGACCTGGATCTCTCCCGTGGTGGGGGTCTCCTCTTTGAGCAGCAATCGCATGAAGGTCGATTTGCCCGAGCCGGACGGTCCGATGATGAAGACGAACTCGCCCTTGCCCACATCCACCGTGATGTTGTCCAGCGCGGGTCGCGTCGAGGTCTTGTACGACTTGGTGACGTTCCGCATGGTGATCACGGGGAGCCAGTGTAACCACGAGCCATGGTGTGACCTGGGCGCGTGAGTTCCCTCACCGGGGGCGGGAGGCGCTGGTCAGAGCCGCGATCGCGGGCGGCTCAGGCCCGCTACCTCGGGCGGGTCACTTCGCCGGGGCACTCGTATGCACCGCTGCCGGAACGGTATTCACCAACGGTGCGGGCGGCGTGGGCGTGTCGGGTTTGACGAACAGATACAGCAGGAATGTGGCGACCCAACTCCCCATCAGGATCGCCGTTGATTTACGCGGTCTCACTGATACCTTCCCGGCGCAGCGCGGCGGCTACCCGTACCCGCAGCTCACGTCCGACTTCGAATTGCTTACCAGGCAGGGTGCGGGCGACCATTCGGATGTTCATCTGATCGACCGTGAGATCTTCCACACCCATGACCGTCGGCTCATCGAGCAGCAATGGTTCGAGCCTGCGGTCACGGTAGGCCTCTTCGCCCACCTTGTGCAGTATCTCGTTGACCCGGGTGATGTCAGCGCTGGCCGAGACCGGGACGTCGATCGCCGCACGCGCCCAATCTTTCGACAGATTCGTGACTTTCACAATCTGGCCGTTCGGCACGATGATCACCTGGCCGTCGGCGTCACGCAGTGTGGTGATCCGCAGCGTGACGTCCTCGACCGTGCCTTCGGCCGAATCGGCAGCGCCGGTGACGTTGATGCGGACCACGTCACCGAACCCGTACTGCCGCTCGGTGATCAGGAAGAACCCGGCGAGGATGTCCTGAACGATGCGCTGGGCGCCGAAGCCGAGAGCCGCGCCGAGGACCGCGGCCGGAGCGACGAGCCCGGTCACCGCGAACCCCAGTTTCTGCAGCACCTCCATGCCGACCAGCACGTAGACGATGGTCAGCACCACCCAGGTGACGACCTGGGCCAGCGCATGCCGATGCTTGGCCGCCTCGGTGCGCACCAAGGCATCGCTGCTCTGGAAGCCGGCGTCGATCTTGCTGGTGACGCGGTCGCGCAGGAACGTCGCGAACCGGCTGAACAGCACGGCGCCCAGGATAAGCAGCACGATCTCCAGACCGGACGAACGCAACCACGGGGTGACGTCGGCGGAGATCGACAGCGCGTGGATCCCCGAACTCTGGATCCCCGAGTCGAACATCAGTTGGCCTGCTCCCGCATTCTCCAGCGGATCCCGGATTCGATGAACGCGTCGATATCACCGTCGAGGACCGCGGACGGATTGTTGACCTCGTAGTTGGTGCGCAGATCCTTGACCATCTGGTAAGGGTGCAGCACGTAGGAGCGCATCTGGTTACCCCAGGACGCGCCCTCGTTGGTCTTGAGCGCATCCATCTGGGCACGCTCTTCCTGCCGTTTGCGTTCGAGCAGCTTGGCCTGCAGCACGCGCATCGCCGAGATCTTGTTCTGCAGCTGGGATTTCTCGTTCTGGCAGGTGACAACGATGCCGGTAGGAATATGCGTCAGGCGCACCGCGGAGTCGGTGGTGTTGACGCTCTGACCACCCGGGCCGGAGGAGCGGTACACGTCGACGCGGACCTCGCCCTCGGGGATCTCGATATGGTCGGTGGTCTCGACGACCGGGAGCACCTCGACCTCGGCGAAGGAGGTCTGGCGACGGCCCTGGTTGTCGAACGGGCTGATCCGCACCAGCCGGTGCGTACCCATCTCCACCGAGAGCGTGCCGTAAGCATAGGGCGACTTCACCGCGAAGGTGGCGCTCTTGATGCCCGCCTCTTCGGCGTAGGAGGTGTCGTAGACCTCGACCGCGTACTTGTGCCGATCGGCCCAGCGGATGTACATGCGCATCAGCATCTCGGCCCAGTCGGCGGCGTCCACGCCACCGGCACCGGAACGAATGTTGACCAGCGCCTCACGCTTGTCGTATTCGCCCGAGAGCAGCGTGCGGACCTCCATGGCCTCGACATCGGCGTGCAACGCCGAGCGTTCGGCGTCGGCCTCGGCCAGCGCGGCGGTCATCGCCTCGCCTTCCTCGCCTTCGGCCAGCTCGTAGAGGACCGGCAGGTCTTCCAGCCGCTGGCGCAGGTCCTCGACCCGGCGCAGCTCGCCCTGGGCGTGCGACAGCTCGCTGGTGACCTGCTGCGCGTGGTCCTGGTTGTTCCACAGATCAGGGTCGGCCGCCTGATGCTCGAGTTCATCGATGCGGCGGCGTAGTTCCTCGATGTCGAGGACCGACTCGACCGTTTTGAGCGTGGTGTCGAGTTCGGCTAGATCGGCGGATACGTCGGGATGCACGATGTCCAAGGCTACCGGGCGGGTGCGGCGCGGTGAAACCGCACGGCAGCTGGGCTCGCCCGCTATCCGGAGACGGCGCGCAAACCGCCGGGGCGGCGACCGTTGAGGGCGTCGAGGGCCGCGGCGGTGGCAGCGTCGGCGGGGAGGTAGATGATGAGCTGCTGGTCGTCATCGGCGGGCAAATCCAGTGTTTCGTAGGCCATCCGCAGCCCACCTGCCTCGGGGTGCTGCATCCGGGTGATCCCGGTGACAGGGGGCAGATTCGGCACGGTATCCACGCGGTCGGTGAACGCGGCACCCGCGGTGATGGTCAGGCGGTCGGCCAGGGCGTCGATATGGGGATCGGCGCGGAACGGGCCCTGTTTCAGGGTGGCGACCAGATGGTCGGCGACGCGGTCCCAGTCGGGGTAGAAGTCCTTGGCACGCGGGTCGGTGAACGCGAAGCCTGCGAGGTCGGGCAGTTCGTCGTCCAGCTGGCCGGAGCCGCGCATCAGCGTGCGGTAGCCCTCGGTGCAGGCCAGGATCTCGGTGAGCCTGTTGACCACGATCGCCGCTGCCGGGTCCAGTTGCTCGAGAATGCCGCGCACCGTCGGCCGCAGCGCGCGGTTCGGCTGCGCACCGCCCATGCAGGTGAATCCGGAATCGGCCTTGGTGAGCCGGTAGAGATGGACCCGCTCACTCGCGGTGAGGTTCAAGACGTCGGCCAGCGCCGACAGCACCGGAGGTGAAGGGTTGCGGTCGCGTCCCTGCTCGAGGCGGGTCAGGTATTCCACGCTCACGCCGGCCAGCGTGGCCAGCTCCGAGCGGCGCAGACCAGGGGTACGGCGCCGCGGGCCGGTCGGCAGACCGACCTCGGCGGGAGTGACCGCCTCGCGCCGGGTGCGCAGGAACAGGCCCATTTCGTTGGTGCTCACCTGCTCAAGGTAACCAGCTTCCCGGTAGCGAGGGTGGCCCCCGCACTACCACCCTCCGCGCGGTCTTCATCGGGGTTCGGATCTCGATCAAGGTTGTTGACGAGCGACCGACACGGTCGCACTTCGATCAGAAGGAGAACGACATGACCTCGCCACTGAAGCTCGCGGTGATCATCGGCAGCGTCCGGGACGGACGGTTCGGCCCGGTGGTGGCGTCCTGGTTCGCCGGCCAGGCCCGCGCGCACGGCGGATACGACGTCGACGTGATCGACCTCGCCGACTACGAGATCCCGATGGAGCTGCCCGCCGTTCCGCCGGCGATGGATCCGGATCCGGCGCGGCCCGCCGGGATGACCGAACTGACCGAGCGGCTCTCGGCCGCCGACGCGTACGTCATCGTGACCCCCGACTACAACCGCAGCTTCCCAGCCTCGCTCAAGGCCGCCATCGACTGGCATTTCACCCAGTGGAGCGGCAAGACCATCGGGTTCGTCGGTTACAGCGGCGGCAGCGGCGGGCTGCTCGCCATCGAAGGCCTGCGGCAGGTGTTCAACGAGCTCGATGCCCACACCCTGCGTGAATATGTGTCGTTCCCGCGCTACTACATGCTCTTCGACGAGAACGGATCGCTGCGTGATCCGGAGGAGCCGGGGCGCGCTGCGCAGACGATGCTGGATCGGCTGCACTGGTGGGCGACGGCGTTGACGGCGGCGCGATCGGTTGCGGTTGCCGCCTGAGGTGCGGGTCGGCCCGCGCGGACATCGTAGGAACAGCCGGTCGCCGGGGCCACAAGGATGCGGCTCCGACGGCCGGTGTCCGTCGGGTCGCCATGTCGGCGCGAGGCAGGGTGGCCTACATCGCCGGTGGCGTCGCCGCAGTGCCGGGCGAGGATGAAACAACGGATAAGGTTTTGAGGTGGCTGCGCACACTTCCGATCTCGAACTGGCCCTGCGACTCGCCGATGCCGCCGATGCGATCACCAAGGAACGTTTCGGTGCGCTCGACCTGAAGGTCGATGCCAAACCGGATCTGACGCCAGTGTCGGATGCGGACCTGGCGGTGGAGCGGCGGATCCGGCAGATGCTCGAACATGAGCGGCCACAGGATTCGGTGCTGGGGGAGGAGTTCGGCGGCGACGCCGAGTTCACCGGCAGACAGTGGGTGATCGACCCGATCGACGGCACCAAGAACTTTGTGCGCCGCGTCCCGGTGTGGGCGACGCTCATCGCATTGCTCGAAGACGGTGTGCCGGTGGTCGGTGTGGTGAGTGCACCGGCATTGGCGCGGCGGTGGTGGGCTGCCACGGGTTCGGGCGCCTGGTCCAGCTTCCATCCCGGCGCGCCTAAGCCGATCACCGTGTCTGCCGTCGCCGAGCTGGACTCGGCCAGCCTGGCCTTCTCCAGCCTGTCCGGCTGGCGCGACCGTGGCATGCGGGAAAAATTCATCGACGTCACCGACGAGGTGTGGCGCGTGCGCGGCTACGGCGACTTCCTCAACTATTGCCTGGTCGCCGAGGGTGCGGTGGATATCGCCACCGAACCCGAGGTCTCCCTGTGGGACCTGGCCGCCCTCGACATCCTGGTCCGTGAGGCCGGTGGCGCCTTCACCTCCCTCGACGGCAAGTCCGGTCCGCACGGCGGGGACGCAGTCGCCACCAACGGACACCTGCACCAACAGATCCTCGACCGCCTGCGCCCCTGACCTACCGGCGAATCAACGGCGTCGGCCCTACCGCTTGGTGGGGTCGGCGGGGGTGAGGTCGACGTCCGCGGGTGGGCGTAGGCGGCGGAGGGTGCCGTCCATGCTGGTGATGAACAGTGACCAGGAGGTGCCGTCGCGGGCGATGCGGACCGAAGTGGTCCCGTCGGGTGGGACGCGGATCGGGTCGGGGCGTTTGATGAGGCCAGAGATGATGGCGCAGCTGGAACCGGTGGCGGTGTCGACGCGATAGATGGCGCCGACTGCGTGGTCGGCGACGAAGAGGTCGCCGTCGCGAGTGGCTTCCATATCGTCGGGCATCGAGATCAGGTCGGGGATGCCTGCCACCACGGTGGCCTTGGCAGGTGCGTCGAGCGGGATGCGGAAGATGCGCATGGTCAGGTTGTCGGTGAAGATCGACGTGCCATCCGGCGCCAGTGCCAGGCCGTTGGTCAGCGGCAGGGGCGACCAGGTCTTGGTGTACTCACCGGTCGAGGGCCGGTAGCGGGAGATGCCGGTGGGTGTGCCCTGCGCGCCGATATTGGTGAACAGTAGGTCGCCGTCGGGGAGCAGTAGCAGGCCATTGGGTCCGTTGAGATCAGTGAGCAGGACTGTGGTGGCGCCGGTGTCGATGTCGTAGCGCTGCAAGGTGCCCGGCGCGGCGTCGAGCCCGTCGCCGGTCAGGAAGTACACCGAACGCCCGGCGATCCGTACGCCCGCGGGTTTGTCGAGCCCGGTCACCAGCTTCTCGAACCTGCCGTCGGCTGATATATGGGCGAGGTAGCCATCGACGATGCCGGTGACGTAGAACCCGCCCGCGCCGTCGGAGTCCAGGTTCTCCAGATTGCCGACGCCCTCGACGAGGGTGGTGGCCTCCCATCCCTGCGCGCACATCGTCGGAAACGTCTGCGCGTGTGCAGGGCCCGCGGTCGCGAGCCCTGTCGCCACCGTGATGGCGAGCAACGCCGACCAGGTGCGGGTTCTCCCCATCCCGAATGTCATGTCGGACAACCTAACAGCCGCCGATCGTGGGTGCCCGGCGCCGAATACGGTACGTCGGTATCGGCTCGAGGGTGCTCATACGAAAGGCGTGAGACCTCCTGAGCTGCGCATATGTCGAGAATGCCCGGATAACGACGGTTGTTTGTGGCAGGAGGCGTGACGCTCCAGGAGCGACGTTGTCCACATGTGCGCAACTTCCGATTCCGGCCCAGGTCGCCTCGGAGGCGACCCGCGACTGTCGGGCTGTCCTCGTAGGATGGGCCGCGTGGAAGCACCCGACACCCCCACCGCCGTAGACCACACCGTCATCGGTGCCGAACCCGATGCGGCACAACAGGTTCTACGCCGGGTGTTCGGCTACGACAGTTTCCGTGGCGATCAGCAAGGCATCGTCGACCACGTGGTGGGCGGCGGTGACGCCCTGGTTCTGATGCCGACCGGCGGTGGGAAATCGCTGTGCTATCAGGTGCCCGCGCTGGTGCGTCCGGGCGTCGGTGTCGTGGTGTCGCCGCTGATCGCGCTCATGCAGGACCAGGTCGATGCGCTGAGCGCCCTCGGTGTGCGGGCCGGATTCCTCAATTCGACCCAGAACCCGGACGAGCGCCGCATGGTGGAGGCACAGTACATCGCGGGCGAGCTCGACCTGCTGTACCTGGCGCCGGAACGGCTGCGCCTGGAATCCACCGCCAGGTTGCTCGACCGCGGCCGCATCGCGCTGTTCGCCATCGATGAGGCGCACTGTGTATCGCAATGGGGTCATGACTTCCGCCCCGACTACCTGGCGTTGTCGCTTGTGCACGAGCGTTGGCCGGATGTCCCGCGCATCGCGCTCACCGCTACCGCCACCGAGAAGACCCGCGATGAGATCATCGAGCGGCTCGATCTGGGCGGGGCCCGCCGATTCGTGGCGAGCTTCGACCGCCCCAACATCCAGTACCGCATCGAGCCCAAGAACCGGCCCGACCGTCAGCTGCTTGATTTCATCCGCACCGAACACGCCGGTGACGCGGGCATCGTCTACTGCCTGTCCCGTAATTCGGTGGAGAAGACCGCGGCCTTCCTCACCGAGAACGGCATCCGGGCAGTGCCATACCACGCGGGCCTCGACAACCGCACTCGCGCCGAGAACCAGTCGCGGTTCCTGCGCGAAGACGGACTCGTTGTGGTCGCCACCATTGCTTTCGGGATGGGGATCGACAAGCCGGACGTCCGGTTCGTCGCCCACCTCGACCTGCCCAAATCGGTCGAGGGCTACTACCAGGAAACCGGCCGCGCGGGCCGCGACGGGCAGCCCTCCACTGCGTGGATGGTCTACGGCCTCAACGACGTGGTGCAGCAGCGCAAACTCATCGATGCCTCCGACGGCGACGCAGCCCATCGCAGGCAGCTGCAACTGCATCTGGACGCGATGCTGGCGCTGTGCGAGACGGTGAGCTGCCGGCGCACCCAGCTACTCGCCTATTTCGGGCAGCGTGGAGAACCCTGCGGCAACTGCGACACCTGTCTGACGCCGCCCGAATCCTGGGACGGCACCGTCGCGGCGCAGAAGCTGTTGTCGACGGTGCTGCGGTTGAAACGTGAGCGCGGGCAGAGTTTCGGCGCGGGCCATCTGATCGACATCCTGCTCGGTAAGAAGAACCCGAAGGTGCTCCAGCACGACCACCACGAGCTCTCCGTGTTCGGTGTCGGTACCGACCTGCGCGATGTCGAATGGCGCGGTGTGGTGCGACAGTCGCTGGCCCAAGGCCTGCTGGCGGTGCACGGCGAGTACGGCGTGCTCACACTCACCGAGGCCGGTGACGGCGTGCTGTTCGACGGCCAGAAGGTGCTGATGCGCCGCGAACCCGAGCGGGCGGAGCCCACCCGAGCGCGCTCGGCGAAGTCAGCGAAGAATCCGCCCGCCGATCTCGCGCCCGGCGATGTCGCGTTGTTCGAGAAGCTGCGGGAATGGCGGGCCGCCACCGCCAAGGAGCAGGGCGTGCCCGCCTATGTCGTCTTCCACGACGCCACCCTGCGCGATATCGCGGCCCGCAAACCGGCCGATCTGACCGGTCTCGGCGCCGTCGGGGGAGTGGGTGAGAACAAGCTCGCCAAATACGGCGAGCAGGTGCTCGAGGTTCTAGCGGCGCAGTGAGCGCGGTTGTCCCGGGCCTGTCATCGGGGTCGGCCCGCGTCGCATCGGGAAGCGCGTTGATGCTCAGCGATGTAGTCAACTGCGACAGGAATGTGAAATCTCGACCCCTCAGATCGACCGGCCGGGTCGTGTAGTCCAGGATGACTGGCGGAGCTTCATCGGACCAAGCCACGGATCCAGCGGACAGTAGACGGAGGCACAGCATGAGCGGGTCGGCACCCGGAGGCGGAAACATGCGTGACCACGGCGATCGGCCCGATAACGGCAGCTCACCCGGCATCGGGCGGCGAGAGCTACTGACCGGTGCGGCCGCTGCGGCTGCCGGGCTTACTCTGGTAGGGCTCAGCCCCGCCCAGGCCGTACCCGTGGCGGAGGGCCTCACCAAGTTCGCCTTCCCGTCCGGCGGCGACCGTGTCCGGGTGGTCGTCACCGGGGACGCCGGCACCGGCACGCGGTCCCAATGGGCAGTCGCCGACGCCATCCGCGCATTCCACCGTCGCGAACCCTTCGGCATGGCGCTCGGGCTCGGCGACAATATCTACGAAAGCGGCCCGAACGGCGACGGGGATCCGCAGTTCGCCGAGAAGTTCGAAAACCCCAATACCGGGCTGGATTTCCCGTGGGCGATGGTCCTCGGCAATCACGACAACAGCTCGGTCCTACCCGGCGACGGCGGCTGGCTGCTACGCGGCGATCACGAGGTGCGCTATCACGCGAACTCCCCGCGGTGGTGGATGCCGAGCCGCTACTACTCGGTGCGCGTGCCCGAACACAATCCGGTGGTCGAGTTCTTCGTGCTCGACGTCAACCCGCTCGCGGCCTACCTGCCACCCCTGTTCGCGCCGTACTGGGCCGTCGATGGCCAGTTCATGAACGAGCAGCGTGCCTGGCTCGACCGTGCCATCGCGGAATCGCCGGCCACCTGGAAGATCGCCTGCACCCACCACCCGTACCTGAACAACGGGCCGCACGGTGATGCCGGACATTACGAGGGGCTGCCCATCGAGCCGATCAACGGCGTGCATGTGAAGCGGTTCTTCGACGATCATGTGATCGGCCGCTGCCACCTGATCCTGTCCGGTCATGATCATTCGCTACAGGTCTTGGAACAAAAACCCGAGATGAAGGGCACCCGCCAGATCGTCTCCGGCGCCGCGGCCAAGACCGTCGGTGCACAGCCTCGGGCCCTGCCGGACACGGCCCACAGCGCGCAGTTCCAGAGTTTCCACCAGTTGGGTTTCATGGTCCTCGACCTGGCGCCGAGCTCAGTCGGTCTGCGGGTGCACACGGTCGACCCGGCTTCCGGCGCATCCACCGAGGAGTTCCGCCGCCGGATCGCCTGACGGCCTCAGTCATTCTCTGACACCGCCTGGGTCGGCTCAGCGGGCGAGAACCAGCCTCGGCCTGGTCTGCGGACGCGCCGCCTCTGCCCTGAATTCCGGCGCACCGCGCGCGTGGGGGTTACCGTGCACGCCATGGCATCCGGTGACGGCACCGAAAACGGCGAGGTCTCGGGCGGCTCGTCGAACTCCGAAGCGCCAGATGCGGCGCCCGCGACGCATCGTCGCCACGACCCCGCCGTCGAGACCGTCTGGTTGGGTCGCCGCCGTCTCGAACCACGCCGCCACCCCGGATGGCCGCGGGTCTCCACGATCGCGCTGACCATCGTGTTCGTCGCGCTTCTCGTGCTCTACGTGACACTGCGCCCGAGCTGAATCGGCGTACCGACGCGAAATGTGATCCAGCGTGCCCCGAGATTAGTTGATTAGCGAAAGCAACTAATATAAAGTTGCTTACCGCAAGCAATCATTCTCGTGTTGGGAGTCCGACATGGCAGTGTCACCCGATACCGCCCAGGACCTGACCAGGGAGCTCTACCTCATGGGCCGCGCGATCCGCGCGGCCATCGCTCATCCAGAGGAAGGGCAGCTGCTCTCTGGCGCCATCGGCGTCCTGGTGGTGCTGGAGGGCGCGGGCCTCATTCGTCAGGTCGACCTGGCCTCGCATCTGTGCATCAGCCCCTCGGCGTTGAGTCGCCAGGTCACCGAGCTCGTCACGGCGGGATACATCAGCAGGCGGGCGGACCCGAAAGACGGGCGCGCCACCCTGCTCGAGGTGACCGAAGAAGGCCACGATCTGCTGCGGCGCGTGCGTGCCTCGCGGGCTCGTCGTCTGCAGGCGGTCCTTGCCGACTGGGACGAGAGCGAGGCCGCACAGGCGTGCGCTGCCATCGAAAAACTCAGAAACGCGCTGGTCGCGCGCGTCCAGCACACCATGGCCGACAGGCCGGTTATCCAAGAGAGTCAGGAAGTAGATGTCTGAATCAACCGAGGCGGTGACCCAGCGGGACCCATACGCGATGACCCATCGCGAAGTCCTCGAAGCAATGACCGGCCTGCTGGCGGCGCTGTTCACGGCGCTGCTCAGCACGACGATCGTGGCGACCGCGCTGCCGACCATCATCGGTGACCTGCAGGGCTCCCAGACCGCGTACGCCTGGGTCATCACCGCCGCGCTGCTGGCCACCGCGGCCTCCACCCCGATCTGGGGCAAGCTCGCCGACCTGTTCAACAAGAAGACGCTGGTCCAGGTATCCATTGTCATCTTCGTGGCGGGCTCCGTGCTCGCCGGTTTCGCCCACAATGTGGATCTGCTGCTGGCGGCACGCGTCGTCCAGGGCATCGGTATGGGCGGCCTGACCGCGCTCGTGCAGGCCATCATCGGCAGCATCGTCGCGCCCCGCGAACGTGGCCGGTACTCCGGGTACATGGGAGCGGTCATGGCGGTGTCGATGTCGGGTGGCCCCATCCTCGGCGGCGTGATCGTCGACAGCCCGCTCGGCTGGCGCTGGTGCTTCTTCGTCTGCGTGCCGCTGGCCGTCATCGCGCTCGCCCTGCTGCACCGCACCCTGCGCCTGCCGACCGAACGCAAGGACGACGTGTCCATCGACTGGCTCGGCGCCGTGCTCTTGACCGCTGGAGTGTCGATCCTGCTGATCTGGGTGTCCTTCGCGGGCAAGGCCGACTACTACGACTGGTTCTCCCGCGAATCGGCGATCTACGTCGGTGTCGGTGTGTTGCTGCTGGCCGCCACCGTCTGGGTCGAGTCGAAGGCGAAGTCGCCGATCATTCCGCTGCCGATCGTCACCGAACGCACCACCGGTCTGGCCATCATCGCCTCTATCGCCGTCGGCGTCGGGATGTTCGGTGCGACCACCTTCCTCGGTCAGTACTTCCAGACCGCGCGCGGCTACTCGCCGACCGTGGCTGGCATGCTGACCATCCCAATGGTCGCGGGCATGCTGATCGCGTCGGTCGGCTCCGGCCAGCTGATCACCCGGTTCGGTAAGTGGAAGGGCTTCGTCGTCGGGGGTGCGCTGGTGCTGGTGGCAGGCTTCGGGCTGCTGTCCACACTCGATCACGCGACGAACCTGTGGCTGGTCGCCGTCTACATCACGATCGTCGGCCTCGGCGTCGGCAGTCTGATGCAGAACCTGGTGCTCGCCGTGCAGAACACAGTCAGCGTGCACAACATCGGTTCCGCATCGAGTGCCGTTGCCTTCTTCCGGACCTTCGGCGGCGCGATCGGTGTGTCGGTGCTCGGTTCGGTGCTGGCCACCCGGGTGGGCGACCTGTCGGCCGAAGGGTTCGCGAAACTGGGCTTGCATCCGACGTCCTCCGGCGGCAGCAACCTCGATCTCGGCGCGCTACCCGAGCCGATCGCGATGATCGTGCGCACCGCCTACGGCGACGCGACGGGGCGCATCTTCCTGATCGCCGCGTTCGCCACCGTGGTCGCCCTGGTCGCAACCCTGCTCCTGCCGAACCGTCCATTGCGCACCACGATCGATATCGATCCCGCGCTGGACCCGATGCGCGATTGCGAGGAGGCGAACGCGGACGCCGCCGATCTCGTCGCCGATCCGGCGAAGCAGCCCGAACGAGTTCTGCAGAAGTAACCTCGGCACGCGTGGGGCAGGCTCCGGTTCCCGGGGCCTGCCTCGCCGTCTGTACCGTATCGACCTGGGAATAATCCGGTTGCGCTATCGCTTTAAGGTTGTCGTTATGAAGGAGAAGGGGCGCAAGGTCATCGCGACCAACCGCAAAGCGCGGCACAACTACACGATCCTCGATGTGTACGAGGCCGGGATCGCGCTGGTCGGTACCGAGGTCAAGAGCCTGCGCGAGGGCAAGGCATCGCTGGTCGACGCCTTCGCCACGGTCGACAACGGCGAAGTGTGGTTGCGCGGCCTGCACATCCCGGAGTTCAGCCACGGCACCTGGACCAACCACTCGCCGCGGCGGGTGCGCAAACTGTTGCTGCACAAGCGTGAGATCGAACGACTGGTCGGCAAATCACGCGAAGGCAACCAGACGCTGGTGCCGCTGTCGATGTACTTCTCCGACGGCAAGGTGAAGGTCGAACTCGCCTTGGCCCGAGGTAAGCAGGACTACGACAAACGCCAGGACCTCGCCCGCCGCACCGCGGAGCGCGAAGTCACCCGTGAGCTCGGCCGCCGGGTCAAGGGGATGAGCCGTTGATCGGCCCCGCGAGGCGCCGGAAAATGGGAATGAACACCGATCGGTGAGGTGTTAACATGACTAGCCCGGCAAGGTGCCGGGACGTACGGGGCTGAACGGTTTCGACTGCGTACGTTGATTCAGGGGAAGCGTGTCGGTGCAGGCAAGAGACCACCGTAAGCGTCGTTGCAACCAATTAAGCGCCGATTCTCATCAGCGCGAGTACGCTCTCGCTGCCTAAGCGAAGCGTCTCTGTCGGCCCGGGATATCGCCCTCGGTCCCGGTGCCGGCATCAGCTAGAGGGCTCACCGTTCTACTCGGTCGCGGAGTGGAACGGGACAACTCACAGCGACTGGGATCGTCATCTCGGCTTGTTCGCGTGACTGAGAGATCCGAGTAGAGACACAGCGAACTGCACACGGAGAAGCCCTGAAGACACGACGGAGGACCCGGGTTCGATTCCCGGCAGCTCCACCAACCGGAGGCGAGTGCTCGGCAGAGCACTCGCCTTTTTGGTGGAGCTGAGTGTTCAAGAACTCGGGCAACTGGATGATCCTCGTTCAGCTCCAGCCAACCGTCGACAAGCACCTCAACGACACCGGCCCCACAGGAGATCGCCTGAACCGGATCGGCGGGTGGGGTCGTCGTACCCGCGCGACCGGTCCGTCGTGCCCACATTTTCGCTCACGATTTCGCCGCACCGGTTGATTCAGGTGGACCAAGGTGACCACCTGACGGTTTTCGAAGTAGCCTGTGGTTCGGCAAGATCAGACCCATGAACGCCGACCGCCGCACCCGTGCCGTCGCGTCGCTGCACGGCGTGGCCGTCGGCGACGGATTCGGCTCATCTTTCTTCGTCCCCGGCAACTTCGGGGGCCTGCACACCCGCACCCTGCCGCGCGCGCCGTGGTTCTGGACCGACGACACCGAGATGGCGTGTTCGGTGTACGCGGTGCTGGACCGACGCCAGCGCATCGACCAGGATGCGCTGGCCGCGTCCTTCGCCAGGCACCACGATTTCGATCGCGGCTACGGCGCCGGGGTGAACCGCATGCTGCGCCTGATCCGCCAGGAGAACGGTGACTGGCGCCAGCTGGCCGGTGCCGCTTTCGACGGGCACGGATCCTGGGGCAACGGCGGCGCCATGCGGGTCGCACCACTGGGCGCGTTCTTCGCCGGTGACCTCGATCGGGTCGCGCATGAGGCCGCGCTGTCGGCGGAGGTCACCCACACCCACCCCGAGGGTGTGGCGGGTGCGATCGCGGTGGCGGTGGCCGCCGCCCTCGATCTGCGCGGCGCCGACCTGCTGGCCGCGGTCGCCGAGTACACGCCGCCGGGTCTGGTCCGCGACGGCATCGAGACCGCTGCGGGGCTGCTGCATCTCGCTGATTCTCGAAGTGCGGCAGCCACACTCGGCACCGGGCGCGAAGTTTCCGCGCCGGATACCGTACCGCTCTGCCTGTGGGTAGTCGCGAAGTATCCCTACGATTTCGCCGAGGCGCTGTGGGCCACCGCGCTGGCCTCCGACGACGTGGACACAACCTGCGCCATCGTCGGCGGCGTTCTCGCCGCCCGCCTCGGCATCGAGGTGATCCCGGCGGAATGGCTCCGCAGCTGTGAACCGCTCCCGAAATGGGCAGATGTCCCAGCCGGAAAGATCGAGATGTGGTCCGGCTGGAGCGGTTGGGCCGCCGACTGAACCGCACGTTCCGGAACGCCATCGCGAGCAGTGGCACGTCGCCGTAACTGTCGCGTAAACGACTCTGCGCAGCCCGGTAGGACCCGCGTCGTCGTTGATCGGCAATGAGCGGCACGCTCGGCGGCAACTATTCGCTGCTCATGGAGCTGTCGGTGGGCGGTCGGGGACGAGTAGGGCGCCGATTTGTCTGCCGATGTCGATGGCGTTGTTGCGGTCGGCGTCGGAAGTGGGGCCGAGGGTTACGTAGGCGACGACGGTGGTTGCGGTCTTGGTGTCGTAGTAGGCGACGCCGTTGTAGCCGCCGTAGGCGGGGTTCATGAACAGCCAATCGCCCAGGTGGACCACGCCGAAGGCGAAGTACTTCTCGGGGGTGAGCGGGCCGAGGCCGGCGGTCGAGGGCTCCATCATCCGCTGGAACTGGTCGGGGGTCAGCAGTTCACCGGTGCCGAGTGCGCGCACCCAGCGGCCGACATCGGCGACGGTGGAGTTCATGTTGCCGCTGTGCAGGAATGCGGTCGGGTTCCAGAATGTCGAGTCCTCGAACACGTTTCGTTCGTTGGTGTAGCCGTGCAGGATCGGGCTATCGATCTGCGGGTCGAGCACCACCTCGGTCGCGCGCATGCCGAGCGGGTCGAGGATGTGTTCGGTGATCAACTCGCCCAACGGTTTACCGGTCGCCTTCTGCAGCACCTCGCCGAGCACCACCAGATCGCTGTGCGCGTAGGCGAAGCTGGTGCCCGGCGGGAACAGGGGCGGTCGGGCGTTGGCGCGGGCGATCAGTTCGTCGGCCGTCCAGGTGCGGAAGGGGTTGTCGCCGAAGATCCTCAGGAACTCGGGCTCGGTCACATAGTCGGAGATGCCGGAGGTGCTGTCGGCGAGCATGCGCGGGGTGATCGCGTCGGCGCGGGGGAATTCGGGCAGCCAGCGAGCGATCGGTTCGTCGAGCGGCAGCACACCCTCGCCGTCGAGGCGCCATAACACCGTCGACAGCATTGGTTCCATCGGCTGGCCGACGCGCAGTCGCATGTCGGCGGTCGCGGGCATGCCGAGCGGTGAATCGCCGAGCGCACCGAGGGCGATCTGTTCGTCACCGCGCCACACACCGAACACCGCGGAGCTGAGGTCGAGTTCGGTCATCTCGTCGCGCACGATGTCGATGATCTTCGCGGCTTCGGGACTGTCGGCTGGCGTGGTCGTACTCGACCCGGTGTCCCGGTCCGTGCCACACGCGGCGATGGTGAATGCAAGCACGATCGCAAGCACCGCACACGCTCTGCGGTGCCGCCGAAACCGGAACGACACGCTCATGACGGCGATCCCTTCGTGGCGGAAAACGGCCCGAGCAGCGTCCTAGCAATCTACGCTGCCCCTGTCCACCTCCGGTAGAGGGCGCTCGAGCGGTGGCGCCAATCCGCCGCTCGTAGGCGAGCGCCTCATCCATCGGTCCCTGGGTGACGATCACGAACCCGGCGTCATAGTTCTCGAGGAACCGCAGACGGGTGAACTGGGAAGTGAAGCTGGTGCAACCGCCGACCCCTCCGGCCCACTGAACTCATCGGTGCCCCGGCCGCTAACGGCACGCCGTGACCGCTGTCCCGGACGGCGGGACAACGGTCACCGGGTGAAGTCGAGTCCGGCGCCGGCGATGAACGTGGCGGTGAGAGAACCGTCGGGGTGTTTCGTCCCGTAGGCCGCGACGACGGCGCCCTGCGAGATGTCGGCGACGCGGGAACCGAAGAGGACCTGGACCTTGGTGGTGGGGGTGGTGTGGACGGTGGTTTTCGTGCCGAAGAGACTTTCTACCTGCAGTGTGCTGCCGTCGGTGGCGGCGACTCTGCCGACGGCGATCATCCGGCCCGATGCGGCCACGGGCGGGGGCTCCGGGGCGGGTGCCTGCGTGGCGGCGGCGGGAGGAGGGTCGACCTCCGGTGGGGGCGTGGTCGGTGTGCGATCGCCGGTGAAGAGGGCGATGAGCATCGCCAACAGGGCGATCACCGTGGCAGTTCCGCCGACCAGCAGGTTCGATTCGCTGTGTGGGGTGCTTCGGGTCGAGTCGGATGCGGCGGGCTGCGGCATGATTCGATCAGGAGGGGAACAGGAGACGTCCGGGCGGGCGCTGGGGGGCGGCGCCTGGACAAGGCGGGACCACGGCGTGCTCGGATGGGACATAGGTCACAGCGTAAGGCGTACTCGCGGGTACCTATCGCCACTGGCGGTGAGCGGCCGCCGTCGGGATAACCTTCACGGTTCCCTTGGACGAGTTCAGGTTTCGCAGTGTCGGGTGTACTGCCACTGCGGGCCGTCGGCGGGTCTCCGCGCCGATGGCCGACGCACGCAGCGCCCGGACTCGGATGGCTCGAGCCGGCGTCAGCGCGCCGGCCGCAGGATCCGCAAGGTGATGACGAGCCCGATGACAAGGGCGATGGCGGAGGTGAGGGCGGTGCTCAGGGTGTGGGTGAGGGTGGCGATTCCGGCGGTGAAAATGAGGCAGGTGGCGATGGCCAGCAGTGCGGTGCCCCATTCCATGCCGACGATCCGGGTGGTTCGGTGACGCATTGCTGTCATGACCGGGGAGTACCCGGCCGCTCCAGCAATCAAACCGTTATCGCCTGCCGGATGTCCGTTATGTACCGCTATCTGCGGTTTGTTCAGGCCGTTCTCTCGGTGGAAAACCATGATCGAGCCTTTCTCGGCGTTGATCGCACCCCGTGGGTGGTCTACCGATAACGACCCGGCAACGGCTCGGATGGCACGCGGCAAACAATGAGACAACCGTCACTTCGGGCAGGTGGGCCCGATGAGCCGCCCGGTGATCAGCCCTGGTGAGGGATCGGGCGAGCGGCCATCATCCGCAGCACCTGAGCGGCGAACCGGCGCAATCCGCGCGCAGATCTGCGGCCGCGAGCAACCGACCAGACGTCGGTGGTGGTGGGAACCCCGAGCGCATGCCCGGTGAAGCGATCGTCGAGCCAGTCGGCCATGGTTGGTGTGCCGAGGAACTCCAGCGGCAGATGCAGGGCGAGGCGATCACGCAGGTAGTACACCTGTGCGCCGGCCGCACGATAGCGGGCGACGAGGGCGTCCACATCGGCGACGGCAATGACTTCATCGGGGATCGCCTGCAGAATCAGCATCGGCGCCTTGGGCGCGGTGCCGCCGGGCCGGATGTGGTCGAAAACCGCCTGGAGTTGTGGTTGTTCGACCAACTCGGCAATACCGCGGTCGCTGTGCCGGTCGACGTTCTTGCGTGCGAACTTGGCCAGCAACGGGAAAGTCGCCCGCGATTCGGCCTCGGTGAGCAGGCGCAGGAATCCGGGATGGAGCCGATCGGCGAGCAGCGCCCCCAATTCCGGGTAGGCGCGGCGCAATCCGGCGGTGTACACCGCGGCGAACCCCGCGTACATCGTCCCGTTCAACCGGACGAACGCGGCCGCGGGATCGCCGACCGGTGACCCGGCGACGGCCCCGACGATGTCGATATCGGGCGCATAGTCGGCAGCCACTTCCGCCGCCCACGCCGTCGCCAGCCCGCCACCGGAATAGCCCCACAGGCCGACGGGTGTCGCGGCGGACAGGCCGAGTGGCGCGAAATCCAATGCCGCGCGGACCCCGTCGAGCGTGCGATATCCGGGTTCGCGGCCTGCTCCGAAGTGACCGCGCATCCCCTCGTGGTCGGGGACGGAGACAGCCCAGCCCCGGGCCAGCGCATGGGCGATGAGCGGGAATTCGAGCTGCGGAATCGCGCCGAACACCCGTGCTCCGCGACGTAACGCATACGACGGAAAGCAGGTGGAAGCGACGGCGTCGATGGCGCATTGAAACGAGACGAGCGGCCGGCCGATGCTGGGTTCGGCGCCGTGGGGAAGTAGCACGGTCGTCAGTGCGACTTCGGCGTCGCCGTGCCGATCGCTGGTGCGGTAGAGCAGCTGCCATGCCCGCATGCGCTGCGGGATCCGGCCGAACCACGCCAATTCCACTGTGCGGGAGCGGATGACCGTGCCCGGGGCGGTCGCGGCGAAGTTCGGGGGCGGCACACAGAACGGGTCGTGCTCGACGCGTACCGGCGGCCCGGAGTCCGGATACGGATCCGCTCGGCCCGCATACCCGCGGGTCCGGTGGTGCCACTCGCCCCCAGCTCGAAACGCCGCCTCGGTACTCATCGCGGTGATCCTTCCGAGGCGAAGTCGAGCTGTCGGCACAAATCTAGGTCGGTGCCGGGCAGCCCGTCACTACGTCGGCGGTACCAAGTGTTCGCGTCGGACTTGTCTCCGAAGACAGATTGTTGGGCATCGTTCGTCTTCGTGACCGGCGGAATTGCTGAAGCCCTAGTCGTCAGTAACAATCCGCGGCATGGTTGTCGATCTTCCTCCGCTGGCCGGGGACGCCGCGATTCTCGATCGACTCGGTCGTGGGCTGCCCGATATCGCCGGTCGCATGCTCGCGGCCGGACTCGGTTCGACACCACCCGCCGCGGACCTTCCCGACGACCACTTTCACGAAGTCGTACCGGCGATCCTGGCGTGCGGACACGCCTTCCTCCGGGCATTGCGCGAAGAACGTGAGTTCACCGATGCGGAAGTAGCGTTCCATGTCGCGCCGGTGGTGCACCGTCATGCGGCCGAACGGATCCCGCTGCGCCTGCTGGTGGATGCCATGCACGGTTCGGCGCAGCAACTGCTCAGGGAGTCGGCTCGTTCGGCCACCGCGGATGAGCTGGACGATCTGGTCGCCTTCGGCGCGCACCTGCTCGACCTGCTGCGCCGCATCAATATCGTGGTGTACGAGGCATATTCGGAACTCGAGCAATCGGTGTACCAGCCGGATCGCGAGGCTCGGCGCGCACTGTGTTCGGCACTGTTGCATGGTCTTCCGGTTGCCGAGCTCGCCGCGCGCGCGGATATCGCGCTGGCGGAGGACTATCGGGTGCTCGCGATCCTGCTCCGGCCCGAGGAGCAGTCCGCGCAGGTGGCAACCATGATTGCCCGGCGCAGGATGCGCGTATTGCAGTCGATCCTCGATGATCTCGTCGGTGCCGGGGCCTTGCACACGTTCGACGGGTCCGCGGGAATTGTCCTGCTGCCCAGTTCCGGCGCGCCCGACCTTGCCGGTCGCCTGTCACTCGCCACCGCCGGACGCATGGGCGGACCGGTCTTCCTCGCCGACGCGGGCACCGTCACCCGGGCGGACCTGCCTGACGCCGCCGCCGAGGTCGCCGAGCTCGCCGAGCTGGCCCGCGCACTCGGCCGACCGGCCGGGGTCTACCGTCTCGACGACCTGCTCCTGGAGTACCAGCTCACCCGTCCCGGCCGGGCCCGTGACCGGCTCGCCGGTCGCATCGAACCACTGTCGGCTCGCCCGCACCTGCTGGCGGCGCTTGACGCCTACCTGCGGCACGGCACCGACCGTAAATCCGCCGCCGCCGAGGTCCACGTCCACCCGAACACCTTCAGCTATCGGATGCGCCGGATCGCCGAACTCACCGGCCTCGATCCCGCCGACCCCACCGACACCCGGCTGCTCGCCGCGGCGCTGACTGTCGATCGGGCGGGTTGACTCGCACGCCGCATCGCCGACTCACCGCGCCTCGACCTGGCTGGACCGACCGACACCCGGCGGTTCGCGGCGGCGCTTATCGCTGATCGGTCCGGTTGACCCCATCGCAGGATCGCCAGGGACTTCTATTTCCACCACTGAGACGACGATCACGGGATAATCGACCGTGACGAATCCCCATGCGCGGTGTCCAACACAGGAGCGGCGAGGAGGTGGGTGTGACCGCGACCGAGACGACGACCGTGCCGGACGATGCGACCCTGGTCAGTCGGTCGAAGGACGGTGACGTCCGGGCCTATGAACAGCTGGTGCTGCGGTATCAGGGGCAGATGTTCCGGCTCGCGTCCAAGATGCTCGCTGACCGTGCCGAGGCGGAGGACGTGGTGCAGGAGGTCTTCCTCGCGGCCTGGCGGCGGTTGCGGCAGCTCAACGACGACGCGGCATTCGTCGGCTGGCTGTACCGGATGACGACCAACCGGTGCCTGAACGTGATCCGCGGCCGTCGCCCGCATGTCGAGGTGGATCTGGACCTGACCGAATCACCGCGTTCGGATATCCAGCCCGAGCACGCCACCCAAGTGAATACCCAGCTCGAAGCGCTCACTGCGGCGCTACAGGATCTGACGCCCGAACAGCGGGCCTGCTGGCTGCTGCGCGAAGTGCACGGCCTGTCGTATGAAGAGATCGGAGACGTTGTCGGCGCGAAAACCACCGCGGTCCGCGGTCGCATTGCCCGCGCGCGAGCCCAACTGTCCGAGGTGATGAAGCCATGGCGGTGAACGAGACGACCGAGCAGGACTATGTCCTGCCGTGCGGCCGTGAACTGGAACAGGTGTGGGACCGGCTCGACGCCGTCGAGGCCGGCCACGCCGATGAACATGAGCTGAGCTGCCCGCATTGCGCGGCCGCACGCGACAGCTTGCTGGCGCTTCGCGCGGCGACCAGGCAGATGATCGAGGAACCGGTGCCGCCGCCGGACTTGGTTGGTCGGATCATGTCGGCGGTGCGGGCCGAGGTCCGCCGTGGTCGCACGCTGGACGTGCCGACGCCGGAGCCCGGCGCGGTGGAGGTGAGCGAGCAGGCGGTGAGCACGGTGCTGCGGTACGCCGCCGATTCGGTGCCGGGCGTGCGCGCGCGTCGCTGCCGGGTGCGTCCGGCGGGAGTCGGCGCGGATGGCGAGCATGTGGTGGATGTGGATCTATCGATTGCGGTGCGCTTCGGCCCGACGGCGGTGGCCGAGTTGATGTCGATCGTGCGCGAACGTGTCACCGCGGCACTCCCCGCCCGCATCGGGTTGATCCTGCACCGGCTCGATCTGACCATCGTCGATATCTATGAGGATCCGTCGGCCGGATGGGCCACCGCAGACGGGAACGTGGCCGCCGACGATGGTTCCCTCGAAAGGGACCCGAGCGCGGAGGAATCCGGGGGAGACCAGCCATGACCGGTCCGGTATCAGTGCTCATCGAAACCCCGGTCGTGGCAGCCGTCGCCGCGTACGCCGCCCGCTCCACGCCCGGTGTGGTGCGGCTGGAACCGGGCGTGCGTGGCCTGGTCACCACCTTGGTGCGGGCAGGCAGGCAGCGCTGGCTCGCCACGGACCCTGCGCCCTCGGAGGGCGTGCGTGTGCGACGCACGGAGATGGGGCGCCTGCTGGTTCAGGTCGATGTCGTGATCTCGGGCGACCGTCACGCGGGCGAGGTCGGCCGTGCCGTGCAGCGAGAAGTGGCGGCGGTGGTGCGCGCGCAGACCGGACAGGACGTGGACGAGGTCGTCGTGTCGATTCTCGATATCGAACCGGAGCCGCGCTGATGGCGGACGAGGAAACCATCGACAAGATCATCGGTGCGGTCGAAGGAATCTCCGGACTGCGGCCCGCGACACCGATCGTGCGTGAGAACGCGAGCTGGTGGCCGTGGGACGCCCGCACCTACGCGGTCGATGTCACCGATGACGCCGTGCAGGTCAGGGTCGTCGCGGCCGCACTGCCACTACCTCCGCTACTCGATCTCGCGAGCGAGGCGATTCGGCCCGTCCTGACGGGTACTCCATGGGAGCAGGCCACGCTGCGGCTAGTGGTCACCGAGCTCGACGCGGCCGCTTTCGCCGAGGAAGGAACTGTGGGCTGAGCCAGAGGGCCCGCCCGTGACGAGCACGCGGATCGGGTGTCGATCAGAGTGCGGGACCGAATCCGCTGCATCCCAAAGGAATCAGGAGGAACACCATGACCGCCGCTACCGAGAAGACCACCCCGAACAACACCGATTCCGGCGCGAGCGGCGCCGAGAAAGCCACGGTAAAGAAGGAGCACGCGCTGTTCAGCGAGCTCGGCACCACCACCATCTCCGACATCGTGGTACAGAAGGTGGCCGGTCTGGCCGCCCGCGAGGTACGCGGTGTACACAATCTCGGCGGTAGCACCGCCCGAGCGTTCGGCACCCTCCGCGACCGCATCCCAGGCGCCTCCGCCAGTATCGGACAGGGAGTTTCGGTGGAGGTGGGCGAGACGCAGGCGGCCGTCGATCTGGAGATCGTCGTCGAATACGGCGCCGCCATCGCCGAAGTGGCGCGCGCGGTGCGCCGCAATGTGATCACCGCGATCGAGCAGATGACCGCGCTGCAGGTCGTCGAGGTCAATATCAATGTCAACGATGTGTTCATTCCGGGTGACGACGATGACGCCGACGCGCCGGTCGCGCGGGTGCAGTAGCCGGCGACCGGGCTCAGCGAAGAGGAGTCGACTGTGAACGCCACAACGATATGCCTGGCGATCGGTATCGCTGTCGGATTCGCCGCTGCCTTCGGCGGATTCGGCGCGTTCCTGATCGTGCTGGTGTTCGCCGCGCTCGGCCTGGTGGTCGGCCGCTGGCTCGACGGCGAACTCGACCTCGCCGGGCTGGTCCGGTCCGCGCAGAATAAGGGCAGGCGATGACGGGCGCCGCGGTTCCGGTCGAGCTGCCCGGTCGGACCACTATCAGTGAACGGGTGGTCCGCCGGATCGCTGCGCACGCCGCCCTTGAGGTGCCGGGTGTCGATCGCGGTGTCAAAGTCGAGGCCACCGTCTCCGGTGATCGGGCCGCGCTTGCCGTGCGGCTGCCGGTTCGCTTTCCGGAGCCAGTGGGCAGGGTGACCGAGGAATGCCGCGCCCATCTGCGTGAGCGCACCGCCGAACTGACGGGAATCGGAGTCTCGCGGGTCGACATCGTGGTCTCGGAGTTGACCACCGAAACCATTGTCCCCGGGAGGGTTCAGTGATCCGCAGGCCGCGGCGCGCATGGCCCGCTGCCATCATTGCGGTGGTGGTACTGGCGGCGTGCGTCGCGGTGATCGTATCGTTGGTGCAGCGGCTGATCGGTACGCACGAATACCTGTCCTACGACAGTGTCGCCGGTGAGGTGCACGGCATCACCTGGAACGAGCTGCCGGTGCTGGTCGGTGGGATCGTAGCCCTGGCCATCGGGGTGGTGTTGCTGGTGATCGCATTGCTGCCGGGGCGTGCGAAGGTGCTGCCGTTGACCGGCAGCGACGACGGCATGGAGGCGGGGGTGAGTCAGTCTGGTCTGCGAACCCTGTTGCGCACCAGCGCCTCCGGGGTCGACGGGGTGACCTCGGCGCGAGTGAAGGTGCGCCACGATGTCGTCATGGTGATCGCGCGCACCGACCGGCACGACAATGCCGGGCTCGCCGACACGATCTGCGATACCGTCACCGGCCGCGTGCAGCAGGTCGGCCATCCGGTGAAGCGGGTGAAGGCGAAGCTGCACGGACCCAAGGCCGGGGGGCTCCGATGAGCAAGCTCAATCGGCCCGCCGGAGTGAATCGGACGTTGATCGGCCTGACCGGGATCATCTCGGTCGCGGCCGGTGCTTACGCCCTTGCTGCCCACTTCGGGCAGCTGGGCTGGGTGGACCGCGATTCGACGTTGGTCCCGGGCTCCGCCGCCCCACCCACCGGGGTGTTCGTGGCGGTGATCGCCGGCGCGGTGATCCTCGGGCTGCTGTGCCTGCGCTGGCTGTTCGCGCAGATCTTCCGGATGCCGAAGGCGCGGTCGTGGCGGCTCGAAGCCGACGAATCGACCGGGAAGACAGTCATGGCGTCGTCGACGGCCGCAGCACCGGTGGCCGCCGACATCGCAGCCTTCGACGATGTGCGCTCGGCCTCGGCCTGGTTGACCGGAACGCGGTGGGCCCCGCAGCTGCATCTGACCGTCACCGCGGAGCCGCATACCGATGTGGGGCTGCTGCGCGGGCGCATCCTCGACGAGGCTGTGCCCAGGCTCCGGCAGGCACTCGAAGTCGAGACGATCCCGGTGACACTGGAGCTGAGTTTCGCCGATGCGGGTGAACGTCCTCGGTTGGGCTGATCCGGGCGGTTCATCGGCGGGGACGGCTGGTCGCGGGAGCCTGGATTCGACGAGGCGAGCCGGCAGCGGTGTCTCCACCCTGTGTCGTGCGACGAATCGCGCCCGATAGCCTGACGATATGACGAGTTCGGCGACCAGACAGCGGGCGCGGTGAGGACGGACTGGCACGCCCGTCCCGGGCGGATCGGGGTGCTCACCGGCGCAGGCATCTCCACTGATTCCGGGATCCCTGATTTTCGCGGCCCGCGCGGCGTCTGGACGAAGGATCCGATCGCCGAACTGCTGTCGACCTACGACAACTACCTCGCCGACGCCGAGCTGCGCGAGCGGTCCTGGCTGGCCCGTCGTGACAATCCCGCATGGCACGCTCGTCCCAATGCCGCGCACACCGCGCTGGTCGAGCTCGACCGGGCTCGCACCGTCACGATCATCACCCAGAATGTGGACCGCCTGCATCAGCGTGCGGGCTCCCCGCCCAGCGGGGTGATCGAGATCCACGGCAATATGTTCGACGTTGTCTGCGTCGGCTGTGACTATCGCTCCACCATGGCCGCGACCCTCGACCGTGTCGCCGCGGGCGAGTCCGACCCGCCGTGCCCGCACTGCGGAGGCATCCTCAAAGCGGGCACGGTGATGTTCGGGCAGGCGATGGATCCGCGCACCATGCTGAAGGCGACGATCACCGCCGAGTCGAGCGATATCTTCCTCGCGGTCGGGACCTCGCTGCAGGTCGAACCGGCGGCTTCGCTGTGTGCGCTCGCGGTGGACAACGGGGCGGATCTCGTCATCGTCAATGCCGAGCCGACGCCCTATGACGGCCTCGCGACCGAAGTCATTCGCGAACCGATCGGTACCGCATTACCAGAGCTCGTCTCGCGCATTCTCGGCTACTAGCGGCCGGGTCGCGTTCTACTGATTCGGCTCGGCGCTGAAAGTGGAAAGTGTTGGTGCTGGCGCTATGTGGTGGCTTTCCGTCGCTGACCAGGTCCTTGATCTCGTCATCCGGTGCGAACGCTGCGCGGTGTCGCACCGAAACGCTGCCGGAACGCGGTACTGAAGCTACTCGTCGAGCCGAATCCGAGACCGAAGGCGATATCGGTGATGCTCTGCTGCCGGAAGGCGGGGCTGGTCAGCCGGGTGCGGGCGAGCTGGAGCCGCTCCTCCCGGATGACCTCACGCGGCGTCGTGCCCGCCTGGTGCAGCGCCAGCTGGACCTGGCGCACGGACCAGCCGAGCGCGCGGGCGATCGCCGGTGTGGACAGGTCGGGGTCTCCGGCATGGCGGCGGACGTAGCGGCGCACGGACTCTTCCACGTGCCCGAGATGGCCGGGCCCGCTCGGTGCTTCCCCGAGGATCAGCATGCAGACCAGGTCCACCAGCCGCTCGGCGACGGCATCGAACTGTCCGGGTGAGAGCGTCGTGGCTTCGGCGTACAGTCCGGACGCCAGGTCGGCGGCCACTCGGCCGAGTCCGACGGTCAGGTCCAGTGGGCGCGCGGGTGGTTCGACTCGGTTGAGCCGGTGGCGGATCTCGCGGCGTGGAATGGTCATGATCAAGCCGTGGCTACCGCCGTGTACGCCCATCTGCAACGGGTGATCGATGGTCACCAGACTGCCGACACCGGGTTCGAGCGCGATGCCGTCGCCGTCCTGGCGGATGTCGAATACCCCGGTGAGTGGGACGACCAGCCGGTAGTCCTCGTCGGGGTCGACCCGGATGTGCTTGCTGTCGCGCAGGTAGACGATCGGATCGGAATGCCATCCGACGATCTGATAGTCGCTGGTTCGGCGCCGGATCATATGGCCGTAGAAGTCACGTTCCGACGGGAATCGATAGGTCAGCTTGCCCTGAAACGAGTCGACCAGCTGAGACCAGTAATCGATGCGGTCACGCGGATCGTCGACTTGTGTTGTGGTCGCCTCCTCGACCGCTGCCTCGCTCACCATCACAAGCCTCCCCGCTCTCATCTTCCGGTCCGGACCGTCGCAGCCCAGGAGCCGAGGATAGAACGCATCGCATGATTTCGGGGTGACTCACCCCAGACAACCTGCGCAGACCCGGTCATGCGCGCGCCGGCAAAACTTGTGCGCCGGTCGGCAATCCGAGTGGTCCGGCCATGGATACATTTCGTCTCGATCCGCCGAGGCCGAGGAGCAGGCCGGTGCGGGTGTACGGAGCAGCCAACGAGATCGCCGGGAGTACTGATGCGCAGGATTGTCTTGGGACACCGCACCGATGGCCAGGCCGCCGTGCTGGCCGACAGCGATGTCGTGCCGATCGAGCCCGCATTGCTGCCGGGATCGCAGATCTACCGCATGTGGGAGCTGGACGCCCCGCCGCAGCTACCGGTCGAGGCAGTGCCCGCAGCGACATCGGCACAGTTCTTTCCCGGCCCGGGCGGTGTGCGATTCGGATTCATCGTTATTCCGCCGGGCCTGAGCTACGAGCCGCTCGAGGACCCCGCCGAACTCGCCCCTGTGGTGTCCGCGACCGAGGCGGCGGTGCCCGGGCTGATCGGTGCTTTCGATGATTCCGGCCCCGGCATGCACACCACCCACACCGTCGATTTCGTCGTGGTTGTCGGCGGTGCCGGCCGGATGCGTCTCGGCGACGGGACCGACGTGCAATTGCGCCCGGGTGACAGCGTGATCCAGAACGGCACCCCACACGCCTGGTTCAACGATGGCTCCGAGCCGTTCGTGTTCTGCTATGCGCTGTGCGGGGCGAACTGAGCGCGGAGTTCGCTGACGGGGCCGCATGCGCCGGACGTCATGCGGACGCCCGGGCCGGTGGTCCCGTCGCGGTCAGCCGCCGCGAACGCTGCTCGGGGTGGTGCCGAAGCGTTGCCGGAAGGCGGTGCTGAAGCTGCTCACGGAGCCGAAGCCGAGGCCGAGTGCGATATCGGTGACGCTCATGCCGCGATAGGCGGGGCTCCGGAGCCGGGAATGAGCGATCTGGAGGCGCTCTTCTCTGATGAGTTCGCGAGGTGTCGTACCGGCATGCTGGAGGGCCAGCTGCACCTGCCGCACCGACCAACCCAGGCCACGGGCAATGATCGCGCTGGTCAGGTCCGGGTTCTCCACATGGCGGCGAATGTAGTGCCTGATGGTCGATTCCACCTCGCCGAGGTGGGATGCGGTGTATGGCGCATCGCCCAGGATCTGCATGCAGAGCAGGTCGACCACCCGTTCGGCCACGGCATCGAATTGGGCCGCGGTGAGCACGGAAGCCTCGGCGTACAGTCCGGTCATCATGTCTTTGGCCACCCGCCCCAATCCAGTGGTCAGGTCCATTGGGCCTGCGGGCGGATCGGCGCGGTTGAGCCGATGCTGGATCTCGCGCCGCGGAATGGTCATGATCAGCCCGTGGCTACCGCTGCTCGCGCTGAACGCCATCGGCCGATTGATGGTCACCAGGCTGCTCATTCCGGGCGCGAGGGAGCCGGCGCCGTCGTCGTAGCGCACGTTGAATCGTCCGGTGAGTGGGACGACCAGCCGATAGTCGTCATCGGGGTCGGCGCGAACATGCTTGGCGCCGCGGGTGTAGACGATCGGATCGGATTCACGCCCGACGATCTGGTAGTTGTCGGTGCGATGGCGCCGGATACGGCCGTAGAAGTCGCTGGATGAGGAGAATTCGTAGCTCAGCCGGACACCCTGGAACGAGTCGACCAGGTCGGCCCAGTAGTCGACTCGTTCGCGGGGGTTCTCGACGTCTGCTGTCGACGCCTCCTCGACTACCGCCTCACCTGCCATCACAGACTCCCGATCTCATGCCGTGCGGACCCTGGTCGCGGCCGGGACCCGTGGAGCCGAGGATAGGTCGTCTGCTCGGATCCCGTGGTCGAGTCGCGCGGGCTGGTTGTGCGCCCACCGGCAAAGTTCGTGCGTCCGGAAACAACCGATCCGTGCGGGGCGTCACTAGATTTTCGTCTGTCCGGCGTCCGAAGAGCGACGAGGGGTCGCGCGGTAGGGGTATGGATGAGAATTATCAGTAGTCGTTGGCACTGTTTCGAATACACACCGGTCGCCCCCGGGCCCTGTGCCGTCGCGATGGAACCGGGCGGTGGCGCAGTGGCGCGCACATTCCACGACTGTCTATTGCTGCACATATACGTCGAGCCTGGTGAGCGTGGGTCGTCAGCGGATGTCGTCCGGTCGATTCGGCTCCAGATGGCGCAGACCGGGGCGGAATACGTGGTCGTCAGTGGTTCGCCTGCGCTGCCGACCGGTGGCGACCGATCGGCCATGGACGGACCCGATATGCTCGCGCACCTCGCGGACACCCTCGATCTCATCGAGGAGATCGGTGAACGGCTCGAGGAACGAGGCGAGCGTGTTCATCTGCTGCCGTTCGGGTGGAGTCTGTACTGCGGTACCGCCTGCGTGTTCGCGGGAGCGGTCGAGGTCGTTCGGGACGCCGAGCCGAATCCGGTGCGCAGGCGGCCGCCGTCCTCGTCCACCGCGGTCGGCGCGACGTCGGCGAAGCCGTCCGGATGGGCGACGACGCGGCTGCTGCCGCCGAGACGTCAGCCGATCGGACCGAGTACGCGGTCGAGATAGGGGTTGGCGAAGACGCCCTTCGGGTCGAAGCGTCGACGAACCTCGGCGAACCGATCCCAGTCCGGGTAGCGGCCACGCAGGGTTTCCGCGGTGTGGAAGTGGCGTTTGCCCCAATGCGGACGGCCGTCGAACCGGTCGAAAACTGCCTCGCAGGCGCGGAAGTAGGGCTCGTGGTCGATGCCCTGATACATGTGCACAGCGATGTAGCAGGTAGCGCGGCCGCCTGCCGGTGAGAGGAACGCGTCGTCGGGGGCGACCCAGCGCACCTCGATCGGCATCGGCGTGTCGAAACGGGTCGACAGCTGTTTGATCGCGCGGATGGCTTCGACCGAATGCTCGCGCGGGATCGCGTATTCCATCTCGGTGAAACGGAACAGCCGGGGGGAGGCGAACACCCGGTAGGACCGGTCCACCTGACGGCGATAGCTGCCCGCGTAGGCCGCGCCGCGATGGATCCACGGCACCAGTCGTGGCTGCCAGCGGCCAAGCTTGCACAGCGCGTCGAAGGTGTAGTTGGACATCAGGACGTCGGCGAACCAGTCGACCGCCTGCGGGCGCGGCTGTTCGACGAGATCGACCCGATTGTTGCGTTTTGTCATGGCCAACGGGCTGTGCGCGAACATGTAGAACTCGAAGTGGTCGTTGCCGTCCACATAGGTGTCGAGATCGTTCAGCACCTCCTCGACCGGCACCGGACGTTCAATGCCCTCCAGGACGAAGGAAGGCACCATCTTCAGCGTCATCGCGGTGATGACACCGAGGGCGCCCAGATTCACCCGCGCGGCCCGCCAGCCCTCCGGATCGGACTGTTCGTCCAGCTCGACGACTGTGCCGTCGGGACGCATCAACTCGACCGAATGGATTGCCGCCGAGAGGTTCTGCAGGGTCGCGCCGGTGCCGTGGGTTGCGGTGGCCGTGGCGCCCGCGATGGTCTGGACGTCGATATCACCCAGGTTGGGGAAGGCCAGTCCGTGGTTGTGCAGTGCCGGGCTGGCGGCGTTGAGCGTGAGGCCGGCCTCCACTCGGGCCAACCCGGTGGTGCGGTCGACGTCGAGCACGCGATTCATGCGGGACAGGTCGAGCAGCAGGCCGTCGGTCAGGCAGATATCGGTGAAGGAATGCCCGGAGCCCGCCACTCGGACCTGCTGCCCGGCGTCCGCGGCACGGCCGAGAAGATCTGCCAGCTCGGCCCGGTTGCGCGGAGCCTCAACGGCGGCCGGCGCGCACTGCTGATCGCCGGCCCAGTTCACCCACGAATTGGTCACATGTCCAACTGTAGGGGATGGAATGTGACCTGCGCTACCCGTTGTGCGATTTCCCCAGGTGGGCGATCAGCGACGGCGACCGGTGCAGATGGCGGTCTTGGCGCATTCGACCTCGTCGTCGTTCAGCGGCGCCACCGTCAATGGTTGACGCGGAACGAGTTCGGTGCGTACGCCGTTGAGGACCAGTGCCATATAGCGTCGCCAGACCTGATCATTGACCGGGCGTGCGAACTCGGCCAGCCCGTCGACCATGTGGATCATCGCGAAGAAGTCCGAGGCCACCACATCGGGCTGCAATGCGCCGGCCTCCCGGGCCCGATCGATGATCCTGGCAACGGTCGGCTTGATTCGATCACGCACCCGCGCGAACTGTTCGAGGTCGTCCTCGAACTCCAGCATGACCTCGCTGAACCCGCGGTTGGTCGCCATATGCCTGCAGGCGTACTCGAAGAATTGGACCAATCCCTGCCAGGGGTCGGGGCGCCCGACGCATTCCTCCGCGGTCTCGGCGAACTCGTCGAGGTGCTGCTGGAAGACCTCGGAGATGAGTTCCTTCTTGTTCGCGAAGCGTCGATAGACCGTGCCGACGCCCACACCGGCGCGCTCGGCGACGTCATCGAGGGTGATCTCGAGTCCGTGGTCGGCAAACAGCTGGCGTGCGGCCTCGACGATGCGCTGCTGGTTGCGGGCGGCATCGGCCCGCAAACGCCGGGTCGGGGGCATGGTCGTGGCGCGATTCACACCCACATGCTAGCAAGCGGCGGGATTAAGTGGAGGCAGTCCCTCCGTTACTGTGGTAGCGTTTCAGCCAACCGGAGGAATCGCCTCCGCTTAAATCTTCAACGAGGGGCGACGTGACCACCACACTCGATCGCGGGGCATCCCCGCAGGAAACACCGACGTCAGGCAGGCGTGGCTCGCACGCGTTGCGCTGGTGGGTGCTCGCCGTCCTCGGCGTCGCCCAGCTCATGGTCGTGCTCGATGCGACCGTGGTGAACATCGCGCTTCCCGAAGCGCAACGGGATCTGGGATTCGGTGACGCCGACCGCCAATGGGTGATCACCGGCTACGCGCTGGCATTCGGTAGCTTGCTGCTACTGGGCGGCCGGCTCAGCGACCTCTTCGGCAGGCGCAACACCTTCATCGTCGGCCTGATCGGCTTCTCGGTGGCCTCCGCAATCGGCGGCGCCGCCACCAACTTCGAAATGCTGGTCGGAGCCCGCGTCGGACAGGGTGTGTTCGGCGCGCTGCTGGCGCCGGCCGCGCTGTCGCTGCTGACGGTGACCTTCACCGAACCGTCCGAACGGGCCAAGGCTTTCGGCATCTTCGGTGCCGTCGCCGGCACCGGTGGCGCCATCGGCCTGCTGCTGGGCGGGATGCTCACCGAATGGGCGTCCTGGCGCTGGGTGATGTTCGTGAACCTGGCCTTCGCCGCCGTCGCGCTGGTCGGCGCGGTGCTGCTGCTGGCCAAGCACGCCGTCACCGAACGGCCCAAGCTCGATATCCCCGGCACCGTCGTGGTCACCGCGGCGCTGTTCGGCATCGTCTACGGCTTCTCGCACGCCGAGACCGACGGCTGGACCAACCCGGTCACTCTCGCCTTCTTGATCGGCGGTGCCGCGCTGCTCGCGGTGTTCGTCTGGCTCGAGACCCGGGTCGCCAACCCGCTGCTGCCGCTGCGCGTGGTGCTCGACCGCACCAGGGGCGGATCGTTCATCACCGTGTTCGTGATGGGCATCGGGATGTTCGCGATCTTCCTGTTCCTGACCTACTACATGCAGCTCACCCTCGAGTACTCGCCGATCACCACCGGTGTGGCGTTCCTGCCGATGGTGGCCGCGATGATCGTTTCCTCGACGACCACCCCATCGCTGCTGCTGCCGAGGTTCGGGCCGAAGATCATCGTCAGCTCCGGCTTCCTTATCGCGGCGGCCGGTATGGCCTTGCTGACCCAGATCGGGCTGGATACCGGCTACACCACCCACATCCTGCCCGGCTTGATCCTGATGGGCCTCGGACTCGGTGGCGCCATGGCGACCGCGTTCCAGGGGGCGACGGCGGGCGTGCACCACGAGGACGCCGGTGTCGCGTCGGCAACGATCAATACCAGCCAGCAGGTCGGTGGCTCGATCGGTACCGCGTTGCTGAGCACCATCGCGGCCTCGGCGGCCAGCGACTACCTCGTCGGTCGCACACCGGACCAGCTGACCGTCGCGCAGTCGGCGATCGAGAGCTATACCACCAGCTTCTGGTGGGCCACCGCGATCTTCGTGATCGGTGCCGTGGTGACGGGCGTGCTGCTGCCCAATACCGCACCGGCGCCGGCCGAGGGCGAGCTGGTGCTCGCGCACTGATCGTCGGTCCTGGCCAGCGCCGCCCGTGAACCTTCTGGTTCACGGGCGGCGTTGCTGTGCGCTCGACGCTGCGCGGCTGCGCTCAACAATTCTGCGGCGGCGGCATTCCCGCGAAACGGCCAGCGAGATAGTCGAGTGCGCGCAGAGCACCGGGAAGGATCGCTGCCGAATGATCGGCGCCCGCGATCAGATCCAGCTGCACCGGCACACCCGCCGCGCAGTAGCGATCGGCCACCCGCTGCACCGGCTCCGCCGAGATCATGTCGGCCGTTCCGTGCCACAGATAGAGGGGAGCGGCTGGAACGTCGGCGAAAGTCTCCAGGCTGTTGTCGCGCAGGATCGGCACGGCGGCAGGGTCGTCGGCGGGTGGGGTGGTGAAGACGTCGGCGGTGCGGAGTCCTGCGGCGACGTCGACGATTTCGTCCATGCAGGCGTCCTCGATCCGTTCGCGCAACGCCACCCCGGCCGGATTCAGCACCCGATCCAGTGAAATCCGCGCGGGATACTCGCGTTCCAGCCCGACCGCCGCCGCGAACCCAAGACCGAACAGCTGGTTCGAGCGATCACCGAGATCGCGGGCGAGTCTGCCGAGGTTCATCGGGACCCCACCCGCCGCCGCGCCGACGATCGGCAACTCGGGTGCGTAGTCGGGAGCCAGCGTCGCCGCGAAACCGGTGGCCATCCCGCCGCCGGAGTAGCCGACCAGCGCGACCGGACTGTCGCCGAGGTCGGCCGGTGCGAACTGCCGGACCGCGCGAATGCCGTCGAGAGTGATCCGTCCGCCCAGCTGCGCCGCCCCGTAGGCGCTGTCCGGGCCCAGATGGTCCGGCACCGTGACCGCCCAGCCTTGCGCCAGCAGCAGATTCAGGGCCCCGGCTTCGCGCATGGTGCCGTCGAACAGCGAATGAGATGGTGCGCATTCGGTTCCGAGTGAGTTGACGAACGGCTGGTAGGACACCAGCGGACGGTCCGGCATGGTACCCGCGGGCAGGAACAGGGTGGTGACGGCGGCGATCGGCTCGTCGCGGGAGTTCGTGCTGCGGAAGGTCAGCTGCCAGGCAGTCGTGCCTTCGAACCCGGTCGCGGGCACCGACCTGCTACGGATGATGTCGCCAGGTCGATACTCGCCGATATCGGCCGGTGCCGTATAGAAGGCATCGCTGTCGGTGGTCGGCTCGACGGGAACAACCGCCGGCACCGTATTGCCGAGTGCCAGGACAGCGGCGATGGAGATTCCCAGGACGAGACGGCGTATCGCGAGACCCGCCCGACGCGCCCGCGAATGCCGTATGCTCAACGTTTGCTCGGGCGCGGCGTGGCGCTCGGACCGCTGCTGGCGGCGCCGTATTCGAGTACACCACGGTGCCGTCATCACCGGCTCCAGGACGAGGCTGTCGACTGCGTTGGGTCTTCGGCGAAGACCTCAGTCGATTCGTACTGCGCGGCGGCCGGTGTGTCAACGATCGGCCGCGCCCGACCTGCGCGCCGCCGGCCGACGCCATCGCCGCCGATAGCGCTGCGGTGCCCTCGGCGGGGATCATGCGACCGGCAATGGGCCGGGACAGGAGGTTGGGGACGTGTCATCGCGGGCCGAAGCCCGAACCGCCGATCCGCTGGTGCTGCTCGTTATCGCACTGGGTGGCGGCCTCGGTGCGCTGCTGCGCTACGGTTTCTCGGTCTGGTTGCCGCCGCGGCCGGATTCGTTCCCGACGGCGACGTTCGCCGTCAACGTGATCGGATGCGCCGCGATGGGCATCCTGATGGTTCTCATCACCGAGGTGTGGGTAGCCAACAGACTGCTGCGACCCTTCTTCGGCGTCGGCTTGCTCGGCGGATTCACCACCTTTTCCACCTACAGTGCCGAGATTCGTACACTGCTCGAATCAGGTGCCGTCGGTACCGCGCTCGGCTATCTCGGGGCGACTGTGGTGTCCTGTCTGGCGGCGGTGGTGGCCGGGATGATGCTCGCACGATGGGTAACTGGAAGTGTGCGGATAACTGGGTGAACGGCACGGAAGGGGGTCAGCGATGACCGAGTCGGCTCGCAGCGCGTGGCAGGTGGTGCCGGATACCGGGCTCCGGCGGCCGCGGGTACGCCGATGACGGTGGTCTGGGTGATCGTCGGCGGGATGCTCGGGGCCCCGGCCCGGTACCTCATTGATCGGGCCGTTTCCGCCCGTGGGGAATCCATGCTGCCCTGGGGGACTTTGACCGTTAACATTGTCGGTTCGGCGCTGCTCGGTGCTCTGATCGGGGCGGGGGCGAACGGCTGGCTGCTGTCAGGTGCGGGAACCGGATTCTGCGGTGCGCTGACCACATTCAGCACGTTCGGCTACGAGACGATCAGGTTGGTGTCCGACGGCGCGTACGGCTACGTCCTCGGCAACATCGTGCTGAGTGTCGCGACCTGCCTGGCCGTGGTGTACGCCGCCGCGTCCGTGACCGAATGGCTGTTCACATGATCCTGATGACGAGCCGGGCACAGCCGACCCGGAAGGGAGATCCGAGCATGGCGCACGATCGAGCCGGACGGCCAGCGCGGCCGAGCGACCTCGTGGACGTCCCCGGCCTGGTGACCGCCTACTACACCCGCATCCCGGACCCGGCCGAACCGGCGCAGCTGGTGTCGTTCGGCACCTCGGGGCATCGCGGGTCCAGCCTCGACACCAGCTTCAACGAGGCCCACATCCTCGCCATCACCCAGGCCATCGTCGAGTACCGCGCCACCCGCGGCATCACCGGACCGGTCTATCTGGCGCGCGACACCCACGCGTTGTCGGAGCCCGCGTGGACCACGGTGCTCGAAGTACTGGCCGCCAACGGTGTCACCGCGATGATCGACTCCCGCGACCGCTACACCCCGACACCCGCGCTCAGCCACGCCGTGCTGCGGCACAACCGCGGCAATACCAAGCACCAGGCCGACGGCATCGTCGTCACGCCCTCGCACAATCCGCCCCGCGACGGCGGCATCAAGTACAACCCGCCGCACGGCGGGCCTGCCGACACCGTCGCCACCGACGCGATTGCCGACCGGGCCAACGAACTGCTGCGCGGCGGGCTCGCGGAGGTCGAGCACGGCACGCTCGCGCAGGCGCTGCCCACCGTGCAGCGTTACGACTACCTCGACCACTACATCGCCGACCTGCCGAGCGTGCTCAACCTCGACGCCATCCGCGGCGCGGGCATCCGGCTCGGCGCCGATCCGATGGGTGGGGCCAGCGTCGACTACTGGGAGGAGATCGGTCAGCGCTACGACCTGGAACTCGAAGTGGTCAACCCGCTGGTCGACCCGACCTGGCGATTCATGCCGCTGGACTCCGACGGCAAGATCCGGATGGATCCGTCCTCCCGGTTCGCGATGAACTCGCTGGTCTCCATCAAGGACGACTACGACATCTCCACCGGTAACGATGCCGATGCCGACCGGCACGGCATCGTCACCCCGGACGGTGGGCTGATGAATCCCAACCACTTCCTGGCCGTCGCCATCGAGTACCTGGTGGCCAACCGGATGGGCTGGGACGCGCTCACCAAGATCGGCAAGACCGTCGTCACCTCATCGATGATCGACCGTGTGGTGAGCGTGCTCGGGCGCGATGTGTACGAGGTACCCGTCGGGTTCAAATGGTTCGTGCCCGGATTGTTCAGCGGCAGCCTCGCTTTCGGCGGTGAGGAGAGCGCGGGTGCGTCGCTGCTGCGGATGGACGGCAGCGTCTGGACCACCGACAAGGACGGCATCGTGCTCGCGCTGCTCGCCGCCGAGATCACCGCTGTCACCGGGCAGAGTCCGTCGGCGCGGTACGTGGAACTCGAGCGCCGCTACGGCAGTCCCGCCTACGCCCGCGTCGACGCCCCTGCCACCGCCGAGCAGAAGAAGCTGCTGTCGAAGCTGACACCGGAACAGGTGACCGCCGACGAGGTCGCAGGCGAGCCGGTCACCGCGGTACTCACTCGTGCCCGCGGCAACGGCGCCCCGTTGGGCGGGCTCAAGGTGACCACCGAGAACGCCTGGTTCGCGGCCAGGCCGTCGGGCACCGAGGACAAATACAAGATCTACGCGGAATCGTTCCACGGTCCCGAGCACCTCGAGCAGGTGCAAGCGGCCGCGGAGGAGATGGTCGGGCAGGCTCTCTCAGGTGAGCGTTAGATCTTCAGCCCTACCCCGCGAGATCTGGGTACTGGTCGGGGCCGCATTCGTCATTGCCATCGGATTCGGTCTCGTCTCACCCGTCTTGCCGCAGTTCGCGCGTAGTTTCGGTGTCGGATTCGCGGCGGCCTCGGCGATCGTCAGCGCGTTCGCCCTGATGCGGTTGCTGTTCGCGCCGATGAGCGGGCGACTGGTGCAGAAACTCGGCGAACGGTGGGTCTACACCAGCGGGCTGCTCATCGTCGCGGTGTCCACCGGTGCCAGCGCCTTCGCGCAGACCTACTGGCAGCTGTTGGTGCTGCGATCGGCGGGCGGAATCGGGTCGACCATGTTCACGGTGTCGTCGCTGGCGCTGCTGATCCGCATGTCGCCGTCTGACCGGCGCGGACGCATCTCCGGACTGTGGTCGACCAGCTTCCTCATCGGCTCGCTCGCCGGGCCGTTGATCGGTGGTCTGCTGGCAGAGTTCGGGCTGCGGGCGCCGTTCCTGATCTATGCGATCGCCTTGCTCATCGCCTGCGCCGTTGTCCATTTCAGCCTGCGCGACTCGCATCTGGCCGCACCAGAAGCGGCCGACACCGCACCGCCGACCATGAGTTTCCGCGAGGCGCTCGCGCGCTCGGAGTACCGGGCCGTGCTCTGGTCGAATTTCGCCAATGGCGCCGCCGTGTTCGGTGTGCGGATGGCGCTGGTGCCGCTGCTGGTCGTGGAGGTGCTGTCGCAGCCTGCTGGAATGGCAGGTGTCGCGCTGACGGTGTTCGCCGCGGGCAATGCCGTGGTGCTGTTCTTCTCCGGCCAGCTCTCGGACCGTTTCGGACGCAAGCCTTTTCTCATCATCGGCACGACCGTCTGCGCGGTCGGCACCGCAGGACTCGGGGTCGCGCCGAACATGATCTGGCTGCTGGTGTTCTCGTTCATCGCCGGAGTGGGCTCGGGCATGTTCACCCCGGCCCAGCAGGCCGCGGTCGCCGACATCATCGGCCCCAAGGTGCGCGGCGGGCCGGTGCTTGCGGGCTTCCAGATGTCGGCCGACCTGGGCGCGGTGCTCGGCCCGATCGCTGTTGGCTTCATTGCCGAACGGTTGAACTTCGGCGTGGGACTCACCGTGACCGGTGCTCTGCTGGCCATCGCCGCTGTTGCCTGGCTGGTGGTGCCGGAGCCGATGCGGCGGGGCGAGGTACGGGTGGAGAAGCGGATCGAGACCGTCGACGAGGAAGCCGATCAGTTGGCGGCGCCGTGCACCTGTGACGGCGGGCCTGGTGGGGGAGTGGCGGCGAGTTCCGTCATCGAGCAGGTCGTGCACGCCGAAGGTGAGGGAAAGGCGTCGCGGTGAGGCCAGGGCGGCACAGGGACCGCCGTTTCGGCAGGTGCGCCAACCATCGCGCGCGACTCGAGGCACAGTGGATCGGGTGAGCAAACCGCCGTCGAACTACACACCCCGGCCCATGTCGAGCAACACCACCTACGCGCTGGGTGCCGTCGCCCTTGTTCTCATCGCCCTGGTCGTGTTCCTGGCCTACCGCTGGACCCAGGACCCGATCGAGGTGCGCAACGACGGCTACGGTCCCGTGCGCGAGGCTGCCGTGGTGGTGGCGATGCAGCCCGACGGTGCCATGGTGCTCGGAAAGCCCGGCGTGACCAAGATCATCGACGTGTACGAGGACCCCATGTGCGCCGCCTGCGGTGCGCTCGAGCACACCTTCGGCCAGGAAATCGCCCAGAAAGTCGACGAGGGCAAGCTCGCCATCCGCTACCGCTTCGTGAACTTCCTCGACCCGAAATCCGGCAGCGGCGACTACTCCACCCGAGCCATCGCCGCCCTCCAATGCGTCGCCGCCGACGGCTCCGGCCCCACCTACTCGACGTTCCACGACGCCCTGTTCACCGAGCGTCAGCCCCGCGAAGGCAGCTCCGACCTGAGCAATGACGACCTCGCCGCACTGGCCGAGGAATCCGGCGCCCCCGACACCGCCGCCGAATGCATCACCTCCGGCGCACAGCTCGACGCCGCCACCGTCAACGCCGTCACAGCAGACGCCGCCCTCACCGCCCTCCTCGACGGCCCCGCCGCCACCCCCTCCGTCTACGACGGCACCACCAAACTCGACACCACCTCCGCAACCTGGGTCGCCGACCTGGCCCCCTGACCCCGTTCAACCCCCGTATCGAGGCGATTTGGCTAGTGGTCCCCGGGTGGTGTAACTTCGTTCAGGCAGCCGGGGAACACCGGCGGCAAACCACTCGGGGCTATGGCGCAGCTGGTAGCGCACCACACTGGCAGTGTGGGGGTCAGGGGTTCGAGTCCCCTTAGCTCCACATAGAATCCCAGGTCAGGTCCGGTTTTGCACCGGACCTGACCTGTTTCTTTGACCTGATCCCAGGTTTATCCCACGGTTCGGCCCGGAAACAGTGCCAATGTTTCCGCCGTTGTATTCCACGCAGATAAGCAGGCGCCCGACCTGGCCGGATGTCCGAGATCAAGAGTCGTGTGGCCGATCGGCAAGAGTCGTGTGGCCGATCGGATGGGTCGGTCAGCGCCTGTAGTGTGCCTTCGCGCAAAGGCGCGGACGGCACGCCCGTAGCGGGGCTGTTGTCATTCCCAACCCCATCTCCGGGGCGTTGTGGTCGGGCCGCTTAGATTTGCGACGGCCTGTGGTTGCTGTTGATGCCGGTGAGCGTCATCGGTCTGATCGTCGAAGGCAGCCATGACACGAAGTATGTGGCTGGGGCTAACGTGCCGCCGCGAGGCTTCGCGAGGCGGGGCGCAGAGCCCACGAGATCAGTACGCACAGCGCGAACGCTGCCGGCCACCGGAGGTGTGCGGCAGCTGATCCGGCCGCGATGTGGGAGGCGAATGCTCCGGCGAAATCATAGAACGCTCCAGCGTATGCCCATTCTTTCAGTCGTCCGAGCCGGGGCGCGAGTATCACCAGCGCTCCCGATATCTTCCAAACCCCGAGCATGGTAACGAAATACGTGGGGTATCCCAGCTCCAGCATTCCCTCGACCGTCGCACCGCGTCCAAGCAGATCGGCGATACCACCGCTGAAGAGGACACTGGCCACGACGCCGGTTGTCGCCCGGAAGCCGATCGCGCCGACAGATCTCGGTGTGTCGTTGGAGTCGGTTCGTCCTGGTGTCCATGATCCGGTCGCGACAGTCCTGCGGTCCCGGGGACGGGTTGCCCACGACAGACACGTCATCGTCGCAAAACCGAGGGGACCCGCCGCGGCGGGCTCACCCTGGATGGCCAGTGAGATCGCCGCCCCGAGATAGACGAAAAGGACACCCGCATACGCCCATTCCTTCAGGCGGGGCAGACCGGGCACCACCAGTACGATGGCTCCGGGGATCTTGGCGACTCCCAGAATCACCAGGATGTAGGGCGGATACCCGAGCTGATCGACGACGACGTCGCGGACGATGTCGATCTGCATGATGTCCCATATACCGCCCATTGCCGATTCGAACGCGACGATCGCGGTGGTTATCCAGTACACAACGCTGCGGTAGCGGCTGTTCGCCGCGGTGTGCAGAAGCTCGGTCATAGTCGGTCCTCGAAATGTGTTCCGCCGACAACGGCGGATTCCATTGACACCGATCTGACCGCGTCGGCGGCTCCGATGTGACAGACGAGCGCGGCCCGGTGACGGCGGAACCGGTTGCCGTCACCGGTCGGAAAGATCCATGCCGACAATCTTTTCCGGATCGCTGATCATCTCGATGCCGACGATCTTCGCGTCCAGGATCGTGAAAGTGAAGACTATGCGCGGGCGGCCGCCGACCATCCAGATCGCACCCGGTTCCCGGTCGACCAGGGCCGGTCGGACACCCTGCGCGCGACCGGTGAAGGTTCGAGCCACGGCTTCGGCGCCGATGACTTCCGCTGCGGCCCCGGCCGCGACGACAGTGTCGTCCGCACGCACCACCACATCGGGGTCGAGGAGTTCGAGCAGGGTGTCGAACCGGCCCGTTCGTGCGGCACGTAAGAATGCGTCGACGATCTGACTCCGCTGCGCGATGTCGATCGCCGCGGGCTGATCGATTCCGTGGACCCGGCGTCGCGCGCGGCTGGCGAGTTGACGCGTCGCTGTGCTGGAACGGCCGACGATCGCGGCTATCTCGTCGAAAGGCACAGCGAACATGTCGTGCAACACGAAAGCGAGTCGTTCGGCCGGGGACAGGGTATCGAGGACGACCAAGAGTGCCGAGCCGACCGAATCGGCCATCATCGTCTCCTGCTCGGGGGAGATCGTGGTGGCTCGGTCCGCCCTGTCGTCGACCACCTCGGTGCCGCAAAGCTGTTCTCGGCGGTTCTTGCGGCGCTGCAGTTCGTTCAGCGAAACCCGCGAGACTACCGTGGTCAGCCAGCCGGCTAGATTGTCGACGTCGGAGACGTCGGTTCTGCTCAATCGTATCCATGCCTCCTGCACCGCATCCTCGGCGTCGGTGACCGAACCCAGCATCCGGTACGCCACGGCATGCAGATGCGTTCTATTGGCCTCGAATTCTTTGATAAGCCACTCGGTGTAGTCCATCGGTCACATTCCTCCGGGGGATCTGTCAGTACCTACGACCGGCCGAATCGAGCCGGTGTGACAGCGATAGACACGGAGATACGAAGCCGTGACCTCGCCAGTGATGGACGAGCAGTACTACGTCCAGTTCGAGCTGGGTGGCCAACAGGTCGGGCTCGATCCCAACGGGCACGCCAAGAGGCTGACCGGCGTTGCCCCTTCTGGACTGTCGACGATATCCGCGAGCGCGTCGCCGAACTGGTCGCCGCGGGCGCCACCGCCGTGCAGGCGGTGACCGACGTCGGCGGCAGCCATCGGACGTGGCGACGAAGCACACGAGGTCGTGTCCGTCGAGGCGTCACATTCGCGGTCGCTGGACTGTCATCCATGACAAGGGAAGATCCGGTGCCCGCCCGTATGGCGGGAATCGACCATGCACTTCTGGAGGAATGAAATGCTGAAACGCCGCACTGTGCCGACGTGGTTGCGTACTGGCTTCTACTGGTTCTTGGCTTTCGAGTTCTTTGTGGGGTTCGCAACCAAATTCTGGCCGGGGGAGACCTTCTTCGGACCGCCCTACTCCGAGAAGTTCGCCGACTGGGGCTTCGACCCGAATATGCGTTACCTGGTCGGGGCGATGGAGCTGGTCTGCGCGATTCTGCTGCTAATTCCGCGCCGGCAGTCCAGATTCCTCGGCGCCGCAGGGCTGGTGCTGCTACTCGCCGGCGCAGTAACAACGCATGTCATCGACGACGCGCCAGTCTACGAAGAGGTGTCGGCGCCACTGCATCTGGTGATCATGCTGTGCGTCGCGACGGTGAACTGGCCCGCCGCCCCACAGGAACTGATTCGATGGCGATCCGCACCTACGCTGCACATACAGCCGTCGAGCGCGGCCCCGGTGCGGAGCTGACCGGTACAAACTGCAAGCCCCTCGTCGTCAACGCTGCCGGAGGTCTCCGTGGGACACGGCGCAGGTTGCGCGAAACGTTATGAGTTGCGCTCCTTTTCAAGGAAGAGGCGGTGGGGCGTTACTCGGTTCAGCCACTGAGGGTTCACGCTTGCTGCTGGGCGCGAACGGTTTTACGGTCCGCCATGGTCGCCGAAGGTGCGGTGCGGGGCCAGGTCCAGGCGTAACGCAGGATGAGGGCGAGAAGGATTACTTCCAGCACGATGCCAAGACCGTAGAAGTACAGCCAGGACTCGCCCATCGCGTTGAATGCCGTGACGGGGACGTAGAGCGAAGCCACGATGAGGTTCGCGATGCGGTTCACCCTGGCGGGCAGCGTGATCGACAGCATGACCATGAGGATCGGGATGGCCATGAGGGTCAACGCGGTGGTCGAAAAGGTCTGGGAGAGGTCGAATTCGAAGACTCTGCCGTTGAGGATGTCTTGGATGACGCCGGGCGTGAAGAAGTTGAGAATGTCGACGTAGGCGTACAGGAACATGAAGCTTGTCCACGCTGCGGCGAGCTTGGCTCGTACCGGCATCGGCTGGTCTTCCAGTGTGGTGGTGGGTTGGCGTGTTCGCATCATGGTCTCCTTTGTGGTGCGGATCGGTAGGTCTACGATCGCTGAGCCCGGCGGCGGGAACACCGGCCCGGAGGCTGGAGTTCGCCTGGCCGATGGCACGATCTCTCTCTCGTTCTTTCGGCGGGTACGCCGAGGCGCGCCGATCCCTATGCTTGAGCCGTGGTCACTGTCCGGCGCTCCGTCTGGCATGAACCGCGGCCTGTTGACGCCCCACCCATCGGTCGTCTCGACTGGCTGCTGGTGGGCGTGTTCGCGGCCGCCGCCCTGGTCGAGGGCATCGTTCGGCCCGACGTGGCGTGGCGGCCCCTGGTCGCGGTACTCGCCCTGGCGCTGATGCCTGCCCTGCTCTGGCGGCGGAGCCGCCCCCTGACGGCCGCCCTGGTCGGGTGGGGCATCGCCGGGCTGCTCTCGGTCCTCCAGCTGACCGCGCACGCCGGAGACCTCGGCCTCTACACCATGATGGCCGACTTGATCCTGCTCTACTCCCTGGTGCGGTGGGGCTCGGGACGAGAGATGGTCGTGGGGTCGGCGTTCGTGACAGTCGTCGTCGCGCTGGGGATGTACGCCTCCTCCGCGGGCTGGGCCGACGTTTTCGGCGGAAGCGTCCTCTTGCTGTTGTTCGTCGCCCTCGCGGCGGTGTTCCGCTACCGCGCGGACCTGTGGCATCGCCAACAGCGCGAGATCCGCAATCAAGAGCGGGTGGCGCTGGCGCGCGAGCTGCACGACATCGTGGCCCACCACATCTCGGCCATCGCGGTGCAGGCGCAGGCCGGTGGCGTGGTCGCCGGCATTCAGCCCGAGAAGGCTGTCGAGGTCCTGGCCGCGATAGAGTCCGAAGCGTCGCGAACCCTCGCAGAGATGAGATCCATGGTGCGAGTGCTGCGCGAGGAGGAAGCCGTCGCCTACGCACCGCCGCTGGGTGTCGCGGACCTGCCCGCCCTGGCGCGCGCCGACGCGCCGCCCACTGTCGAGGTCTCGCTGGACGGTTCGTTGACCCGGCTGTCACGCCCCGTGGATGCCGCGCTCTACCGGCTCGCGCAGGAGTCGCTGACCAACGCCGTACGGCACGCCCGGAGCGCGACCCGCGTCGGGATCGACGTACGCCGCGTGGGTGATGCTGTCAGGCTGCGTGTCAGCGACGATGGACAGACCGAGCCGGGGCCGGTCCCCGAGCCCGGATTCGGCCTGCTGGGCATGGCCGAACGTGCCCAGCTCCTTGGCGGATCGCTCTCCGCGGGGCCGGGGCCCGAAGGTGGCTGGGTGGTCGAAGCGGTGCTGCCCGTGGAGGCGCGGGTATGAGCATCCGTGTTGTCGTGGCCGACGACCAGGACCTGGTCCGGACCGGGCTGGTGATGATCCTCGGCGCGCAACCCGGCCTCGAGGTCGTGGGGGAGGCGGCCGACGGACTCGCAGCGCTCGACCTGGCGACCCGGCTGCGTCCCGATGTCCTGCTCGTCGACATCCGGATGCCCGGACTCGACGGCGTCGAGGTGACCCGACGCCTGGCCGGGCCGGGCGTAACGGACCCGATGGCGGTCGTCGTCATCACCACCTTCGACCTCGACGAGTACGTCCTCGGCGCCCTACGCGCAGGCGCCCGCGGCTTCCTGCTCAAAGACGCCGGGCCGGAGCTCCTCGTGCAGGCCATCCGCGCGGCGGCCAACGGGGACGCGCTGATCGCCCCCAATGTCACCCGCCGACTGCTGGCGACTTTCGCCGACCAGGTGCCGGCGATACCGGTCCAGCCCATCGACCCACTGACCGAGCGCGAGGAGGAGGTGCTCGCGCTGGTAGCACGCGGCCGGACCAACGCCGAGATCGCCACCGAGCTCTTCGTCGGCCTGAGCACGGTCAAGACCCACGTCGCATCGTTGATGGCCAAGCTCGACGCCCGCAACCGCGTCGAGATCGCGATGTGGGCATACGACACCAGACGCGTGAGAGCCGATTAGTGGGTACAGATCTCAGCGCAGGCCCGTGGTCTTGGCTGTCCAGCAGGTGCAGCCGGCGCCGGGCGAAAGATGCTGATGCACTGCTGTGACAGGTCGAGGGGGCGATCTGATGGGCCGCACCCTGACCGAGGCTGACAGGTCCGCTGTCGCGGGGCGGGAACCTCACGGATGGGAAGGAGGGGGACCGTCGAGGAGGCTGAGGGATTGAAGGTGCAGAGCAAGCCGCATACGGCTGTCCTTCAGGTCGACGCCGAGCAGATCTGCGATCGTGTTCATTCTGTAGCGCAATGTATTCGGGTGAACAAGAAGTTGCTGGGCTGCGCGTTTCGGTTCGCCGAGATAGGCGAGATACGTGGCGAGAGTGCGTACGTATTCGGTTCCGCGCTCGCGATCGGCCGCGATCAACCTCGACAGAGGGCTCGTGTCGAGAGTCGGACTTCGTTTCAGTCCCGAAGTCACGCGGGCGATCACAACTTCATGCCACGCGTCTTCGATCGCTGATATCGGGCTCGTCCGCCCGGTTCGTGCGAGTTCTCTGAGTTCGGCGGCCTCACTTCGCGATCGAGGAAGCTCGCCAGCACTGCTGACGGCACATCCGGCGACCACGATGACGGTTGCGTCCTGAGCCCGCATATCTGACGACAGACCCCGTAGCCACGGCCATGTGCCCGCAACGCGTGGTGACCCCTCACTCGCCACCACAGTCATCGGGAGGCCGTCGACCTCGGTCACCGAAGGACGCGCCCATCCGAAGCGGCGCAACGTCAATTCCCAATGCTCGAGTTGATACTGGAGGTCCTCCTGGTCAGATTCTCTGACGAGAGCGGCGACCCGCCACGGTCCGTTGGGTAGCCATGTGGCCGACTCCTCATCGGGCGTGATCAGCGCTGCACGCAGCCGCTCGATGGTCACCCGGCGGGCCGTACCGGACACCGCACGAAGGCGCAGCAGATGCAGGGCGACCACAGAGGCCGTTTGTGTCAGGTCGCGGAGTTGTTCCTCGGGGATCGGCCCGGGATCCACTACCCATATCGAGCCGAGCAATTCTCGGCCGGCGCGCACGGGGATGATCAGGCGCGGCAGGACTCCGTCGGGACCGGAATCGACCCAGATCGGCTCGCCGGAAGTGTGTAGCCGCCGGAAGACACCCCGAGATGTGAAGTGTCGCAGGACCGGCTCCGGAACGCGACGTCCGACGATGGTGGAAATGCGGGCGCGGTCGACCGATTCCTGCAATTCGGAGTAGGCGAGCACACGGGAGTGGGCATCCTCGATAGTGACCGGCGCCGAGACGATCGCCGCTGCGGCATCCGCGAAGGTGAACAGCTCGCTGTAGCTGCTCACATTGCGTGCGTCCAGCCCATCCGGTGCCGCGGAATGATCGAGGATTGCGCGGATAAGCCACATCACATGCGTCCAAGACGCCGCCGGTTGCAGCGCGATGACGGCTAGTCCGAGAGCCTCGGCGCGTTCGAGGACGTCGGCGGACGCCGCGACCTGGGACTCGAGGACCACCGCAGTGGCCTTCGCGCGCGCCGACCGGCTCAGCACCTCGAGCGCGGAGGCTTCGTCCCGGACTCCGTGACAGAGCACGAGCACCTCGGAGTCCGGGTAGATCTCGTCGCAGCTGTCCGCGAGGACCACGTCACGCACGGTGTCGCGGCGGCCCGCCAGGAGAAGCCTGACCATGGCGCCACCAAGGGACTCGACCAGTGTGTCGATTGCGATCACCCGAGGCTCCTTCCGGCTCCGCCCCCGACTGGAACAACTCGCGAGAAGCCGTCCCAGCTTGTGGTGAGAACACTAATACACCCCGTCCAGCTGGCGTGATCGCACAGTGACTCTCTGTGCTGGGCGACCGATGATCGAGCAATATCCACTGCCCGAAAGAGGTCCCCATGAGTGTCCGCGGCACATCACCCCGGCGAGTCGGCGTCATCGGCGCAGGAATGGTTGGTTTGTCCACAGCCTGGTTCCTGCAAGAACAGGGCATGGAGGTCACGGTCCTCGACCGCGGGGCGGTGGCTGCCGGGGCATCCTGGGGAAACGCTGGATGGATCACTCCTGGTATCAGTACGCCGCTCCCGGAGCCTGCGGTATTGAAGTACGGAATCCACGCGGTCGTCAGTCCGTCGTCACCGGTGTACGTGCCGCCGAGCCTGAATCCTCGACTCATCCGATTCTTGTTGTCGTTCGTTCGTCACAGCACGACCACCCGGTGGAAGGCAGCGATGGAGGCGCTGGTGGCCATCAACCGCCACGCTTTGGCCGCTTTCGACGAACTCGCCGATGGGGGAGTGACTGTCCGAACCAACGACGCGAAGTCGTTTCTCGCCGCGTACCGCACCACGGCCGAACAGCAGGTGCTCCTCGACGAGTTGCGGCATATCCGGGCCGCCGGCCAGACGATCGAATTCGACGTCTTGTCAGGTGCCGAGGCGCGAGAAATCGAACCATCGTTGTCGGACCGGATCGGCACCGCGATTCGGCTCCACGACCAGCGGTTCATCAACCCGGGTGAGTTCGTCGCTGGTCTCGCCGACGCCGTTCGCGCGCGTGGGGCGTCGGTCGAGGAACGAGTTCGGGTTGACAGTGTCGTCGACGAGGGTTCCGGAGTCCGGGTCACGACCACGGAAAGAGATGACGAGCGGTTCGATGCGCTGGTGCTGGCCACCGGCGCCTGGTTGAGCCACGATGCGCATGGATTCGGTGTCCGCATCCCCATCCAGGCCGGGCGCGGATACAGCTTCAGCGTATCGATCGACCACGTACCGGCCGGCCCGATCTACTACCCGGCCCAGCGCGTCGCATGTACACCCATCGGAGACCGCCTGAGAATCGCGGGGATGATGGAGTTCAAGGCGCCGGATGCTGCGCTGGACCGTCGGCGGATCGCAGCGATCGTCGATGCGGCGAAGCCCCTCTTGCGCGGCGCCGACCTCGACGACCGCCACGATGAATGGGTCGGTTCGCGCCCGTGCACGCCCGATGGGCTCCCCGTGATCGGAGCCACCCGGTCCGAGCGCGTATTCGTCGCAGGCGGTCATGGCATGTGGGGCATCACTCTCGGGCCCGCCACCGGACGTCTACTCGCCGAGCGGATCGCCACCGGGACGGCACCGGCAGAACTTGCCCCGTTCGATCCACTGAGATGAAAAGATCTGCCGTGCACGGGTAGTACCTACCGCTCCGAATCACGCGTACGGGATGCCGTCGGCGGTGCGCCGGAATGTTCTATCGTTTCGTCATACACGTGCCCACCACGCGCTACCCGGTCGCGTCGGAAATCGTGGTGGTGGAAGCGCGGAGGAAACGGCCGGTCCGGCAGGTGCCGAGTGTTCGAGCCGGTGCGCCCTCGCCGAAGACGACCACGCCGTTGACGAACACCGCCGAGACTGTGCCGTCGTCGCGGTTCACCATGCGCGACAGATTGTCGAACGGGGCGACCGGGGATTCGTGGTAGGCGTCGAGTGAATCATCCAACCGAGCCGGATCGAGGACGACCACATCGGCCCGGTCGCCCACCCGCAGATGTCCGGCGTCCAGGCCGTACCAGTCCGCGAGCTCACCGGTGAGCCGGTGGACCGCGCGCTCCACGGACAGGAACGGGCGTCCCGCTTCCGCCGCGCGATGCACTCGGCGCAGGAAGCGCAGACCGTAGTTGTAGAACGCCATGTTGCGCAGGTGCGCACCGGCATCGGAGAAGCCCAGCTGCACACCGGGATCGGCGGCGAGCCGATCGAGTACGTCCGGCCGATGATTGGAAATCGTTGTGCGCCAGCGCACTTTGCCTCCGTACTCGACGACGAGGTCCAAGAACGCATCAACGGGGTGCACGCCGCCGCGCTCCACGCCCACCTCGCCGAAGGACTTGCCGATCACCGTCGAATCGGGGCATTCGACGATCTGCGCGTCGAACAGGTCGCGATGCCATACCCGTGGGCCGTACTTCTTGTCGTAGTCCTTGCGGAAACGCCGCCGGTACTGCTCATCACGCAGCAGTTCCCGGCGTTTGTCCACCTGATCGGCCAGATGCAGCGCTTCCGCGCCGGACCCGAACTCCTCGAACACCACCAGGTCGATGCCGTCGGCGTAGACCTCGAACGGCACCGGAAGGTGTTGCCAGCGGAAGTTTCCACCCAGTGCGTTCAACACCCGTGCGATCAGCGGGAACACGTGTGCGACGCCGGGAATGGCCTTGATGTCGGCGGCGGAGAGCAAGCTGACCTTCAACGGCTTGCGGAACAGGCCGAGGCTGGATGCCGCCATCGCGACGAGGCTCTGCGGCCGGGCTACGTCGGGTCCGCCCTGCAACGCCCGTCCGCGCTGCCGCAGGATCGCGTTGAGCCGGCGGCGTTCCCTGGTCGTCGCGTACGTGGAGGGCAGGGTGCGTGACCGACACACTTCGCCGTCGAGTTTGTCGAACATCAGCTGCTGGGACGACATGCCGACGAACCCAGCGTCCAGCGCCTCGGTCAGCTTCGCTTCCATCGCGGCCAGTTCGGCGGCGTCGGGCCGGACGTCCTTGCTGGTAGCGCGCTGTAGCCCCAGCTCGGCGGCGCGGATATCGGAGTGTCCGATGAACGCGGCGATATTCGGGCCCAACGGCAGTTGTTCCAGCGCGGCCACGTATTCGTGCGCCGAGTTCCAGGTCTTGTGCTCGTCGACCGCCGTGACGACGTGTTTGCGCGGAATCGCTTCGACCCGGGCGAACAGGTCGCCCGCGTCGGAGGCGCCGACGTGCACCGTCGATAGTGAACACGATCCGAGCAGCACCGTGGTGACACCGTGCCGGACCGATTCGGCCAACGCCGGATCCTGGAGCACTTCGATGTCGTAGTGAGTGTGGATATCGATGAGGCCGGGGATCACCCATTGTCCGCTGGCGTCCACGACATTCGGGCACTGGGGGTCGTCGATCGGGTCGGCCGAGACGTTCGCGATTCGACCGTCCCGGATACCGAGATGCCGGATCTCGGAGGGTGCGCCGGTCCCGTCGAACCAGCGGCCATTGGCAATGATCGTGTCGTACATGGGATTCACACCTCGAGACCTGTGCGCACGACCTTGCCGGTCGCATTGCGCGGGAGAGCGGTGGTGATGAGCCGCCAGCGGGCAGGCACCTTGTAATAGGCGAGCCGTTCCGTGGCGTACGCGTGCAACGCGTCTTCGGTGATCGCCGTGGTGTCGTCGACCACGACCACGGCGGCGACCTGCTGTCCGAGGTCGTCGTCGGGGACCCCGACGACAGCGCATTCCCGCACCGCGGGGTGCTCGTCGAGGCACTGTTCGATTTCGGTGGGATAGACGTTTTCCCCGCCACGCAGGATGAGATCCGAGCGTCGCCCCGACAGCCGCAACCTGCCGTCTTCGAGCACACCGATGTCGCCGGTGCGCAGCCATCGGTCTGTGGTGATCGCCGCGGCGGTCGCCGCCTCGTCCTGCCAATACCCGAGCATGACGTACGGGCTGCGTACCCAGATCTCGCCTTCGACACCGTCGGGGACCGTTGTGCCCGCCTCGTCGTGGATCTCCAGTGCTACTCCGATGATCGGTCGCCCGACGCTGTCGGGGAAGGCGGCCAGCTCGGCCGGGGCGGCCAGCGTCGCGGCAGTGCTGCATTCGGTCATTCCATAGCTGGTCACCAGTGCGTTGCGGGCCACAGGCAGCTGGTCGCGCAGCTTCTGCTGCAGCGCCGCCGACGACGGCGCCGAGTTGAGCGAGAATGCGGTCAGCGAGGACAAGTCGTAACCGGACAGTTCGAGCTCCAGCATCCGCGTCGCCATGGTCGGCATGGCGCCCCAGTTGGTGATGTGTTCCCGCTCGATCAGACGCAATACCCGGTCGGCGTCGAATGAGCCCTGGTGGATCACCGCCGCATCACCGGTTACCAGCCGGGGGATTACCAGGTTGTGCAGGCTGGCGATATGGAACAGCGGCGAGGTGACCAGAAACCGCCTACCGGTAGGTGGTTGTGCCGCCCCGGTGAGCGCCGCGGTCAGCGCGTCGCTGAAGAGGTGATAGTCGATGACCGCCAACACATTTCGATGGGAATGTACCGCGCCCTTTGGCCGTCCACTGGTGCCGCTGGTGTACAGGATCACCGCGGGGTCGTCTTCATCGAGCTCGGTGTCCGGCAGGGTGTCGGTCCGGTATTCGGCGACGAGCGCGGGGACGTCCTCCTCCATGGTGAGCACCGGGATACCGATATCGAGTTCGGCAACGAGCGCAGCGCGCTTGGCGTCCACGATGAGCACAGCCGGGGTGGTGTGCCCGATGCCGTAGGCGATTTCCCGCGGCGCCCACCACGCGTTGTAGCCCGCGACGATCGCGCCGAGTGCCTGCGCGGCCCAGAACGTGACCACCCATTCTGGTGTATTCGCCGCGAGAATGCCTATGCGGTTGCCCTTTTCGACGCCGTATTTGTCGCGGAGGGCAGTGGCAAGGGCGGCAACGGCGGCGGCGTGCTCGGTGAAGGACAGCCGGCGGTCCGCGGTGACCAGGTAGTCCCGATCGCCATGTGCGGCGGCGGTGAGTACGTCGCGTAAGGAGGTCTTGCGGTGACGCATCACCGGCATCGGTGCGCCGAGGACGTCTTCGACAACCATCTCGAATCGGCCGCCGGGGCCGGTGAGCGTGTTCGCCGCCTGGGCCACCAACGTGTGCAGGTCGATCGGCTTTGTCATATCGGTAGTACTTCCTCGTTATGGAGTGTGTTGGTCACGGGTCGGGAACCAGGACCGCTCGGCCGGTGATCAGGCCACGTTCGAGTCGGTCGAGGGCAGCCGGGCCCTCGGCCAGTGGGAAACGCTCCACCTCGACGCGCAGCGTGCCCGCCGCGGCCAATGCCACGCCGTCGATCAGGTCGGATTTGGTGCCGCCGTAGGATTTTCGGACCGAGGCGCCCCACGGCCAGCCCGGACCGCCCGCGGGCGCCGCCGTGATCTCGGGTGCGCCGCCGCCGAGGCCGATCATCCGGTAGGCCCCGTTGGGCGCCACCGACTCCACCGAAATTCGCGCGGTTGAGTCGATACCGACGAAGTCGAATACCGCGTCGGCGCCGCGGCCCCGGGTGCGGGCCAGGATGTCGGCGGCGGTGCTGTCACCCGCGAGGAGCCCGTCCGAAGCACCGCACCGCGCGGCGAGATCGAGTTTGCCTGCGCTGACGTCCACAGCCAGCACCCGGGTCGCCGTGGTGGCGGCGAGCATCTGCACCGCGACGTGCCCGAGCCCGCCGATCCCGATGACCACCGCCACCGAACCGGGCCCGAGGTGCTCGCGCGTGCCGCGGATGGCGTGCCAGCTCGACAGTGCGGCGTCGGCCAGTGGGGCGGCCTGGGTGAAATCGAGATCGCCGATCGGCACGAACGAACTCGCGGGCACCCGGATGTAATCGGCCATCCCGCCGTCCGGCCCCAGACCGGGGCAGGGCGGCATGGCGGTGCGGCCCGCGGCTTCGCAGACGTTCTCGTTGCCGCTGACGCACTCCCGGCACACACCGCACGACCAGCACAAATACACCACGCCGCGCTCCCCGGTGCTGCGGCCGACGACGGCATCGCCGACCGCCTCGATGGTGCCGGCGACTTCATGGCCGAGGGTCAGCGGCTGCTCGCGCACGCGGACCGGGAGGTGCAGCACGTGCAGATCCGAATGACAGATTCCCGCCGCGCCCACCCGCAGTAGTAGATCGCTCGGGCCGATATCAGGGATGGGCACTTCGCATAGTTCCAGCACACCTGGTGCGGTGAGCTGTAGCGCCCGCATCATCCGCGCACCGCCTCGAATGTCGCGCGCAGGTAGGCGTCGGCGCGATCCGAGCCGATCAGGCCAGGGGCCATCCGGTTCATGGTGTAGGCGAAGGTGGTGCGGTGGTCGAGGTCGTTGACCACCATCGCGCCGCCGAACCCGGCCCACCAGCACACCCGGCCCTCGGGGACCTCCGGCGCCGTCTGCGGTTGCGGCAAGCCGTAGCCGATGCCGAAGCGCAGTGGTAGCAGCAGCGCGAGATCCACGCCATCGGACTGTTTCCGGAAGATCAGCTCGATCGTCCGGTCCGATAACAGCCTGCGACCGCCCAGCTCGCCGCCGCAGGACACCAGCGACTGCACCCGGGCCACCGAACGGGCATTGCCGTGGCCGTTCACGGCGCCGATCTCCGACTGCCGCCAGCCCGGGCTCGCGGTCTCCGCTATGTCGAGCAGCGGGCTGGTGAGCGTCTTGACCAGGATGCTGTCCGGATCCAGCGTGGCCATGTCGAATTCCGGCATGGCGGGCGGGATCAGGGTGGCGATCCGCCCGTGGTGCTCGGGCGCGGTGCCGATATGGAAGTCCGCGCCCAGCGGCCCGGCGAGCTCTTCGGCGAAGAACTCGCCCAGCGTGCGCCCGGTGACGCGGTGGATCACCGTGCCGATCAGGTGGCCGTAGTCGAGTGCGTGGTATCCCGACGCCGTGCCAGGTTCCCACCACGGGGCTTGGCCGGCCAACCGGGCCGCGGACGCCGCGGTGTCGTAGATGTCGGGCAGTTCGATCGGCGGCTGCCATCCCGAGACGCCGGAGGTGTGGGCGAGCAGGTGCCGGATTTCGATGCCGCCCTTGCCGTTCGCCGCGAACTCCGGCCAGTACCTGGCAACCTTTGCGTCCACATCCAGCTCGCCGCGGTCTACGAGCAGCAAGGCGCACAGCGCGGTCATCGTCTTGGTGATGGAGAAGACGTTGACCAGGGTGTCCTCGGTCCATGGCACGCTGCGTCGCGGGTCACGATGGCCGCCCCAGAGATCGACGACCGTTTCACCGTCGACCGTGATGCATATCGAGGCACCCAGCTCGTCGCCGGAGGCGAGCCGCGCCTCCAGCTCTGTGCGGACCTGCGCGAATTGCTCGGCGCAGAAGCCCGACGTGGCGGTTCCTGTCGTACTGGTCATCGCCGTCTCACACGTGCTCGAGCGTACGAGCCGGGACAGGAAGCGAATTACCCTCGGCTGCCGCGCGTTTCGCGCCGCGCTCGAGTTCGCGCCGCATATCCCGCACATACGGTACGAACTCGGTCTGGATGGTGTGCCGGGGCGAGTCGTAGTAGCGGCCGGTTCGGGTGGATTCCGCGGATCGAATGGTCGCCTGCATCTCCTGCGCCGAGGGCAGGTGATAGCGGCCGGTCAGATAGGCGGCGACCAGCTTGGACTGCTGTTCGGCGAAATTCACCAGGGTGGGCAGCGACTGCGCAAGGCCGAGGAAGAACAGGTTGTCGATTCCTGGCTTGATCATCTGCTTGAACAGCGGGAAGTGGTTATCGGCGTCGGGCAGCAGGTCTGGATCGGAAAAGAACGGAAACGAGATGCGGTACCCGGTGGCGCAGACGATCACGTCCACCTCATCGGTGCTGCCGTCGGCGAAGCGCACCCGCGGCCCCTCCAATGCGGTGATCGCGGGCTTGAATGTGATGTCGCCGCAACCGGCGCGGTGCAGGAACTCCTCGCTGGCCGAAGGATGGGCCTCGAATGGCAGGTGGTCCGGCCTCGGCAGGCCGTAGTCCTCCATATTGCCGCGGGTTTTGCGAACGAAGCGCTGCCGGAGTTTGAGCCCAAGCTTCGGTGGCATCCACCGCGGAATCTCGCGTTTGTCGCCGACCTTGCCGTTGACGTACTTCGGTAGGACCCAGACTCCGCGCCGCGCGGAGACGTGCAGCTTCGCGGCGAGGTACCGCTGGGACAGTTCGGAGGCGATGTCCAGACCCGAATTGCCCATGCCGACAACGACAACGCGCTTGCCGCGCATATCGATCGGGTCGAACGGGTCGTTGTAGGCGTGGCTGTGCATCAGTGTGCCGTCGAATTCACCGGGATAGTCCGGGAGGCGGGGATCCCAGTGGTGCCCGTTGCAGACGATGAGCGCGTCGTAGTTCTTGGCGTAGCCCTGGCTGGTGGTGATCAGCCAGCGTCCGTCCGCGGTGCGCTCGGCCGCGGTCACCTCCGTATCGAACACGATCCGGTCGCGGATGCCGAAATGGTCGACATAGTCGCGGAAGTACTGGAACAGCTGTGAATGGTGTGGAAAGTCCGGCCATTCCTCGGGCACGGGATAGTCCTCGAAGGCCAAGCGGAACTTGGACGTATCGATGTGCAGGCTCTGATAGCAGGCCGACATGCCGTTGGGGTTCTTGAAGTACCAGTTGCCACCGACGTCGTCGGACGCCTCGTAGCAGTCGAAGGGGATGCCGTGATCTTTCAGGCGTTTGGCTGCGGTGATCCCGGAGGGGCCGGCGCCGATCACGCAGACGCGGGGGAGTGCTGTTGACGTCATTCACTGTCCTTGTGCTGGGAGGGCCGTCGTCGCTGACGGCCGAACCGTCCGATGCGTTGTGCGCGCCGGAGTGACGTAGGCAACACATTAACATTCGATGGACAGTGCGTCTAGTGAGTGGCGCTATGTTTAGTGAGTCCGCTGCCGCGTAGACTTGCTCCGCGGAAGACGCACGTCAGAGCGTTGTCGAGGGAATCGAGGATCTGTTCACCATGCGCGCGAACACGAACCTGCGGGATGAGCAGAAGCAGCAGACCAGGGCCAGGCTGATCGACGCCGCCAAGGAGCTGTTCGCCGCCCGTGGGTACGCGGCCGTGCGGGTGGACGACATTGCCGCCGCGGTCGGCTGCAGCCGCGCCACTTTCTACCTGCATTTCGCGGGCAAACTCGAGATTCTGCGGGTGATCGGCGAGCAGGGCACCGCGCCAACGGCGCTGCACTTCTACGAGGATCTCGACCGGGTGCTCGAGACGGGGTCGCGCGCCGAGTTCGCCCGCTGGGTCGGCAGCGCGATCGAGTGGTTTAACGAGTACAAAGATCTGCTTCCCGCCTGGGACGAGGCGACCGCGCTGGAACCCGAGTTTCGCGAGATCGCTCGCAACGGTATTTCGGCACTCCCCGATTCGATGACCGCCTACCTCGCCGGATGGCCGGCCGATCGGCGCGATGAGGCGCGGCTGCGGGTGGAACTGCTGGTCGCGCAGCTGGAACGGTTCTTTACCCGTTGGGCGATGTTGGGCACTATCGACGTCTCGGTGGATCGGGCCATCGAGGTGCTCACCGACATCTGGTTCCCCGCGCTGCGCCCGCCGCTGGAGGGCTGACCGGCCCGGTCGTGCGGAGGTAACTCTCCCCATTGGTCAAGTATTCGGTCCCGAAGTGTCAAATTGCCGGGGCGTCTCCGCGCTACTGTGACTGCTGTCACTTGCTGTCTGAGCAAGTTCTGCTGCATCGCAAGAGTTCCGGACAATTGGGGAGAAATCATGAACACAGAGAAGGCCGAGTACCCGGTTGTCGAGCGCATGAAGGCAGGCGGCGGCTGGAATGAACTCTGGGACGGCCTGTACGAGATGGATCCCGAGTGGACCGAGCTGTACATGAAGATGGCGATGCAGCCGTTCCAGAGCGGTGTCATCCCGCCGAAGGTGGTGCAGCTGTTGTGCATTGCCGTTGATGCGTCGGCGACCCATATGTACGCGCCCGGAACCAGGCGTCATATCCAGGCCGCGTTGGATATGGGAGTGACCCCCGAAGAGATCCTCGAGGTGCTCAAACTGGCCACGATTGTCGGCATCCACTCCTGCAACCTCGGTGTTCCCATCTTGGTGGAGGAGATGGCGTCGCGGCGCAGGGCTACCGCGTCGGATAAATGATTCGCATCGGCTCGATTTCGCTCAGCGAGGGTCGTCGGACGTGGTCCTCTTCCCCCAGGCTCGGGGGCTTACCCCGAATCGCTGCCGGAACCACCTCGAGAACGCGCTCAGTTCGGAAAACCCCAACTCTGCCGCGATCTCGGTGAGGGAGCGGGTTCCCTGATCAATCGCACGGCGGGCGTGCTCTGTACGGACGGCGTCGAGGATCGAGGAATACGACTCGCCCGCGTTGGCCAGGTGGCGGTGCAGCGTGCGGCGGTCGGTCCCCAGGCTGTGTGCGATCCGGGTGGCCGAGCAGTTCTCGGTCGGCAAGAGTGTGGCGATCAAGTCGCGGACCTGGAGCGGCAGCGTTGTGCCGGTGGCGGGGGCCAGTAGCCCGAGGTATTCCTGGGTAAACGGGCGCAGCAGCGGGTTGGACAGCGGATTCGGTGTCTCGAGGTCGCTCGACGCGGTGATGATTCCGTCGATCCCCTGTCCGAAGGTCACGGTCTGGCCGAGCATCCGGTGGTGCGTATCAATATCTGGAGGGGCCTCGTGTGCGAGGCAGATGGCCACTGGTTGCCAGTCTGTGGGAAGTAGATCCGCCAGAATTCGAAAGACGGAAGCTACTACCAACTCGATGGATTGCCGGCCCAGTGTTATTCCGGGCGCGGACTGTGCGTACAGGGTGGTCAGTCCACCGGACTCGGTCAAGCTCAGATCGATGGCCTGATTGTGCAGGCTTATGTGGCGCAGCACGATCCCGAGCGCACTGCGGACATCGGGCTCTTCTCGTGCGATGAGTCCCACCGGACCGAGGTTGGACAGGCCTCGGCTGACCGACATCCGCACACCGAAATCCGGGCAACACGATTGCGCCGCGGAAATCTCGAGCAGGTGGTCCACCGACTGCGCCGGGATCCACGTCGTCGTGGTGGTGAGGGCGCCGAGGTCGATCCCCGCGACGCGCATGAGCGAATGGGGGTTCAGGCCTACCGATTCCGCGACCTCGACGTAGTCGTTGAGCACGGCGCTCCTGCTCATCAGCATCAGCCGACCGTATCTCGTTTCGTCAAGTTTTGAGTCCCATTCCGTCAAGTTTTTGGGCAAACCCGACGCTACTGTGACTGCAGTCACTCACCTCTCCGGGGGTCGATTGCTGCCGACGGAGGTGAGTGCGCAGGTCGAGTGCACTGGCCCGAAGCCGTGTCCTCGGCCGGCATTCCATTTCCGTGAACGGCCCCGATCGACGATCGCCGCAGTGAACGCGGAGGCCTCGAGTTGTCCGCAGATGCAAGGAAATACATATGAGTCATCAACGAATTCGGGCGCGCAATGCGATTGCCCTGCGCGCCGCATTCGGCATCACACGCGGTGTCCCCGCCACCACATCGGGGGCAGGCAAGAGTGCGGTGGGCCCTGGGAAGAAGGTTGTTGTCGGGGCAACTGGTGCGAGGGCCAAACTGTCCGGGTTCCCGCTGTTGGCGGTGCAGCTTCTGCTGCTGGCCGCATTGCTGGGGCTGTGGCAGCTGAGCTACGACTACAGCGGCAGCGACAAGCTGGTGATCTCGAACCCGCAGCTGGTGTGGGAGGCCTTCCTCACCTGGCAGGAGAAAGGCACCTTCTGGCCAGACCTGTGGTCGACCGTTTCGGCGGCGTTGATAGCGCTGGTCGCCAGTGCGGTGATCGGCATCGCCGTCGGCATCGGGCTGGCGCTGGCCCCGAGTGTGGAGGCGGTGGTCTCTCCATTCCTGGATGCGATCAATGCCATGCCCCGCATCGCGTTGGCCCCGGTGTTCGTCATCTACTTCGGTATCGGATCGACCTCGAAGATCGTGCTGGCATTCACGCTGGTGGTATTCATCATCACGATCAACACCCGGGCGGGCGTCGCCAGCGCTGATGCGGAACTACTGCGGCTGTCGGTGGTACTGGGCGCAAATAAATGGCAGCGCTTCTACAAGGTGTTGCTTCCGGTGGCGGTGCCCTCGATCTTCGCCGGCCTGCGACTCGGCCTGATCTACTCGCTGCTCGGTGTGGTCGGCGCGGAGTTGATCGCGTCCACGGCCGGCCTCGGTCAGCAGATATCCGCATCCTCGGCGGCGTTCGATCTGGGCACCGTGTACGCGGCGCTGATCGTGCTCGCGATTATCGCGGCGGCGTTCAATGCGCTGTCGGGCCGGGTAGAGAAGACGATCCTCCGTTGGCAACCCCCTCAGGACGCATGATGACGCACTTGGACGTAACAGCAGTGGGCGCCGTCGGCGCCGATGCGATCGAGGATCCCGCTTTCGAGATCCGTTCCGCGACATTGGACTACACCCCAGCCGGGGCCACCTCGTTCTCCGGTGTGCGGGATCTTTCGATCACCGGCAGGCGTGGCGAATTGCTGGTGCTGGTCGGGCACAGCGGCTGCGGCAAGACCACGGCGCTGAACCTGATGGGAGGACTGATTCACCCAGCCGCAGGATCGGTCTTGGTGCTCGGAACCAGCCCAGCGCAGGCGCGCTCGCGGATGGGCTACATGTTCGCTCGTGATGCCCTGTACCCATGGCGCACCGCCCGTCGCAACGTCGAGTTGGGAATGGAGATCGCCCACATCGGCAAGGTGGAGCGGCGTGAACGGGCCATGGATATGTTGCGCAGGGTCGGTCTCGAGGCGGCGGCTGATCGCTATCCCTGGCAGCTGTCACAGGGCATGCGCCAGCGGGTCGCTTTGGCCAGGACCTGGGTCATGAAACCGGCCCTGATCTTGATGGACGAGCCGTTCTCCGCGCTCGATGCGCAGACCCGTGACGTCGTGCGCGAAGAGTTTCTCAACGTGTGGAGTGAGGAACGGCAGACGGTGGTGTTCGTGACCCACGATCTGAACGAGGCGCTGCTGATCGCCGACCGCATCGTCGCGATGCGCGAAGGCCGGGTCGTCATCGATATGTCCGTCGACCTCGACCGGCCCCGCAACGCTCTCGAGAGCTCCGCCGAGTACCGGGACATGCTCGTCGAACTCCGCGAGGCACTCAACCAGCACTGACCTCTCCACGCGCACACCCTGGACGACGACGGCCGGCCTCGATGATGGGTCGGCTTCTCCACAGTCGTCGTGCGGTGCCGCGTACTGGCCTCCCGTGTGCCCGGTAGTGCTGCACCGAAAACCCATGCCCCTTCCACCGATTCAGCCCGATAAGGATTTCAGATGACGCTGCGTACACATTTTTCGAAGACCGTTGTGATTGCGATGACCACCGCCGGGACAATTGTTCTGGGGGCGTGCGGTGGAAGTAGCAGCGCCGCCGACGGGTCGGTGATGAAGGTGGGGATCACCCAGGGGGTGCCGGGCGACCTGATGGCGGTCATCGCCGAGAGCGAAGGACTATTCGACCAGCGGGGCGTAGATGTGGAGCTGATGCCGCCCTCGTTGACCACCGCCCAGTCCGCGGCGGTGATATCCAATGACCTCACGGTCGGCACCATGGTGCCCGGCACGATGTGGCCGGCGATCGACAAAGGTGCGTGTGTGAAGGCATTGGGCTCCACCCTGGGTAACACCCTCGAGGTCATCATGCGGCCGGGTACACAGATCACGGGTGACACCACCGATCCCAACACCACGATGCAGAACCTCGAAGGTAAGACCATCGGCGTCACCTCTCGAGGTTCCGGTATGGAGCTGTGGATCACCGAGATGCTGAACCAGGCGGGGATGGATCCGGCGACGGACGTCACCTTCGTGGCGGTCGGTGCGCCGGCCACCGCGATTCAGGCGTTCAAGGCGGGGCAGATCGATGCGATGTATTACGGCCCCACGATGGAGGAGCAATTGCCTCCTTCGGAGGTCACGCGGGTGACCGATATCGTCGGCCGCGACGGCAACGCGCTGTCCCCGCTGGTCCAGGGTTACCCGACCGCGACGTGCGAGACCATCGAGAATCGCCCGAACGACGTACTGAACTACTGCAAGGCCATGTGGGATGCCTACGACTTCTCGCAGGATCCTAAGAACGCTGCGACGGTGGCCCAACTCCTGGCGGGGCTCGTCGGAGTCTCGCCCGCGGCCGCGCCCGCGCTGTGGGAGTCGGTCCAGAATGCCTACCTTCCCCCCGCTATCACCGAGACCTCATGGAAGGAGCAGGCTCCCTTCGCGGGCTCACCGACTCCCGAGGTGCCGGACTATGCCGGCGCGGTGTACGAGCCCTGTGCGGGCGGCGATCCTCGATAGTCTTCGAGGGCTGTGGCGCGGGCGGTGCGCCATTGGCTCGGGCTGTGGCCGAAGCGGGTGCGGAACCATCGAGAGAAATTGCCGGGCGAGGAGAAGGCGAGAAGCTCGGAGATCTCGGTCAGGCTGTGACGGCGACTGGCGACCATGTGCTGGGCGAGTTCGGCTCGGGTGGAATCGACCAGGGAAGTGAAGGTTTCGCCCTCGGCGGCGAGGCGGCGGTGGATGGTGCGGCGGTCGACGCCGAGGCTCCGTGCGATCTGGTCGGCCGAACATCGTCCGGTCGGCAGGAGCAGCTCGATCAGTTCCCGGACGCGGTCCACGGTCGTGGCGGTCGAGGTGGCCCGTGGCGCGTCGAAGATCTGCTGCGCGTACGTGCGCAACTGGGGATCCGACATGGCGTTGGGCGCGTCGAGATCGGTGGTGTAAGTGAGGATTCCATTGAAGTCCTGATCGAAACTGATATGGGGCCCGAGGATGCGATTATGGGTGGTGAGGTCGCGGGGGGCCGGGTGGGCGAAGCGGACTTCGAGGGGTTGCCAGGCGGTGCCGAGGAATCCGCGCATGAGTCCGTGCAAGATGCCGACCGCCAATTCGATGGCCTGCCGGGTGTCACCCGGCCCGCCGAGATCGAGGCTCAGCCGGATGGTGGCGATGGCGTTGTGTTCGGTGAGCCGGGTGTGCAGCGCCTCGTTGAACATGTGCTCATAGCGGGACATGGTCCGCAGTGCGCTGCGGACGTCGGGTTCCTCGCGGATCACCATGCTGAGCGGGCCGAGATTGGCCAAGCGGCGACGTTCGGCCAGGCGCAGGCCGATGTCCTCACGTCCGGAGCTGATCGCGCAGCGCTCGAGTAGATCCGCCACAGCGGCGGCGGGAACCCAGCGGTCCTGCACGCTCAGACCGGCGGGGTCCAACCCGCTTGCGCGGATGAGGGCGACCGAGTCCAGCCCCAGCGAGCGTCCTAGCTCGACGAATCCGTGTACCGCCGCGTAGCGGGCGAGTGGCTTCACACTATCTCCTGTCCCGAAATGAACAGCATCTCGTCCCTTGAGGATAAGCATGGGCTGGTGATCCGGATTACAGTGGGTCCCATCACAGCGATGGTGATCAGTGGTCAGGGACATCGCGATCGGTGAGCGCACCCGACGTGACCTTCCGCTGACAGCACGCGATCGACGGTCCGCCCAGTGGATGCCGCAGCACGCGGCGACATATCCGGACACCCATGCGTCGAATACAACTGTCGATCCACTGGAGAGTGCGATCGACCGAGGAGGAGATCTGTTGTGGCACAAGCTGTTCGCTTCTACGAAACCGGCGCCCCCGATGTTCTGCGCTTGGAGGATGTCGAGGTGGGCGACCCGGGGCCCGGCGAAGTGCGAGTGCGGCACGAGGCCGTCGGGCTGAACTTCGCCGATACCTACTTCCGCAGCGGCCTGTATCCGGCCGCGTTGCCCGCAGGCATGGGCGTCGAAGCTGCCGGCGTGATCGAGGCGGTCGGCTCGGGTGTCGTCGGGTTCGAGGCGGGTGACCGGGTGACCTATACCGGTAGCCCGCTTGGTGCCTACAGCACCGAACGGGTGATACCGGCCGAGCATCTGATCGCGTTGCCGGACGGGATCGGATTCGACACGGCCGCGTCGATGACGATGCGTGGACTGACCACTGCCTACCTGCTGCGCCGCATCCATCCGCTGCGCGCGGGACAGACAGTCCTGCTCCACGCCGCTGCCGGTGGGGTCGGGTTGATCTTCCTGCAGTGGGCGAAGCTCCTTGGCATCACCGTGATCGGCACGGTCTCGAGCGAGGAGAAGGCCGAGATCGCCCGCGCCAACGGTTGCGATCACGTGGTGATCTACACCCGCGAGGACGTCGCCGCACGGGTACGTGAGATCACCGATGGCGCAGGCGTGCCGGTCGTCTACGACAGCATCGGAAAGACCACCTTCGACACGTCGTTGGATTCGCTGTCGCGACGCGGACTGCTGGTCTGCTTCGGCACCGCCTCCGGGCCGACTCCGCCCATCAACGCGATGCAACTGGCGGTCAAGGGCTCGTTGTTCGTCACCCGCCCCGCCCTCGCCGACTACATCGCCGATCCCGTGGAGCGAGCCGAGTTGGCCGGCGAGCTCTTCTCACATGTCGAGGCCGGTCGCATCCGGATAGGGATCAACCAGCGCTACAAGCTTTCCGATGCGGTGCAGGCCCACCGCGACATGGAGTCGGGCCGCAGCGTCGGTTCGTCGGTCTTCACGCTCTGATGCCGGATCCACACCTGGAGGACAACGATGACAACCTTTGCCCCATCCCATGATTCGATGTCGTGCGGCACGATCACCGCCACGCCACTGACCTGTTCGATCGGCGCCGAACTGGTCGATGCCGACCTCGCGCGGATCGCTCATAACGATGCACTCTTCGCCGAGCTGCGCGCCCTGCTGCTCCGGTACAAGGTGCTGTTCGTGCGCGACCAGGACATCAGTCGCGCCGATCACGTCGCGCTGGCGCGGCGGTTCGGTCCGCTGGAAGATCACCCGGTGCTGGGCAGCGACCCGGACAATCCGGGACTCGTGCGCATCTACAAGGACCTCGACAGCCCCCCAGAGCATTACGAGAACGCCTTCCACTGTGACGCGACCTGGCGGGTGAATCCGCCGATGGGTTCGGTCCTGCGCTGTGTGGAGTCACCGCCGGTCGGCGGGGACACCATCTGGGTGAACATGGTCGAGGCATACCGGCGCCTACCCGAGCGGGTGAAAGAGCAGATCGAAGGACTGCGGGCCCGCCACAGCATCGAGGCCAGCTTCGGCGCGGTGATGTCGGACGAGAAGCGCCACGATCTCGCGCAGCGTTTCCCCGACGCCGAGCACCCGGTGGTACGCACTCATCCCGAAACCGGTGAGCGGATCCTGTTCGTCAATTCCTTTACCACCCATCTGGTCAACTACCACACTCCGGACAACGTGCGATTCGGCGCAGACTACGCGCCAGGGGCCGCCGAGTTGCTGCACTACCTGATGCGACAGGCCGCTGTTCCGGAATACCAGGTGCGCTGGCGGTGGACGAAGAACAGCTTCGCGATCTGGGACAACCGGTCCACCCAGCACTACGCGGTTCAGGACTACTGGCCTGCGGTCCGAAAGATGGAACGCGCGGGCATCGTCGGCGACAAGCCGTTCTGAGAATTCCTCACTTTCACGAAATTTCGATACCGATCGGAGAAAACCATGCATTTCCACGACGATGCGCTGTTCCCGGAGAACCAGGACAAACTGGTCATCACTTGTGCGCCGTACGGCCCCGAGTGGGAGCCCGACGACTTCCGCGAGGATCTGCCGCTGACCATGGAGGAGCATGTGCAGCAGGCGGTGGACTGCTATGAGGCCGGCGCCTCCGTGCTGCACATCCACGTCCGTGAACTCGATGGCAAGGGGTCCAAGCGGCTGTCGAAGTTCAACGAGCTGCTCGCCGGGTTGCGCGAGGCGGTGCCGGATATGATCCTGCAGGTCGGTGGGTCGATTTCGTTCGCCCCCGAAGGTGAAGGGGCCGACGCGAAGTGGCTCTCTGATGACACCCGGCATATGCTCGCCGAGCTGGACCCGAAGCCGGACCAGGTGACCATCGCGATCAACACCAGTCAGATGAACATCATCGAGCTGATGACCGAGGACGACATCGCGGGTACGTCGATCCAGCGCCCCGAGCTCTACGACACCTACCGCGAAATGACCGTGCCCGCCGGCCCGGCGTGGGTCGAGGAACACCTGCGGCGGCTGACCGCCAACGGCATCCAGCCGCATTTCCAGCTCTCCAGCATCCCGCAGCTCGAGACAGTCGAGCGGCTGATCCGGCGCGGTAAGTACATGGGTCCGTTCAACGTGACCTGGGTGGGTATCGGCGGCGGGTTCGACGGTCCCAATCCGTACAACATCATGAACTTCATTCAGCGGGTGCCCGATGGTGCGTGTCTGACCCTGGAGACGTTGATGCGCAGCGTGCTTCCGGTGAACGCCATGGCGATCGCATTCGGTCTGCACGCCCGCTGCGGAAACGAGGACACCCTGTGGGGCCGTAAGGGCGAGAAGATGAAGTCGGCGGACCAGGTGAGGCAGCTGGTCCGGATCGCCGAAGAGCTGGGCCGTGGTGTCGCAGACGGCAAGGAAGCCCGCGACATCTACCGGATCGGCGAACAGTACGCGAGCGTCGATGAGACCCTCGCCAAGCTCGGCTACGCGCCCAACCGCAAGCCCGGCCAGGTCGGTTTCACCCAGCACGCCTGAGTCACCGAGTCGCCGATAGCAGGCTGGGGAGCACCCTCCCCGCCTACCTCCGGACGTGGCCGCGAGGGCGACGTCTCTGTCCTTATCAGCTCCGGTGCGTCGCACACCGTCTCGACGCATCGGATTCGTAGGAGCACCAATGGAGTTGCACACTACCGTCGCCGGGGCGGATGACCATATGGTCGCCGCCCCGGTAGAGGCGGCCCGAGCCCCTCGACCTCGCCGGCGATACCCGTGGGTCGTTTTCCTACTGGCGTTCGGTCTGCTGCTGGCCGACTACATGTCGAGGCAGGTGCTGAGTGCGGTCTTTCCTTTTCTGAAAACCGAATGGGCGCTGTCGGATTCGCAGTTGGCGTCGCTCACCAGCGTGGTTGCACTCATGGTCGGGATCCTCACCCTGCCGCTGTCTGTCCTGGCCGACAGGTGGGGAAGGGTGCGCAGCCTGGTGCTGATGGCGGTGCTGTGGAGCGCGGCGACGCTGCTGTGCGCCGTGGCGGCGAGCTACGAGCAGATGCTGGCCGCCCGCTTCCTCGTCGGCGTCGGCGAGGCCGCCTACGGCAGTGTCGGGATCGCCGTGGTGATCAGTGTGTTCGCCCCTCGGATGCATGCCGCGCTGAGTGGTGCGTTCATGGCGGGTGGTTCGTTCGGATCTGTCCTCGGCGTCGGCCTGGGCGGCGTCATCGCGGTACACCTCGGATGGCGCTGGTCATTTGCCGCCATGGCGGTCTTCGGCCTGCTGCTGGCTGCGCTGTTCAGCATGGTCGTGACCGAGGTGAAACTGGCCCGCTATGCCGCCGATCAGAACACGGAAGCAGGGCCGAACGTCGAAGGTTTCCGCGCGCCGGTGTCGACGTTGTTCACCAACCCCGCGGTGGTGTGTGCCTATCTGGGCAGTGGCCTGCAGATCTTCACCGCCGCGGTGTTGCTGTCGTGGATGCCGAGCTTCTTCAACCGCAACTACGATCTGGCCCCGGACCGGGCGGGTGTGGTCGCGTCGGTGTTCGTGCTGCTCGTCGGCACCGGGATGGTGTGCTGCGGCATGATCACCGACCGAGTCGGCCGCGCCGATATGTCGCGGAAATGGACCGCGGCGATCACGTTCTGCTGTATCTCACTGGTGTGCCTTGCCGCCGGCTTCAGCCTCGGCACCGGCCCGTTGCAGTTGCTGCTGATCGGTATCGGCGCATTCTTCTCCGGCGGCTCATCCGGACCGACCGCGGCCATGGTCGCCAACCTGACCCACCCGTCGGTACGTGCATCCGCGTTCGGCACGTTGACGCTGGCCAACAGCCTGCTCGGGCTCGCTCTGGGTCCGTTCGTCGTCGGCATCCTCGCCGATCGCATCGGATTGGGATCCGCACTGCAGCTGGCGCCGCTGGCCTACCTGGCCGCTATCGCGGCACTGGTCCTCGGCAAACGGGTCTATCCCGCCGGATTGCGCGCACTCGCCGCTGTCGCACCGGATCCAGCGCACTGAACTCGAAAGGAACCACCGCACACCATGTATGACACCGCCGAACCCACCATCGTGATCGTGCCCGGATTGCGCGACCACGTACCCGAGCACTGGCAGACCCTGCTCGCCGAACGTCTGGACAAGGTCCGCACGGTCCCGCCGCTCGAGCGCGACAAGCTCAGCTTGACTGCCCGCATCGCCGCACTCGATGCCGTAGTCGCCGACATCGACGGTCCGGTGGTGCTGGTCGCCCACAGCGCCGGCGCCATGATCACCGTGCACTGGGCGCAGCACCACCAGCGGCCTGTGCGTGCCGCGTTGCTTGCCACCCCGGCAGACCTGGAAACACCGCTGCCGAGCGGGTATCCGACAGCGCAAGAACTCGAAGCGGGGGGCTGGAACCCGATTCCCCGTGGGCGACTGCCGTTCCCCAGTATCGTGGCCGCCTCCACCACCGACCCGCTCGCGTCGTACCGGCGCGTGGCCGGGATGGCCGAATCCTGGGGCAGCCGACTGGTGGATCTGGGCGACGTCGGCCACCTCAATCCAGCTTCAGGCTATGGCGACTGGCCCCGAGCGCAGGAGTTACTGGACGATCTGATCGCCGCCACCGCGACCGGCGTGGAGTCAGTTCGGTGAGCAAGATCGTCTCCTCTGCCGCTGCCGCCCTCGCCGATGTGACCTCCGGGTCGAGTCTGGCCGTTGGTGGATTCGGGGTATGTGGCATCCCCGATGCGCTCATCGAGGCGTTGGCCGCACGCGATGTCACCGACCTGGAGATCATCTCCAACAACTGCGGCACCGATCAGGTCGGATTGGGAATTCTGCTGAAGGGCAAGCGGATCCGCCGGGTGACCGCCTCCTATGTCGGGGAGAACGCTGAGTTCGCCCGCCAGTATCTGGCCGGTGAGATCGAAGTCGAGCTGACTCCGCAGGGCACACTCGCCGAGAAGTTGCGGGCGGGCGGAGCCGGTGTCCCGGCATTCTTCACCCCCGCCGGGGTCGGTACTCCCGTAGCCGAGGGCGGCCTGCCCTGGCGGTACGCACCCGACGGTGCGGTCGCGGTGGCTTCGCCCCCCAAAGAGGTACGCACCTTCGGCGGCCGGTGGGGCGAGCGGGGCTACCTGCTCGAAGAGGCGATCACAGCCGACTACGCCCTGGTGCACGCGCTCGTCGGCGATACCGACGGCAACCTGGTCTTCGACAAATCGGCCCGCAACTTCAATCCGCTGGTCGCCATGGCGGGACGGATCTGCATCGCGCAGGTCGAGGAGCTCGTCCCCGCGGGGGAGATCGACCCGGGCAACGTCCATCTGCCGGGCATCTTCGTCGACCGCATCGTGCACACCGGGCGGCAGACCAAGCACATCGAGAAGCGCACCATCGCCGAGAAGGACTGATATGACTACCAGCACAACGGTTCTCGGATGGTCTCGGACCGCGATGGCCGCCCGCGCCGCCCGTGAACTACAGGCCGGCGAGTATGTGAACCTCGGTATCGGCCTGCCGACCCTCATCCCCAACCATCTACCCGAGGGCGTGCACGTCACCCTGCATTCGGAGAACGGCATCCTCGGTACTGGTCCCTACCCGGACGTGGCCGAGGTCGATGCCGACCTGATCAATGCCGGGAAAGAGACCGTCACGGTAGTGGCCGGAGCATCGTTCTTCGACTCCGCGACCAGCTTCGGCATGATCCGCGGCGGTCATATCGATACCGCCGTCCTCGGCGGAATGCAGGTGTCTGCCACCGGCGACCTGGCCAACTGGATGGTTCCGGGCCACATGGTCAAAGGCATGGGCGGGGCGATGGATCTGGTGCACGGTGCCCGCCGGGTGATCGTCCTCATGGAGCACACCGACAAGACAGGCGCGCCGAAGATCGTCCCCCGCTGCACGCTCCCGCTGACCGGTGCGGGGGTTGTCCAACGCATCATCACCAACCTTGCCGTCATCGATGTCACCAAGACCGGGCTGGTGTTGCGTGAATGCGCGCCGGGCGTGACCCCGGCCGAGGTCCACACGGCCACCGCCGCGCCGCTGCTCGTCGCAGCCTGACCGAGCTCGGCGCCCCCGATGCCGAGTCCGTATCGCTGGAGACAATTCCGAAAGGTCGATTCGTGTTCAATCTCGCTGTTCTGCTGGAGGATTCTGCGCGCAGGCATCCGGGCAACGATGCGATCGTGTTCGGCGCCGAGCGACTGAGCTTCGCTGAGCTCGACGCCCGCGCGGGGCAGGTAGCGCATCTGCTGACCGCGCGCGGAGTACAGCCTGGCGACAGGGTCGCGCTGTCGTGCCCGAACCTGCCGGAGTTCGTCGTCGTGTACTACGGCATTCTGAAGGCCGGTGCCGTCGTCGTCCCTCTCAATATTCTGCTGCGGCCGCGCGAAATCGCTTACCATCTCAACGATTCCGGTGCGATCTTCTACATCTGCTACGAAGGTATCGCCGGGCTTCCGATGGGCGAATACGGATACGAGGGTTTCCTGCAGGCGCCTGGCTGCCGGGACATGGTGCTGATCACCGCACATCATCGAGAATCCTCGCCGTACGACGGGGTCGAGACCCTGGCACAGGCTGTGCCGGAGGCGCTCGGCACCTTCGAGACCATTACCCGCGGTCCCGATGACACCGCGGTCATCCTCTATACCAGTGGTACCACCGGTCGCCCCAAAGGTGCGGAACTCACTCATGCCAACATGGTCATGAACGCGCTGACCGCGAACCGGCTGTTCGACAACCGTCCCGAACGCCACGACACCCACCTGGTAACTCTGCCGCTGTTCCATTCGTTCGGCCAGACCATCAATATGAACGCCGGCCTGTCTGTCGGCGCTACCCTGGTGCTCCTGCCACGCTTCGATGCGGCGACGGCCCTGCGCACCCTGGCGGAGCAGAACATCACGTTCTTCGCCGGAGTGCCGACCATGTATTGGGGATTGCTGAACGCGCTCGATGACACCGTCGACATCGACCGGATCGCCGGAACACTCCGCAAGGCCGTCTCCGGCGGCGCGGCGCTTCCGGTCGAGATGCTGTCACAGTTCGCACAGCGATTCGGGGTGCAGATCCTCGAAGGGTACGGGCTGTCGGAAACCTCTCCGCTGGCCATTTTCGCCGACCCCGATCGTGATCCCCGGCCCGGATCCATCGGAATCCCGGTCTGGGGAATCGAGGCTCGCCTGATCGATCAGGAGTGGAACACCATCGGCGGCGTCGGGGAGATCGGGGAGATCGCGCTGCGCGGGCACAACGTGATGAAGGGCTATCACGAGCGCGCCGAGGCCACCGCCGAAGTCATGCACGACGGCTGGTTCCGTACCGGCGATCTCGCTCGCCGTGATGCCGACGGCTTCTACTACATCGTCGACCGGGCGAAGGACATGATCGTGCGTGGCGGGTTCAACGTCTACCCCCGCGAAATCGAGGAACTGCTGCTCACCCATCCGGCCGTATCCATGGCCGCGGTGATCGGCGTGCCCGATGCGCACTACGGCGAGGAGATCAAGGCCTACGTGGTGCCGGAACGCGAAACGACCGTCACCGAAGGCGATCTCATTGCCTGGTGCCGGGAGCAACTGGCCGCGTACAAGTATCCGCGCGTCATCGAATTCATCACGGACATGCCGATGACGGCCAGCGGCAAGATCCTGAAGCGCGAGCTCGCCGCGCGCGCCGAGCCCGCGTCCGCTGCCGGCGGGGTCACAGTTTCCGGTCGCTGATCGAGCACCGGATCCGGGGTGCTGCGCACCCCGGCAGGCCGGACGAGGCCCCCACGGTGGTCCGGTCCGGTCTCCACTACTGGAGATGAGGTTCCACTATGCGATTGAAGTCAGCAGCGGCGACCGCCGTGATTGCCGCTGTGGCGGTTGCCGTTACCGCCGCGACTGCGGGTGCCGCCCCGCAACCGGCCCCGCCGGCATCCGAGGTGCGGTACGAGGTCAGCAAGAACGGCGAATCGGCGGTGGTGCGCATCGATGGCGGCACGGTCGAGCAGCTCGATTCCCAGCTGGTGATCCGCGACGCCGCCGATCAGCCTGTCGCTGCGATTCCGCTGCGCTACCAGATGGACGACATGGCCTATCCCATTGCCGCACGTATCGACGGGACGACGGCAACCCTCACCCCGTCCAGGGACGGCGGCCACCGTATCGCCCCGGTGTCGCAGGCCGAGGTCATCACTGTCGAACAAGCCGCCGCGCAGGTCGGTGAATCGTTCGTACCGCGAGATGCTCAGGCGCTCGGCGTCTTCGCTCAGCGTGCGGCGATCGGCGCTGCGGTCAGCGCCGTGCTCGGTGCCGTGCTCGGTGCCGGAGTCGGCTGTTTGGTGGGCGCGGCGGCCGGGGCCGCGATCTCCAGCCCGCTCATCGCGCTGCTGTTGCCGTTCGTGGGTGCCACGATCGCGGGCTGCGTGCTCGGGATGGCGACGGTGGGTGCCGTTGGCTCGATGGCCGGTGTGGTGCTGGCCGGGGGACCGATCACCTTGTTCTCCGCGATTCAGTACTTCTCCACCATTCTCGCTCCGTGCCCGCCGGAGCTGGCGTACTGCAAGGATCCCGCTCAGGTTCCGGCCCCGGCTCCTGCCAAGTAGTCCCGCCTCGTCTGCCGGGGCACCGGAGTCGGGTGACTCCGGTGCGCCCGGTGCACGAACTGTCCCAACCATCGACCGTCGGCCAGTGTCGGGCGGTTTTCCGAGACCCGAAAGCACCGGACACCGCGACCATGTCCCATCCCAATGCGACCGAGCTGATGAACCAACCGCCCTCGACGACGGAACCGATGGGCCGATCGCGCAGGAGCCGCGTGAAGCAATGGAGTAGCGAATACGCGCCTGGCCTCGTGCTCGCGGCCGTCGTCGTTGCCGCCATCATGCTGCTCACCCGGCACACGTCCTTTCTCAGCCCGCTACTGGCGGCAATCTTGGTAGGTGCGATCGCGGCGAACGTCGTCGACATTCCAGAGCGAGTTCGACCCGGACTGCAGTTCTGCTCGAAACGGTTGCTGCGGATCGGTGTCGCGCTCCTCGGTTTGCAGGTGACGTTCAGCGATATCTTCGGGCTCGGGCCCGCGATTCTGCTTCTCGTGCTTGTCATCGTGGTCGCGGGAATCGCCGGCACCATGCTGCTCGGGCGGGTGCTCGGGATCGGGTGGACCCAGCGCCTGCTGATCGCCTGCGGATTCTCGATCTGCGGCGCCGCCGCGGTCGCCGCAGCAGACGGAGTCGTCGACGCCGACGAAGAAGAGGTCCTGACCTCGGTCGCCCTGGTGGTGGTGTTCGGGACGCTGCTGATCGCGATCATCCCGCCCGCCTCGCACGCGCTCGGCCTCGATGAGGCGACCAGCGGTGTGTGGGCAGGTGCCGCGGTCCATGAGGTAGCGCAAGTGGTAGCGGTGGGCGGGGCGATCGGCAGCACTGCGCTCACCATCGCGGTCGTGGTCAAACTGGCCCGAGTCGTGTTGCTCGCGCCAGTCCTGGCTGCCATCAGCTGGCATCTTCGGCGCCGGCAGACCGACGGGTCCGATTCAGCGCGTAAGCCGCCGCTGGTGCCGGTGTTCGTGCTGGCGTTCCTCGCATGCGCGGCGTTCCGGTCGACCGGCGTGATTCCCGCCGCGGCGCTCGACATGGCACGCGAGGTGCAGACAGTACTGCTCACCGCTGCCATGTTCGCGCTGGGTACCGGCGTGCGGCTGCGGTCGCTGGCCAAGGTCGGAGCCCGGCCGCTCATGCTGGCCGCCGGGTCGACCCTGTGGGTGAGCGCACTGGCCCTGGCCGGTGCGCTGATCGCCACGTAACGAGGACGATGTTTCCTCGTTCCGACCGGCTGGGCCGCCGCGCACACACGCCGAAACGAGCAGCCAGGCCGACTCCGTGCAGGTATGTCGATCACTCCATTCGAGCGCCGATGAGGTCGGCTGGCATGCGCTGCTCTTCCGTATTCCGGGATTCCGCGCTCACCGCGAAAACTGGGAATCTGTCCTCCATGGGGCGCGGCTGGAATTGCACACGCACGCGGTCCCGTTGTGGCGGGACTTCCCCTTCGATGGAGGTGTACACCCACGGCCCTTCGTCGAGTTCGACGATGGCGATAGTCAGTGGTCGGACGTTGTCCATCGCGGTCAGGGACCGATCGACCACCCGCCAGGACACGATCGAACCGGCGCCCGAGGACGGCAGCCACTCGAGGCTGTCACCGCGCGCACAGGACGAGCAGGTGACGATCAGTGGGGCGAGCAGCTTGCGGCAGCGTGTACACCGTTGAATCATCAACGTGTCGTCCGGGTGACCGTGGCGGTCCTCGTCGAGTATGGCGCTGGGTGGGTACATGGCGGTCTCCGGGAGGGGTGCTGATGGTCACACCAGCGTCTCGCGGCGGTGGCGTCACGGGGGACGGTAGATGTACCTGTTTTTCGGCGTCGGGTGGTGTCGATGGCAGAGCGGGTTCGAGCGCGGTCTGCACGGCGTAGCCTGGCGTCAGACCGTATCTCCACCGAATGTGAGGCATGTTCGATGCCGCCCCGCACACCCGGCACGCAGGGAAACCTGCCTGCGGAATTGACCCAGTTCGTCGGCCGGGGACGCGAGATCGACGAGATCAGGCAATTGCTGCCAGAGTCGCGGCTGGTGACGTTGACCGGTATCGGTGGGGTAGGAAAGACCCGGTTGGCGATCAAAGTGGCCGAGGAGGTGCAGCGAGCGTTCGACGACGGGGTATGGCTGGTCGAGTTCGGGAAGGTTCGTGAGCCGGAACTCATCGCCGGGACCGTCGTCTCGGCATTGAAACTGCCTGGTCAGCTGACCCGGTCACCGCTGGAACCGCTCATCGAATTCGTCACCACCCGCCATCTGCTCCTTGTGTTCGACAACTGTGAGCACCTGGTGGACGCGATCGCGTCGCTCGCAGAATCTCTACTGCGCGCCGCGCCGCGGCTACGCATCCTCGCGACCAGCCGGGAGCCGGTCGGCATCGGCGGCGAAGTGGTCATTCCAGTGTCTCCGCTCGCGATTCCCGGCGACGAGCGGTCGCCCAGCCTGCGTGCGATGTTGCGATGTGATGCTGTCGCGCTGTTCGTCGACCGCGCACGTTCCGCCGTCCCCGGTTTCGAGCTGACCGAGGACAGCAAGGTGACAGTCGCACGCATATGTCGGCGACTCGAGGGCTTGCCGCTGCCCATCGAGTTGACGGCGGCGCGACTGCGGGCGATGTCACCGGAACAGATCCTGCAACGGCTGACCGACCGATATCGGCTGCTGACCGGAGGCGGTCGTGCGGTACCGAGCCGGCAACAGACGTTGCGTCAGTGCATCGACTGGAGCTATGACCTGCTGACCGACCGTGAGCGGGAGTTGTGGGCGCGGGCAACGGTGTTTGCGGGTGGCTTCGAATTGGACGCCGCTGAGGCGATCTGCGGTGAAGGGCTCGATCCCGGGGATGTACTCGACCTGGTGGGTTCGCTGGTGGATAAGTCGGTTTTGGTCCGTGAGGCCTGCGGTGACGTCGTCCGGTACCGAATGCTGGAAACCGTGCGTGAGTACGGCCTGGAACGGCTGCACGGCATCGGTGGCGATACGACGATGCGGCGGCGCCACCGGAATTGGTTCGAACGCCTGGCGCTGCGGGCATACAGCGGCTGGGTCGGGCCGAATCAACTGGAATGGATCGAACGGCTGAACCGGGAACAGTCCAACCTGCGTGCGGCGCTGGAATTCTGCCTGGACGAGTCCGGCGAGGTGGGATCGGCCGAACGGATCGCGGTGGCCCTCTACGAATACTGGATAGCCCGCCAGCGGTTCAGCGAGGCTCGGTATTGGTTCGGCCGCACGCTGGAGAGATCGAGCGGCGCTACCTTGGAGCACCTCGCCGCACTGTGCGCGGATACCCTCTTGGCCGCGATGCAGGCAGACTTCACGTCTGGGGCCGAGCGACTCGAGCAGGCGCGACTGTTGGCGGAGGGCAGCGGCGAGGAATTGTTCGGCGCGTATGTCGACGGTGCCAGTGGATTCCTTTCGCTGTTTTCAGGTGACTTCGCCGGGGCGGTGACACATCTCGAGCACGCCGTGCCGGTGTTCGAGTCATCAGGTGATGTCTTGCATCACGTGTCGAGCCTGCTCGGCCTCGGCGCTGCCTGCGGTCTGTTGCAGGAATCGGACCGTGCCACCGCCTGTCGGAAGCAGGCGTTGGCGCTCACTCGAGAGCGTGGCGAGTCGATTTACCGGTCATACGCGATATCGCAGCTTGCTTACGAGACAGTCGAGCGCGGCGACCTCGAGCGGGGAGCCGTGCTCGTCAAGGAGAGCTTGCGCCTGGCGCAGATGCTCGATGACCGGAAAGTCGTCGCGGCCGATCTGGCGAGCCTGGCCTTGGTCGCGGCCGAGCAGCGCCAGGCGGAGCGGGCGGCTGTGCTCGTCGGTGCCACGGTATCGGTCGGAGAATCCGCAGGCGGCCAGGCGGCCACTATTGTCGAGCTGTTCGGTCACCACACGCGGGCGAAGAAGTACGCCGCCCGGGCACTCGGGCAGCGCACTTATGCGGCGATGGTGCGCCGAGGCCAGGATCTCGATATCGACGAGGCGATCGCCTACGCGCTGGAGGAGCAGGCGTCAGCGCAGCAGCACGGCACCGTCGCCATGGCCGTGCTGACCCGCCGCGAAAAGCAGATCGCAGAACTCATCGCGGAGGGGCTCACCAACCGAGCCATTGCGGAGAAACTCGTCATCTCGCCGCGCACGGCCGCGGGACACGTCGAGCACATCCTGAGCAAGCTGCACTTCACCACTCGCGCACAGGTCGCGGCTTGGGTCGTCGGCCAGCAGTAGATGCCCGGCTGTTCTCCGTGGGCACATCACCCATATCGCCGGCGCGCGGATCACCGGCAGTGTCATCGTCGATCATCGATGATGAGGAACTCCGGTAAACCTCCGCTGATATCCGGAATGAGCCGTCTGTTCTCCGCCGTACCCTCGATCATACGTACCGGGGGTATAAACGCGGCGTCGGCGACGAGTGGTGGATCGGCCGCGTGTCACCCGCCGGGCGGGCTGGGCGCTGGGCCTGGACCCACCCGGCAACAGGCACCGCCGTCAGAGAGCCGCGGCAACTCCGGCCGCCACATCCTCCCGGGTTGCGTGGGCGGCAATGCCTCGCTTGAGCCGAAGCAGGTCCTTTGGCGCGTTCACCGCTACCGCGCCAACCAGGACGCCGCGTGCGAGGAAGGCGACGGCCAGGCGGTCGGGTTCGTCGATCATGACCAGTTCCTCGTCGCCGAGCGTGGGCAGGCCCGCGGTCTGTACCCGTGCACCGTGCACGCTGGTGCCGAAGGACGGGATCGCGGTATAGGGTGCGGCTGCCTCCGGCCCTGCGAGCAGGTTGCGTGCCGCGAGCGCGCCTTGCTCGTTCGCGTTCGCCCAGTGTTCGATGCGAATCAGTGCGCCGTCGTAGTGCCGGTGCGGCCAACGGACGAGGTCACCCGCGGCGACGATGGCCGATTCCCCGTGGGCGAAAAGGGAATCGGTGGTGACGACGCCGTCGTCGAGTTTCAGACCGCTGGTGCGCAGCCAGTCGGTGTTCGGCACCACGCCGGTGCCCGCCACGACCAGGTCGGTGTGGATCTGCCTGCCGTCGTCCAATCGGACCGCGGTGACCCGGGCGTCGCCATCGAACCCGGCGGCGCGGACGCCTGCCACGAGTTCCACGCCGTTGCGCTCATGGTGGTGTGCGAGCCATTGCGCGGCGTGGGCGCCCAATGTCTCCCGCATCGGATACGGTCCGGCGTCCACCAGTGTCACCGGCAGCCCCTGTCGGCGGGCGGTGGAGGCCACTTCGCTGCCGATGAATCCACCGCCGATCACGGTGAGATGGCGGGGACCGGCGGTCAATGCGGCGCGAAGTGCCAGTGCGTCCTCGACGGTACGCAGGCTGTGCACGCCAGGTGGCTGGTGCTCGAATCGGCGGGCGCGTGCTCCGGTGGCGATCACGAGTCCGTCGTAGGGAACAGCCGAGCCGTCGTCGAGGACGACGACCCGCTCGTCCACCCGCAGATCCACTGCCCGTCGGCCACGCAACCAGTGACTGTCGAGGTCGTCCGCTCCGGGTAGTGCGATGTCGTCCTCTCCGTCGAGCACGCCTTTGGACAGCGGCGGGCGGTTGTACGGCAGGTGGGACTCCGCGCCGACCACCGTGACCTCACCAGCGAACGCTTCCGCGCGCAGAGTCTGTGCCGCGCGGAGTCCGGCCAGCGAGGCGCCGACGATGACGATTCGATTCAGCTTGCTCATGGCGAGAGACAGTACCCCGGCGGGGTATGCGATACGATGTGATCTCAATCATATGTACCTATACGGGGTGGGGGTATATGGTCGTTCGGTGCGGCCGGATACCCGGACCGCGCAACAGCTGGAACACATGGAGGAAGCGATATGAGCAACAACGCCGTCATCAGCACCTACACCGTCTCCGGTATGTCCTGTGGCAGCTGCGTCGGCAAGGTCCGGGCCGAGGTCGGCAAGCTCTCGGGCATCGAGAGCGTCGACATCGAACTCGCCACGGGCCGTATGACCGTCGCCGGCACCGTCACCGAAGCACTGATCCAGGACACAGTCGAGAACCTCGGCTACGAAATCGTCCGCGGCTGATCCGCGGCACCCCGTCGGCCGGCCCATGCCGAGCCGACGGGGCAGCCGTGGCACCGTCCGCCGCGGCTCTACCGGAGGACCCTTTCCGATGATCGCCTCACTGTTCGCCAACCGCGACTACCTGCGCCTGTTCACCGCCCAGGTGTCGGCGCTGTTCGGTACCGGACTCACCACAGTCGCCCTCGGCCTACTCGCCTACGAGCTTGCCGGAGCCGACGCCGCTGCCGTACTCGGCACCGCGCTCACCATCAAAATGCTGGTTTACGTCACCGTCGCACCGATCGTGGGCGCGTACGCCGACCGCTTCCCGCGTCGGCTCTTCCTCGTCGGACTGAATGGGATTCGTGGCGCGGTGGTGCTGGCGCTGCCCTTCATCGATCAGGTGTGGCAGATCTACGTGCTCATCGCGGTGCTGCAAACCGCATCCGCCGCGTACACGCCGACCTATCAGGCGGTGATTCCGGACATCCTGCCCGACGAGCGCGAATACACCCGTGCACTGTCGGCCGCCCAGCTGGCGGCGACGATGGAAACGCTGCTGAGCCCGATGCTGGCCGCCGCGGCACTGACCGTCATGAGCTTCAACTGGCTGTTCGTCGGTACCGCGATCGGATTCGTGGTCTCGGCTGTGCTGGTGATCATGACTCGTATTCCGAATGCACGCTCGGCCGGTGACCGGGCGTTCGTCGAGCGCATCGCGGTGGGCATGCGCATTTTCGCCGCCACGCCCCGGCTACGTGGATTGCTCGGCTTGAATCTGGTGGTCGCCGCGGCAGGCTCGGTCATCATGGTCAACACCGTCAACTACGTCCGTGACACCCTCGGTGGCACCCAGTCCGGTGTCGCGATGCTGCTGGCCGCCAACGGATTCGGGACCATGCTCGTGGCCCTGTCGTTGCCACGTGTGCTCGACCGCATCGGCGCCCGGCCGATCATGCTGACCGGTGCTGCCATCCTGTTGACCGGTCTCGTCGCGGCCGTCGCGCTGTCGACCGCAACCTCCGGCGACTGGCGCTGGAGCGCCGCGATCGCGGTGTGGGCCACGGTCGGCGCGGGCACCGGAGCGATCCTCACCCCGACCGGACAGGTGCTGCGGCGCTCGTCGCGGCCGGGCGACCGACCCGCACTGTTCGCCGCTCAGTTCTCGCTGTCGCACCTGGCCTGGCTGGTCACCTACCCGATTGCCGGATGGCTGACCACCGCGGCCGGGTTCACCATCACCTGGGTGGCGCTTGCCGTCCTCGCAGCAGCGGGAATTGCTGTGGCAGCGCGGATGTGGCCGGCCAACGACCCATCGGAGCTGACGCACCTGCACGAGGTCGGCACCGTCGACCCGGATCTGCTGGTCGATGCTGTCCGGGTGAGCGATCGCCTCTACCAGCACACCCACACCTTCGTCATCGATGCCAACCACCGGCGCTGGCCGACACCGGCGTCACGACAGCCGGCCCTCGTCTGAGGACCCGATCCCGGGCGATTTCTGGATCCGGCCCGCCGCGCGACCCTCGCGCGG
>NZ_JAAGUY010000010.1:150221-181080 GCF_010868145.1 Nocardia cyriacigeorgica
GCTGGAACACATGGAGGAAGCGATATGAGCAACAACGCCGTCATCAGCACCTACACCGTCTCCGGTATGTCCTGTGGCAGCTGCGTCGGCAAGGTCCCGGATTGCTCGGTCTCATGCCGCGCTGTGGCTGAAAAATGTGCCGAGAACGCTATCCACCAGCAGCGATGAGGCATAGATTTGACCTTGTGACGTGTTGCCGCCTCGCCGATCGCGCGATGGGCAACGCTCGATAGCCCGCTGCCTTTCGGCGGCCGCGGTGCAGCTACGGCAAGCACGGACACAGCGCACAACAGTTCGGTCCGTCTCGATCGCCGCAACACATCCACAAGTCAGCTAGGCCGCGCGACGAAGGGAGCGCTCATGAGCACGGCCGCGGAGCGGGCAGCTCAGCTCGATCTGGTCGCCCGACTGAAGTCCTCCTATCCCGAACTTCCAGACGCCCCGACCCCTGATCTCATCGATCACGAGCGCTTCCGCGCATACGTGAAGACCGTCCACGATGTCGGTGGCGAGCCGGATGCGCCGATGAAGTACGAGAACAAGCAGTACGAGATCTGGGAGCACAACACCTATGTGATCTGCGAGGTGCTCGCCTGGCGCGGAATCTGGCTGTCGGAAGAACGGCGCCGAATGGGCAATGTCGACGTGGGTCGCGCCATCTATCTGGGCCTGCCGTATTACGGGCGCTGGCTGCTGGCCGTCGCACGTGTCCTCGTCGAGAAGCACCACATCGGTCTCGGTGAGTTGAGCGAACGAATGGTGGAGGTTCAGGCGCGGTACGACGGTGGCCTCGCCGGGAAGTCGTTGGAGGCGCATCCCAAGTTCGAAGGCGACGGTTCGCACGTCGAACGCAACGAGCATCACATCCATGCGGTGGGTAAGGGCGATCCGCAGGTGTTTGCCGGCCGAGCGGGTGAACCAGGTTTCCACGTCGGCGATCCCGTGATGGTGCGCGACATGCCAGCCCTTTTGTATACCCGCACACCGGAATACGTGCGTGGCGCACGAGGAGAGATCGCTTCGATCGCGTATGAAAGTCCGGCAGCCGAGGACGAGACGTGGGACCGCCGCGACGCGCAGCCCGAGTGGTTCTACGTCGTTCGGTTCGATCTCTCCGAACTATGGGATGGCTACACCGGAACAACAGACGACACCCTGCACACCGAGCTCCCGGAGCGCTGGCTGAAATCCGCGGCCTAGGCCCTGCGGCCAGTCGTTGATCGGCACAGTGCCAGAAAGGGATTCCATGACCGGCGACGACCACGATCATGAGCGCACGATTGCGCCCATGGTGGATGAGATCACCGACTTCGAGGTTCTGGAGATCGCTCTTCGCGAACTCTGTATCGAGAAGGGCATTTTCACCGCCGAGGAGCACCGCCGTTTTACCGAATTCGCCGAGCAGATCGGCCCCACGCCCGCCGCGCACCTGGTCGCCCGGGCATGGCTCGATCCCGACTTCAAGGCCCTCGCCCTCGCCGAACCTATGACGGCGAGTAAGGAAGTCGGAGTCGACTGGCTGGAACCCACCGGCTTCGGAACACCGAGCGATTTCACCGCGTTCGAAATCCTCGCGGACACCCCCACATTGCACCACGTGATCGTCTGCGCCCTGTGCTCCTGCTATCCGCGACCGATTCTCGGCAATTCGCCCGAGTGGTATCGCACCCCGAACTATCGGCGGCGCTTGGTTCGCTGGCCGCGACAGGTCCTCGCCGAATTCGGACTGTATCTGAGCGACGATGTGGCGATCCGGGTTCAGGATTCCAACCAGAAGCATCGTTTCATGGTGATGCCGCTGCGTCCGGAAGGAACTGATGGATGGGATGAAGACCAACTCGCCGGCATCGTCACGCGAGATTGCTTGATCGGTGTCGCCCTGCCGAAGGCGGGCATCACCAGCAACGTCATCACCGACACCCGTCCCGCCATCCACCCGGTCGACTGAAGGAGCTCCCGAAGGTGAGTACGGCAGACGATTCGTCCTCGACCGAACCCGATATCGCGCCACTGCGGAACATCGTGGCGCGCAATCAGGTATGGCCGCGCATGGCGGCAAAATACGGCGTCGAAAATCCTGTACCACCGTGGAAGACAAGCCTGGACGGCATGTGCGATGCCCTCGATCGCGCACGCTGCGCCGAGCCCATCCCCGACTTCAAAGAACGTCGTGATGAGGAGGATTCGCTGACGTCAACCGTCTACGCCAACCTGCCCTACCCCGAGAACCAGCTCGTCGCGTTGGCGCACTCCCTGGTGGTCCGCGGCATCATCGATGAGACAGAACTCCAGGTGCGACTCGACGCTGTCCGAGCCAGACTGGAGGCTTGACGGGTTCTGATCCGACGCGACCGAGCCCCACGCGTGCCCGTTGCTGCCTGCGGGGGCAAGCCGACCTGGGAACCCGCAGGCTACGCCACACTCGAGCGGGTTCTGGCGGCGAACTGATCTGCCGAAATCACACCGCAGTGCTATTCCATGTCATACCAGGGGATTACATGGAGCGAGGAATCGGCGAATAGCTTCAGAGTGATCGACATCGCCACCCCGTCCTGCACAGAGATATGCCCGCTGTGGGTAGACCCCCGGTCGACATCGACCGGGCGGCATCGCTATGGGCGGAAGTGGGATCCCGACTCAACTCTCAGGAAGCGCTATGACGACACCGACCTTGTCCTCTCCACGTTCGTCTCGGCGCGGCGGTGATTACGCTCCTCTGCTGCGCCGGATCTCCGAGGCCGGACTGTTGGACCGGCGTCCTGCCTACTACGCCGTCCGGCTCAGCCTCGTCGGGAGCGCGTTCGTGGCAGGATGGGTGGCGTTCGTCCTTGTCGGTGACTCATGGTGGACGCTCATGGTCGCGGCGTTGATGGCAGTAACGTTCGCTCAGGTCGCGCTGGTCATGCACGATGTCGCGCACCGGCAAGTCTTTCGGCTGCGGCGGCCGACAGAGGTCGTCGGCCGAGTTGTCGGCAACGCCGGAATAGGCCTGGCCTACGGCTGGTGGCAGGACAAGCACACCCGCCACCACGCCAATCCGAACCACGAAGAACTCGATCCCGACGTCGCGCCCGACGTTCTCGTCTGGTCGCAACGGCAGGCGAAGGCCAGCCGCGGACTTCCGCGTCTCATCGGCAGGGCACAGGCATATCTGTTCTTCCCACTACTGATGCTGGAGGGCCTGAACCTCCATGCGGCGGGCGTGCGGGCGCTCAGAAACCGATCGATCAAACACCGCACCGTGGAGGGCACGCTGCTCTTCGGCCACTTCGTTGCTTACCTGACCGCAGTGTTCGTAGTTCTGCCGACCGACAAAGCCTTCGCGTTCCTCGTTGTCCACCAGGCACTGTTCGGCCTGTACATGGGCTGCATCTTCGCCCCGAACCACAAGGGCATGCCGACCCTGACCGGCGACGACCGCCCCGACTACCTCCGCCGACAGGTGCTGACCTCCCGCAACATCCGGGGCGGCCCGCTGACCGATATCGCCCTCGGCGGGCTCAACTACCAGATCGAACACCACCTGTTCCCGAACATGCCAACACCGAATCTGCGCCACGCCCAAGTGATCGTCCGCGACTACTGCGCCGACATCGGCGTGCCGTACCACGAGACCGGGTTGATCTCCTCGTACCGCGAGGCGCTGAAGCACCTGCACCACGTCGGCGTGCCCCTGCGGGCTGGTGATCGACCTTCTCCCGAAGCCGACCGATCTCTGGTATGAGCTGCCCGATTGTGGGTCGCGTCTGGCCGAGAGCGTTGGTGCCTCGATCGGAACGGGTGCATGGGGATCGCATCGGCTTTGCGTCAGTCCGTCTGCGGTTGATCGTGGTGGTAAGCGGCCAGGAATAGGTCGATCGCTGAGTCGACCGTGTCGGTGGGCGTTGCTGCGGCATCGAGCATCCGGGCGTTCAGTGGTGCGCCGACGACCAGCCAGGTGAGCTGTTCGGCGGCGGCCCCGGGGTCGGGGATCCGCAGCATGCCGCGGGCGTCGAGCGTCTGGAGTGTTGTAGCGAGGTCGCCGATGTTCGTGATCCAGCTCTTGTGCAGGTAGGCCGCCCCGACCTCGGGCAGGCGGGCCGCCTCCGCGGTGACCAGTCGGCGCATCTCCACGACGGCAGGGGAGAGGATGCCGGCCAGCAGGGTTCGCGCCCAGGCGAGTAGCTCCTCGCGGACATCCTCGGCTGCCTCTAGTCTCGCGAGGGCGGGCCGCATGGCATGTCGGCCTGCGGTCGCCCAGTGTTCTACGACCCTGGCGAACAGTTCGGCCTTCGACGGATGTTCGCGATAGAGCGAGGTTTTGGAAATCCCTGCGCGCGACGCAATTTCGTCCATCGTCGATCCCGCGAACCCGCGCTCCAGGTACACCTCACGAGCGACCGTCAGTAGTTCCTCGCCGGACTTCCCGGGCGGCCGGCCGCGACGTCCACCTGATGTGCTCATGCTTCCCCACTTTAGTACTTGACAGTACCTAATCAACTTTCTAGATTAAGTACTACACGGTACTTAAGGAGTCGGCCATGGTTGTCGTAGGTGTCGTCGTCGCGGCGATCGTCTCGTTCGTCATCAGCGCGGTCCTGTACGCGACGCCCCCCATATCCGCGCTGGTGTCGCGCACGAGCACCCCGCGGCCCGGGGTCGGCTTGCCGGTGCAGATGGTGTTCGTGCTGCTGCGTGGTCTGCTCGCAGCCGCGGTGCTGGCGATACTGCTCGTCGCGGGTGAATGGCATGGAGCCGCAGCCGGAGCGGCGCTCGGCGCGGTCGTGGCGATCCTTCCGGTGACCATCCTCGCCGGCGCCATCGTCCACGAAAATGTTCCGATCCCGACCGCCTTGGTGCACATGACCGACTGGATCCTCAAACTGATCATCAGTGGAGTCGTGCTCGGACTGTTCATCTGACCCCCATCCCGACAGGAGCCGCCATGGCTACCGCACCAGGACCGATCGACATCACCTTCACTGCCATCCTCGGAAAGGTCAGGGAGGGCGACACGTGGACATGCGTGCAACTCCCCGACTCGGCGCAGATCTTCGGCACCCGGGGCTTGGTCAAGGTCAAGGGAACGGTGGACGGCGTCCCGTTCACGTCCTCGTTCATGGCACTCGGGGACGGCACCCACAAGCTCCCCGTGGCTGCCGCGATCCGCCGTAGCATCGGCAAGATCGATGGTGATGAGGTCACTGTCCATCTGACCGAACGTTTGTCGTGAACAGCAGCTTCCGCTAGTCGCGGGTGCGCCGATCACTCGATGGCGTGTCGATCCAGCAGCAGACGCTTCCGCTCGCTGTACCGGTGGGCAGCGGGACTGCGCAGGTCTCGTGCTCAGACCGGCCCGTGGGGATGAGCGTGATCGTAGGCCCGGGAAAGCTTCTTGGGGACGACCATGCGCCATGCATCGACGACGAGTTCACGGGCCTCGGCCGGGTCAAGGGCCGCGAGGTCGGACTCGATCCAGTTGAAGCGCATGTCCGATGCCGATGGCATCCGAAACTTGTCCGGATCGCTCGCGATGAGCGCCGCTCGCTCCTCCCTGGGGAACGCGAAGCCCATCTCGGTCTCGTCCAGGGAGAACGCCACGTAGACGATCTGCTTGACGCGGAACTTCAGCCTGCCACGTACATAGACCTGATACGAGCGTTCCAACTCGGCCCCCAGTGGGCTGACATCGTCGATCACAGCCACGGTCGGACTCCTTCGGTTCCGCGTGCATGCGCCTTCAGGCGCTGATGCCGGTCATCCCCACTGCGGCGCAGGCGATTTCGCGGCAACGGCCGGTCGGTCATATCTGGCTCCTGCCCCTATTGCTCACCAGCCGGGCGGTTACTGGGCGAGCATGGCGGCAGCGATCTGGTCGGCCGCGGCGTGGCGTAGGGCGGTACCCATGTCGTCGAGGACGAGCAGCTGCGCCCCAGGGATTTCGGCGGCGAGGACCTCACCGTTGCCGACCGGGAAGAACGGGTCGGCGCGACCGTGCACCACGAGCGTGGGCGCCTCGAGCTCACCGAGCCGGTGCCGCCAGCGCGGGGAGCAGTCAAGTCGGGAGAACACCATCCCGAGCTGGTTCGCCTGATGCACTGCGGGATCGGGCGACGGCGTCCTGTCCCAGATTCGGGCCGCCGTCGCCCGCGCCTCCTCCGGATCGTCGCCCAGAGGCTCGGCCCCGGCGGCGGCGAATGCCGTGACAGCCTGCCGGTCGGTCCAGTCCGGCTGGGGGTGGGAGAACAGCGCACCCAGGACCGCGTGGTCGTGATCGGGCAGATCCTCGTCGACCGGGCCCGGTGCCACCGGCCGAGTGGCGACGAGGGTCAGTGCGGAGAACGTGTCCGGGTGGTCCAGCGCGGCGACCTGAGCGACCATCCCTCCGACGCCGATTCCACCGAGATGGGCAGTCCCGGCACCGAGCACCTCGACCAGCGCGGCCGCGTCGGAGACGAGATCCCGCAGGTTGTAGGCCGGATTCTCCGGGGCGAGGGTCGTCGATGCGCCGGAGTCACCAGGTCGTAGCGGATCACGCGCCGCCCGCCCGCCGCGAGTCGCTCGCACAGCGCGTCGGGCCAGGACAACATCGTTGTGCCGCCGACCAGTAGGACCAGTGGATCGTTGTCGCTGCCGAAGCTCTGGATGCCCAGATCCACACCGTTCGCCCGTACCGAGGTCACGTCCGATCTGAACGGTCTTGTCATACCTGGACTCCTGTCTGTTGGCATTCCCAACGGTATTGACGACAGACTCGCCCGAGAATCATCGGAGTAGCCGAGATCGTTTCGATCCGGCGATGGGTTTCTCGTTACCCACAGCGTGGCCGATGAGTTTGTGGCTCCCGTCCGGTCAGAGCTCATGACACCGTAGGAAAGGACACCGCCATGTCGGAGCTTCTCGTCGACTTCATCACCTCGCTCGACGGCTACGCATCGGGAGTGGGATGGCCCGGGTTCTGGGGCCTCGAGGGCCCGGAGTACCTCGCGTGGCTCGGCGAGCAGCCCGAGGTCACCTACCTGATGGGAGCGAACACCTACCGCCTGATGTCGGGCTTCGCCGCCGGCGAGGTCCCGGACGGCCAAGACGAGTTCAGGCCCGAAGAAGAGGCGTCGGTCGATGAGCTCACACAAGCGTCCAAGGTGGTGTTCTCCTCCTCTCTCGAGGAGCCGCTGAAGTGGGCCAACTCCACGCTGGTCCGCGACGACGCCGTCGAGGCGGTCCGCGCCATGAAATCGAGTGGCTCGGGGCTCCTCAGCACGATCGGCAGCCTCAGCCTGTCCCGGTCCCTGATACGAGCCGGACTCGTCGACCGCTTCCGAGTCGTGATGTTCCCGGTGATCACCGGCGCGACGGGTGAAGAACGCATCTACGACGGCTATCCGGACGTCGCCCTCGACATGATCGAGCACCGCACCTTCGACGGGCGGATCCAGTTGGTCGAGTACAAGCCCCGGGTGCTCGAGCATCCGCCGCTCGGGGGGCCTGCGTGAGGTCGCCTTGTTCGCCGGTCCGGACCGGCGACGGGGGGTCGACAAGGAAGTCGTCGAATAACTGGCTGCCGAGTCCGACTTTTCGAAGTCTCGAACACAGACAGGCCAACTCCCACTTATCGGATTATCTCGCGGGTCGGCGTGATGATCGCGGAGCACCGTTCGGGGCGCATCTGCAACCGGATATTGCCTCAACCAGCAGTTGAAGAGGCAACGCTCAGGCGGGAAATCCCACTGTTGGGGACAATCCGGCGGCACAATATCCCGATGCGAACCTATGTCCGTGCACTACCGGCGGCGGTCGCCGCGGTGCTCGTCGTTTTCGCGCCTACTGTCGCGGCGGCTCCGGTTGCCGGCGGCTCGAATGATCAGGCTCCGTTTCCGGTGGCTCTGCAACCCGACGGTATTCAGGCGCGGGGGGCGGCGCTTGCGGAGGGGAATACGGGGGTGATCGTGTGGTCGCGGGAGGCGGATGCCCGGGTCCCGATTGCCAGTCTCACCAAGGTGATGACGGCGGTGGTTGTGCTCGAGGCGGGTGATCTCGAGCGGGCGGTTACGGTGCCGCAGACAGCAATTGATGCGTCCGCTGCCCATGGTGGAAGTAACGCGGGCCTGATCGCCGGGGAGGTGCTCACCGCACGCCAGTTGCTGTACGCGATGATGCTGCCGTCCGGTTGCGATGCCTCCTACGCCCTGGCCGAGGCGTACGGGCCAGGTCGCGAAGCGTTCATAGCCAAGATGAACGCCACAGCGCAGCGACTTGGTATGGGGAACACGCATTTCACCGACCCCAGCGGGCTGCCCGTCCCCGATGATTTCTCTACGTACTCCACACCCGCCGATCTGGTGAGGCTCGGGCGCCATGCGATGGCGAACCCGGTGTTCCGGGAAATCGTCGGAACACAGGTCCACGACCTGCCCGCCGGGGCGGGGAACAGGCATCACGTCTGGGAGAACACCAACGACCTACTACACCAATATCCCGGCACCACAGGAATCAAGACCGGATCCACGAACGCCGCCGGAACGTGTCTGCTCTTCGAAGCGCGCAGGGGCGCGCAGCGCCTGATCGGCGTGGTCCTCCACAGCTCACCCTTCAACCTCGACGCCGCGACAACCGACGCCCAACGCCTCATGAACTGGGCCTTCCTCCCCATCCTCACCTCCCTCCCCGTCGGCTGAGCCCATCCGCCGAGCGGTATATGAGGCGGGCTTTATCAGCGTGTCGCCCGCCTCATGTGCCACTCGGCGAGCCACAGACGGCTGTCGGTTGAGCCGTTGGTTACTGGGGCGTGTTGTTTGAGGGCCATGGTTCGTGGACGAGGGTTGTTGTATCCGCTTCGGTCAGTTCGATGTCGAAGACCTCGGTCAGGAACTTTGGCAGATCGGATCGTTCGAGCTCTCGGGTTTCGCTGGTGCCGTCCGGGTAGTTGGTGAGCAAGGTGAGGCCGTCGAGCATGTAGTGCACATCGGGGTGGAAGCGTTGCAGGACGGGGCGGGTGGTGAACGGTGAATGCGTCGAGGTCGAGACGTAGTGGTTTCCGACGACGTTGTCGATCCGGTATTGCGGGGTCATCCCGAAGGTGCGGCGCATTGCCCAGCCGTCGCGGTTGAAGTGGTGCAGGCTCCATTGTTCGCCGCCCAATTCGTCGGTGCCGCGTTCGAGGCGGAAACGCCACTCGCCCAAGGTGAATTCACCGTCGCTGGGGGTCAGCTCGATCGGTGCCATCGGGCCGCTGCCGAATCCGACATCGCAGAGCCAGATGCGGTCGTCGTCGGCGGTGGTCACGCGCAGCATCGCGTGGGTCGAGGCGAGGAGTTTGTTGTCCGTCCCCATGAAGATTCGGGCGGACAGTCCGGCGACGCCGAAACCGAGCCGTTCCAGGACAGCCGCGAACAATCCGGAGTTCTCGAAGCAGTAGCCGCCGCGGCGCTGCCGAACCATCTTGTCCTGCAACGATTCCACGTCCAGATTGATCGGCCGTCCGAGGATGATCTCCAAGTTCTCGAACGGGAACGTCGTGACATGGAGAAAGACCAGGCTCCGCAGCGTCGCCAAGGTCGGTGCGCGCTCACCCTCGAAGCCGATACGTGCCAGGTACGCGTCGAGGTCGAGGTCCTCGCCGCCCCAGCGGTAGGACGGGTCCAGTGGTGCGCTCATGCTGTTCTCGATTCGTTGCAGGTACAAACCGAGATCGACGTTAGAAGCTCAACCTTTCTTTAGGTCAAGTCCGGCTGCCTCCGGTGTGTCCTGTCCCACACCGGCCTGTCGTTTGTGGCGCACTCCCCGGTGGTTCGCGGGACTTCCGATGCGACAGAGCCCAAGGAGTGCTTCGATGCTCGAATCAGGCTGGAAGCTGACGAATCCGCCGGCGCCGCCCGTCATCGCGATCGGCGCCGACGGAACGAATGTCACAGCGGCAACAGGTGATGCTTGCGCGGGTACCGGATGACCTGCTTGTCGCGCAGCAGATTCAGTGCACGCCGTAGCTCCAGGCGGGTCGCCGACGGTTCGATCACGCTGTCGATGTAGCCGCGCTCGGCCGCGATCCACGGTGTCGCGATGGTCGCGTTGTAGAAATCGACCATCTGCTGGCGGATCGTGGCGCGCTGATCCTCGGGGACAGCGTCGAGGGTCTTGCGCTGGGTGAGGCCGACAGCGCTTTCGGCGCCCATGACCGCGATACGGGCAGTGGGCCAGGCCAGGTAGACGTCGCAGCCGAGGGCCTTGGCGCCCATCACGGCCCACCCGCCGCCGTAAGCCTTGCGGACCACCACCGTCACCTTGGGGACGGTCGCCTCCACGTAGGCGAATAGGAATCGGCCGCCGCGCTTGATGACGCCCGCCTTCTCCTGTTCCACGCCGGGCAGGAAGCCAGGGGTGTCGACGACCAGCACCAGCGGGATCTCGAAGGCGTTGCAGATGTGGATGAAGTGCGAGGCCTTGTCGCTGGCCTTGGCGTCGAGCGCACCTGCGAGGACGGTCGGCTGGTTCGCGACCACACCCACGGGCCTGCCGTCGACGCGGGCGAAGCCGGTGATCAGATTCTTGGTGGCCGCCGCGCCGATCTCGTGGAACTCGCCGTCGTCGAAGATCCGTACCAGCACGTCGTGCATGTCGTAGACCGCGTTGTCCGAGTCCGGGACGAGGGAGTTCAGCATCAAGTCGGACTCGGTGAGCTCCGGCTCCAGGCCGGGGTTGACGATCGGAGGCTGCTCGACCGCGCTCGAGGGCAGGTAGCTCAGGTAGTTGCGGACCCACGCGAAGGCGGCGGGCTCGTCCTTGGCGACATGGTGGATATTGCCGTAGGAGGCCTGGTTGTAGGCACCGCCCAGCTCCTCCATATCGACCTTTTCGCCGATGGCGTCCTCGATGATCTTGGGGCCGGTGACGAACATGTGCGCGCTCTCGGTGGCGACCACGACATCGGTACAGATCGGCTGGTACACCGCACCGGCCGCGCAATTGCCCAGGATGAGCGACACCATGGGCACCGAACCCGACAGCGGCTCCATCTTGGTCGCCAACTCGCCGTACCAGCGCAGCGATGTCACAGCCTCCTGGACACGCGCGCCGCCAGAGTCGTTGATACCGACCAGCGGGCAGCCCATCTTGCCCGCCAGCTCCATGATCGCGGCGACCTTGCGGCCGAACATCTCGCCAATGGTGCCGCCATACACCGTCTGATCATGGGAGAACACGGCAACCGGCCTGCCGTCGACCAAACCGCGCCCGGTGACCACACCGTCGCCGTAGAGGGCGTCCTTGTCGTTGGGGTTGCGCACCAGCGCGCCGATTTCCACGAAGGTGCCCGGGTCCAGCAGCATGTCGATGCGATCGCGGGCGGACGGAATGCCCTTACGTGCGCGTTTGGCGGCCCCCGCCTCTCCGGCCGGCTCCTGCGCGATCTCGAGCTTCTTGCGCAGGTCGGCGAGTTTGTCGGCGGTAGTACTCATCGATTTACATCCAGATTTAGTCAGCAGGAATACCGCACCGTGATCGGGGGCGTTGATACCGTACCCGGACGCCGCCCCCTGTAGCTGTGTCCGGCCCTGGGAGGTACCTGCGGACAACCTTCCGCGTATCGCCTGGTGCGGCGGGCGGCGTGGTCCGCCACCCGCCGATGGCCTGCTCGGTCAGGATGTGGTCAGGGCGAGGAAATCTGCGGGCAGTTCGTGGTCCTCCAGCACGCGCATCTCGAGGGGGCCGCCGGAGTAGGAGTCCTCACCGATGATCATCAGGTCCTCGTCGAAGGACCAGAAGATCACATTGCGCATTCTGATCAGGTAGTTCTTATCGGCCTCGGCCATGCCGCCTGCCAGCGGGTGCTGCACCATGAGCGAGCCCGGTTGGATCATGGTGAGTCTGCCTTCGATCACGATGCACTGGTCGTCGACCACCATGCGTTCGCAGAAGAACTCCAGCACGTGACCGTTGTTCTCGACCAGATTGCGGTAGTACTCGGTGACGCCCTCGCGGGTCTTGGGGCCGACATCGCCACCGATCTCCCAGAAGTGGTAGTTGGTCGCCTCGCCGAGCGTGCCGACCAGCGTCGCGAGGTCGCCGTCACGTTCGGCGGCGGCGTGCACCCGCATCCGCTCCAGCATGGTGCGCTGTCTCGGTTGTTCGGTGGTGGCCAGACGGTCGGTGATGAAGTCGACGAGGTGGTTGCGGTTGAGTTCGATCATCGGAGTTCCTTTCGAGTGGTGTGCGCTGCTCAGGGCAGCAGGGATTGGCGGCCGTGCTCGGCGAAGGACGCCTCGCGGGCCGTGCGTTGCTCGTCGGTCAGCGGGAGGTAAGTGTTCTGCTTCTGGATGAAGACGGGGTCGCAGCCGCGCCAGGCCTCGCGGCGTAGCACCTGCTTGTCGACCTTTCCGGTTCCGGTCTGGGGGAGATCGCCGACGATGCGTACCAGGGCCGGACGCCATTTCGTGCCGAGATCGGGCTGGCTGTCGAGGAACGTCGCGAACGCGCCGGTGTCGAAGGATCGGCCGGGGATCAGGAGCAGAGCGGCCATCACCTGGTCGCCGGTGCGCGGATCGGGGACGCCGTACACGACCGCGGTGGCCACATCGTTGTGGCGTGCCAGGATGCGTTCGATCGGCGCCGTCGCGAAGTTCTCGCTGTCGACCCGGATCCACTCCGACGTGCGGCCGGCGAACCAGAAGTTGTCGTCGCTATCGCGGTACGCGAGATCGCCGGTCCAGTAGTCGCCGTCGTGCAGTTTGCTCGCCGTGGCTTCGGGGTTGTTGTAGTAGCCCTCGAACCTGGCCGCGCCTCCGCGCACGACCATTTCGCCGATGGCATCGGCCGCGTTGACGAGCCGGCCGTCGGCGGCGAATTCGGCGGCTGGACAGGCCTTCCCGCTGCTGTCGACGATCTCCAGACCCATATGGTCGGCAGGGCGCCCGAGCGCGCCCTCGGGTGTGTCGTCGCCACGGACGATGGCGCAGACGCCTTCCGAGGAGCCGTACGACTCGACGATGCGGCAGCCGAATCTGCGCTGGAACTCCCGCCGGTCGCGGGTCGACGCCTCGGTGCCGAACCCGAGCCGCAGCCGCGTGGTCGCCTCCTCCGGAACTTCCGGCTGGGCGAGTACGTAGGACAGGGCTCGGCCGACATAGTTGAAGAACGTCGCGCCGAATCGCCGCACATCGGGGAGGAAGCCGGAGGCGGAGAAGCGCGCCCGCATGGCATAAGTCCCGCCGACAGCGAGGATCGGCGCCCATGCCGACATCAGGGCATTGCCGTGGAACAGCGGCATCGCGTTGTACGCGACGTCGTCACGGCCAAGGCCATGGGTGTTGAGCTGACCGATGGCGGCGAGGCGGAAGGACGAGCAGACGACGGCTTTGGGGGCGCCGGTCGAGCCGGAGGTGAACAACAGCAGCAGGGTGTGCTCCTGGCCGGGTGGCGGCGCGGGCAGCTCGCGCGCATCGCGTGCGGCGCGCTCGAGCGCGGAGCGGTACGTCGGGCCATCGACATCGAGGATGTCGATTCCCGGCAGGTCGAGATTATCCAACAATGGTCGATGACCTGCGGCGACGATGAGCGTCCTGATATCGGTCCCGGTGATGTCGCCTGCCAGCTCGGTGCCGCGCCGGGTCGGGTTGACGCCGACAATGGTGGCTCCGGCGAGCGCGGCACCCGCGATAAGGAGGAGATATTCGGGGTCGTTGTCCATGAGCACACCGACATGCCAAGCGCCGGGGCGCCGTAGCGCCGTGAGCGCCGCGGCCCGTTCTCGCGCCTTTCGGACGAAGTCGCGCCAGGACATCTGCTCGTCGCCGAAGAGCAGCGCGGGATGGTCGTCCTCGGCTCGGGCATCGAGGAGTTCGGCGATCGAGGTACAGGCGAAGTCGGGCATCACGGCGTCTCCAGGTGATCCACATTATGTTTCGTTGTGCAACGGAATGTAATATGGGAATGGTGTCGGCGTAGGGCTTTCGCCGGATTCGTCGGAAACCCGGCCATAATGGGCCGGTTGTGGCGGAGAGGGGACGTGTTCTCGTGGAGGAGGTGGCGGACGGTGCCGGTTGATGAGATGCCCGTTGCCGGTCGCCCGCGTGACACCCGGATCGATGACGCCGTACTGGCCGCGACCCGGGAACTGGTGGCGGAGGTCGGGTACGCCGACCTGACCTTCCGTGGCATCGCCGACCGGGCCGGGACATCGGTCCCCGCGATCCGCCGGCGCTGGGAATCCAAGGCGCACCTCGTCCACGAGGCGGTCTTCCCCGACGATGTCGCTGCCGACCCGACCGACGACGGCAGCTTGCGCGGCGTGCTCCGCGCGGTCGTGCAGCGCTGCGTCGAGGTGGTCGGCTCCCCGGCCGGGCGGCGAGCGACACCCGGCCTGATCAGCGAACTGGTGGCCGATCCGACGCTGGAGGAGGAACTGTCCGCACGTCTGCGTGCCACCGTCTGGGATCGCCTCGCCGCCTTGTTCGCGGGCGCTATCGAACGTGGCGAGGTGCGGCCGGATCTCGATATCTCCCTGTGCGTGGAAACAATCTTCGGAACCACCCTCGTCGCGGTGGTCCTACGCGGCGCGGCCGCCATCGATGACGCATGGATCGACCAGTTCGTGAGCACGCTCGTCGATGGATTGGCCAGCCACGCCTGACGATCTCGCCCAGGCCACAGGCCGCGCGCAACGTCGGCATTCTCCTGATCAACATCCACGACGAGCTCGACGCATCGACCTCGCTGGTCGCGGAACGGCCTGCGCGACCGATCCGAGCGATCTACCCTGTCGAGCACTGATCGGTCAGTGCCGACGAGAGGGAGTCGAGAATGTTCGATCGCGCCCGCACTGTTGTCCTGGCCCTGCACTGGCAGGTGAACGTGATTCGGCCCGAAGGGTTCTTCGGGCAGATGTTGGCCGGACCGGTGGCGACCAGTGGGGTCGTCGGCCGAGCGGTCGAGTTTCACGCTGCTGCCAGGGCGGCGGGGATCCCGGTGGTGTTCACGAGGTTCACTGTTCCGGTGGGGGAAGGCCGGCTGGTTCGCAATACCGGGTTCATGCGGGCGGTGGGGGATGCGCAGGAGGCGTTTCGGCCGGATTCGGTGGGCGCTCAGCTGGTACCGGAGATGGTGGGGTACGCGAGTGAGGTGTTCGACAATCAGAAGCTGTCGGGGCTGGCGGGGTCAGGTCTCGCTGAATGGTTGCGGGTGCAGCGAATCGACACCGTGTTGCTCACGGGAGTCGCCACCAATCTCACCGTCGAGCAGACCGCCCGGCACGGGACCGATCTCGGATTCACCGTGCACCCGATCGCCGATTGCACGGCGGCCACCGACCCGGACGTGCACGCAGCCTCCCTCGACAATCTCGAGCTGGTTACCGGTGGTTGTCTGTCGGCGCAGCAGGCACTGGACCTGCTCGGCTAGGTAGCGATCAGCCCGGATTCGCGTCGGCGAAGGGTTAACTGCTCGTATGCTCGCACTGCTGGAGTCGGCAGCGGAGGCAGAGAGGACGGGTGCGGTGGCCGATCGGGAGGAACTGACCTGGGAGCTGTTCGGATCGGCGAGCCGGGAGCTGGCCACTGCGATCGCGGGGGACGGGTACGAACCCGACCTGATCTTGTCGATCGCGCGGGGCGGGCTGTTTGTCGCTGGTGCCCTTGGCTATGCGCTGGATGTGAAGAACCTGCATGTCATGAACGTCGAGTTCTATACCGGCGTCGATCAGCGGCTCGATCTGCCGGTCATGTTGCCGCCGGTTCCGCAGGCCGTCGACCTCACCGGCGCGACCGTGCTTATCGCCGATGACGTGGCCGACACGGGCGCGACCCTCAAACTGGTCCGCGATTTCTGCGCTGACCACGTAGCCGAGGTTCGCTGCGCGGTCATTTATCACAAGCCGCATTCGGAGATCGACTGTGAATATGTGTGGCGGCGTACCGATAGGTGGATCAACTTTCCTTGGTCGAGCCTGCCACCGGTGGTCGATCGACCAGTGAAGGTCGTCGAAGCCTGACCAGCCGGCGGGCGGTTCGACTACCATTGCTTTCATTACTGCGAAGGGTCCGGAAACAACCGAATGGACCCTGTGTGGTTTTTCCGGACCCGATGACTTTTTCGGCCTCGTTGATCTCATCTCATCTGTTCGCATGAGGATTTTCAGCCCGATCGGTGCTGTGCTGAATATTGTGGCAACCCGGTGAGTCGGGCTGACCATGGCCAAGATTGCTGACAGTAAGGGAAAAGTCATGACTAGCACCAAGGTTCGCTCTGCAATAGCAGCAGCGGCGTGCGCGCCGCTGATCGCGATGGGCGCCGGCGTAGCCGCAGCGGCACCGGCCGCAGAGCCTGCTCCCGCACCAGTTGCACCGGTTCCGGTCGACGTCCAGCCGGCCGTGCTGTCACCGTTCATCACGATTCCTGGCGCGTTCCTCGCCTGCGGGATCGTCCTGATCACGGTGCCGATCCTCTTCCCGGTGTGTGTCGTCTGATCCGACCGATGCCAGGACCGAGGGGAAACGAGGGCACTCTCGTACTCCAGTTCGGGAGTGCCCCCTGATCCTCGGCCGATCACCTAGGAGAGTCATGTTGGGCAGATTCCTTCTCGTGCTCGCGGCCACGTTCCTCGGTCTGGCATGCACGACCATCGGGAGCGCACAAGCAGCGCCCTCGGTAGTACTCGGCGGTGGTTCGGGCATCGTTTTCGATGACGGAGCCACCTGTACATTGGCCACCATCGGCTGGGACGACACCGGTCAGATGGTCGGCTTCACCGCAGGCCATTGCAACCAACCCGGCGCGGGCGTCTCCTCCGAAGCCGCTCCCGACGCCGGCACGGTGGGCACGATGGCCTACGTCAACAAGGAACTCGATTACGCCGTGATCCGGTTCGATGCGAACAAGGTGATACCGGTCAACCGTGTCGGCGCGACCACGATCACCGGCATCGGTGTGCCAGCGCAATTCCCCGCGATCGCCTGCAAGGAAGGCCGCACGACCGGTCAGACGTGTGGGTTGGTGTACGGCGACGTGTTCTCGACAGCAACGTGGACGCTCACCCAGATCTGCGTGCTCGTCGGTGATTCCGGCGGACCCGTAGTCGTCGGTACGACCCTGGTGGCCCTGGTCAACGGATACGTCTCGGTTCCGTGCCTCGGCCCGCATGTGGGCGTCAACTTCACCAGGATTCTCGACGATGTCGCCATGCGCGGCGGTGCGGGAGTCGGATTCCGGCCGGTCTGACGGCGGCCGCATAGCCTCACACGCAACCCGGAACCTACTGCGCGGCAATAGCGCTCGATAGCAACAGGCGCACCAGCTCGGCCTGTCGATGTGTCCCGGTCTTGACGAAGATGTGCTGCAGATGGGTGCGTGCGGTGAACAGCGACACCGACAGCTGATCGGCTACCGCTGGTAATCCGTCTCCACGCATGACACCCATGGCGACCAGTGTTTCGGCGTCGGTCAGGCCATAGAGATCGTGCAGTGTCGTCGGTTGCGGCTCCGGATCGTGATCGGGGTCGGTGACCAACAGCAGGACGGCTCGATGCCGCGGCGGGCCGTCGCCGGCCAGATCGTCGAGCGGGGTCACCCGCACGACGAGGGGCCGCTTGCCCGAAGGGCGCGTGATCGCGACGCTGCCGCTGGACCGTTCAGGTCCAGCGGCCTCACGGACGAGTCGGCTGAACCGGGCCTGGTTCGTCGATGGGGTGGCGCGCAACCGGCCGGAGCTGTCGGCGGCCAGCCCGTCGCCGTGAACGGTGATGTCCTCGGCCATGGAGTTGGCGAAGATCACCGCGGCGTCCGAGGTCACGATCATGATTCCGTAGTGCGCCTTTTCCAGTGTCGCGAGCGCGAACGCACGTTCCCGGGTCAACGCGACCAGCCTCGACTGGGTGCGCAGGGCCTGTTCGAGATGCGGCACCAGTACACGCAGCAGTGCCCTTCCCGCCGAATGATGTGAGACGTCGACCTGCTCCGGCATGGTCAAGCAGATCCACGATGACGGCACGGCGGGGCTCAGTCGTGCGATGAAACTGTTGGCCAGGCCGTTCGGGCCGTCCGGGCTCGCTCCGTTTCCGCCGACCGGCAAGGCGAAGAGTTCGTCGCTGGTGACGGTGGCGCCTGCCGGAAGGTGCTGGATGCGATCGGCGGCACGAATGATGCGGTGGTAGACGTCCTCCCCGATGCCGGCCCCCGACGCTTTGACCACGAACTGGTGGGTGACGGGCTCGGCGATGACGAGCACACCGCGGACCGCGCCGAAGGCGGCCGCGATATCGGCGATCACACTGTCCCATCGCTCGGTACTCGCACCGGCGTCGTATATCCCGGCGATCAAGTCCGAGAACCGCTGGAGTGTGATCGACATCGTGGCTCCTCCTCGACCGGAGAAAGCATTCACGGTGGCGGTCATGCGGCACTCGCCACCTAAGTGGCTTTCCAACCGTGGAATTGTAGTCGATCTTCGTTTGCCGTGATATTTGTGTCAGTCATTGTCGAAAAGCCTCGAATACTTCGATGGCATCGCGAGTGGCGACACCGCGCTGTGTCGTCACCGCTCGAAATGTATCAACTCACAGGAAGATTCGGGGAGGCTGGAAGTGGGTATTCGTATATTGTCCCGATAAAGGGTGAATTTCCGACTCCCGGTACGGAAAAGGCCTACGCGATTCGCTCGCGCACCACATCGGACATGCGAGCGTTCTTGCAAATATTGCGTATCGGAAATCGACACACTTTTTCTTCTATGAAATGCGAAAACGCGTTCGGCGTGCTAATTCGGCTAACTCGTCTCATCGATGTTTCCCCGCACAGGCGGGCAGGATCGCCGAGCACCGGGTCTACCGGGACAACGCCGGTGTTATGACCCAGCCGGGTCTGCTGCCGGATCCGGCGGCGGCCTGACACCGTGCATGGCGGCGGCCCGCGGTATCCCTGCGGGCCCCCGCCGCATGACTTGGTGCGACATCGGACCGATCCCCGACACGCCAGCGGCGCGTTGGCGACATCGCCACCGGCGGTGACGGCGTAAATTGGTTATCTTCGGTAACTTCCAGACGATTCGGTGGGAGGTATGCGAGTGGCCGGGGTGGCGCGAACCGGGAACAAACGATCGATCGGTGGGTGGCTGCGGCGGGCTGGTTCGCTCGTCGTGGCAGTTGTGCTGATGTCGGCCGTCGCGGCGGTCGCCGGTGCCGCACCCGTGCGAGTGCCGGTGCGGGCACCGGCGGGCGGGTTCGAAGAGCTGTTCGTGCCATCGAGCATGGGCCCGATCAAGGTCCAGGTGCAGTGGGCGGCGCGCGGCGGCAGCGCGGCGCTCTATGTGCTCGACGGACTGCGGGCGCCACATGATCACAGCCAGTGGACCAGCGATACCGACGCACTACGCCAATTCGCGGGCGACAACGTCACGTTGGTCTTCCCGGTCGGTGGCCGGTCCAGCTTCTACACCGACTGGTACCGGCCGAGCCACACCAACGGCCAGCAGATCACCTACAAATGGGAGACCTTCCTGACCAAGGAATTGCCCGCGTTCCTGGCCGGGTACGGCGTCTCGCGCACCAACAACGGCGTCGTCGGCGCCTCCATGGGCGGCAATGCCGCGCTGATCCTTGCCGCCTATCACCGCGACCAGTTCAGGTTCGCCGGATCGTTCTCCGGCTTCGTGAACCCGACCTTCCCACTCTGGAATCAGGCGATGCGTGCCGCGATGTGGGATGAGGGCCAGTTCAACCCCGACGACATGTGGGGGCCACCCTTGGACCCGGCCTGGGCCCGCAACGACGCCACCGCCCAGGCCGAACGACTGCGTGGACTGCCGATCTATCTCAGCAGTGGCAACGGCGTGCCCGGCCCACTCGACCTGCCCAACGGCGTGGGCAACACAGTGAACGCGATGGGGTTGGAAGTGCTCACGATGATCGCCGCGCAGATCTTCCGCGATCGTGTCACGGCGCTCGGCATCCCGGCGCGTATTGATATCGGCAACGGCACCCACACCTGGCCCTACTGGCAGCAGGCGCTCGCCAACGCCCGGCCCATGATCCTGGACGCACTCGGGGCACACTGAACGCTGTGGGTGACTATTTCGAACGCATCGTCGATGTCCAGGTGACGGCCGTGGACGCGGCGGCGACGGCGACGCGGATGCTGGACTGGATGTTCTCGCGCGAGTTGCTGACGCGGGAGATGTCCGGCGAGTGCATGTACAGCCTCCAGGTGGACGAGGGCTATCTACCCGGCCCGCGATGGCAGACGATCAGCCAGGAGTGGGGCAAGGATTGGCTGCCAGGGCCGGTCGCGGTGATCGTCGGGCGCGACGATCACTACGGCGGGCAAGGTGCGATCGAACCGGAATCGGCCGATTGCCCAGGCTGTGCGGCCACGACCGTGATCATCGATTACCCACAGCAGTGGGAAGCCGACCCGGAGGCATGGCGACCGTTCGCGGACGCAATCGCCGAGTGGAAGCAGGGCGGCGCGGGCGTCGCTGCCTGCCGTCACTGCGGAACCGGGAGCCCCGTCACCGAATGGCTGTGGCCATGGGGATTCGCCCTCGGCGCACTGGCATTCGACTTCTGGGGCTGGCCACCCTTGACCGAGGAGTTCGTGACCGAGTTCGCCACCCACTTGGGACACCGGATCGACCACCACACCGGAAAGTTCTGACGATGCCGGAGTCACGATCGGACTCGGAGCCGTTGCGCGGTCCTCAGGATGTCCGACTGTAGGAATATCGTCTCCTCATGGGTCGATTCGGTGGGTTCCCGTTCGCCGGGCTGGATTTCTACGAGGATCTGGAGGCGGACAACTCGAAGACGTTCTGGGCTGCGCACAAGCAGGTCTACGACGAGGCGGTACGAGCGCCGATGATGGCGCTGATCGAGGAGCTGGAGGGCGATTTCGGGACGGCGAAACTGTTCCGACCGTACCGTGACGTGCGGTTTTCCAAGGACAAGTCGCCGTACAAGACTCATCAGGGTGTTGTGGTCGGCGCGGCGCCCGGTGTCGGGTGGTATGTGCAGATCGGCGCCGCCGGGCTATTCGTGGCCGGCGGGTTCTACGGCGGGTCGCCGGACCAGCTCGCCCGGCTGCGCGCGACCATCGATGACCAGGTGCGCGGGGAGGAACTGGCGGCCATCCTGGACGGGCTCACCGGCAGTGGATACGAGATCGGCGGCGACCGATTGAAGACCAAGCCGAAGGGTTACGCCGCCGACCATCCCCGGATCGAACTGCTCCGCCACAAATCACTGACCACCCACCGCGACTTCGGCGCGCCAGAGTGGCTTGCCACCCCACGAGCCGCCACCGAGATCCGCTCGGCCTGGGAAGTACAGCGACCGCTGGTCGAATGGCTCGCCGCGGTCGTGGGGTAGCGGCCGAGGCACATCGACGACCCGGCGAGAAACCCCGCCCGAGCGGACAGACGGGTTTTTCGCGCCCGCGCCCGCGCCGATGCCCGCCCGACCATGGCGGCAGCCGGGGGCATCGCGACGTCAGCGGACGGTTGATCAGCCGAGGCTGACGGGATGGCCCCACAGGCGCAGTTCGGAACGCCCGGTCTCGGTGGTGACTTCGACGCCTGGACCTGGCAGCCGATGGTGTAGCCGGCCGGTAGGATCGGACGCACATGGCCCGTGCCGGCCGCCCACCCATCGACCGGCGCAGCCACGGGAGAGTGGGTGATGAGCACACGCGAGATTCCCAGCTGGCGGCGGTTGCCTCGCAGCATTCGGCTGCTGGTGATCACCGTGGCGATGCTCGTCGTGTTGCTGCTGGTGGTACCCCGGCTGATCGGTGTCTACATCGGGTGGTTGTGGTTCGGTGAGGTCGGCTATCGCGAAGTCTGGCGCACCGTGTTGTTCACCCGCGTGACGTTGTTCGTCGCGGTCGGCGTGTTCGTCGGCGGCGCCGTGTTCGCGGCGATGTGGTTCGCGTACCGATTTCGGCCGCTGCTGCTCGTCGACGAAGGCCCCGAGGACTATCTGCTGCCCTATCGCAGCGTCGTGCTGCGCCGGGCGCGGTTGTTCGGGCTCAGCATCGCCACCGCGCTCGGGCTCATCTGCGGACTGATCGGGCAGTCACGGTGGATGACGGTGCAGCTGTTCCTGCACGGCGGGTCTTTCGGCATCCGCGATCCCGAATTCGGGCACGACATCGGATTCTTCGTGTTCGATCTGCCGTTCTACCGGCTCGTGGTGAGCTGGTTGTTCGCCACCGTCGTGCTCGGCTTCCTGGCCTGCCTCGCGACGCACTACGTGCTCGGCGGCGTGCGGCTGACCGGAAAGGCTCCCGGGCTGACCAAGGCGGCGCGGGTACAGCTCGCCGTGTTGGTCGGAGCGTTCATTCTGTTGAAGGCCATCGCCTACTGGCTCGACCGCTACGCGCTGCTGTCGAGTCACAGCCGTGAACCCACGTTCGCCGGCGCGGGGTACACCGATATCAACGCGGTCCTGCCCGCCCGGCTGATCATGTTCGCGATCGCCATCATCTGCGCGGCCGCGGTGTTCTCCGCGGTGGTGGTGCGGGATCTGCGCATCCCGGCGATGGCCGCCGCACTGCTGGTGCTTTCCTCGATTCTGGTCGGCGGGGTGTGGCCGCTTGCGGTCGAGCAGCTCTCGGTCCGGCCAAATGCCGCCGACAAGGAACGCACCTACATCGAACGCAATATCGCGGCGACGCGGCAGGCCTACGGGATCGGCACCGATCGGGTCGAATACCAGCCGTACCCGGGGATCGGCACCAAGCAGCCACCGGAGGTCCCGGCGGATGCGACCACGATCGCCAATGTCCGCCTGCTCGACCCGAACGTGCTCTCCCGCACCTTCACCCAGCAACAGCAGCTGAAGAACTTCTACAGCTTCCCCGACAAACTCGATCTGGATCGCTACCGCATCGATGGACAGTTGCGCGACTACGTGGTCGCGGCCAGGGAACTCACCCCGAACGCTCTCAGCGCCAACCAGCGCCACTGGGTCAACCGGCACACCGTCTACACCCACGGCAACGGGTTCGTCGCCGCACCGGCCAATCGGGTCAATGCCGCGGTGCGCGATGCGGCAGGTGACGCCGAGAGCAGCAACAGCGGATACCCGATCTACACCGTCAGCGATATTGCCAGCGCGGCGTCCGGGCATCAGGTGATCCCGGTCGACCAGCCGCGGATCTATTTCGGCGAAGTGATCGCACAGGCCAACCCGGACTACGCCATCGTCGGTGGCGGCACCGAACCCCGCGAATACGACACCGACAGCACCAAATACACCTACGACGGCGCGGGCGGCGTCCCGATCGGGAACTGGCTGAACCGCATGGCGTTCGCCGTGAACTACGCCGAACGCAACATCATCTTCTCGGATGCCATCGATGCCGATTCGAAGCTCATCTTCAACCGCGATCCCCGCCATCGCGTGGAACTGGTCGCACCCTGGCTGACCACCGACAACGACCCCTATCCCGCGGTGGTCGACGGCCGAATCATGTGGATCGTTGACGCGTACACCACGATCGACGGCTACCCGTACGCCAAGCGCAGCTCGCTCGAGGCCCTCGTGCCCGGCAACGAGCTCGAAGGCGGGCCCTTCGAGGAGCTCTCCTACGTGCGCAACTCGATCAAGGCCACCGTCGACGCCTATGACGGCACGGTGACCCTCTATCAGGTCGATCAGAATGATCCGGTGCTGGAGGCGTGGATGAACGTCTTCCCGGGAACGGTCGAGCCTCCGGAGGCGATCAGTTCGGAACTGCGCGCCCACTTCCGGTATCCGGAAGATCTGTTCTCCATCCAGCGCGAGATGCTGGCCAAGTATCACGTGGACGAGCCGCGAGAGTTCTTCACCACCAACGCGTTCTGGTCGGTGCCGAGTGACCCGACAGTGGAGACGAACCCGCACCAGCATCCGTTCTATGTGTTGCAGGGGGATCCGGTGACCGCCGATCCGTCCTTCCGGCTGGCCAGTGCGATGGTGGGGTTCAATCGAGAGTTCCTGTCCGCCTACATCTCTGTCGAATGCGATCCGGAGAACTACGGCAGATTCACCATTTTGCAGCTGCCCACCGACACTCTCACCCAGGGGCCGCAGCAGATCCAGAACTCGATGATCTCCGACACCCGGGTTGCCTCCGAGCGCACGTTGCTCGAACGTTCGAACCGCATCCAGTACGGCAATCTGCTCACGCTGCCGATCGCCGAGGGCGGTGTGCTCTACGTGGAACCGCTGTTCACCGAACGGATCTCGACCGCACCGAACGGGTCGACCTTCCCGCAGCTGGCGCGGGTACTGGTCAGCTACCGAGATCCGGGTACCGGTGGCGTCCGGGTCGGCTATGCCCCGACCCTCGCCGAGGCACTCGACCAGGTTTTCGGCCCGGAGACCGGCAACCTCGCCACCGCGCCGGGCGGTGGGCCCGCAGCACCGCCACCACCGGGGCGGCCACAACCCGTGCCACCGGCCGGGCCGCCGCCGGCACAGGCTCCACCGCCCGTGGACGAGGCGACGATCGCCGAACTCAACGCCCAGATCGACGCCATCCGCGCCGCTCTCGACCGCATTCAGCAGCAGGTGAACGGCCTCCAACGTCCGGGCGGCTGAGCCGGACGCTATCGTCGGCCGTATGCCGCCGCTCATCGCCCCACCGCATCAGTTCGACGCCGCCACCACGTTGAAGCCCGGCGAATCCGGCGTCCTGCTCGGCCGGACCAGCGCCGATTACGCCAATATGGTTGGCCCGTTCGGTGGCGTCACCGCCGCGACACTGCTGCGCTCGGCGCTCGAGCATCCCGACCGTCTCGGCGACCCGGTCTCGTGCACCGTGAACTTCGCCGGGCCGATCGCCGACGGCGAATTCGAGGTGCGGGCCGATCCCGTGCGCACCAATCGCAGCACCCAGCACTGGACCATCGCGCTCGAACAGGGCGGGGAGACGAACACAACGGCCACGGCGGTCTTCGGTGTCCGCCGGCCCGGCTGGACCGATACCGAACCGACGATGCCGGAGGTGCCGCCCGCCGAATCCGTCGTCGCCCAGCCGTTCCCGGGCGATATCGCCTGGTTCCGCAACTACGAGATGCGGTTCGTCGAAGGAGGCCCGGATCCGATCTTCGCCGGACGTCCCGGCGGGTCACGAACCACACTCTGGGTCCGTGACCAGCCGCAGCGGCCGCTGGATTTCACCGCCCTCACCGCACTCGCCGACGTCTTCATGCCCCGCGTCATGCTGCGCCTTGGCCGGATGGTGCCCGCAGGCACCGTCTCGCTGACGGTCTACTACCACGCCGACGCCGACGCCCTCGCCGCACAGGGTGACCGTCCGCTGCTCGCCACGGCACACGCTCAGCACTTCGGTGGCGGATATTTCGACCAGACCGGCCAGCTGTGGGGCGCCGGCGGAGCACTGCTCGCCACCACCCATCAAATGGTGTACTTCAAGGCCGACGCGATCTGAGAATTGCCCGCTAGAGGGCTTGACTGGCGCCGAAACCGGAGGACACTGGTTATATACCGGAACACCGAGGAGTGTGACGCGTTCGAAGGAGACGTCCAGAGAACGGTGGTTGCACAAGTCAAGATCCGGCTAGGCCCCCGGCAAGCCAGTCGAGTAACCGGAGCCATCAGCGACGACTGAGGTTCATGGATTCGATGGAGACTACCGGGGACTGTTCTGTTCAGGGGGTAAATCTCGTCTAGCTGGCCGTGCTCAGCCCCGACGGCACTTCCGCGCGAACTCGCTGAGCTCGGTCGCCATCGGCTCGGGATCCCAGCTGTGTTGGCGACCGGCGGGCGGGGAACAGCCAGACCTCAAGCCCCGACCGAGCGAGCCAGTTGCGGCCAGGAATCGTGCAGATCGGCCTCGAACTGGCCCCAGGTATGCGCGCCGGCAGCGCGGTTGATGTGGGTCGCGGGGATGCCGAGCAAGGCGAGCCTGCCCGCGAAGGCGCCGGTGCAGGCGCTGGCGATGGCCTCGACGGGTGGCATCGGGAGCCCGCCCTGATCGATCACGCCCGGAATGCCGGACGCTGCCGACAGGAAGATCGACTTACCCACCAGCCGGTGCGCGTTCAGGAAGGCGTCGTGCGCGCGCCAGCCCTCGCCGCCCGGCATACCCCACACATTGCCCGGATTTCCGCCGCCGCGTAGTACCTGTGCTCCGGCCAGCGACACCCCGACCGGGTCGGTCGCCCACGGGCAGCCGCTGTACGCGGCGACGGCCGAGTAGAGCGGGCCGCCCTGGATGGCGAGGTCGATCGCGGAGGCAGCGCTCATCGATACACCGGCGATGGCATTGCGGCCACTGGTGCCGAGGCGTGCGTCGATGATGCCGGGAAGCTCCTGCGTCAGATAGGTCTGCCACTTGTTGCGGCCCATGGCCGAATCGTCGGCCATCCAGTCGGTATAGAGGCTGTAGGCTCCGCCGACCGGCATCACGACATTGACATTCTTGCCCGCGAAGAATTGGGCGACATCGGTGTCGTCCCACCAGGAGATGCCGTCGAGGCCGCCACCGGCACCGGTCAGCAGGTACAGCGTCGGCGCCCCGGCGCCCGCCGCGCGGATCACCCGATTGGTGATCACCCGATCCATCGCTGGTGAATACACCTCGACCTGCGAAATGCGCTGCCCGATGGGGGATTCGGCCACCACGCGGGTGTCAGACGGTGCCGCCGTCACAGGTGAAGCGAGAACAACGGAAGCGGCGACAGCGCAGACGATGACAGCCAGGAACTTCGATGCCTTCACTCTTCCGTTGTACCGTCCCGGCAGCCGATGATCGAGAACTGCACGCCCGCGAGCGGGTATCGGGCTCACTGCCATTCCCGGCGCTCTAGATCCAGGATCCGCGGATGCATCAATGTAGAAGGCTCCTCGCCGGTATCGCGGCGGTCGGGGGCGAATACCGCAGCCGCGGCCAGGCTCGAGCGGTCGATCGAGCGCAGCGGCGCGGGCGGGTCGAGCTCCAGGCGAGGTTCGGTATCGCGGGTGGCGAGCACGAACCCCCAGTCGCCGAAACTCGGCACATCGACGTGATACGGCAGTGTGCGCAGGCCGGCAGCACGCACTGTGGCGTCGATACACCAGAACGAGCGGGGTGCGAAGAACGGTGAGCCTGCCTGCACCACCATGGTGGCGCCAGGCGCCATCGCGCCCGCGGCCAGTGCGTAGAACTCCGTGGAGTACAGCTTGGCGATCGACGTCTGGTCCGGGTCCGGCAGATCGATGAGGACGGCGTCGAACTGTCCCGGCGCCTCACGCAGCCAGGAGAAGGCGTCGGCGGTGATCACCCGCACCCGCGGATCATCGAAGGAATCCTGGTTCAACGCGGTGATCCGCGGGTCGGTGCGGGCCAGTCGGATCATCTCCGGATCCAGCTCAACCAGCGTCACCGCGGCCACATCGGGATACTTCAGGATCTCCCGCACCGCCAAGCCATCACCGCCGCCGAGCACCAGCACATTGCCGCGAACACCGGCCAGCGCCGGATGCACCAGCGCCTCGTGATAGCGGTATTCGTCGACGGAGGAGAACTGCAGATCGCCGTTGAGGAACAGCCGAGTGTCGGTGGTGCCGAACGGTGACAGCGATTCGGTGAGCACGATCTGCTGGTACGGGGTCTGTTCGCGCCACACGATCGGATGCGCGAACAACGCCTGCTGCGCCGTCGCCTCGAACCGGTCGGCATAGAGGTAGCTGCCCACCAGCACCGCTGCCACCAGTACGGTCAGCGAACCGAGAAGCCATCGCGTGACCCGTCGCAGATCGTCACGGAACCAGACGAAGATCAGCGCAAGCCCGGCAAGCGCGTTGACCACGCCGACGACGAGACTGCCACGAATCTGGCCGAACATCGGCAGCAGCAGGAACGGAAACGCCAGCCCACCCAGTAGAGCGCCGACATAGTCGGCGGCGAACAGATCGGCCACCGCGCTGCCGGCGGCCTGGCGGCGGATCCGCTGCAGCAACTCCATCAGCAACGGGATCTCCGCGCCGATCAGCGCGCCGATGACGATCGAGATCAGCACCAGCGCCGCGGTGTAGAGGTCGAGCCAGGCGTAGGCGGCATACAGCGCGAGCACCGACAAGCCGCCGACGGTGGCCAACGCCAGTTCGACCCCGACGAAGGCGGCGGCCGCACGATGACGCAGCGGTTTCGCCGCCAACGCACCAAGCCCCATCGCGCACACCATCACACTCAAGGTGATCGATGCCTGCGCGGCCGTATCGCCGATCAGATAGCTACCCAGGGTGACCAGCGACAGTTCGTACACCAGACCACACGCCGCACAGACGAAGACGGTGACGAGCAGCGCGATCCGGGCGAACCGGCGCCGCGGCCCGGCACCGGAGTCGAGTTCGCCACCGATCTCGGCGGCGCCGGTATCGGTGGTGTCCTCGGTCTGCGCCGGTATTGGCACTATGTCAGGCCGGCCGCCACCACAAGGGCGACCGCGATGTGCAGCGCCGCGGTCACCCAGACGCCGGGATGCAGTTCCTTCTCGGTCACCACACCGCGGAACTCACCGGGCGTCACCAGGTCGAGCAACAGGAACGCCAGTGCCATGGCGGCGAGGCCGATCACCCCGTACACCGCGCTCGCCGCAAGCGCCGCGACGATCGCACCCTGCGAGGTCCAGATCGCGGTGGCCACGATCATGCCGACGCCGAGTAGATTCGCCGACACCAGCACCGACGCGTTGCGGTTGCGTTCGATCCAGATCTGCCTGCGCAGATTGCCCGGCGTCAGGATGTCGACGATGGCGAAGCCGAGCGCCATCAGCGCGATTCCGACCCCGGAGTACGCGAGCGCGGCGCCCGCGTCCGCAGGGAGATCTTCCAGCATGTTTCCTCCTGAGGCGAGTTGAAGACTCGGTAGTGATGCGCGGGCTACTTGCCGTCGCCGCTGCCGCCGCCGCGGAAACCGCCACCGGATCCGCCACCGCCGCTGCTGGCCCAGCCGTAGGTGCTGATGTAGTGGCTGTGCCTGCGGTGCCCGGTGCGGTAGTCGTCGACCAGGATCTTGGCTCCGCCCTGATACGGGGTGACAGCCACGATGTCGTCGCGGTACTGCAGGAAGATCTTGTCTTCGGTGCTGCGCTTGTCCAGCGGACGTATCGCACCGGCGATCTCGTTCGCGACCGCCGGCGCCGCCGCAGCGGCGGTGTAGGCCATGCCGTTGTTCGGCTCGTCGAGGGCGGCGGCGCGGGTGTAGTTGTCGGCGATGTAGTCGCGCGGGTCGTCGCTGTCGCCGACGCGGACGACGATGGCGAAAACCAACGCGAAAGCCACGATCACCGAAATGATGCCGGTGACCAGCCAAGCAGCACGATTCACGACTCCGCCTCGCTGGCGCTCGGCTGCGTCGTTCCCGTAGACGCTGTGCTGATGGTTCGCTCGCCGCGCTCGCTCACGACGGCTGCTGCGGGTAGATCATGACCGCGCTGCGGTTGAGCACCTGGCCGAGGGTGCCTTCTTTGCGTCCGGCGTCGCCGAACTCCTCGAACGACAGCTTGGTGCCGTCGTCGGCGACATAGTCGTAATAGGTCAGCACGCCGCTCGCCGCGAGGCCCGTGGTTGCTTCACTGGTGAAACGCGCGTTGCCGGTCTCCTCCAGGCGGAATCGCTTGTCCTCGTGCTCGAGTTCGGCCGGTCCCGGCGCGGGCAGGCCCGCGGTTTCGGTCCACAGCACCAGTTCCAGGTCGGGGTCTTCCTCCACCGACAGCCAGTGCTGCACGTCGTTGCCGGTGTCGAGGAGATGTTCGGCCCACTGGTAGCCGCCCTCTTTCAGGCGAAGGGTGCCGCGGACGGTGTAGGTCTGGCCGAAGATATCGACGATGTCACCGGCCTTCAGCGCGCGCGGATCGCCGCGCAGAGCGTCGGCGTCCTTGTCGGCGAAGGGATCCACCGGTGCGGACGGTTGTGCCTGCGCCTGTGCGCGCTTCTCCTTGGTGAGCTTGTACACCATGTAGAACGAGACGCACGCAAGGACGATGACAACGATCAGCGCGACGATCAAGAATGCGGTGATGACAACCCCTCCGGTCCGAACTCCCCGGGGACCATAACACTCCTGCGGGCCGTCGGGTCGATGAGCGGCGCCCTGACCACTCTTGCGTTCAGGCTGAGCGAAACCCTCGCCATCAGAGGCGGGCGTTCCTACTGTGATGCGCGGTGAGCACCGGATAACCAGCTTTCCGCCTGATCTGCAACCGCAACCAGAGGAGCATCGCCCCGATGACCGAATCCGTCCCGCCGGCCGACCCGACTGCCGAGTGGAGCTTCGAGACCAAGCAGATTCATGCCGGTCAGGCGCCCGACGACAGCACCGGCGCGCGTGCGTTGCCGATCTATCAGACCACCTCGTATGCCTTCCGCGATACCGATCACGCGGCGGCGCTGTTCGGGCTGGCCGAGCCCGGCAACATCTACACCCGCATCATGAACCCCACCCAGGACGTGGTCGAACAACGCATCGCAGCCCTGGAAGGCGGTGTCGCGGCACTGCTGGTCGCCTCCGGGCAAGCGGCCGAAACCTACGCGATCTTGAACCTGGCCGGCGCCGGTGATCACATCGTGTCCAGCCCCCACCTCTACGGCGGCACTTACAACCTGTTCCGCTACACCCTGCCCAAACTCGGTATCGAGGTCTCCTTCGTCGACGACCCCGACGATCTCGACCAGTGGCGGGCCGCGATCCGCCCCAACACCAAAGCCTTCTACGGCGAAACCATCGCCAACCCCAGCAGCGTCGTGTTCGACATCCCCGGCATCGCCGCGGTCGCGCACACAGCCGGGGTGCCGCTGATCGTGGACAACACCGTCGCCACCCCCTACCTGATCCAACCCCTGACCCACGGCGCCGACATCGTCGTCCACTCCGCCACCAAATATTTGGGCGGGCACGGCGCGGCCGTGGCCGGGGT
>NZ_JAAGUY010000093.1 GCF_010868145.1 Nocardia cyriacigeorgica
GCGCAGGCGCCGTGGCCGTCGTGGTCGTGGGCGTGGACGCGGTGAGCAGCACGCCGACAGCGACGACGAGCAGGACGCCGAGCCCGAACGCGGCGTCCGGGCCGTCGGTATCGCCGGGGCCGGTCACTTGCCGCTCAGCTCGGCGAGCCGGGCGCCGATGCGCTCTACCTCGGCGGCGGCGACATCGCGGCGGGTGAGGGTTTCGCCGCCACCGCCTCGGTCGAGGTCCGGCTCAGCAGCGCGACCGTCACCGTGGAAC
>NZ_JAAGUY010000094.1 GCF_010868145.1 Nocardia cyriacigeorgica
GCGCACCGCCGAGCATTACGACCGGCTCCACGCCGAACTCCAGCACACGCCGTGCTCGCCTCGCTGCGGTGTCTGGCTGCGGTACGGGATCGTCCCGAAGGGCGCCACCGCGAAGACGCAGCCGGGCAAGTGCAAGGGCAAGGCACACCGCCGCGACACGTTGGGGTTGCCGGGTCGGCGGGTGCTGGTCTCGCGTCGCTGGTCGAACAAGACGCTCCCGGACCACAAGCAGGACCGCGCCGATTTCGTTCGGCAAACCCTCGCGGCGGTCGGGATC
>NZ_JAAGUY010000095.1 GCF_010868145.1 Nocardia cyriacigeorgica
CCTTCGGAGCGCTCGCGGACCCCACCCGACGGGGCATCCTCGAGCACCTCGGACGTGGCCCCGCCACCGTCAGCGAGCTGGCGGAGCGCTTCGCGATGACCCTCACCGGCATCAAGAAGCACATCCACCTGCTCGAAGACGCGGGGATGGTGGTCACGGAGAAGCGTGGCCGGGTCCGGTACTGCCGACTCGGCGAGAACGTCTTCGACCGCGAGGTGGCCTGGATGCAGGGCTATCGGCGGATGGTGGAGGCCCGGATGGACCGTCTCGGTGAAT
>NZ_JAAGUY010000096.1 GCF_010868145.1 Nocardia cyriacigeorgica
CTTTCTCCAGCCACGTGGCCCCGACCCACTGGTATTCGAGCCGTGGCACCGCCACCGACTCCCCGCCGCGTCACCGACTTCCTTGGCGGTGGTTCAAGACCGGTGATCTCGGCGCCATCGACGCCGACGGCTTCGTCACCATCACCGGCCGCAAGAAGGAAATCATCGTCACCGCGGGCGTCACCCCCGGCCTCATCCGCCTCGCCGTCGGCATCGAAAACATCACCGACATCCTCACCGACCTCCACACAGGATTCACGGCGGCGCACTAGATTC
>NZ_JAAGUY010000097.1 GCF_010868145.1 Nocardia cyriacigeorgica
GTCGATGGTCGTGCTGCACGCGACCGATCCCGCAACGGTGTTCCTGTCGGTGGCCGCGCGCGGCGACGCGATCACACCCGCCGATATCGAGCGGGCACTGTACGAGGATCGTTCGCTGCTGCGGATGCTGGCGATGCGGCGCACCATGTTCGTCGCGCCGGTGGAGCTGGTTCCGGTGTTGCAGGCCTCCTGCGCGGACGCCCTGGCCGACAAGCAGCGCCGTACCTACGGAAAGTTCTTGGAGCAGGCCGGAATCGGCGAGGGCGACGTGCGGTC
>NZ_JAAGUY010000098.1 GCF_010868145.1 Nocardia cyriacigeorgica
GGTTGGCGGAGGGGGCAGCCGCTGTGGACAGGGAGTCGATTGAACCGTCGTGTGCGGGTGCGGCGGGGTGCGGGGCGTTGGTCGCGGCCGGAGCGGAGGACGTCCGGTCCGTGATGTTCGGCTGCTGGGGCGGCGCGACGGACCCGGGCGGGTTCGCCGCGAGTCGGGCTCGTTCGGCCTGGTATTCGGCTTCGGTGGGTTGGTAGCGGCCGGTGTGGGGGTTGTATTGGCCGGTGTAGAAGGGGTCGCGGGGGATGGGGCGGCCGTCGTTGAAG
>NZ_JAAGUY010000099.1 GCF_010868145.1 Nocardia cyriacigeorgica
GTTCGCCGGTCCAGTAGGCGAGCTGGCGCGCGGCCAGGCTCTCCGGGTCGTCGCTCGCGCCGAGCAGCTCATGCTGCCATTCGCTGAAGTCGCTGTACTGGATCTCCAGCGGCTCCCATTCCGGGCCGTGTCCGGCGGTACGCGCCAGGTACGCGGTGACCAGATCGCGGGTCATCGGCGCGATGGAGTAGCCGTCGGCGCTGATGTGGTGCAGCACCACCACCAGGACGTGGTCATCCGGTGCGAGCCGGAACAGCGCGGCGCGCACCGGTGG
>NZ_JAAGUY010000100.1 GCF_010868145.1 Nocardia cyriacigeorgica
CTTCAAAATCAGGTAGTGGAGAGTTAGGCTGATGAACCTGACAGCTGATGAACCTGACAACAGGGAGGTGCCATGGCGAGGCTGAAGATCGGCTACCTTCTGCCGACGCGTGACCAGGCGATACAGGGTGTGCACGAACCAGGACGGTTTGTCGAGCACGCCCGGCGGGCCGAGGATGTGGGTCTGGACTCGGTCTGGGCGGGTGACAGCCCGGTCACCCGGCCGCGCGCGGATCCGCTGATGGTGTTGGCCGCCGCGGCCAAGGCCACCGAAC
>NZ_JAAGUY010000011.1 GCF_010868145.1 Nocardia cyriacigeorgica
GGGCGTCGTCGTCGATCGTCGCGTGTCGTAGGCGTACTTCGGCGAGGTCGGCGCGCACCGCGTCGAGGTCGACTTCCGCGGATTCGGTGGTGGCACCGTCATGGTCGGCGTCGGTGGCGACCAGCAGCACAGCGTGTGGGTCGACGACCGCGCCGGCGGCCACAACGTGGCGCAGCACGCGAAGAGGGCGCTCGGCGCGGACCACATGCTGCATCTTCATGGCTTCGAGGACCGCAACCTCGGCGCGCGCGGGTAGCACCGTGCCGGGCTCTGCCATGGTCACCACGGTTGCGCCCATCGGCGAACGCACCACCCAGTCGTCTGCGCCGAGTTCGACGGAGTCCTGCTGCTGGTCGTCGGCAGACGGTGGTGGTGACCGACCTGTCGCAGGCCACCAGCCCGGATGCCGCGCAAACCCTCATGGGCCGGATGCAGCAGGAACCCGGCGTCGCCGCCGTACAGCCAGCAGGCAGCGGAAACGGAATCATGCTGATCCAGGTCATTCCGAAGACCGGGCCCGATGATCCCGCGACCAAAGATCTGGTGAACCGGCTGCGCGATGATCGCGACCGTATCGAAAGCGGTACCGGCGCAACGTACTTGGTCGGCGGCACCACGGCCGCCAATATCGACACCTCGGACCGGCTTGCCGACGCCCTGCCAGTCTTCCTGGCGGTCGTGGTCGGCTTGGCTCTGGTCTTGCTGACGATCGCGTTCCGCACCGTATTGGTTCCGCTCTCGTCGATCGCGGGGTTCATCCTTTCGGTCTTCGCCGCGTGCGCCACCGTCGACAACCCGATCGTCAAACCGCTGGCGTTCACCCTCGCCGTCGGTGTACTGCTGGACGCCCTCATCGTGCGGCTGACGCCGATACCCGCGTTCATGGCACTCATCGGCAATCGCATCTGGTACCACCCGCGCTGGTTCGACCGATCTGTGCCCGACCTCGACGTCGAAGGCGCCGAACTAGAGCACCGGTTCGCCACGACGGCCGAAACCGACGTCGTCGATAGTGCTGCACACGGATCCGACCAGGTCAGCCGGTAGCGATTCCCATGACGAGGTTGATCGTCGTCGCGAGGATGACGGTGCCGAACGCGTAGGAGAGCAGGTTGTGGCGCAGGGCGATGGCGCGGATCCGACGGTCGGAGACGTCGGTATCGGAGACCTGGTAGGTCATGCCGAGGTTGTAGCTGAAGTAGAAGAAATCGCGGTAGGCGGGTGGCTCATCGGAGTTGAAATCGATACCACCCTTGGGAGATTCGTAGAAGAGATAGGCGTAGCGCGCGGCGTACATGAGGTGCAGCGCGGCCCACGCCATGAAGACACCGCCGAGGGCGACGGCGGCGGCCGCCTTTCGTGCTCCGGTGTCGCCGAGGACAAGGATCACCACGATGCCGATGAGTGCGCTCGATGCCGCGGTGACCACGGAAAGTTCTTCGACGACGGGCCGGAAGTCCTCGCGTCGCGCGTTCGCCTTCGTCTGGTCGGCGTCCATCGGCCACAGCACGAGCCACCCGATGATGACGAAGAGGGTGTCGGCCGCGGCGATGCCCGCGATCACCCCGAGCGGCCACTCGGTGAGCATGCCGACGGGCACTCCGATCAGGAGGCCTGCGATGACCGAGCCGATGAGTCGACTGACGGCGGAATGCAGGAGCCGGGTAGTCATGCACGCTCACTGTACTGATCGGTTGAGCGCGAGGTTTCAGTCCTCGTCCTGTGCGTCGGCAATGCGGTTGCGAGCCTGGGCGATCTCCAACGCCTTCTCGGCAGTCGCTTGATCGCGGTACGGCCCCATCCGGTCACCGACCCAGCAGTCCTTACCCTGTTCCGCGCGATGGTGTTCGAGGCAGTAGTACCAGGCGTCGTTGTCGGAAGTCATGGCGTTAGTATGCGCGAATTCGCATACCGGTTGAGCTCTTGCGGGCGGCGTGGCGAGGGGTTCATGAAGAACTCGAAGGTCGAGGTCGAGTGCTCCACGGGGCCACCACTCAGCGGATGGCAATTTTACAGCTATCAATTCCCGATCGGTGCGATTGCGACAGGCTCCGAGGGGGTGGCGCGTGCGCCAGCCCTCTCGGTGTGGCGCAATCAGGCTTATCTGACCTGGTGACTCGCATTTCTCTCGAGTTGTCGATCGCGTAAACGGATGGCCGGGCCATCGCGTCGCAGCGCTGGATCGTGTGCCGGAATTGCGATTGCGCGCACAGCATGTCGAGCTGTCCGCTATTCTCTAGCGAACGCAAGTCGAAGTAGTGCCGCGGCACCCGGACCCGGGGACCGCTTGGGCTCGGCGGACCGGTGGACCCCAGTATGCCATCGTCCGCGCCTGCCGACCTGTTCGTGAGTTTCTCGACGACAACGCTCGGACGTGCGCTCATCGTCCTTGCGGGAGAGGGCGTTACGACATGCCGACCTCAGCTACACACAGTTCCCATGGTGCGCGCGGACTGGCAGGCGGTGATCAGTGGGCGAGCTAGGACCGCTCGACCGCTCCGCCATGTCCGACACGACCGACCGGCTCACCGACCCCACCTACGAACGTTGCCATGAGGCGCCGGTCTACCTCACCGTCCCGCACGCCCGCGGCATTGTCGGCATTCACGAACGCATCGGATGCAGCTTCGATACGTGTATCCGCTTGCGTGCGGCCCGCTTGCACTTGGCGATGGCCGAGGAGCCCGAGACGCAGAGTTGGGTGCAGTGGTCGGACGGCTCATGGGCGCCGGTATACGCCGACGGTTGGACGGGCGATCCCGTCACGTTCGCCGGAATGCTCGGCGCCGCTGTCCGTGACGCACACTCAATGGGTGAGCGCGATCTTGACGATCACGACGGCCGCGGCGCCCACCGCCAGCAGGACCGCGCCGTAGACGGACCCCCGGGTCGGACGCTCATTGTTGAGTCGAGCGATGACGAACACGATGCCCCCGATCCGGAACAGAACAGCTAGCTCCGCAATGATCTGCGCGGTCCTCGGCTCCAACCAGCCCATCCATCCAGTCGCGAGAATGACGCACGGAAGTACCGCCGAGCTGAGAATCGGGACCGAGTTGCGTAGTTCGTGAACCTTCTCGGACGTGGTCAGCGCACCATGCCGACGAACACTTCGACCGACTGCTTCGGCGAAGGCATGCGCGACGAAGGTGGATCCGCTCGCGCCGAGGACCACCAGGATCCCCACGTACTTGTCCGCCGTGACGACCGGCACCAGCGCCGCGAGCACCAGCACGTTGCCATAGATGTAGGCGCTGATGCGGCTGGCCGCATTGTCGCGGTCCAGCGGCATCCTGCGAGAGAACAACGGGCCGTGAAGAAGCGACTCAGGGCCGGTCTCCGTCATTTCGCGGGGGTCTTGCGCGGGCGAGCCCGCCGTGCGGGTCTGGCTCGAACCGCGGTTTTGGACTCCGTAGAGGTTGTGCTGCCAGAAGTATCGTCGCGCCAGCTGATCTCGATCTCGATCTCGGTTTCATCACCGTCGACCTCGATCTCGAGCTCCCAACGCACCTGGTCGGCGACCTCGATCGAGAGCGACTCACCCTCCGAGCCGAGTTCGACCTCCGAGCCGCCCGCGAGGGCCTGCCCGAGTGCGATGAGCCGCTGCGACACTTCGTCACGAGAGAGTGCGGACTTCTTCTTCAGCTCCAACTTGGGCACGACGACTCCTGACCTAGGTGGTTCATCGCGGCTGTTGCGATATCGACGTCAGCTCAGCGCTTTCGCCTTGAGGGTGTCGAACTCGGCCTGGGTGATGGTGCCCGCGTCGAGCATGGCCTTCGCGTCGGCGATCTGATCGGCGGCGGACTTCCCGGCCACCTGCTTGATGTACCGGTCGGTCGCCTCCTTGGCCTCGGCCTGTGCTTGCATCGTCCGTTCGGCCATGCCCCGGCCTCTGGCGATGATGTAGATGAACACCGAGATATAGGGCAGCACGATCAAGAAGATGATCCATAGGGTTTTGACGATTCCGGACATGCTGCGGTCACGGAAGAGGTCGGCGATGACGTGGAACAAGAGGATCAGGTAGGCGACGAACGCGAAAATGATCAGCGTGTACCACAGCAGTTCCCAGAACGAATCCAACATGGGGTGACCATCCTTCGATGCGGCATTCCAGCATGTGGGTGCGTCGGCTCGACCAGGGCGAACGTGCATGCCGACCCGGTCTACCTCCGCTGTGTCGAGTCTAGGATTTTCGGGTGGGTTCGAGGCTCACCCGCTAGGGGTGAGAATGAGCCCGGGTCGTTGCCGGAGAACGCCGACATCCGGCGTTTCCGGCGTCGAATCGACCTGAATTCACCCAACGTCGATATCAACCTGTGACCATGAGCGGAGCCGTTGTCGTTTCGTGTGTTGATCTGTCTCGGTTGCGGGACAGACGATGGACGAGCGCCGATTCGTCGCACACTGCCGTCCGGCGAATCGTCCGCCTCTGGTACGAGGCCGAGGCGACGCGGGTACGCGCCCAGGAGGTGGCCGTGATGTCATGGTTCGGCCGATGACCGAGGGGCCGACGACCAGTGATCGCCCCGAGCAGGTGGCGGGCCCGCAACGTGTGCTCGCGCTGCTGCTGGCGATGGCGATGTTCGTGCTCGTCGTCGACACATCGCTGATGAATGTGTCCATCTCGTCGGTGGTTCGCGATCTCGACACGACCGTGAGCGGCGTCCAGGCGGCGATTGCGCTCGAGGCGCTGGTATCGGCCGCGTTCATCCTGATCGGTGGCAGGGTCGGGGAACTCATCGGCCGCAAACGCGCCTATGTGCTCGGTTTGCTCGGCTATGCGATCGGGGCGTCCGCGATGGCGGTTGCGCAGAGCCTGACCGCGATCATCATCTTCTGGGCTGTGCTCGGCGGGATCGGCGCATCGCTGTTGCTACCCGCTATGCAGTCCCTCATCCACGGCAACTTCGAGGGAGTGGCGCGGCAGAAGGTCTACGCCATGGTCGGAGCGGCCGCTGCGATCGCCGCTGCCGTGGGACCACTGCTCGGAGGTTTCATCACCACGTATCTTTCCTGGCGTGTCGGCTTCGTCCTCGAGGTCGTCGTCATCGCGATCGTGCTCTCCGGTATCCGGCTCGTGCGCGAGGTGCCCTACACCGGTCCCCGAGGCGTCGACGCGGTAGGCGCGATCCTGTCCGTTCTCGGCATGGGTGGGATCGTGCTCGGCATCCTGGTGTGGCAGGAAGGTGGCGAATCGGTCGGTGTACTCATGGCGAGCGGGGCGCTTGCGTTGGCGGGCCTCGCCTATTGGCTCGTGAAACGCAAACGCGCGGGCAAATCGAGCCTGCTGGACCCCGATCTGTTCCGCTCGAAGACCTTCAGGCTCGGTATCTCCGGGCAGATGCTTCAGCAGATCGCGCTCGGCGGCATCATGATCGCGCTGCCGATCTACTTGCAGATGGTGCTCGAGTACAACGCGATGCAGGCCGGGCTCTCCCTCGCCCCGCTCTCGCTGAGCATGTTCGCGGTGGCGGTGCTGGCGGGTAGGAAGGCAGGAGATCGACGCCCGGGCATCATCATCCGCGTGGGGTTCGCGCTATTGACGATGGGGGCTGTGGCGCTGATCCCGATCGTGCCCCTGGCACAGTTCGGCTGGGGCCTGGTGATCCCACTCGTGGTCGCGGGATCAGGGTTGGGGCTGTTGGTCTCGCAACTCAACAACTACACGCTGGCGCCGATCGAGGAGGATCGGATCAGCGAAGCCGCGGGCGTGAATTCGGCGGCGGGGTCATTCGGATTGTCGTTCGGGCTGGCGTTCGCCGGCGCCATCATGCTGGCAACGTTGTCCATCACCTTCACCGCCATGGCGCAATCGAGCACCGTGCTCCCGCCCGCCGAGCAGCAGCAGGTGGCACAGGTACTCGAGGAGGACGCCGAAGTGATGACCAACACCCACCTCGAACAGCTCCTCGTCGACCAGCCCGCCGAGATCAAGGACGAGATCATCCGCATCAACACCGACGCGCGCCCGCTCGCCCTCCAGGTAGCACTGCTCGTTCCCCTGGTCGCCGGACTCATCGGCGTCGCCATTTCCTTCCGCATGGCGCACGCGTCGGCATCCGCCCGACAGAGACCCGACGAAGGACGAGATCTGCCCTGACGCGCTGACACTCGCGGCCGCGGAAGTCTGCGCATCATCGATGTTCGAAGGTCGTCTCCCGTCCACCGGGACAGAGCCGACGCGACCTCCGGACGAACCGGTTCAGTAGCAGGATCTAGGCCGCGCTTTCGGGTGCGGTGTCCGGCGGCGGATGGAGTGGACTGTGGGTTCGGAACGGATTGTTGTGGTCACCGGCGCGAGTCGCGGGGCGGGGAAGGGTATCGCGTTGGCGCTGGGGGAAACCGGTGCCACGGTGTACGTCACCGGTAGGACGCGGACCGAGGGTGACGCACCGTTACCGGGCACAGTGTTCGCGACGGCCGACGAGATCTCCAGGCGCGGTGGGCGTGGCGTCCCGGTGGTGCTCGACCACAGTGACGACGCGCAGGTCGAGGGCTTCTTCGCCCGGCTGGGAGAGGAGCACGGACGCCTGGACATCTTGGTCAACAATGCTCTGACAGTGCCCGACGGTTTGACCGACAAGGGCCCGTTCTGGGAGAAGCCGCTGACGTTGCTCGACCTGCTGGATGTCGGCATGCGCTCGAGTTACGTCTCCAGCTATTACGCGGCGCCGCTGCTGGTGGCCAACGGTTCGGGGCTGGTGGTGAACACGTCGTCATTCGGCGGCACCTGCTATATGCACGGCCCCGCCTACGGCGCGGGCAAGGCCGCGGTGGACAAGATGGCCCACGATATGGCCGTCGACTTCCGCCCGCACAACGTCGCTGTCCTCTCGATCTGGATGGGTCTGCTCAAAACCGAGCGCACGCTCGCCGGATTCGCGGCGAACCCGGGCGCCTACGAGGGTTTGGCCGCGACCGCCGAGTCGCCGGAGTTCACTGGCCGCGTCATCGATACGCTCGCTCGCGACCCCGAGGTGATGAAGCGCAGCGGGCAGGTGCTCGTCGGCGCGGAGATCGCGCAGGAACTCGGCGTGCAGGACACCGAAGGGCAACGTCCGCCATCGCATCGTCCGTTCCTCGGCGATCCGCCGGTGTTCTCCGATGCGGTCATCGACTGATCCAGGCACCCCTCGACTTCCGGTAGGAGCATCATGAAGTTCGGTTTGTCGTTGTTCACCAGTGACCGCGGGATCTCGCCGGCCGACGCCGCGAAATCGGCGGAGGACAACGGTTTCGATACCTTCTACGTTCCCGAGCACACCCATATTCCGGTGGCCCGAACCTCCGATCACCCGGCCACCGGCGACGAGACGCTGCCTGACGACCGCTACATGCGCACACTCGACCCGTGGGTAGCGCTCGGCGCGGCGGCCGCCGTCACCACTCGGATCGGGCTCGGCACCTCGGTCGCGCTTCCCCTCGAGCACGACCCCATCGCCCTCGCGAAAACGATTGCGACGCTGGACCATATGTCCGGCGGCCGAGTCGTCTTCGGCGTCGGCTACGGCTGGAACCTCGAAGAGCTCGCCGATCACGGTGTGCCACCGAACAAGAGGCGCACCGTCCTGCGTGAGTATCTCGAAGCGATGGGCGCGTTGTGGACCGAGGACGAGGCAGCTTACGAGGGTGAGTACGTGCGGTTCGGGCCGAGCTGGGCGTGGCCGAAGCCGGTGCAGCAGCCACGTCCGCCGATTCTGGTCGGTGCAGGCGGAACCGAGAAGACCTTCGCCTGGATCGTGCGCTCGGCCGACGGCTGGATCACTACACCCATCGAGCAGAACATCGACTCGGGCGTGCGCCAACTGGAGAAGATGTGGCGTGATGCAGGCCGAACCGGCGACCCGCGGGTGGTCGTCCTCGCCGACGAACCCGACCGCGAGAAGCTGAATCACTGGCGCGATATCGGCGTGGCGGAAGTGGTGTTCTCGCTGCCCGACGCCGACACCGCCGAGGTCAAGGCGTTCATCGCCCGGCTCGCCGAGCAACTCGAGGGGGTCGCCGGTGGCGCCGAGTAATAGCAGCCTGAGTTTTCAGATCGCCTACGGCGACTGTGACGCCGCTGGGATCGTGTACTTCGCGACGTATTTTCGGTGGATGGAGCGGGCATACACGTCGTGGTTGTTCGCCAATGGCATACGTGGGGGAGAGCAGTCGGAGGATTTGGGTGGGTTGGCTGTCGGTGTGAGCACCGGGGCGGACTATCTGCGGATGGTGCGGGTGTTCGACATGCTGGAACTTCAAGTGGTGCTCGACCGCATCGGCACCAGCTCCTACACCTTGGGCTACGAATTCACCCGCGGCGACGAACTCGTCACCCGAGGCCATATCGTCTATGCGTTCCGCGACCACGAGTTCGGGAAACAGCCACTGCCCCAGCGGCTTATAGAGCTTCTGCGGACCCTCCCCGAGTCGCGGCTCGAGTCTCGACGCCAACCTGTCCGATAGCCCGGCTCCGAGGAGGTGTCGGGATGGATCTTGTCGCCGGCCGTCGAGCGACCCGCGCTCAGCTCGGAGTGGCGATCTGGATCAAGTTCCCGCAGGTGTCGTCGAACACCGCGGTGGTGACCGGACCCGCATCCAGCGGCTGCTGGGTGAACGTCACCCCCAGGGAGCTGAGGCGCTCGTACTCTGCCTTGACGTCCGGGACCTGGAACGAGGTGGCAGGGATGCCGTCGGCGACGAGGCCTTCCTTGTACGGCTCGACCACGGGGTGGCCGCTCGGCTCGAGGAGGAGTTCGGTGCCTTCGGGGTCCTCGGGGGAGACGACCGTCAACCAGCGGGCTTCGCCGAGGTCGACGTCGTGCTTCTTGATGAAGCCGAGGACATCGGTGTAGAAGTCGAGTGCTTTCTGCTGGTCGTCGACAAACACGCTGGTGATGTAGATCTTCACGTGGGGTGTCCTTTCGTGGTCGGCCACCGTTCATAGATGGCGGCCAGGGGAGTGGTGTCGAGGTGGTGGAACTTGTAGCGGCCTTGTTTGCGCGTCGTGATCAGCCCCGCATCCTCCAGCACCGCCAAGTGCTGGGATACGGCTTGTCGGCTCAGGTTCAACTGATGTCGATTGGTCAGCCGGACACAGATCTCGAAGAGGGTCTGTCCGTCGCGCTCGGTCAGTTCATCGAGAATTGTCCGCCGCGTCGGATCGGCGAGGGCCTTGAAGATATCGCCCATGCACCGACGATAGGCAAGTGGTTACTTGCCTGTCAAGCAGGCGTGCCGAGGCAGTGGTTGGTGCATGCTTCGATGCACATGTGACCGGCGCGCCGCTCAGCTTCGTGACTTCACGACTTGACCTTGACACTGTGACAGGGACTTGAGTGATCGGCGAAGGAGGTAGCTGTCGTGAATACAACCAACCATGACGTCGTTGCTCGCCTCGTCGATGCTCTGGCCGACGCCGATTCGTCGGCCAGATTGCGGGCCGCGCTCTCGGCGGGCACGCTCGGCGATCCCCGCCTCGTCGAGACCTTGGTCGCGCGGTGCGCGGTCGAACCGGATTTCTTCGTCCGGGACATGTTGACCTGGGCGTTGTGCCGGCTTCCTGCCGAGATCACCGTGCCGCGGTTGCTCGCCGAACTCGTGTCCGATCGGGCGCAGGCTCGCAGCCAGGCGCTGCACACCTTGTCCAAGATCGGTGATCGGGGTGCCTGGCCTGCGGTGTCGGCGCTGCTGCACGACGAGCACGACGAGGTCGCGCTCAGCGCGTGGCGGGCGGCCACAGTGCTCGTTCCCCCTGGCGAGGAGCGTGAGCTCGCCGGCAATCTGGCGATCGCCCTCGGCCGCGGTGACCACCAGGTGCAGCGAAGTCTCAGCCGCGCGTTGGCGGCACTCGACGAGGCCGCGGCACCGGTGCTGGATGCCGCGATGGCGCACCCCGATCCACGGGTTCGCGCTCATGCGGAAGCCACCGAGCGGCTCCGTCTCGACCCCGACAGTGGGTTCACCCTGTCGCTCGAGATGGCCAAGCGCATCGCAGTGACCGGCACGGACACATAAATGGAAGGCGACGGAATGTTGATCGGTGAAGTCTCGCGGCGCTCCGGCGTCAGCACCCGCATGCTGCGTCATTACGACGCGGTGGGCTTGGTGACGCCCTCGGTCCGAACAGCGGGCGGCTACCGCGAGTATTCCGTCGACGACATCCGTCGCCTCTTCCACGTCGAGTCCCTGCGCACTCTCGGCCTATCGCTGAGCGAAGCCAAGCGTGCGTTGGACGAGCCCGGATTCACGCCAACCGAATTGGTGGGGCAGCTGATGCGGCAAACCCGTGCACGGATCGCCGCCGAGGAGGAACTGCTCAGAAAACTCGAGCAGGTCGACGCGGCGGCGCCGGCGCAGTGGGGTGAGGTACTGAGCATCGTCACCCTGTTGCGGGCGCTCGAATCGGAATCCGGAGCCCACCGTCAACAAGCGGTACTCACCCACGAGGCGTCGCTGCCGATCGATGCGCTGGTGGAGGCGGCGCTGTCGGAGGAGGACATGAATGTCGCAGGCGCGCTGCGATGGTCGCTGGCGAGGGCGGCCGGCGAAGGGTTGACGGATTTGGCCATAGGCCTGGATTCGCCGAGTAGCGAGGTCCGGCGGCGGGCTACGGTGGCGATCGCGGCCGTGCCCACCGCGGAAGCAACGATCCTGCTGCGGAGAGCTCTGGACGACCTGGATGTGACGGTGCGTGACCGCGCTGCCCTGGCACTCGGATCTCGCCGGGGCAGCGAGGCGGTACCCGCCCTCCTCGCGATGATCGTCGAGGGCCGCTCCGATGTCGAGGCCGCCGAAACACTCGGCTTGCTCGCGGAGGCGGACGCGGCCGACGACATCGTCCGCGATTTGCGGGATCGCCTCGACAACGTCGACGATGGGCCGACCCGTTTGCGAATCACGCAGGCGTTAGCCGAGATCCCGAGCGCCGCGGCGCGGGAGGCGCTCACGGAGCTGACCGGCGACGCCGATCGAACGATCGCGGCCACCGCCTCCGCGATCCTGCGGTACTGACGGGGTGGCGAATCCGCCTGTCCGACAGGGTCAGGTCAGGGCCAACCCATCGGGCCGGGCGAGTACGCATGTGGTGCGGGTGAAGATCGATGGCATGCACTTGTTGCAGTGCGTGCACAGCGACGGCGTGTGTTCGTTCTCCTGGATACGCAGCAGCAGATCGGGCTGGCGCAGCAGGGCGCGGGCCATGGCGACGAACTCGAACCCTTCGTCCATTGCCAGCTGCATCGTTTCGGCTGTGGTGATGCCACCGAGCAGGACCAGTGGCATATTCAGTTCGTACCGGAACTGGCGGGCCAAGCCGAGCATGTACGCCTCGCGGTAGGGGTATTCGCGCAGGAAGAAACGTCCGCCCAGACGCATTCCCCAGCTCATCGGGCCGTGGAACGCTTTCGCGAAATCCTTGCGTGGTGCGTCGCCGTGGAACAGATACATCGGGTTGAGCAGGGAGCTGCCGATGGTCAATTCCAGCGCGTCGAGGGTGCCGTCTTCCTCGAGCCAGCGCCCGATCTGCAAGCTCTCCTCCAGATGGAGCCCACCGACCACGCCGTCGTCCATGTTCAGCTTCGCCAGCACCGCGATCCGGTCGCCGACCGCGTCGCGCACCGCCTGTGCCACCTCCCGAGCCAGGCGCGCGCGGTTGGCCAGGCTGCCGCCGTAGCTGTCGCGCCGGTGGTTCAACAGCGGGCTGAAGAACGAGCTGATCAGGTAGTTGTGCCCGAAATGAAGTTCGACGGCGTCGAATCCGGCTTCTTCGGCGGTGAGTGCTGCGTCGGCGAAGGCCCGCACCACACGCTGTAATTCGGCCGCGTCGGGCCGCACGGTGCGCGCCATCCCCAGCGGGCTGAACATCCGGCCCGGCGCGAGTGCGGGCAGCCGGTTCGACGCGGCATTGGCCACCGGTCCCGCGTGCCCGATCTGTGCGCTCGCGGCGGCGCCCTCGGCATGGATGGCCTCGGTGAGTCGCCGCAAGCCGGGCACTGCCCCCGGGCGCATCCAGATCTGATGGCGGTCGGTGCGGCCCTCGGGGGAGACGGCGCAATAGGCCACGGTCGTCATCCCGACTCCACCCGCCGCTGGCGCGCGGTGGTACTCGATCAAGTCGTCGGTGACGAGCGCGTCGGGTGTGCGGCCTTCGAATGTCGCGGCCTTGATCACCCGGTTGCGCAACGTGACGGGACCGAGCTCGGCAGGGCTGAAAACTGTGGTCATCGGGACTCCAGGGGGGCGGACAAACCCGCGGTGACGAACGCATGCAGCGTCGTGACCGAGGGGGCGGACAGGACGCGATCGTCGGCGAGGGGCGCGCCGAACTGACCGAGGATGAGGTCGAAAGCCAGTATCCAGCGCACCCGCGCCTCGTGATCCGGCAGATCGGGATGCTGTCGGCGCAGTAGATCGACGAATGGGTCGAGGGAGAACCAGCGGGCGGTCCAGCCGATATCGTGACGGCCGAGCACCAGCCGTGACAACAGCCGGATGTGCAGCCGTCCGATCGGATCCTCGGCCAGCGTCACCAGCGGATCGATCACCGCGGATACGCATTCCGCGACCCCGGCGCCCCGGTCTTCGAGGCCGTCCATCGCGGATTCCCACACTGGGCCGAGCCGGCTTTGCAGTAGTGCGGCAACCAGTGATTCCTTCGACCCGAAGTGGTAGTGCACCGCGGCCGGATTCGACTCGGCCGCAGCGCATACCGCCCGGATGGAGACCCGCTCATAGCCCGATTCGAGCAGTAGCCGCTCGGCAGCCGTCAGCAGCCTTTCCCGGGTGGTGAGTTCAGCTTGTCGCACACAGCTAGTAGAGCACGTTTCAATCACTGATTCAATCAGTGATTGAACGATGGTTCGGCGCAGGTATGCCGAACTGATCAGGGCTGGTCTCCGGTCGTGGCCGACCGTTCAACGACGTGCCGCTCGTCGGTGCATGCCAGGCGCGACCTGATTCGCACCGACGAGCGATACGGCCTACGTGGTGTTGGTCGCGGCGGTTCGGGCAACAGGCGCCGCGTCGTCGGCAGCCGCGTTCCCCCGCGGGACCGTGAACGTTGCGAGTACTGCCGTGATCGCGATGACGAAGCAGGCGATCGTGTACCAGAGGTTGCCGATGGGGTCGCCGTTGTCGGTGATCCCATCCACGGCCCCGAAGAAATCGGGGAGGGCCGTCGCCCAGAGCGTCGCCATCACGGCCAGGTACGCCAGCGCGTACCACTGCACCAGGCCGTTGCGATAAGCACGCACCTCGGAGGTTCCCGCACGCAGGGACAACCACTGCCGGGTCATGACAACTACCGCGACCACCGAAAGCACCGCGAGCTCCGCCGCGTACAGGAATCCGCGGACGGTATCACTGCCCATCCCGAAGACCGTCGCGGGAAGGGGAAGCACGAAGGTGCCCACCGAGGCGAGCAACCCGATCACCACGGTGCGCCACACCAGCTGCAATCCGGTGAAACGTGTGCCGGCATCGACGTGGCGGCCGACGAAGTACTGCACACACAGCGCCAGCGACATCGGCCACAGGGCAGCGAAGACGACCACGCTCGGCAGCGGTACCGAATCGAACATCGGCTGGTTGATCGGATTGTCCACCGACCACTCCCACCAGCGCAGTTGCGGGCCGATCTGGTCGAAGATCTCGTAGAACGCGTGGTGCACGAAGCCGACGCAGACCGCGCCGAACAGCACGCCGTAGCGCCGGAAGATGCCGAGCATCCGGACGATTTCGAAGGCAAGCGTCGCCATCAGCGGATAGATCGCGATGATGTAGAGCGGTAGCCGTCCCCACATGAAGTCAACGGTGAACACGTTGTGCGCGAACATCGTGTCGACATGTTCGGCGATGCCGAAGGCCGACGGGAAGTACAGCGGCGGTTCGATCACGAACAGGTAGGCGGTCGCACCGAACCAGAGCACCAGATTGGTCGGGTCGCCATGCCTGCGTAGTCGCATGATCGCGTAGATCAGTGCGAGCGCCGAGCCGAGCACGATGGTCAGTTCGAGCACCGGCAGCGTCCAATTCTCCAGCGCGGCCGGGCTGCGGAACTCGACGAGTCCGCCGGCTTCGTCGCACGAGAAGCCCAGTCGTGTAGCGAGATCGGCGAAAGTGGGCGTACACAGATCCGACATCAGTTCACCACCGATACCATCGGCCGGTCCTGGTCCGCGGTGTACCAGCGAGTGCAGTCGTAGCCCGCGTCGTAGCGCTCGAACCACCTGGCGGCCAGCTCGGGTAGGTTCTCGTGCGTCGGATCATGTTTGGGCATCTGGCTACGGACGACGCCGGCAAGGGCGGTGAGCTGCTGCCGGCGGGAGAGTCCGTCGAATGCGCGTGGCATGGGGCCCTTGGTCAGATACGGCGCGAACGCCGTCAGGACCTTCTGCTTGGCACGGTGTCTGGCGAACATCGACAGCGAGTCGACCTTGCGGTCCGCCAGCGGGACATGCTGATTGAAGCCCGCGCAGGCGATCCGGATCACCTTCATCACGTGCGCGAAGATCGACGGTGCCATCCGCATCCGGTACAGCTCGTCTCCGACAACGGAATTGAACAGAATCAACGCGGAGCTGCGATGTTCGACCTCCTCGACGAAGTGCCAGATGAACAACGATGCGACCCGATCGTCGCCGGGACGGAACAGCGTCGCCTCGTTGTCGAGCATCAGCTTGAAGACCGGTGTGAAGGTGGCCTCGAGGTCGGCGGTGTAGGCGAGCCGGTAGTTGTGTGAGGTCGCCTCGGTGAGCAGGTCGAACTCACCGATCACCGCGTCGAGGGTGTTCTGCAGCCCGGGATATTGCTTGATGAGTGCCTTGACGTGCTGGCGGTGGGCGGTCGAGTGGTGACCCTCCTGGCGCATGAACGCCGTGGCTTCCTCGGCCACCTCCTGGTCGGTGAATACGGGCTTGAGCTGCATGATCAGCTTCACGATCATCTTTTCGAAGCCCACTGCCAGGAACGAGACCGCATTGGACATGCTCGACCAGGCCGGGTTCTGCGGGTTCCACAGGAACGGAACATCCGCGTCGTCGAATCCGAAATCCATCTTTCGGGGCTGCAGGTTGGTCACAGTGCATTACCTCGCGTCGGGAAATGGGGCTGTCGTGTGCGTCGGGAAGCGCACTGAAATCGCACCATACACTCGTGCTGCCGTGTGTATGATTACTTTCGGCAAGAATGACAACGCACCTGCTGAGCAGTGGTAACGTCCGCCCGGTGGCGCGCAGACGTGGGTGGGGCGGGACTCCGCCGAAGGACGACGAGGAAGCGCACCGGCGCGTCGTCGCGGCCGCGGTCGAGCTGATCGGCCGGACCGGCGCGGCCATCAGCATCGCCGATGTCGCGGAAGCGCTCGGCGTCATCCGCCAGACCGTCTACCGCTATTTCCCCAGCTCCGAGGCGTTGATGACGGCGGCCGCGATCGCCTCGGTCGACGGCTTTCTCGACCGGTTGACCGTGCATGTCGCCGGTCTCGACGACCCGGTCGAGGCGATGACCGAAGGTGTGGTCTACACCCTCACCGAAGTGCGCCGAACCCCGCACCTCGGCATCCTGCTGTCGAGCTCGTACGCGAATGTCGACCCCGACAGCCTCACCTCCGTCCAAGCCAAAGCCTTCGGCATGACGATGATCCGCCGCTTCGACGTCGACTGGGACGCACACGGCTACGACGACGCGGCCCTGCGCGAACTGGTCGAATACGTCCTACGCACAATGCACTCGTTCTTCGTGTCCCCAGGCCACCCACCCCGCACCGACGACCAGTTACGCGCCTACCTCCGCCGCTGGATGGGTTCCGCCATCGCCGCCCAGCGCGAGTTCTCGACGCGGACAGGGCGGGGCACCTGATCGGTACCCTTGTACGTTCACGCCACGAAGGTATGCCGTCGGTGGAACGGCTGGTCGGGATCTATTGCGCCGGAACCGTTCTCTCCTCTGCCCGCGGGGGCAGGGTTTCAGTGACCCACGAGATGCGCGACGGAGACAGCGCCGAGATCCGGAGGTGCGTGCCTACTGGTCGCCGATGAGTTCCGGCGGGAGGAACATCGTGCCGAGCTGTGCTGCGATGGCGCTGGTGTGCTCGACGATACGGTTGGCGTCCACGTCCAGGACCCCGGTCCGCCAAGCGGACAACAGTTCGATGAAACCGCCGATGCCGGCCAGGGTGCTCATGCGGATGGCAGTTTCGTCGACGCCAGGGCGCAGGTAGGGCCATGCGGTGGCGATGAGGAGGTCGGTGGCGTCGGTGAGCATCGTTTTGCGGCGCTGCTCGAGGACGGCGCTGCCGGCGTGGTCGGCGAGCAGGATTCTGGCATGGCCGCGCGGATCGGACTGCAACTCGACGGCGCGGGTGATGGCGGCGCGCATGATCTCGAGCGGCCTCCGGTGCGTGTTCTCGGCGACGACACTCGCTAGATCGACGAACACCCCGGTGCACACCTCGTCCCAGACCGCCGCGAGCAGTTCGTCGCGGTCGGCGAAGTGCTCGTAGAAGTAGCGGTCGTTGAGCGAGGTCCGCTGGCAGACGCCGCGCATGGTCACCGCGGCCCACCCGTTGTCGATCCAGATGTCGAGGGCGGCCTCGACCAGGCTGCTCCGCCGCTGTGCTCTGCGCTGGTCGGTGGTCAGCCCGCCCCAGGTCCGTGCCGGTGCGCGCACATCCATGGTTGACAAAGTACTCCGTCGCGAGCCTAATTGGTGTCAGGTGCGGCCAATGGTGGCAGTTGCCACCAATTCGAGCCTCGCCGGGTCGACCCGGGAGTTGCCATGCGACTGTTTCCCTTCGGCGGAGACCGCCGGACCACGAACGCCGACGCCGTGGTGACCGGCGCGGGCAGCGGCATCGGGCGGGCGTTCGCCGTCGAACTGGGCAGGCGCGGCGGCCGCGTCGTCTGCTCCGATATCGACCACGGCCGCGTCGACGAAACCGCCGGATTGGTCGAGGCCGCCGGCGGGAAGGCGATCGGCACAGTGTGCGACGTCTCCGCGATCGCCGAGGTCGACGGGCTGGCCGCCACGGCACAGGACTGGTTCGCCGGCGCACCCACCCTCGTCGTCGACAACGCGGGCATCGGGGCCGGGGGACCGGTGGTCGGCGAGTTCGCCCTCGACGACTGGCACCGCACCCTCGACGTCAATCTGTGGGGTGTCATCCACGGCTGTCACGTCTTCGCGCCGATCCTACGGACGGCGGGGCGCGGGGCGATCGTGAATGTCGCCTCGGCGGCCGCGTTCGGCGCGGCGCCGCGGATGGCCGCCTACAACGTCAGCAAGGCAGGAGTGCTGGCGCTGTCGGAGACCCTGTCCGCGGAGCTGGCTGGCACCGGAGTCGGCGTCACCGTGCTGTGCCCGACCGGTGTGAAAACCAACATCATGGACGCGGATTCACCGATAGACGAGACCGCCGAGCGGTTCGGCGGACTGCTCCTGCGCTGGACCGGTCGCGCACCGGCCGCCATCGCCCGCACCGCCCTCGACGCCGTGGACCACGGCGAGCTGTACGTGGTGCCGCAGCTGGAGGCCAAGATGCTGTGGCAGGCCAAACGGTGGATGCCCGCGACCTACACCCGTTCGGCCGGCCTGCTCGGGCGGGTCGTGCGCTGATCCATCACGCCGAAGGAGTTCGAACGATGACGTTCGCCTATCCCGATATGCTCGCCACCATTCGCACCAAGCAGTGGGCGCTGGCCGATATCGATTGGGACGCACCGGGTGCCGACACCATCACCGACGAGCAGCGCCCTCGGCTCGCCACCTTCATGGCCGATCTCGTGTGGATCGAACACGTGGGAGCCCGCGGCTTCGCCGCACTCGTGCACCAGGCGCCACCGGGGCCACTGCGGGAGATCTACCGGTACTTCCACGCCGAGGAGCAGAAGCACGCCAATGCCGAACTGGCGTTGATGCGCCGGTGGGGCATGGTCGACGGCGACGCGATGCCGGTGCCCAACAAGAACATCCGCCTCGTCATCAGCTGGCTCGACCGCTACGCCGACCAGCTGTCGCTGCCGGTGCTCGGCACCGTCATCCCTTCGCTGGAGACCGCTCTGGACGGCGCGCTGGTGAAATTCCTGCTGGACGAAGTCGAGGACCCGGTGTGTCACGAGGTGTTCCGGCACATCAACAGCGACGAATCCCGCCACCTGGCCGTCGGTTTCCAGGTGCTCGAACAGCTCGGCGCCGGGCCGCTACGCCGGATTGCCATCGAGACGGCCGGATTCGCGGTACGACCATCGTTCGTGCTCGGCGCACTGCTGTATGCGCCACTGCTGTCGCGGATGTCGACCAACATCATCGCCCTCGGGCTCGACGAGGAGAAACTGTGGCAGGCGGTGCGCCGCTACGAGAGTGTCGGCGAGCGTAGCCCGTCGATTCGGCGGATGCCGCTGTATCACGTGGTGAAGATGCACGGTAAGGCCACCATCCATCGCCGTCAGCCGTTCCAGTTGCTGGCCGATGTGTCCAACGCGTGTATCGATCGTTTCCCGGTGCGCATGCTCGGTCGCAAACCGTCCTGGTCGGACGAGCTGACCTACGAGCCGGTGGCGAAATGACCACGCCCCGGTTCGCCGAAACCTTTCACGGCACTCAGTCGCACCGTACGGCTTTCGTCCCACGGCACGAATTCACCGGTCGGCGGGTCGCGATCATCGGCACCGGCGCGGCGGCCGCGCGGCTACTGCCGGGAATCGCCGCGGAGGCCGCGCGGGTGACGGTATTCCAGTCCGATGCGGTGTGGATTCTGCCGCGGGCGCCGCTGCCAGATGCCGAAACGCTGCGGCGAACTCCCGATTGGGTGGTGCGGCTGATCGCACGCGTGAACCTGCGTGTCCAGGTGCGTGATTCGTGGCTGCGGCACCGGCTGACCCCGGACGACACCGCAGGCGTCGCGGTGCACAACAGTTACTACCGCACACTGCGGCAACCGCACTGCACGCTGGTGACCTGGCCGATCGCGCGGTTGGTTCCGCAGGGCGTGCGGACGGTCGACGGGATCGAGCACCGGGTCGACACCATTGTCTACGCCGAGGACGCCGGGCACGTCGTGCGTATGGTCGCGCGCGCTGGCCGCATGCACAACCCGCCCGAACTCGTCACCGCTGTCATTGCCACTCGGCCGAAGGAGATCGCATGACCACCGCCGGAATCGACCACGAGATCATCATCGTCGGCGCAGGGTTCTCCGGGATCGGCGCGGCGATCGCGTTGCGCAACGCCGGATTCGACGACTTCGTGATCGTCGACGACGCCGACGGTGTCGGTGGGACATGGCATTGGAACACCTATCCCGGTGTCGCCGTGGATATTCCGTCGTTCAGTTATCAGTTCTCTTTCGAGCAGCGCACCGATTGGTCACGGGTCTACGCACCAGGGCGCGAACTCAAGGCCTACGCCGAATCGTGTGTCGACAAGTACGAGCTGCGGCCGCGTATTCGCTTCGGCACCACGGTGGTCGGCGCGGACTTCGACGAGGATGCCCATCGCTGGGTTCTGCACACCGCGGAGGCGGGCGACCTCACGGCGCGTTTCGTGATCAGCGCCACCGGCGTGCTCACCCGGCCCAAGCTCCCCGACATCCCCGGCATCGATAGCTTCGCGGGCGTCACGATGCACACCTCGCGCTGGGACCACCGCCAGGACCTGCGCGGCAAGCGGGTCGCGATCATCGGTACCGGTGCATCGGCCGTACAGGTGATCCCCGAGATCGCGCCGCAGGTCGCGCAGCTGACGGTATTCCAGCGCACCCCGATATGGTGCCTGCCCCGTCCCGATGCGCCGCTGCCGCTGCCTGTGCGCTTGGCGATGAAGGTTCCGGGTGGACGCACATTGACCCGGCTGGTGAGCCAGACCTACGTCGAATTCACCTTCCCCCTTGCCGCCCACTACTACCGTTCCCTGCCGACCGCCGCGATCGGCGAGCGCGCGGGGCTGGCTCATCTGCGCCGCCAGGTGAAAGACCCGGTCGTGCGGGAGGCGCTGACCCCGAAGTACGCGCTCGGCTGTAAACGACCCAGCTTCTCCAACGACTACCTGGCGACCTTCAACCGGTCCAATGTCACGCTGGAAACCACGCCGATCGGCGACATCACACCTACCGGCGTGCACACCGAGTCCGGCAGCGAACACCCTGCCGACGTGCTCATTCTCGCCACCGGCTTCAAGGTGATGGAATCGGGCAATATGCCCACCTACGATCTGCACGGCGTGGGCGGCCGCGACCTGGAGACGTGGTGGGACGAGAACCGCCTGCAGGCCTACGAGGGCGTGAGTGTCCCCGGCTTCCCCAACTTCTTCTCCATCATCGGCCCCTACGGCTACAACGGCGCGTCCTACTTCACCCTGATCGAGAACCAGACCCGCCACATCCTGCGCTGCCTGGACCACGCCCGCGCCACCGACGCCGACCGCATCGAGGTCACCGAGGAAGCCAACGACCGCTACTTCCGCGAAATGCTCGCCCGCCGCGGTGGCCAGGTGTTCTGGCAGGACAGCTGCGCCACCGCTAACAGCTACTACTTCGACAAACACGGCGACGTGCCACTTCGTCCCGCCTCCACCCTCGAAGCTGCCTGGCGCAGTGGCCATTTCCCGCTGGCGGATTACGTCTTCACCTGACGTGCGTGCGCTGCGGCCTCGATCCCAGTCCGGTCGAAGCTTCCTCGCTGAGCAGCCTTCGCGGAGTCCGCGCAGACAACAGGGCCGAGATCGGACGGCTCGGGCACGACCTCGTTGCGGCCGGGGCGCGTGCAGCGACCCGGCCGACGAGACATCAGTAGGTGTAGAAGCCTCGGCCGGCCTTGCGGCCCAGGTACCCGGCATCGACCATGCGACGCAGCAGCACCGGCGGTGCGTACTGAGGTTCGCCGAACTCGGCATACAGCGATTCGGCCACGGCGAGGGTGACATCGAGTCCGACGGTGTCGGTCAGACGCAGTGGCCCCATCGGGTGCGCGCAGCCGCTGACCATGCCCTCATCGATGTCCTCGGCGCTGGCGAATCCGGTTTCGAACATGCGAATCGCACTGCACAGGTACGGGATCAGCAGTGCGTTGACGATGAATCCGGCCTGATCCTTGGATTCGATCGTGCGCTTGCCGAGCACGTCGCGCGCGTAGGCGGTGACCGCGTCGGCGACCGTCCGGTCGGTCTTCAACGTCACCACCACCTCGACCAGGGGCAGTACCGGGACCGGGTTGAAGAAGTGCAGGCCGACCACACGCTCGGGGTGCGCGGTGGCATTGGCCAGCCGGATCACCGGGATGGAGGAGGTATTGGTCGCCAGGACGGTCTGCGGCGACACGATGGCGTCCAGTTTGGCGAAGAAGTCCGCCTTGAGCGATTCGATCTCCGGGGCGGCTTCGATCACCAGTTCCCGGTCGGCGAAATCACCGATATCGGTGGTCACGCCGACCCGCGCCCGCGCCTCATCGGCCGCCGCCTGTTCCAACCGTCCTGATTTCACCGCGCGTGCCAGCGACTTCTCGATCCGTTCGACGGCGGCGTCGGCTGCCGCGCCGTCACGCTCCAGAATCAGGACCGATCCGCCCGCCCGGGCAGCCACCTCCGCGATGCCCGCACCCATGGTGCCACCGCCGATCACGCCGATGAATTGCATTCTCGATCTCTCCTCGTGCTCGGATGTCTCGCAGTCATCATGGTGGACCGGGGTCGACCTACCGTCGGCTGGGCTGGTGTTGTGAGGTCCGACGGGGTGTGCCAGCAACACGCCTGATCAGGTGAACGCCCCCGGCACGAATTGCCGGCGTCGTTGCACCGGCCACCAGCACCGTGCTCAGAACCCGTCGATGATGTCCTTGGCGAAGCGTCGCAGTGCGTCCGTCTTCGCGTCGAGCGGCGCGTCGAATCCGAGACCGTAGAGCGGCCAGGGGACGACGATGGTGTCGGTGACACCGATAGCGGCCAGTTCGCGGTACCCGTCGAGACCGAAGCGGTCGGTGCAGAAGGCCTGGATCTCGAACGGCTCCGCGTCACGCTGGTACTCGGAGCGTAGCCGGGTGAGGGTGGCGATGGTCTCCTCGAGCTCGGTGAAGGTCATCATCGCCGAGGTCCAGCCGTCGCCGAGGCGGGCCGCGCGGCGTAGCGCGGGCGCGGTGTGCCCACCGACGTAGATCGGGACGGGCGCGGTGGGTGCCGGGCTCATCCGCAAGCGGTCGAAGTCGAAGAAGCGGCCGTGGTACTCGACCATGCCGCCGCCCAGAATGAGCCGCAGGATATCGATCATCTCTTCGGCGCGTGGCCCACGGTGTTCATAGGGTGCGCCACACCAGGTGAATTCCTCGGGTGCCCAACCCAATCCGACACCGAGGCCGAACCGGTTGCCGGTCACCGTGGCCACGGAGCCGACCTGCCGGGCGAGCAGCACCGGATTGCGGGAGCCGAGCTTGATCACCTGGGTGTAGAACCGCAGTGTCGTGGTGACCGCACCCATCGTGGCCGCCGCTATCAGCGGATCCACCCACGGTGTATCGGCGTCCCACATCCGACTGCCGTCGGGGGTGTAGGGGTAGGCGGCGGAGACCTGCTCGGAGTAGAACAGCGAATCGGGCAGTGCGATGGAGGAGAAACCGCACTCCTCAGCGGTGATTGCCAGTGCGGGAAGCTGATCGAGGGGAATCATGGCGACGCCGAGACTGAATTTCATGGTCGTCCTCGGTATTCGTAGGGGAGGGATCGTCGAATCGCTCAGCGCATACCGGCGAATCGTTCGTCGACCTGGGCTGCGGTGAGCCCGAATTCGGCGAGCCCGTAGGTGTGCACGGGTTTGCGTTCCCCACGATGGCTCTCGTCATCCATCGCGTGGATGGCGGCCAGCGCGGTTTCGGTCAGGTCGAGCCCGAAGTGGCTGTAGACGGTGGCGACCGTGCCAAGCGGGTCGGCGACGAAGTCGTCGTACTCCACGTCGAGAAACTGTGCGGAATCGTGGCGGCGGCGGGCCTCGGTGAACTTCTCCATGCCCCGCGCCCACAGATCGAGCTGCGTACGTCCGATGGTGTGCGGGTCGAAGGCCTCCGACCAGCCGAGGGTCGCCTGCTGGTTCACGCTGCACATGGAGGCGATCACCGTCCGCGGCGAGCGATGAGTGTGGACGATCAACGCGTCCGGGTAGACGCGCAGGATCTCATCGAGGGCGAAGATGTGGCTTGGGTTCTTCAACACCCAGCGCCGGTCGGTGTCGTTGGCGCCGATGAGCTGAAGGGTGCGGCGGTGCCGTTCGTAGGCGTTGGTCCACTCCTGTTCGGCAAGCCACGCGGAGTATGTCGGGACGTAGGTGAGGCACTCGTAGGCGATCGACTGCATCGATTGCTGCAGTACCCGCCAGCATTCTTCGACCTCGACGGCATCCATGTAATGCATACCGGAGAGGTCGGGATTGGCGGCTCGCTGTGCGCGGTAGGCGGCGTCGATCTCCTGGAACGAGGGGTTCGACGCCCATTCCGACCGTGGCGGGCGCGGCTGTGGACGCTCGGCCAGCCACATCTCCAGTCCTTGGTGCGTGGGGTCGGCGGTGAGCAGCCGGTGCAATGCCGTCGTACCGGTCCGGGGCAGACCTGTGACGAAAATGGGCTGCTGGATCGGGATCTCGGTACAGTCCGGCCGTGACTGCCATGCGGCCTCGCTGAGCGAACGGGCCACGAGCGCGCCGCGCAGCGTCTCCCGTATGGCGAGCACACCCAGCGGGGTCAGCTTCGCCTCGCGGGCATAGGAATCGAGCAGGACCTCGAGGCCCTCGGAGTAGTCGTCGGGACCGAAGTCGGCGCCCTCGGTGCAAGACGCGGCGAGTTCGTGCAGATCGCGGACGGTGCCGACCGCGGTGGGGTCAGTGCTCACGGTGTTCTCCGTTCAGTGGTGGTATTCGCCGCAATTGACGTCGAGACATTGGCCGGTGATCGCGGCCGCGTGATCGGAGGCGAGGAAGACGATCGAATCGGCGATCTGGTCGGGCTCGGGCAGTCGGCGCAGATCGGTGTTGGCGGCGGTGGTCTGGTAGACCTGCTCGACGGTGCTGTTCTGTTCGGCGGCGACCGCGGCGAAGTAGCCCTTCAGGGTGTCGGCCCAGATATACCCCGGGGCAACGGAATTCACGCGGATGCCATGAGGGCCGATCTCGCTGGACAATGACTGAGCCATCGAGAGCAGGGCACTCTTGGCGATCTTGTAGCTGCCGTAGGTGGGATCGGAATGGCGCAGCACCATCGAGTTGACCATCACGATGGAACCCTGGGTCGCGGACAGCGCCGGAGTGCACAGCTGGCTCATCCGAAGCGAGCCGATCACCGACAACTCGATGCTGTCGCGGATGTGCTGGTGGTCGGTGTGTGCGAAGTCGACCATCGACGGCATATGGAACGCGTTGTTGACCAGTACGTCGATCCGGCCGTACGCCTGGCATGCCTGCGCCACGACATTCTCGGCCGACGAATGATCGGTCAGGTCGGCCTGCACCGTGATCGCACGCCGCCCGAGCGCGATCACTTCCTTCGCCACTTCCTCGAGGGTGGACCGGGTGCGCGCTACCAAGACGAGGTCGGCACCGGCGCCTGCGCTGCGCAGTGCGATCGAGCGGCCGAGCCCTGGTCCGACACCGGAGACGACGACGACCTTGTCCTGCAGCAGCCCTGTCATGGCGTTCACCCGAGCATCCGCTGGGCGAAGGTGCTCTGACGTGCCGCGATCCTGGCGGTGAAGTCCTCGGGCGTGATCTTGTTGTGCTCGAAGTAGGGCAGTCGTTCGGCGACCTGGTCGATCGTCACGATCTCGGCGGTCGGTCCGTCGGCCTCGGTCAGGGCGCGCGAGAGCCGCTGCCACCGGAACTGGAGATACCCACGCGAATGCCCCACGGTCTCCAGCCAATTGGTGACGCCGGGGTCGCGCTCACTGACGACGAGACGGATCTTGCCGTCGGGGTCCACCTGCGACTGGGCCGAGGTCAGCGAGGTCTGGTGATTGACGTAATCCAGCGACAGATACCACATGCTGCCCAGCTGGAAGCCTTGATAGGGGGCCTCGGAGCAGGGAACGGTGATGATCATCGCCTCGTCGTCGGCGAGGTCGTAGTGCCCGACCGAGGAGTACTGCGTCGCCAGACCGCCCGGGGTGAGTCGGGGCTCGATGAGGGTGTTCACCGGAAGATTCAGGTAGAACCATTCGGGGAATTGCAGCCAGGTACGGATGCGGGTGAGCAGGGCGGCGCCCGCGTCGGTGAAGCGTCGCTGGACCGTCGGCGTGGTCAGCGGCGGAATCGGCAGGCCCGCGGTGTCGGTGCGGGCAATGGTGATGGTGCCGCGCTCTGCGGTCCAGTCGCTGTAGACCTCGCGCACCAGCAGTTCGCTGGAACCGGGTGCGAGCGTGATGTAGTTGCGGCGCCCGGCCGCCTCGTGTGGGCCGAACCGCAGCTCGAAGCTGCCGTCCGGGGCGATGTCGATCTCGCGATCGTCGAATGCGGCGACGCTGGCGGGCACATTCGTGTCGGTGTACTGGCCTGCCAGCACCTGAAAGCTGAGATCGGCTGTGGTACCACGTTTTCCGGTGACCACATACTCGGCGTTGTCGCTGATCGACGCGTTGAAGTACAGGGTGTCGGGGTTATCGAGGCCCTGCTTGATGAACGGTCCCGCGCCCGAGATGAACAGCGGTGCGGCCAGCTCCGGAGCCCAGGCTGCGTGCAAGGTCGCGATGATGCTGCCCGCCAGGTATTGGTAGCCCTCGAGGAGATCCTGCTCTGTCCGGACGTGTGGTGCGCTCTTGATCAATTCTTCGGCTGCGGCCAGATCGGCGGCAAAGGAAGCGGTCAGCATGGTGTGGGATCCCTCCAATTCAGCTGTGTTCGAAATATGGAACGCAGCGGTAGATTCTGGTGGTGACGGCGAGAGTAGGCAGTGCTGCGAGCGCATCGAGCGAGTTGTCCCGCTCGGTGGGAACTCTGTGGCGGGCATGTCGACGCGGCGACCGGATGCCCCCGCGTGTCGACACTGGTGCGGTGGTGTCCCAGATCAGCCTGGGCGGCAAGGTATTTGCCGGTTGTGGCGGCGTCGGTGTCGGGTCTGTCGCCTCTGTCCAGTCCTGCCCGTCGCAGTGGGTGGCCTTGCCGACAATTGCCCGAGTGTTCGATATATGGAACACCCCGGTAGTTCTGTTACGTTCGGCGTCGGTAGATGAGGACGAGAGGAGCGGACATGGGTAACGGCTCTCCGGCGGTCGACGCCGCAACGTTGGATCGGACATCGCCGCCCACCGCCCGGGTGGTACGCCTGCTGAACTTCCTCGTCGCCCACCAGGGCGAACGCTTCGGTCTGGCCGAGCTGTCCCGACGGTGCGAGGTCAGTAAACCGACGGGGCTCGGCATCCTCACCGAACTGGTCGCGGCGGGCTATGTGACCCGCGATCCCAGGGGCAAGACCTACGGTTTGGGTCCAGCGTTGATCGCGGCCGGACGTGCCGCGCAGCGGGACATGGTGGCGTCGCCGACGGTGCGCTTGGAGCTCGAAGGGTTGAGCGAGCGTTTCGATGCCATCTGCACGGCGTCGGGGGTGGTGGGGGACAAGATCGTGGTGCTCGAGATCGTGGCTCCGCCAGGCACGACGGCTCCGGCGAAGGTGGGTCAGACCTACCCCTATGCGCCGCCGGTGGGCCTGATGTATCTGCTGTGGGAGCCCGACAGCGAGCTGGATCGCTGGATGGAGCGTGAGCCGGTGCTGCCGGTCGAACTCGACCGCGACCAATTGCTCGAGGCTGCGGCCGATTGCCGGGCGAGCGGCTATCTGGTGGAGGGCACTTCGAGGGAGATGATGCGCCTGCACACGTTGATGGCAGGTGCGGTGGGGCACGACCTGCCCGCCGATGTGCGCTACCTGCTCGGCGAGATGGTGGCGAATCTGGGGCGGCGCATGTACTTCGGGCGGACGCTGAACGATTCCGCAGGCCCGCATCGGGTGAGCCTGATCGGCGCGCCGGTCTACGACGTGGACGGACGCCAGTCGATGGTGCTCAACATCTATATCGATCGGGTGATCGAGAATGCCGAGCTCACCGAACTCACCTCCGCGCTCAAGGCGGCGGGTGATCGGCTCACCGCGGAGGCCGGTGGGTACGACCCCTTTGTCTCACTGAGAGGGACATGAACGTTGACCCTGCGCTGACCTAGCTCCTACAGTCCCCTCACTCCCCACTTGGAACGCCGCATTCCATATATGGAACACGTAGCCGGTGGGTTGATCACGAGGAGGCGTCAGTGCAATCCCACACCCTGCCGGCCTACGAGCAATCTCATCTACGCACGCTCGAATCCGAGGCCGTTCACATCTTCCGCGAGGTCGCCGCGACCTTCGAGCATCCGGTGCTGCTCTTCTCCGGCGGCAAGGACTCGGTCGTCATGCTGCATCTGGCGATGAAGGCCTTCTGGCCGTCGCCCTTGCCGTTTCCGGTGATGCACGTCGATACCGGCCACAACTTCGATGAGGTGATCGAGTTCCGGGATCGGATGGTCGCCGACTACGGTCTGCGCCTGGTGGTGGCCAGCGTGCAGGACGATATCGACGCAGGCCGTGTCGTCGAGGAGACCGGCCCGCGCGCCAGCCGCAACCGCCTGCAGACCACGGCGCTGCTGCGCGGAATCACCGAGGGCGGCTTCGACGCGGCGTTCGGTGGCGCGCGTCGCGATGAAGAGAAGGCGCGTGCCAAGGAGCGTATCTTCAGCTTCCGCGACGAATTCGGTCAATGGGACCCGAAGAATCAGCGCCCCGAGCTGTGGAATCTCTACAACGGCCGGCACCGGCGAGGAGAACACATTCGGGTCTTCCCGCTGTCGAACTGGACCGAGCTCGATATCTGGCAGTACATCGCCGACGACAACATCGACCTGCCTTCGATCTACTACGCGCACCGGCGCCAGGTCATCCCGCGTGACGGAATGCTACTGGCGCACAACAGGTTCCTCACTCTTCTGCCCGGCGAGGAGCCCCATGAAGAAATCGTGCGCTTCCGCACGGTCGGTGATGCGACCTGCACCGGCTGCGTCGAGTCGGCCGCGGCGACGGTCGACGAGGTGATCGCCGAGGTCGCCGCCACCAGGATCACCGAGCGCGGTGCCACTCGCGCCGACGACCGAATCTCCGAGGCCGGGATGGAAGACCGCAAGAAGGAAGGCTACTTCTGATGACTCAGCTACTCCGGCTCGCGACCGCGGGCAGCGTCGACGACGGGAAATCCACGCTCATCGGTCGCCTGCTGTACGACTCGAAGGCGATCTTCGAAGACCAGCTGGCCTCGGTGGAGCGCACCAGTGCCGATCGCGGTGACGAACACGCGAACCTCGCACTGCTGACCGACGGACTGCGCGCAGAACGGGAACAGGGCATCACCATCGACGTGGCCCACCGCTATTTCGCCACGCCCAAGCGGAAATTCATCATCGCCGACACTCCGGGGCACGCCCAGTACACCCGCAACATGGTGACGGGATCGTCGACGGCGGACGTCGCGTTGATCCTCGTCGACGCACGTAAGGGCATCCTCGAGCAGACGCGTCGGCACGCTTTCATCGCGAGCCTGCTCGGCATCCCGCACCTGGTGGTGTGCGTGAACAAGATGGATCTGGTCGACTGGTCCAAGGAGAGGTTCGACGAGATCCGTGAGGAGTTCCGGCAGTTCGCGATGAAGCTGAACGTCGCGGACCTGACCTTCATTCCGGTCTCAGCGCTGCTGGGCGACAATATCGTCGAGCGGACCGGCTCGATGACCTGGTACGAGGGCACCTCGTTGCTGCACCATCTCGAACAGTTACACGTGGCCTCGGACCAGAATCTCATCGACGCCCGGTTTCCCGTGCAGTACGTGATCCGCCCACAACGTCAACGCGACGATGCGCTGCACGACCACCGCAGCTATGCGGGGACCGTCGCCAGTGGCGTCTTCAAGGCAGGCGATGACGTTGTTGTCCTGCCGTCGGGGTTCGCGACCACCGTGAAGTCGATCTGGGGACCGGGCGGCCGACCGGTGGAAGAGGCGTTCGCTACCTGCTCGGTGTCCGTCGAACTGTCCGACGACATCGATATCAGCCGTGGTGACCTGCTGTGCCGCCCCGGTAACCGGCCATACGTCGGACACGAGCTCGACGCAATGGTGTGCTGGTTCACCGATCGCACCCGGCTCGCCGAGGGCGCGCGGTACATCATCCGGCAATCCACCCGCGAGTCCAAGACGGTCGTCGCCGCCCTCGACTACCGGCTCGACGTGAACACCCTGCATCGCGACGAGGCCGCTGATGCCCTGGGGCTGAACGAGATCGGGCGCGTCCAGCTCCGCACTCAGCAGCCACTGATGTTCGATCCATACCGCCGCAACCGCGCCACCGGAAGTTTCATCCTGATCGACGAGGCCACCAACAATACGGTCGCCGCGGGCATGATCACCGGGCCGACGCAGAAGGTGTCGAATGTGGTCTGGCACGAATCCTCGGTCCGTGCGCAGGACCGTGGCACCCGCGGGCAGACCGTCTGGCTGACCGGTCTGTCCGGGTCGGGAAAGTCAACGGTCGCCGCGGAAGTCGAGAAGCGGCTGGTCGCGGCCGGCGTCTCGGCCTACCTGCTGGACGGGGACAACCTGCGCCACGGGCTGAACGCGGATCTCGGCTTCTCGGCCGCCGATCGCGCCGAGAACGTGCGACGAGTCGGTGAGGTCGCGCGCCTGATCGCCGACGCGGGCCTCGTCGCGGTGGTCTCCCTGATCAGCCCCTCGCGGGCCGAGCGGGACCGGGTGCGGGAACTGCATCGGGTGGCCGGTCTGCCGTTCACCGAGGTGTTCGTCGATACGCCGTTGGACGAGTGCGAACGCCGCGATCCCAAGCAGCTGTATGCGAAGGCGCGCGCCGGCGAGATCACCGGCTTCACCGGCATCGATGCACCATACGAGCCGCCAATCGACCCAGAACTGGTGCTGCGGCCGGAACATGGAACCGCTTCGGTCCAGGCCACGACCATCCTCGATCTGCTGAACGGGTGATCGGATGATCTCGGATAGCGAACTCGCCGCGGACCTGGCGGAATCTGCCGGGCAGCTGCTGCTGGATCTGCGCGCACTCGGGTTGGAGGAGGCCGGCGCGGCAAAGGAGCTCGGGCGCCGCGGCGACGCCGAGGCCAATTCCTTGCTGCTGGAGCGACTCACCGCAGCTCGGCCGGGTGATGCCGTGTTGTCGGAGGAGTCGGCCGACAGTGCGGACCGTCTGGACGCCGAGCGGGTCTGGATCATCGATCCGCTGGACGGGACACGGGAGTTCGCCCTCGGCGGGCGCAGTGACTGGGCGGTGCACGTGGCGCTGTGGCAGGCCGGCCATGGCATTACGGCAGCGGCGGTGGCACAGCCTGCGCTCGGTGCGGTCTACGTGACCGGGCGCACGACCGCCGCGCCGTCGGTGGCGCGGTCGCGGCCGCGCATCCTGGTCAGTGAGTCACGCCCACCGGAGTTCACCGATGCCCTGGTTCGCACGTGGCCGGCCGAGGTGATCGGGATGGGGTCGGCAGGAGCCAAGGCAATGGCGGTGCTACGTGGCGAGGCCGATGCCTATGTCCATGCGGGCGGGCAATGGGAATGGGACTCCGCCGCCCCGGTAGGAGTGGCGCATTCGGCGGGCCTACACGCCTGCCGTGTCGATGGATCACCGCTGACCTACAACGCGCCGCATCCCTATCTACCCGACCTGCTGATCTGCCGCCCGGAACTGGCCGAACCGCTGCTCGCCCGGATTGCCGCCGTCTCCGATACCTCGAGTGGAGCCTCTTGATGACATCGACCGACAGCCCGCGCGTCGCCGTGGCACGGGCCTACCTGGAATCGTTGATCAGCCACGAACCCAGCGCGGTACGGCTCACTGCCGACGCGATGCGGTTCGAGAACGGCGAGCGGCTCGGATCCTCCGGGCCCGAGATTCTCGAATCGCTGGCGACCGGCGAACAGTACAAGCCGCTACGTGAGATCAGGGACCTGCGCTGGCGCGAGTGGGATTCGAATGTTGTGGCCCGCTACCTGCTCGACCTCGAGACCCCGGAGGCAGTCATCGCGACGATCCGGATCACCGAGCACTTCCTGATCCCCGACGACGCCATTGCGGCCATCACCGTGGTCTTCGAGCCGTTCGACGGCTCGGGAGACTGACCACGCGCTATGAATTGAACTGAGCAACTCACTATTTCGGAGGAATCACATGGTATCGAGCCGTCGATTCGAGGATCGAGTCGTCGTCATCACCGGCGCCGCGCGTGGGCAGGGCCGCGCCGAAGCCATCCGCTTTGCCGAAGAAGGCGCCGACATCATCGCCATCGACGCCTGCACACAATTCGAGTCGACGCCCTACGCCGGTGCGACAGCGGCCGATCTGGAGGAGACGGTCCGTTCGGTCGAGAAGACCGGCAGGCGCGTCGTCGCCCGCACCGCGGATGTGCGCGATTTCGCCGCGCTGTCGCAGGCCGTGTCCGAGGGCATCGAGCAGTTCGGCCGGCTCGATGTCGTTGTCGCGAATGCCGGGATCTGCTCGGTCGGGCTCTCTTGGGAGATCACCGCCGAACAGTGGCGCGAGACCGTCGATGTGAATCTGACCGGCGTCTTCCATACGGCGAAAGCCACGGTGCCGTACCTGATCGAGCAGGGCACAGGGGGAGCGATCGTGTTCACCAGCTCGGTGGCCGGGCTCAAAGGCGTACCGTTCACCGGTCATTACGTCGCCACCAAACACGGCATCACCGGTCTGGCCAAGACGATGGCGAATGAGCTTGGTGCGCATCGGATCCGGGTGAACACCGTGCACCCGGCAGGCGTGGAGACGGGCATGGATATGCGCGCCATGGGGCCACTGCTGGACCAGTACGCCGCCACCCTGTCCCCGATGTACATGAACACCTTGCCCGACACCATCAGCCAACCCGAGGACATCGCCGCCACCGTCGCCTGGATCTGCTCCGACGACGCACGCCACGTCACCGGAACGCAGATCCCGGTCGATATGGGAAACCTCAACCGCTGAAACGACATCACCGACGATGTCGGCGACCGGACCCGCCACCTCCATCGGGTCATCGGCACGTGACGTGGCTCGCGCAGGGCGCCGGCGATCCCGGCGCCCGGTCGATATCGGTGGCGGGCCGAATGTCGCCGGATGCTCCCCTGCGTCAGCGCTTCTGATCGTCCTCCGGTCGTCCGAGCACGATATCGACGGTCCGGGCCAGGACTTCCGCGTGATCTGCACCGTCGGCTCGATCGACGGCCAAGAACGACGCGCCGATGCGCATGCAGAAGGCGAGCAGGCTGCGGGCTTCGACTTCGACGGGGTCGGGGTAGTAGGTGCCGATCATCTCGCGCAGCAACTGCATCCGCTGGTTGTCCACTCGACGCAGGCGCTCTGCGACGGCTCGGTCGCGCCTCGCCCAGTCGCGAATTGCGAGGTCGATCGGCAGCAGTTCGGGGGAGAGGGTGAGTGCGCCCGCCAGTTGAATCTTTTCCCTGGCGTCGCCGCCATCGCGACGGACGCGCTCGAGCACCTCGTCGACGCTGCGTCGTTCCCAGGTTTCCAGCATCGCCTCCAGCAGCGCGTTCCGGTCGGAGAAGTATCCGTAGAACCCGCCCTTCGTGACACCGAGCGCTTTCGCGAGCACTTCGATACGGACTGCGTCCGGGCCTCCATGGGCCAGCGTGCGTAGCCCCTCCTCGACCCATCGGTTGCTCGGTGTCCGCGCAACACCCATGTATGTGTCTCCAATCACAGGCAACGTGCTATACGCAAGCGTATATCAGGGCTACTCTTTTCTATACGCCACCGTACATCAGGCGGGTGAGTGTGGGAAGGCGGCGGTGTGTCGAAACGCGCCCTCCCTGTGTCCTTGCATTGTGTGGAATGCGTCAACGGATGGAGAGTTGTCGATGAAACTACCCGCTGCCGAGCACACCTCTCGGTCCTGGCGCATCCATGACATCGCGCCGGGCTTCCAAGTCGAAGACGTCTGGGCGCTGGCGACGCCGGGCGGTCCCGATGACTTCCCGCGGCTCGTGCGTACATTTCTGTCCGATGACCCTGCTGGAGACCCGTTGCTCTTCCGTATGCTCTTCGCGGTCCGATGGAGAATTGGAAAGATCTTCGGATTTGATGATCCCGGATCCGGTATTTCTGCACTCGCCCCGACATTGCGCGACAGGCTGCCGTCGGATTTGCGTGACTTACCGCCTGGCCCGGAGTTCCCTACGGTGCCGTTCACGTCGCTCTATCTCACAGAGAACGAGTGGGCGGCCGAGGTGGCAAACCGAACCGTGCACGCCGTAATGCATATGGGGTGGGTGCCCGAGGAAGGCGATCGCTACCGAGGTCAAATGACTGTACTAGTCAAACCTAATGGCCTACTCGGGAAATCCTATATGGCTGCGATCGCACCTTTTCGGAGTTTCGTGATCTTTCCGTCCATGCTGCGTGGGACCGAGCGAAGGTGGCAGACATGCGCCGAGTAGGACGATCGGCGTGCCCCTCCGAGTCGCGGTGCCTGCGCATCAACTCGCGGGTGTTGGGCGGCAAGACCAAGGTCATCGTCGCTACTACCGCGGCGGTACTTGCGGTTTCGGCTATTGCCTCGGCGGGTCGGTCTCGTATCGACCGCACGGTGGGCGCCTACTACCGGGATGGCATGGACGCGGTTCGCCGTGCCGGATTCGTCGAGAAACAGATCGATATCGGCGGCCACCGCACGAATTATGCGGAGGGCCCCGATAATGGTAGGCCGCTGCTGCTGATCCATGGGCAAGGTTCGCAATGGCAGGACTATATGCGGGTCCTGCCCGAGATCTCCCGGCGGCATCACGTCTATGCCATCGATGTCTACGGCCATGGCGGATCAGCGCGGTTGCCGGCAGCTGAGTACACGAACGTCCGCATCGGTGAACTGGTGGCGCAATTCCTGGAGAGGGTAGTCGGTGAGCCGGGCATCGTGTCCGGACACTCCTCGGGTGGGCTGATTGCCACATGGATCGCGGCATACCGACCGGATCTCGTCCACGGTGTTGTTCTGGAGGACCCGCCGTTCTTCTCATCGGTCATGCCCCGTGCGGCGAAAACAACTGGCGGCGACACTGCGCTCGTCACGCACAACTTCCTTGCCCAGGCGCAGGAAGTCGGTTTCCCGCGGTACTTCATCGAGAACAGCAGGATTCTCTCGTTTCTAGGTCCGCTGGCGCGCCCGATCATTGCCTACGCGAAACGTTACATCGATACGCATCCGGGTCGGCCGCTGGAGATCTTCTTCATGCCGCCCGAACTGAACATCTTCCTGCGGGGGATTGCCAGCTACGACCCGGTGTTCGGCGCGGCCTGGTACGACAATGCGTGGTATGAGGGATTCGATACCCGGGCTGCTCTATCGGCGATCACCGCCCCGACGGTACTGATCCACGCCAACTTTTGGTACAGGCGGTTCGGCACGTACTACAGCAAAAGAGGTGTGTTGATGGCTGCCATGGACGACAGCGACGTTGCCGAGGCGACATCACTGCTGGGCGCCGACACCCAGGTTGTCGAAGTCGAATCCGGCCACATGGTCCACTTCGAGAAGCCGGAACTGTTCACCCGAACTGTCCTCGAGCTCGCCTCGAGAATCGACTAGGTGACATGGAGAGGCCGCGATCGCGAAACACCCTGCCGAAATCGGCCACAACTCTGCCCACCTACATCGTCCGTGGCGATACCGATCGTCTGGTGAATACCGCGTGGTCCACCGCCGCGGTCGCCGAAATGTGCACCCTCGGGACGCCAGTCCATGATGTGATCGTCCCGGGCGGACACGACGCGCCGAACGCGGTGTCTGTTGAGTGGCTACGGTGGGTCGGCGATGTGTTCGCCGGGGCCCCTTCGACTCGACCTGCCCTCAGTGACTTGGGCAGTGGCGGAGTCATCGGCAGAGATACGAGATCGGTGTTCAACGAAGTCCGGTAGCGTCTTTGCGGGCGCACCCGGCGCGGATCGACATCTGTGAGACCCCTTCTGGACGAACCGACATGACACACGACCTCGATATCGACGCGGCACTGGCTGGCCTCGACAGCAGGCGCGAGAGCATGGTTCCATTCGCTGGCATCTGGTGCCCCGCACCGTATCCCCGCACGCAATTGGCGGATGGCCGCGGCTGCACTGTCCTCGCTGACGACGACGGGCTACAGACCCTGGTTGTTGCCGACGACGGCGAAGTCCTGATCATGACCGACGACGGCGCCGAGCTGGTCAACACCACCATCGAGTGCTTCGCCCGCTGCGCCCGTGCCTACACCGACGCCCGCACACAAGCCCGCCAGATCGACGAGGACGACGACGAGACCATGGAAGCGCACGGAGAACACACCCTCGCCACGATTCGAAGCATCGACGCTGCTGCTGTGGTCGGAGAGAACCAGTTCTGGTCCGTCGCCGCTGAGGAGCTGGGCTACGGCCTCACCATCTGAGAATGCGGATCACCACGTCGCGATGGCGGCGATCGGAAGCCGCTGCCCTGGACCGCGGAGATCCTGTCAATCGTCGCGCAGCCCATCTCCGTTGAGGTCCGACGGGTCGTGATCCAAACCGCTGTGGCCGCGTGGCCTGTCTCTGTCAGTCGAGTCATCGTCTGGCGGGTCAGGGACATAGTCCCATTCCGGGATGTCGGAGTTCGGGACCGCAGCTCCCGCCGCACCGCCGATCAGGAACCCTGCGGCACCACCGACACCGAACCCGATCAGTGCGGTGATCGGGAAGAGGACAACGGTCAGCATCCCGAGCACCAGGCCGATAACTCCACCGGCAAGGGCGCCGATGACCATGCCGACGCCTTGGCCTGCTTCGATGCCGCGTTGCCGGGGGGAGATCTGCCGCCAGTGCCCGATGGGCTCAGCGGTGAGCGTGGTCCCCGAGGCGTCGACGCTGGTAGCGAGTGACACCTCGCCGCTGGTTGTGGAAAGGCGCATCGGGAAACTGGCGATGACGGCCCCGGTGCTGTCGACGATGTTCACGCTGTTACTGGCACGCTGGAACGAACCACCGGTCACCGTTGCGGTAACGACCGCGCCGTCGCGGCTGACACGATATCCGACACCGTGATCGGTACCTTCGACACAGCTCGGCACAGTCGGCGAGGGCTGCTCGGCATGGACTGCACCGGAGGCGGCCACGGTCGATGTGATGGCGATCAGCGACGCCGCGGCGTGCCTTCGAATTTTCATGTTGTCCTTGGATTGTGGGGTAGCTATGCGAACCTGCGTGCGACGGTTGAGGACACTGCCTGCCGCAATCTCCACAAGATCGCCGCACGAGATGATCGAAGCTACAAGCCGCTCCGCCGGTCAAAGGGTTTCGTCACATCGAAGGAACGTGACGAAACCCTTGACTGTCCGAGTAACAGACGCGCGCTACGGAGTGGGCGAAAAGTGCTGAATGCCACTGTCTCTCGGACCTTCCCCGGTAACTGTTGGCGCGTCGTCCTCTGCTCTTCCCACTGGAACTCGTCGGAATGCGCCGCTGGGGGAGTTACGACGGGTTCAACTCTCGGTCCAGCGCTACCCGCCGAGTATCCATTCGCGCTGCCACAATGATCAGCACGCCGGCAACGACGCCTGCGAAGAATGGCGAGGGGACCAGAAGGACGCCTCCCAACAGGCACCACGCCGCTACACCCCAGCCGAACCAAGCGGGCACCGCGACCCCGCGGCCGGTGAGATACCAAGTCATGCAGCCCAACAGGATCAAAGGCACGGCAAAACTTCCCGGCCCGGCCCAGAAGGTGACGTCATTCTGCAGGGTCGGCACGGTCTGCACCTCGTCCCCAAGCTCGAGCGGGACAGCCGCCCACATCCCCTGGTTCACCCATTCGGTGATCCCTGCCCAATCGGTCAGCGCGAGAAGTATCAGGTGCCCTGTCGCCACGAAGATCATGATGCCGCTCGCCCAACGGAGTAGCGTTCGTCCAGTGTTCATTGTTTCCTCCTGATGCGCGCTGACACGCGACATGATCGCGGTTGATTCCGGTTCTGGCGCAATGTCTGGCCAGCGCTTGTTGAGATGATGAAGTATCGAAAATGACATGATCGATGGCCATGTCGCTCCGAGTGGACGCGTCCGTTCAGCGTGAGGGACCGACTTTCGCAGTGCATGTCTGCCCTGGTTCCCCTCCAGTTCAGGTGTTCGGCGGTGTCTGGGGCTGCATCGTTGGCGTGCCTGAAGATTTCGCAGGCTTCGCGGTTTGACGCATCGGTCACCTCTCATTTGTACGGCACCGTATAACTCGAATATACGGTAGCGTATAAGTCGTAGGTCATCAATGCGAGCGGCCCGATCCGCAGTGTGGCCTGCCTGACAAGCTGTTGCCGATCGGTTGACGTCCCGACGTCGACTATTTCCGATCCGGCCGGCTCGGGACGCGTCGGCAGGATCATCTCGGCGGCCGTGCCATTCTGCAATGGTGAGCCGGCGGCCGGGTTTGCCACCAGCCGTTCTTGTCCGATTCAGTTCCCCGCCTCCGCTAGGCGTCGTCCAGGGTGGGACTTGTGGCCCGGTGATATGTGCGAAAGCCTGCGGGGCGATATGGGCAATCGCACCTACCTCTGTCCATGGGACGGCCGGCCAGGCCCATCCAGGTCAGGCACCGAAGAGGTCTCCCTTTTCCCGCAGGATGCTTCCAATCTCGGCACGAATCATATTTTTCTGGAGGATGATGTCAGCCTCACGCTGAACGATGCGCAATCATCAGCCCTCCTAGTGAATCCGCCCGCTGGCTCGTCGGTGAAGGTGCTTCGCGGCTGGCGTGCGACTTCTCGCCTCATCTATCGATGCGGCACTGCGGATTCGGTGTAAGGTCTTGTTTGTACGGTGCCGTATATCGGCTCTGGAGGTCGCGACGAGGCGGTCGAGCGCAAGTTGGAAGAGTCGTCGACACCCTTGCGTATGTCGCATATGGAGCGTCACGCGGCGCGGATCTTGGTGGAGGCGATGTGCCGAGCATCTCCGGTGATGTTGCAGCCCTGCGCAAGTGCGATCTGAGGAGTCGAGTGTGAGGGACGAACCGACGCGGGCCGCATCGCGATATCCGGCGGGGTCCGCGGCGCAGAGCTGTTGTCCGGCCGGGGCCGCGATTGCCGAACTGGTGCCGGGCGAAGGTGCCGACATCAGCGAGCCCACCGTCGGCGCAGGCTCCTGGGTCCAGCTCGTTCTCCTGTCGTTCTCGACCTTTGTGTATGTCACATTCGAGCTGAGAACCACCAGCAGCGTCAACACGCAGATCACACCGACGTACACCCATCGCGGACCGCTCCCGATCGATTGCCCGGGCGGCGAAGACTCGACCGAACACGACAGACGGTCACGACCGGCCGGCATCGTCCACCACAACCCGACCGCCACTACCGCCGTGAGGCAGGCGATAGTCGCCGCAGTGCGCATTTCGCCAGCTACACATATTTCGGTCCGATTGTCGTCGAGGCGCTGGGCGGCGATGCCCCGATTGCGTTCTACCTGCTCTTGTTCGGCGCTTCCGGGCTTGCGGGCGTCGTGCTCGTCGGTCGCTTCAACGATCGATGGCCACAACGATCGACAGAGGTGACTGTCGGGATACTCGCGCTGTCTGCGCTGGGAGTCATGATCACGCTGGCGCACGCTCCTCGCGTTGTCGAGTACGGCTTGCTCGCCGTAACAGTGGTGGCATGGGGCGCTGCGACAGCAGCGGTTGCGCCGGTATTTCAGTCGGCCATCATCCGAGTGGCAGGAGCGGAACGGGAACGGGCCTCGGCGTTCTATGTGACCTGTTTCCAGATCGGTATCGCCTCCGGTGCTGCGATCGGAGCAGTTCTGCTCGGAGTTTCCATCATGTGGTTGCCAGTGGGCACATTACTGTGTGCAGTGGCCACCCTTGTCGGCGTCGTCTGCTCGAAGGCGGCGTTCGGCTGACGGTGAGTGCCGTCGCGCAGGAACATCAGGATGCCGGCCGTCATACCTGCTTCATCGGCAAGACTGTCCCGATCGTGGCGACAGCCGGCATGCCGTCGCTCGCAGCCGCTTTCACACGATGGTCGACAATAGCGGCGCCGGCACCGACTCCGCGGAATTGCGGCGGCGTCACGATCATCTGTAGGTATCGGTGCGGGAATCGCGGTGGATGGTGCGCCGCGACCGCCGCGGTCATCGCGGCGAGGCAGCGGAACGGATGCAGCGCAATGGCATCGAGCGGTGCGCTTGCCTCCGTATCCACGTTGTGACCGCGATGTACCGCGCCTCACCCTTCGTCATCTATACGAAGCCGTATAGATCTGTTAGTCTGCTGATATACGCTACCGTATATCAGATGGAAGTAGGTAGATGACGGTGGGTTTCACATGCTTTCACCCGCGTGTGGCAGCGGTTGGACGAACGCATACGGCGCCACTTCGTCACGTGATCGCCTGGTAGGAGGCCGACATGGGTAAGCAACTTCGAAATGCTGCGCATACATCGCGCGCGTGGCGAATCCATGAGATCGCCGTCGGGTTCCGGCTCGAAAACGCCTGGGCAATCCAGATACCCGGCGCAGGCCCCAACGACTTCGGACCGGTGCTCGACACTCTGTTCCCTCTGGAGAGAACGGACGATCCCTTCGCCAGTGCGCCCGCTCCGCTGCGAATTCTTCTCGCCATCCGTCAGTATCTCGGTCGGTTGTTTCGGTGGGACCCGTCAGAGCCGAGTGATGGTGCTCGGGGGTTGCTCCGCGATCATCTGCCGAGCGATCTCCGCGACACTGCGACCAACCGGAGCTTCGCGATGATGACCTCGGTGTATGAACTCGATGACGAATGCGCGTTCGAATTCATCAATAACACCGTCCACGGTGTCATGCACATGGGCTGGGTACCCACGGCGGCCGGCGGGTACGAACTCCACATGGCGGAGATAACAAAGCCCAAAGGTCGACTCGGACGCCTGTATATGACCGCGATCGCGCCATTTCGCCGCACTCTCGCTGTCCCTGCGCTGCTCCGACAGTGGGAGCGACGCTTCGACGCGCCGCAGCCGACCCGTCGGTGACGTCGATCTTTCGCGGCACCGGCCTTCCCACCGCATCGAACTCAGCCTCGACGTACACGGCCGGCGCACGGACGTAGAAGCCGCCGGCGATCCCGGCATCGATCGCGTCGCGATCAGATCTCGCCCGCGGCATGCAGCGTGTTGTACATCTCGACGGCGCTGGCGACCCCCACCGGGATCCCGAGTGCCGCGCCGCCCACCACTGCGCCGATACCGGCTCCGAGGCTGGCTCCGATGATGCATCCGAACGCCGCCGCCGGTGCGGCGACCGGACCCACCGGCAGACGTCGTTCACCGGTGAATCCCGCCGCCGAAGAGTGCCGGATCAGGCGACGACGGCCAGCAATGCCGTCGCCGCGTCGGCCAGCTCCGGGTCGCCGTCGATATCGACGCGGCGGCGTGCCTCGTCGATCGAGATTCCCCGGCTGCCCAATCGCCACAGCGTGTCCTGGTCCATCCGCACCGACGCGGCGGACCGCCGCACCGACTCGCTGACGAGATCCCATCCGGCGCCGTCGGACACGGCCATCCAGCAGCCCCCGGCCGGACCGGTGAGCTCGACCCGCACCGCTGTGCCCTGCGGGCGCACCACATCGCGCAAAGCGAACGGCAGGGCATGCAGGAATGTGACGAGCACCGGCCGGATCATCTCTACCTCGTCGGAACCGGGCCGGGACACCGCATCGCGGATTTGTTGTTGATGGACCCAGAATTCGGTGTACTCACGAGCGATATCGAGCCACGCCGGGCTCGTGTGTGGGCCCACCCACGATACGTCGAGATGCGCAGGGCCGGCGAGATCGGTTTCCGTCCACACCAGGTCCAGCTGTGGGCCAAGGTGGGCCAGCAGATCGATCAGCACGTGCGGGCTGCACTGTCTCATCGCGCGAACGAACTCACCGTTGATGCGTGCCAGATAGGTCGGCAGCGTGTCGTCATCTTCGAACACCGCACCACCGTATTCGTCCCGGCTGCCGGAGATGCGTCGCAGGTAGTCGTTGACGATATGCGCTGTCACATCGTGGACATCCCAGCCTGGACATACAGTCGGCTTCGACCAGTCGTCCACATCCAACGACCGCAGCAGGTCGAGTAGCGCCTGCCGCTCGAGCGGAAACAAGGGGCGAGTATCGAGTGGAATCACATCCTCAGTCAACCGTTCGATCCCCGCCGATGCCAGCGAGTTTCGACCTCTCGAGTTGCCGGGTGACCGACCTCGGGATCCGATCCTCGGCAGCTATCGAACAGTCCCAAACCATCCGTGCCGTCTGCGGCATCAACCCATTGACCAGCCAGATCCTGCCAAGAGATTGACGCAAGACATCGGTGTCGCGGGCCTACTCCGCATTCCCAGCCAATTCTTCGTACAACCCTTCCAGAGCAGCGTGGTCGTGCTCGGTGACGATGTGCGCAGCGGCGAACCAGCGTGCATACTCGGCGATCTCGGACAGCCGCCGGTCCAGCGCGAACAGCTGCCCGGATCATTGGCCGTTGTCTACGCCTACGGCGCAAGAGGTCCTTGCAGCGATTCGTGGTAGTGGATTCCCTTCCAACCGTCGTCGGTGCGATGCGCGATCAGCGTGTTGCGGCCGCGCACGATGAACGTCTCGGTCCCTCCGGTTGTCTCACCCTCGATGTGGAAGGAAAAGAACGCGTAAGCAACGCGTTCGATGATATCGATCCGCAAGTCGGAGACAGTCATGAAGTGCACTTCACGGATGTCCCGGAAAACGCGATCGAAGTATTGGTCGATCGCGGCTTTGCCCACGATCGGTCGGGCCGATTCGGAGGGGCAGTACACGGTTTCGTACTCGGGGTCCCATATCGATTGGAGTGTGCTGGCGTCCCGTCTTGCCCACCCGTTCTGATATGCCTCGATCAGTGCGGCAACATCTTCGGTCTCGTTCGTCATCAGCACGACGCTAGAATGTCAAGCCCGCTCGAGGTCAAGTCGTTGCCGTCGCCAGGGCCGCTGTCTCGTCCGGCGATACGTCGTGCTCCTCGCTATAGGTGGGGTCACCTCGGAGTCCCGCCAAGTCTTTCACGCATATGTTTCCGATACCCGACGGAGTGGCTGGTGGGACAGGTGGAACCGGATGGTTCCACCTGTCCCCGCGCACGGCGCTCATGGGGGAGGGGGCCGTCGCCACGACGTCGGATGAGGCGATCGCGCCGGGGTGTGATGGCCGGGCGAACCGCCGGACATGGGTGTCACCGATCTGAAACCGGAGTGCTTGGCGATCTGGAGTATGGAGTCCTTGATGTTGGGGTCTTCGAGTCGTCGGCGTGGTCAGCGATGTGGGCGCGGACTCCGCGGCCGAGCGGGTCGCCCTGACCGAGGTGGCGGCTCGGTTGTACGCGCAGCGCAAGGGTCAGGAGTTCGATGAGATGAGTTGTGACGGCGACGAACTCTGGCCCGTTCATCATGTTGGCACGGTGTACGAGGGTTCCGGCCATGACCGAGACGGCTGACAGGGTGCCACGCCATTGTTCTGCGGCAATGGGCGCCCCCCGTAGGAGAATGGTACTTATTTCTTCGTGTGGGAACGTAAGTAGCCGGATCCTGGCCGGATCGGAGTGCGCGAACGTCAGTGGGCGAGCCATGGAAATTACTCCTAGGCTGCCTCGCTTCAACATGATCTGTGTGTCCATTTGATCGACTACGACGTCGCCGATCATCGGAATGATCAGGCCAACGCGATCGCCGAAATCAGTGGACTTCAGATGTTGCGTAGTTCGCTGGTAGGTAATGGGCTCAGACTCGAACTCCACCATCTGGTGCTCGTCGAACCTGGCCACTCGCGTGGACCCGCGGAAATCGCCTTTGTCACTGGGGAACACATAGGACAGCGGACCTTGGTTGCCGGTGACGTGGTCGATCCAGCTTTCGGCTCGGCTGTGTAGCGGCACGTCGGCTGTTCTCAGCGCGTCGAGATGGTATGTCGCCTCCGACACGGGTACCCCTCCTCGTTCGCAAATCAGTATGTGTGTTCGCGAATCAAGCTGTGCTGCTCGATATTAATTGTCAGCATATTGCACCTCGCGTCGGTGCGACGTGCGACCGCAACCGATGCCACGTTGCGAACAGCGGCGGGGGTGCCGGAGCGGAGGTGAGTGCGGTGCTCGACCTGCTCGCCAGCGAAATCGACACGCTTCCGATAGTCTCGACGCCTGTCTCCGATACGTGGATTGCGTCTCGTTCATGGGTGACTGTCCAGCGTTGTCCCTGTGGTATCAGAAGTCTCCGGCCTCGTCAGTGGATCCACCCATCGCATCACCTTGACTCAGCGTGTCGCCGATCCTGTCATCTGGGGAGTACACGGTCGGCCGGACGTTTCGCTGGTCGACTACCTGCGGCTTTCCATTTTCTGGGGTGGGATGCCGGGATGGTCGTTCGATCCTGATCATGTACCCGCCGCCCTCGCCGGGCTACGGACCCGCCCCGGTTTCCGACTGGTCCACGATGGCGCGGCGGCCATGACCATGCGGGTGCCAGAACGATGTTCGCGTGGTGGTCAGTCGGCACGGAGTCGCGCATGGAGGTGCATGTCGTGGCGCCCGTCGCTGTGGCGGCCGGCGGCTCGCATGGTGCCTTCGAGGAGATATCCGCATTTGCTCGCGACCCGGCACGATTGCGGATTATGAATCGAGTGGGTGAGTTCGATCCGTTCGAAGCCGATGTCGTCGAACGCCCACTGGGTCACCAGGTTCGCCGCGCGCGGTGCGATGGCGCGGCCGCGCCATTCCGGCGTGGTCCAATAGGCGATCTCGGTGACGCCTTCGGCGAGATCGGTCTTGCGAAGACCGATGCGCCCGGCCAAGTCGCTACCACAGGTAATCGCCCATTGGGCGTTACCAGCGGACCAGACCGACCGCCAGCGTTCGATCCAATCCCTGACCTGTCCGACGGATTCGGCTGTGCGCACGTGCCAGCGTTGGATTGCCTCGTCCTGGAACGCGACGAAAACAGCCTCGGCATCCGATGGAATCCACGGACGCACAACCATGCCGCCGTCGCCGACCAACACCGGCTGCACGGCGCTTGTGAAATGTGCGGCATCAACGGCCGCCGACATCAATTCGGGCACCTCGCCAGTCTCCCAGCAGACGCCATCAAGCGCACTCGGTTTCTGATCATGTGAGGATCCGGGCGAACGACCGGGCCAACGCAGACGGATTCCGTTATTTGCTGTCCCACAACATCTTTGGTTGCCCTGTGCTCACTTCTGCCGGTGCTGATCAGGTTTGGCAGGTGGCAGCACGGGGAGGCGCAGCGTTGACCGGTGAGCGCGGTGATGAGGCATTGCGGCTACTCGATAAGCCGCCGGACCGCCGCGACGACTGTCCGCCGCCCCTCGTCCGACTTCGCGTGGTGTGAGTTCGCGGCAATGCGACAAGGCCGCCGCGCTGCGCCGCCCGCAAGGCCCTGGCCTTCGCGTCATAGGCCGATCCGGAGCCGGCGATGGTGTGGTCTGCCGCCGTGCCACGTTCGAGCCGATGCCACGTCGCCAGTCGGAGGACCTCCGGGTGCGTCCGGCAGTAGTCGTATAGGGCACCGGCGTAGCCCGGCAGATCGTCGGCCGTGAATGGGACCGCGTTCAGTCCGCGTGCCACATGCTGATCGAAGACAGCATCGGACAGTTGTTCTTTGCCGCCGAAATAGACCTCCAACGATACCAACCGGTTATTCACGCGGTTTACCCCACTGGCCAGGAGATGAACTTCTCCTCGAGGAACTCCGCGATTCCGTACGGGCCGCCCTCCCGGCCGAGTCCACTCTTGCTTGTAGCCTCCGAACGGAGCATCCGGGTTGATGACGAAGGAGGAGTTGATGTTGACATTGCCGCTGCGGATTCGTCTCGCGACGGCGAGCGCACGACCGAAATCTGAGGTGAATACACCTGCGTTCAGGCCGAATTCGCTGTCGTTGGCAAGTCGGACCGCCTCGTCCGCGCCGTGAAACGGAATGATCGCGCCGACCGGTCCGGAGAACTCCTTGCGCGCTACGCCTCACCCTGTCGGATCATGCGCTCGACACGTATCCGTTCCGTGTCCCGGATCAACGGACCCGGCATCGAACGCGGATCAGCCGGGTCGCCGACGTGATGGCCCAGGCGTCGGGCACGCTCGAGAAAACCGTCTTCGAGCTCGGGGGAAAGTCGGCCGCGATCGCGTTCGCCGATGCCGACCTCGACCTGGCCGCCGCCGAGGTAGTAGGCAATATGATCGGCAACCGCGGACAAGGCTGCCTCCTACTCACCCGCACGCTCGTCGAGGAACAGGTGCACGACGAACTGGTCGACAAGGTGCTGACACTCCTACCGTTGATCACCGTGGGCACTGGCGGCCGGCTGCACCGCGGTGGTCAAGCCGTCGCCGTATACGCCGCTGCAGGTTCTGACACTCGGCGAGCTGATCGACGAAGCGGGACTTCCGCCGGGAGTGGTCAACATCGTCACCGGGGGCGACGAGGCCTCCATCGAGCTGACGACCCATCCAGCTGTCGATATCGTGAGCTTCACCGGCTCCGATGTCGTCGGCCAAGTTGCCTGCGGGATCCTGAATCAGAATCTTTTGTCCATCAATACTATTCACGATGTTGTTGCGGAGTCTGGCGCCTGCCGCACGCAGTCGGCCCACCTCGGTGGCGAGATCGTCGAGGGTCAGCTGGAGGCGGTTTCAGCCACCCGGCTCCGGAATAGCTCCGTCCGGGATGGGACGACCCGCGGGGCTCTTGGATCCGGCAAGCGGCAGCTACAGGGAAGCCCGAGCCTGGTGTCGATCTCCCGTGCGAGACGCTGGAATTCCGGATGTCAAGTATCGGATGCGAACGGATCGGGCAGGCTCCAGTGCGCCCGGACAGCCGTGCCGTGGTCGCGCGGGACCTCACGGGCCTTCGGCTGGAAGGCGGACACTCCGTTATACGGCGGCCCCGCTCGGCGAGTGCATCGGGGGGGCCAAGCGGTACTTATGATTCGGTTTTCCGAAGGTCGGGTGGCTGATGGCCCAGGCAGCGGTATTGATGATCGCCGACTTGACCCGCGCGGCCGTTCGGCCGCAGAGGGCTCCCTCCTTTGCTCGCGCGTCACCGTCGACCAGCTGGAAGAGCCCGTCGCGTCGGCCGAGGCTGATGTGGTTGCCGATATATGAGAACGTGGTCGGCGCGACGTTGCGGCCGGTCAGGTCCCCGATGATCGCCGCCGTTGCTGCCTTGCTGGTGGGTCCCGCGGAAGCGCAGGACATCGGGTACGGCAGGCCGTTGTCGCCGATGACGAATGCGCTGTCGCCGGCGGCGTAGACGTTCGGGTGTGAGAGCGACCGCATCTGCTGGTCGACTGTGATCTGCCCGTTGGGTTCCACCTGCAGGCCGCTGGCAGAGGCGATCGAGTGAACGGCGAACCCTGCGGCCCACACGATCGCGTCGGCGGTGAAGATAGTGCCGTCTGCGGCGATCGCCGCAGCCTTCTCCACGCGCTCGATAGCGGTGTGGTCGTGGATCGTGATATCGAACCGTTCGAAGGCGCGCAACATGTGGCGGCGAGCCTTGACGCCCAGCCAGCCGCCGAGTTCGCCGCGGGTGACGAGGCTGACTCGAAGCCCTGGACGGGACTCGGCGAGCTCGGTGGCCGCCTCGATCGCGGTCAGATTTCCGCCGACCACAAGCACACGCCCGTCCTCGCGCAGCTCATCCAGGCGAGTGCGCAGGCGCAGCGCGGCCGGCCGCGCTGCCACATGGAAGGTGTGCTCGTCGACCCCGGGAACGCCGTGGTCTGCGATGGTGCTGCCGAGTGTGTAGAGGAGGGTGTCGTATTCGAGCCGGTCGATGCCGTCGCCGTCTTCGACGGTGACGGTCCGATGCTCGGCGTCGACGCTGATGACGCGTGCCAGTAGTAGCCGGATGTCGGTGCGCGCGAATACCTTCGCCAGCGGCCGGTAGCGCAGCTCCTGCCCGGCGGCGAGCTGATGCAGGCGCAGCCGTTCGACAAAATCGGGTTCGGCGTTGACCACGGTGATCTCGAAGTCGTCGGAGTGGAGCCGGCGCGCTAGGAATGTGGCGGAGAATGCTCCGGCGTATCCGGCCCCGAGGACGATGATGCGGTGCTTCATGGCTGAGACTCCTGTCGGGTTTGCGTGGTTGCTGAACGAGACACCGCCGGTCACGGTTTCCTGACAGCCTCGAACGGTGCTGTGATCTATTTCACACAGTGTCAGGATTTTCGTCGACGCGGTGTCTTGTTCTCAATCCGCTCGGATGGAAGGAGGCACCATGGGCAAGAGCATCGATGTGGTCGTGGTCGGTGGCGGATACGCCGGAGTGATGGCGGCCAATCGCGCGAGGCAGAACGACGACGTGACGGTGACAGTGATCAATCCGCGCCAGGTCTTCGTCCCACGGCTGCGGCTGCACCAGCTGGTGGGCGGGACCCACGATGCGGTCGTCGACTACCAGGAGGTGCTCGCCGACGGTGTCGAGCTGGTGGTCGACAGCGTGACGCGCATCGACGCGACCGATCGCACCGTGACGCTCGCCGAGGGTGGCACCATCGGCTACGACTACCTGATCTACGCGGTAGGCAGCCTCAGCGGCGGACCAGCGGTACCGGGCGCGACCGAGTTCGCTTATCCGGTCGCGACTTTAGAGGCCGCGCAGCGGCTGCGGTCGGTGCTCTTCGACACCTCTATGACGGCCGCGGTGACGGTGGTCGGGGGCGGTCCGGTTGGTGTCGAGACCGCTGCGGAACTCGCGGAACGGGGGCGCCGCGTCAGGCTGGTTTGCGGCGGTGTCGTCGGCCCGTCGCTGCACCCCCGCGCGCGCCGCACAGCTCGCAAATACCTCACCGAACTGGGCGTCGAGGTGATCGAAGGCCCGGATACCTCGGTCACCGCGGTGCGGCCGGGGACCGTTGAAGTCGGTGACGGCCGCACCCTGGCGAGTCAGGTGACCATTTGGGCTGCGGGCTTTGGTGTGCCAGATCTGGCCGAGCGTAGCGGGTTGCGCACCGACGCCGCCGGGCGGTTGCTCACCGACGAGACCTTGACCAGCGTCGACAGCGATCGCATCTTCGCGGCGGGCGATGCATCGGCGCCGTCGGACCTACCGTTTCGGATGAGTGCCTACATCGCCGGATGCCTGGGTGCCCACGCGGCCGACACGATGCTGGCCCGGATCGCAGATGAGCGGCCGACGCCGATAGACCTGGCCTTCCAGGCTATGTGCTTCAGCTTCGGCCGCGGTGCGGGGATCTTCCAACTCCTCCGTAAAGACGACACGGCGAAGCGCTTGTACTTCACCGGTTTCATCGGCCGCAAGCTCAAGGAGTTCTCTTGCGCCGCCAGCGTCGAACACCTCGCGACCGAGGCGCACAAGCCCGGCTCGCACCACTGGCCGAAGGATGGTGAACACCGGCACGCGCTACTGAGAGCCCGGAGTGAGAACGTGACGAAAACTAGTGCGTAGAAGTTGGTTGCCGGCTATCGCCCGTGGCACGGTTCGAATCGAGACATTCGCCTGTACCGGACCCACGGTCACCTCCAGAGAGGAAAGCATGCATACGACAGGTGAATCAAGTGAGCGGCGGCGGGCCGATGGCGAGGCCGCGGGCCGCGCCGGCGGTGACCACGCCACGCTCGCGGCGACGGAAACGTTTGTCGCACACCGCAATCTGCTGTTCACCGTCGCCTACGAGATGCTCGGATCCGCGGCAGATGCCGACGACGTCCTGCAGGAAACCTGGTTACGGTGGGTCGCCGTCGACGCGGCGCACGTCGATGACCAACGTGCCTACCTGGTCCGGATCACCACGCGGCAGGCACTCAACCGGCTGCGTTCGGTGAAGCGCCGGCGGGAGGCGTACGTGGGCTCCTGGCTCCCGGAGCCGCTGCTCACCACTCCGGACGTGGCCGCCGACGTCGAACTCGCCGAAAGCGTGTCGATGGGGCTGATGGTCGTGCTCGAGACCTTGACCCCGACCGAACGAGCGGTATTCGTGCTGCGCGAAGCGTTCGGGTTGGGCTATAGCGAGATCGCGGCCGCGGTAGAGAAGTCCCCAGCCGCCGTGCACCAAATCGCCCACCGCGCCCGCCGCCATGTCGAAGCCCGCCGACCGCGCCGCGCGGTCACCGCGCGCGAGGCGCGAGCGGCTGTCGAAGCGTTCCAGCGCGCGCTGGAAACCCGAGACCTACAGGGCCTGCTCGACGTGCTGGCCCCCGACGTGGTGGCGGTCAGCGACGGCGGCGGCATCAAACAGGCCACCCCACGGCCCGTAATCGGCGCGATCAAGGTGGCGCGGTTCATGGTCGGCGGCCTCACCAAGCACGACATCGCACTCACTGTTGAACCGACCGCGATCAACGGCAGCCCTGCACTGGCGCTGCACGTCGATGGGGAACTCGACGGTGTCATCGCGATGCGGGTCGAGGACTCCCGCATCACCGGTCTCTACTTCGTCCGCAACCCGCACAAGCTGACCCACATCAACGCCGAAAACCCGCTCACCCTGCGCTGACACCAGCCACGGCAAGAGGTCCAAGGGAGAAGAAATGACCACGTGGGCACCGCTCGCCACAGACACGCTTCCGTCACGATGGCCGACCGTGGCCCGAGCAGTCGTCTTGCTCACGACGATCATCAGCGTGCTTCTGGTCGCTTTCGCCTGGCCATCGGTGCGATCGTCTCTACATGATGTGCCGATCGCTGTCGCCGGGCCGACCACAACGGTCACCCAGGTCCGCACCGCGCTCGAACAGCGCGCGCCGGGCGGTTTCGACGTCATCGAGGTCGCCGACACTGCGACCGCGGAACACCTCATCGTCGACCGGCAGGTGTACGGAGCCTTGGATCTCAGTTCAGGCACCCTGCAGGTCATCATCGCCTCCGCGGCCAATACCGCAGTCGCCCAAACGCTGCAGACCACCGCGAACGGACTTGGGCAGAGCGGCAATGCCGGTGCGCCGGCGGCGGTCCGTGACCTCGCCGCGATGCCCACCGACGACCCGCGCGGCGCAGGGTTGGCCGCCGGTGCTCTGCCGCTGGTCATGGGTGGCCTGCTCGCCGCGGTGCTGCTGACCAAGCTCATCCGTGGCATCGGCCGCCGCGTCGCCGCGACGCTGGCGTTCGCGGTCACTGGCGGCCTAGCCGTCGCGGGGATCATGCAGTTCTGGTTTGGCTCGCTCAGCGGCTCCTACCTGGCCAATGCCAGTGCCGTCGCATTGAGCATCGCGTCGGTCTCGCTGACCGTTCTCGGGCTCGAATCGGTGTTCGGATACGCCGGAATCGGGATCGGCGCCACGATCATGATGCTCATCGGGAATCCGCTCTCGGGCACGACCATCGCCCCCGAAATGCTGCCGGGCTGGTTCGGTGCGTTCGGGCAGCTGCTGCCACCCGGCGCGGGTGGTCGGTTGATGCGATCGACTGCCTTCTTCGACGGTCGTGGCGCTACCAACGCTGTCACCGTGCTGGTCGTCTGGGCCGTGCTCGGCGCGACGCTGTGCCTGATCGGTGGCCTGCGGGCGCACCGCGAACGTCGAGCCCTGAATATGCAATTCGAATATCAACCAGCGCAAGCCCAAACCGTCGCCACACGGCATGCAGCGACGAAGACCATCAAAAACGCACGCAACGGGGGGCGTCGCGACACCTCGTCGATGAGGCGGGCCAGAAGTCCCCGTAGGGTTTAGGAGAAGATCATGTTGCACGCACATTCGACCAGAGCAATGGTCACCGCTGCGTTCGGCGTCCTGCTCGTCAGTGGCGGCCTCAGCGCCTGCAGTACGGACACTAGCGAGACGGCCGTGCTCAGGCAGCGGGTCGAGATCATCGAGGCGGCCGCCCTGACTGATCAGCTCGCAGTTCTGGATCTCGATAAGCCGGGTGTCAGTCTCGGTGATATGGCTGTCTATTCCGGCGATATCGAACAAGATGGTCGTGCGATAGGGCACGGCGGTGGGACATGCCAGAACATCCATATCGAGGGTGACGAGATCACCATGCAATGTGTGCTCACCGCGCAGCTCGAACGGGGATCCCTGACCATGCAGGCGGTGTGGGTTCAGGGTGCGAGTCCGCTCGATCTGGCGATCACCGGCGGTACCGGCGCATACCGTAGTGCGACCGGGACCGCGCGGTTCTGGGAAATCAACACCCCGAATGAGCGGATGCGTGCCGAGGTCACACTTCTCACGCAGGAGTGACCGGTCGACGGCGCAGGTCATACATCGGCTGAGGACCCGGAGAGTTGGGACTCGCGGCCCACGTCGCCAACTGAGGCTCACCCCATGCCCTTCGGCTGGAATATGGTGCACCAAGTCCTTCGCCGGTGCGGGGGACAACCCGATGCGCGTCTCTCCCATGTCCTCGCGGTGGGCGCATCGCAACCGGAGTGACGCCACACATTCGGATGAGGTCGTGGAAGCTTGGTACGAACACCTTCGGCGCCATGACTTACGGCACACGGGACTCACCTGGTTCGCGGACTCGGGTGTGCCGCTACACAGGTTGCAGGGTCATCGCCGGCCACACCGACCCGCGGATCACGCAGAAATACCTGCACCCGGACATCGACGGAATGCGCGCGGACGGCGACACGCTGTCCAGCCACCTCCGTGGCGAGGGCGGCCCCAGATTGGCCCCAAGCCTCCGTGCTGCTCAGTAACGAAAAATCCCCTCCACTAGGTCGGAGGGGATTTTTCACTGTCGGGCTGACAGGATTTGAACCTGCGACCACTTGACCCCCAGTCAAGTGCGCTACCAAACTGCGCCACAGCCCGTTGCGCCTTGTTGTGGGCGCTCGAAGAGATTACCTCAGGGTGTGTCGGCAGAGCTAATCCGCTGGTCAGTGGGTGTGCGGGGGGGGGTTCGGCCCTCACGCACTCATCAGTACCTCGGAACGCAGGGGTTGGGGAGGGCTGACAAGGTGGCGAGGTCGCAGACGCCGCCGGTGAGCATCTGGAAGGGGGTGATGCCAAGGAGGACGATTACGCCGATGATGTCGCCTTCGCCGGCGAGTTCGACGACTGAGCGGGCGGCTGCTGATCCGGAGTCTGCTGCCGAGGATCCGGTTCCGGCCTCGGCGATGGGAGTGGCGGTTGTGGTGGCGGCGGTGCCGACGAGGCTCGCGGCCGCGATGGAGGCGGCTGCGAGGTGAAGGGCGGTACGCATCGTTGCGCTCCTTGGTGGTTGGTTCTGTGGGTGATGGGATGTGTTCGTGCGCAACGTGGTCGATGCCGTGTGGCACTCCCACGATTCAGCGTGGCGGCAAGCTCATGTCGCGGTTCATCGTGGGGAGTTCGATGCTGATCGGCATGCGCAGTTCGGACAGGTAGATCAGGGCGGCTTTGCGGAGGAATTCGTCGAGTAGCCAGTAGGGGTCCGCCGCCGGTGGGGCGGCGGTGAGGATGCCTTCGCGGACGGCGATGAAGGGGCCCCAGCTGAACTGGAGCAGCGGATCCCAGACCGGTTCTCTCGGGATGGCCAGGCCGTCGGCGATCTTGTCGCCGAGCAAGAAGCGGGTGAACGCGCCGAGGACTCCTCTGCTGAGGATGGTGAGGTCGATATTGGCGCCGAGGCCGAGGAGTCGGTCGGCGAGTTTGGCTCCTTCGGGTGTCGGCGCGAGGATGGGATCGAGGACCTGTGCCGCTTGGGAGTTGGCTTCGGGCCACGAGTTGGGGATGTATTCGTCGCGGACGCCGAGCATGTGCCCGGCCACCTGCCAGGAATGCAGGAATGCCTCCGACTCGTGGGCCGGGATCGGTACCTTCCAGGACGTCAGGTGTTTCATCACGGTGGTGGGCAGGCTGTGCCAGGTGACCATGATGTCGTTCTGGCTGATCGGAATGTCTTCCTGGGCGGAGTGCGCCCAGTGCGGGGACTGTGGCAGCAGGTGCCGTACCGCCGCATGGACGAGCCGGGTCTTGACGCAGGTGACGACCATTTCCCCATCGGGGGCGTAGGCGTTGTTGCTGCCGATGTCGTAGCCGAGCTTGGCGGTTTTGGAGATGCGGTCCTTGAGGTCGTGACCGCCCTTGGAGTAGTAGACCGCCCGCGCTTCCTTGGGAATGACGGTGCTCATCATGCCGCTGGCGAATCCGTACAGCACACCGAGGTACAGGCCGCGCTTCTTGTTGAACTCGACCGCGGTCCCCAGCTTGGCCGGGTCGGTCCACTGCGGCAGCTGACGGGCGTACTCCATGAAGTCCCGCAATTCCGCGGGTAAACCGTCGGGCAAGGGTTGACCGTTTCTCGTCCAGGTCCGCAGCAACTCGTTGACCCGGGGGACTTCACCCCGGTCGATGAGTCCGGCGACCAGGTCGTCGGCTTCGGGATCCCAGACGGTCATCGGGTCGGCGCCGGAACCGGATCCGGCGACCGAACCCTCGGGCGACCAGGACCAGGGTTCCGCTCGCGCGGGCGACACCATCGCGAAGGCGCCGAGGGCGCCCAGGATTCCGCCGGTCTTCAACGCATTACGTCTGTTGAGTCCATCCATGACGTCACTCCTCATTGAGTACGAGCACTCCCGATGGTGCGGGCAGCTGCCTGATCCATCTCTTGCGGGAGGAATGACGAGTAACTTAACAAGTCGCGCGCGGCGCTGTCAGGGTTTTGCCGAAACTGGAAGATCTCGATCTGTGGCGCATGCTTTGGACTCGACCGCGCTGCAGTGAACACGTGATCTTGGTCGTCTCTGACCGCTTTGCCGCGCCGGCATCCGCTCGTCTGCGGCATGATCAGCAACGGAACTCCCGGCCGGTTGGCCATGCGTATGGCGGTAAATGGACAGTAACTTATGGTTCGAATGGGCCCGCCGGGACTCGCTCAGTTCGTCGGCCCGGAATCCGACGATGAACCCGGCGACTCCACCGCCAACTGCCGACGCAGCAGCTTTCCGGTGGCGTTGCGGGGCAGTTCGGCGATCACGCTGACGTCGCGGGGTACCTTGTGCCGGGCCAGCTTCGCCTTGACGTAGTCCTTGATCTCCTGCGGGTCCACCACGGCGTGTGCGGCCGGGACGACGAACGCGTGCAGGCGTTTTCCGAAGTCGTGGTCATCGACTCCGATGACCGCCGCCTCGACGATGTCGGGTCGATCGGTCAGCAGGTTCTCCACCTCCAGCGGATAGACGTTCTCGCCGCCGGAGACGATCATGTCGTCGTCGCGGCCGTCGATGAACAGACGTCCGTCGGCGTCGAAATGCCCGACATCACCACTGGAGAGCAGCCCATCGACGATTTCCTTGTTCCTCCCGTCGGTATAGCCGGTGAAGCTGAGTCCGCTGGAGACGAAGATCGTGCCGATCTCGCCGGCAGTGGTGATCCTGGTACGGGTGTCGTCGTAGATCGCGACCCGGCATCCCACCGGCGGGCGGCCGACCGTTCCAGGTGCGATCCGCATGTCGAGCGGGGTGGCGACCGCGGCGACGGCGACTTCGGTCGAGGCGTAGAGGTTGTAGAGCACATCGCCGAACGCCTCGGCCGTACGCCGGCTCAGATCGGGCGACACCGACGATCCGGCGGCGAAGACCACCCGCAGCGACGATGTGTCGTGCCGGGCCAGCACCTCGGGGCCGAGATCGACGATTCGTTGCAGCATGGTGGGCACGAGCACCAGGGTGGCCGCGCGGTGAGTGGCCACCGCGGCGACTGTCCGTTCGGGATCGAACTTGCGTTGCTGGAAGACGATCGTATTGCCGAGCGCCCATCCGAGGGTGAACTGCGATAGTCCCGTGCCGTGGAAGATCGGGGCGGCCATGATCATCGTGTTCCCCCGTGGCAGCGGGATCCGGTCGAGGAATTGCGCCGACTGGAGTGGTGAGACCTTGTCGCGCGGAGCGCCTTTCGGGGTGCCGGTGGTGCCGCTGGTCAGGATGACCATCCCGCCCGGTTGTTTCGGTGCGGGCGGCGGCGCGGTCGAATGGCCTGCGACCAATCCATCGATGGTCGGCGTGGCGGGGTGGGCGTCTTCCGAGTCGACCCAAGACAGGAACCGCGCGACCTCGTCGGGAATCGCGGTGAGCGTGCCGAGAAATTCCTCGTCGTGCACGATGGCGCTGATGTGTTCCCGCCGCGCCACATCGGCGAGCTGTGGTGCGGCGAAGCCGGTGTTCAACAGCACGATTCGAGCGCCGAGTTTGCCCGCGGCGAGCATGGTCAGCACTATGCCACGGTGATCGCGGCACAGGGCGGCGACGACATCACCCGGGCCGATACCGGTGGCGCCGAGGCCATGGGCGAAGGCGTTCGATTGTGCGTCGAGCTCGTCGAAGGTGAGCGGGCCTCGCTCGTCGACGATCGCCACAGTCGTGCCGTCCCGGCGGACGCCATGGGCGAGGGTCGTAACGAACGGCCCGTACACCTTCGCATCGCGCATGGTTCGGACGATCTCCCCGGGATGCCGGGGATCGATCATGCCGCGCTTGGTCAGAACGGCGAGTGCGGACAGCGCGTCGGTGGCCGTGCGCAGTGCGGTCCGAGGCGTACCTGGTTTCGCCATCAGTCTGCTCCCTTGGAATGTGTATGGAGATTCTTCACTTGTCTTGTGGCCAAACTGGGTTGTTTCGCCGCTATGTTAATGGCAATTCATGAGAAGTGTCAGGGTTGTCGCAATGTCCGGCGCGGGCGCGGGATGCTGTGGAGACCTGTATTGACACCACCTCGGCGACGAGCCGGCGATGACGAACAGGTCAGCTCGGTTCCGGGCCGCCAACCGGTCATCGGATCGTGAGCGAGGCGGATTCCCTGTCGACACCAGTCGTGTCACGATGGCCTGGCCGGGAATTCGCAGCCGAGCTGATTGGGGTCGACATGGGCAAGCTCGATGGCAAGGTCGCGATCGTCACGGGCGGGGCGCGTGGGCAGGGGCGCGCGCATGCGGTGGCTTTGGCCAGCGAGGGGGCCGACGTCGTGATCTGCGATGTCGCCGAGCAGATCGGCACCGTGCGCTATCCGCTGGCCACGACTCAGGATCTGGCCGACACCGCCGAACTCGTGGATGAGGCCGGGCGCCGGTGTCTGGCGGTGCAGGCCGACGTGCGGAGCCAGGAGCAGATGAACGCGGTCGTCGAACAAGCCCGTTCGGAGTTCGGTCGCATCGATATTCTCATCGCCAACGCGGGTATCGCATCGAATGCGCCCATCGCCGAGATGGACGAGCAGACGTGGCGCGACATGATCGAGGTGAACCTCACCGGCGTTTTTCACAGCTTCCGTGCCGTCGTGCCGCACATGATCGAACAACGCAGTGGCCGCATCGTGGCGACGTCGTCGATCGCGGCCCGGATGGGGACCGCCAAAGGCGGGCATTACGCCGCGGCGAAATGGGGTGTGCTCGGGTTGGTGAAGTCGCTGTCGTTGGAGGTCGCCCAGTTCGGCATCACGGTCAACGCGGTGCTGCCCGCGGGCGTGCAGACCGACATGATCATGAATCCAGCCACCTATCAGCTGCTGCTGCCCGATATCGACAACCCGACCGAGGTTGACGCGATGGCGATGTTCGAAGCCGGTGGCGGACTCATCCAGCCCGAGGACGTCGCCGAGGTCATCCTGATGCTGGTCGCCGACTCCGGACGCCATTTCAACGGGGAGGCGATCACCATCTCCGATGGCCTCAGCGCCAATACGACCTGAATCGAGCCGACTGCTGGTCTGCTGCAAAGAAGTCCAGATTCCACGTACTGGATATGGATAGTAGATCCAGTTAGGGCAATGCTGGGCGAATGGTTCGTCGGCTGGTCGCGTTGTACGCGGGGTTGTGGTTGTACGGGTTCTCCATGGCCGTCATGGTGCGAGCAGGACTCGGATTGGATCCCTGGGATGTCTTCCATCAGGGCGTGACCGAGCATGTGTCGCTGAGTTTCGGTGTGGTGACGGCGGTGACGGGCCTGGTGGTGTTGCTGGCGTGGATTCCGTTGCGGCAACGGCCGGGTCTGGGCACGGTGAGCAATGTCGTGGTCATCGCGGTGTCGGTGGATGTGGGGCTGTGGATGCTGCCGTCGTGGGAATCGCTGCCCGTGCGGGTCGGGGCGATGGGCGCGGCGGTCGTGCTCAACGCTGTGGCAACGGTCCTCTATATCGGTGCGGGGATGGGGCCAGGGCCGCGAGATGGTCTGATGACCGGACTGGTTCGGCGCACCGGATTGTCGGTCCGGTTGGTGCGGACGGCGATCGAGGTGACCGTACTGTCCACTGGATGGCTGCTCGGCGGCTCGGTCGGTATCGGCACCCTGGTGTACGCGTTCGGGATCGGGCCGCTGATCCAGGTGCTGATACCGGTCGTGGATCGCTGGTTGCCCGGGTTCGGTGAGGGGCGTGCCGAGGAACCGGCACCGGTGGCATCGACCGCGTAATGGGTTGTGCGTACACGAGGTTGGCCGACGGCCTACGATGTGCCCACGGGAGATCTCCGTGGATGGGAGAGCGTGATGAACGACATTGCGGGCGTGGTGGATCCGAACACGCCGAGTATCGCGCGGGTATACGACTACCTGCTCGGAGGTAAGGACAACTACCCGGTCGATCAGGAGATCGGCGACCACTTCAAGATCAACCTGCCCGGTTCGGTGGCCATCGCCTTCGGCAACCGTCAGGCATTGGTGCGTGGGGTCCGTGATATCGCCCGCAGCGGCGTCGAGCAATTCATCGACCTCGGCAGTGGGCTCCCGACTGCCGACAACGTGCATCAGATCGCGGCCCGCTACACCGACAGCGCGAAAGTGGTCTACGTAGACAACGACCCGATCGTCCTCGCGCACGGTCGCGCACTGCTGGCCACCGACAAGAACACCACCGTGGTGCAGGCGGATGTGCGTGAGCCGGAGCGAATTCGCGACAACGACGAAGTGGCGCGGCTTATCGATTTCGATGAGCCGGTCGCAATCGTCTTCAGCGCGATCCTGCACCACCTCAACGACGACGAGGACCCGATCGGGGTGGTGTCCTACTGGCGCGACCAGATCCCTTCCGGCAGCCAGGTTTTCATCTCGCATTTCCGCTCCGGCGGCAATGCGGAGACCGAGGCAGCCGAGCAGAAGCTGCAGTCGACATTCGGCCGTGGCCGCTGGCGCACCGACGACGAGATCCGTGCCCTGTTCGCCGGTCTCGAGATCCTCGAGCCAGGAATCGTCCCCGCGGTCACCTGGCGCCCTGACGCACCGGGGGCGTCGGATACCTCGATCAGCACCATCGGCACACCGGAAAGAGAACTGACGGTATGGGATCAGCTGATCTCGGCCGGCCTGGCCCGCAAGCCCTGAGTCTTTCGGCACTTCTCGAGGCGGCGCGCCGACTCGGCACTTGTCCGGGCGGCGTGTCTGTGCTGATCATGATCACGTGTTGATTTCTGATGGTGTGATCGGGCTACGGCAGATCACCGTGGCCGATGCGCAGACGCATTCGGCGGGGGAGGACGCGGAGTCGGCCCGATGGCGTGACAGTGGGACAGGCTCGATCCAGACCGTGACGACGCACTTCCAGCGTTGTGTCGCCGAATGGGAGGCAGACGGCCCGAGTAAGACCTTCGCGGTGGTGACCACCGAGGACGGCGTCCTGGTGGGGACGCTGGACATCCAGATCGCTCAGGACTATCTGGCCGTCGGCCAGGCGAACGTGGCCTACGGGATCTATCCGCAGTTCCGCCGCCGCGGTCTCGCGGCCCGCGCGGTGGTGCTGGCCTGCCGTTATATCGCCGCACACGATCTCGCCGACGAGGCGGTGCTGCGCATCGACCCCGCGAACAAGGCCTCGGTGGCGGTAGCGCACCGAGTCGGTTTCGCCTATCACCACAGCACCAACGATCCGGATGAGGGCACGCTCGACTGGTTCATCCAGGCGGTATGAGTCGGTCACGGCGGTGATCAGCGGCGCAGTGCCTTGCGTGCCAGCGGCCCATAGTCCGAAGTGGCCGCAGCACGAAGGGCGTCAGTGGGTGCCGAGGGGGAGCAGGGTGCGGATGGTGTCGGCCCAGTGGCGGATCGTGTGTATTTCGGTCTGGGTGGAGGTTCGCAGGGGGTGCGCGACGACGATCCCGCGCAGTATGGCGATGGTGAGGTCGCGGATAGCGGGGTAGCGCGGGTGGGCCGTGATCTCCTGACCGAACAAGGTGTCGATGACGCGGTAGAGGTCGCGTCCGGCGCGGCGTTCGGAATCTCGTAGGACCGTCGCCAGGTCCGGGTCGGTGCGTGCGGCGGCCCAGAGCTCTTGTTCGGCTCGAGCCGGGGGGCGCGTCATCGTATCGAGGAGTGCGGTCAGGGTGCGGTCGACCGCGTCTGCCGAGTCGCCGATCGACTCGGCCGCTGCTCGCGCCGCGACTTCGTTGAGCTGAACCAGGTGCTCCACCAGGGCTGCGGTGAGGGCGTGGATGGTGGGGAAGTGGTGCAGCAGGGCACCGCGGCTCAGCCCGGCCGCCTCCTGTACCGCGAGGGTCGACAACCCGGCGTAACCCCGCTCGACCAGCAGTTGTGTCGCGGTATCCAGGATCCGGGCACGGGTGGCCGTGCGCTGTTGCTCGCGTGTGGGCATCGCGATATCCCCTCGATGATCGGCGATGACAGAGTTTCACAGTCACTATTGACTGTCAACGGTGCGATGGGACAGGCTGCTCGGTAGCGGCAGAGCGGTCAGCGGTGTGCGCATCCGGCTACCGGTGACGCCACCTTCATGAAAGGAAACCAGTGTCCGACAAGCAATCACATTCGGGAACCCGGCCTGCGGCGTGGTACGAGAACTGGACCGAAGGGCCGGAATCGCCCTGGCGGGATCGGCCGGAGCTCGCCGACGAGCACGAATACGCGACCCTGACCTACGTGCGTGACGGACGCATCGCGCGGCTCACGTTCAACCGGCCGGACAAGGGCAACACAATCACGCCGGACACGCCACGTGACCTGGCGCATGCGGTCGAGCGCGCCGACCTCGACCCGCGCGTACATGTCATTCTCGTGTCCGGGCGCGGCAAGGGCTTCTGCGGCGGATACGACCTCGATATGTTCGCCGAACAGGGCTTCGCCACCGCAGGCGGCGCCGACGAGGTCACCGGCACGGTCGTAGACCCCGTTGTCAACGCCATCAACCACAACCCGTGGGGCACCTGGGATCCGATGATCGACTACGCGATGATGAGCCGATTCAACAAGGGTTTCGCCAGCCTCATGCAGGCGAACAAGCCGACCGTAGCGAAGCTGCACGGCTTCGCCATCGCAGGCGGCACCGACATCGCGTTGTACGCCGACCAGATCATCTGCGCCGACGACACCAAGATCGGCTACCCGCCCACCCGGACCTGGGGGATTCCGGCCGGTGGCATGTGGGCGCATCGGCTCGGCGACCAGCGCGCGAAACGGCTGCTCTTCACCGGTGACTGTCTCAGCGGCAAACAGGCCGAGGAGTGGGGGCTGGCCGTCGAATCCTGCCCTGCCGACGAGCTGGACGAACGCACCGAAGAGCTGGTCGAGCGGATCGCGCGGATGCCGGTCAATCAATTGATGATGGCCAAGCTCGCCCTGAACTCGGCGCTGAACGCGCAGGGGGTGACCAACTCCGGCATGATCAGCACCGTTTTCGACGGTATCTCCCGCCACACCCGCGAGGGCTACGCATTCCAGCTGCGGTCCGCCACCGTCGGTTTCCGTGAGGCCGTCCGTGAGCGTGACGAGCCATACGGCGACCACAAGCGCGCCCAGTTCGAGCGCTGAACGGTGCGATGAGTTTCCGGTGCGGCGGTCGTCACTACTTACATGGAGACACGTTTGCTCGAGACCCCTGAGGCCGATATCGCCTACGACGTGTACGGGCCACTGCCCACCGCCGATGGGCGCCCGCCGCTGCTCATGATCGGCCAGCCCATGGATGCCAGCGGGTTCGTCGCGCTGGCGTCGCATTTCCCCGACCGCACGGTTGTCGCCTACGACCCGAGGGGTCTGGGCCGTAGCACCCGCAACGACGGCCGGGTCGACAATTCGCCGCTCGTGCAGGCCGCAGATGTGCACGCGCTGATCGAGGCGCTCGGTGCGGGTCCGGTCGAACTCTTCGGCAGCAGCGGAGGCGCGATCACGGCGCTCGCGTTGGTGGTGACGCATCCGCAGGATGTGTCCACGCTGGTCGCCCATGAGCCGCCGTTGATCACCGTGTTGCCCGACGCCGAGGCGGCCGGTCGGGCCCAGGCCTGGACGCGCGATGCTTATGTGGCCAAGGGATTCGGCGCCGGAATGGCGCAGTTCATCGCGATGACGTCGTGGCGGGGTGAGTTCACCGAGGAGTATTTCGCCCAGCCTGCGGCCGACCCGGCTCAATTCGGTCTTCCCGCCGAGGACGACGGCTCCCGCGACGACCCGTTGCTGTCGGACCATTCCTGGGCGGTCACCGCCTACCGCCCCGATGTCGGCTCCCTCGCGGCGGCGCCGACTCGCATCGTGATCGCCGTCGGCGAGGAATCGCTTGGCGTCATGACCGGACGCACCGCCGTCGCCGTGGCCGAACTGCTGGGTCAGCAGGCGACGGTATTCCCGAGTCATCACGGCGGGTTCATGGGCGGCGAGTACGGGTACGCCGGGCGGCCAGAGGCATTCGCGCACAAGCTGCGGGAAGTGCTCGAGGATAGGCGCTGACGCGATAGGTCGGGGCGCGCACCCGGGCCGGGGTGGCCGGGTGCGCCTACTCCCACAGCGGGTCGGGAAGCAGACCTTCGGACACACGGAAACGTCGGGCGAATCCGGCGAGCAGGTCGTGTGACTCCGGGGAGAGGTCGACGGCCAACTGCATCAGCCGCCGGAAGTGCGGGTCGGAGAACTCGCTGACCAGATTCGCCTGCGCCGCGGCGGGACGTGGGTCAGAGGAATAGGAATCCGGTACTGCACCCACTTCAACGCTCCCGATCGCCTAGTTGCTGTAGGTAACATACCGGCAAACCCGGCAAGACGCTGGACATCCGGAATATTCGGCGTCGGCGTGTTGCCCGAGAAGTATTGGGCATAGCACTGTTTCGTGTTCGCAACCTCCCCGTCCCTGGTGGCGATGGTGTTGCCGGGGCTGGGAAGTGTGATCTGTTCCGGGGATACCAGATGCGGTTATGTGCGGTGGAGTGCGCGGCCCTCCGTAGTCAGCACACGATCGGCTACCGCTCCCGGCTCGGCCGGGTCTGAGTAGCTGGGCGCATCGAGCCTATCGAGCGACGACGTAATCGGCATGCGTTACGGGAGGGCGGTCTCCGCAAGCGCCCGCGCTTCAGCGGTGGGCAGAGTGGATCCTGTCGCATGGGCGGTGTCGAACGCCTGCGCGCCGAGCGCCCGGCGCGCGACCGTGGCGGGACGGTCGACATCCGGCAGCTCGGCAGGCAGCAGCGGGATCCCATTCGCCGAGCGGACCGCTGCCGCGGCACCGAGCACTCGGGCAGCGATGTCGAACTGCTCCAGGGCGGCTGCGGCCGCGGCGGCACCGGCGAGGGCCATGGCGATATCGCGTGGTGCCGCCAAGCGCTGCGCGCCGTCGAATGCGCTCAGCTGCAATGTCAGCGCCGCGGTTGCCTCACCGCGTTCTTCGAGCAGATAGCCCAGCTCGACTTCGAGCATGGGCTGGAACAGTGGGGTCTCGTCGGCCTCGGGTGGGACCATGGCCAGCAGCTCACGCAGCAGGCGTTCGGCTTCCTCGGGTCTGCCGTCGCGGCGGGCGGTGAAAGCCTGCACGACCGAGGCGAAGATCCGTCCCTGGCCGTAGCCGTGTTCGGTCGCCACCCGGGCTGCGCGATCCGCCAGCTCGACCGCCTGTCCGAAGTCGGTGCGCTGCATGGCGATCCAGCCGAGCCAGCACAGATGTGAGCTCACTTGCCCCCACATGTCCAGCTCCTTGGCCAGTCTGAGGGCCTCGGTATGGATCTCGGCGGCGGCGGCGAGATCACCGGTCAACTCGGCAAGGGCGCCGAGCCATTCGGTGGCTTGCAGCCGGCCCCAACGATCGCCGATCTCGGTGAACATCCGTGCGGCCGTCCGGGCGTGCTGGTCCAGCTGTGCCAAATCGGAACGACTGTGTGCCGTTTTGGCCAGCGCGATATGTGCTGTGGCGGCTCCCCACCGATCACCGAGGGCCTCGCAGACGGTCAACGCCTGCGTGAGGGAGGGCTCCAGGTCGGCCGGATCGCCGGACTCTACGGCCGCAAAGCCGAGAACCGCTGCGGCCCTGGCATATCCGGCCGGATCGTCGACCTCGCTGTAGGCATCCAGCGCCGCACGTCGCTGTGCGGCCGCGTCGGTGAATTCACCCTGCAGGAAGGCGAAGGCGAGACGCCTACTCTTCAGCGGTGCGCGATAGGCCTGCGCGCCGCCGAGGGCGAGGGCGGAGTCGATCCGGCGTCGCGCTTCGCTCAGCCGCCCGCGCAGCATCCAGTACCAGGACAGCGCGTTCGTCAGCCGCAGCGCGGATTCGGCATCGCCGGCCGCGAGGAACCCGTCCATCGCCGCACACATATTGGCGTCTTCGCTGTCGAGGCTGCGCAGCCACCGTTGCTGGTCCGCGCCGTGTAGTTCGGGCATCGCGCGTTCGGCCAGGTCGAGGTAGTACCGGCGATGCGCTGCGTGGGCGGCGTCGAGCTCGCCGGTTTCGGCGAGCCGATCGAGGCTGAAGGCGGAGACCGACTCCAGGAGCCGGTAGCGGCGGCCGCTCGTCTGCACGAGGGATCGGTCCACCAGCCGTGCCATGACATCGGCCACCGCGGCGCGGTCGACGCCCTCGTCGGCGAGCTCGGCGCCGCCTGCGCTGACGATTTCGGCGGCCCCCAGGGTGCAGCCACCAGCATGTACGGCCAGGCGGCGCAGCACGGTGCGTTCCGCATCGTCGAGCAGGTCCCAGCTCCACGCGATCATCGCCGACAGGGTCTGCTGACGTGGCGGCGCGCCGCGATGTCCGGTGGCGAGCAGCCGAAACCTATCGTCGAGCCGGGCGACCATATCGTGGATGCCAAGCCCGCGTACCCGGGTGGCGGCGAGTTCGAGCGCGAGCGGGATGCCGTCGAGACGGCGGCACAGAGTGGCGATGGCCTCCGCGGTATCGGCGTCGACCCGGAACTCGCGTGCGTTGGCCTGGGCGCGGGACACGAACAGCGCTACGGCACTGCACTGTTCGAGTTCGGCGAGGTCGGTGTCTCGGTCGGGCACCACCAGCGGTTCCACCGCGACAACGTCCTCGCCCGGCAGGCGTAACGGCTCGCGGCTGGTCGCGAGCACCCGCACACCCGGTGCCGCGCCGAGGAGCAGTTCTGTGAGATCGGCTGCCCGGTCGACCAGGTGCTCGCAGTTGTCGAGCACGAGCAGGAGCTCCTGGTCGGCGAGGGCGTCGCAGAGCTGCTCGGCGGGGTCGCCGTCATCGATACTCGCGCCGAGTACCCGTGCCACCGCCTCGGCGAGCCATCCGAGGCCATCGCCAGCAGTCGATTGCAGTGGCGCCAGTTCGACCAGCCACACGCCGTGCCGGAAACGCTCGGTCAGCGCCGCCGCGGCAGCGAGTGCCAGCCGCGTTTTGCCGACCCCGCCCGGGCCTGTCAACGTGACCATGCGTGCCTCGGAGACGGCCGCCCGCACCGCGGCGATATCGGCGTCGCGCCCGATGAGATCGGTGCGCTGCGCACGAAGGTTGCCCGGTGCGGATCGCACGCGGGCGGGGTCCGGTGCCGCGACGACCGTCAGTTCCTGCCCGAGGATGGATCGTTGCAGGGCAACAAGTTCCGGGCTGGGGTCGAGGCCGAGCTCGTCGGCGAGGCGATGGCGCAGGTCCTCGTAGCTGTCGAGTGCTTCGGCCTGGCGTCCCGCACCGTAGAGGGCACGCAGGTGCGCCGCCCGCAGCCGTTCGCGCAGGGGATGATCACCGACGAACTCCGCGAGATCGCCCGCCACTTCGCGATATTCTCCGATCTCCAGACGGGCTTCGGCCAGCTCCTCGACCGCGACCAGTCGCTGCTCCTCCAAGCGTGCGATGGCCGGCCGGACGAATTCGGCGTCGCGGAAATCGGCGAACGCGGGCCCACGCCACAGCGCGAGCGCCTCGGTGAGGGCGCGGATCGTGCCCCTGGTGTCGGTGGCCTCGCGTGCGCTGGCCAGCAGCGCGCGGAAGCGCAGCGCGTCGACGTCGGTGGCGGCCAGACGATAGCCGGGCGGCGGAGAGACGACGAGATCGCGGCCGCCGGGTTCGGCGTCCTCGAGCGCTCGGCGCAGCTGAGAGGCCTTCGCGGCCAGCGTGCCCGCGGGATTGCCGGGTGGATCATCGGCCCATATGTCGTCGACGAGACGGTCGGCCGAGACCGGCCTGCCGCTGTTCACCAGCAGATCGGCCAGCAGCATACGCACTTTCGCGCCGGGAACAGCCACGACGGCGCCCTCGTCCGTCCACACCGTCAACGGACCGAGCACACCGAAACGCATGCGGTGAGCGTAGCGAACGCGCGGAGGTCTTCCGGCCGCATCGGAGGTCAGCGGCAACCGACCGTAAACAAACCGGAAGGTGTCCCGGCCAGAGTCGATGACAACACCGCAACAACGACAGCGAAGGACATCGACATGAAGCGCATCGCCCTCCTCACCGCCGCCGCGATCGCCGCGACCGCACTGCTGACCGCATGCGGTGGCGAGACATCAGAGGCCGCCCCCGCCGAGCCGGGCGCCTACACCGAGGTGAATGGCCTGAGGATGTACTACGAAGTGCACGGCGACAAGACCGAGCAGCCGCCGCTGGTGCTACTACACGGTGCGCTCTCGGGCATCGGCACCGATTTCGGCGACCTGATCCCCGAACTGTCGGCCTCCAGGCAGGTCATCGCGATCGAACAGCAGGCGCACGGTCGCACCGCCGATACCGATCGGCCGCTGCGCACTCCGCAGATGGCGGAGGACACGGTGGCGCTACTGCGTGGGATCGGTGTCGAACGGGCCGACCTCCTCGGCTACAGCATGGGCGCAGGCGTCGCATTGGAGATCACGCTGAAACACCCCGAGCTGGTGCGTAAGCAGATCCTGCTGGCAGGCGGCCTCGGCGAAGAGGCGATGCATCCCGGCATGATGGATGGACTTGCCGAACTGGCCCCCGAGCAGCTGCACGGTTCGCCGTTCCACCAGGACTATCTGAAGAACGCGCCGCGACCCGAGGACTTTCCGCAGCTGGTCGCTCGGGTGAAGGACCATGACCAGAACGGTCTGCCGAGCTTCGCGCCCGAGGACGTCCGCACGATCACCGCACCCACCCTGACCGTGATCGGCGATTCGGACATTGTTCGTCCCGAACACGCCGTGGAGATGTTCCGGCTCTTCGGCGGCGGCATCATGGGCGACACTCCGGCGGGGCTGCCCGACTCGCAGCTGGCCATCCTGCCCGGCACCTCGCACATCACCCTTGTGCACCGACCCGACCTGCTGCTGCCCATCCTGCCCGCGTTCCTCGACGCCCCGGTCGAGGACCAGCCGTGAGCGCAACGATCTCGCCCGACCGACTGCGGGTGGTGATGATCGTCGGGAGCATCCGCACCGGCCGGTTCGCGCCGACCGTGGCGGACTGGTTCGGCGGCTGCGTGCACCGCAGACGCGAGCTGGAGCTGGATCGGGTCGACCTGGCCACCGCAGGCCTGCCCGATCAGCTGACCGACCACGACGAGCTCCCGCCCCGAACGGTGCGGGAGCTGGGGACCCGGCTGGCCGTCGCGGATGCCTTCGTGGTGGTGACCCCCGAGTACAACCGGAGCTATCCGGCGGCGGTGAAGAACGCCATCGACTGGTACGGCGTGGAATGGGCGGCGAAACCGGTGACCGTGGTCAGCTACGGGCGTGACGCCGATGTCGGCGCCGCCACCGCGCACCTGCGCCAGGTGTTCGGTGAGCTGAACGCCGTACCCATCCGCCGGGCCGTCACCATTGCGAAGGCCTGGCAGCGATTCGGCCCCGACGGCGGCTGGCCGCGCCGCGACGCCGAGCTGGACGAGCTCGTCAGCGACGCGCTCGACCAGCTGACCTGGTGGGGACATGCGTTGCGGACCGCGCGGGCGGCCACGCCGTTCGTTGCGTGACCGCGGGGTGGCGGAAGGCGCTCGGACACGGTCAGCGGCCGGTCTGGCCGGCGCACGACGTCGACGACTGTACCTCGGTCGCCGATACCTGGCCTATCAGGTCGGATCGGGTGCGGTGACCTCGCGGAGACTGCCATCGGACAGCTCCAGCCAGCGCTCGATCCTGATATCGGCGAGGAAGCGTTCATCGTGGCTGACCACCACGAACGCGCCCCGATAGGCATCGAGTGCACTCACCAGCTGGCCGACGCTGATCAGATCGAGATTGTTGGTCGGCTCGTCCAGCAGCAGCAACTGCGGTGCCGGATCGGCGAACAGCACGCACGCCAGGGTGGCGCGCAACCGTTCACCGCCGGACAGCGCGCCGACCGGTAGCTGGACCCGGGAGCCGCGGAACAGGAAGCGCGCCAACAGATTCATTCGCTGTGCATCGGGCAGGTTCGGGGCGAACGCGGCCAGATTGCCGGCGACGCTGCGGTCGAGATCGAGCAGGTCGAGTCGTTGAGACAGGTAGGCGACCCGGCCTTCGGCGCGGCTGATCGACCCGGACTCAGGGGCCAGATCGCCGTGGATGAGGCGCAAGAGGGTGGATTTGCCAGCACCGTTGGGGCCGGTCAAGGCGATCCGTTCGGGACCGCGGATGGCCAGCTCGGCGCCGCCACCGGTGAAGATCTCGCGGTCGCCGAACCCGAACCGCATCTGCTCCCCGAGGAAGACGGTCCGTCCGGCCGGCACATCGGTACCGGGCAGTTCAAGGGCGATCTTCTGTTCGGCGCGTAATGCCCGCCCGGCCTCGTCGAGCTTCGACTTGGCGGCCTCGACCCTGGCGCTGTGTGTTTCGTCGGCTTTGCCCGCCGACTCCTGCGCGTTGCGTTTCATCGTCCCGGCGAAGATCTTCGGTAGTCCGGCGTTGCCGAGGTTGCGGGCGGCGGTGCTCGCCCGGCGCGCGGCGCGTTCGCGCGCTTGCTGCAACTCGCGTTTCTCCCGCTTGACCTCCTGTTCGGCGGTGCGGATGTTCTTCTCGGCGACCTCGCGCTCGGCCCGGACCGTTGCTTCGTATTCGGTGAAATCGCCGCTGTAGAACCGTATGTCGCCGCTGTGGAGCTCGGCGATGCGATCCATTCGGTCGAGCAGCGCGCGGTCGTGACTGACCAGCAGCAGGCACCCGCTCCAGTCGCCGAGCACGTCGTAGAGCTTGCGCCGGGCGGCGAGGTCGAGGTTGTTGGTCGGTTCATCGAGCAGCAGGACATCGGGCCTGCGCAGCAGTTGCGCTGCGAGCCCGAGCGAGACGATCTGGCCACCGCTGAGCGTGTGGAGCCTGCGCGTGAAGGCGATGTCACCGAGGCCGAGCCGGTCTAGCTGGGCGCGGGTGCGCTCCTCGATATCCCAGTCGGTGCCGATCGTGGTGAAGTGTTCCTCACTGGGGTCGCCGGATTCGACGGCATCCAAGGCCGCGAGGATCGGTGCGATACCGAGGATTTCGGCGACGGTGAGATCACCGGTCAGCGGCAGGGTCTGCGGTAGATAGCCGAGCACGCCGTCGACCGAGACACTGCCTGCGATCGGTTGGAGGTCGCCTGCGATCAGACGCAGCAGGGTGGATTTGCCCGCGCCATTCGGTGCGACCAATCCGGTGCGTCCGCCGGGAACGCTGAACGACAGGTCACGGAACACCGGGGTGTCGTCGGGCCAGGTGAAAGTGAGGGTGGAGCAGACGATATAGGCATCGGACATGGATGAGACCTCAGAGGTAGGTGGGTGAAGACGAACGGCGACATGGCCACGACAGCGGCGCCGTGCGCCTGCTGGTGGCCGTCAGAGCCGGGTAACCCCGGAGATGTCGAGTTCACCTACCATGCCGGTACTCCCTGTGCGATTTACTCCCGATCGACCATAGCAGCCGAATCCGCACCCTCCGCAGATGCGCGGGCATGCGAGAGGACAGCGCTGAGCGCGGCGGCGGCGTCGAGCAGGGCATGGGAACGGTGTGTGATGCTCGCCTCGCGTGCCGCTAGCGCCGCCGCGATGGGTTCGGAGGGGTGGCCGCGTAGGAGATTCGGGACCAGCGCGCGCAAGGTGTCGATGCGGTAGCCCGCGCTGCGCAACTGATGGATGATGCGGGCATCGCGAACCTGGGCGGGAGAGTAGCGACGGGTGCCCGTGGCGGTGACACGGTCGGGAACGACCAGCCGCTCCGCGTCCCAGTGCCGCAAGGTCGACGGGCGCACGCCGAGCGCCGCGGCGAGCTCCGACACGCTCATCGCATCCGTGGGACGGACGTCGGTGATCGGTTCGGCCGAGATCGCCGCGGCGGCGGCCTTCGCCAATCGCAGGTCGGTGCGTTCGCGGTCGAGCCCGGCGTGGGCGGCATCGACGAGGGCGACGGTCTTCGAGATCGGCGCCTGATGGACCGCGCGCATGATGGCTTTCGCCTCGGCCGGGCCGATGGCCTCGGTCAGGGCCCGGTAGGCCAACGCAGAGTGCACATGGACCTCGCCGTAGTTGCGATAGCCCGCGGCGGTGCGTGCCGCTGGGGGCAGAACCCCGTTGCGTTCGAGATCGCGCACCTGCTGCACGGAGTATCCGGCGCGCCGCGCGACATCGACAGTCCTCATCGGCGAATGGAGGGTTTGCGCATATGCTTCCTTGACTACCTGCGGAATTCTTCGACCGAGTCTCCACAAGCACTTTAATGAAACGCTGGAGCGCATGACCATCGACGAGATCATCGACTTCGTAGCAGGCCTCGACGGCGTACTGACCCTGCGGCCCGGCCCCGGCGACGGATCACCCGAAATCGCCTGGGGCGACAGCTTCTTCTACTACTCACCCAGCGGGGTCATACCAACCACGACACAGCCCTTCGCGACGATCGTGACCAAGAACTATCCGGGTGACGAGGCTTCCGACCTCGACCGCCCGGATGCGTTCCGCGTCAATATCGCTGCGGGCAAGGAATCGTTCACCCGCTGGACCGGCCACGCACCACGGGAAGCCGACACCGACGCCGACTTCGCCGCCACCGACACGGTGCTGGCCCACCCCGTCTACGGCACCGTTGGCTGGCTCGCGGTGGTGAATCCGGGGCAACGAACCGGCGAGACGGTGCGCGAACTGCTCCGGGAAGCCTACGACCGGGCGCGCTCGCGCTACGACCGCCGAACCGGCGCAACGGAGAGCTGACCGGCGCGTCAGCGGCGCAGACGTCCGGTACGGGCGAGGTTGCGTTTGATCGACGGCGACAGGTCGGGGGAGTCGGCGTCGAGCTCGGGCTCGGCGGGGTCGGCGCGGACGAACAGTGTGATGGTGGTCGACGCCCCGAAGCCGTTGCGCGACATCAGTTTCGCCGACGCCTCGTTGCTCGATTCGACATCGGTGACGATGCGGCGGGCGCCGCGCTCGAACAGCGCGTTACAGCAGGCCTCGACGAGCCTGCCCGCGATCCCGTGGCCCTGCATATCCGGGGCGACAGCGATCCATTCCAGGTAGCCCCAGTCATCACGCAGCTCGAATTCCATGGAGCCGAGCACGAACCCGACGACCCGATCGGAGTCGAGCGCGACCCAGCATGCGTTGTCGGGGCTGTCGAGATGCTCGGCGACCGAGGTCAGCGACCATGAGGTGTAGGGCTTGACGGAGGTGTCGTAGACCTCATGGCCGAGGTCGAGGACCTGACGGAGATGGCCGAGGCCCATGGGGACGATCGCGATGGCGGGGTCCATGCCAATAGTTTGCCAGCGGTATGCGCGAATCAGGCGCCTTTGCGGGTTGCCGTCTTCTTGGCAGCCGCTTTCTTGGCCGGTGCGCGTTTGCTCGCGGTCTTTGTGGCGGTCTTCTTCGCGGGTGCTGCGCGCTCCTTGCCATCGTCGGAGCGGCGCCCGCTGGCTTCCAGGCTGCGTTGCAATGCGGCGACCAGATCAACGACCTCGGCATCTTGTGCGGCGGGTTCGGCCTCGGGCTGTTCGGCGACCTTGCCGGTGCCGCTGGCGATGGCCTCGTCGAGCACTCGTTTGAGCTCGATCTGGTATTCGTCGGTGAACTCGCCCGGATCGAAATCCTCCGACATCGAATCGACGAGTGTCTCGGCCATCTTGATTTCCTGCGGACGGGGCTTGGTCGCATTCTCCAGCGACTCGAACGACACCGAACGCACCTCATCGGGCCACAGCAGCGTCTGGAGAACCAACATGCCCTCGCGCACCCGCAGTGCCGCTAGGCGCGTCTTCTGTCGGAGCGTGAAATGCACAAGTGCGGTGCGTTCGATGCGTTCGAGGGTGGCGGCGAGCAGCACGTAGGCCTTGGGGGTGGTCGAATCGGGCTCGAGATAGTAGGTCTTGTCGAACAGGATCGGATCGATCTGGTCGGACGGCACGAATTGCAGCACCGGGATTTCGTGTTTCTCGGCGACCGGCAGTTTCGAGAAATCCTCGTCGGTCAGGATCACCTTGTCACCGTCGGGTGATTCGTAGGCCTTGTCGATATCGGCATACTGCACCGAATTCCCGCAGACCGTGCAGACACGGTCGTATTTGATCCGGCCGCCGTCCTTGGCGTGGACCTGATGGAATCTGATGTCGTGATCCTCGGTGGCGGTGTAGACCTTCACCGGGACGTTAACCAGCCCGAACGCGATCGAGCCTTTCCAGATTGACCGCATCACTCCATCATGGACGAACCTCGCCGACCGCGCTCGCTAACCGGTAACCGGAGTGTCGCTGCCGCGATCCGGATCTGTAGCGGACGCGGTAAGTGCGCGAAAAGCGTGCGCATGGCGGAGATGGTGCCCGTCATGTCGGTACGGCCGGAGAGATACGCCCGCTGTAATTCCTGCGGAAGGTCGAAGAAGGCGTCGAAGAATACGGGCAGATCGGCCGGTGAGAGCGCCAGCAGGGCGCGCAGCCCGGCTTCACGTAACCGGTGGACGACGCGGGCCGTCGGCGGCCACGGCGATTCTGCTGCGGCGACGGAATCCGCGGCGGTGAGGGCGGCGGCGACGCTGTACCCGGTGGCCTGATGAATGAATCCGCCGGCCGCGCCGAATCGGAATCGTCCTGGCCTGCCGCCGGTGACCGGGAACCGCACCCGCTCGACGCGCTCACTACCGTCGACGGGGATGCCGCGCGCACGCAAGCGCTGAAGCAGGCGGTCGGCGAGTTCGGTCGGACCGAGTGCGGGGCGTCCGGCCAGACAGGTCTCTTCCAACAGCACGGAGTCCTCGCCCAGCGGCACCGCGTAGAGAAATGACCGGGGCGCGCCGGCCGGGGCACCGTTGTCGAGGCGCCAGTCCATGAACAGCGACGTCATCCCCGTGCACCGGTCGGCGTCGACGACGACGCCGTAGGCGGTCTGCTCGGCTCGCGACGGAGAGCGGGCCAGACCACGCGCATCGATGACGCGTTCGGCTCGGAGCACCGTTCCGGACGCCAGGGTTGCGCTGTCGCGGGTGAGGGCTATCGCGCGATCGGTGTGCACCTCGGCACCGGCGATATCGAGTGACTCGCGCAGCCGTTCGGTGTCGAGGACGGCGTAGCGGCGATCGATGTGGTGCTCCCAGGTACCCCAAGCAACGGGGCGATCGACGGTTGCCGCGATGACCCGGGGACCGAGCCAAGCGGGCAGTTCGTCGGCCCAGGCGGCGTAGGTCGCAGTCCAGCGCCGCTGGGGCGCCGGATCCACCACCGCGACCGACAACCCGTGGACCACACACCGATGCGCCAGCGCCCGACCCGCCGGGCCGAGCCCGCATACGACGACATCCAGCGTCATCGCAGCACCGCGCCGGAGGTCGCGCGGTCGGACGCCGCAGGCGGCGCCACTCGACGGTGCGCGCTGTCCGGACACCATGCCGTGGTGAACCGGGCGGTGTCGGCGTGGACGGGCACGGCGGGTCCTTCCCTTCGGTGGCGATGGCAGCGTACTCAGCCGCGCGCGCAGCGGGAGGTCAGGGTTCGAGCACGACCTTGCCCGTGGTGCCGCGATTCTCCAATGCGTGATGCGCGGCGGCCGCCTCCGCCAACGGATAACGGCTCACGGCCGGCTTCCAGCGACCGGACGCGGCCTCGGCCATCGCCTGCTTCTCGAGCGCGCGGATGTCGCCGCCGATCCGCTCGAGCATGGGCGGGCCGACGACCGTCTCGGAACGGATGCCGCGCCGGTCGGCCTCGGCGTCGGATACCTGCGGGGGTTCGCCGCTCGACCATCCGTAGATCAGGTGGTGGGCTCCGGGGCCGAGCAGGTCGAGCCCTGCCGCAGTGGTCGCCCCGCCGACCGAATCGAACAGCACGGTCGCCGATCGGCCGCCGAGACGTTCGCGGACCTGGTCCGGCCAGCCGGGCTCGCGGTAGTCGATCGCGATACCAGCGCCGTTGTTCCGGACGAGTTCGGTTTTTGCCGGCCCGCCCGCGAGGCCGACGACCATCGCGCCCGCGTTCTTCGCATACTGCACCAGCAGGGTGCCGATACCGCCTGCCGCGGCGGTCACGATCGCGATGTCGTCCGGGCCGAGTTCGGTGAATTGGAGGATGCCCATGGTGGTGCGTCCGGTGCCGATGATCGCTACGGCGGCGGCCGGATCGAGATTCGCCGGGATGTCGTGGAGTGTGCCGACCTCGGTCACCGCGAGTTCGGCGTAGCCGCCCGGCACCATGCCAAGGTGGGCGACCACTGCCTTGCCCAGCCAGGCGGGGTCGACGTCGGCGCCGACCCGGTCTACGGTGCCCGCGACCTCGCGGCCGGGAATCGTCGGGAGGTCGGGCACCGGGTAGGGCCCGGACTCGCCGCGGCGCAGCGCGGTATCGATGAGATGCACGCCGGCGGCTGCTACCGCTATGCGCACTTGACCGGCACCGGGCACCGGATCGGGAACGCTGTCGTAGCTGAGGTTCTCGGCCGGTCCGAAGGCGTGTAGACGGATAGCGTGCATGGTGGCTCCTGTTGATCGGGATCGGTCACCAGCCTTCAACCTGAAGTGTTGTTCAGGTCAACACGATGCGTCACCCGAGGTCGCCGCGGCCCGCGCGGCGAAACCGTCGCACAGTGCGTCCAGACCGAGTTGCAGCAGATCGGCCTGGGCGAACCGGCCGTCGTCGGCGCCTTCGAGATCGGCCAACGCGGGCGGCACCGGATGTAGCGGGCTTCCGGCCAGTAGTGCGCGCAGGCCGTTCTCGTCGTCGGAGTCGAGTCCTTTGCTGGTCAGTAGCGCCGAGCTGATGTGCGGCAGGGTCGCCCCGGAGATGTAGTTCCATACCGCGAACGACATCTGGGTGGCGTCATGGGTGGAGACGTTCAGTTCCCGGAATCCCTCGACCAGCCACGCCAGACAGCCCATGCTGCTCGGTCCGAAGCTGTAGCGGGGCACCGCGAAGGTCAGTAGCACCCATGGATGCTGCTGGTAGAGGTTCCAGTCGATCTCGGCGGCGATCCGGACGCGATCGCGCCAGGTCCAGTTCCGTTCTGCCGTCGACGGGTACGGGTAGCGGCCCGCGACTTCGTCGGTCATCGCGGCGATGAGCTCGTCTTTGTTGGTGACATGCCGGTACAGCGACATGGCGCCGACGCCGAGGCGATCGGCGATGCGGCGCATGGACAGCGCGTCGAGACCATCGCTGTCGGCCAGTTCGATCGCGACGTCGACGATGGCCGCTTTTGTGAGCTTCGGCTCGGTCATCCCATGACTGCCTTTCGATGTCCGGCCAGGATGCGTACACTGTACCCGGACTTCATGCGTACGTCGTACGCGCCAGGGAGAGGAAATCGTTGATGACGAACGTGGAGGCGGTGCGGCCCGCCCCGGACGCGAGCGTGAGCTCGCGGCGGGCATGGCTCGGCCTCGGAGTGCTGGTGTTGCCGGTGCTGTTGGTGTCGATGGACGTCTCGGTGCTGTTCCTTGCCCTGCCCACCTTGACCGTCGATCTGGACCCTTCGGCTTCTGAACAGCTCTGGATTCTCGACATCTACGGGTTCCTGATCGCCGGACTCCTGATCACCATGGGCAACCTCGGTGACCGGATCGGCAGGCGGCGCATTCTGCTGGCTGGTGCGGCCGTCTTCGGTATCGCGTCGGTGCTCGCGGCCTTCGCCCCCAATGCGGCGGTGCTCATCGCAGCGCGCGCACTCATGGGGATCGGCGGTGCGACGCTGCTGCCGTCGAGTCTGTCGCTGATCTCGACGCTGTTCGCCGATGCCAAACAGCGTGCCACCGCGATCGGTGTGTGGACGGCCTTCTTCGCCGGTGGTTCGGCGGTCGGTCCGATCATCGGCGGGGTCCTGCTGCACCATTTCTGGTGGGGATCGGTCTTCCTGATCAACGTGCCGGTGCTGCTGATCCTGTTCGCGCTCGGCCCGATCCTGCTGCCGGAGCATCGCGCCACGTCGCTCGGACCGCTGGATCTGCCGAGCGTGGCATTGTCGATCGGCGGCATCCTGCCACTGGTGTATGCGGTCAAACACGCCGCCGAGCACGGCATCGATACCGAGTTCGGGGTCACCGGGCTGATCGGTGTGGTCGTGCTGACCCTGTTCGTGCGCAGGCAGCGGCATTTGAAGGAACCACTGCTGGATCTGGGACTGTTCGGCCGCGGGCAGTTCTCGGTGGCTATCGGATCGAGCCTGGCCGGGATGATGTCGCTGGCCGCGATGAGCTATTTGGCCAGCATCTACCTGCAGTCGGTCACCGGCCGAGACCCGCTGATAGCTGCGCTGCTCGGGATTCCGATGGCGATCGCGGTGTTCATCTTCTCGATGACGGGTGCGCAGGTTGGGCGTCGATTCGGGGTCCGGCTCACCTTCGCGATGGCATTGTTCGCTTCGGCGATCGGCAATCTGATGCTGCTCGGTGTCGGTGTGGACGGCGGGTTGGCGTGGTACATCGCCGGATCGACCATTGCGGGTATGGGCTACGGAATCACCTTCACGCTGGTGTCGGAGGTGGCGGTGTCGTCGGTGCCGCCGGAACGAGCGGGCTCGGCCGTCGGTATCTCGGAGACCAGTTTCGAACTCGGCAATGCGCTGGGCCTTGCGCTGCTGGGATCGTTGGCGGCGGTGGTGTTCCGTTCGGGCGGAAACTTCGAATCGACGTTGGGGGAGACGCTCGCCCGTGACCGTGATCAGCCCGCAATCGTCGATGCCGCGCGGGAATCGTTCGTGAACGGCATGCATGCGGCCACGACGGTCGGTGCGGTGATCCTGGTGGCGATGGCGATCATCGTCCTGGTGGCGACGCCCAAAGGTCGCTGACGTATCGACAATCCAGCCCCTGGCACGCCAATGCCAGGGGCTGGATTGTGTTGTCGGCGTTGCCGAGGTCAGGAGTTGACGACCCCGCCCGATGCGGGCTGGACCACGGTCGGCTGACCGTGCGGCGGCGCCGCGAGGGCGTCGGCGGCACCGATAGCGGCCCCGGCGGCGGCACCGATAGCGGCCGCGGGCACCGTGATCACCGCGGCACCGATGGCGGCACCGAGTATCGGTCCCGCGACGAGCCCCGCAGGCAGGAACGGCACACCGGCGATCAAACCGGCGACGGCGCCGACCACGGCCGACGTCGCTGCCAGCGGAGTGCTCGCACTCGCACCGGCCACAGCGCCGACAGCCGCCGAACCGATGGTCTGGCTCGCCACCCGGTCGGAGCGGCTGCGTTCCATACCGACGGAGTCGAGGAAGGTCGCCAGACCCGCCTCGGCGTTGGCCGCACCATCGTTGACCTGAGCAGCCTGCTGTGAGTCGAGCCAGGCGGGCGATTCGATGGTGACGTCACCGAAGCGCAGCTGCCCCGGGGGCGGTGCGATCGGCGCGACGGGGGCCACCTGGGTCGGTGCATGCAGACCGCCCAACGGTGCCAGGTAGGCCTTGTCGGGGACCGGTCGAGACCAGGCGAGCGTGGTGTGCGCGCCGGGTGCGGCCGCGGACTGCTGTGCGGCGCCGGGAGCCGCCGCCAGCGCCTCGGGGGCGGTCGCGGCCCCGGGTTCGGCGATATCCGCCGCGATCGCGGCGAGATGCGCCGCAGCAGGTGAGTGGCCGGTCATCGCCGCCGGCTGAGCCGGCTGTGCGGTGGCCGTGGCGGTGCCCGTGCCGACGAGCGCGATGACGAGTGGAACCGCGCCCGCCACGACGATCGACCCGACCTTCTGCCGCTGCGGGTGAGTCATCCTGTGCTTGGCTGTGCCCATGATTGCCTTTCATCCGGAATGAGTCCGATGTCTGTTCGACATTCGGACTCCGCGCACCTCCGGATGGGTGGATTCACGGGCCGTTCGATACGGCTCTTATTGCCGAGAGTTAGCCGGTAGCGCTGGTTCTGTCGGCCTCGACCGGCGCGGCCTCGGGCTTACCGTCGGTGACCACGCCACTCGTGGCCGCCGAGCTCCCGGCGCCGGGTTTCCAGTTGTTCGCGGAGGGATCGCCCAGTGCGGACATCACCACTTCGGCTTCGCCTTCGTCCTCGCCGTTCATGGCCTCCAACGCCAATCGGGCGAACACCCACTGCTCGGTGGCGGCCATCTGACCGCGGGTACGGCCGAGGAAGGTGACGAACCACTGGATGACGGTGATGATCCGGCTGCGGTAACCGACCAGGTAGTACAGATGCAGGGCCAGCCACGCGAGCCAGGCGATGAACCCGCCGAACTCCAGCTTGCCGACCTGGCAGACGGCGCTGAACCGCGACACCGTGGCCATGCTGCCCTTGTTGAAGTACTTGAACGGCTTGCGTTCCTCGGGTGCGTGGCCCTTGAGGCTCGCCTTGATCTGCTTGGCGGCGTAGGTCGAGCCCTGGATCGCACCCTGTGCCTGACCGGGCACGTTCGGCACCGACATCAGGTCGCCGACGACGAAGACGTTCGGGTGCCCCTTGATCGTCAGATCCGGTTCGACGACGACGCGGCCCGCCCTGTCCACCTCGGTGCCGTCGGACCGGTCGGCGAGCATCTTGCCCAGCGGGCTGGCCTGCACACCGGCCGACCACACCTTGCAGGCGGATTCGATACGCCGGATCGTGCCGTCGGGGTCCTTCACCGAGACGCCGTGTGCGTCCACATCGGTGACCATGGCATTGAGCTGGATCTCCACGCCCATCTTCTCCAGCCGCCGCTGCGCCTTACCGCCCAGCTTGGGGCCCATCGGGCCGAGCACGGCGCCCGCGCCTTCGACGAGCACCACCCTGGCGTCGCGCGGATCGATGTTGTGGAAGGTGCCTTCCAGGGTGCGGTCGGCCAACTCGGCGATCTGCCCGGCGAGTTCGACACCGGTGGGGCCCGCGCCGACGACGACGAAGGTCAGCAGGCGTTCGCGTTCCTCCTGGGTGGTCGCCAATTCAGCCTGCTCGAACGCGCCGAGAATACGGCCGCGCAGCTCGAGTGCGTCATCGATGGTCTTCATGCCGGGGGCGAAGGTGGAGAACTGATCGTTGCCGAAGTACGACTGCTGCGCACCGGTGGCCACGATCAGGCTGTCGAACGGGGTGACGGTGTCCTGGTTGAGCAGCCGGGAGGTCACCGTCTTGTCGCGCAGGTCGATATCGATGACCTCGCCCATCAGCACCTGGGCGTTCTTCTGCTTGCGCAGCACCAGCCGGGTCGCGGGCGCGATCTCGCCGACCGAGAGGATGCCGGTGGCGACCTGGTAGAGCAGCGGCTGGAACAGATGCGTCGAGGTTTTGGAGATCAGGGTGACATCGACATCGGCGTTCTTGAGGTGCTTGGTCCCGAACAAGCCGCCGAAGCCGGAACCGATCACCACCACCTGGTGACGACGGTTCTCCACGGTTTCAGTGCTCATTGTCGCTGCTCCTCGACAGACTTGGGGTTGACCCCGCCGAACGTTTCTGACATGGCACACGGTAGTCGGCGCCCACGCCATCGTCACGACGAGATCCCCGTTCGCGGCGCGTGTCGGTGCGATCGCTCACCGTTGTTCGCTGTACGAAGTGAAGCCGGATTCCGGTGAAGCGCCCGGAGAGCGCCGGAAAAGAATACGATGGAGGTTCCTCGCCCAGGGAGGTCTGCCATGGTCACTGTGGACCGTGCCGCCATCGAAAAAGCCCGCGTGCGTGTCGAATCGGAGAATTCCGCGCTCATCGAGATACCCCGTGCGCATCCGATCGATCGGGCGCTGAGCCTTGTACCCGAACGTCGCAGAGTGCTCGCCAACCCGCCCAACGGCAGCACTGCGACCGCGGTGGACGGCGACGCCGGACTGCCCTACCTCGGCCGCGCGCTCCATTACATGCGCTGGGGGCCGGCCGAAATGATGGATCGCTATCGGCGGTACGGACCGGTCACGCTGAACAGCTCACTCGGCATGGAACGGGTGTTGGCCGCGGGGCCAGAGGCCATCGATGAGGTGCTCGGTCGCCGTCGCCGCGATTTCGGCCAGGGCTGGGACTATTTCATCGGCCCGTTCTTCCGGCGTGGCTTGCTGCTGCTGGAGTTCGACGAGCACATGTTCCACCGCCGGATCATGCAGCAGGCGTTCACAAGGGATCGACTCGAGGCGCATCTGTCCTCGTTGACACCCGTGGTGCGTGAGGTCGTTGATCGCTGGGTGCCGCGGGGGCGCGGAGCGAGCCGCACGATCAAACTCTTCCCGTCGGTCAAGGAACTGACCCTCGATATCGCCGGTGAGACATTCATGGCGGCCGATGTGGGTCCGCAACGCCGCCGGTTGACCGACGCGTTCGTCGACTGCACCCACGCCGGGCTTGCCATCGTCCGCCATCCCATGCCCGGTGGCCGCTGGCGGGCGGGTCTGCGCGGCCGCAAGGTGCTCGAGGACTATTTCACCGCGATGCTGCCCCAGAAGCGGCGCAGCGAGGAGCCGGATTTCTTCTCGGGGCTGTGCCATGCCCGCGACGCCGACGGATCGGTGTTCAGCGACGCCGACGTGGTCAACCACATGATCTTCCTGATCATGGCGGCCCATGACACCACCACGACCACCACCACTGCCGTCGCCTACTACCTGGGCAAACATCCTGAATGGCAGGAACGGGTGCGCGCCGAGGTGCGCGCGGCCGACCGCGAGGGCGCGCCGCCGACCATTTCTGAACTCGAAAGTATGCGTGATCTGGATCTGGTGGTGAAGGAGAGCCTGCGTCTGATGCCGCCGGTACCCGGCCTGGTGCGGCGCGCGGTGCGCGATACCGAGATCTGCGGGCACTACATTCCCGCGGGGACGCCGGTCGATCTGGCGTACCAGGTGAACCATCTGCTGCCGGAACTGTGGACCGATCCGGAGATCTTCGATCCCGAACGTTTCGCCGAACCGCGCCGCGAGGACAAATCGCATCGGCTGGCCTGGATGCCGTTCGGTGCGGGCTCGCACAAGTGCATCGGCATGCATTTCGGCACCTTCGAGGTGAAGACCGTCATCGCGGCGCTGGTCCGTGACTACGAATGGTCGATCCCGGACCCGTATCGCATGCCGTGGGGGTTCACCACCATCCCGTTCCCGCGCGACGACGCACCGTTGCGGTTACGGCGCATCACCTGAACCGCGCGCCTGGAACGTGAGTCGCGTGCTCCGGGTGGTCGCCCACCTGGAGCACGCGATCAACCGTGACTAGCGTCCGGCCAGCAGCATTTCGGCGACCTTGGTGTCGGTGTCGGCACCATCGGTGTAGCCGCCCGCGTCACCCATGGACGTCATGATCGACAGGGTGTAGCGCTCGCCGGGTCCGGCGAAGCCGACCGAGTTGACCACCCAGCCGCCCTGTTCGGCGGACCATCCGTTCTTCAGGCCCGGCCGCATCGCCGAGCCCGCGCCCCACACGCCCCAGTGCTGGTTCATGTCGACCTTGCGCATCCGGTCGAGCAGGTAGTTGCGGTCGTCGGGATGCATCCGGTCGAGCACATGCGACATGAGCCGGTCCAGGTCGGCGGCGGTGCACTTCTGGAACGACCAGTCGGGGAACAGGGCCGTGTTGGTCGGCTGAGGAACCAGGCCGGTCATGCCGTTGGCGCGGAAGGCGTTGTTGTAGGCCATCCGGTCCAGGCCCGCGTACTTGTTCCACAGGACGTCGGTGGCCTGATCGTTGGAGGTGGCCAGCATGGACTCCAGCAGTGCCCGATCCTCGGGAGGCAGGCCGATCGCACCCACGCGTGCGCGGTTGAGCAGGTCGGCGGCGATGGCGAGCTTGATCGTCGAGGCGGTCCACACCGAGGCCTCGGCGTGCTCGTTGGCGTACACGCCGCCGGACACCCGGTCGCGCAGCACGTAGCCGGTGACGCCGGGCCGGTTCTTCAGGTAGGCGTTCACGTTGGCGATCCGGCTGCTCATATCGCAGTCGAAGCCGGGCAGGCACGCTTGCGTGTGCGCCAGTGGCGCAGCGGCGGCGGTCGGCAGAATGGCGGGCACACCGGGAAGCGCGATGGCGGCGGCGGCGAGGACACAGGCGGATGCGGCGACGCGGGGAACGGCCCCGGTAGCGGCCATGGGGAAACGCACGAGGGACCACACTGGCATATCCGTGCGCTCGACGCACGTCTTGAGCTCAGCGACTGCTTGTGGTAACGGCTTCGTTATCGCTGTGCGGCAAGAACTTTCGCAGCCTCGATCAGCGCTGCAGTGCGTGCTGCTGTGCGGTGACACCCTCGTTGAGACGGTGGCAGTGCTCGAACGCTTCCGCATGCTGATCACGCGGCCATGAGTGTAGAACGACGGTGCGCCCGTAGCAGCGCGAGTTGACGAGCTCCCATCGGTCACCGATGCGGCGGACGGTGAATCCGCCTCTCGGTACCAGGGGAATCACCATCGCATCCATGAAACGCGAACCAGCCTTTCGGTGCAGTCTCCCGTTCCTCCCCGGGGAAGGACTGTGGCATAGCGTGGCGCCGATCCCTGGATGACACGGCCGAACTCCCGTCGTGTATGTGGCCTATGTCACGCGGGGTGTGGCGGGCCGCTGCGGTTGCGCGTCGGTCGCTGGGCGTATAACGGGTGCACGAAGCGCCGAGGTGCTCGACCCGAGGCCGGTGGTGTGTGGCCGGGCACGCCGAGGCGGACCGCATCGAACGAGAGGGCGCGTATGCCGCTGCACATCCACCGCGGCGAACGCGCCGACGTGCTGGCCGACGCGCTGGCCGCGCTGCTGTCGGACCCACTGCCCGACCCGTTCGCCACCGAGGTCGTCGCGGTCCCCGCCAAGGGCGTGGAACGGTGGCTGACACAGCGGCTTTCAGGTGTTCTCGGGGTATCGGCGCCTTCCGGCGGAGACGGGGTCGCCGCCAATATCGCATTCCCCTCGCCCGGTGCGCTGGTGGCCGAGGCGCTGGCCGCGGCGGGTGGGATCGCGCCCGCGAACGATCCGTGGGCGCACGATCGGGTGGTGTGGACCTTGATGCGGGTGATCGACACATCGCTGGCGCAGCCGTGGTGTGCGGTACTGGCCAGGCACCTGGGAGTGCGTGATGGCGAATCGAGCCACCGCGCCGGCCGCCGCTACGCCACCGCCGCGCATCTGGCGACGCTGTTCGACAGCTACGGCGGGCAGCGCCCGCAGCTCATCGCGGACTGGGTGGCGGGCGCCGATGCCGACGGTGCCGGACAGCCGGTGCCGGACGACCTGCGATGGCAGGTTGCGCTGTGGCGGCAATTGCGAGCCGAGATCGGCACACCGAGCCCAGCGGAGCGCCTCGGACCCGCGTGCGAGCAACTGCGGACCGAGCCGGGAAGCGTGCAGCTGCCCGCTCGGGTATCGCTGTTCGGGCCGACCAGGTTGCCCGCCGACCAGCTGGCGGTGGTCTCGGCGCTCGCCGAGCATCGCGACATTCACCTGTGGCTGACCCATCCGAGTCCGGCGATGTGGGCGGCGTTGGAGAGACTTCCGTCCTCGCTCACCCGAGCCGAGGACCGGACTGCGGCCGCCGTCGCGCATCCCTTGCTTGCCGGTTTGGGTCGCGATGTGCGGGAATTGCAGCAGCGGCTGCCCGTGGCCGCGACCGATCGGCATCACGGTTCGGCCGAGGAGGCGACCGGTGACCGTCTCGGTGCCGCCGGCAACGCCGACACACCCGATCATCGCGACGTTGCCGTTGGTGCCGATAGCGCCGGTCGTGCCGACGCTGTTCGTCGTCCGCACCGGTCGGGGCGGCCGACTCTGTTGCAAGCGCTGCAGGGAGGCATCCGCGACGACCAGTGGCCCGCTGTCACGGGCGAAGCAGACTCCAGCGTCCACATTCACGCGTGCCACGGCCCGTCCCGGCAGGTGGAGGTGCTGCGCGATTGCCTGCTCGCGATGTTCGCCGACGATCCAACGCTCGAGCCGCGCGATGTGCTGATCATGTGCCCGGAGGTCGAGGCATACGCTCCGCTGGTGCGTGCGGCGTTCGGGCAGCGTGTTCCGGGAGCGATCGAGGCAGTGGGGGATTCGGGTGGACCCGGCCATCCTGCGCATCGGTTGCGGGTGCGGCTGGCCGACCGGGGGCGTGCGGTCACCAACCCGCTCCTCGGAGTGATCTCGGTGCTGCTCGACCTGGCCGACGGGCGCGTCACCGTCACCCAGGTCCTGGACCTGGCTGCTTCCGAAACCGTTCGCCGCCGTTGCGGTTTCGATGACGACGACATCGAGCGGCTGCGCGAGTGGGCCGCCGAGACCGGTGCGCGCTGGGGGATCGGACAGCGGCAGCGGCAAGCGTTCGGTCTGGCCGATTTCGCGCAGAACACCCTCAACACCGCGGTCGACCGAATTCTGCTCGGCGTGACCGCGGGCGAGACCTCCGAGGACTGGCTCGACCTGGCACTGCCGCTCGACGATGTCGACAGCAACGATGTCGACCTGGCAGGCCGGTTCGCGGAGTTCATCGACCGGCTGGCCGTCGCGCTGCGTGATCTGCGCGGGCCGCGTCCGGCCTCGGACTGGGCTGCGGTGCTGTCGCGTGCCCTCGAGCTGCTCACCGATGTGCCGGAGTCGCAGGCCTGGATCCGTACCGAGGCGCGCCGCGAGCTCGCCGCGGCCACCGCCTTCGCCGACGGCGTCCCGCTGCGGCTGGCCGATGTCGCGGTATTACTCGCCGGACGGTTGGCGGCGCGCCCGACCCGGGCCAACTTCCGTACCGGCGAGCTGACGGTGTGCACCATGGTTCCGATGCGGTCGGTGCCGCACCGGGTGGTGGTGCTGCTCGGCCTCGATGATGACGTCTTTCCGCGTGCCGGTGCCGTCGACGGAGACGACGTGCTGGCCCGCAACCCATTGCTCGGCGAGCGGGACCATCGGGCAGAGGACCGTCAACTGCTGCTCGACGCGATCATGGCCGCGGGTGAGCGTCTGGTGCTGCTGCACACCGGCTCCGACCCGATCTCCGGGTCACATCGCCCGCCCGCCATTCCGGTGGCGGAACTGCTGGATGTCTTGCGCGCACATGTGGGTTCCGCGGGTATGGGCGAGGTGGTGACGCGGCATCCATTGCAGTCGTTCGACCGCCGCAACTTCCGCGCGGAGCGGCCGTTCAGCTTCGATACCGTGGCCCTTGCGGGCGCCCGTGCCGCCGGGAGCCCGCCGCAACCACGTCCGCTGTTCCTGCCCGCGCCGCTGCCGGCCGCGGATCCGGTGGATGTCGGCCTGGCCGAATTGATGTCGTTCGCCGAACATCCGGTGCGCGCGTTCCTGTGGCAGCGGCTGGGTGTGCGCGTGCCCGATCAGGAGGATGATATCGCCGACCGGCTTCCCATCGAGCTGGACGGTCTGGCGAAATGGGATCTCGGCGAACGTATGCTCGCCGCTCGGCTCAACGGTGCCGAGGCGGCGGGGTTGCGGGCGGCCGAGTGGCGGCGTGGCACGCTGCCGCCGTTCGGATTGGGCGGCGCGGTCCTCCAGGAGGTCGAGCACACCGTCGACACACTGGTACGGATCGCCCTGCCCGAGTACGAGATCGCTGCGCGTGCGGTCGATATCGTGGTCGACCTCGGTGGTGGGCGCCGGCTCACCGGGACGGTGCCGGAGGTGCGTGGCGACGCACTCGTTCGCACCACCTATTCGCGGCTTGCGCCCAAACATCGGATCACGGCCTGGGTGCCGTTGCTGGCGCTGGCGGCAACGCAGGACCGACCGTGGCGTGCGGTGACCATCGGTCGCGGTCAATTCCGCCGTCCCGCATGGCGTTCGGAGCTCACCGCGCCCTCCGCACCGGAGGCGCTGGCGATCCTGCGCGAGCTGGTCGCCCTGCGTGATACCGGGCTCGCCGAACCCCTGCCGATCGCGACCGCAGCCACCGCCGCCTATGCCGAACGTCGTTTCCGCGGCGGCACGATGGAGGAGGGCGTGGCCGCCGCCGAACGCGAATTCAACGGCGGCGCCAATGGTCCGGACAAGTACGGTGAGCACACCGACCGCCATCTGCGCTACATCTGGGGACCGGCGCCCCGCATCGACGATCTGATCGCCGCGCCCGCACCACCCGGCGAGCCGGGCGAGAGCACCCGCTTCGGCGCATTGTCGCGGCGGCTGTGGGTTCCACTGCTGCGGGCGGAGGAGCAGGCCAAGCCATGACCGCACACACCACACCGCTGACACCGCCGCCGTTGGACACCGCCTTCGATCCGGTCGGTGCACTCCCCACCGGAACCACCGTGCTCGAAGCCAGTGCCGGGACGGGCAAAACGTACGCGATCGTCGGGCTCGCCGTGCGGTATGTGGCCGAGGCTGGCATCGACATCTCGCAGTTGCTGCTGGTTACCTTCAGTCGCGCGGCCACCCAGGAACTGCGCGAACGCACCAGGAGCCGGTTCGTCACCGTGGCCGCAGCATTGGCCGATCCGGAGGCCGCGTGCGTCGACTCCGACGAGTTGATCCGGCATCTGGCCGACGCCGATCCCGACGAGGTGTGGCGGCGGCGGGCCCGATTGCTTGCGGCGCTATCGGATTTCGACGCGGGCGCGATCGCCACCACCCACAGCTTCTGCCAGCGCATGCTCGACGAGCTCGGCATCGCCGGCGAACACGATCAGCGTTCGCGACTGGTCGAGAACGTCGACGAACTGGTGGCGACCGTGGCCGACGACCTGTACCTGCATCGCTACGCGCGCACCGAACCGCCGTTCTCCATCAAGGAGGCGCACGCCCTCGCGCTTGCGGCGGTGCGGGACCGGCAGGCGCGGTTGGTGCCCGACACCGACGACCGGGCCGGCGAACGCGTCGGCTTCGGTGTGGCCGTGCGCGCCGAAACCGAACGCCGCAAGCGTCTCTCGGCGATTCGTGATTTCGACGACCTGCTGGTGCTGCTGCACGACGTGCTGACCGATCCGGAACACGGTCCGCGCGCCTGTGCACGTATCCGGGACCGATTCCGGGTCGCGCTGGTGGACGAATTCCAGGACACCGACCCGCTGCAATGGGACATCCTGCGCCTGGCCTTCCACGGCCACACCACCATGGTGCTGGTCGGCGACCCGAAACAAGCCATCTACGCCTTCCGCGGCGCGGAGGTACTGAGCTATCTGGACGCCGCCGCCCATGCCGAGACCCGCAGGGAACTCACCGTGAACTGGCGCAGCGACGCCGGACTGCTTGCGGCGATCGACCAGGTGATGGGTGGTGCGGCGCTCGGCCATGAGGCCATCACGGTGTACCCGGTGGCACCGACTCGGCCGTGGTCGCGGCTGTCGGGGCCGCAGGAGCTGGTGACCCCGTTGCGTCTGCGGTGCCTGCCGCGCACCGGAGCGGGACCGTTGAACAAGAGCGGTTTCCCGACGGTGGGGCGGATGCGGGTCAGGGTCGCCGATGATCTCGCCGCCGATATCGTCGGGCTGCTCGAATCCGGGATGCTGATCGCCGAGACGAATGGCACCGGCGGCAACGGTGACGGGAACAGGACCATCGATCCCGGCGATATCGCGGTTCTCGTCCGCACCCGCTCACAGATCGACGTCGTCCGTGCGGCACTCGATCGTGTCGGGGTCGCCTCAGTACTTGCCGGTGGTACCAGCGTGTTCGCCACCGAAAGCGCCACCGACTGGTTGTGGGTGCTGCGTGCTCTCGAACAACCCCATCGTGGTGATCGGGTGCGTCTGGCCGCGTGCACGCCGCTGCTCGGCGTGACAGCAACCGAGATCGATAGCGGCGGAGCGGATCTGGTCGGTCGCATCAGCGCACAGCTGCGTGACGCCGCCCGGCTGTTCGCGCGGGCCGGTTTCGCGGCCGTGTTCGAGAAGCTGTCCGCCGAGACGGAGCTGGCACCGCGGTTGCTCGGGATCGAGAACGGCGAACGCCGACTCACCGACCTTCGTCATATCGCCCAACTCCTCGACCAGGTCGCGCTCAACGAGGGGTACGGGCTGACAGCGCTCACCCGCTGGCTGGCCGACCGGGTGCGCGATCCCGCCTCTGGCGCGGTCACCGACCGCAGCCGCAGGCTGGATCGCGACGCCGCGGCGGTGCAGATCGCGACCGTGCACGCCAGTAAGGGCCTGGAGTTTCCGGTGGTATATCTGCCGTTCGCCTGGGACAGCGCGCGCAATCCGAAGGCGGCAACGCTGCTGTTCCACGACGATGGCGCCCGTGTCCTCGATGTCGGCGGCCCCGACGCCCCCGGTTACGCCGATCGCAAACGCCGCGCCGAGGCCGAGGAGGCGGGGGAGGAGCTTCGGCTGCTGTATGTGGCCCTGACCAGGGCCATGTGTCAGGTGGTGGCTTGGTGGGCGCCTGCGTACACCACCGACCACGCCCCGCTGCATCGTATGCTGCTCGGCCGCACCCCTGGTGGGGAGGACGTGGCGAACCGGGTGCCCGTTCCTGCTGATTCTGTTGTCGTGGAGCGGCTGTTGGCCTGGGCGAGGTCTGCGGGGACGGCGGTGGCGCTGCACATCGTCGACGGTGAACAGGCGGTGCAGCCACGTCGCGTGCGGGTCGAGACGGTGACCGGAGAACTCGCGGTGGCGAGCTTCGATCGCGTCCTCGATCATCAATGGCGGCGGACGTCCTATTCGGCGCTGACCGCCGCCGCGCACGCCGCACCGCAGGACAGCGAACCGGAGGATGGTCGCGGCCCCGACGACGAGCCCGTAGGCACGCCGCTCGCCGTCAACGAACCGGAATCCGGTGCGCCGTCGCTGATGAACGAACTGCCCTACGGCGCCGAATTCGGCACCCTGGTGCACAGCGTGTTCGAGCACATCGACACCGACGCCGCGGACTTGGCTGCCGAGGTCGGCGTGCGATGCAGGGAGGCGATCGAGGACATGCTCGCCGATGCCGATCCGGCGCTGCTGGCGACGGCGCTGCTCGCGGTGCTACGCACGCCGTCGCCCTACGGCACCCTCGCCGATATCCCGAGCCGGGATCGCCTGTGCGAGCTCGAATTCGAACTACCTCTTGCCGGTGGCGACACAGCGAGCGCCCACACCGCGACCCTGCGGGGTATCGCCGCGCTGCTGCGCGCACACCTGCCTGCCACCGACGACTTCCATCCCTACGCCGACCATCTGGACGCGCTGGAGGACAACCCACTGCGTGGATACCTGACCGGCAGTATCGACGCGGTGCTGCGAGCACCCGACGGACGTTTCGTCATCGTCGACTACAAAACCAACCGGCTCGGCACCGGAGACCTCACCGTCGAGCACTACACCCGCGACCGCATGGTCGCGGAGATGATGCGCTCGCACTACCCGTTGCAGGCGCTCTTGTATTCCGTTGCGCTGCATCGATATCTGCGCTGGCGGCTGCCCGGATACGACCCGGAGCGTCATCTCGGTGGTGCCGCCTACCTTTTCGTGCGCGGCATGATCGGTCCGCGGACACCCGCCGGCCGGGGCGTCCTCGATTGGGCACCGCCCGCGGCCCTGGTGATCGCGCTGTCGGACCTGCTGGCAGGAGATGGGCAATGACCTCCATTCAGATCGCCCAGCGCGGGACGGGCTTGTTGCGGGCGTTCAACGAGGCAGGTGTGCTGTCGGCTGCCGATGTGCACGTCGCGGTGCGGTTGGGTCGGCTCGGCCGTGAGGAATCCGAGCTCGCGCTGTTCGCCGCCGCCCTGGCGGTGCGTGCGGTGCGGTCGGGTTCGGTATGTCTCGAGCTGGCCCGGATGCGCGAGATCGGCATCGACGCCGACGAAACCTGGGACACCAGTATCGATCCGGCGCAACTGCCATGGCCGGAGTTCGAGGGTGTACTGGCGGCGCTACGAGCCAGTCCGCTGGTGCTCGGCGGTGCGGCCGGGCCGTTGCGGCCGCTGCGGCTCGTCGAGGAGCGAAGGCAGGGCGGGCCGCTGCTCTATCTGGATCGCTACTTTCAGCAGGAACAGGTCATCCGGCGAGTGCTGACCGAGCGTGCCGACCGGCATCCGGTGGTCGACCCGGACGTGGTGCGCCGCGAACTCGATCGGCTGTTCGCCGAGTCGGGGGTGGAATCGGTGCAGGGGGTGCCCGACCGTCAGCGCCTGGCCGCCGCCCTCGCCGCGACCCACTGGACGACGGTCGTCGCCGGTGGCCCCGGCACCGGTAAAACGCACACCATCGCTCGCATAATCGCACTACTGGACGCACATCAGCGCGCCAACCCGAAGGCGCCCGCACTGCGAATCGCGCTCGCCGCACCGACAGGGAAAGCGGCTGCGCGGCTACAGGAGGCGGTGCGCGATCAAGCCGGTGAACTCGGCCTGCCCGAACTGAGCGCGTCCACATTGCACCGGCTGCTCGGCTGGCAGCGCGGCCGCGGTACCCGCTTTCGGTATCACGAGTTCAATCGGCTGCCCTACGACGTGATCGTGGTCGACGAGACCTCCATGGTGTCGCTGACGATGATGAGCAGGCTGATGTCGGCGATGCGCCCGGACACCCGGCTGGTACTGGTCGGTGACCCGGATCAGCTCGCCTCGGTCGACGCGGGCGCCGTCCTCGCCGACTTGGTCGCGGGCCCGGTGGTCGGCACACCGAACCCGGTGTTGGAGCAGATCGCCGGGTCCGATGCGGGCGGACCACCGCATCCCGAGGCGCTGAGCACGCTCGAACAGGCACGTTTGCGCGGCGGCATCGTCCGGCTGACCCGTGGTCGCCGATTCGGCGGACGGATCGCCGATCTGGCCGTCGCGGTCCGGGCGGGCGACGCCGATACCGCGCTGGACCTGTTGCGCGCTGGTGGCGACGCACTGTCGTTGTCGGCACCCGACGACACCGCCGCGGTCCGCGCCGACGTGGTCGAGGCAGCCCGCCGCGTCACCGATGCCGCCCTCGCAGGTGACGCGGCCACCGCGCTCACCGCCCTGGAATCGCATCGTCTGTTGTGCGCGCACCGCCAGGGGCCGTTCGGTGTGGAGCGCTGGGACCGCATGGCGGCCGACTGGGCCGCCGCCGCGGGTGCGGGCCCCGAGTCCGGGCAGGCCACCTGGTATCCGGGCCAGCCGCTGCTGGTCACCGCCAACGATCACGAGGCGCGCATCTATAACGGCGATACCGGCGTAATGGTCCGGCAACCCGACGGGTCACTGCGTGCCGCCCTACAGCGCGGCAGTGAGCCGTACCTGGTGCACCCCACCCAGTTCCCTTCCGTAGTAACGGTTTTCGCGATGACGATCCATCGCAGCCAGGGCAGTCAGTACGACGCGGTCACCATCGTCCTGCCCGAACCCGAATCCACCCTGCTCACCCGTGAACTGCTCTACACCGCCATCACCCGCGCCCGCGGCCACGTCCGCATCATCGGTACCGACGCCGCCATCCGCGCCGCCACCGCCCGCCGGGTGCTGCGGGCCAGTGGGTTGAGCCACCGGGCGGACTGAATCGCCGCTATGTGATGCGCATCACTCGAACGGATGTCACGATCGGCCCGCCAACTTACGTCTGGGGTGCATCGGCCGCATACGAGAAAGGACGCGACGATGCGCGAAAACAAGGAGACGGACATGGTGACCGAGCACGAGGTTCTGATCCTCGGCGCCGGATACGCGGGGATGTCGGCGGCGGTGAACCTGGGTGCCCGGGTGAAGCGGCGCGACGATGTGCGGGTGACCGTGGTGAACGCTGGGGAACGCTTCGTGGAGCGGCTGCGGCTGCACCAGACGGCCACCGGGCAGCAACTCGCCGACTTCGATATCCCGGAACTGCTCGACAGCATCGGGGTCGGGTTCATTCGTGGCCGGGTGCGTGAGATCGATCCGGAGGCGAACACGGTACGGCTCGACGATCAGCGGTTGCTGCAGTACGACAAGCTGGTCTACGCCCTTGGCGGTGTGGCCGACACCGGCCGTGTGCCCGGCGCCGACGAGCACGCTTTCACCCTCGACAGCGTCGCCGACGCGGCGGGCCTGGCCGTCCACCTCGACCGGCTCGGGTCCGGAACGGTGGTGGTCGGCGGCGCCGGTCTCACGGGCATCGAGTCGGCCGCGGAGATCGCCGAACGCCACCCACAACTGCGGGTCCTGCTGCTCGGTCGTGACGAACCCGGAGCGAGCATGGCCGCCAAACCCGGTGCTTACCTTCGGGCCGCACTGGACCGGCTGGGAGTCGAGGTGCGCAGCGGTGTCGACGTGGTGAAGGTGCTGGCGGATTCGGTCGAGCTGGCCGACGGCGAGAGCATTGCCACCGACGCTGTGCTCTGGACCAGCGGCGTTCGCGCGGTACCACTGGCGGCCGCGGCGGGACTGGCCGTCGACGAGCTCGGCCGCATCATCACCGATCCCTCGCTGCGCTCGATCTCGCACCCGAACGTGTACGCCATCGGTGACGCGGCCGCCATCGAGCAGGGCTACGGCCTCATGCACGGCACCTGCCAAAGCGGTATGCCGACCGGCGTGCACGCGGCGGTATCGCTGCACCGCGAACTGAAAGGCAAGCAGCCCAAGTCTTTCCGATTCGGCTACTACCACACGCCGGTCAGCGTCGGCCGTAACGATGCGGTGGTCCAGTTCACCAAGCCGGATGGCTCGCCCCGCCACTGGTACCTGACCGGAAACCGCGCGACCTGGTACAAGGAAACAGTGAACGCCGCGCCGTGGCCTACCTTCCTCCGCATGACCCGATTCCCTGGATCGGGCGCCATCTGGCCAACCGGCGGCCGCTACACCCGTCGGGCCGGTGCCCTATGACCTCGCCCGATGACGGTCAGCAGGTGTTCGACGAGTACCGCAACCTGCTGTTCGCCGTCGCCTACCGCATCCTCGGCACGGCTGCCGATGCCGAGGACGCGGTACAGGACGCCTGGTTGAAATGGTCGGCCGCCGACCGGACAGGCGTGACCGACGTCAAGAACTACCTCGCGCGGATCGTGTCGAATCTGGCCATGGACCGGCTGCGCTCCACACGCCACCAACGCGAAACCTACGTCGGCCCGTGGTTGCCCGAACCCATCCTGACCAGCGGTGACATCGTCGACGATGTCACCGGTGCGGAATCGGTGTCCATGGCGATGCTGGTGGTGCTCGAGACGCTGAGCCCGATCGAGCGGGCGGTGTTCGTGCTGAAGGAAGTCTTCGATTTCAGCTACGGCGAGATCGCCTCCGCCGTCGACCGTTCCGAGGACGCCGTGCGTCAGGCCGCGCATCGCGCCCGCGGCCACGTCCAGGCACGGCGGCCGCGGTTCAGCGCGGACCGGACCAAGCAGCGCGATGTCACCACGCGGTTCGTCGCGGCGGCCGCAGGCGGCGATATCAACACCCTCATGGACCTGCTGGCCCCGGACGTGACGCTGTGGACCGACGGTGGCGGCAAAGTCCGCCAGGCCATGCGCCCGGTGATCGGCGCCGAGACCGTCGCGGCCTGGTTCGCCGGGCTCGGCGACCGCGCCTACCAGGGCGTCGAACCGGCGGACATGCGAGTCGAACTGGTCGAGATCAATGGTGCCGCCGGCCTGCTGTTCCGCGGACCGGACCGTGTCATCGCCACCATCAGCCTCACCCTCGACCCCGAGGGGCGCATCGTCGCCATCCACAATGTCGCCAACCCGGACAAGCTGCACGCGATCGTCGAGGGCGCGGTGCACCACCTCGGAGACCGCTGACGGACACGACTCGACGCCTGCCCCGAGGTCGGGCACTCGGCGGCGGGCCGCACCCGCCACTCGAATCGGTCCGACCGGGCAAGTCCCGGATCGGGTAGTGCGCTACTCGTGGCAGTGGCATTGCGCGACAGCAGAATCGGCGCGTGCGATGCGCCGTGTCGCACACAGCGATTCCAGTGGCCGATACGAATCAGGGGGATGGTGCATGGCTGAAGATCAGGTGCGGTCGGCGGCTTCGACGAGTGCGGTGCCGACGCGCGTGTGCGGTCGGACGATCAGGTCACGGCGCGACGGAAGTCCTGCGGTCACGGGGTGCGGGAATCATCGTGCGACACGGCATCCTCGCCAACCCGTCCACCTCACGCCGTCGGCAAGCCGAACGCCCGCCGCCGCACAAACCTTCGCCGAACAGGCGGTTCGCGCTGTTCTGGAAATTCTCGACCGCCGCCGTCCGATCACCCAGCTGAGAGCTTTCACGAGTCCCGACGTGGACGCTCGGATTCGTACCCTCGCCACCGGTGACCTGCCGGGTCGTCCGCTGGGGCTCGCGGTTCCGGTGCGGGTCAAGATTGCGATGGCCGATGGGCCCGCCGTCGAGGTCTGCGCCCGATACCGGCGCGGCCCAAGGAATTTCGCCCTGGCTGCTCAGATCACGCACACCCGGCGGTACGGATGGAGACTGACCGCCATACGAGTGGCCTAGTCGTTGTGCTCCGGATCACATGCTCCCGCTGGAGATCCGATCCCGAGCCTGCGGAGCCTCCCGGTCGGACTCGGCGCCCCGCCCCGACCACGGTGTCCACCAATTGAGTGGCCCCATCAGCTGAACGAGCGCGGGCACGAGCAACATCCGTACCAGTGTCGCGTCGATGATGAGGGCGAGGATCATGCCGATTCCGAGGAACCGCATCGGTGTGAGCGGGGACAGGGTGAACGCGCCGGTGACGACGATGAGCAGCACGGCGGCGGCGGTGATCACCCGCGCGGTCCGCAGCGTGCCGGTGCGCACCGATGCGGCGGTATCCGCGCCGGCGTGATGGGCTTCGACCATCCGCGACAGCAGAAATACCTCGTAGTCGGTGGACAGCCCGAATACCACCGCGATGATCAGCACCACCATGCCCGCGGCGAGCGGTCCCGGTGTCACGCCGAGCATCCCGGCGAGGTGACCGTCGTGGAAGATCCAGGTCAGGATGCCGAAGGTCGCGGCAAGGCTCACGAAGGCCATGGCGACCGCCTTCATCGGCAGCGCTATCGACCGGAAGGCCACACTCAGCAGCAGCAGAGTCGCCGCGACCATGACCGCGATCATCCACGGCATGGCGGCGGTGATCGAATCGACGCTGTCCACAGTGGCCGCGGTGTCACCACCGATGCGCAGTTCGGTCCCGGCCGGTGGCTCGAGCGCTCGTACGGCTGCGACCGCGGCGATGGCGTCATCGCTGCGGTCCGCGCTGTCGAGCATCGCGTGCACGACGACGACATCCACTGCGCGCCCGACCTGGAACACCGGACCGACACCGGGTACGGCGCCGAGATTGCGCACCACCGTGGCGACCGCCGCTGCGTCCGGCGGCGCACCCCCTGGACCGCGCAGGACGGCAGTCACACCGCTGTTCGCCGCCGGGAAACGCTCGGTCAGCTCGTCGACCGCGGTGCGCATCGGATTGTCTGCCGGCAGCGCCCGATGGTCGATATCGCCGAGTCGGACCCCCAACAGCGGTGTTGCCAGCAACAACAGCATCGCCGTCACCATGACCGCGACGATTCTTGGCCTGAGCAGTACCGCGTCGACGATCCGGCCCCAGAACCGCTCGGTGTGTCCCCGTTCCCGCGATGCACCGATGCGCGCACCGAACAGTGCGAGCATCGCGGGCAGTACCGTCAACGACAGCGCAGCGGCCAGGGCGACGGCCGCGATCGCGCCGAAGCCGAGGGATTTGAGCACCGGCTGCGGGAAGACGAACGTTCCGGCGAAGGCGCAGATCAGCAGCGCCGCCGAGAACATGACGGTACGGCCCGCCGTAGCGCAGGTCCGTTCGATGGCGGTGGGCACCCTGTGGCCGCCGGCGATTTCCTCGCGGAATCGGGTGACCAGGAACAGGCCGTAGTCGATCGCCATACCGAGCCCGATCAGTGAGGCGATATTCACCGCGAAGGTGGTGACCTCGGTGAACTCGGTGAGGGCCCGGATCGCGGCCAGTGATCCGCCCACCGCCAGCGCACCGACCAGCACCGGCAACGATGCGGCGGCGAGTCCGCCGAACACCAGCACCAGGATGAGCAGTGTGACCGGGATGGAGATGGATTCGGCGAGGATCAGATCGTGCTGCGATCGGGTGGTGATCTCGTCGGCCAGCGCGCTGTAACCGGCCAGCCGGGTGTGGATCCCGGGAACGCGCAGATCCGCCTCGACCTCACCGAATGCGGTGATGCGCTGGTTCTCGTCGCCTGCCAGATAGACCACGGCCAGCGCCTGCCTGCCATCGGCCGAGCGCAGGAACTGGGTGCGCGGCGGTGCGCTGTTCCAGTAGGTCTCGATGGGCCGCTCCAGCAGGGCCGGATCGATGCGGTCGATCGTGGCGCTGATCTGTGGACCGATCGCGTCGAGTGTCTCGCCGTCCGGCGCGGTGTAGACGGCGACGATATCGGCTGTGGTCGGACCGATGTGTGCCCGGACCAGCGCGTCCACCTGACTGGATTCGCTAGCGGGATCGGTGAATCCGGCTGCTCCGACCTTCTCGGCCGCGCTCGCGCCGTACGCCGCGCCCAACAGCATCAACCCGATGACGACCGCGAGGACCGTGCGCGGACGATTGACGACGAAACGCGCCCACGTCGTCATCGCACGCTCTCGTGGTGGGTGGCCGGGTCCGACTCCAGCGTGGCGACGATCCGGTCCAGCAGCGCGTCAAGGCGCTCGGCGACACCGCGTCCGTTGCGGGCCGAGACCGTCAATTCGGTGTGCCCACCGGATTCCATCAGTCCGAACAGCAGCGGCATCGCGACACTGTGCTGCGGCAGGATCAGCACCGAGGTCGGCCGGAACTCGGGAGTGGCGAGTTCGTCCAGGTCGAACCGGCCCATATGCGACACCGTCGCCGAGGCCAGATTTCGGCCGAATCTGGCGCCGAGCCAGTTGAGGGTGCGCAGCAATGCGCGGCCGGCGGGCTGGGGGATTTCGGCGAGCCCGCTGTTGTCCATCTGATTCAGCTCGCGCCGCTGCTCCAGGCCCGACCGCTTCAGCGCGTTGACCTCGCTCGACGTCGTACCGGCGGTGATGTCGAAGAACAAAGGGAGAGCGAGGTTTCCGGTGGAACGAAGCCGCGGATCGTGTCGGCGAAGATCGACCGGCATCATGATCCGTGACGTGCCCGTGGTCTGTTCGGCCAGCAGCGCCGCGACCCGCGCGACCGCACCCGGTCCGCTCGCCGCGATCGTACGGCGCCGTAGGAGATGCCGTGGTTCGCGTCGAGTCTGGCGTCCGTGGCCGACGGCTGTCCGATACTTCGGCAGCATCATGGTGGGCTTTCCCGGTGCGCCGACGCGACGCACCAGCTCCTGGTCGGCGACCGGGTCCGGCATGGGTTCCGGTTCCTGCCCGCGCAGGGCCGCCAGTACGGCCAGCGCCCACGTCACCAGACCCATGCCGTCCATGACCCCGTGGAAGGCCCGGAAGATCAGCGTGACCGGCCGTGTGGTCAGCAGCAGTACCTCACAGGTCACCTCGGATGTCGGCCCGATCGGAGTGTGCAGCACCCGATCACCGTCGAGCGCGGCGTAGTCGATCGTCCAATCGTCGACGACCCGCACCGCGGCGGGCACACCGCTGTCGACCCAGTCGCGGCCGCGGCGCACCAGCCGAGACCCCGGGCAGGCTGCCGACGCGACATCGATAGCCTGCCGCAGCCGCTCCGGATCGACTGTGCCCTCGCCGGGGAACACGAGCTGCATCAGGAACGGCGGAGCCAGATCACGCATCGGGAAGTACATGCGCTCGGTGGGGGAGATCCGGCGGAATACGGTGCCGGCAGCCATATCTACCTCGCTGATCGGTGGGTCGGTGCGCGCAGCTAGCGCAGCGTTCGGGTGAGTTCGGTGACGCCGCCGTTGGCGGTGAGCCACGAGATGAACGACGCGAGGCCGGTGTCCCGATCGACAACCGGGTGGTAGCCGAGATCACGGGCGGCCGCGGTGGTGTCATAGGTGGCCGACCGGGTGAGCAACGCGACCACATACCTCGACAGCGGTGGTGACCAGCGGGTCGCCACCGGCGGGAGCAGCCATATCGTCTCGATCACCGCGACCGCCGCGCGCACCACCCGCGGATTCGGGGTGCGGCTCGGCGGCGAATAGCCGAGGTCGGTGGCGACAGCGGCGAGGAAACGCCAGACATCGGTGCGTTCACCATCGGCGATGAAGTACGCCTTACCGCCTACCGCGTCACCGTCGACGGTGGCGGCCTTCACGCAGGCGTCGACGATATTGTCCACGTGGCACAGGGATGCGTAGACGGATCGGCCGAACGACAGGTCCGGCAGAGCTCCCGCCGCGGTGCGGTCGAGCAGTCGCACGATGGGGCCGGAGCGATCCCCGGCACCCCATATCGCGCGCGGCCGCAATGCACACGTGCGGAATCCGGGTGCGTCAGCGGCCAGCACCGCCCGTTCGGCGGCCGCTTTGGTCTGCGAGTACAGGTTCAGGTAGCGCCGTGGATACGGCAGCGACTCGTCGACATCCAGCTGATCGCCGCCGTCCAGGTCCATCAAAGCGCTCGGGCTGGAAACGAACACGAAGCGTGAGACCCCGTGCCGCCGAGCCGATTCCAGCAACACCTCGGTCGCACGGACGTTTTCGGCCCAGAACTGCCTGCGCGTGCCACGCTCATCCACTCGCGCCGCACTGTGGAACACCACGTCGACACCCTCGGTGGCGCGACGCAACGATGCCTCGTCGGTCAGGTCGCCGGTTAACACCCGTACGCCGTCGAGACCGTCGAGATCGCCGAGGCTGCTGGTACGGCGCACGAGAATCGAGACCTCATGGCCGCCGTCGCGCACCAGACGCCGGACCAGCGCGCCGCCGAGGAAGCCGGAAGCACCGGTCACCAGAACTTTCATCGTGCTTCCTCTCGATCGTGTTCATCCAGCGTGCGCCACCAAGTGAGCCCGAAAATCTGTGTCATCACCGCGATTTCGGTGCTCGACCGTCCGGTGTGCCGCGCGGCGCGCAGGGCAACGGGAATCTGGGCCGCGTGCACCACGGTGCTCAGGAACGCATCGATCCACCACAGTGCGCGCAGCGCCCGATTGTCCGGTGCCCGGCCCGCGGCCGCCGCAACCAACCCCGCCACCAGGTACAACCAGCCGGCGATCGGAATCGCCCGCAATGCCGTCGTCCTCATCGTGCCCAGCTCCCGCGCAACTGTTTCGCCGACCACACCGCGAGCTTCTCCCGGCCGATTTTGGCGTTGTGCCGGATATCCACCGGAAACGACGGGTGGATCAGGAAGTCGTCGACCGCGGCGGTGAGTTCTGAGCGCGCGGCGTCGGCCCGCAGCGCCGACACCACGGTGGCGGTATCCGCACCGGGTTCCGGCTCCACACACAGCACCGGACGCTGCGCTCCGGCCTCACCCACACCGACCAGCGCGGTGCGGGCCACACCCGCCACGGAATTGAACATCTGCTCCACCTGAACGGTGAACATCGGGCCGGAGGCGGTTACCACCCGCTGACTCTTTCGCCCGCAGAACCAGATTCGGCCCAGCTCATCGATCCAGGCCAGGTCACCGGTGCGATGCCAGATCCGCGGGCCTTCGGCGATCTTCCCGGCGGCATTGGCCTTGTCCGGCCAGTAGTACCGGGTGCTGACGTTCGGACCGGCAACCACGAGTTCACCGATCCCGCGCGAGGAACTCTGTTCGACCCCACGCTGCTCGACATCGTCCCAGGTCGGCAGTGGATCGTCGGTGATGGCGACGATGCGGGCCTCGATCCCTTCCGATGGCCGCCCGAGGCAGATGCCGTCGCCTCGCCGGGTCCGCTCGACGAGTCCGTCCAGCAGGTCCCGCGATTCGATAGTCGACATGGGGAGGGCTTCGGTCGAGCCGTACCCGGCATAAACCCTGGCCTCGGCGTGGAGGACTTCGCGCAGCCCGGCGATGCACCAGTGCGGCACCGGCGCACCACCGGAGAACACGCTGTCCAAGGTCGGCAGTTGGGTCGGTCGCCGGCGTAGCTCGCGTAGCAGCGGAATCAGCACTGCGGGGGAGGCGAACATGGTGCGCACTCCGAATCGGTTGATCGCATCGACCACATGCGCCGGATCGGTGGAACCGACCTTGCTCGGGATGAGCGGCGGCAGCACACAGCGCGCGCCGAGCAGTAGATCGAGGATTCCGACCAGCGGCAGCGTGATCAGCGAGGTGTCCGGCGCGATGCCGTCGCGCGCGGCGTGCACCTGGTCGACCATTGCCGCCAGATTGCCGTGGGTGAGTTCGACCGCCTTGGCCGGACCGGTACTTCCGGTGGTGAAGGCGATCAGCAGCACCTCGCCCGGGTCGGCCGGTGTGCGATCCGGTTGGACGCCACCCGGCTCGCTACCCCAGTCGGCGAGGCTGTCCCCACCCCAGCCCCACCTCCTGCCGACGGTGACGCTGGTGCGCACGCGCCGGAAGCTGCGCCGGAACAGCATTCGGACCGCATGCGCCTGTGGTATCCCGATGAACGCTTCGGCCTGCACCGCGCGTAGGCAGTGCACCATCCTCCGCAAGCCCATGCCGGGATCGATGACCACCGGCACCGCGCCGATCTTCAGCAGCCCGAGCATGATTGCGTACAGCTCGGGGCTGGGCAGCACCAGCACGATCGTGCGGGTTCCCGCGGTGACCCCGCGTGCGGTCAGGCGCTCGGCAATCGTGTCGGACCAGCGGTCCAGGTCGCGGTAGGACAGTGCCCGGTATTCCGGTGTTCCGGCCTCGGGGACGTGCGCGGGGAAGATGACCGCGTCACGGTCCGGGTCGGCCTGCGCGACCGCCCGGAACCGGTCGATCGCCTGCCAGTAGGTCGCCGTCCTCACGCGGCGACTCCGGCGGTGCCCGCGCGGGAGGGCAGCCGGTACAGCACCGCCGCCGCCGAGGGGCCCGCGCCTGCGGCGACGAACAGTACGTGTGTGTGCTCGCTCAGGCCGTCGCGTGCGGCGGCCAGGTCGTAGGCCTGGGTCAGGGACGCGGTGTGTGGGTCGCCGTCGGTGAGATCGGGCAGCAAAACGGATTCGGCGGCGATACCGAGCGATTCGGCCAGCCGGGCGGGGAACGCCGCGCTCGGTGTGGAGGCGATGAGCGCGGTCCTGGTCAGATCGGCATGGCCGGAGTCGGCCAGCGCGGCAAGCGCCGCCTCGGTGGCGAGGGCCAGCAACCGCTGCTCGGCATCCGGCTCGCGAACTACCGTCATCAGGCTACGACCCGCAGTACCCATGGTCGCGGTGTCGACGTACGCCTCGATCGCGGGTCCGCCGGCGCCGCTGAGGCTGTGCACCCGGCCGAAACCTTCGGTGCCGTCGGTGGATTCGAGGAGTAGGGCCGCACCCGAGCTCGCGTACGGGAAATCCTCGGTGGCGGCGGTCCGGGTCAGCGAGGGGTGGGTGTCGCCGGAGACGATCAGCACATGGCTCGCGCCGCCGGTCTCCAGGATCGCCGACCCGACCCGGACGGCGTCGAGCACGCCGACCGCGCCGTTCATCAGATCGAAGGAGAACGTCCGCGGATCGTCCACACCGTACTCGAGTCCGATGCCCGCGGCCTTCTGGATCAATGCGGAGACCGCGGGCTCCACTGTATTGGAGTCGCGGAACACGCCCGCGTTGATCAGCACGCCGACCTGTTCCGGTCGAACTCCGGCCCGTTCCAGGCAGTGCCGTGCGGCGCGGCCGCTGTTCTCGACGACGCTGCGGGTGTCGTCGGCACTGCTGACTGCGGTGGCGGTGATACGCACGCCCATGATCACACCTTCAGGGAGGAGATAGTGGTGGACAGGAAACCGGTGACGACCCCGGAGGCCGCCGGGATCATCAAGACCTTCGACCCGGCCGGAATGCCGGCATCGCCGAGCTGATCGTGCAGCACGATGAAATGCGATGTGGTGGAAGTGTTTCCGTACTTGTGAATGACATTGAGATCCGGTGGCATCGGCGTGCCGAACTCCCGCTCACCGATCGCGTTCATGTACGGGACCGCGGCCGCGCCGAACTGGTGGTGGATGATGTAGTCGAATTCCTCGTCGGCGAAGGAGCGCCCGCGGGCGGCGAGAAAATCGCGCTGGGTGTCGGTCCACAGCAGAAACCGGGACTCGTTGTGCATCTTGCGGTTATCGGTGTAGAGCGCGACGCCCTGGGTCTTGTCGCTTGGCATACCGAGGCACAGATGCGAGTACTCCGACGCGGTCATCATCTCGATGTAGTGGATCTTGTCGGCGTCGTCGACGGCCTGATCGAGCACGAGCGCGCATCCGGAATCGCCGACGGTGAGCGAAGCGAATTGCAGATCGTATTTTTCCGAGATCTCGTTCACGGCGGTATCGGAAATGGGTGTAATGGCTTCACCGCTGACGACGAGGCCATTGCGTACTGCACCGGAACGAATCATGCGATCGAGAATGTATGTGCCGGTGAGCATTCCTGCGCAGGCATTCGAGATATCGAAGGTGATCGCCTGTGTCGCGCCGAGCGCCCGTCCGATCGATGATGCGAACGACGGCTCCATGTACATCCGAGTTGCGTTCTTGCTGCGGGTGATCGACGTGGAGATGATGACGTCGATGTCCGCGGCCGCATATCGTGACCTGGATAAACAGTCGGTAGCGGCGGCGACGGCGAGAGTGAACGAGTCCTCATGACTGTCCGGGCGAGTGTCGCGGACGCGGCGTTCCTTGACGCCCGTGATCCGTTCGAGGTCGAATGACGGCGGAATTGCCAACTGGGACAACACCTCATCGGTGGTTACCACGTTCGAAGGCAGATAGGCGCCGATGGATTCGAATCGAGAATGCAGCACGTGTGCTCCTGAAATCGATGACGAATGCGTTCGGGGGATCGTTCCTGATGGTCGACGCCGCGGACATTACCCGACGGTAACTACCGCCGTGATCCGCTGAACTGGCGAACTGTCCTGCGACGCCGAAGGATTGAATTGCCTGTATCGTGTGGTATCACTAAACCGGTCACCGATTGGCTATGGTGCCCTGGTGATTCGATGCCCTGCTGAAGGGAACGTTGCAGTTCCTTACTTGCCGCGCCCGCTCATCCGGCGAATGTTCAGCTAACGCCCTGGAGGGGTGTGGACGGTCCTCGGGTTCAGGGCGCGCTGTGAGTGACTTCACTGTGCGCGAAAGGGTTCAGGCCTGCGTGGGAAGGTGTCGCGATCACTGTGGCGCAGCTGGAAATATCCCGGGTAGCTCCATCGCGTAGGTCAGATCGTCGGTATTGCCCAGGGTTGCCAGGACGACGCGGATCATGGTGATGCGTGCCGCGGCGACCGTCTCCGGGGCCGGTTCGGAACCGGGTTCGGCGCCGGCCGAGATGCGATAGACGACGTACTCGCAGACCTGTAGCGCGGCATCCAGATCCAGGGGAGACGGGATCGGCCGGCCGAGCTCGGTGAACTTCTCCCGCACGATGGCGCGGATGTCGTCGAGGGCGCGTTCCCGGTAACCGGAGACGGGGGATCCCGGATCGTGGAGTTCGGCGAACAGCGGGCGGAGCATGACGCCGTGGCCGCGGGCCCAGTCCAGGAAGGCATCGATGAGGCGGATGCCGAGCTCGACACCTTCGGTGGTGACGGTCAGTGCGTTGCGGATGCCGTCGACGAGGCCGTCATTGGAGGCGTCGAGTATCACCAGTAGCGGTTCGGTGGCATTGGCGAAGTAGCGATAGAACGTCGGCCGGGCCAGTCCGGCCTGCTCGATGATCTGGGCGACGCTCAGTCCGCGCGTCCCCGTCCGGCTGAACACCTCGGCGGTGGCCAGCACAATCCGTGCCCGAACCTCTTCGGCTTGCTGCTTGGTCTGGCGCGGCCTGCCGCGGCGCGCGGCGGTGGTCTCAGACATGGCCGACCTTCATACCGCGGATCGGTTCATGGCTCTCGTGCACACCCGAGAGCTTGACACGGAGCTCGTCACGCATATTAATCTAACACTAGTGTTCAATTAATCCGCCGAACCCAGGAGAAGGCCGATCATGACGACTGCCCGGCACGCCGACGCCGAAGCGCTGTCCCCGGCGCTGGTGAAACCGCTGCTCGCCCGTGCCGCCGCGGGTGGTGCGCCGTCGGTGGAGGTCTTCGCCCCCGCGACCGGCCACAAGATCGCCGACCTGCCGCAGTCCTCGACCGGTGATATCGATGCCGCCTTCGCACGCGCCCGCCAGGCGCAGCGGGCGTGGGCGGCGCGCCCGATCCGGGAGCGGGTCGCGGTGCTGCGCCGCTTCCACGACATCGTGTTGAAGGAACAGGACACGATCCTCGACATCGTGCAGACCGAGACCGGCAAGTCGCGTGTGCACGCCTTCGACGAGGTCGGCGACGTCGCCGTCAACTCCCGCTACTACGCCTCGGTCGCGCAGAGACTGCTGGCGAACCGCAAGCCGCGCGGTGTGCTGCCGGTGCTGACCAAGATCGATGTCCGCAACCGGCCCAAGGGCGTCGTCGCGGTCATCTCGCCGTGGAACTATCCGCTCGCGCTCGCCGTCTCCGACGCGCTGCCCGCCCTCGTCGCCGGCAACGCCGTGGTCGGCCGGCCCGACAACCAGACCGCGCTGACCGCACTGTGGGCCGTGGACGCCGCCGAACGCGCCGGACTGCCCGCCGACCTGTGGCAGATCGTGCTCGGTCGCGGTTCGGTCATCGGTGGTGAGGTCATCGGCCGCGCCGACTACGTCGACTACACCGGCTCCAGCGCCACCGGCCGCACCATCGCCAAGCAGGCAGGTGAACGCCTCATCGGGTGCTCGCTCGAACTCGGCGGCAAGAATCCATTGCTGGTGCTGTCGGACGCCGATGTGTCAGTGGCCGCCAAGACCGCTGTGCGGGCCTGCTTCTCCTCGGCCGGTCAGCTGTGTGAATCCATGGAGCGCATCTACGTCCACGACGCGGTCTACGACCGGTTCGTGCGTGAATTCGTCGCCAACGTGGAGGCGTTGAAGCTCGGCGCCGATCTCGACTACCGCAACGATATGGGCTCGCTGACCTTCCAGCGTCAGCTCGATACGGTGCGCGCGCACGTCGACGACGCGGTCGCCAAGGGCGCCACGGTGCTCGCAGGCGGTCAGCATCGTCCCGATCTCGGTCCGTACTTCTACGAACCAACGGTGCTCGCGAATGTGGCGCCGGGGATGACGGTGTATCGCGAGGAAACGTTCGGCCCGGTCGTGTCGGTGTACCGCGTCGGCAGTGACGACGAAGCCGTCGAACAGGCCAATGACACCGTCTACGGGCTCAACGCCAGCGTCTGGACCAAGGACACGGCACGCGGACGTGCGGTTGCCGCGCAGATCAATGCCGGTTCGGTCAATGTCAACGAAGGCTTCATCGCCGCCTGGGGCAGCGCCGACGCGCCGTCCGGCGGTCTCGGCATCTCCGGCACCGGCCGCAGGCACGGCCCCGAAGGCCTCCTCAAATACATCGACACCCAGACGATCGCGGTGCAGCGGGTGCTGCCGATCGGACCGCTGCCCGGGATGTCGGAAGAGCTGTGGTCCAAGACCATGACGCTGTACTTCGGCCTCATGAAGACACTGCGCCAGAAGTGACCGGCACCAACCACACGTCGAACAAGGGATGGGATTGATGAAACTGGACACGGTCGCGGGCAAGAAGGTCCTCGTCACCGGCGCCGCCATGGGCCTGGGCAAACTGTTCGCCGAACGTGCTGTGCGCGAGGGCGCCGCGGCGGTGGTGCTGTGGGATATCAACGAGGCCGCGCTGAAGGACACCGCCGCCGAACTGACTGCCATCGGAGGCACCGTCCACCACTATGTGGTCGACGTTTCCGCCCCCGCGGCCATCGCTGAGTCCGCGGCGGCCGTGCGCACCGAGGTCGGCGACATCGACATCCTGATCAACAACGCCGGAATCGTGCGCGGCAACACCTACTTCTGGGAAACCACCGACCGCGCCGACATCGACAAAACCATGGCGATCAACTCGCTGGCCCCGATGTATGTGACCCTCGAATTCCTGCCCGCCATGGTCGCGGGCAGCGGCGAGGCGCGCGTACTGACCATCGCCTCCTCGGCCGGGCTGGTGTCGAACCCCCGGATGAGCGTGTACGCCGCATCCAAGTGGGCGGCACTGGGCTGGTCGGATTCGGTGCGCATCGAGCTCGAGCAGGCGGGCCACGATCACGTCAAGGTGACCACGGTCTGCCCGACCTATATCGACACCGGAATGTTCGACGGCGCCAAGGGTTTCCTGTTCACCCCGATCCTGAAGCAGGACGAGGTCGTGGAGACCTCCTGGCAGGAGATGAAGAGTGGTGGGGCGCTGGTCATCCTGCCGTGGACCTCACGGCTGAACAAGGCCCTGTCGGGACTGCTGCCGATCAAGGTCCGCGACCTGTTCCTCAATGCGGTTGGCGTGTACCACTCGATGGACGAGTTCACCGGGCGCAAGTAGGTTCCCATGCCCCGGCGCGGCGTGAGTGTGCTGCGCCGGGAGCGTGTGCGGGCGAATTACCGGGTGCAGATGATGACGGTCGCGTACAGGTCGGGGGAGTGGGCGATCCTCGGAATGAGACCCGCACCGGTGGCAATCGCCGTGGCGGTAGGTCTTTGCTCCTCGCTGATCTCGACCAGCAGATGACCGCCGGGAGCCAGCCATTCGGGCGCTTCCGCGGCGACGCGGCGGAAGATGTCGAGCCCGTCGTCGCCGCCGTCGAGCGCGTTCGCCGGTTCGTGATCGCGCGCCTCGGGTGGCATCCACTCCATCTCGCTCGACGGCACATACGGCGTGTTGCAGAGCAAGATGTCGATCCGCCCGCGCAACTGCGACGGTAGCGCCGCGAACAGATCACCTTCGTAGGCTCGTCCACCGACCGCTGCCAGGTTCTCGCGGGCACATGCCACGGCGACGGGATCGATATCGGCCGCGTTCAGCTCGATCCGCGATGTCTCATCCGCCAGTTCACTCACCAGCGCGAGGCCGAGCGCGCCCGACCCGCAGCACAGATCCACGACCACGAGGTCATCGCGACTCTCCGCGTGTGCAAGGGCTACCGCCTCGTCGACCAGGAATGCCGTGCGCTGACGCGGCACGAACACCCCGGTCCGTACGCCGACCCGAATGCCGCGGAACTCGACCCAGCCGAGCAGATGCTCGAGCGGAACCCCCGAGACACGCTGCGCGACGAGCTGATCGAGTTCGTCCGCCGACCGCGTCGCCTCGGTCAGCAGGCGTGCCTCGTCCTCGGCGAAGACGCAGCCTGCCGCGCGTAGACGGGTGACGATCTCGCTGGTATCCACCGTGTTCACCGGCCCAGTCTGCCGTGGCGTGCGCCTGAGCCGCATCTCGATTATCGAGCCGGCCCGTGACGAGACCGCGGAAGCGCTCGCGGACTCGGCATCGCTGCCCGACAGCCGGGAGTGAACGGTGCGCGGTGCCGCAGGTGGACGAGGTCGTGTCTCAGCGCGCCCCGGCGAGCTGGAAGGTACGGGTGGCGTCGAGGTAGATGCCGCGCTGGGCCTGCCTGGTCGGCGGCGGCAGCTGCGAGACCAGCTGTTCCAGCGAGGTCGTCGCACCGACCACCCGGGTGCCTGCGACGATGAAATCGGCGACGGCGCGACGGATATGGTTCGGCGAGGTGACCACGACGGCGCTCGAGGCGCCGAGGTCGCGCAGCATCCGGGTGCTGAACAGCGCGTTCTGCACCGTGGACCCGGCCCGGTTCTCCACGTGGATGCGCCAGGCCGGCAGGCCACGGCCGACCAGCCAATGGAACATCGCATCGGCCTCGGCGATCCCGTTCTGCGGGTTGCCGCCGGTGACGACCACCGGGGAGAACGGTGAGGCGATCGCCTGGATCCACGCCGCAGTGAGCCGATTCACCAGCTCCGGGCGCAACGAGCCGTCGGGTAGCAACCCGTAGCCGAGCACTACGATCCCGGTCTGCGGACCGACCAGCGCGGGCAGCGGATTGGGCAGCGTCGCCACGGCCGCACCGATCGCGTTCACCACATTGTCGGTTCCTGCCGCCATGCCTGGGTCGATCCCGCGCAATCTGGTTATCGCTTCGGCGAACGCGGGGACATCGCCTGCGTAATGCGACCAGATGGCCTGCAGCGACAACGCCTCCGCGTCGTTCGGGTCGGCGCCGATGAGCCTGCGCAGATCATCGCGGCCGGCCGCATCGTTGCCCGCGGTGAAGTGGCGCTGCGCGGAGTTGTAGAGGGCGTCGGTTTCAGGGCTGGCCTGGGCGGGCGCGGTGGCGAGCCCGGCGATAGCGGTCGCGGCGAATACGGCCGCGACCAGATGTTTCATATGCCTCGAGATCTTCACTACAGTCGACACCTTTCCACGTGTGACACGGGTTTTCGGTAGGTCAGCTGGCAGTTAGCCGGTGGCAAACACTCACCACGATACGACCGACGGCGCCGGATCAGGCGCAATTGCGGGCAGAACGCACGGCGCGGCGCGCGGGGTCCGGGGCGCGAGTGGCCGCCGCCACCGCGCTAAGCTCAGGACCCGTGGATACCGTTTCGCTGACCGGCAAGGAACTTGCCGCCGCCATCAACGCCGATACCAAGCAGCGCGCCGCGGCACTGTCCGAGAGCGGGTCCGCACCCACGCTCGCGCTGGTCGTCGCGAATGCCGACCCGGCCAGCGCCTGGTACGTGAACTCACTGCGTAAGGCCGCCGAGCGACTCGGAATCAGCTGCGACACCGTCGACCTCGGCGCCGATGCCTCCGCCGACGCGATCCGATCGGAGCTGTCCGCCCGCAGCGCCGACAGCGCTACCGACGCCATCATGTTGCAGACCCCGCTGCCGTCCGGCGTCACTCTCGACGACGTCAGCTCCGCCATTGCCGCCGCCAAGGATGTCGACGGTGTCAGTCCGCTGTCGCTTGGCCTGCTCGCCACCGGCCTGGACGGCTTCGTTCCGGCAACCTCCGAAGCAGTGGTCGAACTGCTGAAGCATCACCAGATTCCGCTGTCGGGCAGGCATGTCGCGGTAGTCGGCCGCTCGAATGTGGTCGGCAAGCCGCTGGCACAGTTGCTGCTGGCCGAGAACGCCACCGTCACCGTCTGCCATTCCCGCACCACGAACCTGCCCGCCGTCACCTCCGCCGCCGATATCGTCGTCGCCGCGGCAGGCCGCATCGGGCTTGTGACCGGCGAGCACGTGCGTGCCGGCGCTGTGGTGATCGACGTAGGCACCAATGAAGCGGCCGACGGTGGAATCGTCGGCGACGTCGAGGCCGAGTCCGTGCGTGGCAAGGCGCAAGCCTCGAGCCCGGTTCCCGGCGGCGTTGGTCCGGTGACCACCGCCCTGCTCATGCGACATGTGGTCGTCGCTGCCGAGACGGCGCGTGGCTGATTCCGGTTGTTTCGTTCGGGTTCCGGTCCGTCGAGTCGACCGCCTCGCTCTCTGCGCGGAGCGCCGGCCCGATGCGACGTGAACATGGGCCGGTGGAACCGCATCACCGTAAGCGTGCCACCAGAATTCCGGGCACGCCTTCGAATAGCTCCAACAGCACGAGCCTCGTCGGCGGCACCTGGTTGCTGACCCGGGATTCGCGTTGAAGCTCGCGCGACTGATCTGACCCGCCGACAGGTTGGCGGTAGGTAGTGAGCGCCTCGGCTGAGCCCAACCGCCCGCCCTATTTCCCCACTTGCTAAAGTATGCAATCAGTATCTGTAGTCGGCGGCGGAAAGGGGCTCGAGCGATGCCCGGACTGAGTAGGCCGCTGTATCAGATGAAGGCGGACTTCTTCAAAACGCTGGGGCATCCGGTGCGGATCCGGGTGCTCGAATTGCTCAGCGAGCGTGAGCATGCGGTGTCGGAGATGCTGCCGGAGGTCGGGGTGGAGCCGGCGAATCTGTCACAGCAGTTGTCGATCCTGCGGCGGGCGGGATTGGTGACCGCGCGCCGGGAGGGGTTGTCGGTGACCTATGCGCTGACTTCGCCGCGCGTCGCCGAACTGCTGGCGACCGCGCGGGCCATTCTCACCGGAGTTGTCGCAGGGCAGGCGGAACTGCTCGAAGACACGGTCGTGCCGGCGACGATGGCGGGTGAGGCCGGGCGCTGACCCCAGATTTCGGTCCACCTCCAGGGCTGGACATTGATTGCAGAATTTCTTAAATAGATACCTAGCGTGTTTAGAAGGAGAAGATCATGACTGGACTCGCAGCGCTGCCGACCAGCCATTCCGGCATCACTGGCTGGGTGCATGAAGTCGCCGAGCTGACCGGGCCGGACCGGATCGTCTGGTGCGATGGCTCGGACCAGGAGTGGGATCGGCTGACCCAGGCCTTGGTCGCCAAAGGCACCTTCGTGCCGCTGAAGGCGAAGCCGAACTCGTTCTGGTGCGTGTCCGATCCCGACGATGTCGCCCGGGTCGAGGACCGCACGTTCATCTGCTCGCAGGATCGCGCCGACGCCGGGCCGACCAACAACTGGGTCGATCCGCTGGATATGCGCACGGTGATGACCGAGCACTACCGCAATGCGATGTCCGGCCGCACCATGTACGTGATCGCATTCTGTATGGCCCCACTCGATGCCGACGAACCGAAATACGGTGTGCAGATCACTGATTCGGAGTACGTCGCGGCGTCGATGCGGATCATGACCCGTTCGGGTACCCCGGTCTGGGACAGACTCGTCGAGGGCGCCGAGTTCGTGCGCTGCCTGCACTCGGTCGGGGCTCCGCTCGCCGAGGGAGCCGCCGACGTCGCCTGGCCGTGCGATACCACCAAATACATCGCGCACTTCCCGGAAAGCCGCACCATCTGGAGCTACGGCTCCGGCTACGGCGGCAACGCTCTGCTGGGCAAGAAATGCTTCGCGCTGCGCATCGCATCGGTGATCGGCCGTGACGAAGGCTGGCTGGCCGAGCACATGCTGATCCTCAAACTGACCTCTCCGCAGGGAAAGACGCACTACATCGCCGCGGCCTTCCCGTCCTCGTGCGGGAAGACGAATCTGGCCATGCTCGAACCCGCCTTGGACGGCTGGAAAGCTGAAACCGTCGGCGACGACATCGCCTGGCTGCGTTTCGGGCCGGACGGCCGCCTCTACGCGGTGAACCCGGAGGCCGGATTCTTCGGCGTCGCCCCCGGTACCGGCGCCGCCACCAACCCTAATGCCATCGCGACCATCGAACGCGGTAACTCGGTCTTCACCAATACCGCTTTCACCGATGACGGCGACGTCTGGTGGGAGGGCCTCACTGACACCCCGCCCGCCCATCTTGTCGACTGGCACGGCAAGGATTGGACACCGGCGTCAGAAACACCTGCCGCACACCCAAATTCGCGCTATTGCACCCCAATCGAGCAATGCCCGTCGGTGGCGCCGGAGTGGAACGATCCCGCAGGCGTGCCGATCTCGGCCATCTTCTTCGGCGGGCGCCGGGCAAGCACCATCCCGCTGGTGACGGAGTCCTTCGACTGGGCACACGGCGTCTTCATGGCCTCGGTGCTGTCCTCGGAGACCACGGCCGCCGCGGTGGGCGCGGTCGGGGTCGTGCGCCGGGATCCTATGGCGATGCTGCCGTTCCTCGGCTACCACGTCGGCGACTATTTCGCGCACTGGCTGGCCATGGGTGCGGCTGCCGATGTCGCAGCACTGCCGAAGATCTTCCAGGTCAACTGGTTCCGCCGCGACGTCGACGGCAAGTTCCTGTGGCCCGGCTTCGGTGAGAACGTCCGGGTGCTGAAATGGGCGCTGGAACGACTCGACGGCGACGCACCCGCAGCCACCACACCACTCGGGTACATCCCCGCCGCCGACGCGCTCGATCTGGCCGGACTCGACTCGAAATACCTGGACCGGGTGCCCGCGGCACTCGCCGTCGACACCGGCGAATGGGCCCGGGAAACCGAACTCATCGACGAGTGGTACGCCACAATCGGCGGAAACCGGTTGCCCGAACAGTTGCGTGAGCAGCTGGCGGATCTGAAATTGCGTCTGGCGCAGTCGAAGTGAGCGTCATGTCGTTGCTGCCGCGCGCGTCGGACTGGCGCCCCGCCGTCCGCGCGCCCGGCGCCGACCTCTTGGCCGGGCTGATCGTCGCGCTGGTGGCCCTGCCACTGGCGCTCGGCTTCGGGATCAGCTCCGGGCTCGGCGCGGCCGCGGGACTGGCCACGGCGATCGTCGCGGGCGCGATCGCGGCGGTCTTCGGCGGCTCCCGATTCCAGGTGTCGGGCCCGACGGGCGCGATGACGGTCGTGCTCGTGCCGATCGTGCATGAGCACGGCGCCAATGGCGTACTGACCGTGGGCCTGCTAGCTGGTGTGCTGCTGGTCGTGCTCGCCGGGCTCGGTGTCGGTCGGGCGGTCCGCTATATGCCTGCTCCGGTGATCGAGGGGTTCACCGCGGGCATCGCGGTGGTGATCGCGCTCCAGCAGTTCCCAGCGACCTTCGGGATCGCCGATGCCGAAGGCGAGAAAGTATGGCAGTCGGCATTCGACGCGGTCCGGCAGTGGCTCGCGGATCCGAGCCTCGCGCAACCGCTGATGGCGCTCGCGGTGGCCGTGGTGGTGCTGATCGGCGGCCGGTATCTGCCCAAGTTGCCGTTCTCACTGGTCACCGTGGTGGTGGCAGCGTTGATCGTCGCGGCATTCGATATCGATATCGCGCGCATCGGCGAGCTGCCCGCAGGATTGCCTGCGCCGTCACTCGGCTTCGTGGAATGGGAGCAGCTGGGTTCGCTGCTGTTGCCCGCGCTCGCCGTTGCCGCGCTGTCGGCACTGGAATCGCTGCTGTCGGCGACCACCGCCGATTCCATGTCGGTGGGCACCCGTCACGATCCGGACCGGGAACTGTTCGGCCAGGGCCTGGCCAACCTGGCGGCGCCCCTGTTCGGTGGTGTGCCGGCCACCGGTGCGATCGCCCGCACCGCGGTCAATGTCCGTTCCGGTGCCCGGACCCGGCTGGCCGCGCTGTTCCACGCGGTGATCCTCGCCGCAATCGTCTATCTGGCAGCACCGTTGGTGGCCGATATTCCGCTGGCGGCATTGGCCGGCGTGCTGCTCGCGACGACGGTCCGCATGGTGGAGGCGGCCTCACTCACCGCGATCGCCCGCGCCTCACGCGGTGACGCGCTCATCATGGTGGCGACCTTCCTGGTCACCGTCGCGGTGGATCTGGTGACCGCCGTGGTGATCGGCGTCGCGGTAGCGATCGTGCTCGCCCTGCGATCGGTGGCGCGCGAGGCCCGGCTGCACCAGGTCCCGCTCGACGAATCCGATCATCTCGCCGAAGAACACGACCTGCTGCGCGACCACATCGTGGCCTACCGCATCGACGGCCCGCTCTTCTTCGCCGCCGCCCACCGGTTCCTGCTCGAGTTGACCGAAGTCGCCGATGTGCGTGTGGTCATCCTGCGGATGTCGCATGTCACCGCGGTCGACACCACCGGTGCGCTGGTGCTCAAGGATGCGATCAGCAAACTCGAGCACCGCCATATCGCGGTCCTGCTCTCCGGTGTGCGCCCCGTTCATCTGCGTCGGTTGACCGCGATCGGCGCACTGCCCTCTGGTGGCGAGGCGAGCGTATTCGCCGGCACCAATGACGCGATCGACTATGGTCGCGCCGTGCTATCCGCATGAATACTCTCGGGATCGGGGACAGGCTCGCCCCGGGCACGCCCGATAGGGTCGTCAATGTGAACGTGGATGTAACTCCGCTACCGGGAATCGGTGTGCGTAAAGATTTTCAATTGACGGGTGTCCGTCGCCGGATCGGTGTGATCGACCACAAGGACGGCAGTATCGACCTAATCTTCACCAAGGTCGGCGATCCCGACACCACCGTGCAGATTCCATTGAGCGAAGTCGAAGCAGGCGTGCTGGCCAATCTGCTCGGTGCGCCGCAGCTGGTCGCGCAGTTGCGCGAGGAACACCGCGATATGGACGGGGTCAACACCCGGCAGCTGCCGATCCTGGACGGTTCGCCCTACGACGGGCGGACCTTGGGTGAGACCGGGATGCGCACCAGAACCACCTCGTCGATTGTCGCCGTGATGCGGGCCGGTCAGGTCATCGCCTCACCGGGGCCGGACTTCGCGTTCACCGCGGGAGATCTGCTTGTCGTAGTCGGTACCGGTGAGGGCCTCGAGGCCGCCGCCCGGATCCTGACCGACGGCTGACCGGTGCAGGTGAGTGCAACCGCGCTGGCATTGATCCAGTTGGGGGCGGTGTTCTTCGGGCTGGGTGTGCTCGGGCGAATCGCGGCGAAGATCGGTATGTCTCCGATTCCGCTGTATCTGATCGGTGGTCTGGTTTTCGGCGAAGGTGGATTCGTTGAACTGCATGAGGTGGACGAATTCATCCACCTGGCCAGCGAAATCGGTGTGGTGTTGTTGTTGCTGCTACTGGGGCTGGAGTACAGCGCGTCGGAACTGGTGACCGGGATGCGAAGATCCTGGCCCGCCGGCCTGCTCGATATCGCACTGAATGCCACGCCGGGCGTGATCGTCGCCCTGATGCTCGGTCTCGGGCCGACCGGCGCTATCGCGATGGCAGGAGTCACCTATATCTCCTCCTCCGGCATCGTCGCCAAAGTGCTCAACGATCTGGGGCGCCTCGGCAACCGGGAAACCCCGGTCGTGCTCTCGATCCTGGTATTCGAGGATCTGGCCATGGCCGGCTATCTGCCGGTGCTGACGGCGGTGCTGGCCGGTGTCGGATTCGTCGCGGGGTTGAAGACACTCGGTATCGCGTTGATCGCGATCACCGTCGTGCTCGTCGTCGCGCTGCGCTACGGCAAATACGTCTCGGCGGTCGTAGCCAGTGACGATCGCGAGATCTTCCTCCTCAAACTGCTCGGTGCCGCGTTGCTGGTGGCCGGAATCGCCTCGGCCGTGCAGGTCTCGGCCGCGGTCGGCGCATTCCTGCTCGGCATCGCCATCTCCGACTCCACCGCACACAACGCCACCAAAATCCTGGAACCGCTGCGGGATCTGTTCGCGGCGATGTTCTTCGTACTATTCGGGCTCAGCACGAATCCGGCCAGCATCCCGCCGGTGCTCGGCTGGGCGATCCTGCTGGCCGTGATCACCACCGCAACCAAGATCGCGACCGGCTGGTGGGCGGCCACACGCGCGGGTGCCACCCGTCTCGGCCGGGCGCGCGCCGGTGCGGCTCTGGTCGCACGCGGCGAATTCTCCATCGTCATCGCGGGACTCGCGGTGTCCGCCGGTGCGGTGCCCACCGGGTTCGCAGCCCTTGCCACGACGTATGTGCTGTTGATGGCGGTGCTCGGGCCGGTCGCGGCCCGCGTGGTGGAACCGGTGGTCGGGCTCATCGGCCAGCTGCCCAAGCCCGCCAAAGACCTGATCGACGAATGATCCGGCACGCCAGGCAGCGTCGAGGAGCCCCTACGCGGGACTGTTGCCGGGCATGGAGCCGGACGGTAGGGTGCCCAGAAGGTCAGCTGGGGAGGTGAGCGAATGGCTACCTGGCGGTTCACCGGCCTGGAGTTCGAGATTCTCTGGTCCGCGTACGGCCACGACCGGCTGCCGTACCCGCTGCGCTACCGCCCGGTCGCCGACGATTTCGAGGACCTGCGGCGCCAACGCGAAGCAGCGGTCGACGTGCTGCTGGAGAAGTACTACTCGGTCGAATTGGTCGATGTGCTCACGATCCTGCGTGAGCCGGAGGTGCGAGTCGAGGTCAAGGGGTACGGCGGCCGGAATATGGCTCGTACCTACCGCTTCCACGGTGCGATGAGCGGCTCCACCGGTGCGACACTCGTGCAACTGCCCGGCACGTCCGCCGATATCGGAGGCGATGTGATCGTCACCAACTGCGCGTCCGATCAGGTACCCGCGCAGGCAGTTGCCGCGCTGCCACCGGCACCCGCGGGCACCCGTCCGGCCGTGGAGGTCCGTCGCGCCGACCTGAGCGCTGACCGGTCCCGCTACGTGCGCCACGTCGACGAACTCAGCCTCACCCAGCAATTGGATCGCGTCTTCAAACGTCAACGGCAATCGCTGGGCGAGATCATGATCTTTCCCGGCCCCGCCGTCGACGCCAGGCCCGCCTTCGGACGCAGCTTCTGGTGGATGGATTACGAGGACGGCCGCTACTACGTCAAAACCGGCGACCCCATCGTCGCCAAACCGGCAGGGCCTACCGCTCTGAGCAATGAGATCGCCCGACTCGCCGGGCTGACCCGTCGCTTCTATCGCGAAGATCGCGAGCACCACGAATACCTGCGCGTCAATCGCTGAGCCAGGCGACCAACCCCATCTTTCTCGACGAGAGTGAGAAGTTCTGATGTCGACTTCCCCTGATGTGCGCTCGGCGCGACGCGACGAAATCGGTCCGCTGTCACACACATTGGCGGCCGCGTTCCACGAAGATCCGGTCTCGGTGTGGTTGTGGCCCGACCCTGAACGGAGAGCCGCCGGGTTGCCGCGCTTCTTCGGTGCGATGACCCGGCACCACCACTTCGCCACCGGCGGCGTCGACATTGCGCTGGACGGTTCCGGCGCCATCGGCGGCGCGGCCCTATGGAATCCGCCCGGAAGGTGGCACCACTCGACGCTGTCGGAACTGTTGATGCTGCCGCAGTTCGCGCGCGCCATGGGCACCCGATTGCTGGCAGGCAAGCGGATGGGCGACACCATAACTGCCCGCCACCCCCACGAACCGCACTGGTATCTCGCGGTGATCGGCAGCGATCCCGCGCAGCGCGGCCGCGGTTACGGGCACGCTTTGTTGCGTGCGCGGCTCGATCACTGCGACCGTGAGCAGGTGCCCGCTTATCTGGAATCGAGTAACGAATCCAACATCGGCTACTACGAGCGGTTCGGATTCGAAGTCACCGACACCATCACCACCCCGGACGACGGCCCGACCCTGTGGGCCATGTGGCGTCGACCGCGCTCGGGCAGCTGAACTGCCGCGGGGCGATCAGGCCAGGTGGTGGGTGAGCTGGTGGACGGCCTCACCCGGATGGGTGGCGAAGATGGGTTCGCCGACAGCCTGCAATTTCCAACCGGTCGCCGCGAGATACAGCTTGGCCATCACCATGCCGGTGTGTGGGCCGCCGCCGTGCAGGTCCAAGTGCGCCAGTTCGGCGCCTGTGCCGGCGTCCACGAGACGGCAGAAGGCATTGCGGATGGTGTCGAAGCTGTGGCCGTGATAGCTGGTAACCACCAGGACCACGGTCGCCACCTGCGGATGAATCCGGGACAGGTCGACCGTGATGACCTCGTTCTCCCCGCCACCCTCACCGGTCATGCTGTCACCGAGATGGCGCACCGACCCGTCGTTGGAATTGAGCTGGGCGAAGTAGACCGCATCGAGCAGATGGTGGTCGTGGTCGAAGAGGAGCGCGGCGGCGTCCAGGTCGGCGGGCGCCGCAGCGCCACCGACGTGGGTGTGTCCGGGGACGGGATCCCAGCCGAGACCGAGCCGCACCAAGTCCAGCGTGGGACCGGTGCTGGTGCGCAGCCGCACCACCTGTCCCGGCAGGAGTCCGATCGGCCGGCCCTCGGGTAGTACTGCCGCGTCCACCTGCTCACGAGCCGCGGCGCGGCGACCCACCTGGACATGGCTCTCGGCCAGCACCGCCGCGAAACCTCCGGCATGGCCGCGCCCGACCGTGGCGATCCCCCAGCCCGCCCCGGTGCGTTCGATATCGACCGCCACCACCGCCGACGCGGTGCCGAGCCCGTCGAACGCGGTGCGGTACAGACTGTCACCGCGGCCGTCGGCGACCTCGATGGCGGGCGCGTCTGCCTCGGCGAAACTGCGGTGTGGATTATCGAGGGCTACAACGACCCGAACGGTGGTCGCCGCATGGGGAATCGAGGACAGGTCGACGTGCAGGGTCGGCGCGGGCGCGACTCCCGGCCCGGCAAGCCGCAATCCCTGCGCCTCGGCTTGGCTGCCGAAAACGAAATCGGTTTCGTCGTGGATGGCGCCGTCGGGGCCCAGCAGAATCGCCGCGAGATGCGCGGGTATCGCCGTCCGCGCGGTAACGACCAGGTTGTCGGCGGCTATGGGGACGATCTGTTGCTGTTCGAGCCCTTCTGTCACGCGCATCCCTTCATCGTGTGCCGGTGAACATGCGGTGCGCCAACGCATTCCCTGCGAAAATGCACCGCGTGCCGATCGGAGGGGTTCCCCCGACGGTTCCCACTGTAGGTGCCGCGCGTTTGCGGACAAGCGATTCGGGTGAATGCGGATGGGCGCCCGTCCATCGACGAGCCGTTCGCCGATTCGGTCGAACGCCGACGAGCCGAGCGGTATCCGTTGTGGGGTTCTTCTGCCTGAACTGCTCAGGGCCTCATGGGCCCGACTTCGGGGACAGCAGTGCGGACAGCGCGTGAGCCGACTGCGGGTATCGGCCGACAAGGGCACTGAGCGCCGCAATTCGGGCGCTCTGTGCACCTGCTTCGGGCTGGTGCCAGGTGGTGTCCTGGCCCAGTGCTGTGGCCAGCGCGGTGCACGTATCGGGGTGTGCGAACAGCAGATCGGTGACAGGGCCCGTCGCAGGCACCGATGTCGGCGCGGTGACCGCAGGGGAAGCAGACCACGGTGCCGTCCACGAGTCGATTGCGGGCAATGTCGCCGGGAAGGTGCGCCCGGCCTCGGTGACCAACCCGGGAACGAAGTCCGCTGCCTCCAGCCGCAACGTCTTGATCAGTGTCGGCAACCACGGCAGCAGCACCGCATCGGGTAGCCGGCCGAATGCCTTGGACAGCAACTCCACCACAAACGGTTTCAACGCGGGTGCGGGCTCCAAGGCCTGGAGGAAGCCGCTGAGGTAGCGCGGGAAGGACGGTACGACGAGCGGGTTGGCCAGCATCTCGTCGCACCGCGTGCGCAACTCGGGCAAGGTGACAAGCCCGAGCTGGAATTGCGCGGCCCACAGCAGCGCCACTTTGTCCGGCGATTCCGGATGCGATTGGCGCACCGCCAGTTCGAGCTGGGTGTGATCGCATCCCAGCGACAGCGCGAGGTTTTCCATGCCGAACAGGAACCCGAGCATGGCGCCGACTTGCCGGGTGCCGGTGTCGTCGTCGGTGAAGGCGATCGGCAGCAGGGTGCAGTAGTGGGCGTAACCCTCGGTGACGAAGCGGCGGCTCCACTCGGGCAGCTCGGGTCCGGTGCCGCGGAAATGGTTGAGTAGCCGCCGGATCCGACGCAGCACCTCTGGTGCGTCGTCGACAGTACGTTCGGCCGACAGCAAGGCGACCGCGCGGGACCCGAGTTCATCGGCCAACCGCACCTGGTCGAGATAGACCAGCGCATCCTCGACCGCCCCCAACGCGGCGGCGGCGGTGGCGTCCGCGGCGGCGACCTCACGGCGCAGCCGGTGCTCGAGCACCTGCTCGACGGTCACACCTTCGTAGCCGAGTTCGACCAGTCTGCGCTGGTGCCTGCCCAGCGCCAGATCCCAGCTCTCCTGGATCGACCGTTCACCCAGACCCCGCGAACCCATGATCGGGCGGGCAGCATCGGGTGGCAGCAATCTGCGCAGCACCCACAGCAGATCCGAGCATGGCCGCAGCTGCGGATCAGCGCGCAGGTCGAGCAAGGTGCGCTGGATGGTGCGCTTGGTCTGATCCAGTCCGAGCGGGGCCAGCCGGTCCAGCACGTCTCGTGCCAGCGGCGGCAACGCGTCGTAGCCGACCTGGCCGATGCGGTCGCCACCCAGCAGGATCTCGCACAGATGACGCACATCGCGACGCCCCGGAACCCGATCCTTCTCGATACAGGTGATCGCGGCATCCTGGAAGTCATACGGAGTCGGCCGCGCCCGATTACGCATGCCCGCCAGCAGGATCGACGTCTCGAACACCGCGATGGCGTCCGCGGTGGAGGCCAGATAGCCGTTGCGGCGTGCCAGCCGCACGATGTCGACCGACCATTCCAGCAGTTCCGCTTCGTCGAGCTCGTCCAATGGCGGTGGACTCGACAGGAAGCCGGACAGCCGGTCTGTGACATCGGCGGTCACAGGGGCGATCGCCTTGCGCTTGGCCCGCGAACCTGTCGTCTTCGCCCCGAGCCGGAATGCCGACAGCCCACCGCGCCTGAGCCCCTTCGACCATGTCGCCGCAGCAATGGAGACCGAGCCGGGAGCGGACCCGAACTGCGCTTCGATGGCGGAATGGCTGGACGGAATCAGCCCATAACGCCATTCGGTGGCGGTGCGCGGTTCGATCACGTACGGCTCGCCCTCATATCCGACGCCGAACTCTTCGACCCGGCTGGCCGCATGGAAGGCGCCGCAGATGTAGAGACAATTCGCCGGATCGGTACCGGTCGCCGCCAGGTGCTCACGCATGCGCGTCCACATGTAGCGCTCGCGGTCTTCGTCGCGGTCGTGGTCGCGGGTGGGCCGCAGCCGGCGGAACAGACTGCCGATCATCACCATGACCTGGCGGTAGGTGTCGTAGTCGGCGCCGGTCAACGGCTGTTCGACATATTGGTCCCACCACTCCGACCAGTGCCTGACCTTGCCGTGATGGAGCAGGTACTGCTCCAGGTCGCCGAAACGTGGACGCAGATCGCCGATGTCGATACCGACCGCGTCTCCGTGCAGCGCCACCTCCTCGTCGGTGTCGGCCGTCTCACCGGGCGGACCCGAATCCTGCGGCGACCATTGGAAGACATGATCGGTTGACCGGTCGACCAGTACCAATTCCACGCCCGGTGTGCCGAGTGCATAGGCGATGGCCTGGTACTCGGCAGACGCCTCGGTGATCGGCGCGACCACCGACAGCGGCGCCCACTGTGCCGGAAATCCGTCGAGCTCGCCGGCGAAGGCCTGTAGTGCCACCGGAAGCGTGCAGTTGTGCAGTTCGTCCAGCAGGGGGCGGAGATCTTCACACAGTTCGAGATAGATGACCGCGGGCCGCTTCTCGTGTAGCCGCCGCACCATCGCCAGCGCGGAGGCAGGCGAATGGTGACAGACCGGGAAGATCTCCAGCTCTTCGCTCAGGGCACGGTCGACGTCATCGACCATCCCGGCGAGAATCTCGCCGAGTACGCCGGGCCCGGTGGCGAACTCGGTGGCAGCGTCGGCCAGCTGCTCGCGCAGCGCCGCGAAGGTGCTCACGACAACCTCGCGATGGCGTCCCGCCCACCCTCCAGGAACTGCGTCCAGGCGCCGCCTTGGTCCTTGCTGCGGGGCTCGACGACGCCGTGCCAGTACTTGTTGAGGATGGTGAGATCCTCCGGGCTGCGCCGCGCCAACGAACCGACCAGCGAACCCGCCAGGGTCTGGGCACTCAGGGTGGTGTCGCCGAAGAACTGACTGTGCAGGATCGCATCCTCCAGCACACCGATCTGCTCGGCGGTCGACAGCGCCGACTCCAGCTTGTCGTCGTCATTGGTCGCGGCATCGGCCGCTGACCGCAGGTCGGCGAAGCTGTCGAGCAGGATATCGAGCAGCGTGGGCGGCAGCTCGAGCTCGATACGGTGGCGGCGCAGCAGCTCGGTGGTGCGGAATCGGACGATCTCGGCCTCGCTGCGCTTGCTGGTGACCACCGGGATACGCACGAAGTTGAACCGCCGTTTGAGCGCCGAGGACAGGTCGTTGACACCGCGGTCGCGGCTGTTGGCGGTAGCGATGATGGAGAAACCCGGCTGAGCGAAAACGATATTGTCGTCGTCGAGTTCGGGAATCGAGACGTATTTCTCCGACAGGATGGAGATCAACGCGTCCTGCACATCGCTGGTGGAGCGGGTCAACTCCTCGAAGCGGCCGATGGTGCCCTGTTCCATCGCGGTCATGATGGGGGAGGGGATCATCGACTCGCGGGACTGACCCTTCGCGATGACCATCGAGATGTTCCACGAGTACTTGATGTGGTCTTCGGTGGTGCCTGCGGTACCTTGCACCACCAGCGTGGAGTTGCGGCTGATCGCCGCCGAGAGCAGTTCGGCGAGCCAGCTCTTACCGGTACCGGGATCGCCGATCAGCAACAGACCTCGATCGGAGGCAAGGGTGACGATGCTGCGTTCGACGAAACTTCGGTCGCCGAACCACTTCTGCTCGATATCGCGGTCGAGGCCGTCGGCACGTTCGGAACCGAGGATGAACAGTCGCACCATCTTCGGGCTCAGCCGCCAGGCGAACGGCTTCGGACCGTCATCGATCGATTCCAGCCAGTCCAGTTCTTCGGCGTACTTGACCTCGGCGGGAGCGCGCAGCGCATCGGACATGGTCGGGACTCCTTCAGTCGAGAAAGTTCTTCAGCTCGGCGACGAGCTTGCGGATATGGCCGGAGATGACGGGGGTGCCCATGGCTTTGAACCGTTGCCGGAACCACGGATTGACGCTCTGGTGGCCGGAGGAGTTCACCGAACCCACCGGGATGAACTTCACCCCGGATCGGTGCACCGACTCCATTGCCTCATACAGCGGCTGGGACCGGTCGAACTCGTAGAAGTCCGAAATCCAGACCAGCACCGTGTTCTTCGGGTCGGTGATCTTCGGCTGGGCCATCGCCATGGCGACCGGGCCGTCGTTGCCGCCGCCGAGGTTGGTGCGCAGCAGCACCTCGAACGGGTCGTGTACCCAGGGAGTGAGATCGAGGGCACGGGTGTCGTAGGCGATCAGATGGACGTCCACCTTGGGCAGACCCGCGAAGATCGAGGCCAGGATCGTGCAGTTGACCATCGAATCGACCATTGACCCGGACTGGTCGACCACCACGATCATGCGAGCCGGGGTGGTGCGCTTGGCGGTCTGCCGGTAGAACAACCGGTCGACGTAGAGCCGTTCGTCCTCGGGGTTCCAGTTGGTGAGGTTCTTCCATATCGTGCGGTCGACATCGAGATTGCGCAGGATGCGTTTGGGTGGCACCGAACGGTCCATCGCCGCTGCGGCGGTCTGCTTGACCTGGGTGCGCAGCACTTCGGCGACCTGATCGACATAGCGCCGGATCAATGCCTTCGCATTCGCCAGCGCCACACCGGACAGGTTCGTCTTGTCGCGCAGCAGCTGTTCGATCAGCGACATGCTCGGTGTCAGCTTCGCAGCGAGCGCCGGGTCGGCGAGCACCTCACGCAGCCGCATCCGTGATACCAGCTCGCCCTCGAGTTCGGACAGCACGCCGTCCATCTCGCCGCTGCCCTGACCACCGAGCGCACGCCGGAACCACCCCGCATCGCGTTGCCAATCGACGAGCTTCCCTGCGCTGACGCCGCCGCTGCCGGTGGCGAACACATTGAGCAGCAGCTTGGATACCAGGGCCGCCGAGCGGACCTGTTCGCGATCGATGGCGGCCGGGGAATCCGGTGCAGTTGACGAGGTATCGGCTTCGTCTGTCGAACAGCGTTCCTCGGCACCGCCGTTATTCGCTGAGTGCACGGCGGCATCACCCGCCGGAACTATCGCGGGCGCCATGGAAGCTGATACCGGCAGCTGCCCGGAGCTCGGCACGGGGGTGATGCACAGCGTATCGAACTCGGCGACGAGCTCTGGGAAACGCTGAACGACATTGTCGACGGAAACGCCGGGATCCAGGAGCACCGGTGGCAGGCCGAGATCCTCGACGACGGCGACGCTGCCCGATTCCAGCGCCGGTTGTGGTTCGTTGCCGAAGATGGTGGCGAGCATGCGCCAGTACAGGATCTGACGACGGGTCTCATCGGACTCGGCGGGCGTGGGTATCTCACTCATGTGCGCAGCAACCGTCCTGCCCGCTCCCGCAACACCGCAACGGCATCACCCGATTTGGCCTGTGCCTTCAGCACTTTCGGGTCCGTTGGTCCGCAGGCCCAGTCGCCACCGTGCACATCGACGACCTTGCCCTTCACCTTGCGCTGCACCGCAAGTGGACGCAGCGACCATCGGCCGTGTTCCCAACGGAGCAGAGCGATACAGGCAGACGAACCGCGCACCGCTTCGGCATCCAGCGGCCCGCACGACGGCAGCCGCTCGGCGTCCACTGCGATCGCGGAGCCATCGAGCTCGAGCACGCCATCGCTGATCCGGTAGCCCTCGAGCAACACCGGCTCGGCGATGTGGACCGGATCTCGGTCCAGCGGAGACGCCGCCGCGGCGACTGCACCGGGCAGTTGCACCCTGGCCGTGGCGAAGGGATCGGCGGGGTCACCGACGTCTGCGCGTGCGTCGTCCCACAACAGGTCGCCACCGGGCAACATCGGCATATCGGTCAGGTCGAGTGATCGGTGCGCGGCAAGGGCGGTGAGCAGATGCTGGTGCGCAGAGAGCAACTGCCACACGGCTGCGCCGACCACGGTATCGACTTTGGGCGCCGAGACACTGATTCGGACTCGCCGCGTCGTGGTGTGGTCGGCGGGTTCGAGCACCGCATACACCTGGGCCTGAACCGCTGACCCGTGCTCGTGCATATCGACACCGACGATGAACAATCGCCCGGAGACCGTGGCGGTCTCCGACGACGCGGGAACACCGGGACCACGCGTGGTGAGCAGCATCGCCCGGCTCCACAGATCAGCCCAGCGTCGGACGGGAACACGCGGCAGTGTCGCTATCGGCACGCAGGCCCGCAACTCGGCGGCGAAGCCGTCGAGGAGAAATGCCAGACGGCGCTGGTCCGGTAGGGCGAGCAGAGTTTCGATGGTGTGGTCGGCCGCGGCCACCAGATCGTGGTCGACGCCGCGCCACCCGGTGATCGCGAGCTCCTGCAGCCAGGACCGGCAGGCCAGGACCGCGCCGTCTGCCGCGCCGCCGGCGGAGGGCTCCGACCACGGCAGGCGTTCCCGCCCGGTGGCGGTGTCGAGCCGGTCAAGCAGCGCATCGTGGATCGCACCGAGCAGAGCGGCCCTGGCACCGGCGAGCGCGGTGAGATCGTCGGGTGTCGGGGCGGCGGTACCGAGGCCCGCCACAGCTGCCGCTGCCGCGGCACCGAGCGGGGAACCGGCGACAGCGCCGGCGAGCGTATGCGCCGCATCGACGGTGCCCGCGTCGAGCCTGGCCAGTCCGTCGACCAGCGCGTTGTCGAATCCGGCGACGACCTCCAGCGCCTCGATGACCCCGGCGGGTGTATCGGCGGTGAGTTCTTCGAGTTGGACGGCAAGCATCAGTCGGCCCCTCCCAGGGCCGGGAACCAGTGCATCTCCGGGATCGGCGTGGTGGTGCCCGGCAGTTCGAGATAGGCGAGGTGGCGCAGGAATCTACTGAACACCACGGCAGCGGGAGCGGGTTCATGGACAGGTGAGAGGGCCTGGGCGACAGTGTCGCCCTCGACAACCTCGACGCCGAGGTACCGCGCGACCCGATCGGTGCCGTACTGCACGACTGCCTCGGCGATCAGCGCCTGCACATGCTTGCAGGGGTACGCACCGCGCAGGCCTCCGCACGGACGATTGTTGTTCGTGCTGCAGCTGAGCCCGTGCGTGGCCGCCGATACGGAGGACACGTAGACCCGGCCGATATCCGAGCCGCTGGACACCACTCCCTGGAGCCGGCCGTCGGCGAGTTCGACGAACGGCACCTTCGCGAGCTTGCGGGGCGCGACCGCGGGAACCACCCGCACCACCGACGCACGTTCGTACTCCTCGTCGGAACTCGATTCCGGTGGATTCACCACCGAGACACCAGATATCACCGCACTCCTCCCCGTCCGATCGACATGGCACGAACCTACGTGAGCCCACCGACAAGTCCCGGCCCGCGGCGCGCACCGGCGCCAACCTGCACGAAGCTTCCGGCACGGCCCGATCCGTGCTATCGAGAACCATGACATCGACGCGTTCGGCCTACGACGTGGTGATCGTGGGTGGTGGCCACAACGGACTGGTCGCCGCCGCCTATCTGGCCCGTGCCGGCCGCTCGGTGCTCGTGCTGGAGAAACACTCCTACCTGGGTGGGGCGGCGGTGTCGGCGCGGGCCTTTCCTGGTGTGGACGTGCGGTTGTCGCGCTATTCGTACCTGGTGAGCCTGCTACCCCGGCAGATCGTCACCGACCTCGGTCTGCGGTTCGAGACCAGGCGCCGCAGCGTCTCCTCCTACACTCCGGTCGGCGATAGCGGGCTGCTGGTCGACACCACGTCCGAGGCGCGAACCAGGGACAGTTTCGTCCGTCTGACCGGGGCCGATCGGGAATTCCGGGCGTGGCAGCGGTTCTATACGATGACGGGAACCCTGGCGCGCCGCGTCTTCCCGAGCTTGACCCGCCCGCTCCCCACCCGTACGGAACTGCAACGCGCAGTGGATGATTCACATACCTGGGATGCGCTCTTCGAGCGCCCGCTCGGTGAAACGATCGAGGGCTGGTTCGCCGACGACACCATTCGCGGCGTCGTCTTCACCGACGCCTTGATCGGCACCTTCACCCATGCCCATGATCCGACGTTGCGCCAGAATCGCTGCTTCCTCTATCACGTGATCGGCAACGGCACCGGAGACTGGGACGTCCCCATCGGCGGCATGGGTGCTCTCGCTACAGCATTGGCCACCGCGGCCCGCACCGCCGGTGCGCACCTGCACACCGGGTGCACGGTCACCGGCATCGACTCCGACGGCACGCGTGCCGAGGTCCGGTGGGAGGGCGGTGCGGTAGCCGCGCGGTATGTGTTGGTGAACGCGGCGCCCGCCGAGCTCGGGCGGCTACAGGGTGAAGCCGCCGGACCGAAACCCGAAGGTGCGCAACTGAAGATCAACATGGTTGTGCGCCGCCTGCCGCGGCTGCGTGACTCTGCCGTCGACCCCCGCGACGCCTTCGCTGGAACACTCCATGTGGCCGAGTCGTACTCGCAGCTCGAGCACGCCTACGCGGAAGCCGCCTCGGGCCGGATGCCGTCAGCGCCACCCGCGGAGATCTACTGCCACACGCTCACCGATCCGAGCATCCTCGGTGCCGATGCAGCCGGCCTGCACGCCCTCACTCTGTTCGGATTGCACACGCCCGCACGGCTGTTCGAGAACACCCCAGCGGCCACGAAGGAAGAGCTGGTGGCAGCGACTCTGGCGCAGCTGGATGCGATACTCGCCGAACCGATCCGGGACTGTCTCGCGGTGGATGTCGACGGCAACCCGTGTCTCGAAGCGAAATCGCCGCTCGACCTCGAGGCCGAGGTCGGATTGCCCGGCGGCCACATCTTCCACCGCGACCTGGCCTTCCCGTACCGTCCGGACGAGGACGATCGCGACGACTCGGCGACCAGATGGGGCGTGGCCACCGGGCAGCCGAATATATTCCTCTGCGGTGCGGGCGCGCTGCGCGGCGGGGGTGTCAGTGGTATTCCCGGTCACAATGCCGCGATGGCTGTCCTGGAAGCCACCAGCGCCGGTAGGTAATTCGGCGCGAAGCAATATCCTCCTATTATTTCCACCCGAGTTTCGGGCCCGCGAATATGGCGGTATCGTTGGCGCCCGGGGCGGCGAGGATGCCGTCCGTTCCGTTGATCCGGCGCCGAGGAGAACAGGTGGAGCTCGATACCGTCCGTGAGGAAAAAGCGATACGGGACTTGGAGAATCGCCTGGTCGACAACTTCACCGACGCCCACACCGCGGAGCGGGTCGGCAGTGCGGTGCAGGATGCGCACCAACGATTCGACGGACGGCCCATCCGGGATTTCGTGCCGATTCTGGTAGAGCGGATCGTGCGCCGGGAACTAGACCCCGAACCGGTTGTGGAAAGGGTTGTCACCAGAATTGAAACGGCCCCGGAGAATTCCGGTCACGACATTGTCGTTTCGAATTCCCATTCTCGTCACCTGCCGGAAACCTTGCGCGCCGTGCTGTTCTCGCGTGGACGTCTGGTACCGGTCCTCGGGGTGGTCGGTGTGCTGGTCGTCGCCGCGGTCGCCGTGGCGGCAGTGCGCGATCCCGATGCGGCGCCGGCCGCCGCCACCGCGCCGATGACGGTAGTGGAGGGTGTCGTCGGCTCGGAGAAGATGGCGTTCTTCGACGACCCCCGAGTGGTGGCCGCGCTGGCGAAGCATGGTGTCGATGTCGACGTGCGGCCGGCGGGTTCGCGTCAGATCGCCACCTCGGTGGAGCTGAACACCCTGGATTTCGCCTTCCCGTCGAGTCTTCCTGCGGCGGAAAGGATTCAGCGTGAAGCGGGCGTGAGCGTGCAGTACACACCGTTCTCCTCGCCGATGGTGATCGCGACCTTCCGCCCGATCGTCGACCTGCTGACCCGGGCGGGCGTGGTGAAGCCCGGGCCGGTGCCGACTTTCGACGTATCGGCCTACCTGGACATGGTTGCGCGTGGTGTGCAGTGGGATCAGCTCGAAGGCAACACTACCTACCCGGTGCGCAAGAACGTCCTGGTGTCCACCACCGATCCACGCAGCTCCAACTCCGCCGCCATGTACCTCGCGGTCGCGAGCTATGTCGCCAACGGCAACGCCGTCGTGCGCGGGGGAGCGGCCGAAGCGCATGTGCTGCCGCTGCTTTCGCGACTGTTCCTGGCCCAGGGGTACACCGAGAACTCCTCCGAAGGCCCGTTCGACGAATACCTCGCCGCGGGCATGGGACCCGCGCCGATGGTGTGGGCATATGAGGCGCAGTACGTCGCCGCGGCGATCGACGACCGGATCACACCCGAGATGGTCCTGCTCTACCCGTCGCCCACCGTACTGTCGCGCCACGCCCTGGTGCCGCTGAACGAGGACGGTGACCGTATCGGTCGGTTGCTGTCCACCGATCCGGAACTTCAGTCACTGGCCGCCGAACACGGTTTCCGTACCGGTGACGCCGCGAAGTTCACCGCCGTAGCCGATGCCAACGATGTTCCCGTCGCCCGCGACCTCATCGATGTCGTCGACATCCCCGCCTATGAAACCCTCGAGAATCTGCTGAACGGAGTCGCGAACTCCTACAACTGATCACCGCGCAGGACCTGGCCGCAGATCTTTTCCTCTGTGCGTCGGATGTCGGACACTCCGGCGAGCGACTCGGCTTCGCGGCCACATGCGGTATCTCTCGGTGCGCTCAACGCGCGGGGAAGCGCAGGACCCGGTCGTCACCGGGACGGATAGTGCCGCGGCCGTCGGTGTTGGAGGTAGTGAGCCACAACGCGCCGTCGGGAGCCACCACGACGGTGCGCACGCGGCCATATCCGTCGCGGAAGTGATCGGTGGGTGTGCCGGTACCGCTGTCGGTCAGTGGTACCGTCCACAGTCGTTCGCCGCGTAATGCGCTGACGTACAAGGTATTCGCTGCGATCGCGATCCCTGATGGTGACGCTTCATCGGTGGACCAGGTCACCAGTGGGTCGGTGAATCCGCGGTCGGCCCCACCGGTGCCCTCGACGGCCGGCCAGCCGTAGTTGCGTCCCGGCTCGATCAGGTTGATTTCGTCGAAGGCGTTCTGTCCGAACTCCGCGGCGAACAGCCGTCCCGTCGAATCCCAAGCCAGGCCTTGGACATTGCGGTGGCCGAGGGAATAGACCGGGGAGTCGGCGCGCGGATTACCCGGAGCGGGGCGCCCCTCCGGGGTGAGGCGCAAGATTTTCCCGTTGGGGCTATCCGGGTCCTGCGAGTCGGCGCGCCTGCCTGCGTCGCCGGTACCCGCATACAGCATCCCGTCGGGCCCGAACGCGATCCGACCACCATTGTGGTTACCGGCCTTCGCGATCCCGTCGAACACCACCTCGGGCTGCTCTCCGAGCCGAAACCGGACGATGCGGTTGTCCGAGGCGGCGGTGAAGTAGGCGTACACATAGCGGTCCTCCGCGTACCGAGGTGAGATCGCGAGCCCGAGCAGACCTCCTTCCCCACCCGCGACTACGCCGGGCACCTCGTAGACCTGCTCCGCGGGTTGTCCCGGCACGATCCGCACGATCCGTCCGGTGTCGCGCTCCGAGACCAGCACGGCACCGGCGGGCAGGAAATCCAGGCCCCACGGAGTATCGATGCCGCGGACCACTTCTTCGGGGGCCGATAGATCCGGAGCGCCCGCAGGCCTGCTCGCCTCGGTCGTGGTCGCCAGTGGTGGCGGCGGAGTCTCTGGCGGCATCTCGGTCGTGTCGCTGCCGCAGCCCGCGATGGTCCACGCCAGGAGGGCAGCCGCGAGTACCGAGCCGGTCGCTCTGGCAGTCCAGCGTGATGGAGAAATGGCCGACCAGAGCGGAACTGACCGACCGCCGCGATCCGACCCGGCGCGGTTTCGCCGATGGTCTGACGGCGGAGGGCCATCACCAGCAAGTCGTCGTTCACCGATCGGAGCGCCAGCTGCCCCGCCCACAGAAATAGTCGTCTCGTGGCATGCGCGCATCATCGCTGACCTCCGGGGCAGAGTAGCCGTCGAGTTCGATCGTGCCCGTCTGTGCGGCTCAGATCGAGTACCGGCGTACCCGCGCCCGTCGGATCGGCCGCATGACCCTGGCTACCCAGACGGTCGAGGGCGCGGTGTGGGACAGGTCGCCGAGGACGGCGTCGTTGTACTGATCATCAACGGCGTTGCGTGGGAGCCCGCAGGCCGTACCTGGTCTCAGGCGAGCTCGTTTGTGACTTCAGAACGCCGAGTCGACTTCAGCGCCGACACCGGCTCGTACGACATGCTGATCCTCGACCACCTCGACGGCTTTCCCGGCGCGCACCAACGGCAACACCCAGAACAACACATACGTGCTGATCAAGCTGAGCGTGCAGATCCCGATGGCATAGCAACTGACCGCCAGCGACGACGCCCCCGCGGTCCACAGCGCGGTGGCGATGAGCGGGGCGAGTCCGCCGCCGAGGATCACCGACACCTGGACGATGAGTGAGGTACCGGAGTAGCGGACAGCAGGCGGGAACAGCTCCGCCACGATGATGCCGCCCACGCTGTGACTGATCGGCAGCACGGCACCCATCCCGAGCAGCGCCACGTACACCACGACCGGATTGCCGGTGTTCAGCAGCGGGAAGTACACCGCCGACCAGACCAGCAGTGCGGCCGTGCCCGCGAGGAAGACGCGGTGGGTGCCGTAGCGGTCGGCGAGCGCACCCCACAGCGGCATGGTCAGGCACCACAGCACAGAGGACACGATCACCCCGAGCAGCAGGAAATCGCGGCTGAAATCCAGCGACTTGGTGCCGTAGGTCAGTGTGAAGACCATGAAGATGTACACCACCGCCGACGTCGCGATCGCGGCGCACAAGATCAGCAGCAGCCGGGCCGGACCGACCCGTAGCGCGTCCCGCAGCGGGAACGAGGGGACCTCGCCGCGCCGGACCAGATCCGCGTACTGCGCCGATTCGGTGATGGTGAGCCGCACCACGAGCCCGACCACCACCAGCACGACGCTCAGCAAGAACGGGATCCGCCAGCCCCACGACAGGAACGCGTCCTCGGGCATCAGTGCGCTGGTGCCGAGGAACACCGCATTGGCAAGGACGAGCCCGGCCGGCGTCCCCATCTGCGGAAAGCTCGCGTAGCGATTGAGCCGACCGTGCGGCGCGTGCTCCATCGAGAACACCACCGCGCCCGCGCCCTCGCCGCCGAGTCCGACCCCTTGGATCAGCCGCAACATCACGAGCAGGACCGGCGCCCAGAACCCGATGCTGTCGTAGGTGGGCAGCACACCGATCAGAGTCGAACTCACCCCCATCAGGATCAGCGACACCACCAGCGTGGTGCGTCTGCCGATCCGATCGCCGAAGTGCCCGAACAGCAGGCCACCGATCGGCCGTGCGCCGAACCCGACCGCGAAGGTGGCGAACGCGGCCAATGTCCCAGCGGCCGGGCTCATCGAGGGAAAGAACTGCTTGCCAAGGATGAGCGCCGACGCGGTGCCGTAGAGCATGAAGTCGTACCACTCGAGTGTGGTGCCGACGAGCGTCGCCATGGCGACCTTGCGGTGTGTCGGCGCGACGGTCGAGCCGGAGGGTCCTGCGGTCACAACAATCCGTTCGGCGTGCGGCCTGAGCCGCGTGTCATCGGGGGGCGGGTCACCGAAGACCCTCAGAGCTGCGAGCCCACCTGCTGTGCGATGAGCTCGAGGTGGTCGAGATCGCGCATGTCGAGGATCTGCAGATAGATGCGCTGGGTGCCGAGCTCGGCGAAGCGGCCGATCTTGTCGACCACCTCGGCGGGCGAACCCGCGAGACCGTTGGCCTTCAGCTCGTCCACCTCGCGTCCGATCGCGTCGGCCCGCCGGGTGACTTCGGCGTCGCTGGTGCCGACGCAGGCAACCAGTGCGTTCGAATAGATCATCTCGTCGGCGGCGCGACCACGCTCGGCGACGGCGGCGCGGACCCGCTCGAACTGGGTGGCGGTTTCCTCGAGCGAGGAGAACGGCATATTGAATTCGGACGCGTAGCGGGCCGCCAGCCGGGGCGTGCGCCGTGCACCCGTGCCGCCGATCAGCACCGGCAGCGGATCCTGCACCGGCTTGGGCAGCGCTGGAGAATCGGTGAGCTGGTAGTGGGCGCCCTCGAAGGTGAACGTATCGCCGAGCTTGGTTTCCCACAGGCCGGTGATGACGGCCAGCTGCTCCTCGAGCCGCGCGAATTTGTCGTCGGGAAACGGGATCCCGTACGCGGCATGCTCTTCGGCGAACCATCCGCTGCCGAGGCCGAGCTCCACCCGTCCACTCGACATCTGGTCCACCTGCGCGACCTGGATGGCCAGCGGTCCCGGCAGCCGGAACGTCGCAGCGGTGACCAGCGTGCCGAGCCGGATGCGGCTGGTCTCCCTGGCCAGCCCGGCGAGGGTGATCCACGCATCGGTCGGACCGGGCAAACCGCTGGCATCACCCATCGCCAGATAGTGGTCGGATCGGAAGAACGCTCCGTAGCCGAGGTCTTCGGCGGCCTTCGCGACAGACAGGAGCGTGTCGTAGTCGGCGCCCTGTTGCGGCTCGGTGAAGATACGCAGTTCCATATCGCCATCGTGCCGCACATCAGGATCGTCGCCGCGGCCGGCACCGCGGCGGGAGTTCAGCTCCGGCGTTGACCGGTCGTCATCGTGGTCGGCCGGACGCGATCGGCCCACCCACACGGTAACGAGCAGGTAGCCGTTACCCAGGTTTCTTCGTCGCCGTTGTCGAAGATGTGCTTGGTGGTCGCGGCGCGGGCGGGATAGCCGCAGTCGCCGCATTTACCGAAGTAGTTGAGGATCTCTTCGGTGTGGGTGATCGCCACGCGGCGATCGGGTTTCGTCATCACTTCTCCTTCGTTGATGGTCGGCAAATCCAGTGTGCCGAAAATGTGGCTGTCGTCACACCTGATCCGGTTGGGAGTTGTCATAGGGCTGGTCGGGCGGGTTTGGGGGAACGGCCAAGCGTGCGTTCGGATGACGACGCAAAAGCCGTGGTGAACATCGGGCAACAGGATTCGCGAGCGATTCCGGCGGCTCCGGCGACACCGAAAGGCAGTGGTGTGAACCACATACCCGCTGTATTGTGACTGACGTTACACAGTAGCTACCCGCCGACCCGAGTTGTTCGTTGCGGGCCGACGAGAAGATGTACGCAGTTGGTTACCGACGTCATCGATGTGGTCGCTGAATTAGCGGCAAGCCGCGCGGCAGTATGGGATCTGCTGCTCGAAGCGCAAACCTATCCACGCGTGTTCCCGGGTATCGGCGCCGCCGAACGGCTGGACGTGCCCGACCGGAACCCGGTCATGGAACTGCGGGTCGGCACCCCAGGCGCCGGCATTCGCATCCATCAGATCCGAGTGGTCATCGGGCGCTGGTACGAAAGCATGGAACTGCACAGCCCCATGCAGGGCAGTTTCGCTTCGGTGCGGTTGAGCGGAGAGGGTGAACGAACCCGCGTCACCGTCACCTTTTTCAGCCCGGCACGGATGCATCCGCATCTGGCGGGGCTGTCCAACGGTGCTATCACCGAGTGGACCGAGAGCGGGCTGCGGCGCATCTCCGACATCATCCGTGGCGCACGCACCTCCGTGGTTGTCAACGGCGAGAATTCGCCGGTCCGGCGTCAGGTCGGCGTTCTGCGCCAGGTCGTGACCACCGGTGTGGTGGCGACGGCCAGGCCCGACGTTGCCGTGAAACAGCTTCGGTCACTGAACAAATGGGGCTTCAACCTGGCAGGCGGATACGCCGCCGGTGCCGCTCACTCACCCGACCGCATCGCCGTCGCCGACGACCGTGGCAGCCGCACGTTCGCCGAAATGCACGAGCGAACCAACGCCCTGGCCGGCGCCATGGGATCGCTGGGGCTCACCTCTGGTGACGCCATCGGGTTGTTGTCGAACAATCACGCGGGCATGGTGGAAACGATGGTCGCCGCGGGCAAGCTCGGCGTTGATGTCGCCCTGCTCAATTCGGGCCTCTCCGGGCGCCGCATCGAGGAGATCGTGCAGCGGCACCGCTTGTCGGCGCTGTTCGTCGACGGTGAACTGGAACAGCTGGTCTGTTACCTGCACTCCGAGGTGCCCCGCTACAACACCGACGGCAGGCCGCCGGTCCCGGGCCGCACCACCATCGACGACCTGATCGCCATGGGGCAGACCACGTTCCGGCGTCCGAGCCAACCGGGCCGGTTGATCGTGCTCACCTCGGGTACCAGTGGCCGCCCCAAGGGGGCGCGCCGCCCGCATCCCAAAGGCTTCGGCACCATTGCCGCGTTGCTGTCCCGGATTCCGCTGCGCATGGACGAGGCCATGCTCATTCCCGCACCCCTGTTCCATACCTGGGGCCTCGCGGGGCTGCAGTTGAGTACCGCCCTGCGGTCCACGGTGGTGTTGCCGGAACGGTTCGATGCCGAGGACTGTCTGCGCCGGATCGAACAGCATCGAGTTGTCACGCTGATCGTGGTGCCGACCATGGTGAACCGGATCATGGATCTGCCGGTGCATGTGCGGTCCCGGTACGACACCTCCAGCCTGCGCCACGTCGTCAGCTGCGGTGCACCGCTGGCCGGGGCGACCGTGCTGCGGTTCATGGACCTCTACGGCGACATTCTCTACAACGTATACGGCTCGACCGAGGTCAGCTGGGCGTCGGTCGCAACCCCTGGGGACCTGCGCACCTCGCCGACCACCGCGGGCAGGCCACCGCTCGGCACCAAGGTCGCGGTGCTGGGTGAGCACCGTAAACCGGTCCCGATCGGCGCCGCCGGCCGCATCTTCGTCGGCAACCACATGCTGTTCGACGGCTACGTCAACGCGGCACCGCCCGATGAGGCCGATGGCATGCTCGACACCGGTGACCTCGGCTATTTCGATGTGACCGGCCGGCTGTTCATCGCGGGCCGCGACGACGAGATGATCATCTCCGGTGGCGAGAACGTCTTCCCGCGCCCGGTCGAGGAGGCACTGTCGCATCTGCCGCAGATCAGTGAAGTCGCGGTGGTCGGCGTCCCCGACGACGAATTCGGCCAGCGCTTGGCGGCATTCGTAGTGAAACGGGAAGGGGCGGGATTGGACCCGGACATGATCCGCACCTACATCCGGCATCGCCTCAGCCGTTTCTCGGTGCCGCGCGATGTCACCTTCCTGAGCGCACTGCCGCGTGGCGAAACCGGCAAGATCCTCAAACGGCTGCTGACCGATGCCGGCGGCCCCGGACGCCCGCCCGCCATCGGGGGTCTGGCGCTGCCCGGTCCGATGTAAGCGAGGTAGTTGCACTCCGGGCATGCGGGGCCATCGCGTAGGTTCGTCTACGCGAACGCCCGGCATGTTGGAAAGGCACCAGTGATCGTCGTCTCGGTTCTGATGGGTCTCGTCGCACTGGCGGTGCTCAGTGCACTGCACTGGTACCTGTGGCGCCGCCTGGTACGCGACACCACCCGGCCCGGTTCGGTGACCCGGTGGTGTGGGACGGGCGTGATCGTCATCGGGGCGGTGCTCATGGTCGCCGCGTTGGTGGGGCAAGTGGCTCGGGCGCCAATGGGTTTCGTTCGCGTCGTGGCGTGGCCGGGGTTCCTGTGGGCAGCTCTGGTCATCTATCTGCTGATCGGTGTGCTGGTTGGCGAGCTACTGCGGCCGCTGGTGATGCGCTGGTATGACGGGGTTCGTGGCGATGGCGCGGATTCGACGCGAACGGCCGCGTCCGCGGCCGGCGAAGATGGCCCGGACTCTGCCCCGCGATCCACGGGCTCACCCACGACCGAATCGGTTGATCCGGCGACGGCCGAACCGGTGCGCGCCGTGGAGGATTCGGCAACGGACCCCGATCCCATCCCGGCCTCGGCCGCGAACTCGCAGGCAGGCCCCACCACGGAGGCTGGAACGGGCGACGCCGCACCGGTCGAGGACGCGAAGCCGGTGTCCAGGAGATTGTTCGTGTCCCGCGTCCTCGGCGGTGCGGCCATAGCCGCCGCCGTGGGCACGGTCGGCCTCGGCACCTACAACGTGCTCAGCGGGCCCGCCGTCAAACGCATGACCGTCCTGCTGCCCAAGCTGCCGCCGGAAGCCGACGGGTTCCGGATCACCCTGGTCAGCGACCTGCATGTCGGTCCGGCGCTTGGGCGTTCGTTCACCCAGCGGGTTGTCGACGCGGTCAACGGCACCCAACCCGATCTGATCGCGGTGGCCGGTGACCTCGTCGACGGCAGGGTGGCGGATCTGCGGTCCACTGTCGCTCCGCTGGCGGACCTGCGCTCGCGCCTCGGTACCTATTACGTGACCGGAAATCACGAGTACTACTCCGGCGCCGACGAATGGATCGCGCATGTGCAGGAACTCGGGATGCGGGTGCTGATGAACAGCCGCGTCGAGGTGGAGGGATTCGACCTGGCCGGTGTCGACGACATCGAGGGCGAAGCCGAGGGCCGCGGCCCCGATGTGGCCGCCGCATTGGCGGGCCGGGATCCGGCGCGGGCGGTGATATTGCTGGCGCATCAACCCGTCGTCATCCACGACGCCGTCGATCACGGCGTCGATCTGCAGCTGTCCGGCCATACCCATGGCGGCCAGCTCTTCCCCGGCAATCTGATCGCCGAACTGGCCAACCCGACGCTGGCAGGCCTGGAACGCTATGGCGACACTCAGCTCTACGTCACCCGTGGCGCCGGTGCCTGGGGCCCGCCGGTGCGGGTGGCCGCACCGTCCGATATCACCGTGCTCGAACTGCGCACCGTCCGCGACCGGATCAGTCCGTCGCCTCGTTGAGCAGCGCGCCGATTCTCGCGATCCGGAGTAGCTGTTCGGCGCGGAACGACGGCGGATGATGCACCTCGACGCTCAACTGCTCGTCGAAGGTGCTGATGATGGTGGTGCCGCCACCTGGTTGTTGCGATCGGCGTCCGGTGCGGTCGCGTTTGGCGATCATGGTGGAGCGGAAGTCGGTGATGCGCAGTCCCTCCGGGGTGATCGGCGCCGGGATGCGTCCCCAGTTGGTGGCGATCACGGTGCCCGGCGGTGTCGCGGCCATCTCGGGAATCTGCAGCGGCGTCTGCTGGATGAACCCCGAGTCCAGGCCCGAGCGCAGGGCGGCGCAGATACCGCGTGCCACACCGAGGAGGGTGGGCTCGACGTCAGCGCCCGGCCGGTAGGAGGTGTAGCCGAGCGCGTTGGTGGCCTCGGTCGGACCGACCGGTGGGATCAGCCGGGACCGCAGATCGATCGAGTACGCGTAGTGCAGCCGGTCCACCGGCACCCCGCGCGTCTCGGCTTCGGTGAGCAGCAGTGCGGCGGATACCATCCCGTGCACGGTGACGCCGCTGCGATGACCGAGGTCGACGAGCGCGGACGTCGCGGCCCGGCTGAGCCGGCAGCGGGTGGTGATCAGTGGGGGATAGGGGTCATCGGCGGCCGACGTCGGCACCGAAGCGGGCACGGGCATGGCCGCGTGGCCACGACTTGGACGTTTCGCGATCCCGCGCGCGCGGAGCAAGTCCTCCACCGACACCGGATACGGATGCTCCGCCACGGTCGGCGCTCGCCCGGCCGCCGCGTTTCGATAGCAGCGCCAGAGCTCGGCGAAGATTGCCAGCGAATGCACGGCGTCGGCGACGCTGTGATGAGTCAGCAGCGTGACGCTCGCCGTGTCGCCGTCGCGGACCACGCACAACGCGCATGCCGCGCGTCGTTGATCGGGATCGGCGCCGGTCAGCAGCTGTTCGGGGGTGCCGTCGGTGACGATGAGTTGTGGAGGGCCGCCCTCCGGTGCCAGCATCACATGCGCCGTGTCGTCGATCGGCGCAAGCCGTGCGCCGAGCATCGGATACGTATGAACGACCGCATCGAAGGCCACCGCCAGGGCCGTCGGATCGAGCCGGCCCGACACCCGGGCCGAATATCCGACGAAGACCTCCGCGAATGCGAAAATCTGCTCACTCGGCGCCAAAGGGCGTAGAACAGTGGCTGCGGTCATGATGTTGACGCCTTCCCCGGTGACCTGCCACGAGACTATCCCAAAACCTTGGGGCGGCCGGGGATTTCACCGGCCGGTCGCGGGGGAATCCGGGCCCGCCGGACGGTCGTGTATCGTTCGGTTAGGTAAACCTAACTTCTCGAGGGAGGCTGGATGGCCAGGAAGCGCACAACCTTGACCGTTGCCAGGACCGAGCAGATCGGCCCGCATTTCGTCCGGGTGTATCTCGGCGACCCCGGCTTCGATGAATTCGACGCGAACGAATACACCGACGCCTATGTCAAGCTGCTGTTCGATCGGCCCGACGGTGAAGTGATGCGTACCTACACGGTGCGATCTGTCGACCCCGTGGCCCGTCAGATCGCGATCGATTTCGTGGTGCACGGCGATGAAGGGATCGCGGGCCCGTGGGCGGCGAATGTGACTGCGGGCGAACAGATCACGATGTTCGGCCCCGGTGGCGCGTACGCACCGCGAGCGGACGCCGACTGGCATCTGCTCGCCGGTGACGAGTCCGCGCTGCCCGCCATCTCGGCGGCCGTGGAGGCGCTGCCCGACGGAGCGATCGCCAAGGTGTTCCTGGAGGTGGCCGACGCCGCCGACGAAATCGTCTTCAATTCCAAGGCTCAGCTCGAGGTGAACTGGATCCACCGCGGTGCCGCCGCCCACGAGGTAGGCGAGGATCGTGCCGGAGACAACGCTCCGATCATTGCCGCGGTCCGCGAGGCGGAATGGTTGCCCGGCCAGGCGGGTGTGTTCATCCACGGCGAGGCGCAGGCGGTGATGCACAACCTGCGCCGCTACATCCGCAGGGAGCGCGGTGTGCCCGCCGAGTTCGCGTCGATCTCCGGATACTGGCGGCGCGGACGCACCGAGGAGGGCTTCCGGGTCTGGAAGTCCGAACTCGCCGCCGCCGAATCCGCCGGATAGTTCCCGGCTCGGACTCTACCTACTGCGCGCGCCTCGGACGGGCTACGTGGTGACGCTGCGCTACCGCCTCCGGCCCTCGCGCGGGTCAGGCGGCGACACAGGTGCTGTCGGACAGGACCGGCAGGCAGATACCGGCCGTCGCCGACAGCAGCAGCCCCGCGCCGAGGGCAAGGGCGCCGAGGCTGACTGTCGCGAACACCAGCACCCACAGCAGTCCGGGCAGCCGGGTCAGCCGAGCGAGCTGATCGGCATCGGTGGTCAACTCACTCGAGCGGCGCCCGGACCGGGTCCGCTGCAATTCGATGACCGGCCGGATCCCGGCCAAGAGCAGCAACCAGGTCGCGAGGTAGGCGAAACCGGCCTGCAGGGTATCCGAGCCGAACCAGGAGACCCCGAAAACCAGTGCGCCGGTGACGAATACCGAGACCACACCATAGATGTTGCGCACCATGATCAGCATGAGAGCCAGCGCGGCGATCGCGATCCACAGCATGAGCGTGATCCGGTTCGCGCCGAGCAGGGCGGCGAAACCGAGGCCGAGCAACGCAGGAGCGGGATACCCCGACAAGGCCGTGAGAATCATGCCGAGCCCATACGGCTTACCGCTGGAGACCGTCAGGCCCGAGGTATCCGAATGCAGTGTGATGCTGTTGAGCCTGCGTCCGGTCAAGAGCGCCACCAGCGCGTGACCACCTTCGTGCGCGATCGTCACCACATTCCGCGTGAGCCGCCACAGCGGCCCGTACCCCACCAGCACCAGCGCCACCGCGGCGGCGCCGAGCACCAGCCACGACGGCGGCGCCGCCTGCGTCGTCGTCAGTCGATCCGCGATCGAGCTGCCACGGTCGACCAATTCGGCTGTATCCACCGCCGCACCCTAATCGACACGGCCGGGCTTCGCAGCTTGCCCGTGACGGGGACCGACCCGGTCGAGCGCAGGCTCCGGCGACTGTCGGAATGCCACGAAGCGAGATATGTGTGAATGGGACGTTTCACAATTGTTCGGCGCGCCGATTCGGCGGATTGCCGAAGTCCGGGAGATGTGACGGGATGGCCGGATAGACAGGGATACGTTCGACCTGTCGGTGGTGTTTCGGTGGAGGGAATGCGATGAACGAGGATGTCCCGTTCGATATGGCGGCACGGGAATCCCCGGTATCGCGCCGCGCGGAAAGCGATTTCGGCGCGGCACTCGGTCTCGGTCTCGAAATGGCGCTGGTGTTGCTCGATGACTCCGACCCCTCGTCGCGGCGGGTCATGGCCCGGCTCGAGCGTGCGGCTGCCCGCTGTGCCCGAGAGCAGGTACCGCTCGAGGCGATCCAGCATGTGATCCATGACAGCGTCAAGACCGGCCTCGGGCTGGGTGACCCGGGCAGGCGGCGCCTCGGATTCAGCAGCGGCGGCAGCGACGAATGCCTCATCGTCGATCTGCTCGACACCCTGACCTCGGTGGTGTCGCGTGCTTATGTTGCGCAGCTGCGATCGGCCTACGGGCACGCGTGAGCAGCGCGGGGTTGTCACCGGGCTGCTCGACGGAGAGTCAGGACGAACGGTAAGTGCGGGCCACCAGAGCCGAACGTAAATACCACAGTCCCGACGGTTGGGTCGGATCGAAGCCGGTGAGCTGGGCGATCCGCTTGAGCCGGTAGTCGATGGTGTTGGTGTGGATATGCATGACTCTGGCGGTGCGCTGACGGTTGAGGTTGTTGGAGATATGGCGTTGCAGCGTCTCCAGCAGTTCCGGGTGGCCGTCGAGGGGGTCGAGCAGTGAGCCGAGGTATTCCCGGCCCGGCCCCGGTCTGGTGAGCTGATATTCCAGGGCCATATCGTCGAACCGGTACAGCCCACGCACGCAGCGCAGCCGCTGCACCATGTCCAGCAGTTCGTGCGCCTGGTCGGCGGCGCCGGGAATCTTCGCCGTCGGCGATTCCACCACCGCGGCGGTGATGGGCACCTGCGCCGCACGCGACAATTGCGTGACGAGCTCGTCGAGTTCGTCATCGGAGAACGTCGTACTCGGAATGAGGATCGTGCCGCCGTCGACGCTCAGCAGCGACAGCGCGCGTTCTCCACAGCGGGTCGCCAGTTCGGCCTGCACCCGCCGCAGCTTGCGCCGCGCCACGACCTTGCTGTTCAGTGTCGCGTCGGCCTCGTCGGGGTGGGCGGGAATCGCCATGGCCAGCACCGTGTAGGACTCGGCGATCTCGATACCGCATTCGCGCGCCATCGTTGAGGTGCTGTGCCCGCCGAGGAGCGCGGAGGTGAGAGTGTGCACCGCCGTGTGGTGTTCGCTGACGACCGCCCGCAGCTCACGCACGTAGGCCATGGAGATCGCCGAGGTCATCCGGTCCAGCATCTCCACTACGAGCTTGGCGCCGTCGACCAGATTCGAGTAGTCGGTGACCGAGGCGTTCGACACCACCAGATCGAAGCCGAGCTTGAATCCCTCGTGGATGGCGTGATGGATCGTGTCGATGGGCACGCCCTCGCGCGCCCAACCCGCGGCGGCGTTCTCCAGGCGACGGGTCTTCTCCGGGATATCGCGCCCGTCGAGCATACTCACCGCGAGCTCGAGACATACGCGGGTGATGGTGGTGACATCGCCGTAGATGGCATCGCCCGGCAGGGTGCCGCACGGCACCACGTTCTCCACGAAGTGGCCGACCATCTGCCGCGATAGGCTGCGAACATCCTGCAGTGGCGCCGACATCGGCTGCCCGGAAACCGTGAGTGCTGCTCGCATCGCGCTGTCGACGGCCATAGTGACTCCTTCTACCCCCCGATTGCGACTGTGCGGTAACACGCTAGCCAGCCCGTCACTGCAATCGGGGAGTTTTGCGAGTGGATTGGGCGGGCACGGGTCGATGAACGACATTGTTTGTGAGCCGTCACAGGTGCGTGCCCTCGTCCTGTCGGTGACCGGCTCAGCCTGGTAGGGCCGGTGCGAGGATGGTGGTGATCCGCTCGACCCTGGTACAGGTCGACCCCCCGCCGGGGGTGGCGCTGCGATCCACCCGGATCCGCACCACCCCGCCGTCGGCGGTGCCGAGTGCGAGCGAGCAGCTGGTGGCCGGGTCGCCGCCGGAGCTGTGGAAGCGCAGGGCGGGCCGTTCGGCGACGGTGGTGTCGGTGGGCTCGGTGATGCCCGGCTCGTCGCGGAGTCGCGACAGCGCGGTGTCCTCGGCGAACAAGATGCGCACGGCGGTATCGGCGCTGCTCCAACCGCATCCGGTCCACGACTCGCCGGCACCCGCGGCGACGTCCTTGCGCTTGGAACCGGCGGCGAATCCCGCCTCGGTGATCAACTGGTCGGAGACCGTGCACGGATCCCAGGAGGGCGCCGCCGGGGTGTCGGCCTCCTCCGCACCGCATCCCGTCGCGAGGATGCCCGCGCTGATCAGTACCGCCGCCAGTCGAATCATGGCGCGGATGCTAACCAGCACGGGGCACCCCGCACAGCTCGCTTGTGCAGGTTCACAGGTGCCCGCAGTGCGAGATTGATCCTGCAACAACGGATGCGCCATATGCATGTTCGGCACGATGACGCAAGGCTCTGGCGGAGTGGCACCGGAATATCGGCGAAGTAATCGAAATTGGAACCAGTGAGCAGTGGTGATCGAGGAGGCCGTGATGACGAAGCCGATGCCGCGGGTGCGTGTCATCCCATCGGGCGAACGCGCCCACTGGTGGAACGAATGGCTCGACTCCAGGCAGTCGTTCCCGGCGACCGGCAATTTCGACCTCGAAGCCAACGCCCACGGACTGCTCATGATGCACAACGAGGACACCGTCGGCGCAGGTGAGGGCTTCGATACCCACCAGCACCGCGATATGGATATTCTGACCTGGGCCGCGTCGATTTCGAAGGTCACGGCACCCTCGCGCAGGGTGACGCCGTCCGCCTGACCGCCACCGGCGGACACCGCGTCACCGCCGCCGAACCCGCGGAGCTACTGATCTGGGAGATGCACGCGGGGCTTGTGTGAGCGGCGGCTGACCGCGGCCGCCTGCCACGATCGTCCGCGATTCGTGGGGTTCGGTCGGTGAGCGGACGGTTGGCGCTGTGGTGCGCGAGCAGTTGTGTGTCGCCGTGGTGCACGGCAGGTGGGAACCGGGAGCCCGCATCGGGATGGCCCCGGCACAGTCGCCTATCGAGATCTACGCCAGATTCCACGCTGACGCTTGGGCGGCTCGAGCCGTTCACGAGCGGACTCGGCTGCCTTGGCCCCGGCGTCGGCCAGGTGCGCACCCTGTTCATGAGCGGTGGCCGCCAGTTCCGCAGCGCGATGCCGGGCGGTTTCGGCCCATTCCGCACCACGGTGCCTGGCCACCTCGGCGAGCTCTGCTCCTCGATGCTTGGCGACATCGGCGAATTCGGAGCCGCGTGATGTCGCGAGTTCGACCCATTCCGGACCGTGCTGTTGCGCGGTCTCGGCCAGTGCGCTGCTGCGATGATGTGCCGCCTCGGCCAACGCGGCCGCACGGTGCCTGGCTGCCTCGGCCAGCTCGGCGCCACGATGGCGCGCCGTTTCGGCCCATTCCGGCGCTCGTTCCTGGGCGGTTTCGGCCAACGCGGCGCCCTTGGTCGCCGCCACACCGGCGAACTCACGTCCACGCTCGGCCGTGTGTTCGAGTTGGTGCCGTAGCGCCTCACCACTGCCGTCCTGAGACGACGCGCCGAACGGTAGTGCCGCACCGACGGCGGCAGCCGCACCCTTCGCCGCCCGTCGTCCGCGCCAACCCAGCGACGGCTTGCCCGCGGTGTCGGCGCTGGCGATCATCAGGCCGCCGAGCAAACTGACGTCCTTGAGGAATGCGGTCCGTTTCGCGGCCCTGCGATCGGGGTCGGATTCGGCCCAGAAGTCCTGCTGGGTAACGGTGGCCGGGACCACGGTCGCGGCCAGCGCCAGCGCCGCCAGCCGCGGTGCCTTGCCGAGCGCGAGCATCGCACCACCGGCGACCTGCGTCACCGCGGTCGCCTTGACCAGCACACTCGGATTGTTCGGCAGCTTCTCTGCCATATCCGACGGGAGCGACTGCTGGCCCTTCTGCACCACCGCCGACGCCGTTTTCACCCGGGGCTCCGGATGCATGAGGGTGTCGACGCCGTCCACGACGAAGGCACTCGCCAGCAGTGGTCGGGCGAGCCTACGGATCAGCATGATGGGAACCCCTTTCTTCGAGAGTGTCGATCGGCCGTGAGGGTCGTGCGGTCGAACTCGAGCGAAGCCGCGGCAACGGGTCGTCGCGGACCGGCAACGGGGTCATGCGACGATGTCGTCGGCCCGCCTACCAGGTGAATCCGACCGTACCACCGCGTATACCCGCTATGACCGAGCCGAATCGGCGGGTGTTCGCGGGCGTTGGCCCGTATACCGACGCGCGGCCGGAAGTCAGAGTGTGATGCGCCTACGTCACTACCTGCCGCCGCCCCTTCGAGACAGTGTGGCGGACTCGGCAGTGCGGTAAGCGTTCGATGAGCGCCGCGATCGGTCGCGGTCACGAACCCGGCCCTGGCAGCGAAGGCACAGATGTGGAGATAGGGGCGCTGTCCCCGGTGGGTCGGTTCGGGCGCGGCGATCGACGTGAGGAGGTCGGCGACCCTCGGCCGTGTGCGGTGCCGGGGGACAGATGAGACGATGCTGCAAGTTTGCCCTGCATGCGGAAGGTGTTCTGGGCCAGTCTATTACGTGCTCACAGGCGCCGTTTCTGTCAGACCTACCGACTATTCTGATGGGGTACGAAACAGTCGGCCAAGGACCTGGACCGTGGGTGCGGGATCCGGCGTCGACACCTGATGGAACGGGGGTTCTGTCCATGCAATTCAACGGACACGATCGGCTGGTGCCGCCGCGCCAACATGGTGCTTCGTGGCGGGAATCGGAGTTCCGATTGCTCGCGGCCCGGGTGCGGGCCGGAATCGGGTTGCGGGAGATCGCAGCAGAGTTGGGGCGCACGCCGTCGGCGGTGCAGGCGGCATTGCGCAATGTCGTTCCCCCAGGTGAGAGGGTGCGCGCGAATGATCGGGCTGGCTGGTTCCAGGATCGGATGGCCGCGGAGCCGGAGTGGGATTGGTGGTCGGTGGTGGTCGAGCATCATCAGCACAGCGCGTCGGTGCTGTGGCTGACCGATGACGAGCACACCGCGCGCGAGGCGTGGGGCGATCGCACCCCGATGCCGGTGCTGGCCCAGCGCCTGCACACCTCGGAGCTCTCGGTCGCGGAGTTCCTGCGGGCGCTTGGCCTGGCCGAAAGCCTGGCCGAGGTCGCCGACCGGCTCGGCGCGACACCGGGCCATGCGCTGGCCAAACGAGTGCGCGCCGCCCGCGATCAGGACACCTCCGCCAGTTGGGTTCTCGTCGTCGACGGTGCCGAGGGCACAGTCCGCCCGCGTAGCGCGCCGGTGAAAAGGCATGTGTCCGTGTACGAATCCCGCGCCGCTGCCGAAGCGGGCCGGGACCGGGTATTGCGCTGGCACCGCCGCAACGCCGGCGACAGCGCCGCACCTGTGTGGTGGACCATCGCCCAGCGCGGCGTCGGCGATATGGCGGGCCGCACATACTGCGGTATCTACGGCCCCCGCGACACCGAGGGCGGCGTCCGCGCCGACACGCTCATGGTGGGCGACCACATCCGCGTCGCCTCCGCTGATGGCGTCGTCCTGGACGCGGTGGTGGAATCGGTCGAGCACTCCGCCGGCGTGGTGGTGGTCGACCTCGGCCCGATCGCAGATTCCCGGGTCCGGCAGGTGATCGAGTTCGACGCCGCCGAACGCGTTGAGGTATTGACGGCCGAGCGCGCCGAGTCGTGACGCATGCACCGTGGCGTCGCGGGATTTCCCCGTGACGCCACGGTACGTCGGCACCGGTTCGGCTCGGCGCCATGGCGTGACCCCACGACGTCGCAATGTGAGGGCGCGACGATGTTCACTACGGCGTCGAGGCTCTCCTCAGAGCTTGTCGCCCGTCCGCCGCGGCATCATGGCGCACGCGATCACCGTCAGCACCGTTATCACCACCACGGCGATGAACACCAGATGCACCGCCGCGGCCAGCGTGTCCGGCGCCGGGCTGTCGGTATCACCGATGCGAGCATTGACGATTGCGCCGAAAACCGCCACACCCACCGCGCTGCCCAGCGATCGGGCGAACATGTTCGCCGAGGTGACCACACCCCGTTCGTTCCAGTCGGCACTGGTCTGCGCGGCAATCAGCGTCGGTGTCGCGACCAGGCCCATTCCGGTTCCGATCACGAAACACGATGCGGCGACCTGCCACAGCGGGCTCTGCGCACCGATCAGCAGCGTCGAGGCCGCGCCGACGGCCGCGAGGATGCTGCCGATCAACGCGGTCGCGCGGAAACCGAGCCGTAGATATACCCGCCCGGCTTGCGAGGCCGCCAGCGGCCAGCCGAGAGTGAGCGCGCCGACCGTCAGCCCGGCCACCAGGGCACCCGTACCCAAGACTCCTTGCGCGAAGGTCGGCACGTAGGAGGTCAACCCGAGCAGCAGTGCCCCGACCATCAACGACACGGCACTGCTGGCCACCACCACCCGCCGCGTGAACAGCCACAGAGGCAGGATCGGATGTGCGGCGCGGCGCTGGACCAGCACGAACAACCCGAGCACCGCGGCACCACCGGCGAAGATCGCGATGCTCGCCGGTGACTGCCACGCCCAGGCCTGTCCGCCCTCGAGCAGTCCGAGGATCAGCGCTCCCGCACCGACCGTGAGCAGCGTGGCGCCCAGGTAGTCCACGCGCTGCTGTCGCCGCGGCGCGGTCTCGGTGAAGTTGCGCAGCAGCATCCAGCCCGCCAACGCCGAGATGGGGATATTGATCAGGAAGATCCACCGCCACCCGATGTATTCGGCGAACACACCGCCCAATAGCGGACCCGCCACCGACGATATCGCCCACACACTCGCCAGATAGCCCTGCACCTTGGCGCGTTCGGCCAGGTTGTAGAGGTCGCCTGCGATGGTCATCGTCATCGGCTGGATGGCACCAGCGCCAACGCCCTGGATCGCTCGGAAGATGATCAACCCGAGCATGCTGCCGGCCAGGCCACACAGCAGCGACCCGAGCGCGAAGACGGCGATCCCGAACAGAATCACCGGTTTACGACCCACGATGTCGGAGAGCTTGCCGTAAATCGGCACCGTCACCGCCTGCGCCAGCAAGTAGATGGAGAACAGCCACGGGAACTGGGCAAACCCGCCGAGGCTTTCGGTGATGGTGAGAACTGCGGTCGCGATGATGGTCGAGTCGAGCGCGACCAGCGAGGTGGCCAGCATCAGAGAACCGAGTACGGCGCCTCGTTCGGAACGCAGGCCTACCGCTGATTCTGCTGTGTCGGTCACCATCGGCGGCCCCTATCGTTCGTTCGAGTAACCATCTCGAACGAACGCTGCCACTGCAAGAAAATTCCGCATGGGCCCATCAGAACCGAATCTTCAGCTGGTCGGTGCGCGGGCGCGCCTGACAGCCCAGGATGTAGCCCGCCGCGATATCCTCCTCGTCGAGGATTGCGCTCGGCGGCATGTCCACCTCACCCTCGACGACGGTGCACGCGCACGAACCACATTCACCTTCCCGGCACGAATACGGCACATCGAGGCCCTTGGACAGCATGACGTCGACCAGGGTCCGGGAGCGCGGCCAGTCCATCTGGTGCACGTCACCATCCAACTCCACCGCGACACTGGCCGAATCCTCATCCTCGGCGATGTCGTCGATATCGGCGAACGGGTCGCCCGACAGCGAAGTGAACACCTCGGTGCGCACTCGCTCGCGCGGCCATCCGGCCCCGGTCAGCGCGTCGCTCACCGCGGTCATGAACGGTCCGGGACCGCAGATGAATGATTCGTACGCTCCGAACGGCTCGGCGAACGCCGCCAGCTGCGCGGGTGTCGGCAGACCCTGCAGCGTTTCCAGCCGGTGCACCACCGTCAACCGCGTCGGGTGGCGCTCCACGAGTTCGCGCAGTTCGTCAGCGAAGATCACCGAATCCTGGTCCCGGTTGGCGTAGTACAGCACGACCCGGCCTTCGCCCTCGGCCAGTGCGGAACGCAGAATCGACATCACCGGGGTGATGCCGCTGCCCGCCGCCCACAGCAGGAAATCGGTGTCGAGGGACTCCGGGGTGAACGTGCCCGACGGTGGCAGCACTTCGATCGTGTCGCCGACAGAGACGTTGTCGCACAACCAGTTCGAACCGTAGCCGCCCTGTGTGCGCTTGACGGTCACCTTCGGCGCACCGCCGGTGAAGGGCGAGCTCGCCAGCGAATAGCAGCGAGCCACCGACCCGGTCTGTTCGCTCGGTATGCGCAAGGTCAGGAACTGTCCCGGTCGGTACCGGAAGCGGTCTGTGGCGTCGGCGGGGATCGCGAATACCAGCGACCGAGCGTCGGCGGTTTCCTCGATCACCTCGGCCACACGCAGCATCACCGCACGCGAGCTGCGGGGTAGGTCAACAGTCGCCGATGTCACTTCATCCTCCTGCGGTCACGAACGTTGGCGCCGACGGCAATATTCGCCGATCCGCGCAGGTCCGAGGGGCGCCGTTCCCGATGGCCGGGACGCTGCCGAGGATGGCCCGCTCACCGGGACGCCGCATGTCACAGCGGTCAGCGCCGCCCTACCGTCACGCCGGTGAGCAGTCGATTTCCCGGGAGCACCCCATGAAACGCATGCAGGACAAGGTCGCGTTGGTCACCGGCGCAGCGAGCGGGATGGGCCGCACCCACTGCCGCAGGCTGGCCGAAGAAGGCGCCGACGTCATCGCCTTGGATCTGGCCGGATCGGCCGACGGTCTAGCCGTCACGGCAAAGGAGGTCGAGGCGCTCGGCCGCCGATGTGTCACCGGATTCGCCGATGTATGTGACCAGAAGTCGCTCGATGCCGCGGTCGCCGAAGGCGCGCAGCGGTTGGGCCGCCTCGACGTGATCGTCGCCAATGCCGGAATCTATGCCGATCTCGGCCCGTCCTGGGAGCTGACCGACGCCGCCTGGCAGCGCACACTCGACATCAATCTCACCGGTGTCTGGCACACCGTTCGTGCCGGCGCGTCCTATTTGCCGACGGGTGCGTCGATCGTCATCGTCAGCTCGACCAATGGCCTCAAGGGTGGTGCGGGTTCGGCGCACTATTCCGCCAGCAAACATGCCGTGGTCGGCCTGGCCCGCACGCTCGCCAACGAGATGGGCCCGCTGGGAATTCGGGTGAACACGGTGCATCCGGGTTCGGTCCGGACGCCCATGATTCTGAACGAGAGCGTTTTCGGGAAGCTGCGCCCGGATCTGGCGAACCCGACCGAGGAAGACGCGGCCGAGGCGCTCGCACAACGCAATCTGCTGCCCGTGCCGTGGGTCGACCCCGTCGATGTCAGCAATGCGGTGGTGTTTCTCGCATCCGACGAGTCCCGTTATGTCACGGGAACCCAGCTCGTCGTCGATGCCGGACTGACTCAGAAGGTGTGACATGGGACGAGTTTCAGGCAAGGTAGCGCTGGTCACCGGCGCGGCGCGGGGCATCGGACGCGCTCAGGCCGTACGGATGGCCGAGGAGGGCGCCGACATCATCGCGCTCGATATCTGCGCGGCGGTGGACACGGTGATCATTCCGCCGGCAACCCCGGACGATTTGGCGGAGACCGCGAGAGCCGTCGAAGCGGTCGGCGGAAAGGTCGTCACGGCGACCGTCGACGTGCGTGACGGTGAGGCGTTGCGGGCGGCGACCGATGCTGCGGTGTCCGAACTCGGCGGCCTCGACATCGTCTGCGCCACCGCGGGTATCACCTCCAGCGCACCGGCATTGGAGCTGAGCGAAGCCGCCTGGCAGACGATGCTCGACGTCAACCTCACCGGAGTCTGGCAGACCTGCAAGGCGGCCACGCCACACCTCATCGAGCGCGGCAGCGGGTCGATGATCCTCACCAGCTCGATCGCCGGACTGCGAGGCCTGGTGGGCGTCGCGCATTACACGGCCGCCAAGCACGGCGTGGTGGGCCTGATGCGTTCCCTGGCCAAGGAACTGGCACCGCATCAGGTGCGGGTCAATTCGGTGCATCCGACCAACGTCGATACGCCGATGATTCAGAACGATATGGTGCGCAGGGTATTCCGCCCCGATCGCGAACACCCGACGCGTGCGGAGTTCGCCGAAGCTGCCATGACGATGAACATGCTCTCGATCCCGTGGGTGGAGCCGATCGATATCGCCAACGCGTCGCTGTTCCTCGCCTCCGATGAGGCGCGCTACATCACCGCGGTCACCTTGCCGGTGGACGCGGGTAGCACGCAGCGGTAGCAGTTCTACCAACGACATTCGGCTCCACACCATTGGTGTGGAGCCGAATGTCGTGTGGATGCCCGATTCAGTCCTTACGCAGCAGGAATGCACGCACCGCCGACTCGAACGCATCTTTCTGCTCGATCATCGCCCAATGCCCGCAGTTGGGGAACACGTGCAACTCCGCGCGCGGAATCGTTCGCATCGGGATCAATGCCATATCCAGCGGACTCACGCGGTCGTCGCGTCCCCAGGTCAGTAGTGTCGGCGCCTTGACCTTGTGCAGCATCGCCCACGGCGGGGGAGCGTCGGATGCCTCCATGGCCCGCACCATTGCCGTGAACGCGGCCTTGCTGTACATCCGGCGGGCGCTGTCGAGGGTCTCTGGATCGGTGGCCTGGGTCCAGCGTTCCTCGATCAGCTCATCGGTGACCATCGAGGAGTCGTAGACCATCGAATGCAGCCATTCGGCGAGTCGCGCGCGGGTGGGGTTCTCGGTGAACTCCTGCAGCAGTTTGATGCCCTCACCCGGTCCAGGGCTGAAGATGTTCTTTCCGATGCCACCGATGGTGACCAGCTTGCCCACTTTGTCCGGGTGCGCGATCGCGTAGTTCAGCGCGACCCCGCCGCCCATCGAGTTACCGATGATGTCGACTCGATCCAGTCCGAGCGCATCGACGAACTCGATCACCGCCTCCAAGGCGGTGACCATCGGATGTCCGCCGAAGTCATCGCTGACCCCGAACCCGGGAAACTCCAGGATCAGACACCGAAAATTCTCCGCGAACACCCCAAGGTTCCCACGAAAGTTCCGCCACCCGGTCACGCCCGGCCCGGATCCGTGCAGAAGCAGCAGCGGGGGACCCTCACCGGCCTCGTGATAGCGCAGCACCCCGGAATCGGTACGAACCTCCCGGAGCGTGCCCTCATAGCTCAGGTCCGATGTCATCGCCCAACCTCCATCTCAGTCGTTCGCCCCCACGTTGCCATTTGCGCACGCGATCCCAGTGCCGCTGTTCCGGTGAGCGGGCACAGCCCTCGCGCCGGCGAAGAAATCAGAGGCGAACCGTGTGATCTCGCGGTAGAGATCGCCGCAGACGCCGATGCCCGCCTGTTCGGTTCGGTGCGGCTCAGACGCCGATGTGGGTGTGGAGCGCATCGATCAGCTGCTCCGGCGGCACGGTGGCCGGTCGATCGCTGACCTGTCCGTCACCGAGTTCGACGATCCGCCACTGCCCGTCGGCGCGCTGGATGAAGTCGGCGGTGACGAATGGTAGGCCGAGCCCTGCGATGAGAGGGGCTGCCGCAGAGGTATCGACTGGTGTGCCTGGCAGGTCGTTCGGCGTATCCGGGTGGGGTCCGGTGAGGTGGCAGGTGCCGTGGATCCACCAGGTGCGGACTTCGGCTGAGGTGAAGGTTTCGAATCGGCGGATGACGTAGCCGCCGGTCATATCGGTGCCGCGTAGTTCGCGGAACCTGTCGGCAATGGACCAGGCGGCGTCCTCGTCGGTCAGTTCTGGAATGAACGCGGTCTCATCCCAGTGGTGTTTCAGCGATTTCGTGTAATCGCGCAGCACCGCTGCGCCGGGGCCGAGGACTCGGCAGGCTTCGGTGAAGTCCGCCCGCTCGCCCCCGACCATCCACGACGAGCGTGGGGTCAGGTCGGCGAGATCGGCGTACCAGCCGGGCAATTCGTGGGCCCGCCGGTACTGCTCGTGACTGGTAGCGAGTGTCACGCCGCGCCGGCGCAGGGCATCGTCGAATTCCTGATACTCGGTACTCCGGAGCATCCAGCCGCGGTAGACGGCCGGCCCTTCCCCCTGGACGCGGCGCACCGCCGCATCGGCGCCGCCCGGGTGGGTGAGCGCATCATGATTCACCAGCTCGACGCCGATCCCCAGCTCACGCGCGGCCGCGGCCTCGGCCACGAAATGTTCATCGGGTCGGCCGGGGCGCAGGACAGAGCTGGGAACCAGGAGCAGCACGGGTCGCACTGTCGCATCGGCTGATGCGGGAGCTCTCCTGCTTTTCGGTGATCCGGGCACGCGTGAACGCCGGCCTCGCGTCCACCGTGAGGCCGGCGTTTTCGCGTATACCGTTGTGGCGCGTCAGGTTCTCGCAAGCGCGGCGTCACGGCGTGCTCGGGCCGAGGCGCTGCGTTCGATTCGCTCTGCCAGTTCGGCCAAGAGGTCTACCAGCAGGTTCTGGGTGAACTCGTCGGTAAGGGCGCCGTCGGTGTCGAACCGTTCGTGCGCGCGGAAGACAACGACCTCCGGCTTGGCCAGAACCTCGGCGCCGACGCTACCCAGGATTTGGCGCAGAGCCAGCTGGGCGCGCACCGCTCCCAGTGCGCCGGGTGAGGCGCCCGCCACGGCAACTGGCTTGCCTGCCATGCCCGCACCGTCGGGCATGCGGCTCATCCAGTCGATCGCGTTCTTCAACGCGGCCGGTATCGACGCGTTGTGCTCGGGTGTCGCGAGCAACAATCCGTCGGCCGCGACGATGTGGCGGTGCAGCTCGCGCACGGCGGTCGGCGGATCTTGTTCGAGGTCTTGGCTGTACAACGGCAGGTCACCGAGATCGGGGTAGATCTGAATCGTCAGTGGTCCGGGATTGAGCTTGTCGGCCGCGCGCAGTAGTGCGGTGTTGTACGAGCCGGCGCGCAGGCTGCCCGAGAGAGCGAGAACGCGGTATTCCTTTGCCGGGGTGGTCATGTGGAGCTCCTGTTCATGGATTGGCCCGCGACGAGGGCGACGAGGGCGATGGTGAATCCGGTGATCTGCCATGGGGTGAGGGCTTGGCCGAGGAAGAGGAATCCGGCCAGGGTGGCGACGAGTGGGTTTGTGGTCGACAGCAGTGATACCGAGGTGGGGGCGAGGCGCTGTACTCCGCGAAACCACAGGGTGTAGGCGAGTGCGGTTCCGATGAGCCCGACGTAGGCGAAGCCGATCAGGTTCGCGGCGGTGAAGGTCGAGGGCAGCCCTTCGACGACGAGGGTCAGCGGGGCGAGGGCGAGTCCGCCGATGGTGAGCTGCCATCCGGTCATGGTCAGCGGCGGAACCGGTGAGCCCCATTTCTTTCCGAGCACGATCGCCAGGGCCATCAACCAGACCGCGGCGAGCATCGCGGCGATGCCGATCGGGTCCGGCGCAGTGGCGGCGGTTGTCGTCATCAGTGCGACTCCGCCCGCGACCACGACGCTCGCCATCAGCATTGATCGTGGCGTGCGGGTCTTCAGGAGTGGCAGTGCCAGTGCCGCGACGATGAGCGGCTGTAGCGCTCCGAGGGTGGCGGCGATTCCGCCGGGCAGCCGGTAGGCGGCGAAGAACAGCAGCGGGAAGAACGCGCCGATATTGAGTGTCGCGAGCGCGATCGTCTTCGGCCACCACGCCCCGCTCGGCAGCGTTCGGGTGAACGCCAGGATGAGCAGCCCCGCAGGCAGCGCGCGCATGGCGCCGGCGAGCAGGGGCCGATCGGGCGGCAGCAGCAAAGTTGTCGCGACGTAGACGGTTCCGAAGCTCGCGGGTGCGATCACAGTGAGTAACAGGTCGCGCAGCGGCGCTGGTTCGCGAGTAGGTGCCCCGGGCTTCGGTTCTGCGGTGGTGACCATGTCGCGTCCTCCCCTCCAATCAGATAATCTCGACATCGAGATAAAATCAGGGAACAATGTTGATGTCAAGTCTCTCGACATCGAGATAAGGAGGAGATGTGGCGGATACCGTCGACGTGATCATGGATCTCTGGTGTCAGGAAGCGCCGGAAATCGCAGATCAGCTGTGGCCAGTGGCGATCGTGGGACGGGTGCAGCGGCTGGCGCGCATCCTCGACCGCGCGTTGAAGGATCTCTATGCCGAGCACGGCCTGGAGGTATGGGAGTTCGATGTCCTCACCACGCTGCGCCGATCCGGCCCGCCGTACGAGTTGACCCCTGGCGCTCTGCTGGAGGCGGCGATGATCACGTCGGGGACGGTCACCAACCGCATCGACCGGATGGAAGCCAAGGGCCTGGTCGAGCGGGTCCGAGATCCGCACGACCGCCGCTCGGTGCGCGTACGCCTGACCGCACACGGGGTCGAGATCGTCGACCGGGTCTTCCGCCTCCACCTCGCCAACGAGGCGCGATTGCTCCCGGACTACGAACCGGCCGAGTACCAGCGCTTCACCGACGAACTTCGGCGCCTGCTCGAGCATTTCGGCGATCGGCTCGACCGTGCCCGGGCCACGGGCACGCCTGCCGAGACGGCCTGACAGCTGCGGGAACGACCGAGCCGGCCGCGCACAGCTGCGCGACCGGCCCGGAACAGGAGACTCAGTGAGCGAACACCAGTCCTTCCTCCCCGGAGTCCGCCACCTTGCTCGGCGCGGACAGCTGGACGATCCGGCGCGGCAGCGCAGCCGCGACCACTGCGCCGATGACCGCGGCCGCGGCACCGATCAGGAACGCGATCGTGAAGCCGCGGTCGAGGTAGAACACCGCTCCCTGGGTCATTTCCGGTGGGATCGGCGCGATGTAGGAGTTGTTCATGACCGTGAAGGCGATAACCGGCAACACGGCGGGGAACACGCTCTGCGAGACACCGACGATGCTCGCCGTGCTGGCCTGCAGTTGTGGCGGTACCGCTTCGATCAGCAGGTTCGGGATGGCCGCGTAGGCCATGCCCATGCCGGTGCCGAAGATGCCCGCGAAGATGATGAGCAGCGGCTTGCTGTCGTGCACGGCGGCGGTCAGCGTGAATCCGACGGCCATCAGCAGCATGCCGCAGGTCATCAGGATGCGGGGCCGGACGTCGCCGCGGCCGACGAGCAGGCCGACGAGCACACCACCGACCACCACCATCAGGCCGACCGGGGCCTGGAAGATCGCGAAACCCTCCGCGGTGACGCCGAACCCGTAGTCGAGGCCGAGCACGGCCGGTGTCATGGCCAGCATCGGCAGCAGGATGGTGAACAGGCCGCTGGATCCGTAGCAGAGTCCGGCGCCGATCGTGGTCAGCAGCACCGGACGATTGCCGAGTACCTCGAGGTCGATCAGCGGTTCCCGGATCATCCGCGCGGTCGCCAGCCATGCCAGCAGCAGCACCACGCCACCGGCCAGGTAGGCCAGGGTCGATCCGTCGCGCCAGCCCCAGGTCGGGCCGAAGCTCACCGCGATGAGCACGCCAGCGATACCGCCACCCAGCAGGACCGCTCCGAGTAGATCGATCCGAGAACGCAGCCGCACCGGCGATTCGGAGGTGGTGAGGAAGATCAGCGCACCCAGCACTGCGAGCCCGATGACGAAGAACCAGAAGATGCTGCGGAACCCGAAGTCGTCGATCAGCCAGCCGGTGAGGAACGGCGCGGGAATCGCGATCAGGCCCATACCGCTGGTCGCGATACTCACGGCCAGTGCGATCGTCTTCGCGGGGAACACGTCCCGGATCAGCGAATAGCTCAGGAACAGGCAGGGGACCAGCAGGCCGGTCAGTGCGCGGCCCGCGATGAGGACGGCGTAGCTGCCCGCGATCGCCGAGATGAACGATCCCACCGCGGCCACGGCGACGCACCCGAGCAGGGCTTTGCGCTTGCCGTACATATCCGCCAACTTGCCGATCAGCGGCGCGGTGACGGCACCGACGAGCAGGAACGACGTCAACAGCCAGGCGCCCTGTGTGGTCTGGTAGTGCGCGGCGATCGACGGCAGTGCCGTGGAGATCATCATGTAGCTCACCGCGAGCATTTCCAGAAGCAGCACGATCGAGGCGAGCGAGAAGATCAGCCGTGGGGTCCAGCGCTGTGCGGTATCGGGTGGAGAGGTAGGAGAGACCATGAGCGGTCCTTTCGGGATGGTCCTCGCATTCGCCGATCGATTCGGAATGCGTAACCGACATCACACTTTCTCCGGGCGTGTCGCAGGACCGGGAATCCCACCCAATGGGAGACAAATATGCCTGATAGGCATGTTGCTGATGTGAAAACTATTGATGATCAGCGATTTCCTCGTGTATCACATTGTTGGAACTCGCGCTCCCAGCGCGAAACGCCAAGCCCCCGTGGACAGTGATGTCCACGGGGGCTTCGTAATGCGTGCACCCAGCCGCCGGATCCCGTTCCGCAGGGCGGCGTTACGAGATCAGCGCGGGAGTTCGGCTCAGGCGTGCGTACCTCCGTCGATACGGATCTCGGTTCCGGTGATGAACGCGCCGTCCTCGGAGACCAGCATGGCGATCACGCCGGCTACGGCGGTCGGATCACCCATTCCGGCGCCATTGGAGGTGAGCTCGGTCGGCAGCACCGGCGACAGCTTCGCGAACAACGACCAGTCCGCATCGGCCGGCACGTATCCCCCGGTAGCCTCGGTGATCCCGGACTTGATGCTGCCCGGCGCCACGCACACCGCCCGCAGCCCCTTGCCGCCGAATTCGAGTGCCAAGGCGTGGGTGAACGACTGGATGCCGCCCTTGCTCGCGGCGTAGGCCGCCATATAGGGATGGGCGAAAGCCGCTGAGGTGGAACTGAAGTTGACGATCGTCGCGCGCGGATTCGCCAGCAGTGCGGGCAACGATTCGCGAACCACGAGGAACGTTCCGGTGAGGTTCACGCCGATGATCTGGTTCCACAGATCCAAGCCGGTCTGATCGGTGTGCGAGGCGCGCAGGATGCCCGCGGCGTTCACCACCGAATCCAGGCCGCCGAGGGTCTCCACCGCGGTCCGGACGCCGTCGACGACCGACCGTTCGGTGCCGATATCCATGGTGAGAGTCGTCAGGCGGTCCGCGGTGCCGCGCTCTCCGGCGCCCTCCTGGGTCGCCGCGAGGCCGTCGGCGGACACGTCCGCGGCGACCACTACGGCTCCTTCATCGAGCAGCCGCAGGGCAGTGGCCTGCCCGATACCCGACGCCGCGCCCGTCACCAGGGTGCGGTGGCCTTCCAATCGCTTCATGAGTTCTCCTCGTCGTGTGGTGGGTCAGCCGATCCGGCCCGGAACCGGTTCGTGTCGCAGTTCGTCGGTGGCCAGCGCGCCGGCGCTGACGGCACGTTCGATCGAATCGCGTAGCGCCGCGCAGGTCGGAATCCATTTGCTGTGCTCACCGAGCGCCGCGCGGCGCGCGAATTCCGGGCACGACGACTCGGCCTCGTCGAGCCATTGCACGCTGGTGTGGCTCGGACTGAACTTCTCAACCAGGACGCGGTTACCGCATGTGCCGCACTGTATCGCCTGCATCTCGATCCTCCTTGTCAGCGTATGCCCGCGGCGTGCCGGGCGCCGACGTAGCCGAAGACCATCGCGGGGCCGATGGTGGCGCCCGCACCTGCATAGTCATTGCCCATGACGGCCGCCGAGGTATTGCCGGTGGCGTAGAGCCCCTCGATGACCGAGCCGTCGTCGCGCAACACCTGCGCGTTCGCGTTGTAGACCAGACCGCCCTTGGTGCCGAGATCGCCGATACGCACCCGCAGCGCGTAGTAGGGCGCCTTGTCCAGGACGTCCAGCGCGGGCTGCGGCAGGGTGGGGTCACCGTAGTAGGTGTCGTAGGCGCTCACACCACGGTCGAAATCGGCGTCGCGGCCGTCGCGGGCGAAATCGTTGTATCGCCGCATCGTCTCCCGCAGCGCTTCGACCGGGACCTCGATCGCGGCGGCCAGATCGTCGACGGTGCCTGCCGTGCGGATCAGACCGCTGTCCAGCCACGGCTTCGGGAACTTCTGACCGGGCATGATGCCGCCGATGGGGTAGCGGCTCTTGGCCTTGGCATCGAAGATCAGCCAGGCCGGTTCATGACCGCCGGCCAGCTGTGCGTGCACGAACGTGACGTACGGCGAGGCCTCGTTGGTGAATCGCTCGCCCGCGCGGTCGACAATGATCGAGCGCGGAATCGACCGCTCCGACACCAGCACCTGATTGATGCCGTCGGGGCGCTGGAACGACGGCATCCACCAGGCGTCGTCCATCAGATCCACCGCGGCTCCGACACGTTCCCCCGCGACGATGCCGTCACCGGTGTTGTCGGCGGAGGCGGCGCTGAAATTGTCGCGTCCGCCTTCGGGCAGGTACTGCTTGCGCATGGCCTGGTTGTATTCGAATCCGCCGGTGGCCAGCATGATGCCGTTGCGGGCGCGGATCCGGAGCTCGCGGCCCTCGCGTTCGGCGACCACGCCGATCACGGCGCCTGCTTCATCGGTGATCAGCGACCGCATCGGGGTGTCGAGCCAGAGCGGGACCCCGGCATCGCGCAGCGCCAGCCGCAACCGGGCGATGAGAGCCCGGCCCAGGGTGTCCATATGGCGGCGCAGCAGGATCGCCTTGACCGCGCGCAGTCCGGTGAGCAAGGCGGTCCAGCGTGCCTTCCAGGTGCGCGTCACCATGTTGAGCTGGACGAAGTCCTTCGACGTGATGAACAGCCCGGGCGGCGTCGCCAGTGCGGCGGGCCGGAGCAGATCTTCGTCGTCGCCGAGCTGTTTGAGATCGACCGGCAATGGTTCGATGGAGCGCCCCGCAGGCCGGCCGCCGGGCGCCTCGGGATGGTAGTCGGAATAGCCGGTGCACCACTGGAATCGCAGGTGCGGGCTGGTCTCCAGGAACTCGAGCATCCGCGGACCCTCGTCGATGAACCGGTCGAGGTTCTGCGACGGGACCCGGTCACCGACGACGGCGTCGAGGTAGGCGCGGACATCGGAGCGGGTGTCGCCGAGCCCCTCCCGCAGCAGCGTCGGATTGTTCGGCACCCAGATCCCGCCGCCCGATAGCGCGGTGCTGCCGCCGTAGACCGCCGCCTTCTCGATGACGAGGGTGTCGCCGCCGCGATCGGCGGCGGCCAGCGCGGCGGTGAGCCCGCCTGCGCCGCTACCGACGACAAGAAAGTCGACCTCGTGGTCCCAGTGTTGTTCGGCTGCAGGCACGTTCGTCTCTTTCCGCTGCACTCGGCAGGCTCAGCCGAAGCTGATGTCGTCCTGCGACCAGAATGCGCGCATGCTGGTGATCTGTGCGTTCTCGTCGAAGGTCATGACATCGATGGGTTCGATGATGATGGTCTGGTCGCCGGTGTCGGTGACCACGCGGAAACCGAATGCGGCGCTGTCGCCCGCGACGCGGACGTTGTTCAGTTCGGTGCTGACGCGCACCGAGGCCAGTGCGCTGTAGAACTTTTCGATCGCGGCCCGGCCGACGTGCGGCGGTGTGCCGACGGGATCCTCGACGGTGGCGTCCTCGGCGTACAGGGCCGCGATATCGGACGCGGACCCGTTGGCGACGGTGTCGAGATAGCGGCGAATCGCCGAGCGGATGTCATCTGGTGTGGCCATCGAGGCTCCTCCGAGTGTTCTTGGCGGTGGTGTGGCTGAACGCAACCACGTGCCGCTGCGGTCGACCGCGGCGCTTCCCGACCAGTGGGAAGCGCCGCGAATCGGATCAGTTGCCGAGCAGATCGCGCACGGCGAGATGGCTGAACAGCATCGATGCGCCGATCGGGTTGCCGCCGCCCGGGTAGACGGTGCCGCTGACGGCCGCCATGGTGTTGCCCGCCGCGTACAGGCCGGGAATCGGCTCGCCGTCGCGTCCGAGCACCCTTGCCGCGCTGTCGGTGCGCAGACCACCCTTGGTGCCGAGATCGGAGATGCCGAACGCTGCCGCATGGAAGGGGCCCTGATCGATCGAGACGAGCGGCGGTTCACCGCCGGAGAACGCGCGATCGTAGGCCTCGTCGCCGCGCCCGAAGTCCGGATCGACGCCGGTGTCGACGAAGGAGTTGAACCGCTGCACGGTCGCCACCAGCTGCTCGGCGGGCACACCGATCTTCGCGGCCAGCTCCGGGAGCGTGTCGGCGGTGTGCCACAACCCGGCGGCCACGTACTTCTCCGGCTCGACCATCGAGACGTTGGTGGCCTTGATCGGCGGCACCTCGCCCTCTTTGTCGTCGTAGATCATCCAGTAGGGGAGTGTGGCCGAACCATCGTCGAGCTTGCTGATGATGTCGCGCCCGAGCCGGTCGTAGGGTGCGGATTCGTTGACGAATCGCTCGCCGCTCTGATCGACGAAGATGCCGCCGGTGAACCACAGCGCGAACGCCGACCGGCCGTCCGGATGCGTGAGACCCGGCGACCACCAGGCCTGATCCATCAGATCGGTATCCGCTCCCGCGGCGATACCCGCCTGGTGTGCCTTACCGAGGTTGCCCCACGGACCCATGGTGTCGCGGGCCTGGCCTGGCACGCCGTAGTGCCTGCGCAGCTCGTCGTTCTGCTCGAAACCGCCCGCCGCGAGGATCACGCCCTTGCGCGCCCGGATCGCGAACGGTTGCCCGTCGCGCTCGGTGATCGCGCCGATGACAGCGCCGTCCTCGACCACCAGCTCGACCAGCGCGGTGTTGCGGTAGAGCCGGACGTCCGGGTACGACGACAGTGCGAGCAGGAACCGCCCGATCAACGCCTGACCGCCGATCAGCATGTCCGGCAGCGGCGCGCCGAGCCGATCGGTGTCGAGCGGCCCGCGCAACTGCTCACGCATCTCGCCGAGCGCCGATGCGGGCAGCGGGGTGGGCATGGTGTGGCGCTGCCCGTCGAGCCTGGCCTTGGGAGCCTTCCCGAAATAGTCCGGCCAGGGCAGCATCTCGAACGCGAAATGGTCGTCGGCCTCGAGGTATTCGATGAGGTCGCTGCCGCGGCGGACGTAGGTGTCCTGTAGCTCGCGCGGCGTCCGGTCACCGACGACGGCGTGGTAATAGGTCAGCGCGTCGTCGATGGTGTCATCGGTGCCCGCGCGGCGCAGCACCGGATTGCACGGGAACCACACGCCTCCGCCCCCGGAATACGCGGTCGTGCCGCCGAACTTGTCGGTCGCTTCGACCACCGCGACGGTCAGCCCTTCGCGGGCCGCGGTGTAGGCGCCGGCCAGGCCGCCGCCCGAACCCGCGACCAGCACGTCCACCTCGTCGTTCCAGTCCACCACTGTGTGGGCCTTCGGGTCTGCCACTGCCTGTCCTCCTGTGCTCTTGCTCACCGTCGACGCTATGTCGAACAACTGCCCGCGGTGTGCGTCTCTCCCGGTCACCGGGAACGTGTCGCCCCGGCGGTGAACGTGCCGGTCAGCGGGAGAAGACCTGCTCGAGAGGTATGCCGAGTCCTTAGCGTCGCGGGGAGAACTGGATTCCATCGAAAGGTAGGCACGTGAACGCCGAGACGCCAACGTCCGCAGAGACCGTCCCGACCAGCGTCGACGTGGTGGTCGTCGGCGCGGGTATCGCCGGGCTCTACGCACTGCACAAGTTCCGCTCGCAGGGTCTGTCCGTGCGCGTGTTCGAGGCCGCCGATGGCGTGGGCGGGGTGTGGTACTGGAACCGCTACCCCGGTGCGCGCTGCGATGTCGAGAGCGTCGACTACTCGTACTCCTTCGACGAGGCGCTGCAACAGGAATGGAACTGGAGCGAGAAGTACGCCACCCAGCCGGAGATCCTCGCCTATCTCGAGCACGTTGCCGACCGCTTCGATCTGCGCCGTGATATCGAATTCGGCGCGCGCGTCACCGACACCGTGCTCGACGAGTCGACGCTGCGCTGGCAGGTGCGTACCGATACCGGGACTGTGGTCTCGACGCGTTTCGTCGTGTTGGCGGTTGGCCCGCTGTCGAATGCGAACACCCCGGCCATCGACGGGTTGGCATCGTTCGACGGTCCGGTGCTGCACACCTCGCATTGGCCCCATGAGGGCGTCGATTTCACCGGTCAGCGGGTTGGCGTCATCGGCACGGGATCGTCGGGGATCCAAGCCATTCCATGCATTGCCGAACAGGCCGAGCAGCTGCATGTGTTCCAGCGGACCCCCAACTACAGCGTGCCCGCGGGCAACGTGCCCCTTGACGAGTCGACCCGCGCCGAGCAGAAGGCGAACTACGCCGAGCGTCGCAGGCTGTCCATGGTCAGCGGCGGTGGCTCACCGCATCTGCCGCACCCGAAATCCGCGCTCGAGGTATCCGAGCAGGAACTGCGTGAGGCCTACCAGAAGCGCTGGGAGCTCGGCGGTGTGCTGTTCAGCAAGACCTTCCCGGACCAGATGGTGACCCCCGAGGCCAACGACACCGCCCGGCTGTTCTGGGAGGAGAAGGTGCGCGCGGAGATCGACGATCCCGCGGTCGCCGAACTGCTCATCCCGAACGATCATCCGATCGGCACCAAGCGGATCTGCACCGACACGAACTACTACCAGACCTACAACCGCGACAACGTCGAGCTGGTGAACCTGCGGGCCACCCCGATCGAACGGATCGACGCCGATGGTGTGCACACCACCGACGCGCACTACCCGCTCGACGCCTTGGTGCTCGCCACCGGGTTCGACGCCATGACCGGCTCGGTGGCGCGGCTCAACATCGTCGGCCGCGACGGCCGCACCCTCAACGAGGCCTGGCAGGAAGGCCCGAAAACCTATCTCGGACTGGGTGTCGCAGGCTTCCCGAACCTGTTCAACCTGACCGGTCCCGGCAGCCCGTCAGTACTGGCGAACATGGTGCTGCATTCGGAACTGCATGTCGACTGGGTGGCCGACGCCATCGACTACCTCGACCGCAACGGTGCGAGCGCGCTGGAGGCTCGGCCCGACGCGGTGGCGGCCTGGGTGGCCGAATGCGCCGAACGCGCCGCGGGCACCCTCATGCCGACCGCGAACTCCTGGTACCTGGGTGCCAACGTGCCGGGTAAGCCGCGGGTATTCATGCCGTTCGTCGGCGGTTTCGGGGTCTATGGCGAGATCATCGCCGAGGTGGCCGCCGCCGAGTACAAGGGCTTCGAGGTCATCGCGGACTGACCGATAAAACGAAACGGGTGGTTGTACCGGTCCTGCCGGAACAACCACCCGTTTCGTTTCTGTGGACTCAGTCGGTGAAACCGCCGAAGGCGCCCTTGAAGAACAGCAGCGGCCGTCCGCCCTCGTCGGCGGCCAGCTCGGTGACGCGGGCGAGCGCGATCGTATGGTCGCCCGCCTCGTGCTCGAATTCGAGCGAGGCCTCGATATGGGCCAGCGCTCCGGTGATCGCCGGCGCACCGTTATTGCCGTGCGTCCAGTCGATGCCCGCGAATTTGTCGCCGCCGCTGACCGCGAACTGGCGGCAGATCTCGCGCTGGTCGTGGGCGAGCACACTGATGCACAGCGAACCGGCCGACCGCAGCAGCGGCCAGCTGGTGGAGCTCTTGGCGGGGCAGAACGACACGAACGGCGGATCCAGCGACACCGACACCACCGACTGACAGGTGAAGCCGAGCGGTCGCGTGCCGTCGTGCGCGGCGATCACCGCGACACCGGTGGCGAAGTGCCCGAGCACCTTGCGTAAAGCGGCCGGCCCTGGGCAGCCCGGTTCGATGACGATGTTGTCTGCACTCATACGTGGGGTCCTCCCGAAGATCTGTCGAACTCCAGCATCGAGTGTGCCGGGTGCTGTCTCAATGCGACGTCCCGGTGAGCGGTAGTTCGGCGGGGACGGGTGATTTGCCTGGTTGCTAGCATTTGCCGGTGGCATCAAGTGAACCGGAAATCGGCCTGGTCAATCTTCCCCCGACCAGTTGGGCCGTGCTCGCCATGCTCTCCTATGAGGAAGAGATCTCGGGCTACGACCTGAAGAAGTGGGCCGATTGGAGTATCCGGTACTTCTACTGGAGCCCCTCGCACAGCCAGATCTACTCGGAGCTGAAGAAACTCGAGCGGCACGGATACGCGACCTCACGGGTCGACAGCGACAACGCCATGCGTGGACGCAGGCTGTATCGGATCACCGACGAGGGCCGCGCTGCGGTCACCCTCTGGTGCAATGAAGCGCCGGTCGACAAGCCGGTGCTGAAGCATCACGTGATGCTGCGGATCATGTTCGGGCACCTGAGTTCCCCGGACCGGCTCAAAGAGATCCTGCGCGACCACATCGACGACATCGATCGGCTGCGCAAGCGTGCCGCCATCGATTCCGCCGCGGCCAAAGCCGAACCCGGCTGGGCATACTCGCAGATCGTGCTGCAGTGGGCCGAGCGGCATTACGCGGCCGAACGCGATCTCGCCCAGGAATTGATCGATGAGATCGACGCGGCCGACTCGATTCTGGTGAAGGCCGAGCACGACGACAAGTCGGAGTACCCGCATCCGACGCCCGGCCGCTGGCGTGAAGTCGAGCAGCGGGTCCAGGAAGCCGACGCGGGGCTCGAGGAAGCCGAAGGCTAGCGCACACAGCTCGGCCACCGGTCCGGATGTGTCGGGCATCCGAAGCCGGTGGCCGAGGGCCGCGCGGTATCAACCGCGAGTCCGGAACTAGACGTACTCCAGCGGCCGGGGTGCGGCGGCGGGGGTGCGCAACGCCGGACCACCACGCAGCGGGCGCGACTGCTGCAGCGTCGGATGCACCCGCGACATCCCATCCTCGATATTGCGCCAGATGCCAAGCGCGGTGGTGCGCACCGGCGCGGTGAGGCGGTAGTCGAAGTTCATCCGATCCACCGGGCCGCACACCGAGACCGCCGCGACGGCCTCGCCGATATTGCCGATGGGCGCGGCGACGCATCCGAAGCCGGGCAGTGACTCCTCGCGCTCATGGGCGATGCCATGGGCCCGGACCTTGTCCAGTTCGGTACGCAGCTGCGTCCTGTTGGCGATGGAGAACTTGGTGCTGCGGCTGAGCAGGCCAGAGCCGAGCGCGGAAATACGCTCCTCGTCGGAGTAGGCGAGGATCGCCTTGCCCACGCCGGTACAGTGCGCGGGCCTGCGGGCGCCGACCCGGGTGGGCACCGCCGCCGCCATGCGGCCGCCGATCTTCTCCAGGTAGACCACATCGGGCCCATCGAGGACGGCCAGGTGCACCACGAAGCCGGTGGCGCGGTAGAGCTCGTGCAGGAACGGCATCGCCGCGCGATGCAGCCGGTCCTGGTGCACGGCGAGCGAGCCCAGTTCCACCAGGCGGATACCCAGCTCGTAGTCGCGGCCCTCGCGGCGCAGCCAGCGCAATTGCACCAGCCGTTCGAGCATGCGATGCGCCGAGGACCGGGGTAGCCCGGTCCTGCGCACTATCTGGGCGAGGGTGAGCCTGCCCGGTCCGTCGAAGGCGTCGAGGACCAGCGAGACGCGGTCCAGTACGGCGCTCGGGGTAGCGGCGTCGGCCTGTGTATTCATGTGGCCCTCCCTGCGGGTCTACGAGCTGATGCCCAACGGGATATTTCTATTAGGCATATGACTATTCATACCATGACCCTGTGGTCGCTGTCACATGAATTTGGAGGTGTGATGTAAATCACAACGACCCCGGGGTTTCAGCCGTGGTGACTGAAACCCCGGGGTCGGGGAGGGGAGAGGTGTTGTGACTACATCGCGGCCAGCGGCTCGCTACCGGACCAGTCGTGGCCCCAGTAGCTGTCCGCCGTGATTTCCTCTGCGGTGTAGTACTTTTCGTCGACGCGCATGCCCTCGGTGCCGAATTCGATATCCCAGCCGCCGGGCGCGCGGACGTAGAACGAGACCATCTTGTCGTTGGTGTGGCGGCCCAGCGTCGACGAGACGGAGAAACCGTCCTTGACGACCCGGTCCAGCGCCTGACCGACCGTGTCGAGCGAATCGACCTCCACCATGATGTGCACCAGGCCGGGCGCACCACCGTGCGGTGCAGGGCACAGCGCCAGGCTGTGATGACGCTCGTTGACACCCATGAACCGGACGCGCATCGGGCCGAACTCCGGCGGTGCCGGGATCCGGAACGCGCCACGCGGCAGGAACCCGAGTACCTCGGTGTAGAACTCGAACGCGCCGTTGGGGTCCATGGTCGGCAGCACGACGTGGCCGAGGCCCTGCGCGCCGGTGACGAACTTCGCGCCGAACGGCGTCACCACCGGGCTGTGGTCGAGCACGGCGCCGTGGAAGATTTCGAGCGTGGCTCCGGTCGGATCCTCGAAGGTGATGACCTCCTCGACCCGACGCGCGTCGGCCTCCTCGACCGAGAGCGGCTTGACCGCGATACCTGCCGCGGTCACCGCCTCCTGCACCCGCACCAGGGCGGCGTGGTCACGCACCTCCCAGCCGATGGTCACGACTTCGTCGGACTCACCCGGTACGACGACCATGCGTGCGGCACGCTCGTCCATCCGCAGGTAGAGCGCGTTCTCGTCCGGCCCGCTGCCCTCGGCGAAGCCAAGCACCTCGAAGGCGAACTTGCGCCAGCGGTCCATGTCGTTGGTCTGGACCTTGACGTAGCCCAGACCCTTGATATCAGTCATTGCTGTTGTCCTTCTCGGTATTCGAAATCAGATCATCGAGCGCAGGTGCTGCGGCGGCTCCACACCGAGCGAGCCGAGCGCCGCGGCGTGGAACACCGTGCTCGGCACATGGATCGCATGGTTGAGGCCCGCGTGCGCATCGCGCCAGAACCGCTGCAGCGGCTTGTCCATCCGCAGGGCATTACCGCCGGAGCGGGCGAAAATCTGGTCGACGGCCATCACCGCGCGCCATGCCGCCCGCACCTGCGTGCGTCGTCCGGCGGCACGATCGGCGAAGGAGACCTCCTTGCCGGCATCGACCAGGTCCCACATCTTGTCGACATTGGCCAGCAGCTCCTGACGGGCGGCGTTGATATCAGCCGCGGCCTCGCTGATCGCGAACAACACGTACGGGTCGTCCTTGATCGCGGTGCCCTGGGCGCCGACCCGATCGCGCTGGTAGTCCAGATGCGCGGCCAGCGCGCCCTCGGCGATACCGATCACCGCGGAGGTGATGCCGAGCGGGAACATGTTCGACCAAGGCATCTTGTACAGCGTCTCGGTGACGCCGTACTCCTTCTGTGCGGTGCCGTCGATGACGTGATCACCGTTCATCACCCGGTAGGACGGCACGAACGCGTCCTTGACGATGATGTCCTTGGAGCCGGTGCCCTTGAGCCCCACCACATTCCACGAGTCCTCGACGATCTCGTAGTCGCTGCGCGGCAGGATCATGTGCAGCATGGTCGGCGGGGTGGCGATATTGCCGTCGGTGTCGCCGAGCATGGCGCCGAGGAAGATCCAGTCACAGTGGTCGGTGCCGGAGCTGAACTGCCAGCGGCCGTTGAAGATGTAGCCGCCGTCCACCGGGCGGGCAATGCCGGTCGGCGCGTACGGCGAGGCCATCCAGGTGTCGTTGTCGGTGCCCCACACCTCTTCCTGCACCTTCGGGTCGGCGAAGGCCAGCTGCCACGGGTGCACACCGACGATGCCGCAGATCCAGCCGGTGGCCGGGTCCAGCGAGGCGGCCGCCATGACTGTTTCGGCGAAGTCCCTCGGGTGTGCTTCGAAACCGCCGTACTTCTTGGGCTGCAGCAGCTTGATCGGGCCGGCCGACTTCAGCATCTTGGCGGTCTCGTCGGGCAGGCGGCCGAGGCGCTCGGCCTCGGGGGACTGCTCGCGCAGCTGATCGGCGATGGCCGTGATGTTGTCGAGAACCTTGTTCATCGGGGCTGTGTTCCTGTCGTATGCGCGAACGGATTAGGTGGTGATGACGGCGCCACGGGCGATGTTGTCGGCCACTTCGGCCTCCCAGCTCGTGACGGCGCGCTCGGTATCGATCTCGAACTCGAACCGCTTGGTCATGTCTTCGGTGATGTCCTCGACGTCGACGTAGAACTGCTTGTACCAGCGGCGCAGCTGATACACCGGGCCGTCTTCCTCTGACAGCAGCGGATTGTCGATGGGGGCCTTGTTCTTCCAGATCTCGATGTCCTGCTCGAAGCCGACCTCGACACCCTGGGCGAACTGCGCGGCCATCGCATTGGCGGCCTCATCGGACATACCCTGCGGCTTCTTCACCATCGCGCCGTACTGCAGCACGAACGAGTTCTCGGTGACGGGGTAGTGGCAGTTGATCAGGATCGTCTCGATCGTCATGCCCTGGGCCTCGCTCCACAGCCAGTCGATCATGTACGACGGGCCGAAATACGAAGCGTCCGAACGCAAGGTCGAGTTCGGGTCGTCGTAGTTGGTGCCGACCTCGATGTCCTGGCGCGGCGTCGAGCGCATGTACTGGGTGGCGACATGGCCTTCGAAGACGTTCTTGAAATAACGCGGGAAGGCGTAGTGCACGTAGAAGAAGTGCGCCATGTCCACGACATTGTCGACGATCTCGCGGCAGTGTGAGCCCTCGATCAGCATCGAGTTCCAGGTCCAGTCGGTCCACTCCGAACTGCCGTACCCCTCGATCTCGGGGATGGTCACCTCATCGGTGGGCTTGCTGCCCTGCGGGTCGTGCCAGACATAGAGCTGGCCGTTGCGCTCGAGCGTCGGCCAGGACCGGGTCTTGGCCAGCGGAGGGACGCGGCGCGCGTACGGGATGCCGGTGCAGCGGCCGTTGCCGCCCCAACGCCAATCGTGGAACGGGCAGGCGATCGAATCGCCCTTGACGCTGCCGTGGGCGAGGTTGCCGCCCATATGCCTGCAGAACGCGTCGAGCACATTGAGCTTTCCGTCCGATTCGGACTGGAACACCACCAGCGTCGTGCCGAAGGCCTTGACCTCGTGTGGTTTGCCGTCCTGGAAGGACTTCAGCAGACCGAGGCAGTGCCAGCCGCGGGCGAACCGGGTGGGCGCCGCCGCGGCTTCGATCGTCCTGAATTCGTCCGCGCTCTGGGCTGAGCCGTTCGGTGATAGACCCGGCATCGAAACCTCCATGTTCCACCGGATGACTGTGATCTGAGTCAAATACTGGACCCGATACGGCCGGCGCGAACGGTGTCCTCCCGGTCAGCGGACAGGTTTCGGCGGTCGCGAATCCGCAGGCTGCGCCGTTCCCGGTGAGCGGGAGCGACCGGTCCCGGTGGCTGGGAGGGACGGGCCGATCACGAAGACGAGAGCAGGGCGGTGTCCAGTGCGCAGAAGCTGTGGCAGAGCCGGTTCACGATCTTGGTTCCGTGTTCGGGGTCGAACCAACGGTCGATATGGGCCCAGTGGTACGGATGGGTCATATACGGCCCGGTCAGTCCATCTATATCGGTGAATTCCTGTTCCCAGATATGCGTCCATCCATGTCCGCCGGGGTCGCCCGCACGGCTCAGCAGGGAGGTGCCGATCGCGTGGATGTAGTCGGGCATCGCCGCTGTCTCGGTTTCGAATCGATCCACCAGCGCGCGGTCGGCGTGCGGGTCGACCGCGACCAGCAATACCCGATAGACGCTCGGTGCCGCCGAATGCCGTCCCGGTGTCGGTGTGCCGGTGAAGGTGGCCGTCTCCACGCGTTCGATGGACGGCTCTCGAGACCATCGATCGACGACTTCCTCGGCTGCTCGCCGACCGGATTCGTCGGCGAACCGGAGCCGGACGATGAGGTCTCCGGCATCGATGCCGCCCGGCAGCGTCGCGGCGATCAACGTTCGGCGTGCATGTGGTTCGACGAGGCCGCGGACCTCGGCCGCGAGCTCGTCGCGCCTCGACGGCTCGGTCAGATGAACGAGATGAACGACCTCAGACATCGGACAATCCCTCCACATCCTCGTAGGCGCAACTGGTCGTTCGCCGACGGCTGACGAGCAGATCATCGGCGGTGCGCCACCACGCCGCCACCTCCGGATCCCGGCTCGCACCGAGCCGCTGGCGCCACCACCGCTCGGCGCCGTGCACCGTCCAGCTGACGGTGATCGTGTTCGATTGCTCGTTCAGCCACACCGGCGGGCTGACCAGCACCCGGTCCAATACCAACCCGCGGTCCCGCGCACCCGGTGCGTACTGCCGCAGGTACCTGTCGAGAAATGCCCGCCCCTGTCCGGGCGGGGCCACCATCTCGTCGACGATGTAAATCGCCGGTTCGTCCGCCGTCCCGCTCATCGCGCTCCTCACCAGTGATTCCGGCGCGGGATCGCGCCGGCACCGTGCGATGGTCTGCGGACCGCCCTGCCCCGTGACGCACCGTTCCCGATCAGTGGGAACAGGGCAGGTCACCCGGCCCGGACCGGCTCTACCGTGGCGTCAGGCTCTAGAGAAGGGATGTGGCGATGGTGCATGTTGCGACGGTCGGTGGTCGCCTCGACCTCGAAGTGGACGCGGCCGGGATCCGCGAGTTCGCTGCTGCCACGCGGTCGCGGGCGGCGGCGCACACGACGGCCGACGCACCGGTTGTCCCGCCGACATTCCTGCCGGCACGACTGGCCCCGGCGGGGGAGCCCACCGCGGCTGACCATTGGCCGGGCATTCCGATCGAGCAGGACTACCGCTTCTTCGGCCCACCCCCGCGCGCAGGCGAACGGCTCACCGCGCAGTCGCGGATCGAACGCGTCTACGAAGTACTCGACGACAACGACAGCCCCGTGACCATGGTCGCGATGGTGACCCAGTACTTCGACCCCACCGGCCGCCTGGTCGCCGAATCATGGATGACCGGCACCCGTCCCACCTCGCAGGAGCCCGCATGACCGCCACCACGCCCGCGCCTGCCACATTCGGCCCACTCACCGAAGCCGATTTCGCCCAGTACCTGGACGCTGCGCGTGGCCCGGTGCCCACGACCGACAACGACCCGGCCGCACCGGATTTCACCGCTACTTCGGGCCCGCTTTCGGCGGCGCTGCTTTCCACCTATGCGACCGAGTGGCTCGGCGCCGACACCGTCCGCCGCTTCCGCACCCGATGCACCCGCCCACTGTGGCCGGGGGACACGCTCACCTGCTCGGGATACGTTGTGCAGCAATATGTTCTGGATGGTGAGTCGTGCGTGGATGTCACCTTGGTCGGCACCGATCAGGATGGACGCGTTGCCGTCCGCGCGTGGGCGACGTTCGTGTGCGAATGAATCGCACGAGCTCGTCGACACGGCGGTAGCCGAGGCCGCTACCAGTGACGCGGCGCATCGCTCCGTTCTGCGCGAGCGCCACCGCGCACACGGGGAATGGACCGGGACCGCTTGGCCGAGCCGCTGCGCAGGACGGAGTCGGGCGGCAGGTTTCTGGACCTCGCAGGTCGTAGTCGGGCGCGGCGGTCAGGTGCGGATACTGAGAACACGTTCGACGAAGGCGGCCAGCGGCGCATGCAGTGCCGCAGGCAGATCCCCCAGCCCGTGGGCGTCGATGTGCTGGACACATAGCTCGTTGATGGCGCCGAGCAGCATGGTGATCTCGGCATCGGACAGCTCGGCAATGGGTAACCCCGCCTGCCTGGCATCGGCGAAAGCCTGCTGCAACGCGGCGGTATAGCGAGCGATTGCGGCGGTGCGCGCGCTTCGGATCGCCGGCGTCGCGCCGAGCGGCTGGAACAACAACATTTCGGTGACCTCGGGCGCCAATTGCAGGACGGCCAAGTAGCTGCCGATCATGGTGTCGAGGAGCCGATCGAGGTCCGCGAAGTCGATGCTGTCGCGCACGCCCGCGATAACCAGTTCATTGACCTCGAATGCCGCGAGGAACGCTTCTTCCTTCGACGAGAAATGCTTGTAGAACGTCTTTTTCGACACTTTGGCCGCGTCGACGATCTGCTGGATGGTGGCAGGCCAGTAGCCGTGCGTGGCGACCACATACGCCGTAGCTCCCAATAGACGCCAGCGTTGATCTGTACGGACGTCCTCGCCGGAGAGCCCGCCGTGCCGCCGGGACTCGGGCGACAGCTTGTCCAATGGCACGCCGCTACGCAGCCGTGCCACCAGCTCTGCGAGTCTGCCCGTCGATTCCACGCCCACCTGTTGCGCCTCCATTCCTGCCGACTGTACTGTTCATTGATGGAAACCAGTTGGTTTCCACGCATGGGTGCCCAGTCGTCGAGGAGCGGAAATGCAACGATTCGAATTCGAGGACACCCACGTCGCCTATCTCGAGCGCGGAAGTGGAACGGCGGTCGTATTCCTGCACAACGCGGGTTCATCGCATGTCATCTGGCGCTCGCAGATCGAGGCCCTCGCTACCAGCCGTCAGATATACGCGCTCGATTTGTTCGGCTACGGCGAGTCCGGACGGCCGGGCGACGGCTACTCTCTCGACCGCTACGCCGCCATGATCGAGCGGTTCCTCGACGACCGGGGGATAGCGTCTGCGGCATTCGTCGGGAACTGTCTCGGGTCGGCCATCAGTCTGACCGTTGCGCGTCGCGCGCCGGACCGGGTCGACGCCGTCGTCGCATGCAATCCGTTGACCGAGTCCACCGCACTTGCCGGCGATCTCGGACCACTGGCCCGTCTCGCACGCCACACACCATCGATCGGCGCCACAGCGGTGAGCGCGGTGACGCTGCCGCGCTGGTCGATCGATGCGATCGTCCGGTTCTGGTTCTCCGACGGCAAGGCGTTCGCCGCCGATCGCTCGATCGTGAACGACATCACCCGCTGGCCCGCACGTGCCCTGCTCGGATTGGTCAAAGATTTGAAATCCTATGCAGCACTGGATAAATGGTCGGACGTCGATCGTGACGCGCTGCCGCCGGTATGCACGATCTGGGGTGCGGACAACCGGGTGCTCAGCGCCGAGTCTGGGCGTGTCCTCAATCAGAAGCTACAACCCCACCGCGCGGAGTTCCTCGCGCGGAGCGGTCACGTCCCGATGCTCGAACGCTCGGACGAGGTCACCTCGATCATCACCGAGTTCCTCGACGAGCATGTCCCCGCCGGTGCGACGGAACTCCCGGAAACGGATCGCTCCGGTAGGTAGCTGTCAGGCCGAACCAGTGCGGATGCTCGCCACCGCACCATGGCCCCAGGCTCGGCGAGCCGACGCAGATGTCGTCTTGCTGTGCCCGATACCACCTTATGGCGCGAAACTTTCTCGACCGCGGGATCGGGGGGCCGCCGCCAATGAGCTCAGCTTTCGGTGAGCTTGCGGATCAACTCGAAGGACCGCGCGCGCGCCTCGATGTCGTAGACGAGCGTATTGAGCATGATTTCGTCGGCCTTGGTCTCCTCGACCAGGCCCATGAGCTGGCGACGCACGGTGTCGGGGGAGCCGAGCAGTTGACCGGCGCGGCGCTGGTCGGCGAAATGGCGTTCGCGATCGTTGGCGGGGAAGTCGGCGGCCTCCTCCGGAGTGGGCAGTCTGCGCGGGCGCCCTGACATCAGATGCAGAAACGCCATCTCGCGCGGGCGGGACAGTAGTTCGGCCTGCTCATCGGTGTCGGCGCAGATGGCCGCCGCCGCGACCATGGCATGCGGGCGCTCCAGCTGCTCTGACGGGCGGAAGTTCTCGCGATACAACTCGAGTGCGGCGACGGTGTTGTTCGGACTGATGTGATGAGCGAAGGCGAATCGCACGCCGAGGATGGCCGCGACCTGTGCGCTATAGCCGCTGGAGCCGAGCAGCCAGATCTCCGGTTCGTCGTCCTGGCCGGGCGTCGCGGCGATGCCGTCCGGGCTGGTGCCGCGGAAGTAGGCGAGTAGGGCTGCCAGTTCCTGCGGAAACGACTCCGCCGACAAGCCGTCCTTGGTACGGCGCAGCGCAAGGGCTGTCGCCTGATCGGTTCCGGGAGCTCGTCCTATTCCGAGGTCGATGCGTCCTGGGTGCAGTGCGTGCAGTGTCCCGAACTGTTCGGCCACCACGAGCGGTGCGTGGTTGGGCAACATCACGCCACCGGAGCCGACCCGGATACGGGAGGTCGCCGCGGCGAGGTGGGCCAGCAGCACGCTCGGCGCGGCGCTGGCGATTCCGGGCATGTTGTGGTGCTCGGCCACCCAGAACCGCGAATACCCCATCGCCTCGGTCCGCTGCGCCAGCTCGGTCGTGGCGGCCAGCCCGTCACCGGCGGTGTTGCCTTCCTGCACGGGCGCCAGATCCAGCACGGAGAGTGGGACGTTGATCATGGGGCTCCTTCGCGATTGCGTACCCCCGTTCGAACGCGCGGGTCGCCCGCGGTATTTCGCCTGGCTCATGAATGTGGCCAGCGAGATGGAGGACGCTCTAGAAACTGACCTATGGGTAAATTACGGTTAGGTCAATTGGCTACGATCGTAGATGGTGACCACCCCTACTGAGAGGAGTCCGATGGCAACCGGACGTTTCGGAGCAGCCCTGCTGAACCCGCCCGCGCTCATACGCGCAGCCACGACGCTGCTGCGACCGGGGAGCGGCCAGGACATCGCCGGTAAGACGGTGCTGCTCACCGGCGCGTCATCGGGAGTGGGCAAGGTCGCGGCGCATAAGCTCGGCGCGCAGGGCGCGAACCTCGTCCTCGTTGCCCGTGGTGCGCAAGCGTTGGACGAGGTCCGTGACAGCGTCCGCGCCGCGGGCGGCAAGGCCGAGGCATTGGCCTATGACCTGGCCGACGGCGACGCCATCGAATCCCTCGCCGAACAGGTCGGCGCCGAATTCGGGGCTGTGGACGTTCTTGTCAACAACGCGGGCCGTTCGATCCGGCGCCGCGCCGACGACGCGACCGACCGGTTCCACGACTACGAGCGAACCATGGCCCTGAACTACTTCGGCGCAACCAGGCTCACCATGGCGTTGCTTCCGTCGATGCTCGATGCGCGCCGCGGGCACATCATCAACATCGCCACCTGGGGTGTCGCAGCCGGATCGATGCCGATGTTCACCGCGTACCACGCCTCCAAGGCTGCGCTCGGTGCATTCGGCAGGAGTCTCGGCGCGGAGACCCGACGTCACGGCGTGCACGTCACCACCATCGGATACCCGCTCATTCGTACAGAGATGATCGCGCCGACTGCCAAGTACGACGATGCCCCCGCATTGTCGGCCGACGCGGCCGCCGAGTGGATCCTCACCGCCATCCGCACTCGCCCGGTCGAGCTCTATCCGCGGTACGCCAGGCTTCTCCAGGCGATCGGCATGGCGTCGCCGCGGACCGTGGATGCGCTCGTCTGGCGCATGGGGATCTGAGGTCGGGAGGGCCCGAAAAGATTGATCTTGGTGTCCTGAGTCACATTCGTGTGATCCGCACCGTTTTCGGGCCCCGCCCAAGGTCGCTGACCAGCGGAAACATGATGGCGACGTGAGGATTTGACGTAGCGTTGTCCGGCACGTAACTTATTCAACGTCAGAGCGACACGGACACCGACCCGGAGCCCACAGGGCCTGGGAAACGAGGTAGGACGAGGAGCGCCTGACAAGCCGGTCGAAGAGCGGATTTGACTCTGAGCCACTGATCGGTAAGCTAGAGAACCTGCCTCACTGAAGCTCCTAGTCGAACACTAGGGCGGATGTTTGTGCGCCTGTTCTTTGAGAACTCAATAGTGTGTCGATGAATGTCAGTGCCAAATAATATATTTGGTTCCGGCCTCTCATACCCCCGTGTGTTGAGGTCGGACATTTAGTCAGCAAATCTTTTTGCTGG
>NZ_JAAGUY010000101.1 GCF_010868145.1 Nocardia cyriacigeorgica
CAGTTCGCGGGCCAGCTCGTAGATCTGCCCGAAGCGGGCCCGGGTCTGCTCGCCGATGACCGGGTCGGCGCTGGCGGCGAAGCCGTGCAGGAGCACCTGGAGCAGCTCGCGTTCGGCGAGAAACGTGGTGTAGCCGCGGCCCAATGTGGCCGCCGTGGGGTTCGGGTCGGTCGCCGCCGCCTCCCGGAACACCGCCTCGATGCGGTCGCATACCCGGTTCAGCGCGGCCAGGAACAGCTGCTGCTTGGTGCCGAACAATCGGATCACATACGGC
>NZ_JAAGUY010000102.1 GCF_010868145.1 Nocardia cyriacigeorgica
TCGGCGTCCCGCTGGCGTCAGTGACCTCACGGTGGCGGCGCTGGGCAAGATGTCGGAGGCGCTGGAAACGACCGAGCGGGCTCGCGGCTACCTGTATGCGTTCCATCAGCTGACCGGCGGTGCAGACCGCACCCTCGGCCTGGCCGTTGAGTGGCTCCGGCAGGCCGGTCACGTCCAGCTCGCCGACCGCATCGAGACCGAGTTGCTCGGGCGCAACGTCCTGCCGGGGCGCTGGACCTTTCAGATCGTCGAGGAGTACGACGAGGGCTACTA
>NZ_JAAGUY010000103.1 GCF_010868145.1 Nocardia cyriacigeorgica
GCGCCGTCGTCACGGGAGACCACGATGACCGCCGCGGCCGAGCCGGCATCGGGGAACTGCGCCAGCGCCTGTTCGATCTGTGCGGACTGATTACCGTCGGGCAGCGAGTTCGGCGCCTCGCCCGCGGACTCGTTCTCCCCGACCGCGCCGATGACGCCGATCGCGGCGATGGCGAGCACGATCAGCACCCACCACGACCGGCGAGAACTCACCACCGAGGCATACCGGTTCCAGATGTCCACCCGACCACCTTCTCAGAATCGGCGCCGGCAC
>NZ_JAAGUY010000104.1 GCF_010868145.1 Nocardia cyriacigeorgica
GGTCAGCAGCGCCCGCACCAGCTGCTGGTCTTTGGCTGATGTCGGGTATCGTCCGGCGAACTCGGCCGCGGGCAGGTTCCCGGTGAGCTGGGCTTGACGGATCAGTTCGCCGACCGCGCGGCGCGCAGATCCTGCGGCTGCGCCTCGGCATCGGCAACGGCCGACCTGAAACGCTCACCAGGATCGGGGCGCGATTCGACTTCTCCCGCGACCGGATCCGGCAGCTGCAT
>NZ_JAAGUY010000012.1 GCF_010868145.1 Nocardia cyriacigeorgica
CGGTTCACCGACCCGGTGGCCAGCGCCAACGCCTCCACCAACGTCGTCTTCCCCGACCCGCTACCCCCGACCAACACCACATTCCGGATGGCCTCCGGCCGCCCCACCCCATTCGCTCTGTCCACCATGACTCACCGTCCTCGGGAATCGACACGCGGTTACAACGAGCTTCCCACCAGTGCGGTGTTCACGTCCACGATTCGGTCCGTGCAGCTCTCGGCGCCGCCGTATCGGTCCGGTATCGGGCGGGGCGGGTGGAGGACGGGACGTCGCTGTCGGATTACGACGAGATCGAGCAACGTCAGCACCGGTCGGTGCAGTTGTCTGTGGTGCCGGTGCAGTGGGGTGGGGTGAAGATCAATCTGATCGATACGCCCGGGTATGCGGATTTCGTCGGTGAGCTGCGTGCGGGTTTGCGGGCGGCGGATGCGGCGTTGTTCGTGGTGTCGGCGGCCGAAGGGGTCGAGGGGATTGCCGGGTCGACCAGGGCGTTGTGGGAGGAATGCGCCAGTGTCGGGATGCCGCGCGCGATCGTGCTGACGCATCTGGATACGGCGCGCGCCGACTTCGACGAGATGACGCGAACCTGTCAGGCGCTGCTCGGCGGCGGGTCGGCGGAGAATGTGCTGCCGCTGCATCTACCGGTGTACGGGCCCGCGAGTGCGGATGGGCATCGGCCTGCGACCGGGTTGGTGGAGTTGCTGGAGCAGAAAGTCGCCGACTACTCGACCGGTGAGCGCACCTGGAAGGAGCCGACGGCCGAGGATCTGGAGCTGATCGAGTCCGCCAGGGATCGGTTGATCGAGGGCATCATCGCCGAGAGCGAAGACGAAACCCTGATGGAGCGGTATCTGGGCGGTGAAACGATCGAGCTCAGCACGCTGGTAACCGACCTGGAGCGGGCGGTGGTGCGTGGCAGTTTCCATCCGGTGCTGTTCGCGGCCCCCGCAGCCGAGGAAGGGATGCAAGGACTTGGCACGCTCGAGATGCTCGAACTCATGACCGCCGGTTTCCCCACGCCCGCCGAACACGAGGTGTCGGCAGTGCATTTGGCGAACGGCTCGAAACCCACTCCCCTGCACTGTGATCCGTCCGGAGAACTGGCGGCGGAGGTCATCCGGACGTCGTCGGACCCATATGTCGGCCGGGTATCGCTGGTGCGGGTGTTCTCGGGGACGCTGCATGCCGACGACACCGTCCATATCTGTGGTCACGGTTCCGGCACCGACCACGATGCCGACGAACGCGTCGGTGGCGTGACGGCGCCGTTCGGTAAACAGCAGCGCCCGCTCGGTGAGGCCGTCGCGGGCGATATCGCCTACGTGACCAAACTCGGGCACGCCGAAACCGGCGATACCCTGTCCGGCACGGGTTCCCCGTTGCTGATCGAACCGTGGCAGATGCCGGAACCGTTGCTGCCCATCGCCATTCGCGCGCACAGCAAGGCCGATGAGGACAAGCTGTCGCAGAGCCTGTCCCGGCTCGTCGCCGAAGATCCCGCCATTCGGGTGGAGAACAACGACCGCACTCACCAGCTGGTGCTGTGGTGCCTGGGTGAGGCGCACCGCGACGTCGCGTTGGAGCGGTTGCGCACCCGGTTCGGGGTCCAGGTCGATGTGGAGGATCACAAGGTTGCGCTGCGGGAAACCTTCGCGGGCAAAGCGGGCGGGCGCGGCAGGCATGTGAAGCAGTCCGGCGGACACGGCCAGTATGCGGTGTGCGAGGTGGAGGTGGAGCCGCTGCCGGAGGGGTCCGGGATCGAGTTCGTCGACAAGGTGGTCGGCGGGGCGGTGCCGCGGCAGTTCATCACCTCGGTCGAGAAGGGTGTGCGCGCGCAGGCCGCGCGCGGGGTGGCGACGGGCTATCCGCTGGTCGACGTGCGGGTCACGCTGCTGGACGGGAAGGCGCATTCGGTCGATTCCTCCGACGCGGCGTTCCAGACCGCCGGTGCTCTCGCGTTGCGGGAGGCGGCGTCCGGGAGCCGGATCGATCTGCTGGAACCCATTGCGGAAGTTCGGGTCAAGGTGCCCGATGACTATCTCGGCGCCGCGCTCACGGACCTGTCGGTGCGTCGCGCACGCATCCTCGGCACCGAACCGGCCGAGACCGGGCGAACCCTGATCCGTGCTGAGGTCCCGGAGCTGGAACTCACCCGGTATGCGATTGATCTGCGTTCACTCACGCATGGTGTCGCGCATTTCAGCCGCGACTATCTTCGTCACGATCCCATGCCCGCCCAACTGGCCGAACGAGTTCGGAACGAATCCGTGTCGGCCTAGAACCACTACCGATCCGTCCGTCGCTGATCCTGCTTCGCCGCTCGGCGTCGGGCACACAGACGGTGGTCTTCGGCACGTGATCTCGCGCTGTCGACTGTGCCTGCCGCGCCACGGGTGGCCATCTCCGGCACGGCGATGATTCTCGGGCCCCTGCCCCGTCTGCATCAATATGCGACTCGATGGCAAGAATGCGGTGGTGTACGGAGCGGCGGGGCAAATGGGCGGTGCCGTGGCGCGGGCGTTCGCGGAGGCGGGGGCTCGGGTGTATCTGGTCGGGCGGACGCGGGCGAGCCTCGAGGTGGTCGCGGCGGAGATCGCGGCGGGCGGCGGTCGAGCCGAAGTCGCTGTAGTCGACGTGTTCGATCAGGCGGGCATCGGGGCGCACGCCGAAGCCATGGTCGAAGAGGCGGGCTCGCTCGACATTTCCTTCAATGCGGTGGGGATGGACGCGGTGCAGGATGTGCCGCTGGTGGATATCACGCTGGAGGACTTCATGTCTCCCATCGTCGGCGCGGCCCGCTCGCATTTCATCACCACAACCACGGCGGCTCGGCAGATGTCTGTGCAGGGAAGCGGTGTCATCGTGCTGCTGTCGGCCACCGCGGCCGGTGAATCCCGGCACCGGATGGGCGGATTCAATGTTGCTTGCGCCGGGATCGAAGCGCTCAACCGCAGTCTCGCAGGCGAACTCGGACCGGAGGGCGTTCGGGTCGTCTGCATTCGCGCCAACTTCACCCCCGAAACGATGCCCGAGCTGGCGGAGGAAGACTCTGTTCTCGATCCATTGATCGGCGACACTCGGCTCGGGAGGCTTCCTCGCCTCGCCGAGGTCGCGCACACCGCGGTCTACGCCGCCTCCGACAGTGCGGGGGCGATGACGGGAGCGGTCCTCAACCTGTCGTGCGGAGCCCTCGTCGACTGACAGCCATCGGCCCACTCCAAGTCGCCGTCGACACTCTGGGGTGATCGACCCGCGTCTGTTCAGCCCATTCGGCCAGTCAACGCCGAAGGCGCCGGCCATTCGCTTGCCCGCCGCACCCGGCAGACCGGGTGCGGTCCCTCAGCTGTCGTGCGGCGCGCTCATCGACCGACAGCCGCCGCGTCCTGAACATCGCGAGCCTCGCCAGGTAGGTCCGGACGAGGCTCGCTCAGCAATCCACTACACCGTCGACCGTCGAAGCGCCGCCCACGCTCCGGCCGTACTCACGGCCGCCAGCACTCCGGGAAGCAGCACCATCGGCACCACACGCGGGCTGTCGGCGAACCAGCGACCGACCTCGGGCCACCAGCTCTGCCAGGTGATCACGATCGCCGCCAGCCCGAACCCGATCAGCAGCGCCGCAAGCAAGGAGTACACGCCGGTGACGCGCCACCGCTGATAGAGCGCGCCCATCACCAGCCCGGTCCCGGCGATCAGAGCGAGCATGGCCAGATAGGTGCCGAGCTGGATGGCCGGGTTGGCAGTGAACTGGCCAGGGATATCGAACATGACCATCTTCACGCCCCAGCCGTCGGTCGCTTCCTCGATCAGCCCGAGCCCCCACAACAGCACTCCGGTGCCGACGATCTGCACCGCGGCGACCAGCAGCGTGGCGGCGAAATAGTCGCGGCGGGTGACGCTCATGCCGAGAGCGAATGGGAAGGTCTGGGTCATCGCACCCGCATAGAACGCCAGACTGACGCCGAGAACAGCGGACACACTGCCGGTGACATTGTCCTCGCCGGCATCGACCAGCAGGAAGATCACCCACGGGATCAGAAACGCCACCACGAGGATGCCGACCGGCCACGCGACGAGCAGCGGCCAGGCGACAGTGTGGATTCGCGAGACGGATAAGGCACGGCGCAGCATTACTGGTCCTTTCCACGCAGGTTGGTGGTTTCGACGATCAGCTGCTGCAACGACACTGGCTCGATGAGCAGTCCGAGCGATTTGGCGTGGGCGATATCGTCGGCCCTGTCCTGGATGCGCAGCATCACCCTGGCCTGGTTGCCAAGGGATTCGCGGCGCAGTTCGGGCCGACCGCCGAGGAACGAGTCGACGTCGGCGAGTGGGCCGGAGACGGTCATCGCGGTGTCGCGCAGATCGTCGGCGGCGGAGTCGACCACGAGGCGGCCCTTGTCGATCAGCAGCACGTGTTCGAGCAGGTCGGCGACCTCATCGATGAGGTGGGTGGACAGGACGACGGTGCGCGGATGTTCGGCGTAGTCGGCAAGCAGCCTGTCGTAGAACAGCTGGCGGGCGACGGCATCCAAACCCAGATACGGTTCGTCGAAGAAGGTGAGCGGGGCACGCGAGGCGAGGCCGATGATGACGCCGAGCGCGGAGGTCATACCGCGAGACAGCTTCTTGACCTTGCGTTCGGTCGGTAGATCGAAGTCGCGCAACAACTCTCGTGCGAAATCCTCATCCCAATCGCGCAGCAGGTTGCGGGCTGCGGCCAGCACGTGCTTGACCTTGTAGTCGTTCGGATACGCCTGGCTCTCCTTGATGAACGACACGCCGCGTAGTACTTCGGTGTTCTCGTGCGGGGTGTGCCCGAACACGCGCACCTCGCCGACGGTCTGGAACGCCTGGCCCGTCATGACCTGCATGAGGGTGGTTTTGCCCGCACCGTTGCGGCCGAGCAGGCCGTAGATGGTGTTCTCGCGCAGATCGAGAGTGACGTCCTCGAGTGCGGTGACGGATCCGAACCGCATGGTCAGCCCCCGCGTGGAGGCGACGACTTCGGTGTCGAGCATGGTCGGTTCGATGGTCGCGGCGCTCATCGCGTCCTCTCTCGATGGTCGAGCATGGCTTTGAGTTCGTCGATACCCATGCCGAGCTTGTCGGCCTCGGCGATCAGCGGATCGATGAACAGTTCGGCGAATCGTTCCCGTCGGCGCAGGCGCAGGGCATTGCGCGCACCGGCTGTGACGAACATTCCGATCCCTCGTTTCTTGTACAGAATCCCGTCCGCCACCAGCTGATTCAGCCCTTTGGCCGCGGTCGCCGGGTTGATCCGATGGAAGGCGGCGAGCTCGTTCGACGATGGTGCCTGGGACTCTTCGGGCAGCGATCCGTCAACGATCGAGTTCTCGATCATCTCCGCGATCTGCAGAAAGAGCGGCCTGCCGTCTTCGAGCACGATCACCCTCCTCGGTTGAGTGGTTCATTACTCATGTAACTAACCATAGAGGTGCCCGGCAGACGCCGCAAGCGAAACAAAAGGCGGCCGCCCACCGCCCCTTTCGATGCATGCAGATCGCGTGCCGGACAGCCCAGCCGTGCTCGCCATGGCACGCAGCCACAGAATTGGCCGGGCCTCTAGCGCCAGCGCCGAGTTACAGAATCGGCCAGGGTGTTCCATACGGCGTACAAAACCAATAAGGTGGCAGCTGATGTCAGTCCAGCGGAAGGAACCCGGCATGTCGGTCGGCGCGGCGGTGAACCCCTACATTCAGCAGCTCGGTGGAGGATTCATGTTCTCCAGGGAAGCAAAGGAATACGCGGCGGAGACCGGCGTCGAGGAATTCTTCGGGCCCTACACCCGCGGCCGCGGCGGGGTGCTCGGCGATACCGATGCCGATGTGGTCACCGCGGCGTTCGGATTCTTCCCCCGCCATTCGATTCGCAAGGCCTGGGAGTCGGTGCCGATGCCCGCGGCGAAGGCGGCAGAACGGTACGCACGGGTCTGCCAGGAGTTCGGCCGGCGCAAGCTCGTCGGGTTCGAGGAGGCCGGCCGACTCGCGGAACTGCTCGAAACCGTTGCGGCGGCAGCTGATCCAGCGGGCATCCCGCTGTTCGCAGGGTGGCGGGCCATGCCGCTGCCCGACGACGCACCGGCCCGCGTTCTGCAACTCACGCACGTGCTGCGCGAACTGCGTGGCGGCCTACACCTGATCGCTGTCCGCGCGTCCGGTCTCACCCCGCAGCAGGCCGTGCCGATCTCCGGCTCCCCCATCAACGACGGCCCCAACCAAGCCCGCTGGTACGGCTGGCCCGAGCCATTCGAGGAGATCACCGACGACGTGCGCGAACGCTGGAAGCAGGCCGAAGCCGTGACCGATACGCTCATCGACCCAGCTTTCGCCGTGCTCGGCGAGGCCGATACCGCCGAGCTCGTCACGCTACTCACTGCCGCCCACGCGACGGTTTTCACCCGCTAGCCACCGAGCCGGTTTTCGGGGCGACCCGAGCGAGGCTCGCGCCGCCCCGAAAACCGGCCGACGGCACACATCGGCGGTGTCGCCCACCTGCCACGAAGGGGCGGTGTCGCTCACCAGCGGGCCCAGCGAACCAGGCCCAACCAGTTCTTCAACATGTCAGCCGGACGTACCGGGACCGAGCGCGCGCCGAGCCAGGGTCAGCCAGCGCGCCCTATCCAGGCCCGAGTCGTCCACTGGCGAGGTAGCCAGCAGCAGAATCACATCGTCGACGGAAATATCGTCATACAGCGCTCCCTCGCGATGCGCGGTCTCGACGAGTCCGACAACGGAGTTCCGCGCGCGATTACGCAACTCGCGTAGCGAGTCCTGAGCCAGATCCGCTACTGCGAAGCGCAGCAGTCGTTCCTGCTCCATCTCCAGAACCACCCGGCGCAGTAGCGCGACGATCTCGTCGATCGCGGTGCTGGTTCCTGCCGCCACCCGCGAGCCGGCCGCGTCGAGCGACTCCCCCACAACCTCCGATAGGCCGGCAACGATTGCCTCCACCAGGTCTTTCTTGGCGGGGAAATGCCGATACAACGTTCCAACGGCAACGCCGGCCGCGCCCGCGATCTCGTCCATGCCGACTCCGGGCCCGCGCGTGAGCACCAACTCCCGTGCCGCGCCGACGATCGCTTCGCGATTGCGTTGCGCGTCCACGCGCTTCGGTTGTCCGGCCATAGCTACGTCACCCTATCGCTCCGACCACTTGCCATCGAACATGAACTAGTGGTTCACTTTTATTATGAACCACACGTTCACATTAGGAGGCGGTATGGAGCAATGGACGACGACCGACATTCCGGAGCAGCACGGACGGACCGCGGTGATTACCGGCGCCAATACCGGCATCGGTTTCGAGACAGCGCTCGCGTTGGCCGAACGAGGGGCGACCGTCGTGCTCGCATGCCGAAACGCCAATCGAGCCGAATTCGCGGCGACCGCGATCAGAGAATCGATACCCGGTTCGGATGTCCGGACCGTTCGACTCGACCTGACGGCATTGGCATCGGTTCGTCACGCCGCCGAGGAGATCGGTGCACAGTTCGATCGCATCGACCTGTTGATCAACAATGCTGGAGTGACCGGCCTGACCGGCGAGACCGAGGACGGATTCGAGATCCAGTTGGGCGTTAACCATCTCGGCCACTTCGCCTTGACCGGCCTCTTGCTGGACCGGATCGCGGATGTGCCCGGCGCCCGCGTGGTCACCGTCAGCAGTATCGGCCATCGATTCGGGCGAGTCGACTCACTGAATCCGCTGGACCGCCGTGGCAATGCTTACGGGAAGTCGAAGCTTGCCAACCTATTGTTCAGCCATGAGCTCGATCGCCGGTTGGCCAATTCGTCCGCGTGCGCTCTCGCCGCGCACCCCGGCGGGGCGAGCACCGAAGTATTCCGCTACTCCTCCCCCACATTTCGCGTGGTGAATCTTGCCGTTGCTCGACTGTTCGGCAGGACGCCCGCAATGGGAGCTCTGCCGACACTACGAGCCTCGACCGATCCATGTGCCGCCGGAGGTGAATACTTCGGGCCCGCAGGGATGTTCGAAATTCAGGGATATCCAACCGTCGTCGGGGCCAGCCGACGGTCCCGCGATCCGGAACTCGGGGCGGCGCTCTGGGATGCGTCCGAGCGCGCGACCGGCGTGCGGTATCGGTTCTGAAAGCCGGCGATCACCTCCCTTCGGGTTTCCTGGCGATTACCCGACGGAGGCCGCCTCCAACTCGACCATCCGACCAGCCAGAATGACCCGAGCATCGTGGGGGTCGGGTCCACCCCTCAGCCCCAAACCCGAGGCCAGTATGCCGTAGCGCTGGGGCAGTAGCTCGACGTCGGAGTTGGACACGGGTCGACGCGTTGTTCTCAAACGGTGACCCGTGTCCGGTTGGCGATCACCCGAACTCAAATCCACTGCGTATCAGTGGTAGGCCCTGGGTCGGCCTCATCATCCGGCTCAGTCGAATCTCGTGCATCGCGTTCGCCGGGATCATTGTTCGCCGAGCGTCGCGCCGCGAACCTCGCGCCGGGCAACCCCGTTGCGTGTGGCGCCTGCTCATCGCGAGACTCATCGGGGAACATCCGGTCGACGATCTGAGCGGTGGCCGCCGAGACATCCAGCACCGGGGGCGTGCCAATGCCGGACGGCGCAGTGACACCGCCCGGAGACGACGCCTGTTGAGTGTGAAAATCTCCCTCGCCAGGCGCAGGATCATGGCGGCGGTCCGAGCCGGGAAGGTCGTGGCCGTCCTGCAGGTCCGTCAGCCATGAGCCAGGATCGAAGTTTCCAACGCCCTGGTTGATGGAGTCGGTGAGTTGTGAAATCCAGTTGCCGCCATTGCCCATTCCGCCATCGTTGCGTCCGTCCCCGAACACAGGGTTCTCACCGCCACCGGGAAAAAGGGCGTCTCGTCCACCGTCGAGGCCGGGCAGGAGGTCATCGATCCCCGGCAGGACATCTTCGATGCCGGGCAGACCGTTGCCAAGGCCCGGACCTCCACCGTTTCCGAGTCCAGGCAGGTCGAACCCGGGCTGCGGACCGCTATTGCCCAAACCGGGTGGATGGTACGGCAACTGTGATGCAGGCGGGGCCGTTTGCGCCGGTGGCGTGACCTGGGCTGGGAGAGTTGTCGGCGGACCAGGGTTCGTCGGCGTCGCCGGAGTCGTCGGGGTCGGCGTCGGCGTCGGCGTCGGCGGAGTCGTCGGCGTGGTCGGCGTCGGCGTCGGCGGAGTCGTCGGCGTGGTCGGCGTCGGCGTGGTCGGCGTCGGCGTCGGCGTCGGGGTCGGGGTCAGAGTCCCGCCGCCGCCCGTGTTGCCACCACCGGTATTGCCACCACCGGTATTGCCACCACCCGTGTTGCCACCACCCGTGTTGCCACCACCGGTATTGCCACCACCCGTGTTGCCACCACCGGTATTGCCACCACCCGTGTTGCCACCACCGGTATTGCCACCACCGGTATTGCCCTTGCCGTCGCCGTCCTTGCCGTCGCCGTCCTTGCCGTCGCCGTCCTTGCCGTCCTTGCCGTCGCCGTCCTTGCCGTCCTTGCCGTCCCCGTCCTTGCCGTCCTTGCCGTCCCCGTCCTTGCCGTCCTTGCCGTCCTTGCCGTCCCCGTCCTTGCCGTCCTTGCCGTCGCCGTCCTTGCCGTCCTTACCCTTGGGCGAACCGTCATCGTCCACAGACGACTCGTCGACATACGCGACGAGCAGATCCATACATTTCTGCACGGAGTCGCCCATGATGCGATATAGCGGGAATTCTTCCATTATGTCCTGGAGACCCGCGGCACCAGTACCCTTCTCACCTTTGACACCTGTGGCGAGGGACTTGGTAATCGCATCGTTCGCGGATTCGACGTTGTGGTACATCTTCTTGTACGTGTCGGCGTTGTCTTTCGTCAACTTTTCCGCCATTTTCTTCAGCTTCTCATCGTACTCCTTAGCCTCATTGAACTTCTTTTCAATACCCTTGCTAGCCTTATTGTATCCCTCGTTGGTGAGACCCGCCCCCTCCAAAGGTTTCACCGAGGATTCATCGAAAACGTCGTTCTTTTTATTTGCGAGAAACTTAGGAATCTCAGGGTTCTTCGAACCCATCTGACTGCCGATATGTTTCAGTTTGAGGTTCATGTACCCGACCCAGTGTTTCAACGCCGGTGACGGCTTCTCACCATCCTTCGGCAACCTGAACTCGAGCAGGTGGTCCTTGGGGTTCGCCCCGGCGACAATCCCCATATGAGGCTTACCCCAGACCGCGATCGCGCCTGAATCGCTCATTGGGTCGTACTTGTCCCAATTCTTGGGCACCCCACCCCTGGCTGCTACGATTCGGCCATCATTCGTCAGGTAGAAATGGTTGGGTTTATTGTCGCTATCGTCATCCCAATCACCGTCATAGGCCGGGCCCTTCCCACCCTCTTTCGCCTGATTTCCAGGCTCCGTCGACCAAACTCTGATGTCTTTCTGTTCCGTATACTTGTATTCATTACCAGCTTCGTCCTCGCTGGTTTTTTCCTCTGATTTCTTACCAATTAGATTGAGTCTATTCGCGCCATTCTGAAAGAATCCTTCTTCCTCGAACTCTATTCGATAGCCACTCTTCGAGCCAGAGAGGTTATTGACAACTTTGCCCGTCTCAACCTCTTGAACAACAGCGTCGCCATCTTCTATGCCGAATCGATACTTATTATTGTCGGAGTACAGCCAAACTTTATCGTCCCCGCCGAGCTCATCACCCGGCCTGAAGACACCCCCTGTTATCTTGCCAGGATCTTTATCAGCCACAGCACAACTCCTTTATCTACCTGTCGTACCGGACTGCTCGCGAGTCAGAAACGGTCGATTGGATTCAAACACGCCGGCACACGCGGCGCGGTTACTTCTTCGGCCCGGAACGGCGCACGTTCCCAGCGCCGTCGATATCCGTGTCATCGAATTTTGCGGCTGAAATATCGGAGTAGTCACCCGCCGTATTGCGATCGTCCCCGATGCCGGTGTAATTGACCTTGCGGTCGTGGATCCGCCGCATCCACTGCCCGCGCGCCCTGTTGGCCGCTTTGCCGAACATCTCCTCGAAGTCGCGCTCCCAGTCGGGGTCCCCCTCGGAACGGGCGTATGCGGGCTCTGCGGCCGCGCGCTCGGCATTGGCCTGTTTACGCATCTCGGGCGAATTATGGTCCAGAACCATCGACGAACACTCTCCTTCTGCTGTGCCGGGCGACCGTCGCAATGTCGGGCCGACGTCGGTTGCACCCTGATCGGAATCAGTAGCCCGGACCGAACTCATCTCTCAGTTGCTGTTGGAATTCGGCCTCCGTCGGAAGTCCCAGCGCATCGGCGGTGTACGGCGGCACACCAGCCTCCAGTAGTTCTACCCGGCGGCCGACTCGTGACTTCAGATAGGCAAGGCGGGCAACCCGCACGATCTCGGCCGCCGCCCAGTGGTCGCTGCTTCCCCACACCTCGTCCCCGAGGTGAATGCCGACGATCATGCCGCTACGGTCACATGCGACACCCACCGAAAAATCGGGATTGAATACCTCGTGGTAGACCGCCTGCTCAGCAGGTGGTGCATCGTGCTCATCGAGTTCGTCCACATGTGTCATCAATCGGCTCCCCTCCTGATGGTCAGGTCGAATCGGTGGCTGTCGACCCGGGGTTCTCCGGCGGTCGCATCTCTTCCAACGCGATCCGGTGCTGACGAGCGGCATCGGTCGCGCTGTCGCGGATGGCAGCCATGATGTCGGCGACGAGTTCCTGAGTATTGGCCGAGTTCGCGATCGTTCCCGGAGCGATGTAGAGATCTGTGAGCCGGCCCAGCCCATCGACCTCCGGGATGACACGACCGGACGGCGACGGGCGGCGGGCGCGAATATCGTCGATCCGTTCGAGCATCGCATCGACGGCGTGCACCGCCGCACGGCCGCCCTCGAGCGCGGCTTCCGTGTCGGGGTGCATCCCGAAGTCCCAGTTCTCCGACATCGTCACCACACAGGGGGCAGTTGACGGACCGCAGCAACGTCGCCGGGCGGCGGCGTCGCCGCAGCCCGGGCTGAGCTGTCGATCGGTAGATGGATCGAACACGCATGCCGGATGCCGCCGAGCTCGGTCCGCACACTGCCTCCTCCCGCGGTGGTATCCCTTCAATTTTTCATACGCGCGCGTGTTTGCCAGGGATGGGAAGAGCTCAGACGTCCTCCACGCCGTGTGAAGGGGCTCAGCTTTCGATCGGCTTGACTGCGACCAGCATTCCGGTCGAATAGCGGCTGACCAGGAACCGGGGTTCGGGGAATCCCACCGCGCGCAAGGTGTCGGTGTAGTGGCGAATGTCGACGTCGGCGAAGGGGTCGGCGTGCGCTGCGCGGCCTGTCAGACGCAGGATTCGCGCGAAGATCATACGCATTCGCGGCGATGGGTGGACGTCGGCGAGGAGGAGGCGGCCGCCGGGGCGCAAGACGCGGTACATCTCGTCAATGGAAGTTGCGCGGTGTTGCTCGGGGATGTGATGCATGACGAACGTGCAAGTGATCACGTCGAATTCGGCATCGGGCAGGTCCAGCTGCTGGGCGGTCGACTGCTGGTAGTGGTGGTTCGGGGCCGGGTCGGTCGCGCGGTTGTGCTCGATGGCGTTGCGGGAGGGGTCTATTCCGGTGGTGGAGCCCGTCGGACCGACCACTGCGCCGAGCTGCCGGACGAGTTTGCCTGGCCCGCAACCGATGTCCAGAGCCTCGTCCCCCGGCTGCGCGCCAGTGGCCGCAGCCAGCTCGCGGAGCAGACGATGGTGGCGCCCGAGGAAGAACACGGCGGTGAATGCGTTGTAGCGGCGAAGGTTGGCGATGACGAGGCCGGTGTCCTCGGCGTTGATGAACATGGTGCTGGAGTGCTGATTGTTTCCTGACATGTGCCCATCGTCGGAATTTCCGCCGACTCCGGCCAGAATCAGAATGTGCGGATCCGTTCGTTTCCGCACAGAGCCACCCGATCTGTCCGCCGACGAGAGAGCCAGCATGAGCGAATCCGCCGATCGCCGGGTGCGCAGGACCCGGGACCTGCTGCATCGCGCGCTGATCGAGTTGATGATCGAACGCGGGTATGAGCGCGTGACAGTCACCGACGTCATCGACCGCGCCGACGTCGGCCGCTCCACCTTCTACGCGCACTATCGCGATAAGGACGACCTGCTGGTAGTGAGCTGCACCGAATTCCTGCGCCGGGAAATCGACCGGGTGCGCGGGACCCGCGGTTCACCGCTGGGACCGCTGCGGGTGATGTTCCATCTCGCCGCCGACTACCCGGACGTCTACCGGCCCCTGATCGGACCGAAGAGCAGCGCGACCGTGCTGCGGGCGTACCAGCAGTCGGTCACCAGCATCGTCACCGAACAGCTCGATGGGCGACTCGAGATGGACGACGGCGAGGTCGCCGATACGGTCGCGTTTCTGTCGTGGGGATTGATCGGGCTACTCGGATCGGTGATCGATACGAAGGCTCCGACACCACCTGCGACCGCTTGGGGGCGGTTCGAGAAGCTCTGTATGTCGGGTCTCGGCGATCACCTCAGGGAGGCCGACAGGGGGTGAGACGGCGTCGATGGACCCCGTCGTATTCCGTTGTCTTCGAACACCATCCGATACGAATGCAAGGTGGTGTCGACAATTCATCGATTCCGGAGGAGTCACTCCCGCAGATGGGACCGACATCCCCGATCAGACCGGTGGTGTGACGAGTCCGGCCAGGGTGGGCGGCGCAGGATGGCGAGGGTGGCGCCTCGGATGCCTCGTCCCGACCACCTGGCCACCCGGGAACAAGTCGTCGTCCGCGCCGCGTAACTGCGGAATAGCGGGGTACGCGGTCCTCGAGACGGCGACACCATCGCCGTCGACGTCAGACGACGCGTCAGGAGGATGTCATGAGTGTTCATCGGATGATTGCGGCGGTCGGCATCGCCGCGGGGATGACGTTGGCGGGGATGGGGGGTGCGGGGGCGCAGCCGCCGGAGCCGGAGTCGCCGTTGACGCAGTACATGAAGATGTTGCCGCCGGCGCCGGCGTGGTGTGCGGGTGTGTGGGATCCGATCGAGGACCGGATCGAGGATATGGTGCCTCCGCAGGCGAAGGATGCGTTCGACGCCTTCGACGACTGGTGCGAAGGCGAAGCGGACTGACCGACCGGCGCGGCTACCGCACAGTGAGTCGGACCACCGGATAGATCCGCTTGGATTTGGCCTGGTACTTCCCCAGGCGGGGCTGGTCGGCGACGATGCGTTTCCACGCCTGCTCGCGGTCGTCGCCCTCGAGACGCTGCGGAGTCACCGGCACGGCGTCGTGGCCCGGCAGCTCCATCGACGCCTTGTCGGGATGAGCCATGAGGTTGACATACCAATCCGGGTTCAGGGTCCCGCCGCCCGAGGCGACGACCAGCTTCGCGTCGTCACCGTCATCGAACCATGCGATCGGGGATTCCCGCTGCTCCCCGGTCCGGCGGCCGACCGTGTGCAGGATCAGCACATCCATCCCCATGACCTTGCCGCTGCGTTTGCGGCGCATGCGGCGATTGGTCCTGGCATTCATCTTCCGCTGCATCCACCGCGAGAACGCCCCGGGCGTTCCGGGCTTGCGCTCCGCGCGATCGCTTCCCTGCTCGCCTGCCATACCTGACCTCCCAGTTGGTTTCCTGGTCTGCGCAGCCGAGCGTTCAGCGCTCGACGCGTTCTGGCTATCACGTTAGCCAGGGCGTACCCACCGGTGCTTCTCGATTCCTGATCGGTCCGGCCACATGTTCTCACCGGCAGCAGCCCGGACACCATTCTCGACGACCGGTCGGCACATGGTTCGGCACGAACGGGACGAGCCCTCCCGCACCGAAGTGCGGAAGGGCTCGAAACGTCTTGCCTTACTTCGATTTACACGTCGAAGTAGAGTTCGAACTCGTACGGGTGCGGGCGCAGGTTCACCGGGGCGATTTCCTGCTCGCGCTTGATGTTGATCCAGGTCTCGATCAGGTCCTCGGTGAAGACGTTGCCTTCGGTGAGGTAGTCGTGATCCTGCTCGAGGCGGTCGATCACCGCGGACAGGCTGGTGGGGGCCTGCGGGATGTTCTTGGCCTCCTCCGGCGGGAGCTCGTAGAGGTCTTTGTCGACCGGGGCCATCGGCTCGATCTTGCGCTTGATGCCGTCCAGGCCTGCCATCATCATGGCGGCGAAGGCCAGGTACGGGTTACCCGAGGAGTCCGGCGCGCGGAACTCGATGCGCTTGGCCTTCGGGTTGTTGCCGGTGACCGGGATGCGGACCGCGGCGGAGCGGTTGCGCTGCGAGTACACCAGGTTGATCGGGGCCTCGTAGCCCGGAACCAGACGGTGGTAGGAGTTCACGGTCGGATTGGTGAACGCCAGCAGCGACGGCGCGTGGTGCAGGATGCCGCCGATGTAGTGGCGGGCCAGATCCGACAGACCGCCGTAACCGGACTCGTCGTGGAACAGCGGCTTACCGTCCTTCCACAGCGACTGGTGCACGTGCATGCCCGAGCCGTTGTCACCGAAGAGCGGCTTCGGCATGAAGGTGACGGTCTTGCCTTCCTGCCACGCGGTGTTCTTGACGATGTACTTGAACAGCTGCAGGTCGTCGGCCGCCGAGAGCAGGGTGTTGAACTTGTAGTTGATCTCGGCCTGGCCGGCGGTGCCGACCTCGTGGTGGCCGCGCTCGAGTTCGAAACCGGCCTGCTGCAGGTTGGTCGAGATCTTGTCGCGCAGGTCCACGTAGTGGTCGTACGGCGCGACCGGGAAGTAACCGCCCTTGTTGCGGACCTTGTAGCCGCGGTTGAGGGTGCCGTCCGGGTTGAACTCGGCGCCGGTGTTCCACGAACCGGAGACCGACTCGATCTCGTAGAACGCACCGTTCATGGCCGAGTCGTAGCGGATCGAGTCGAAGATGTAGAACTCCGCCTCGGCGCCGAAGTACGCGGTGTCGGCGATACCGGTCGAACGCAGGTACTCCTCCGCCTTACGCGCGATGTTGCGCGGGTCGCGGGAGTAGGCCTCGCGGGTGAACGGGTCGTGCACGAAGAAGTTCAGGTTCAGCGTCTTGGCCGCGCGGAACGGGTCCAGCTGCGCGGTGCTGTAGTCGGGCAGCAGCAGCATGTCCGACTCGTCGATCGACTGGAAACCACGCACGGAGGAGCCGTCGAAGGCCAGCCCTTCCTCGGCCAGGTCGGCGGTGAACGCCTGCGCCGGGATGGAGAAGTGCTGCTGAACACCGGGCAGATCGCTGAAGCGGATGTCGACGTATTCGACGTCCTTGTCGGCGATGTATTTGATGACCTCGTCGGCCGTGCTGAACGTCACTTAGTTCTCCTTACGGATAGTTTCCCAGGCCAGTGTCGATTGCATGGGCGTCGCGACCAGACGGTATGGACGCGGTGTTTCCCGGCAGTCAAGGTTGTGTTTCGCCAGTGTTACACGTGCGCCCGAACGGGTGGCATATGCCACCCATCCTCGGGCAGTAGCGCCATTCTGCCATCCGTGACCTGGGCCGACGGCGTGAGCACCGGTTATGCGGTCGACGGTGGTCTCCCGCACACACAGGAGCACCGGGCCGAGCGAAGGCGAGGCAGCTGCCTATTCTGGGAGCCATGGCACGTATCACCGGATCCTGGCTTTCCGGACCGACGGCGGATCCGGATGAACCGGCAACTCCCGAGTTCCGCGGCGAACACATCGGGCTGCCGCGTTCGGGTGCTGGCTCGCTGGTCGGCATGGGCCGCCGCATCGCCGCCCTGATGGTGGACTGGGTGATCGCGATGGGCATCGCGGCCCTGATCGTGCGGCCGAACCCGCAGCAGATCATCGCCGATCTGGATCTTCCGGCAGGCAAACAGCCGCCGACCAACTTCGAGGCCGTGGTGAGCGCGTTGAGCACGCCGACGTGGATGGTCTGGGTGGTCGTCGGCATTCTGGCGGTGACGCTGTTCGGGTTCACGCCGGGTCAGTATTTCCTGCGGTTGCGGGTCATCCGCGTCGACGAGCCGGTCCGGGTGGGATTCGTGCGCGCGCTCGGCCGCCAGCTGCTGCTCATCTTCGTGGTGCCCGCGCTGTTCACCGACGCCGACGGTCGCGGTATGCACGACCGGGCGACCGGAACCGCGGTGGTTCGCTCGCGCTGATTCTCCCCACTCCCGGGCAGGCAGATCTGCCGGCGCGCAATATGCTGCCGCCGTGTCACTGAATCCGGCCATGCTCGCCGTCCGGCTCATCCTCGAGCTCGCCGCCCTCACCGCTTTCGGAGTGCTCGGCTGGCGGGCGTTCGATTCGCCATGGAAATACGCGCTGGTCGTGATCTTGCCGATCGCCGGGGCCACGCTATGGGGCACCTTCGCGGTGCCGGACGATCCGAGCCGCAGCGGAAACGCCCCGATCCCGGTCGACGGCCGAGTGCGGCTGCTGGTGGAGATGGTGGTGCTGTTCGGCGGGGCCCTAGCGCTCTGGGCCGCCGACCTCCCTCGGTGGGCACTGGCGTTCGCCGCGATCCTGGTCGCCTATCACGCCGTCGCCTACGACCGGATCCACTGGCTGATCAGTTCCGGAGGTACTCGGTAAGTCCAACGGACCGATTGCCCGTTCCGATCCCCGCATGACAACGGGCCGGCGTCCCAGAGGACGCCGGCCCGTGCCAGACGATGCGGCTGAACTCAGCGGCGGCGAATGGTGCGCTGCACGCCGCGCATCTTGGCGCCTGCGGGCATCGGGCCCTTCGGCAGTGCCGGGCCGGTGCGCGAGCTGAGCGCGGCGAGACGACCTTCGATGAGGTCGATGCGCTTGGTGTCGATATTGCGGGGCAGCTTGGTGAGGTAGCGCTGCAGTTCCTTGAGCGGAACCTGGCCTTCCTCGTTGCCGATGATGACGTCGTAGATAGGGGTATCGCCGACGAGCCGGGCGGTGCGCTTCTTCTCCTGCGCCAGCAGCGCCTTCAACCGCTGCGGAGAACCCTCGGCGACGAAGATGACGCCGGGCAGGCCGACGACGCGGTGCACGGCATCGAGCTGTGTGGTGGCGGCGACACCGTTGCTGACCCGCCATTTACCCTGCAGGTTGTCCAGCACCCAGGCCGCGGCGCCGGCCTGGCCTTCGGCCTTGCTGTACACCGAGCGCTGCACGCGGCGACCGAAGATGATGAACGCGACCAGCACACCCAGCAGAATGCCGAGCGGCAGCAGGAACCACTGCAGGCCGAAGATCAGCCCGATCAGGAAGAACACGACGGTGATGCCGACCACCGCGCCGATCATCAGCGGCAACAGCAGCTTGTCTTCCTTGCGCTGCATCTGGAACGCCTGCCACAGCTGCTGGCGACGCTCCTTCGACTGCTGTTTGCGGGCCGCTTTCGCCGCGGCCTTCGCTTCCTTGGTGGGCTTACCTGCTGGCATGCCTCTCAGGATAGTGCCCGCGGGTAACCGTTCCCGCCACGGGACGACCAGGGCTCGGGGCAGCTGTCACGGTCGCCACCGAGCGCACACCCTTGGCTCGCTCGCGCGGTCCGGTTGGCAAAGCGAACGGAGTCGGAGGCGCGGAGTCGCAGACGCACCCCCGGTTCCATGGGCTGGACGTTTGTCCGGCAACCCGATAATTCTTAGGTGCGCTGCCGACGTAGTCCGTCGCCGGCCCGCGCGTGCGCTGGAACGGATGCGGAGGTAATCGAGCGGTGCGTGGTCGACCTGTTGTGATGCGTGCACTCTTGCTCGTGGTCGGCGTGCTGGTCGTGGTGACCGCCGGTGTCCCGCTCACCGCGAACGCCGGGCCGCAGGTGCCGCACCAATGGCGTGAGGCATACATCGACGCACCCGACGGCACCCGGCTGCATGCCGACATCTTGCGCCCGGCAGGTCTGGCCGACGACGTCCGCACTCCGGTGATCCTCACGGTCAGCCCATATCGCGCGCATTCGGCATATCTGAGCGAACCGCGCATCGAGGGCGGGCCGTCGGTGGAGAACCTGACGGTGGAGCTGTTCCTGAACGCCGGATACACCTACGTGATCGTGGATCTGCGGGGATTCGGCGGCTCGTCGGGCTGCCCGGATTTCGGCGGGCCGGGTGAGCGCGCGGATGTGTCGGCCGCGGTGGAATGGGCGGCGAGCCAACCGTGGTCGACCGGCAAAGTCGGCATGTGGGGGACTTCGTACGAGGCATGGACCGGGCTGATGGGGCTGGCGACCAAGCCGAAAGGGCTGGCCGCGGTGGCCGCGTTCGAGCCGGTGGTCGACCCGTACACCTACCTCTACATGCAGGGGGTGTCGTGGAAGTTCTCCGGTAAGCCGGTCACCGAGGACGGTGTGCGCCCGTCCGACCTCGCGGGTTTCGAACATGTGTTGATCGCATCCACCCCTCCGCACCCGGCCGACTCCCCCGAGTACCAGGCCAACGCCCTGCAACTGCCTATGCAGTGTTATGCCCGCTACCTCGAACAGATCACCGACCACAACGGCGACACCGCGTTCTGGCGTGACCGCGACCTGGTCGCGAAGCTGGCGGGCAACACAACGCCGCTGTTCCTCGGACAGGGCTTCCTCGACTACAACACTCGCGCCTACCGCTCGCTCGAACTCTGGAACAACCTCGGCCCGGGTGACCACAAGGCCTGGTTCGGGCAGTGGGGTCACCAGACCTGCCACGAGAAGTGCGCGACCCCGCATTTCGACAGCGAACTGCTGGCATTCTTCGATAAGCATGTGGCCGGGCGCGATGTGCGGATACCGGGACCGCGGATCACCGTCGGACAGTTCGACGGGCGGTGGCGCGGTGAAACGCAATGGCCTGCCGCCGACACCGTGCGGGTGCCGGTCGAGCTGCGCACCGGTCGCTACACCGATCGTGGGCTGTTGCCAGGGCCGGATCGGGAAATCTGGTCGGTGACCGAACCGTTCGCGCGCGAGGTGCATCTGTCGGGAATTCCGTCGGCGACGCTGTCGCTGACCGGTCCGCCGACGGCGACAGTGGCCGTGGAGCTGTTCGACATCGGTCCGGACAACCGCGCCGTCGTCATCACGCGCGGTATCGCGCCGGTGAGCGAGACCGCGCAGATCCGGATGCTGGCCCAGGACTGGCCGATCACGGCCGGTCACCGGCTCGGCGTACGTATCACCGACGTCGTGGACGATGTGTGGTCGCATTCCCCCGCGTTCGCGGACGTCACCGTCACCGCCGCCCGCCTCGAGGTCCCGATCCTCACCGAACCCCGCACCGCCGACCTCCCCGGAGGCATCGGCGAGGCCATCCCGAAGTGGCACCGCAAGAAGACCCGCACCCTCGACGCCGGGGTGGTGAACAATGCAGTGGTGCCCATGAACCTGCCCACTGCCACCACCCGATGACCGAAGGTGCCCGCAACGGACCCGACGCCGGTCCCCCGATCGGTTCGCCCATCGACCCGCCGCATGCCGCTGAACAGCGCGAATCCGGTGAAGCGCCGGACGACACGGCAGCTGACAGTGCTGCGGCTGCGAAGCCCGCGGGGCACGTAGAGCCGGCGGGCGATCGACTCGGTGGGGTCGACGACGCGACCGCGGAGCGCCTCGCGGCGGCATTGCGGTGTGCCACCGTGTCACGGGAGGACCCCGCCGACACCGACGACGCGGCGTTCACACTGCTGGCCGTACACCTCGAGCGGTCGTTCCCCCGTGTGCACGCCGAGCTCGAGCTCGAGATCTTCGGGCACAGCAGGCTCTACACCTGGCGCGGTGCCGATCCGTCGCGGACGGCGGCGATTCTGTTGGCGCATCAGGATGTGGTTCCGGCCGATGATCAGCCGCATTGGACGCATCCGCCGTTCGCGGGGGTGGTCGACGAGGAGTTCATCTGGGGGCGCGGGGCGATCGACGACAAGAGCCGGGTGATGGCCATCCTGGAGGCGGTCGAAGCCGCGCTGAACGCGGGCGTGCGGCCTGCGCAGACGGTGTATCTGGCATTCGGGCACGATGAAGAGGTCTTCGGCGACGATGGCGCGGTGCGCATGGCGCAGATGCTGCGCGACCGTGGTGTGCGCGCCGAACTGTTGCTCGACGAGGGCGGCGTGATCACCGAGGGTGTCGCCGATGGTGTCGACCGGCCGGTGGCCTCGATCATGCTGGGCGAGAAGGGGTATGCGACCGTTCGGTTGTCGGTGTCGGATGTCGGCGGGCATTCGTCGATGCCCGGTCGGCAGACGGCGGTCGGCCGGATCGCGCGGGCGGTCGGGCGGCTCCAGGATCGGCCGATGCCGCTGCGGTTGACGCCGGTGATCGTCGATATGCTCGGCCGGCTGCGTCAGGCCATGCCCGCGACCAGGCGCACACTGCTCGGGCTGACCGGGGTCGCGGGGCCGGTGATCACGCGGGTGCTGGCGGCAAGGCCGCAGACCGAGGCGATGGTGCGGACCACGACCGCACCGACCGTCATCCGCGGCGGGGTGAAGGCGAATGTGCTGCCGCAGCACGCCGAGGCCCTGGTCAACTTCCGGATCTTGCCCGGTGATTCCGTGGAGGTCGTGCTGGAACACTGCCGTCGCGCCGTGCGCGACGACGGCGTGCAGATCGAGCTGGTGGGCATGTCATCGGAACCGTCACAGGTGGCCGCGCCCGGCCCGGCCTTCGACCGGATCGCCCGCCTGGCCACCGATGTGGTTCCCGGCATCGTCGTGACGACCGGCATCGTCCCCGGCGCCACCGACTCCCGCCACTACGACGATCTGGCGGGTACGCGATGCAACTTCGCCCCGGTCGTCTTCGACCAGACCGACCTCGAGCGCATCCACGGAACCGATGAACGGATTTCCCGCGTCAACTACGCTCGCCTCATCGAATTCAACCGGCGACTGATCGACCAGCTCGTTCACCCGCAGCCAAGCCCCACCCGAGGAATCGCACAATGACCGAAGCCGCCGAGCCGGACAAGCACTCCGCCTCCAGCACAACAGATTCCGACGCGCCGTCCGCCTCGGGCAGTGCGCCCGCAGCGACCCCCGAGACCAACACCGAGCCCACCGCCGCACCGAGTGCGGCAGCAAACTCGGTCGACGGCGCTTCCGCCACGAAGTCGAAGTCGTCCACCAGGACCGCTGCCAAGAAGACGGCGGCCGCGAAAGCACCGAGTACCGGCAACGGCGCACGGTCGACGTCCGCCGCCGCCAAGAAATCGGCCGCCGCAAAGAAATCGACGGCGAAAGCACCGGCGAAACGCACCGTCGCACCGGGCTCTGACGCGACGGTGGACAACTCCGCTGCGGACACGACCGCCGACGAGAAGGCCGCCAACCCGGCCACAGGCGATGACGTAGGCGCCCCTGCCAAGAAGCCAGCGAAGCGAGCAGAACGCCCCGCGAAAAGCACCGCCTCCACCGCTGCCGCACAGAAGCCGGCGGCGGCCAAAGCCGCAACCACCGCAGCAAGCGATGACGGGACATCGACGGATCCAGCCGTCGACGTGGTAGCCGACAGCGCCACCGACAGCCCTGCGGACGCCGCTCCCAAGAAGGCGGCCAAGGCCACTCGCGCCACCAATAGCGCTCCGGCTAAGAAGAAGCCGGCGGCAAAGGTAGCGGCCAAAACAACCGCCGCAAAGAAATCAACTGCGAAGGCGCCGACCGAAGCCACGGCCACCGCTGGGGCCGATTCCGAGTCGGACACCGTTGCCGAGGCAGCGAGCGGTACGGACTCCACCGCCGGATCAACGAGCTCGGGCAGCACTGCGGCGCACAGTTCCACCACCGAACCGGAAACCACCGGCTCCGCAACCGCAGCTACGGCACCGCAGACGGATTCGACCAGCGCAGAATCGGCCATCACCGCAGACGAATTCGGTCCAGACGCTACGAGCGGAACCGGCTCCGCCGCTGCGCAGCGCTCGGACGATGACTCACAGGCGGCGGCTGCCGACGGTGACGCGGCCGAGGACCAGCCCGGCGCCGAGGCAGACGCGGCATCGTCTACCGGTGACGCTGCTCATCCCAACACCGGTTCCTTCATCGGGCACGGCGCCCGCATCGACTGGCGCACGTGGCTTCCCGACAGCGATGTGCGTGGTGTGATCGTGCTGGTACACGGTGTTGCCGAGCATGCCGGGCGCTATGAGCATGTCGGGCGGCGGCTGGCGGGTGCCGGGTTCGCGGTGTACGCGCTGGATCATCCGGGGCATGGGACGTCCGGTGGTAGTCGCGCGAATATCGGGTCGATGGATGCGGCGGCCGATAATGTCGCGACATTGCTCGCATTGGCGCGGCGGGACTTCCCAGACGTGCCCGCGTTTGTGCTCGGGCATTCGATGGGCAGCTTGATCGTGCTGTTCCTGGCCACACGGGCGCCGATCGAGGTGGACGGGGTCGTGGTGTCGGCGCCGCCGCTGGATATTCCGGCGGGCAATCCGATCCAGCGGCTGCTGGCGCCGGTGCTCACCCGATTGACGCCGAATCTCGGTGTACTGATGCTGGATTCCTCCGATATCAGCCGGGACCCCGAGGTCGTCGCCGCCTACGACAGCGATCCGCTCGTGTTCCGCGGCAAGCTCCCGGCCCGCACCGCCACCGAGATCCTGAACGCGTCGGTCGCGGTCAAGGGTCGCCTGCACAAGCTGACGGTGCCGACGCTGGCCATGCACGGCACCGCCGACACCATCGCCGCACCGTCGAGCACCGACTTGATCGAGAAGGGGGCGGGCACTTCGGATCTCACCGTGCGGCGCTATGACGGGCTGTACCACGAGATCTTCAACGAGCCCGAGCAGGATCGAGTGCTCACCGATGTGGTGGACTGGCTGGAAGCACACCTGAGCAAGGCGTAGGCAATAGCGCGAAGGCGCCGAGGTCGATCAATCGACCTCGGCGCCTCTGTTATTCGGACTGCGTCAGTTGTACTTGTTCGCGCAGGCAGCCTCACCCTGCAACACGCCGAGACGGAAGGCCTCGAGCCGCAGGTAGCCGCTCTCCACGGTCTTGCCGTTGACGTCGCTGGCGGCCAGGCCGTCCGACAGCAGGCCGGAGATGGCCTCGTCCAGGTCACCGGCCGACAGCTGGACCTCGTTGCCCGGCTTGCTCAGTTCGGTGGTCACCGCACCGGACAGGCAGGAGGTCCGCAGACCGGCGGTCTCGGCGCCCTCCAGCGACAGCCCCCGCGCCTTCTGGACGGCGAGGGTGTAGCGGGAGATGAAGACGACGTAGGCGTTGTAGTCACCGCTGACGATCGCCGACAACGGCTTGTCCTCATCCTCCAGCGGCCCAGCGCGTTCGGCGAGTCCCGAAATGTCGGCGCCGATGGCATTGCTGTCCGGGCAGTAGGACACCGGCTCGGTGACGGTCACGCCGGAGCAGCTCGACGCCACACCCGAATAGTCGTACTGCGGGGCCGACTCGGCGGGCAGCACCTTCGCGGCGGCATTGGCGACACTGACCAGCGATTCCTGATCGACAGGCAGCTGACGATCACCGTTGTCGTCCTCGAAGGTGATCGGCAGACCCGCACGGCGCTGTTCGATCTCGTCCTCATTGATGGCCTTGCAGGCTTCCGCACCGGTGGTGTAGCCCATCTGCACCGCGGTCACCCGCTCGAACGCCGAACCGTGCACGTTGTCCGGGTCGTCCGGATCACGGTCGCGCACCGCGACGGTCGCACCGAGCACGCCGTTGAGACCGTCGGTGGTGTTCATCGTGAAGTACTTGGAACTGCCCTCGGCGACGTAGCGCAGATACACACCGGCGAGGCAGTCGGCCTGCTGTTCCCGGACCAGGCCGGGGGTGCGGCGGTCGGAGATCTTGGCCTGGCCCTGGAGGGCGTGGCCGTACTCGTGGGCGAGCACCATCACCACAGACATGTCGCCGAACTCCTTGACAAGTTCGGGCAGCAGCACACCGCGGTCCCAGCCGATCGAATGGTCGGTGCTGCAGTAGGCGGCGTTGACCATCTGATAGGTGTCGACCGTGCAGAAATCGACCGCCTCCGACTTCGGCGCCAGCGCATCCCAGGAGATCAGCTCGTCGACCGGTGTGAAAGTGCCGGGAAAGGTCTTGCTGTACTCGGTCTTCCAGAATTCCTGGACGTCATAGACCGCGTTGAGGGCGAGCTGGTCCATCGGCCCGCCGTCACCGTTCTCGGCCTGGATCGGCGCGTCCGGAGCGTCATCACGTGGTCCGCTCGGCCCGGTGCTCGATGTCGCACCCGCGATCTGCCACGGATTCTCCTGCCCCGGACCCGACTGCGCCGCTTCGGCCGATTCCGAACAGCCGGTGAGCACCAGCGCGGCAGACGCCACGATGGCGGCGGCAAAGCGCAGCCGCTTGTTCCTTATCACTTGAATGCCTCCCCAAGGTCGACCGGACCGGAAAACCTGTCCGGGCCCGGACCTGCGCCGCATGCGCCTACCGCCCGAGCGATCACATGGTAATCGCTCCGAGCCGTGGAAACGCATCGCAGCGGAAGAAATTCGTGGCCGGTGGTGGGCGGGTCGGCGCGGTGGGGCTCACACCGCAGCCTTTGCATTCCCGGCCGCCCGGCACGCGGCTGTACACCTCGGGCCTTCTGGACTGGTGTGGCGTTGTGCCGTCACGGGATGGCTTCCCAACCGGCCCACGGGCGTGGACCACTGCGTCCACGTAAGGAATCGACGCGTAGTTGTGCCTGTTTCGCGCGGCCGGGGTGTTGCGATGCGGCCTGTGCGGCCATGCACGTCATCCGCATCTCACGGATATCTCGGAGCAATGGAAACCCCGTCCATGTGGCGACGTCGAAACCGTACGCGTGCACGAATTCTGCGTATCGTTCGCCGGTGATCCAGCCGAACGAGCTGTGCTTAATTGCTGTGGAGGTCAGATCCCACTCTGGTGGGCCGATGGATGTGCGTTCCAGGTCGAGGAACAGCGTCGTGCCATCGTTGGTCGTCACAACATTGCCTTCCCATGCGTCACCGTGGATCGGTGACCAGGGCAACCCTCCTGGCAGGTGCGCCCACTGAGTTTGCAAGGCGGCGAGGTGCTGCTGTAGCCATCGGCGGTCATCGGCAGACAGCGTGGCTGCGGCGTCGATCCGTTGCTCGAGTCTGACGAATGGGTCCACTTCGGCGAGGAAGGGTGGTGGTTCGAGCGCGTGTAGTCTCTGAAGGGCGACCGCGATTTCTGTGGCGGTACCGCTACGGTGTGCGGGTAGCTCCTTCCAGAAGGTCACCGGCCGATCACCGACCATGACGAAGGTTGTTGGCAGGTCAGCTGGTTCGACGGCAGGCACGCGGGAGGCGCGCAGCCAGTCAGCGATCGTGAGCTCGCGCTCAGCGGCGGCGCGCTGCCCCGCCTTCGCGATTCGCACGACGACCCCTGGCTGCGGGAGTCGGTAGATGGCGTTCTCCGCCACCTTGATCGCCGTCATACCCCTTGCTCCCAGACCTACGGCCGCGCACGCGGCGCGGGCGATGAGGTCAAGGGTCTCGCTGCTCACTCGCCTACTGCCGGGGCGAGATCGACGCCTGCACGCCGTGCGAAGGAGCTGAGTTCGTGGACGTCCTCAGCAGCGCGCATTGATTTGAGGCCGGTTGCGCGCGCGACGGCGACAGTGCCGATTGCGGCTGCTTCGTTGGGATCACCGGTTGTCATCGTGAGGGAGGCGAGTTTGATCATCGAGATGGTGCGGGAGCGTTCGGCGTCAGGGGTGTGGCCGGCGGCGGCAGCTTCTAGTCGTTTGCGCGCCTCGCCGCCGAATTTTCCGTGTATCGCGATGTCGAACAGAGCGTGTCCCGTGTCGCCGGCGTGCTGGGCAGCGTCGTAGTAGGCCATCCATGTGGGATCCTCGGCAGGCACGGAATGAGCGAATTGCTCATCGGCGCGCCCGACGGCGGCGACAACTGCCGCCACGTCGCCGATCTTGCCGTGGGCGCGGGCTTGTGCGGTGTGCAGCATCGCGCGTTCGGTGGCGGTGAGCCGGTCCGAGTGCAGGAACGCCTTGTCGGCGAGACGCAGCCCATCCTTGGGTTTGCCGGTCCAGATCGCCTGCCGCGCCAGCGAGGACAGAACCTTCGCCCGCAGGTGCCAGGCGTCGGCCTCCTCGGCGCATGTCAAGGCCAAATTGAACATCTCTGTGGCGTCGCTGTGGGCGCAGGCGTCGAACGCCATGAAGCCTGCGGTGTGGCTGAGTGATCCCACGGCGAGGTACAGGTCGTTGCGGTGTTTCGGTGCGCATCCAGCTCGCAGGTAGGAGACGGCGACCCGCAACTGGGCGGCGACTACGTCGCGAACCAGTCCGCCGCCGTACAGCGCGTCCCAGCTTGCGAAGAGGTTCGAGGCGGCTCGTAGCTGCTCGATTTCGACTGCACCAACTCGCGTCGGAATGTCGGTCAATCGAGTGTCGTTCAGCAGTTGGAGGAGACCGTGAGGCGCGGCGACTGCTGTCGCCGCGGCGGCCGCCGCGGCTCGCAGAAATTCGTTGCGGTTCACTTCGTCGAGCGTAGACCCGACCGGTAGCTTGAACCACAGCAGTTCGCCGGGAATGTGCAGGGTCGTCGCCCACTTGATCAACTTGGTCAAATGCTCAGGAGCTGGGCCTTTCTCGATTCGACTCAACTGCGCTTGGGTGAGGTCGAGCCAATTCGCCACTCGCTCTTGCGGTATCGGTCGACCATGAACGGGGTGGGTGCGGTACGCGTAGATGACCCGCCCCATGTGCCAGCTCGACAGCGCGGCGAGCATGTGCTCACTCCGCCAGAAGTTGGCCGGCATCTCGACTGGTTCGTCGACGGACGTCGTTGTGCACACGCCGCACCACGCACCAGGGTTGTAGCGGCTGAGGTGGCCGCCGCAACGAGCGCAACGGCGCTCCTCGGTCGTGCGCGTCATCCTCCCCGCTCCCACGATGTCGCAGTCCAATTGGATCAGATGACGCTATCACCCTGCGGCGCAGCGAATATGCGTCTGACGTATGGCCGCTATGTATTTCGCGCGTAGCCGTCTACGCCGTCGAGAAGCGATGGTCGTCACGTCCGGGAAGCACATCTGGAAGGGGCGGTATGTCGTTATCAATCGTGGTGCCCATCCTCGGGCCACCAGCGGTCGGCAAGACCACGCTCACACTCGCGCTCGGAGCGCATCGGCGGCGGCAGGTTTTCCGACTGCGCGAGCACGTGCCGGTCGACATCCTTGCGGCCACGGCGTCGGCGTCCGACCGACTCGGCTGGCTCGATGACAGCGTTGTCGAGCGCGCACTACGCGCATACATCAAATCGGCGGCCAGGCATCGCCGCATTCACACGGTCTTGCTGGACAACTTCCCCGGCACCAGCCAGCAGGCAGAGATGCTGATCGACACTCTCGCCGAAGTTGCGCCACAGTGTGCGCTAGAGCCGGTCGAGTTGGTTCTCGATGAACGAATCCGGAAAAGCCGAGCCCGAGGGCGTCGCGTCTGCCACCGCTGCGAGAAGGACCCGATCGCCGATCCGCGGATTCCCGCCGTTGCCGCAGTGTCGAACCCGTGGAGATGCGGACGGTGCGGCAGCCTCCTTCACCCGAGGCGGGGAGACGCACCTTCTCTGTTCGCCGTGCGGACCCGCCGGCACGAGTGCGCAACCGAGGCGATACGCGAAACGTTCGCTCGCGCCGGATATCCCGTAACCACTCTCGAGGCCGACGCAGCGCCATCCGCCATGGCGCAACTGCTCGAGCCGATGCTGACCAGCAGGAGCCACACCGCATGACCACCGTTCCGCTTCCCGAGCCGACAATCCAGCCCGACAAGTACGGACATGCCCGCATGCCGCGCGGCTTCGCGGTGCCCGAACCCAATCACATCGATCGTGTTCCCTACGGCCGCTTCCGCAATGTCTACCTCTACATCACCGAAGCGTGCCAGCTTCGGTGCGAACACTGCTACATGGGCGAGCGGCTGGAACGGGCACTGAAGATGACACCCAGGCAGATCATCGACACCCTCACAGTGTGGCGGAAGATGGGTGGCGACAAGCTGACCATCCTCGGCGGCGAGCCCACGCTGCACCCGTTCTACGTCCATTCCATCAGGGCGGCGAGCAAGATCGGTTACAGCCACGTCATCACCACCACGAACGCCCAGAAACCCGCCCGACGCAAGCTCGCGCAACTCGAGCCGTCCGACTTCGCCTACGTGCAGGTTAGTCTTGACGGTGGAAGCGCGGCAACCCACGACACCGTCCGCGGGGCGGACACCTTCGATATCGCGATGGAGACCAGCGCCGAACTGTGTGCCCGCGGCTTCGACACCCGCATCATTTGCACGGTCAACAAGGCCAACGAGGTCGACGTGCTGAACCTCCTCACGATCGCCGATGAGATCGGTGCATCACTGGTGAAGTTCCACGTGTTCAGCACGATCGGAACCGGCCACGGCAACCAAGGCATGGCAATGACACCGCACGAGTGGGTCGTCTTCTGCAACCGCCTCGAGCAGGTCGCGCCCGAGCACAGGACCAGGGTCTGGTTCCAGCCCACGTACGCACGCCGCGACCAAATGAACCGCTACACAGCGGAGGGCTATCAGGGATGCATCGGCCGGACGTTGGATCGGATCAGCATCTTCCCGGACGGCCGGGCCTACGTGTGCTCGTACCTGTTCGACACCGACATGTACCTCGCACGTATGCAGGGCAACCAGGTCGTACTCAACCGGGAAACCGCAGCGAACGAATTCGACCTGTTCACCCTTCCGCTGATCGACAACGACTGCCACGGATGCGGCACCTCCGCCTGCTTCGGCGGCTGCCCCGCCGAAGAGATCGTCATGGGCGCCAGCTCCTGCGCGGAGTACCCCGACATCGTTCCCGTCTGCCGACTGTGGAAGTCGAGCGCCAAACCCGAATAGGAGACTCAATGCTCACCATCGAGACCCTGATCGACCCGCTGCGCAGCGTGGACTGGAACGAGACAGAGGCCGTCGACTCAGCGACCCGGAAGGCATTCGACCAGATAGCCAGCAGCAGGTACCTGTTGCGGCGTGGGATTGCGGCCGTTCGTGAAGACCCACGGCTGATGTCGCTCTGCGAGCACTACGACATTCTCGACAAGCTCGTCCTTTTCGACGACCAGGAGACAGCGATCCGCGTCCGGCTCCATATCTTCGGTCCCGGGTATCACGATCGACCACACAACCATCGCTGGACCTATTCCAGCCGGATTTTGCGCGGCGAGTACCGCCACCGGATCTACAGTCCCGTGGACCTCCACACCGACCTGGACCCGACGACCCTGCACGCGATGCATGTACGCCAAGAACAGGTGGGCACCAGCTATACCCTGCATCACAGCGCAATACACGCGGTCGTCGCCGAACCTGGCACGGTGTCGATCGTCCTACGCGGCCCAGCGATGGCGGACCGATTCCTAGTGATGGACAGCGCGACCGGACAGGCATGGTGGCAATACGGCGCCGCGAAAGAAACCCCCGACGACGCCTACCGCAAGCGCATGACGCGGGAAAGGTTCGACGCGCTGGTCACCTCGCTCACCGACTGGAACGTCATCTGAGCGAGGAACCGGCCGCGGGGTGCTACCGAGAGAGGCGGTATCGCCCCGCGGCCACGCCACTACCAGCCGAACAGGGAGAATTTACACCCAACTGTGATGTGCCCCAGAGCCTCACGGCAGTAAGGGATCATCCGGTCCGGGAGCGCATCAAGCGCAAACCAGTCGAGGTCATCACACTTGTCGGGCTCCATGTTCAACGGCTCACCCTGCCACCGGACAACCCTGAAGAAGAACGCCACCCGACCGCCCGAAGACGAATTGTGCATGACGTGCGCGAAGTCGATATCGGAAGCTTCGATAGTCACCCCGATCTCCTCTTTCGCCTCCCGCGTCAACGCATCGACCACCGATTCGCCTGATTCGAGGTGCCCCGACGGAAGGTGATAGACGCCGTCCTCGTAGCCGGTGTTCGCCCGTCGGCCCAACAGCACACGCCCGTCGCTATCGGTGAGTAGCAGGTGGACATCCCCGATCACCCTGTGCCTTTCCGCGCTCATCACCAACCCCAATCTCATCCGTGCGCGCCCACCATGAGCAACGCGATCAAGACCGTAGGCCCGATACCCCCAGATACCTATGCGTTCGACGCATACCGCCCCGCAGAACAATTGGAGAGAACATGCCGGACTTGCCCCAACGTCGAGCCGAGCCCCAGCGCCGCTATCCCCCGCCACGAACTCCGCTCGAACCCATTTCCCAGGAACTCATACACCGCGCAGCAACAGCAATGCGCAAGGCATGGCCAGAAGCGGCCACCCGGTCCAGTCAACTGAACGCATCCTCATAGCGGCCGCGCATGTTCCGCCGCCACCAATCCCATCCGGACCCTTACGCCGCTCGATACCGGAAGATTCGAGGTACCAACAATGTTCGGATTGCCCATCACCGATCACCAATGCGCCCAGATCATGACGATCGAACTCGCCCACAACGTGATGCAATGCCATATCGACTGCCCCATATCGATCTGCCCGATCAAGCACCAAGCCAAAGCTCACCTCGTCGCCGTCCACCGACTGGTGCCAGCCGACCGGCCGCGCATGGGCTACTGAACCGCACAACACGAATGTCTGTATGTCCGACAAGATTCCACGACGCCGGCCAGGTCGATCCGGAATTCCGTTGCCTAAACGTACCCATACCAGCCCACCCGCACCAGACCTGCCGACGTTGTCCCGGCTCGACGCCTTGCGAACCCACCGATGTGCCCAATTCGACGACCTTCGCACCTATCAACGCACTCTCGTGGAATCCGGTCGCGCGGCCGCCGATGAGCTCGCCGATCTTGGGCAGGAACTGGGTATCTGAGATGGCCTGCGTGGTCGAATTCGGCGCATATGTACTGTACGGAAACACCGTGCGGGACATGTTGATCCGGGCCGGTTCCGTTGGTGCAAGTGAGGTTGTCCGACCGCAGAGGGCGTACGCGACGCACTCGAGCGAGCGGTGCTGGTGGGACCCGCTGCCGCTCTACCCTCTCGCCTCGGAGTTGACGACGAAGCGCACCGAACGCTCCAACCCGTCAGGCTTCAAAATATTGTGGTAGCGGTGATCCGGTGCGGATCAGCCCGGATCAATGCAACCGGGTTCGAGCCAGCAGCGCCCGGTGGTCCGTGCCGGGTACGACCATGGTCCAAACCTTGTCCGCAGTCGCATCGGCCAGCAGAACGTGATCGATCCCGATGACGGGCCCCCACTTCCGGTCCTGTGGGTAGGTGCGTAGCGGGCCGGCCCCAGCTTGGTCCGCGGCGGCTTCGAAGCGTCCGCGGAGCAGGTCGCGGAAGGCGGTGTGGTCGCGGGTGGCGTTGAAGTCGGCGCCGACGATGGCCGGGCGTTGTTCCAGTTCGAGGATGTCGCGGATGGCGCGGAGTTCGCGCTGCCACCTGGTGAAATCCAGGGGTGGGGGTACCGGGTGGAAAGCGTAGACGGCGATGGGGCCGCGGTCGGGGTGGTTCATGACGGCGGAGATGTTGTTGAGGAGGAATCCGTCGTAGTTCTTGCTGTCGCGCAACGGGTATCGACTATAGATGCCGGTGCCCACGCCGCCGGCCTCGGAATCTTCGAGGTAGTGGTACGGGAGCAGGGTGTCGATTCCGGCGGCGGTGAGTCCGGCGACGGCGGCTGAGGTGAGTTCGTTCAGGGTGAGCACATCGACGCTCTGGGCGGCCACGGCGTCGACCACCGCGCCGGTATCCGCACCGCCGAACAGCAGATTCGATTGCATCACGGTCAGTTCCGGCCCGCTGGCGGCGTGGCCGTCGGGGACGAAGATCGGCACCTGGGTCCACAGCGCGGCCGCTACCGCGATCCCGGCGGCGATCATGCTGCGCCGGCCGCGGGCAAAGGCGAACAGCACCAGCGCCACGATCGTCCCGACCATCAGCAGCGACGCGCCGGAAGCCAACAGCACCATCGTCCGCCGCTGCGACCCGCTGAAATACAGCGCGAGCCCCGTGACTCCCACCAGGAGAGCAACCCACCCCGTGCCGAGCAATGCCCGGTTCACCCACATTCGCATGTGTGGGACCTTAGAAGGTGGCGGTGACCGATTCGTGGATCACTTGTGTGGATTCTGTGAGAATCGGGACGGGCCTGGCCATGTGAGTGGCGTTGTTCCGGCAATATTGGCAGACACGACCTGGACTGAGGCCCCACAGGAGGCGATTGCCGGTGTACTTCGAAGAATTCGATTCCCCGGGCGCACTGTCGCTCGAAACCGCCGAAGCACTGCACGACGTGGCGGGCCGCTACTCCTCCACCCTCGTCATCACCGCCAACGCCCATTCCGTGCACGCGCCGCTGCTGCCGTTGTGCTGGGAAGACCTCGGTATCACCGCGGGCACCACGGTCACCGTCACCGCCGACAGCGGGCACCACCCGCCCGATATCGAGGACCGGCATGCGCTCGGCGATTTCGTCAGCAGATTTCGGGAACTCACCGGGCCGAGCGCGCGGTAGTAGTACGGCTCGACGTCGCGCTGGCGAACCCCGATCACGAGGCTCGTTCAGGCCCCGAAAACCCGCTCCACGACACCTTTCGCGCGCCGGGTGATCCGCATGTAGTGGTCGAGGAATTCCCCGCCGTCACCGTTGCGCCAGCCGGCCGCGTACGCGACGGCCGACAGTTGCGGCCCGGGCGCCGGCAGCTGATCGCTCGGTTTGCCGCGCACCTGGACCAGGGCGTTGCGCGCCTTCGTCGCGATCAGCCAAGCCTGCCGCAGCAGGTCGACATCCTCGGAGTCGAGCAGGGCTTTCTGCTCGATGACGTCCAGCGATTGCAGGGTCGAGGTGTTGTGCAGCTCGGGCACCTCATGGGCGTGGCGTAGCTGCATGAGCTGCACGGTCCATTCGATATCGGCGAGTCCGCCGCGGCCGAGTTTGGTGTGGGTGGCGGGGTCGGCGCCGCGTGGTAGCCGTTCGGAGTCGACGCGGGCTTTGATCCTGCGGATTTCGCGCACCGATTCGGACGACACCCCGCCCGCCGGATAGCGAACCCTATCGATGACGTGCAGGAACCGCACACCGAGCTCCTGATCGCCCGCCACCTGATGGGCGCGCAGCAGCGCTTGCTCTTCCCACGGCTGCGCCCACTGCTCGTAGTAGGCGGCGTACGAGGCGAGTGTGCGAACGAGCGCGCCGTTGCGGCCTTCCGGGCGAAGGGCGGCGTCGACCTGAAGCGGCGGATCGGTGCTCGGTGCGCCGAGTAGCCGCTGGACCCGCTCGGCGATACCGATGGCCCATTTGACCGCCTTGGTCTCGTCTTCGCCTTGGCGCGGATCGCAGACGAACAGCACGTCGGCGTCGGAACCGTAGCCCAGTTCCATGCCGCCGAGCCTGCCCATGCCGATGACGGCGAAATCGGCGGGCGCCGGCGCGCCGCGTTCGGCCTCGCTGGCACGAATCACCGCGCGCAGCGACGCTTCAAGCACCGCGACCCACACCGAGGACAAGGCCCTGCACACCTGCGGCACATCGAGCAGGCCGAGCAGGTCGGCGGAGGCGACGCGCGCCAGTTCGTGCCGTCGCAGGGATCGTGCCGCCGCGACCGCGCGTTTCGGATCGTCGTAGCGGGCGGCGGCGGTGAGAATGCCGCGGGCGACATCCTCGGGCTGCGGTCCGAGCAACAGTGGCCCGCTGGGTCCGTCGGCGTACATGCGGATGGTTTCCGGCGCGTTGATCAGCAGGTCCGGCAGGTACGCCGAGGAGCCGAGCACGATCATCAACCGCTGCGCGACCGCACCCTCATCACGCAATTCACGCAGGAACCAGGTCTGGTCGACCAACCCCTCCGAAACGCGCCGGTACGCGAGCAGCCCCGCATCCGGGTTGGGTGTGTCACCCAGCCATTCCAGCAGTGTCGGCAGCAGCAGCGCCTGGATGCGGCCCTTGCGCGATACCCCGCCGGTCAGGGCACGGAGGTGACCGAGTGCGTGTTCGGGGGCGGCGTAGCCGAGTGCGGCGAGCTGACGGACGGCCGCATCGGGGCTCAGCCGCAGCGCGTCCGAATCCAGGCGGGCAACCGATTCCAGCAGCGGCCGGTAGAACAGTTTGGCGTGCAGGCGCCGCACCCGGACGGTATTGCGGCGAATCTCGGTGCGCAGCACACCCACCGCGTCCTGGCGGCCGTCGGGGCGCATATGGGCGGCCCTGGCCAGCCAGCGCAAGCCGTCGGCGTCGTCGTCGGCCGGCAGGGTGTGGGTGCGTTTGAGCCGCTGCAATTGCAGCCGGTGTTCGAGCAGGCGCAGGAATTCGTAGGAGGCGGTGAGGTTGGCGGCGTCGTCACGGCCGACGTAGCCTTCGGCCGCCAACGCCGTCAATGCCTCCACCGTGCCCTGCACGTGCAGGGCCTCGTCCACCCTGCCGTGCACCAATTGCAGCAGCTGGACCGCGAATTCGACGTCACGCAGACTACCGTGCCCCAGCTTCAGTTCGCGTTCGCGCAGGTCGGCGGGCACCAGATCCTCGACGCGGCGGCGCATGGCCTGCACATCGGGAACGAAGTCGGGACGTTCGGAGGCAGACCACACCATCGGCATGAGCGCGGCGCGGTACTCGTCGCCGAGAGGCATATCGCCGGTCATCGGGCGAGCTTTGAGCAGCGCCTGGAACTCCCATGTGCGAGCCCAACGCTTGTAGTAGGCGATATGGGACTCGAGAGTGCGAACCAGTGCACCCGCCTTGCCCTCGGGACGCAGCGCGGCATCGACCTCGAAGAACGCCGCGCTGCCGATGCTCATCATCTCGGCGGCGAGCCGGGCCGCGGTGGAGTCGGCGGGTTCGGCGGCGAACACGATATCGACATCGCTGACGTAGTTGAGTTCACGCGCACCGCATTTGCCCATGGCGATGACCGCGAGCCGCACCGGGCAAGGCTCGTCACGGCACACGCGGGCGACGGCCACCGACAGCGCCGCGGTCAGGGCCGCGTCGGCGAGGTCGGTGAGGTGACGACCGACCACCTGATAGGGCAGCACCGGCTCGTTCTCCACCGTCGCGGCGAGATCCTGGGCGGCAAGCAGCATCAGCTGATCTCGATAGCGTTTCCGCAGCAGCGCAACGACTTCCGGCCCCGCCTCCCCCGCCCGATACAGCATCGGCCCGGCGTTCGGACCCGTCTCCGGTACCGCGTCGACGGCGTCGAGCAGATCGGCGACCAGCTCGTCACGGTCCGGGAGGTCGGTGCGGCGCAGCGACTTCCACGCGCCAGGATCGGCCACCAGATGGTCGCCGAACGCGGTCGACGAGCCGACCAGCGCGAACAACCTGCCGCGCAATGCCGTATCGGTGCGCAACGCCGTATCCAGTTGCGCCCACTCGCATCCGAGCGCCTCACGCAACCGGATCAGCGTGGTCAGGGCCAGATCGGCGTCGGGTGCACGCGAGAGCGCCCACAGCAGCGGGATGCCATCGATGTTGTCCCATGCGAGTTCGGTGAGGGAGGCGGCGGCCGTCGGCTCGAGCAATCCGAGACGGCCGACACCGGGGACAGCGGAGCGGGCAGTCGGGGGCCGGACCATGCTTTCAAATTACATGCTCGGGCCATGGTCATGGTGGGCGCGACCCCACCGTGACCTCACAACCCGAGGTACTCCTTCAGTTCGAACGGCGTCACCTGGCTGCGGTAGTCGGCCCACTCCCGGCGCTTGTTGCGCAGGAAGAAGTCGAACACGTGCTCACCCAAGGTTTCGGCGACCAGTTCCGACCGCTCCATCGCCTGCAATGCCTCGTCCAGGGTGCCTGGCAACTCCCGGAAGCCCATGGCACGGCGTTCGGCGGCGGTGAGCGACCAAACGTCGTCCTCGGCCTCCGGCGGGAGCGTGTAGCCCTTCTCGATACCGCGCAGACCCGCGGCCAGCAGCACCGCGAAGGTCAGGTACGGGTTGCAGGCCGAGTCTGGGCTGCGGATCTCGACACGCCGCGAGGAGGACTTGTTCGGCGTGTACATCGGCACACGTACCAGCGCCGACCGGTTGGACCGGCCCCACGAGGCCGCGGTGGGCGCCTCGCCGCCGTGAATGAGGCGCTTGTAGGAGTTCACCCACTGGTTCGTGATCGCGCTGATCTCCGGGGCGTGTTCGAGGATGCCCGCGATGAACGCCCGCGCGGTGGACGAGAGGTTGTTCGGGTCATCTGGGTCGGAGAACGCGTTCGCTTCGCCCTCGAACAGGCTCATATGCGTGTGCATGGCCGAGCCCGGGTACTGGGCGAACGGCTTGGGCATGAAGGTGGCGCGCACGCCTTCGTCGATGGCCACTTCCTTGATCAGGTAGCGGAATGTCATCACGTTGTCGGCCATGGACAGCGCATCCGCGTAGCGCAGGTCGATCTCCTGCTGACCCGGCGCACCCTCGTGATGGCTGAACTCCACCGAGATGCCCATCGACTCCAGCGCGTCGATGGCGTGGCGACGGAAGTTGGGTGCGGAATCGTGCACGGCCTGGTCGAAGAAGCCTCCGCTGTCGGCGGGCACCGGGTCCGAGCCGTCGGGGGTGTTCTTCAGCAGGAAGAACTCGATCTCGGGGTGCACGTAGCAGCTGAAGCCGACGTCACCGGCCTTGTTCAGCTGACGCCGCAGCACATGCCGCGGATCGGCCCAGGACGGGGAGCCGTCGGGCATGGTGATGTCGCAGAACATGCGCGCGGAATGCTGATGGCCCTTACTGGTCGACCACGGCAGCACCTGGAAGGTCGAGGGATCGGGCCTTGCGACCATATCGGCTTCGGAGATCCTGGCGAATCCCTCGATGGCCGACCCGTCGAAGCCGATACCTTCCTCGAAGGCGCCTTCGAGTTCGGCGGGGGCGATCGCCACGGACTTCAGGTAGCCCAAGACGTCGGTGAACCAGAGCCGCACGAAGCGGATGTCCCGCTCTTCGAGCGTCCGCAGCACGAATTCCTTCTGGCGATCCATGACCGCGACTGTAGGCACCCGGCGTTAAATCTGTGTTACATAGCGACACGGGGTTTGTATCCCGCAATGTGAGCCGACCTGCGCGTCAGCACCTGAGCCCGGGTTGCGGCTCGATCAACTCGGTCAGATAGGCGACAACCGCGTTGTCCACGCACGGCGAGCCTTCGTTCAACACGACCGTGTGGCTGTCACCTTCGTAGGTGATCAGCGCGGCGCCGAGTTGTTCGGCGAGGTCGACTCCGGCCTGGTAGGGGGTGGCCGGATCGCCGGTGGTTGACACCACGACTGTCTTGGGCAGGCCGGTCACCGAGATCTCGTGCGGTTGACTGGTGTTGGGTACCGGCCAGCTCGCGCACAACTCCAGCGGCGCCGCGCCGGTACCGCGGCCGTCGTCCATGAACGGGGCGGCCTTGCGGTATTCGGTGTCCTGCCTGCTCGCCACGGCCGGGTCGGTGATGCGTGGATCGTCCACGCAGCGGATCGCGTTGAAGGCGTCGTTGAGGTTGTTGTAGGTGCCGTCCTCGTTGCGGCCGTTGTACAGGTCGGCGAGCTGGAGCAGCGTGTCCCCGCGGCCCTGGCTCAGTTCGGCCAGTCCGAGCGACAGCACGCGCCAGAAGCTCTCGCTGTAGAGGGTCTGCCGGACGCCGGTGAGGGCGTCGCCGTAGCTGAGGCCGCGGGCATCGGTGGTGGCGGCGGGTGTGTCCCACAGCGGATCGACCAGCTCACGAAAGCGCTTCACCGCGGTCGACAGATCGTTACCCAGTGGACATTCTTCGCGGGTCACGCAGTCGGCGGCATAGGCGTCGAAAGCCTGCTGGAAGCCCTCGGCCTGGCGCAGCGACTCCTCCACCGGGTCTTGGGTGGGGTCGATGGCACCGTCGAGGACCAGCGCACGCACATTGCCGGGGAACTTCTCGGCGTAAGCCGTGCCGAGGCGGGTTCCGTAGGAGTAGCCGAGGTAGCTGAGCTCGGGATCGCCGAGCACCGCACGGATGACGTCCATGTCTTGCACCACTTCGCGGGTACCGACGTGGGCGAGGAACTCCTTACCGGTCTGCTCGACGCAGGCGTCGGCGTACTCGCGGTTATCGGCTTCCTCGGCGGTGATTCCCTCCGGCGTGTTGACCAGTGGTGGCTCGGCGCGTTCGGCATCGGCCTCCTGCGGGGTCAGGCAGGTTACCGAGGGCGTGGAGGCACCGACGCCGCGTGGATCGAAGCCGACGCGGTCGAACCGTTCGGCCACCGCGGTGCCGCCACCCACCGTGACGGTGGACAACCCGGACATGCCGGGCCCGCCCGGGTTGAGCAGCAGGGAACCGATGCGGTCCTTGCCCTCGGCTTTGACCCGCGACAATGCGATCTGGGCGGTGGCGCCCTCGGGGTCGGCGTAGTCGACGGGGACGGTGATGCGGGTGCATTCGGCCGCGGGCGGCAGCGACTCGTTCGGCCCGGTGAAATCGGCGCAGCTACCCCACTGCGGGGTCTGGGTGTAGAACTGCGCGAGGCCGTCCGGGGGCGCCGGGGCTGCGGAGGGTTCCTCCCGCGACTCCGCGCAACCGGCCGCCAAAGCCGTCACCGCCAGCACCGTCACCAGCACACCACGCCCACTCCGCACCGGCGTCATGCTAGTCGGGGCCCTGGTCAGGCTGCGCGGCGCCATCAGACCGGAGTGCGCGGGTGTGCCCACACCCTGTTCGTTCCGGCCATGCGCGGGCCGCCCGCAACCGCACAGCATCGCGCTGGCCGACAACGGGCACCCCGGCCGCGCCAGATGTGACCAACCGCACCGGCCGGAGCCCTTAAATGGGCGGTGCGACCGGTGGCACACTGGATGGCGTCACCCAGACCCGGGGACCCGTATACGGGCCTCGAGGACGACGAAAGGGACGATGATGTCCGTATCCGATTCGGAAACTCCCGCTTACGGCGCTGCCTCCGCCGAGGTGAAGCCGAGGCGTAAGACCCGCGTCCATCATCTACAGCAGATGAAGGCGACGGGCGAACGCTGGTCCATGCTCACCGCCTACGACTACTCGACGGCGCGACTGTTCGAGGAAGCGGGCATCCCGGTGCTGCTGGTCGGCGATTCGGCGGCCAACGTGGTGTACGGCTACGACACGACCGTGCCGGTCACCGTCGACGAGCTGATCCCGCTCGTGCGCGGTGTGGTGCGGGGCGCACCACACGCACTCGTGGTCGCCGACCTGCCGTTCGGCACGTACGAGTCCTCGCCGCAGCAGGCCTTGGCCACCGCGACCCGTTTCATGAAAGAGGGTCAGGCACATGCGGTGAAGCTGGAGGGCGGTGAGCGGGTCGCCGAGCAGATCGCACTCATCACGGCCGCAGGCATTCCCGTCATGGGCCATATCGGCTTCACCCCGCAGAGCGTCAACACCCTCGGTGGTTTCCGGGTGCAGGGCCGCGGCGACGGCGCCGAACAGCTCATCGCCGACGCCATCGCCGTACAGGAGGCGGGCGCGTTCTCCGTGGTGATGGAGATGGTCCCGGCCGAACTGGCCGGGCAGGTCAGCCGCAAACTGACCATCCCCACCGTCGGTATCGGCGCCGGCGCCGACTGCGACGCCCAGGTGCTGGTCTGGCAGGACATGGCGGGCTACACCAGCGGCAAAACCGCCAAGTTCGTCAAGCGTTTCGCCAACACCGGCGACGACCTTCGCACCGCCGCCGCCACGTACGCCGACGAAGTCCGCCGCGGCACCTTCCCGGGTCCGGAACACAGCTTCTGATTCGGCGATAACCGATGCCCGTCCGGGTAGCGCGAGTCCCTCTCACGCTGCCCGGACGGCATCCTCCGAGCCACGACATCCGAGAGTTGGTTCGTCGACAAGCTCACCTCGAGGACGGGAACGCCGCGCGGCCGGCGCGCCGGAAAAATGGCAGACTCGGTGGCGACAATCTCGAGTCGAGCAGAGGTACTGATGCCGGAACGCCGTTGGATTTCCCGGAGCACGCTGGTGGTCGCGGGGGTGTGTGCTGCTGTCCTACTCACCGCGTGTGGAGGTGAATCCGGAACCGGATCGAGTGAGGCGGGCGGGTCGACGACCGCAGCGCCGACAAGCATTCCCGCAACAACTCCGGGCGGTGCGACCAAGCCGGTACCGGGCAAGCCGCTCGAGGTGTCCGATTCCGCGGCGACCGCACTGTGCGAGATGATCCGCCCCGAGCTGTCGAACTGGCGGGTGCAGGGTCCGACGCTCGGCCGCATCGGCCTGAACGCGATGGTGCACGACTGGGCATTGCGCAACGGCGCCATCAACGCTCAGGTGCTTGCCGACAAGCCGGTCATCGACCGGATCACGCTGAAAGCCTGTGCGGATGTCCGGCAGGAGGCGATCCAAGCGCTCGAGCTGCCGGACCTGGCGTCCGGCCTGGCGTTCTGATGCGCACCCTGTACCCGCCGATCGAGCCGCACCAGCAGGGCATGCTCGATGTGGGTGCGGGCCAATCGGTGTATTGGGAGGTCAGCGGCAACCCTGACGGCAAGCCCGTGGTGTTCCTGCACGGCGGCCCCGGCGGCGGGACCGCGCCGTTCCATCGGCAGTTCTTCGATCCGGCCGAATATCGGATCGTGCTGTTCGATCAGCGTGGGTGTGGCCGCTCCACCCCGCATATCGCCGATGTCGCGGACCTGTCGGTGAACACCACCGACCATCTGATCGCCGATATCGAGCAGCTGCGCGAAGCGCTCGGTATCGAACAGTGGCAGGTGTTCGGCGGATCGTGGGGTTCCACGCTCGCGCTGGCCTATGCGCAGCGGTACCCGCAGCGCGTCACCGAGCTGGTGTTGCGCGGCATCTTCCTGTTGCGCCGCAAGGAGATCGACTGGTATTACAACGGCGCGGCCGGCTACGTCTACCCGGACGAGTGGGAGAAGTTCCTCGCCCCGGTCCCGGAAGCCGAACGCGACGGCGATCTGGTCGAGGCCTATCACCGGCTGTTGCACTCCCCCGACGATGACGTCGCCACCGCCGCCGCGGTCGCCTGGTCGACCTGGGAGGGTGCGACGAGTTCGCTGCTGCCGCAACCGGATCGGGTCGCCGAAACCGGTGAGCCACGGTTCGCACTCGCCTTCGCCCGGATCGAGAATCACTATTTCCGGCACGGCGGATTCCTCGACGAGGGACAGTTGCTGCGCGATATCGACAAGATCACCGACATTCCCGCGGTCATCGTGCAGGGTCGCCACGACATCGTCTGCCCGGCCGTCAGCGCCTGGGAACTGCATCGGGCCTGGCCGGGTTCGGTGCTCCACATCGTCGACGATGCCGGGCACGCGGCCAATGAACCCGGGATCACCCACCGTCTCGTCGAAGCCACCGACGGGTTCGCGAAAGGACGCTAGCTCATGACGGCCACCGCCGCAGACGCGCTGATCGCGGCGCTGGGTGAGGATGTCGATCGGTTGCTGACCGCCGAACCCGAAGTACGTGCCGACGCATGGGATTCGGTGCATCAGATGCGGGTGGCGACGCGCAGGTTGCGCAGTGTGCTGAAGTCCTATCGGCGGTTGTTCCGGCGTGGGCCCGCCGCCGCCATGGGTGCCGAGCTGGCGTGGCTTGCCGATCTGCTCGGCGTTGCACGGGATGCGGAAGTGCGGGCGGAGCGGTTCGCCACGTTGCTGGATTCCGACCTGGTCGATGGGGCGGATCCGGCGGTGCTCGACGCGGTGACCCAGCGCCTCGTCGCCGCCGAACGCGCACGGTACGAATCCGCGCACGCCGAGGTGCTCACCGCGCTCGACGGCGACCGCTACCGTGCGCTGCGTGCTCGGCTGTCGCGCTGGCGTTCGGAGCCCCCGCTGCGCAAAGGCCGCGTCGACGGTCCTGCCGCCGCCGCCTTCACCACGGTGCTGCACCGCGATCGTGAACGTCTGGATCGGCTGATCCACAGCGAGGTCACCGCGACGCCCGGCCAGCAGATCGAGCTGCTGCACGATATCCGCAAGGGCGCCAAACGGTTACGGTATTCGTGCGATGCGGCCACAGCTGTTCTCGGCGAGCAGGCTCACGAGCTGGGCTCCCGGGCCAAGCGCTTGCAGACCGTGCTCGGTGATCACCGCGACGCCATCGAATCCCATGAAGCGATCCTCGCCCGCGCCGCCGAAGCCAAGGCCGCGGGCGAAGACACCACCTTGTACACAGCCCTCGCCGATGCGGAGGACCGGGCGGCGGGCGAGCATCTGGCCCGGTATCCGTCGACGGCCGCGGCGCTCTCACCCGCCTGACGATTCACGCCGGGGTCTTGTTCGCGATCTCGACGAGTTCGGACCGCTCGGGCGAATGGTCCGCGGGCGGATCTTCCACAGGCATCACGCGAACCACGAGTTCGTATTCGTCGCCTGGTTCGGCGACAGGTGTTGGATCACTCCGATTCGGATAGGTAGGTGAAGACGACTTTCCGAGTCACCGGGTCCGCGGATTCCAACCGCACCCGGACCGTCGCACCTTCGGGCGGCGAACCTTCGCACGGTCCGAGCAGCGGCGGGGCGGCGATGAAGATTTCGGCGGGGCGGTTGCCGTTGCCCTCGCGCACCACGACCGCATCGAATTCGGTGCCGATGCGCTGGGACAGCAGCGTCGCCTCGGTCAGATCGATACAGGCGCGTTCGATCTTGTTCGCCACGCCGTCGCTACGTTTCATCGTCTCGGCGGTGGCGCTCAGATCGTCCCGCACCCACTCCGGGACCGGAGTACCCGCGCAGTGTGCCAGGCAGATCTCGGTGGTGAACCGGTCAACCAGACGCCGCAGCGGCGCGGTGACGTGCGCGTACGGGGCGCCGATCGCGCTGTGCCGCAGGTTGTTCGACGCCGGGTCGGTGCCATCGAGGACGGTGTAGGCGGCGCCGCGCAACAGGCCGGTGGCCTCCGACATGAGCACCAGCGTGGCGGGTGTGCTCGGGTCGAGCCCCGCCAGCATCCGCCCCACCGGCTGATCGGCGGGCCAAGTGACGCCGAGGGCGGCGGCGGTGCGACGGATCGAGGCAATAGCCGAATCGGGCGGCGGCGGCATGGTGCGCAGCAGACCGATACGTTCGCCGGAGCCTTCGGCGCCTCCGTCGAGCATGATGCGGGCCGCACACATCCCGGCCAGCAGCGACACCTGCTCGTTCCAGTCGTCGACGTCGGTGCGCGGTTCCAGGACAAGGCGCCAATGCCCGTCGGCACCCTCATCGCGGATGACGCTCTGCGCGGGCAGCCGCAGTTCGATCGCGCCGCGTGCCAGCCCGGCCGCGATGCGCCGCGTGCCGAATTCCGGCAGGGCCGCGATCGCTGCGGGGAGGCGTCCGGCATCGGCGTCGGCCTGAACACCGGCGTAATCGAGACGCGCGCGGGAGCGCACCACAGCGCGCTCGACCGAATACCGCACCGGTTCCGCGTCGTGGTCGAGCTCGATGGTCCACAGCGCCGCGGGACGCGTCTGTTCGGGGAGCAGGCTGGCCGAGTTCTCCGACAGCACCGGCGGATGCAGCGGCACGGTGGCGTCGGGCAGGTAAAAGGTCTGACCCCGGGTACCTGCTTCGGCGGCGAGGGCGCCATCCGGGACCACGACGGCGCCGAGGTCGGCGATGGCGTAGTGCAGCAGGAAGCCGGTGTCGGTGCGTTCGAGATGGAGCGCCTGGTCGAGGTCGAGCGCTCCCGGCGGGTCGATGGTGACGAACGGGATATCGGTGCGGTCGACCCGAGCGCCCGCGAACGCGTCGACCGCGTCGCGGGCTTCCGCGGTGGCCTCGGCCGGATATGCCGAGGTCAGTCCGAATTCGGATCGAATGGCGCCGAAATCGACCGGCGCCGAGACGATCCGCTGGTGGAGTTCCACGCTGAGGATTCTTCCTCGCTACTTCAGCGCCAGCATGGTGCCGCTCAGCTGGTCGAACGGCCCGAAGACGGTGAAGACGACCCTACCCTCGGGATACTGCGACGACAGCGCCGCAGCTCCATCGAGGGAGTAGCCGAACGAGGCCGCCGACGGGTGCGGCAGGCCGGCGATGGTGCGCCCGAAACCGCTGTGGTGCACCCACCTGGTGTCGCCCGGGCTGAGGTCGACCTGAACCCCGCCCGGCAGCGGGGTCACCGCGACGGCACCGGCGGAACCGGCCCCGAGCGTGGCGAAAACCGATGCGGCCCCGGCGATCAACGCGCCGGCGACCAGAGAACGAACTACCCGCATATCAGTTGAGACCTGCTTCCCGAGAGTTTCAGTGTGAGGGCATGCACCGCAGCACCGCGACACATGTCGATCCAACGGCGACCACTCTATGACCTCCATCACGTTCTGGGCCAGTCCCGGACGAATCCGGCAGATATGACGCACGAACTCGGCAGCCGGCCGGCGCGGTCGCTGCTAGGGTGGCCGAGCGTAACCATCCCGCCTCACACAATCTTGGGAGTTCCGCACCTCATGTCCACTCTTGTGTACGACTACCTGCTGCCGCTGCTCGGTCCCGAACAGGCCGCCAACCTGGCGCGGATGCTGTTGATCGGCCCCGCCTGATCCAGCGGGTAGATCGCCTCCCGCCCATATCGCGGGAGGCGGTTTCGGTCGGGTGCCGCTAGCATCCGGCAACGTGATCAGAACTTCCGCCGCGATTGCGGCATCTGCCTGCGCCCTTGCCCTGTTCGTCGCCGGTTGTGAGGACGAGACCACCTCCAGCGTCTCCCAGACCACCGCCGCGACCTCGGCGTCGGCAACCGCGACCGCGTCCGGCTCCGAGACCAGCGATGCGGCTGCGCCGTCGACCGACGACAAGGGCGAGATGAGCCTGGATTCGGTGAAGGTCAGTTCCTTCGTCATCGGCTACAAGCAGGCCTTCCCGAGCTTGGCCGAGGGCCGCAGCGATGAGGAGATCGGCGAGATCTTCACCGAGACCTGCGAGGACATCCACGAGGGCAAGGCCGAGGACGAAATCCTGACCGAGGTCTCCAACCGCACCAAGAACGGCCGTGGCTCGGCGTCGCCGGAGGAGTCCAAGGCGATCTACGAGATGATCAAGGTGCTCTGCTGAGGCGCGACTGCGGCTGATACCGACGCGGCGGGGCCCTCATCGGGCACCGCCCCGCGCCGTATGGGCGGACGAGCCGGCGTATAAGCCGGATCCTGTCCCCGGTTCGCACCGGGTGGCGGCCATCCATCTGGACACACCGTCGCCGGGTGCCTCGAGCGGTCCACCCGCAGGCTCGGGCGAGCAGCCCTCGAACACCTGCGCAGTCGCACCGCACGCGATGCGACCTTCGACCTTGCTCCGGGCGGGGTTTACCGAGCCGCCCCGGTCACCCGGGGCGCTGGTGCGCTCTTACCGCACCGTTTCACCCTCACCACACGATCCCGAAGGATCGTGGGCGGTCTGTTTTCTGTGGCACTGTCCCGCGGGTCGCCCCGGGTTGCCGTTAGCAACCGCCCTGCTCTGTGGAGTCCGGACTTTCCTCGGCGGCGGGCAGCGGCACCGTAGTGCCCGTTCCCGTCGCCGCGGCCGCCCGACCGACTCGTCCGCCAGGACAGGATACTCGGTAAGTTAATCGACCATGGAACGTGTCGAGGTCAGCTTCCCGTCGGGGGGAGAGCAGTGCGCCGCCTGGCTCTACCGCCCGGACGGCGTGCCCAAACCGCGCCCGCTCGTGGTGATGGGACACGGCCTGGGGGCCAACAGAGAAATGGGTTTGGATCGGTACGCGCGACGGTTCGCGGCCGCGGGGATGGGGGTGCTGGTCTTCGATTACCGCCATTTCGGTGCCAGTGATGGCGCACCACGTCAGCTGATCCATATCGCCCGTCAGCGCGAGGACTGGCATGCCGCAATCGCCTACGGGCGCACCATCCGCGGATTCGACGCCACTCGGATCGCGTTGTGGGGCACCTCGTTCGGCGGTGGACACGTGCTGTCCATCGCACCCGACGACGCCTACATCGCGGCCGTGGTCGCCCAGGTGCCGTTCACCAGCGGATGGGCCGCGGCGAAGGCCAAGGGCCCGACCAGCCTGACCAAGGTCGCGACCATCGCCGCGACCGACCTGCTCATCGGCCCGATCCGGCGCAAGCCGGTGCCGGTACGGCTGGCCGGACGCAAGCGTTCCGCGGCACTCATGGCCGCGTCCGATGTGCCGGAGGGCTTCGGCAGGCTGGCCGAGGAAAGCGAGAGTTACCACCCGAAAGTGTCTGCCCGCGTCGCGTTCTCGGCACTGTTCGACGCACCGGGCCGCCGCGCCAAGTCGTTGAAGATGCCGGTCATGTACGCGCTGTGCGACAACGATTCGATCACCCCGGTCAAGAACGCGCTGCGCGCCGCCGAGCGCACCAAGCACGCCATCGTGAAGCGTTATGACGCAGGACATTTCGATATCTACTTCGACGACCTGTTCGAGCAGGCCGTGCACGACCAGACCGAATTCTTGGTCTCGGTCCTTCGCCCCTGAGCCGTCGCCACCGGAGGGCCGGTATCGTGGAGGTACCCGGCCGGCCCTTCCGGTGGCAGGCCATGTCGAAGGCTCCGATGCGCCGCGAAGCATCGTCGCTGTGAATCACATTGTTCTGACCTTTGGTACCGCGGGGAATCCCGGTGCCGCACTTGCGATCCGCGGGAAGGGACTTCCCTCCCGCCGATGAGCACCGCGCGGGTTCGGACCCGCCCGGAACTGCGTCGTCAGCGCCGTCAGCGCTCCCACGGCTGCTGGAACCATCTCATCGCCGCTCCCCTATGGCCCAAGCACGGCGTCAATCTTGGCACCATGCTGCGCACCTGCGATGCCGTCGGCGCCTGCCTGGCCGTCCCCCGCCGCCCCTGGGTCCCCGACGCGCTCGCCCAGGGGAACACGCTGCGCCACCGCCAATGCGTGCACTGGATCGATGGCCGAGTCGACCGCTGGCTCGACCGCCAACGCGCAGGCGGATCCGCCGTGATCGGTGTCGAACTCACCGACGAATCCATCCGCCTCGCCGACCTGCCCGTGGCGCGCAAGCGCACCGTAATCGTGCTGGGTCACGAAGCCGACGGAATCCCACCCGAAGGAATGGAGCGGCTGGACCTGACAGTGGAGATACCGATGGCGGGAACAGGGCACAGCCTGAACGTGGCGGTGGCGGGGTCGCTCGTGCTGTACAAGCTGGCGGGACTCTGCTGAGCGTGTTCACATTTCCGTAGGCTGGACCGGGTGGGAGTTGCGGATGTCGGCTGCGGGCCTGGTGCGGGCTGGGATTTCGCGGGTCCGTCGGCCGCCGTGCAGTCGGGTGCCGGAATCATCGGATACCGCGATGTGGGGGCCGCCGGGTTGGACTTGCGGGTTGCCGCGTCGACGGCGGTCGCCGTGGTGATCGAGTTCGGGGGCCACGACATGATTGTCGACGACATTGGTGGTCAGCAGTCTTTGGGCGGTTTCGTCGTGGGGCTTCCCATGGCGGCCATGCGTATTCGTAGCAGGCAGGCCGCGTGCGTGGAGGTTCGCATGTCGCCGATCCGGGCGCACTCCCTGCTGGGTATTGCCGCAACCGATCTGGGCCGTGGCGTTGTCCCATTGGAGCAGCTGTGGGGATCCGAGGTTCGGCGACTGCGAGAGCAACTCGCGGACGCCAGGACCTGGGAGGAACGGTTCGCACGGACGAAGTCGTTTCTGACACAGTGCGACAGGCCGATGCGGACGCCCGATCCCGAGGTGATCGCCGCCTGGCATCACATACTCGCCTCCGGTGGCCAGGTGAAGGTCGGCGAGCTCGCCGAATCCCTCGGATGGAGCCGTAAGCGGCTGTGGGCGAGGTTCGAATCCCAGATCGGTCTGACACCCAAGCGGGCGGCGATGCTGGTCCGATTCCGGCGCGCGGTCGTCGGTTTGCTGGCAGGCCTGCCCGCCGCCGACGTCGCCGCGGTGTGCGGCTACACCGATCAGGCTCACCTGTGCCGGGATGTGTCGATCTTCGCGGACCGCACACCGGGGACGCTGTATGAGGACGATCTGCCTGCCATCGCCCGGGATCGGTACCGGGCTTGGGGAACATTTTTCCAATCCCCGGGATGACCGATCGGTCGATAGTGGTGTTCACCTCGGGTGCGGTCGGCGAACCGAACGCGACTCGAGCCTCACCCCGATCGACGACGAGAGGACACGTGTCGTGACCGACACCCTCGGCCATACGAAGCGGCATACACGAAGTACTGGAGAGCAGTCAGGGTCGATGCGACTGCTGCTGGCTTGCGGTGTCATCGGTCCGCTGCTCAATATTGTTGTCATTCACGTGCTCGGGGCACTACGCCCTGACTACAACGCCTTGGTAGTCCCCGACAGCAACCTCGAACTGGGGCCGGGTGGGTGGATGCAGATCACCAACTACATCGTCACCGGAACCCTCCTGCTCGCTTTCGCCCTTGGGATGAGGGGGCTCATGCGTACCGGACGTGGCTCGACCTGGGGGCCTATCCTGCTCGGCATCTACGGCTTCACCTTCGTCGCCATCGGGCCTATCCTTCCCGACCCGTCGCTGGGGTACCCACCGGGAGTGCCGGAAGTGCTGACCATTCACGGCGCCATTCACAGTCTTCTCGGTCTGGTTCAGTTCGGTTCGCTGACTGCGGCTTGCTTCGTGCTGGCACGGCGCGATGAGGCGCTCGAAAGTCGCGGCTGGTACCGGTATTCGGTTGCCACCGGCCTGATGGTCCCCACCTCTTATATCGCCTTCGCTCTCATCGCCAAATTGGCAGAAGGAGGACCCGCAGGGCTGATCGAACGGATCGGGATCGTCGCCAGCGGTATCTGGATTGTTGTGTTGGCGATCCGCCTCATGCGTCGACCTGTTCCACGCGCGGCTGTCGGATGAACGGATCTGTCAGAAGTCAGGTTCCTCCTCGCCTTATGGCGCGGCGTCGACTTGGCGGCCTTCCGCCACGGTTGACAATCTGAATTTGCTCCATTCGTCCAAGCCGGTCGTCCGCAACGATGCGATCGTCGGATCCATGACGAAACAAGCAGTATCCGCAGATCTCGATACGTTTACGCGGCTCTGTCGCGACTGGGACGATGCGCTCGTCGCGAACGATGTGGAGCGGATTGCCGCCTTCGCTACGCGGGGGTGGATGTTCGTCTCGCAAGACGGGGTGATGGCCGGCAGTCGGTTCCTGGCGGCCGTTGCCGACGGGGTGGTACTGCACGACACGTTCCGCAGTGCGGTGCAGTCCGTGGTCGACCTCGGTGATGTCGCAGTCGTCGTCGCTCGGGTGGTCAACACCGGTGTGTATCAGGGCGAGCGGTTCGAGAACGACGAATGGGCCTCGGACGTTTTCGTGTACCGGGAGGGGCGCTGGCTCTGCGAGTTGACTCACCTCACGCCGGCGAGGGCCGCGCCGTGGCCGACACCGTAGTCGACGTCACCCCCACCCGGAACCGGCCGGATTGCCCGAGGTCCCGGGCAACCGCCGGCTGCTTCGGTCCCGATTGCCGGATCAGCTAAGGCCGTCGAGCGACGACGGCGAAGTTCAAGGGGATGCGGGGGAACCCGGGCTCCAACGCCCAACCTTCGGCGCACGGAACGAGACCAGGGAAGGCCGGCCAGTCCATGTACGGGAGTTCCTCGACGGCTTCGATTCGCAGACCTGCCTTCAGCAGCGCGGTGATGACTTCGCCGAGGTCGTGGCGCCATTCAGTGTTCGTGGTGTGGGCTATCCGGCCGTCCGAGTCCTCGGTGTAGGTGCCCGAATCCTCGTAGGTTCGAGCGCCACCACCACTGAGGTAGTCGTCGTTGACAGTCCAGGGTTCGAATTCCACGGCGCCGAGGAGGGGGTGGTCGTCGCGGATGAGGAAGACCCCGCCCGGTTCGAGGAGATCGTGAATGGACTGCGCCCACTCGGTGAGATCAGGGAGCCAGACGATGGTTCCGGCGCTGGTGACGATCGTGTCGAAGCGACGGTCGATCCGGGTGGAGGCGTATCGGGCGTCGCCTTCCACCCAGGTGATGTCGCGACCGTCGGCTGCTGCGATGCGGGTCGCGTGACGCAGCGAGTTCGGCGAGAGGTCGAGGCCGTGCACCTCGACCGCGCCGAGCCGCGCCCAGGACACCGTGTCGGTGCCTATATGGCATTGCAGGTGCAGCAGGGACCGGCCCTCGATACCGGAATCCGGCAAGTGCGGTGCCAGCACCGACAGGTCGTTGCGTACGACCTGGGAGATATCGGTGGGGTCGGCCAGAAAGGCTTCTACGTCGTACATCTCCGAGCGCGCGTGGACATCTGCTCGGTCGTCCCAGTTGGCGCGGTTGGCGGCGACGGCTTCTGCCTCGTGCACGGCCGGTCCTTTCGACGGTTCAGCCCCCACTGTTCGGCCCCCGGATCTTTGTAGTGGAGCCCGGATCCGGCCGCCACTGATTTTCCGCGCGACCGACCCCGGGCTCCAGATCGGTCAGGCCGGTGCCGGCTTGCCGAATTCGTCGATCAGCACGGCATATTCATCCCCGCCGTGCCCGGCGGCGATCGAGCGATCGGCCATCATCTTGATCAGCTTCGGCAGCTCGGCATTGATACCCGCCGCTTCACACTCCTCGATCAGGTGCGCCATCGTCCGCGCGTGGGTGTCCAGCGACGCCACCTCGGCATGGAAGGACCCGTTGTCGATCTGCTCCGCATGTCCGGGCAGCCATCCGGCCACACCGGTGGCGAGCTGCTGCGCGAACGGGGCGAATGTCGCGGCATCGACACCTGCCGTCCTGAGCAGGGCTGTGCCCTGAAGCCAGGCGTTCAGGACGCTCCACATCATGGCCAAACCGGCGACGTCGTACAAGGACGCCAGCCCATGGTCGGCACCGAGGTAGGACGCGGTGCCGAGCGCTTCGAATGTCGACTCGTGGGCATCGAAATCAGCCTGCGCCCCGCTGTGCAGGATCACCGCCTCGGCGGTTCCGATCGCCGGCGGGATGGCCATGATGGCGCCGTCGAGGTAGCGGGCGCCGCGCTGTTCGGCCCATCGGGCGGCTTCTCTGGCCTGGGCCGAGTCGCCTGAGGTCAGGTTGAGCAGAGTCGTCCCGTCCAGCTCGCTCGCGGCGAGCAGCTCGTACATCGCCTGATAGTCGGTGAGGCAGATGATCGTCGGTGAACCCGCCCGGAGCGCGTCGGCAACCGTTGGCGCCAGCTGTGCGCCCTCGGACACCAACCGATCAGCCTTCGCGGCTGTCCGGTTCCATACGGTTGTCGGGTGCCCGGCTTTCAGGAACGCGCCGGCGAGCGCCTGGCCCATCAGCCCGAGTCCGATGACTGTCACGGGCGCTTTGGTGTTGGTCATGGCAGCATCGTCAACGTTGATACCGGTGTGAAGGTCAAGTGAGGTTTCGATGCTGATCGGGGAACTGAGTCGCCGGACGGGCGTCAACGCCCACCAATTGCGCTACTACGAAGCCCAGGGCCTGCTCGAAGCAGACCGCAGCGCGAACGGCTACCGCGACTACGACGAGAATGCCGTGCTTCGGGTGCAGCAGATCCGGCACCTGCTCGACGCGGGCCTGTCCTCCGACGACATCGCCTATCTGCTGCCATGCGCCAGCGGAGCAGCACCCGAGCTACCCGGGTGCCCCGAAATGCTGGCCGCGATGCGGTCGCGGCTGCGCAGGCTGGACGAGCAGATGGACAAACTGGCTCGATCTCGTGGCGCCCTCGCCGACTACATCGCGGCAGCCGAAACCTCAGGCAGGGACAGCTATCCACCGTTCGACGGATCCGACCGGGTTCCCGCCTGAGCCATTGCCGCCCCCGCGAATGCCGACCCGGCGGCGGCGTTCACCGCACTCAGCGCACAGCGGCTCAGGCAGTCAGCGAGATCTCGCGCGCCCACCGCTGAGCCACACGTACTGCGGCCGGCGGAAGCTACCGGCGACGAGCCCGCAGCACGGTGTCTTCGAGGGTGGTCTCGATGCCGTGCGGACCGGCTGCCTGGCGGGAACGGTCCTCGGCGACTCGGACCTCCCATCGGGCGGGGTCCAGGTGGGCGGCAATGTCTGCTGCGGTGACATGGACCTGCGACGAATGGCTGTGCGTAGCGGACGAATGGCCGTGGGCGCTGCTGGACAGGTGGTCGGTCGGGTGGTGGCCGACGATGAGGAGGGTGCCGCCGGGGGCCACGGCGGTCGCGAGCCGGTCGAAAAGATCCTGCGGGGAGCCCGAGGTGTGCACGTAGTGTGTGCAGACCAGGTCGAAATGAGCTGCGGGAGGGATCCATTCGGTGAGGTCGGCCTGGTGCCAATCGATGCGCGCGGCGATCTCGGATACGGCGGCGTCGGCGCGGGCGCGGGCGTGCTGGAGGGCGGCCGTTGAGATGTCGACGGCCGTCACCTGCCAGCCGCGGGCAGCGAGCCAGAGGGCTTCGCCGCCCGCGCCGCAACCAGCGTCCAGCGCCGTCCCGGGAGACAGCTCGCCCACCTCCGCGACGAGGTGCGGGTTCGGCTCCCGTTCGGCGGCGTGGGCGCCGTGGTAGCGCGCTTCCCAGAACTCTTTACCGAACTCCTCGGTCATGGTGATCCTTTCGGTTGTCGCGGTGGTGGCAGGTCAGGTCAGTGTTCCTGCCGCAGCGCGGCGACAGCCTCTCGCGTTTCCTCGGCGACCAGGTCGGCATTGATCTGCGCGCCCGCCATGACTCCGGCGGCCGCGGCGGCGCCGACTTGCGCAGCCAGATCGGTGACGTTGCCCGCAGCCCACACACCCGCGACATCCGTTCGCCCGGTCTGATCGACGGGAATGTGCTCGCCGATGCCGGCGGCATGTTCGACCGGCTTCAATCCGAGGTCGGTCAGGAATCCCGCGCGCGCCACCATCCGCGATCCGACCGCCAGTGCGTCGCGGGCGATAACCGTGCCGTCGGCGAGACGAAGCCCGACCAGCCGGTCGTCCTCGACTTCCAGCGTCGCGACCTCACCGGACACCACGCGGATCCCGCGCGCCGCCAGTTCTTCGGCGACGTCACCGGCCGGCGGGGCCGAGGTGTGGGTGAAGAACGTGACGTCGTCGCTCAGCTGCCGGAACAGCATGGCCTGATGCACCGACATCGGACTGCTCGACAGCACGCCGATCGCCTGGTCACGCACCTCCCAGCCATGGCAGTACGGGCAGTGCAGCACATCGCGGCCCCAGCGTTCATGCAGGCCGGGGATGTCCGGCAGGACGTCGGTCAGACCGGATGCGAGCAGGATCCTGCGCGCCCGGGTCGACCGGCCGTCGGTCAGCGTGACCGCGAATCCGTCGCCGTCACGCACCGCGGTGCTCACCTCGCCGGTGACGACCTCTCCCCCGTAGCCACGAACCTCGGACCGGCCGCGCTCGAGCAGTTCGCCGGGCGGCATGCCCTCACGGCCGAGTAGTCCGTGCACACCCTCCGCAGGTGCATTGCGCGGCGCACCCGCATCGACCACGATTACCGAGCGTCGCGATCGCGCCAAGGTCAGCGCCCCGCTCAGTCCCGCGGCTCCGCCGCCGAGTACCACCACGTCATAGCTGCTTTTCAGCTCATCGGTCACGTTGACCACCTCCGCAGACGATGATGCGGACGCCATTCGATCCTGGCAAGAAAATTTGCCAATACCGCAAACTGCCCGTGAGCAGGTGCCTGGGACGAACCGGACGAATGTGCCCACTTGGCCAGGTCAGCACCACCAAGCTGCCGCGACGCGCGGTGCGGCACCGGGTGTTAGATGGCAACGAAGACATCGCCTCGAGGAAGGACGTCCATTCATGGCCGAGAGGGTCGCAGTAGTTTCTGGTGCCGCGCGAGGAATCGGCGCGGCGATCGCCACACGTTTGGCCGCCGACGGCATGAAGGTGGGCGTGCTCGATCTGGACGAGGCCGCCTGCGCCGGCACGGTCGCCGCGATCACCGAGGCCGGCGGGCAGGCCGTGGCGTTGGGCGCCGACGTCAGCGATGAGGCGTCGGTGGCGGCGGCGATCGAGAAGCTCGAAGGTGCGCTCGGTGCGCCGACGGTGGTCGTCAACAATGCCGGCATCCTGCGCGACAATCTGCTGTTCAAGATGAGCGTCGATGATTGGGACGCCGTCATGAACGTGCACCTGCGCGGCGCGTTCCTGCTGACCAAGGCGGTGCAGAAGCACATGGTCGAGCAGAAGTACGGCCGCATCGTCAACATGTCGAGCACCTCGGCGCTCGGCAACCGCGGCCAGGCCAACTACGCCGCCGCGAAGGCGGGCATGCAGGGCTTCACCAAGACCCTGGCGTTCGAACTCGGCAAGTTCGGTGTCACCGCGAACGCGATCGCGCCGGGTTTCATCGTCACCGATATGACCGCTGCCACCGCCGCGCGGGTCGGCGCCTCGTTCGAGGATTTCCAGACCGCGGCCGCCGCCCAGATCCCTGTCGCCCGCGTCGGCTACCCCGAAGACATCGCCCACACGGCCTCCTTCCTGGCCAGCGAGGGCGCGGGCTTCGTCTCCGGGCAGGTCATCTACGTCGCCGGCGGACCGAAGGACTGATCAATCCCCTTGCGGGTGTGTGGCATCCGGCGCACGACACAAGGGAACCCGCGAATCGCCGGGTTCCCTTGTGCGCGAATATATGCCGATCAGCTACCTGCGGCGCTGGCCGACATGGTGGACAGGTAGCACAGCAGGCCGGCCGAGGGATCGAGGCAGGCCTTGCCGACGGTGTCGGACAGCTCGGGAGCGGCCGGTGCGGCCGGCTCCAGCGGGATGGCCGAGGCGGGGACAGCCGCGGCCAGCGGGGCGATCAGCACAACGCCGGCGATAAGGCCGACACGCACACGGTTACGCATGGATTGTCCTTTCCGGATGACGATGAGGTCTCGCCGTAGGGAGGAACGGTATTCGGATGCGCAGACGCCGGACAGACCCATGTAGGTGTGCCCCTAGAAGCGGGGGCGGTAGCGAAATAGATTGTAGTAGTCCAGATTTCAACTCGACCTGATCATTCCGACCGGTGCCATAGGGCCGCCGAACAGCACCGATGTGGTAGGCGGCGCCGATGCCGTGGACCGTGCGGCCGCACACTACGTCCGCCCGAATCGCGCCACGGCCGACAGAATGGCGTCACGCATCGCGGGACTGCCGGTATGCCCGGAATCCGGGATAACAAGCAGTTGTGCGTCCGGCCAGGCTCGGGCCAGTTCCCATGCCGTGCGCAGCGGGGCGCTCAGGTCCAGCTTGCCGTGAATGAGCACGCCAGGAATCCCGGCGAGCCGATGGGCGTCACGCAGGAGCTGCCCGTCCGGAAGCCAGGCGGCGTGGGCGAAATAGTGTGCGCAGATCCGCGTCATCGCCAACATCGCTTGCTCCGACTTGGCGCTGTACTGCCCAGGTGAACCGACACTTTCATGCGCGATGACGGCGTCTTCCCACGCACACCATCGGCGCGCCGCCGCCATCCGGACCTCCGGGGCAGGGTGATCGAACAAGCGGCTGTACGCGGCCACCAGATCACCGTCGCGCTCGGCGGGGGGAACACCCTCGCGGAACTCTTCCCACTCCACGGGTAGCAGTTGCCGCACACCCCGGTAGAGCCACGCGACCTCCGAAGGCCGCGTCATGGTGACGCCGACCAGCACGATCTCCGAGACCCGCTCGGGATACCGCTGAGCGTAGGCGAGGATCAGAGTCGCACCCCACGAACCGCCGTACAACATCCATCGCTCGAGGCCAAGGTGCACCCGCAGCCGCTCCATATCCGCGATCAGATGCTCGGTGGTGTTCTGCGCCAGACTCACCTGCGGATCGGCCGCGTTCGGCACGCTCTCCCCGCATCCGCGCTGATCGAAGAGCACGATGCGGTAGACCCGCGGATCGAAGGTTTTGCGTGCGCCGCGTGTACCTCCCGATCCCGGCCCGCCGTGCACGACCAGCGCGGGCTTGCCCATGGGGTTCCCTGAGGCCTCCCAGTAGATCCGGTTGCCGTCGCCAACGTCGAGTAGTCCGGAGGCGTAAGGCTCGATGTCGGGGAAAGGCTGAACCTGCGTCGGCGGAGAGTCCACGAATCGGACGCTAACACGGTATTTCCGCCCGCTCACCGGGTCGCGGCTACGCCGGCAGGTTCCATACCGATCACCGCCCACGGCTGATTACTGGTGCGCGCATACCTGCCGGGGCCGGCGGCATCCTCACTGTCCGGCGTGAGGTCGCACTCCTGCCTCGCCCCGAATCACGCACAGCCGCGCCAAGCCGTGTGTGAGGACAGCGTCACTGCGGGGCAACTGCGGTGCAAATGCCGGGAAATCGAAGTCGGTGAGGATGGCCTCCATGATGTGGCTGAGCTCAGGTCGGAGAATGACCGGCGGATGTGCGGGCGGCGTGCGGTGAACCGGCCACGAGGCAGGCGATGAGCGCGGCGACCGCTCGAGCGACGGTGGCGGGGCACGGCGGGTTCGGCTGCGGCACCGGTGACGTCCCCGCTCGTACGGTCGACGAGGCACGGATCCTGCTGCGGGAGCGGCTGGATCCGATCGCGAGCATCGAGCGTCCGTCGACCGAAGCCAACGGTGCGACGCTGGCGGGACCCCTCACCACCGCCACAGCTCTGCCGCGCGTCGATACCGCCGCCATGGACGGGTACGCCGTCTGCGGTTCAGGGCCGTGGGTACTGCGTGACGACACCCGGGTCGCTGGCACCCACGGTGGTCGGCCGCTCGAACAAGGACAGGCCGTGCGAATCGCTACGGGAGCGCCGACACCGTCCGGCTCGACTGCCGTCGTTCGTGACGAATTCATCTCGGCCAGCACACTTTCCGGCGAAACCCTGCTGATCCGCAACCCTGATGCCCCGCTGCGTGACGACACAAGGCCGCGCGGCGAGAACTGGTATCCGGGGACGTTGCTCGCGGCGGCGGGGACGCGGGTGTCGGGGGCGGTGGTGTCGGCGGCGTCGAGTGCGGAGGTGCATTCGCTGGCGGTGCGGGGCCCCTTACGTGCGGATGTGCTGATCACCGGTTCCGAGATCCGCGCGCAAGGTCCGCTGGCGCCGGGGCAGACACGCGATTCGATCGGTCCGGTGCTTCCCGGCTACCTGCGGGCCTGCGATATCGAAACCACCCATGTCTGGCGGCTCGACGACTGTCGTGAGCTGCTCGGCTCCTGGTTCGCGCTGCGTTCGGACGCCGAAGTCGTCGTCGTTGTCGGCGCCACCGGTCGCGGCGCCGCCGATCATCTGCGGTCGCTGCTCGGCGAGGTCGGCGCGGAGATCCTGATCGACGGCGTCACCATCCGTCCGGGCGGCTCACAGCTGGTCGCGCGCCTCCCCGACGGCCGAGTGCTGCTCGCGCTCCCCGGTAACCCGTTCGCCGCAATCGCCGCCCTCCTGCTCACCGGTCCCGCGATCGTCGACGCCCTCACCGCCCGTACCCCCACCGCACCACTACGCGGCCGCATCGCCGATTCGGCCGGCACCAGCGACACCCGCACCCGCATCATCCCGGTGTGCCAGCAGCCGGGCGGTGTCTGGCATACTACAGGACCGGTACACACCCCACACCTCGCGGGCCTCATCTCCGCCCAGGCACTGGCCCTGCTCCCACCTCGGTCCGGCCGAGGGGCGTTGGTCGAACTCGTTCCCATACCCCACTGACCCCCGACACCCACAGGGCAACGGCGACGAACACGATCTGCTCGGGAATCCGGAACCATAGCGGGGTGGCGGGATCGCCGTTCAACGGAATATCCGCCACGGCCGCATGAACGTTCGCCGGGAACATCAGCACGAATAGTGCGGCGAGGCCGAGTCCGGCATACCTCCTGGTGCGGGTCACGACCAGACCGGCGGCGCCGAGTAGTTCCAGCACACCGGTCAGGTAGACCGTGGCGGCGGGGAAGGGAACGAGTTCCGGAACCATGGCCGCCAGATCGTCATGGCTCGGCATTGCCTCGATCGAGTCGGGGATGAAGTGGGCGATGCCGGTGGAGACGAGCATCACCGCGAGTCCGTGTGCGAAAGACACTCGCCAGGTGGCGAATCGGCTGACGCCGAGTGCACCCAGTGCGCGGAAGCTCAGGGTGGGAACGATCAACAAGAGTGGAGTGGTGAACATGGTGCACTTCCGATTCGGGGAATCACTGTGTGGTGAGAGGGATTGCGAAGGCCGCGGAGATCATGGCCGTGCCGTGGAGATCTCCCAGAACTCGGCGTAGCGACCGCCTCGGCTCAGCAGGTCGTCGTGGGTGCCTTCTTCCACGATCCGACCGTTGTCGAGGAAGACGACCTTGTCGGCGTTCTGCACGGTGTGCATGCGGTGGGCCACCATCACGACTGTGCGGCCGGCCATCAGCCGTTCGATGCCCTGGTGGACGGCGGCTTCGTTGATCGGGTCAAGGGCGGAGGTGACCTCGTCGAGCAGAACGACGGGCGCGTTCTTCAGCAGGGCGCGGGCGATGGAGACGCGTTGACGTTCGCCGCCCGACAGCAGTGCGCCGCCTTCGCCGACGTCGGCGCTCCAGCCACCGGGCAGTCGTTCGATTACCTCGTCCAAGCGCGCTGCCGTTGCTGCAGCACGGATTTCGGCGTCGGTGGCGTCTAGGCGGCCGAGGCGAATGTTGTCCTCGATGGTGCCGTCGAAGAGATAGACGTCCTGGAAGACGATGGCGACCTGCGCCATCAAGGTGCCGGTGCCGATGTCGCGCACATCGACACCGCCCACACGCACCGAGCCTGTGTTCACATCGTGAAACCTCGCGACGAGTTGCAGCACCGTGCTCTTGCCCGCCCCGGAAGGACCAACGATCGCCACCCGCCGGCCGTGCGGCACTGTCAGCCGGAGATCGTCGATCACCGTGCGGTCGCCATGACCGAAGGTGACGGCGTCGAACTCCAGGGCATGACTCAGCGGCTGGGTCGGTTCGCCGGGTTCCGGCAACGGCGCGATGCGCAGGAGGGTGTCGAGTCGCATCAGTTGGGCACGAGCGCTGCGGAGTTTGCCGCCGATATCGGCAAGCGACAGCACGGGTTCGGCACACCGAGCCGCGAGCACCAGAATGGCCAGCACCTCGGCTGCGCCGATGCTCCCACCCAGCGCGAGGTAGGCGCCGAGGGCGAGCAGCACCGTGAACATCGCCTGCACAGCAAGCGTGAGTCCGACAATGCCGGGCAGGGCCGACAGCGCGGACCGGCGGGCCGCATGCTGGAGGCCGCGCAGTGAGTCGTCCAGCAGGCCGAAGCGTTCGGTGGTTCGGCCTCCTGCGCGCAGCACCGGCTGGGCTTGCAGGTATTCGATGACTCGCCCGGCGGCACTCTGGTCGCGTTCGTGACGTTCCGCGTCGGCGTCGGCCATCGCGCGTCCGGTCCAGGACTGGATCGCAGCGACGAGCGGGACGGCGAACAGGGCGGCCAGCCCCAGCTTCCAGTTGAACGCCACCATGACGACGACGATGGTCAGTGGGGTCACCGCGGCACCGATGAACGGAGCGAGCAGGTGCGCGATGATACCCATCGCTTCCAGCACTCCTCGGCTGGCGAGTACCGATACTTCGCCGACTCGGTCGGGGCCGTACCAACCGATGGGCAGCCGGGCGAGGTGGTCACCGAGCCGGTGGTAGGTGCCGTGCAACAAGGTGGTCCCGGCGCGGAAACCGGCCAGATCGCTGACGTAGCGCAACCCCGCGTAGACGGCGACCGCGGCCCCGAACGCGATCAGCCACGACCAGGCGTCGTCGGGATCGCTGCCGAACAACTCCCGGAGCACAGGGACCAGCAGAGCGTAGGACAGACCCTCCAGGACGGCCGTGGTGGTCATCAGAGCCACGGTGCGACGCACCGGCCCGGCGTACTGATGGCCCAGTACGCGCAACAGGATTCGGATCATGACAGTACCTCTCCTAGATGGGACTGCCAGAACGCGGCGAACCTGCCGTCGCCCGCCAGCAGCTGCGCGGGTGCGCCGCGCTCCACGATCACCCCGTCTTCCAGCACGACGACGATGTCGGCATCGGCAATGGTGTCGAGTCGGTGGGCGATGACCAGGATCGTCCGGTCGCCCTTCATGCCCGCCAGGGCGTGGCGCACGGCCTGATCGGTCTGCGGGTCCGCGAAGGCGGTCGCCTCGTCGAGGACCAGCACGGGAGTGTCGGCCAGCAACGCACGGGCGAGCGAAAGACGTTGCGCTTCACCGCCCGATAGCCCGGCCTCAGCGCCGAGAACGGTGTCGTATCCGTGCGGCAGCTCCAGGATCCGGTGGTGGATGCCTGCGAGCCGGGCCGCGTGGACCACCTGCTCGCGGTCGGCGTGCGGGACGGCGAGCGCGATGTTGTCGGCGACGGAGGCGCGCAGCAGTCGCACATCCTGGAAGACGAACGACACCGCACGGTAGAGCTCGCGACTGCCGATGTCGCGCACGTCGACCCCGCCGAGGGTGATGGCACCGTGCGTCGGGTCGAAGAACCGCGGAAGGAGCTGGACAAGTGTGGATTTGCCGCTCCCGGACGGTCCGACGAGCGCGGTGACCGTGCCCGGCTCCAGCACTAGGTCGATCCCGCGCAGTACCTCCCGGCCCGCGCTGTAACCGAAACGGACGTCGCGCAACTCCACTCGGTGCCCGTTCGGCGCGACCGGGTGAGCGGGTTCGGGCAGCGGCTCGACGTTCAGCACCTCCCGGATCCGGCCGAGTGCGCGACCTGCGGCCTGCATATCGTCGAAACCGTGGCCGAGCGCCGCGACAGGCGCGGTCAACCCCAGCCCGAGCAGCAGGAACGGCAGCAAATCGACAGGGGCGAGCCCACCGCCGGTGATCAGCACCGTGCCGCCGACGAGCACGACCAGCAGCACGAACGGCGGCGACAATGCCAGCTGCATTCCCGCCGCGATCGGAGAAAGGCCCCGCGCCCAGCGCAAAAAGGTGTCGGCGAAATCGTTCACCGCCGTCCGGAACCTGCTGTGGGCGCGGTCGCCGCCGCCGTATGCCTTGACCACCGCGATGCCCTGCACGAATTCCACTACCGCATCAGCGATCCGGCCCATCGCCGCATCGAAGTCGCTCTGCTCGCGCTGCCTGGCCGGGGTCATCATCAACGGGACCAGCACCACCGCAAGGAGCACCGGGATCAGCGTGATCAATGTCAGCCGCCAGTCGACGGTGAGCAGGTAGACCAACGACACCAGCGGCACGACGAAGGCCGACACCAGCTCCCCCGGCGCGTGGGCGATGAACGGGTGCACCGCGCTCACGTCCTCGCCGACCACCTTGGCCAGCTCGCCCGTGCGGCGCCGGGAGAACCAGCCGATCGGCACCCGCCCCAGATGGGCGGCCAGCTGTCGACGCAACGACAGCTGCACCCGCCCATCGAGCAGATGGCCGAGCCCGGACGAACCGGCCGTGAACAGCAGCCGGAACAGCATGCCGACCGCCCCCACAACCACCACGAACCAGACGTGACCGTGGTCGATCGGGCCGGGCCCGAGAAGTGCGCGCCCCAGCTCGACTACCGCCAACAACGGCGCCAAACCTGCCACGGCGCCGATGACCTGGAGGACGACAACGGCGGCGAAACCACCGATGTGCGGGCGTAGCAGCGCGGCGAATGTCTGCCCCCCGGTGTGGCCGGTTTCTGGTGGTCGATCAGATGTCTGTCGTGCCTCGGCAAGACCGGTGTTGGTCATCGCTCTCCCGTCCTGGATCGCTCATCTCGGCGTCTGGCCGCCGAGCCCGCGGGGCGAAGTGCCGGACCGCGCGTTAGAGAAAGTCACTGTCTCTAGAGAGTGACTTTAGGGATCCATTTTCAGACAGTCAATGTCTGTTAGACAGCAACATGCTTCAGAGAGTGACTTTCTGATAACCTGCCGACATGAGCGGACTTCGCGAGCGCTGGCGGCTCAAAGCCATGCACACCGTCCAGGAATGCGCCCTCGACCTGTTCGACGAGAAAGGGTTCGGCGCGGTCACCATCGACGAGATCGCGGCCGCCGCCGAGGTCTCCCCGTCGACGGTCTACCGCCTGTTCGGCACAAAGGAAGGCATCATCGTCGCCGATGAGTTCGACAACCTGAGCGCGGAGGAGATCGAAGAAGTCGTGGACCCCCGCGATCCCATCAGCAGCCTGATCCGCTCCGTGCGTGCCGACGAATCCGCAACGGACAGCGCGCCCGCCGACGACGACACTCCCCCCGACAGCGGCCCGTGGCGCAGGGTCCGCTATCACTTCACCGAACCGTCAGTGCGCATGGCGGCCTGCGCCTCGGCCGACCGCACCAGCCAGCGACTGACCCCCGTGATCGCCTCGACCGGACTGCTGACCGAAACGCAGGCGCGCGTCGCCACCAATGCCCTGGTCTTCGGCTACTTCGCCGCCCTCGAACAGTGGTACCTCGACGGCGGCGACCGCCCCATTGCCGACTACGTCGAGGACGGCCTGCGCCCGCTACGCGCTATCTGGCCGTCCACCGACCAGGAGGATTCCGCGTAGTCGCGCTCATCCACCCATCTTCACGATCCGTGTGTTCTGGAACGTCGTGAACAGCCAGCCGTCTGCCGTTCGTACCGCAGTGCGGGTTTGCACGGACAGGTCCTCAGGGCGACACACCTGCGCGCCATCGCGAAGAACGCATACTCCGTACGTCACCAGGACGGCCGTGTCGGGGGTCGGGAATCGGAGGGTGATCCGTTCCGGTTCGGAGAGCCGGGTGCCGCGCATGAAACCGTCGAATCCCTCCTGCATGACGGACGCGAGTTCCCTTCTGCCCTGGATGAATTCGCCGATGACGGAAACGAAGTCAGCGTCATCGGTGAAGGTCGCCGCGAATGCGCTGCCGTCGCCTGCGGCCCATGCGGCGCATTGGGCGGTGAGCAGCTCCCGCAGGGCCCGCTCATCGACGCTTCCAGCATCGGTCTCGGTAGCTGCTCGTACCGCGTTACCGGTCATTTCTCCTCCTACATTGTGGTTTTTTCTGCATCGGCACCCCGGCGGCGAGCCGCCGGGGTCGGCTCCGTCGCCGGCAGGTCAGCGCGACCGACCATTCGGGCCGGCCTGCCGAAGACCGCTGTACTCGGCCCCCGCGAAACCCGCGACGATCAGCGCACCGAACAGCAGGAAGGCCACTCCTGGCCCGGTGAGGTCGATCAGCCCGGAGAACGCCAGCACCGTCATCCCCACAGCCGACGCGCCGTTCACCGCGACCACCGCGGCCGCATGCCGACCACTTATCGCCGGATATCCGGCGATCAGCAGCAACGCGAGTCCGCCGCCGATCATCGCGACCCCGAACGGGATCGACCAGGAGGTCGGCAGTCCGAGCGGGTCGCGCAGTGGGATCGCGCCGGCCAGCATGATCGCCCCGAATGCGCCGGTGGCCCAGCCGTCGACTCGCAGCGCGAGCCGCAGTCGGTCGGGTGCGGCTGGTTCGGTGTGCTCGTTCAACACAATGCTCATGGCGTGTCCTGTCTCGTGATCGGTCCTGCGGCGCCCCGCCTTGTCATTCCGCCTGGTCGGCTGACGAGATCGCGCCTCGGTTCCGGCACCACTGTGCAACGGCGAGGTCATCGGCTCAATAACCTCAGAGGTCATGGCGGCACCTCTGTCGAATCGGCTAGCGTGCACACAATGACCTCCACACAGCTCACCGCACCGTCGAGGGTCGGTGGTCTACTGCGGGAATGGCGGCAGCGGCGCCGGCTGAGTCAGCTGGATCTGGCGCTGGCGGCCGATACCTCCGCGCGACATCTGTCGTATCTGGAGACCGGACGGGCGCAACCGAGCCGCGCGATGATCCTGCGGCTGTCCGACACCCTGGATGTGCCGCTGCGCGAACGCAATACGCTCCTGCTCGCGGCCGGCTTCGCTCCCGCGTATCGGGAGAGCAGCCTCGACGACGCCGAATTGTCCGCGGTGCGTTCCGCGCTGGACACGATGCTCACCGCGCACGAACCGTATCCTGCGGTGGTGGTGGACCGGCTGTGGAATGTGGTCACCGGCAACCGCGCGATGGGCATCCTCACCCTCGGCGTCCCCGAACACCTGGTGACGCCGGCGCCGAACGTCTACCGGCTCGTCCTGCATCCCGAGGGCTTGTCCGCACGCCTGACCAGCCCGAACCAGGTGCGGGAACTGTTCCTCGACCGGCTGGCCCGGCAGGTCGGCGCGACCGGCGACCCGCAGCTACGCGCCCTCTACGACGAGGTCGCGGCGTACCCGGTCCCCGAGGCGCTCGACGATGACGAACCCGGTCAGCCGAGTCCTTTCCAGTTCCCGATCCGGGTCCGCACCCCGACCGGCGTGTTGTCGATGTTCTCCACCATGGCCACCTTCGGTGCGCCGGCCGATGTCACCTTGTCCGAACTGGCCATCGAATTGTTCTATCCGCTGGACGAATTCACCGCGGCAGCCTTCCGCGCCGCGGAATTCCCCGACGCGGCCCCTTGGTGAACCCGGCCGCGGCCTCCGCATGCGCCGCGCGTGAAGGCGGACGTACCGCGCCCGGGGTTCATCACCCGCGTACGTAGTGGAAGCCGCTGCGGCACACTCACACCGCAGCGGCTCCGTTCACACGTCGAGCATGCCTTCGCTGAACTCACGATCCAGATCCGGGTCGGCCGCCGACACGGCAGCGTCCAGCTGCATACCGACCTCACCGACATGCGGTTCGGTCATCATGTGCAGATGATCGCCGGGAACCGCGACCACTTCGAATCGGCGTCCCGCGTACTGCTCCCAGCCGTTGTTCTGGCTGTCGAACATGGTTCCGATGGTCTGGTGCGCGATATCGAAGCCGCGCGGGATGCCGTCGGTGGCCCGCAGCAGGGTGATATCGCGGTCGAACACCGACGGCTCGTACTCGATCAGCGCCGTGTAATTGGCGTGGAACACCTCGTACAGCCGTCGAATCGACTGTGCAGGACTACCTTCGGGAAGGATGCCGGAGCGGATCGCCTCGGCGAGCATGGCATCGAACAGTTCCGCCGAATCGTGGACGTCCGGTTCGAATTCACCGAGGGCGCTCTCGTTGCCGCGCGCGTACCAGAGCAGTTCGAGGAAGAACCAGCGAATCAGCTTCTCTTCGGGAATGGGTTCGCGCGATTGCCGCCGCAGCGCCATGGTGTCGAGCAACGTCACGCTGGCTACTTCGTGGTCGGGCAGCCTGCGCCCCATCTCCAACGCCACATACCCACCGAACGACCAACCCGCCAGATGGTAGGGGCCTTCCGGATGTACCCGCCGCACCGCGGCGATGTAGGAATCGGCCATCTCACCGACCGAGGTCAATGGTGTGCTTCCGGTGTCGGCGCCGGCCGACTGCAACCCGTAGACGGGGCGATCCGAATCCAGATACTTGGCGACCGCCAGGTAGCACAGGACGTTGCCGCCGATCGGATGCACCAGGAACAGCGGCGGTTTCGTGCCCTCGGGCTGGATCGGCACCAGTGGATCGAAACTGGTGTGGGTGTCCCCCGCGCGGATCAGCTCGGCCAGTCCCGCTGCGGTGGGCGCGGCGACGAATGCGCTCATCGGCAGGTCGATCCCCCAGCGCCGCGACAGCCCCATCACCACGCGCATGGCGCCGATGGAGGTGCCGCCCATGGCGTAGAAGTCGTCGTCGGGGCCCATGGACGGTAGTCCGGCGTATTCGGCGAGCAACTCCATGGCCGAACGCTCGATATCGTCGACCGGCCCCCGGTTCGGCTGCGCCTGGTCGACGACGCCGACCACCGGCAATGCGAGCAGCGCGCGATCGTCGCGTTTACCGCTGGGGGTGCGCGGCATCGACTCCACCCACTGGAACCTCGACGGCACCATATGCGCGGGCAGGACTGACCGCAGCGCCGCACGCAACGCCGTGAGGTCGGTCGATTCGGCATCACCGACAAGGAAGGCCACCAGCGCACCATCGATGCCGCCGAACCCGCGCGCCACCACAGCCGCCTCGGTGAGCCCGGGGAAATGCTCGACCAGCCCGAGGATGCTCAATTCGACCTCGGCGGGCTCGACCCGGTACCCGCGAATTTTCACCTGACTGTCGCTGCGGCCAAGGCACACGATATCGCCCGAGCGCAGCCGCACACCCAGATCACCGGTGCGGTAACGGATCGCACCACCCGGTGCGGCGACGAAGCGTTGCGCGGTGAGACCGGGCATCGCCTCGTACCCGCGTGCCAGCGAGCGTCCGCCGATGTAGAGCTCACCGACGACACCGTCAGGCACCGTCCGCAACCGGCGGTCAAGCAGGTCGGCGGTGTCGCCGTCGACGGTGCGGCCGATGGGCGGCAGCACCGGAAATGCGCTTTCCGGGCCCGTGAGCGTATAGGTGGTCGCCACATGGGTTTCGGTGGGACCGTACTGATTTTCCAGCAGCAGGCCGGGGATGGCCGCGCGCAGCGCCCGGATCTCGTCGGTGATGCGCAACTGCTCACCCGAGGACGCGAGCACCTTCAAGGCGGTCGGGTAGATCTGCCGCACCGACGCCGCCTCCGCGAACGCCTGCAACGCCACATAGGGCAGGAAGACCCGCTCGATCTCCTCATCGGCGACGGTGCCGAGCAGATCGTCCATATCGGCGCGCAGGTCACGCTCGCTCACCCGCAGTGTCGATCCGGCCGCCAGGGTCGTGAAAATTTCCTGGAACGCCACGTCGAAGCTCAATGGCGCCGCCTGCAGGGTGCTGGCCAGCCCTGCGCCGGAATCGGCGCGCAGCTGCCAGTCGACCAGCGCGGTCAGACCGCGATGCGGCATGGCCACACCCTTCGGCTCACCGGTGGAGCCAGAGGTGAACAGCACATACGCCGTTGTTTCCGGATGCACCGGTGCGAATCGCGGCGCCGGGGCGTCCGACGGTCCGGCCGGGGCGGTGAGCTCGGCGGAGTCGAGCACCAGCGCGGGATCGTCGACCAGATCGAGGTGTTCGGCGTCGACGACCACACGGTGCGGCCGGGCCCGTTCGATCATCAGATTCAGCCGGGCCCGCGGATAGCGCACGTCCAACGGGACACTCGCCGCGCCGATCCGGGCGACCGCGAGCACCAGCGCCACCAACCGCGGGGTACTGCGGCCGATGATCGCCACCTTCGACCCGGCGCGCACGCCCTGTGCGAGCAGCCGGGCCGCGATGACATCGCTGCGGGTCACGAGTTCGTCGTAGGTCCAGACGGCGTCGTCGGAGGCGATGGCGATCTCGTGTGGACGCACCGCCGCCACCTCGGCGACCAGCGAACCGACATCGCGACCGGACACCCAGTTCGCGCCGGGATCGACCGCGGCGTCCGGATTGTCCACCAGCGCGGCCAGCATCCGCAGTTCGGTGAGTGCGAGGGTTTCGCACTGCTGGGCACCGATCGCCCCGTCACCGTCGACCCGCAACCACATCCGCCCGTCACGTGGATCGGTGGCGGCGGTGACCAGCAGCTGGAAGTTGGTCTCCTCACGAATGTCGATGTCGTCCAACCGCACCCGATCGGTGCCGAGGATCGTCTGGAACTGGTGGTAGTTGACGTAGTTGAACGCCGTCTCGAAGACCGGTCCGCCATGGTCGGCCATGATCGAGCGCAGTGGGTAGCGCCGATGCGGATAGGCGTCGCGGTCGCGGCGCACCACCTGATCGACGGCATCGCGCCACGTCGTCACGGTGGCGTCAAGGCGCATCGGCAGCGTGTTGAGGAACAGTCCGGCCAGGCTTTCCGCACCCGCGCGGTCGGGGCGGCCGTGGCTGACGACGCCGGTGGTCACATCGCCGCGCCCGGACAGCAGCCGCAGCGCCAGCAGATGCGCGGACAGGTAGACCGACTTCTCCGGGACCTGGTGCCGCGCGGCGAAGTCCGCGATCCGCGCGGTGAGCCGCCGCGGCACCAGGGCACGTGCCCGCCCCGGTGCGTGCCGTTGCGGCTGATGCGCTGCCAGGGCGGTCAGTGCGGTCGCCTCGGCTCCGGCCAATGCCTCGCGCCAATAGGTACGTGACGACTCCCGCTGCGTAGCGATCAGTTCCGCTTGTGCGTACTCGGCGAGCGCGGCCGCCGGATGTGCGGTGTCGTCGATGCCGGTGTCCAGGACGCCGAGTGCGTGCAGATAGTCACGTAGCAGTTCGAGCACCGAAGTCGCCACGCTCCAGCCGTCGAGGATGGCGTGGTGGAAGCTGAGCACCAGGTCGACCGCGACGGTGTCGGTGGCCGGTTCGGGGGCGCGCAGGAACACGCGCAGGGCGTGCAGCGGCGCCTGATCGATGGCGAAGCGGGCGTGCCTGCGTTCCTGGATGTAGTCCTCGACCTGCCGTTCAGCAGCGGCTTCGGCGATGGTGGTGAGGTCGACCACCGCATAGTCCGGGTCGATCTCCGGGTGCACGATCTGCAGCGGCACCGAGAACTTCGTCATCTCGAACGACGACCGCAGCGCAGGTTGACGCCGCAGCAGCCGATCGAACGCCGTCCGAAACTGCCTCTCCTGCCATGGAATTCGCAGCCGGTACCGGAACACGTCCTTATAGGTGACCGAATCGGCGCGTTCGAGACTGTGGAAGAGCATGCCGAGCTGCAAGGCAGTGGCCGGGAAGGCGTCCTCGGCGCGGTGCAGTGCGGCGTGATCGACCAGCGGCACCGTCGCCAGCCGGGCGGTGATCGGTTCCGGCGCCCGCTCGGCGCCGTCGGCGATCACCTCGGCCAGCTCGGCAATGGTCGGGCGTTGGTAGAAAGTGTCGACGTCGAAGCGCAGGCCGGCGCGCTCGGCGGCGGTGCGCACCGACAGCGCGAGGATCGAATCACCGCCGTGGGTGAAGAAATTGTCGTGCACACCGATCGAGTCGACGCCGAGCGTCGCCGACCAGACCCGCACGAGCGCGGCCTCCACCTCGTTGCGCGGCTCCCCCGAACCAGTGGTGTGACCCACCGGCTGGTGCTCGGCGGCGGCCTGAGCCAGAGCGCGACGATCCAGTTTGCCATTGCGGGTGACCGGAATCCGCTCCACTCGCACCAGCCGGGTGGGCACCATGTACTTGGGCAGCCGGGTGCCGAGTTCGGCCGCCAGCCGGTCGGTCGTCGGTTCGGTGCCGGACTCGCCGACGTAGTAGCCGACCAGGTATACCCCGTGCGTCGTGGACTTCTCGTCGACGACGGCCGCCGCACGAACTCCAGCGCAGTCGAGCATCGCGTTCTGCACCTCGCCGAGGGTGACGCGGTTGCCACGCACCTTCACCTGGTCGTCGAACCGGCCAAGGTATTCGATCTGGCCGTCGGGCAGCCAGCGCACCAGATCGCCGGTGCGATAGCGGCGCCGACCCGACACCGTCAGGTCGTGCACGAACGACGCGGCGGTCAGCTCATCGCGACCGCGGTAGCCGCGCGCCACACCGACACCGGCGATATTGAGTTCACCGGGTACACCGGGAGGCAACCTGCGACCGTGCTCGTCGAGCACCAGCAGGTCGATGTTCTCGATGGGCCTGCCGATGGGCACCACGTCGAGCGGTTCGTCGTCTGGGCAGTCGAAGTAGGAGACGTCGACTGTCGCTTCGGTCGGCCCGTAGAGGTTCACCAACCGCGGCGCAGTCACACCCGCGGCGGTGAACAGCGCGTGGAATCGCCGTACCAGCGCGGGCGGCAGCGCCTCACCGCTGCAGAAGACCCGCCGCAGCGTGGCGACGCGGTCGACGGCCGCGCGGTCGCTCTCCAGTTCGTCGACGAAGGCCGCCAGCATCGACGGCACGAAATGCAGCACCGTCACCGCATCGTTGTCGATGGCGGCGATGATGCGGCGCGGATCGCGCTCGCCGCCTGCCTCGAGCAACGCCACCCTTGCGCCGGTGATGGCCCACCAGAACAGCTCCCACACCGACACATCGAAAGTCGCGGGCGTCTTCTGCAGAATGACGTCCTGCACGCCCAGCGGATACCGGCGCTGCATCCAGTTCAAACGGTTGACCACCGAGCGATGCTCGATCATCACGCCCTTGGGTTTACCGGTCGACCCCGAGGTATAGATCAGATAGGCGAGATCGGCAGGATGTGAACGGTTTTCGACCTTCACCGGGCGCGCCTGGCCGGGGTGGACCCGGATCACACCCAGCCGGTCGAACACCGCCTGATGTTCGGGCCCGGCCACCACGAACCGTGCACCGCAGTCGGCCAGCACGGTCTCGATGCGGGTCGCCGGGAATTCCGGATCCAAGGGCACATACGCGCAGCCGGCCCGCAGGATGCCGTACATGGCGATCAGCATCTCCGGCGAACGCGGCAGCACCACGGGAACGCATTCGTTGCCGGTGGCGCCGAGCTCGAGCAGCCGGTCCGCGAAACCGTCTGCCCGCTCGGCCAACTCGGCGTAGCCGAGCCGTGTGCCATCGGCGGCGATAACGGCCGTGCGCGCCGGATGCGCGGCCGCCTGCTCGGCGAAGAGCCGGTCAAGCGTCGTATACGGGAACTCCGCGCGCGGCCCCGCCTCGAACTCGGCGACCCGGTGCGCTGCCCGTGGCGCCAGCAACGGCAGCGCCGAGACCGGCTGGGTCGGATCGGCCAGCGAGGCCTCGATCATGGTGGCGACGCTGTCGATGGCGCTGCCGATCGGATAGGCGGCGTCGAAGACGTCCAGGTCGTAGATCAGCTGCATACTCAGTGAACCGTCGCGCTGGTGTTCGATGGCGACGATATTGAGTGCCTGCAGGCAGGAGCCGGCATTGGGCAGCCGCAGCCGCTCCATGATCTGATCCAGATGGTCAGAGGCAGGCAACCGCATATACGAATACGACACATCGAACAGCGGTGGAGCGGACGGATCTTCGGCCAGCGCGCGCATCAGGTCGCCGTAGGCGAAGCGCTGCCTTTTCTTCAATGCCTTGATCTGGGCCGCCACATCCATGGCGACATCGGCCAGCGTGCGCTCGCCGCCGACCCGGACCCGAACCGGCAGCATGTTCGTGACATGCCCGCCCGCGGCGATCGCCACCGGTGTGTCGCGGTTGAGCATCGGCACACCGAGCATCACCTCGTCGGTGCGGTGCACCGCGCACAAGTAGGCGCCGAGCGCGGCAGCCGAGTAGGCGAACGATGAGGTTCCGGTGGCGCGCAACCGATCCAGATACTGCTTGTCCAAGCGCACCACTCGATGCCCGCGCGCAGCCGTCGGCGCCGCCGTGCGGGTGAACAGTGCGGGGATCGCGTCACCGACATGTTCGAGCAGCGCGTCACGGTCGGCATTCCACTCCGCCGAAAAGCGATACTCCCGTTCAGCGGTGAGCAACTCCTGATACGAGGGCAGCGGCTGGGTGAACTCCTGCCCGTCCCCGCTCAGGAAATCCAGGATCAGATGGGCGAGCAGCATGTTCAATGCCCAGCCGTCGGCGTTGGCGTGCAGCACCCGGATGAAGATGTGGAAGTCGGCCGGATCATCGACAAGGACCGCCACCGCCAGATTGCCGTCACCCACGATGGGCTGCGCCGATGCGGCGCGCATCCACCGGGCGCACGCGTCGGCCGGATCCGGTTCACCGGTGAAATCGACGTGCTCGAGCACGGGTTCGGTCTCGGAAACCCACTGCAGGAACTCGCCGTCGACAAGTTCGAAACGCAACCGCAGCGCGTCATTGCGGCGCACCGCCCGGTGCAGCACCTCCCGCATCCGCGCCACATCCAGCGGCCGGTCGACATCACCCTGCACAGCCAACTGAGACACCGGTTCCGGAGCGAACCGGAACGCGGCGGACAGGACGTCACGCTGGTAGGCGGTGACCGGCCAGCGAGGTAGGCCGGGTTCCTCCGCTTCCGCCGGTGTCGTCTCGGAAATCACGGTAGCTCCTCGTGCGGCCAGGTGCGGACCCTGCCGGCGTCGGTGGGTCACGGACTGTGATCACGCGGGTACGCCAGAGCAGTCGTCCGCATCGATCGAAAGGTTGTGGCGATGACGGCCCGGAGACTGCAGGGCCGCCTCGCGGTTGTCGGACGGTGAACGATCTGTCTCAGATCGCCGACAGCAGCGCCAGGATGCTCTCGTCGGCGAGCAGTTCGGCACGTTCGGTCGACACCGCAGGCTCCACGTAGCCGACGTTGAACGACAGCTGACCGTGCGTGGCGTTCGCCGTCGCCATGATGAAACCGCTCACCGACATGCCGGAGACGAACTGTGCCTCCGACAGTCGCCAGGCGCCGATCTTGTCCGGAACCTCGTACTGTCCCAGGTAGGTCATGCACAGGTGGCCCGGGCCGCGGCTGTCCATCAGCTTCACCGTCGAAGCGCTGGCCGCCACCGACTTCGGGCCGACCGCCTGCAGCAGGTTCAGCGCCGACATATGGTCCCGGCGCGCCATCCGGGCACGGTAGGCACCGTCGATCTCCTCGGCCAGCTGCCACAGCGACGCCCACGGCGCGTAGGTCGCCATCGTGGCGATCATGCCCTGGTAGGAACCGACTTCCGCGTCGGAGACCACACCGTCGAGATGCGAGCGGAAGTTCACCGAACTGCCCACCGTGTACGGTGCCGCACCCGTGGTGCCCGCCTCCCTGGCCGCCCCGACCAGCAATGCCGCCGACAGCACCGACTGCAGGCTCACCCCACGCGCGGTACAACCGGCCAGCAGTGCGTCGAGCCGGTCACCGTCGAGCGAACGGTGCACGACCCGGCTGCGACGCTGAGCGGGCGGCACCAGGGTGGTCGGTTCCAGCCGCCGTGGCCTGCGCAGTTGAGCCAGCTGATCACGGACCTGCGCGCCGATCATCTTGCGAGTTCCGCTGCCGCCCCGGTACTTCGCCGGAAACAGCTGCTCCGGCCCCGGACGCACCGGACTGGGCGGCAGCTCGCCCGCTTCGCCCGCGGCGACCTGCAGGATCTGCCCGGCCACGGTCATGGCCGATTCACCGTCGGCGATCGAGTAGTGCATGGTGACCACCAGGTCGGCGGTCTCACCCGCCGGATCGGTGATCAGCACCGCGCGGGCCAGCGGGCCCTGCTGCCAATCGAACGGCTCGCGCAGCTCGACGTCATCCGTCTCGGACAGCCAGGCATCGGCGGCGGCGGATTCGACGACGCGCAATGGCAGCGGGCAGTCCGTGGGAACGAACGATGGTTCGGTGCCATCCGGTTTCGCGGCGATCGCTACCCGCAACAACGGGTGTCGGCGCTGCACTTCGTCCAGGCCCACCCGGATCTGCTCGGCGGTGACGGTGCCGTGCACCCGCACCCGCGACAGAATGTGCAGCGGAGCCAGTTGATCGGCAATCCAGTGCCAGCGCTCCATCGGCGACAGCGCGCGCGGCAGGTCGACGCTCGGTCCACCCAGTTCGGGGAAGCCCATCGGCTTGGCCAGGTTGGTCAGGAAGAACGCTTCGGGCGCACGCCGGAAGTAGGTGTCGCGTAGCGCGACAGCCTTGTCGTTATCGGTCTGCTCGACCTTGGCCAGCTGCGCGGAACCATTGACGAACATGGCGCTGCGGTCGGCGCGCAACTGCTCGTAGCGCCGCAGCCCGGCCACCGGGTCGAGGGAGCTGGCCAGCGTATTCGCCAGCACCACGGCATCTTCGATCGCCGAGTTCGCGCCCTGTCCCAGACTGGGCAGCATCGGATGCGCGGCATCGCCGAGCAGGGTGACGCGGCCGCGGCCGAGTTCGGCCAGCGGCGGACGGTCCTGCGCGGGTACCGCCAGCACGTCGGACCATTCGGTCTGCTCGATGCAGGCCCGCACCTCCGGCGCCCAACCGGCATACAGTCGCAGGAGGTCGTCTTTGGTGCCCTGCCAGTTGGCGGCTTCCGCACCCGGCATGGTCATGGTGCCCCACCAGTAGACCCGGCCATGGCCGATGTCGTGGATGCCGAAACGCATTCCGGTGCCCCAGTAATGGGCGGACGCACCGCGCGGGACGCGCGGATGCTCGAACGGGACGCAGGCCAGCCAGCACACGAAGTTGCCCGGCCGCGGCTCGGTGCGACCATGTAGCTGGGCGCGCACCATCGAGTGGATGCCGTCGGCGCCGATCAACAGATCGCCTTCGGCTTCGCGGCCGTCGGCGAACTCGACTCGCACACGGTCACCGTCATCGATGAAACGCGTGGCCTGCGCACCGGTGAACGTCGGCGTATCGCCGATCGCGCGCACCAGCGCGGTATGCAGATCGGCGCGATGCAGCGCAACCGCGGGCGCGCCGAGCCGGGCATCGAGTTTGTAGACGGGCAGCTCCCGGATCAGGGTGCCCTCCGGCTTGCGGAACTGGAAGGTCTCGACGCGACCACCGCGTTCGAGCAGTTCGGTGTCGATGCCGAGGTCGAGACTGCGCAGTGCGTTGATCCCATTGGCCTGTACCGAAAGACCGAATCCCTTGGCCCGCAGCTCGGGTCCCGCCTCGTAGAGCTCGACCCCGAACCCGGCATGTCGCAGTGCGGCGGCAGTGGTGAGTCCGCCGATCCCCGCCCCTAGTACAACGACCTTGATCGGACTGCTCATCGAACCTGCACTCTCATAGACCGATAGGCGGCGCAGAACGGAATCTTCCCTCGAAACCGCTGGTGAGCAGCATTACTCGCCGATCGTCACCCCCGACAGCGCTGACCGGGAAACCAACACCCTTCCCCGGTCAGGCAGGCCGTGCGGGACGCCTGTGCCTGACCGATCCGAAGCGTACCGCGATCCTCTAAATTCGACCAACGCAACTATGATTCGCGCACAAATGTTGTTGGTATGCGCAATTACGTTGGAGTTCGGCAGGATTCGCCGCACACGCTGGGCGTTAACGGGTTCCTCCAAAACAACTCACGCACCGCGTGAGGGCACAGCGCATCAGTTGCCGGGGCAAGATTTATAGATAGCTCGTATCGTTGACCAGTCGCACCGAGGACCCGCCGTCGGGATAGAACTCGGCGATAGACAGCGACGCCAGGTCGAGATGTAGCCGGTAGAGCAGGGAGGGGCCGACACCGAGGGCGAGCTGCAGCAGCGTCTTGATCGGTGTGACATGGCTCACGACAACGAGATTCGCGCCGGGGTACAACGCGACGAGATCACGGCGCGCCGCCTCCACCCGCTCGCGCACCTGGTCGAAGCTCTCGCCGTTGGGCGCGGGCAGCGATGGATCGCCGAGCCAGTCGGAGTGCAGCTGTGGATCGCGTTCGACGGCTTCGGCGAAGGTCAGCCCTTCCCAGTCGCCGAAATCGGTTTCGATGAGGCCGTCACAGATCTGCGTCGGGACACCGAGCGCGGCGGCCGCGGCCTCGGCTGTTTCCTTGGCACGGCCTAGTGGTGAGGTGACCACCGCGGCGATATCACCCTTGGCGGCCAGCATCTTCGCGGCCCGCGCGGCCTGGTCGCGACCGAGGGCGGTGAGCGGCGGATTGCCGCGACCGGAGTAGCGGCGTTCGATCGACAGTTCGGTCTGGCCGTGGCGCAGCAACAGGAATCGGGTCGGGCGACCTGAGAGGCCGGTCCAGCCGGGAGGTGGTTCCTTCGCGGTCACGAGGCGTTCATCCGGGCGCGTGGGCGCGGTCACCGAACCGTCCTCCGAGCGCGACGCTTCGCGGACTTCGTCGATCCAGCTCGGCTGGTCGCGTTCGGAGCCGGCACCCGTGGCGACCGTTCCGCCGGGCACACTCGTCGATCCGTCCGCGTCCGCTCGCGATTCACTGCCGGACTCGGCTGCGGGGCGAACTGCCGACCCACCGAGCGCGGTCGGTGCGTGCCCGGCCTCACGCGCGGCGCGGACCTCGTTCACGAGCCCGCCATCGTCCATCGCCTCGTTGGCGAGACGGTCGGCGTGCGAATTCTCTTTACGCGGGATCCAGCGGAAGCTCACCCGATCGAATCCGGCGACCAACCGTTTCGCGCGGTCGGCCAGCGGGATCATCGCCGCGTGCTTGACCTTCCAGCGGCCCGACATCTGTTCGACGACCAGTTTGGAATCCATCCGCACCGACACCTCGCGGGCGCCGAGTTCGGTGGCGGCTTCCAAGCCCGCGATGAGTCCGCGGTATTCGGCGACGTTATTGGTGACGACGCCGAGGTACTCCTTGCGTTCGGCGAGGACATGCAGGTGATCGGCGTCGAAGACGACGGCACCGTACCCGGCGGGGCCGGGGTTGCCGCGGGAGCCGCCGTCTGCCTCGACGATCACCTCACGCACGGACACCACCGCCACCTCCTCGCCTTGCGTTCACGAACCCGAACTCACAGACCGGACTCTTTGGTCCGGACCATGATCGCGCCACATTCGGGGCAGCGCACCACGACGTCCGGTTCGGTTTTGGCGATGCGGGCGATCTCGCCGCGATCGATTTCGATCCGGCAGGCGCCGCAGCGGCGGGCTTGGAGCAGCGCGGCGCCGACACCGTGCTGTGCGCGCTGACGGTCGTAGATGGCCAGCAGTTCGTCCGGGAACGCTCCCACCAACTCGGCGCGATCGTTGTCGCAGCGGTTCTGCGCCACGTCCAGATCGGCCAGTGCCTCGTCGCGGGCGCGATTGGCGGTTTCCAGGTCTTCGTCGGCCTTGCTCAGCCTGGCGCCGGCATGGTCGTGGTCGGATGCGGACGCCTCACGCCGCTCCATCACCTCGAGCAGATCGTCCTCGAGCACCGAGCGGCGCCGCTCCAGGCTGCCGAGCTCGTGCTGGAGCTCGGAGAGCTGCTTGGCGCCGACGGAACCGGAGGTGAGCATGCCGCGGTCGCGTTCCTCGCGCTTGCGGACCGCCTCGATCTCGCCTTCGAGTTTGCGGATATCGCGGTCAAGGTCGTCCAGCACGATCTCCACGGCCACCGCGGCGTCTTTCTGCGCATTGCGCTCGGCTTCCAGCCGCGTGACCTCCTGCTGCTCGGGCAGCACGGTGCGCCGGTGGGCGATTCGCGTCAGCTCGGCGTCGACGGCGGCGAGCTTCAGCAGCTTGGCCTGGATCGGTGGTTCGACATTCAACGCGGACAAACTCCTGACAACGCTGTGGACGGATAGGAGCTCAACCGTACCGCGCCGACCTGCCGATTCCGGCCACACGTGGTGATCGGGCCGGAAGCGGGACCATCGGCCCTCGACGTCGTCGAGGGCTCACCTGCGCGCCAGGGCAGCGAACTGCACGCTCGCGCCGACGAACCCCGCCGCCCCGAGACCCACGCACCAGACCACCGCGGCACCGGCGTAATCGCCTGCCCCGGTTCCGTCGAGCAGACCGCGCACCGTCTCGACCACCGGGGTCGCCGGCTGGTGTTCGGCGAAGCCGCGCAGCCAGCCGGGCATGGTCGAGACCTGCACGAACGCGCTGCTGATATACGGGATGAACATGATCGCGTAAGTGAGCCCGCCCGCCGCCTCTGGATTCTTGGCGACCAGGCCGAGCGCGACCGCGACCCAGCACACCGCGGTGACGAACAGCGCGATCATCAGCACCGCCGCCAGCCAGCCGAGCGGGCCGGCCTCGGGCCGGTACCCGAGCACCACCGCGACCGCGACCGCGATACCGATCGCGACCATATTGCGGGCCACGCCCTCCGCGACGTGGCCGGCGAGCACCGCCTGGCGGAACATCGGGAGCGTACGGAATCGGTCGACGCTGCCGTTGGTCATATCCGTCGAGACGCCGGTGGCGGTGATGGAGGAGGCGAAGCCCGCACACAGCAGCATGATGCCCGGCACCACATAGTTCAGATACGAGCCACCGACGTTGATCGCACCGCCGAACACATAGGTGAACAGCAGCATGATCAGGATCGGCATGAGCAGCGAGATGATCAGCGTGTCCCGGCTGCGCAGCGTTTTGCGGGCGCTGCGCCGGAACATGGTGGCCGTATCGGCGACGACGTGCCCGATCACCGGCCCGCGGCCTCGATGATCTCGGCGGCCCGTGCGCTCGCGCCCTCGGTGGTGAGGGTGGTAGCGAACCGCGTCGCTCGGGCCTTGCACTCGAGAGTCAGCACCGACCGCAGCTTTTCCTCCAGCCGGGCGGCGGTGAGTTGGGTGAACCGCAGGTGCGCGCCGACGCCGAGCCGCTCCACCTGCCCACCCCACATGGGTTGTTCGAACGACACCGAGCAGACCAGGGTCGGCAGTCCGGCGCGCAGGCTTTCGAACAGCGTCCCGATGCCGCCGTGGTGCACGGCCGCCGCGCAACGCGGAAAGACGACGTCGTGGGCGAAGGGTCCGACGATCTTGACATGCTCGCCGACCTCGGCGTCGACGTCCAGATCGCTCCACCCGACGCTCACCAGCGCCCGCACCCCCAACCGAGCCGCAACCTGCGACACCATGGCCAGCACGGAGGCGGTATCGCGGATGGGCATGCTGCCGAATCCGAAGAACACCGGCGGCTCGCCCGCCTCGACCCAGGCCAGGATGTCGTCGTGGTCGCCGGAGAGTTCACCGACGGCCTCGCGGGTCTGCCGGTCGAGGGTGAGGAATCCGGTGAACGGGCGCCGTGCACCCCACTCCTGTTCCAGTCCCGGCACCAGCGCCGGATCATAGATCTGGATTTCCGGAACCTTCGCCCTGGCGAGCACTGCGGCGGTGCTCGCCCACGATGTCGGCAGGCCGAGCCGGCCGCGCAGTTCGTTCAGGTAGCGCGCGAACACCACGCGGCGCAGGTTTTCGGCCAGCACCCAGGTGGTGCGGTTGACCAGTGCCGGCGGATCCCAGTGCGGCGGTAGCGCGCCGGGAAACGGATAACGGCTGTTGTGGCGGCACGGGTAGTAGTGCACGCTGACCAGCGGGACGTCCATCGCTTCGGCCACCGAGCTCGCGCGGTCCTCGGTGACGGTGGTGGCGACGATCAGTTCGGCGTCCGCGCAAACATCGATGACTTCCTGATTCATCTGCGCCGCGTATCCCGCCATCTGCTTCCCGACCATCTGCATCAGCCGGAAGGTACTACCTGCCGCCAAGGCCTGTTGCCCCTCGGGTGAGCTGTAGAGCTGTTGAATGTCGGGACCGCACGCGCGTGCGGTGAGCCCGGCGTCGGTGACGAAGTCGACCAGATTCGGTGGGGCACCGATCAGCACGTCATGCCCGCGACCTTCGAGTTCGCGCCCGAGCGCGACGATCGGCTGCACGTCGCCACGGGTTCCCGTGAGGGGGATGGCAATCTTCACTCGGCGCTTCTTTCGGTATCGTGCGTCGGTACAGTGACATTGTGCACATCGCGATGTTCATGGATTACCACCCGGCCACGCTCGGTGGTGTCCAGACGGCTGTCGACTCGCTCTGCGAGGGTCTCGAAAGCGCAGGTCATCGCGTCACATTGTTCGTCGCACCGCTCGCAGGCGCACGAGTGGACACCGCGGCGAACGTCGTGGAACTCGAGGCCGTCTCGGTGGCGGTGAACGGCTTTCCGATGGTGCTGCCTACCGCAGCCAATGCCCGTCTCATCGACGATGCCTTCGCCGCACGTGGCCCGGTCGATGTCGTGCACACCCACACCACCTACGGCGTCGCCATCGCCGGTATGAAAGCCGCACGGCGGCATCGGCTTCCTCTTGTGCACACCGCGCAGAGCCGCGACGACGCCTTCATCGAACACACCTCCCCCGCGCCTTATCCGGCGGCGCTGCTGATGCGAGCCCTGCACGGACGTTTCGTGCCGCACCGGCATCACATGCCGCATCGCGCGGAAAGTCGTGCCGCGCGGCATGCCTGGTGGACGATCGCCGGTCAGGCGCAGGCCGCCGATCGGGTGATCGCACCCACCAGGCATTTTTCGGATCTGCTCGTCGATCACGGCGTCACGCGCCCGATCCGGGTGGTATCCAACGGTGTCGGCGATGCCTTGGTCGACAGTCGTTCCGGCGCAGACCTTTCCCGTCCCGAATCCGGTCCGCTGCGGCTGATCTGGTGCGGCCGATTGTCTGCCGAGAAGCGGCTGCTCGAATCGATCGAGGCGGTGCGCGAGGTCTCGCATTGCACGCTCGATGTGTACGGCGAAGGTGATCAGCGTGACGCTGCTGCGGCGACCGTGGTGGAGCATGGGCTCGGTGATCGAATCCGGCTGCACGGCAGGGTGACTCAGGCCGAGTGTGTGAAGGCGATGGCCAAGGCGGATGCGCTGCTGTTTCCGTCGTCGGGGTTCGATACACAAGGAATGGTGCTGCTCGAAGCCGTCGCGGTAGGGCTGCCGATCATCTACTGCGATCCCGATCTGGACGAGTCGGTGCCCGTCGGCGGCGGTGTCCGTACTGCGGGATCGTCGGCTGCCGCGATCGCCGCGACCGTGTCCCGGCTCGCGGGCGATCGTGGCGCACTCGCGCAAATGCGCACGGTGCAGTCCAAGCACAGTGACGGTGTGCGGCAATCCCATCAGATCGGTGCCGTTGTCGAGGTGTACCGGCAGGCGGCCGATGAGGTCGCCGCCAGCCCCGAGCAGGTGATGCCGCGCAGCCTGGCCGATATCCCCACCGCTCCGGGTGGTCTGCCGCTGGTCGGGCACAGCCTGCGCGCGCTGCGTGACGCACCGGGTTTCGTCACCTCCCTGTCGGAGCTCGGGCCGATCGTGCGGCTGCGTTTCGGCCAGAAGACGGGTTATCTGCTCACCACTCCTGATCTGGTGCGCGAGGTAGGCCTTGGCGAGGCCGAATTCAACCGCGAGGATCTGCGCGAGGCGATCAAGGATGTCGCGGGCGGTTCGGTGAATGTGTTGCGCGGCGCCGAACACAAGCTGCGGCGCCGGATGATCGCACCGGCCTTGCGTCAGAGTCGCCTCGCCGAGTACACCAGGGCCGCAGCCGATATCGCCGAGGTCTGGTCCTCCGGGCTGCCATCGGGAACCACGGTGAACCTCATGGACGAGGCACACGGGCTCGTGCTCGACACGGTGTCGTCCACACTGTTCAAGGCCAGCTTCAGCGATACCGCGCGCCGCGAGATCCGCGACAATGTGCCGTGGTTGCTGAGTCAGGTGATCATCCGCACCGCCATGCCGCCGCAGATCCGCAGACTACGAGTGATCGCGAACTGGCGGTGGGAACGCAAGTCGCGGCATCTGCGCGGCGCGATCGGCGATGTGATCGCCGAATATCGCCGTCTCGACGAGGATTTCAACGATGTGGTGTCGGCATTGATCCGCCACCGCGACGAGGAGACCGGCGCCACCCTGTCCGACGAGCACATCATCGACGAGGCGATCCTGATGCTGGCCGGCGGCGTCGGCTCGATGGCGTCGCTGGCGGGCTGGCTGTGGCATGAGGTGATGCGCAGGCCCGACGTCGCCGAACGGCTCTACCGTGAACTCGATGACGTCGTCGGTTCCGGGCCGGTACGCGCCGAACACATCAATGCTCTGCCCTATCTGAAACAAATCGTGTCCGAGACGATTCGGTTCTGGGGCCCGTGGATCAGTGCCGCCACCGCCGAGGGTGACGTCACGATCGGCGGCGTCACCATCCCCGACGGCACCGCTGTCATGTTCAGCCCGTACATGGTCCAGCACGACAAGCGCTACTACCCCAACCCGGAAGCCTTCGACCCCGACCGCTGGTCTCCGGCCCGCGCCGAGGAGATCGATAAGAAGTCGAGCCTGTCGTTCGGTGTCGGACGGCGCCGGTGCTTGGGTGATCATTTCGCGATGCTGGAGATCACCCTCGCGTCGGCGGCCTTTTTCGCCCGGTGGAAGCCGACGCCGGACCCGGACTACGTCGTGCGGGCCTCCAACCGCGACTTCGTGCTCTCGCCGTCGGCATTGCCGGTGACACTCGCGCCGAGGTAGTAGTCCCTGGCCGCTCGGCAGCGCATCCGTCCGGCTCCGTCGCGCGGCGGCGTCGGGTCAGTCGCGCAGTGTCTGCGCACCGGCCTGAGCGAACTTCTCATCCAGGTCGCCACTCGGCGCGCCCGCGACGCCGATGCCCGCGATCGGGGTGCCTTCGACGGCCACCGGAGCGCCGCCGCCGAGGAACAGGGTGCCGGGAATGTCCGCGAGGTGCGGTGCGGAGTTCAGTCGCTCGGCCAGCTTCGAGGTGGGCGTATTCCAGGAGACGGCGGTGTAGGCCTTCTTCTCGGCGGATTCGTAAGACTGCGGGCCGGCGCCGTCGCCGCGCAGCATCACGATGGTGTTGCCGTTGCGGTCGACGACGGCGACGCTGATGCGCTGGTTCTCCTTGCGGGCGGCGTCCAGCGCCGCCTGCGCGGCCTCGGTCGCGGCGTCGATGGTGAGGTGGGTGCTGTGGGTCACGTTGCCCGCGGACGCGTTCACGGCAACAGGAGTAATTGCCACCTGGTCCGGGCTGTCGGCGTTGACCGACACGATGCCGACGGTGCCTGCCGCGATGGCGGCGACGGCGACACCGCCGATGGCGATCCGAGTGCGGGTGGCCACGGACGAACGGGTGCTGCGCGAGTTCATGAGGTTCTCCTCGTCAGGGATGAACGGCGGTCGCCATTCGGTTCACCTTCGATCCTCGGGGGCCGCCACGGGTTTGCCATCGGCTCCCCAGCTCGGTCTGCGCAGGCGATCGGCTGACACCGGGGTCATCCGATCGGCTGACCCGTCGACGCGGCACACACGGCAGAATGAATGTGTTTGCCCAGTTCGCCATGACCGAGGAGGTGGCGGTGCCGGAGATTTCCACGACGGATCAGAGCGAGGACCGAGTACTCGCCATCATCATGCACGCGACGTTCTATGTGTTGCTCGGCGCTTCACTGGCGCGGTTCCTGATCCGCCATCCCGGCAGCTCCCAGTCCGGCTGGGTGCTCGCACTCTCGGGCATACTCGCGCTGCTCTACGTGGTCGGTGCGCCACGCGGCACGCGTGGGACCGTGTGGTTCGCATTGCTGGTTGCCTGCTGGGCGGTGCTGGTGGTGCTCGCGCCCAGCTTCGCGTGGTGTGCGGTGCCCTTGCTGTACACCGGTTTCCGCATTCTGCCGGTGCGCACCGCGATCGGCCTGGTGGTGGTACTCACCGGCCTCGTGGTGCTCACCCAGGTGCGGCTGGCCGGCTGGGGCGATCCGAATCTGCTCCTGGCCCCGCCCGCGGTGGCCGCGGTGACCACGGCACTGTTCGTGCAGATGCGCCGCCAGACGGTGCGTCAGGCCGAACTCATCGACGACCTGATGCGTACCAGGCAGGAACTGGCCGCCACCGAACGCCGCGAGGGCACACTGGCCGAACGGCAACGCCTTGCCATCGAAATCCACGACACCCTGGCGCAGGGGCTGTCCAGTCAGCGCATGCTGTTGCAGGCCGCCGACCGGATCTGGGACGACGACGCCGATCGGGCGCGCACGCATGTGCGCACCGCGGCCACCATCGCCGAGCAGAATCTCGCCGAGGCCCGCCGTTTCGTGCACGATCTGGCGCCCGCAGATCTCGCCGCCACCGGATCACTGGACGCCGCCCTGCGGACGCTGGCCGAACGGGAGAACTCCGATGAACTCGAGGTGCGTTGCGTCATCGACGGCACACCGGTGCAGCTGCCCGGCCGGGTCGAGGCCACCGTGCTGCGCATCGCGCAGGGCGCGCTCGCCAATATTCGCGAACACGCCGCGGCGAGCGCCGCCACCCTGACCTTGACCTACCTCGACGATCAACTCCTGCTCGACATCGCCGATGACGGCCGCGGATTCGACCCGGCGGCACCGGGCATTTCCGGTCATCGTCGCGGCTACGGACTGTCCGCCATCCGGGCCCGGTTACAGCAGCTCGGCGGCACCCTGACCATCGAGTCCGCGCCCGGCGAAGGCGCCGTACTCTCGGCCGCGATCCCCGTGGAGCGAATATGACGAATCCGACCGTGCGCCTGCTGATCTGCGATGACCACGTGGTAGTGCGGGCGGGCCTGCGAGCACTGCTGGACAGCGCATCCGATATCGACGTCATCGGTGAGGCGGGCAGTGGTGCCGAGGTGGTGGCACTCGCGGGTGCGCTGCACCCGGATGTCGTGCTGATGGATCTACAGCTCGGTGGCGACTTCGACGGAGTGGAGGCCACCCGCCGCATCGCCGCGCTGCCCGAGCCGCGACCGCACGTGCTGGTACTCACCACCTTCGACACCGACGCCGACATCACCCGTGCCATCGCCGCGGGCGCCACCGGCTACCTACTGAAAGCCGAACCGCCCGAGGAGCTCTTCGCCGCGATCCATACCGCGGCCGCCGGACGCACCGCGCTGTCGGCGCCGGTGGCGAGCCGGGTCATGGCGCGCATGCGCGATCCGCGACCCGGCCTCACCGACCGCGAATCGGATATCCTCGGCCAGCTCGCCCAGGGTCTCGGCAATCGCGAGATCGCGCGCGCCCTGCATATCAGCGAAGCGACCGTGAAGACGCACCTCGGCCGCATCTACGCGAAATTGGGCGTCGACACACGCGCGGCCGCGGTCGCGGTTGCCAAAGAACAACGCTTACTCGGCTGAGAACTGAGTCACCGATCCTTGGCACCGTCGCACGCCACCGGCTACCCGAGTCGAACGTTCGCGAGCGGCGCCGTCCCGGCTGAGATGGCGCCGCTCACGATCCGATCTCGGCGTCAGGCGGCCGTGGCGTGCTGGATGATGATGTTGCCGAACGAGTTGCGCACGTCCACCTGCACGACGTCCTCGTCCGGCTGAGGCATGTCGACCGGTTCCATCAGGTTCTGCACCGTGCCGCACAGGGCATTCGACTTCAGCCGCGCCGCTCTACCCGGGCGGATACCGACCTCGACGGTTCCCATCGATGTTTCCAGCTCCAGCACACCGCGTGATGCCTCGCCGATCCGGATGCTTCCCATATCGGTCTTCGCCTTGACCGAACCGCGCGGGCGCTCGACGGTGATGTCACCGGCGGACACCTTCAGGTCGCACGTGCCGAGTTCGCCGCTGCCGAGCACCCGACCCAGTGCGGTGGTGGCGTCGAGCCGCGAGCCGGTGGGTACCTCGATGGTCACCCCGATCGAGCCGCTGCCGCTGAACGGAGCGAAGTCGCGCCAGCTGCGCGGCGACTTCACCGTCAGCTTGCCGGCGACGTAATCGACCCGGGTCTGCTCGGCGGCGCGCACATCGTCCTTCTTCGACGAATCAGCGGGCCGGACCTCGACGACGGTGTCGGTGCGATCGGACGCGATCACGATCACGTCACCGCAGCTCACATCGACGCTGACGGCGATCGGTTCCATGGTCTCGAACGTAGGCATATCGGCTCTCCTCAGTGGTGGTATCCAGCTACGTCTGATATACGTAGATGTATACGTACATTCAGCGGCTGACGTCGACCATACGTAGATGTATACGTATATGCAAGCGGGGGATGATTCCGCTCCGCGCGCCGCCCCTGCCCACCGGACTCGGACGCCGCCCTCAGCGACACGGTGGACACACTCACCCTGGTCAGCCGACGTGGACGGGAATTCACCCAACGACCCCGCGCTCATCGACACGGCCCGACTCCGAGCGGGAGCCGGGCCGTTCGAGTCAGCGGGTGAGGTCGTACACCGCCACGCCGTCGACCTCGGTGGCGGTGAAGTTCTCCTGCACCCACGCCGCGATGCGGGCACTTTCGGCATCACCCGAGCTCGGACCTCCTCGGTTGCCGCCGAGGAAGTAGTGGATCTTGCCTTCTTCGACGTACTGCTGGAACTGCTCCAGCGTGGGCGAGGGGTCGCTGCCGTTGAACCCGCCGATCGGCATCACCGGTAATTCGGTCGCCAGCTGGTACCCTGCGGCGCTGTTGGAGCCGACGGTTGCCGCCACCCAGGTGTAGGTCGCGCCGTCCTGTTCGAGCAGAGCCACGAGCTCGTCACCCGGTTCGCTCGCGCCCATCACACCGCCACCGGGGCCGCCGCCCATTCCGCCGAATCCATCACGGCCGGACGGTTGGCCCGTTGACGCGCCGGTGGTCGGGAGCTTCCCCGTCGAGGCGCCGTCGGGCCCGCCATCCGAGGTGCCGGCCGAACCGGGAGTTACTGCGCCGCCGTCGGTTCCGGGCGGCATACCGGGTCGCCCGCCGTCGCCGAACCGCATGCCACCTGGCCCGCCCATGCCACCGGTCTCCGGTCCCGCCGTCGGGATCGGCCCGGTATGCGCCGAGTTCAGTGTGTCCACGGTGTAGGCCACCGGCCCGGACAATGCCACGATGCCCGCCAGGACAGCAGCGCCGACGGCCGGTTTCGTAGGCATCGGAATCACCACCGCGATCGTCGCCAGGACACCCGCGACGAGCACCACCCACCGCAACCAGGGCACGAAATCAACACTGCGCGACAACAGCATCCATGCCGTCGCGGTCGTCAGGCCGACGGCCAGCGCAGTGCAGACGCGGACCCACCATCGAGAACGGTTGCGCCACGCCATCTGCGCGCCGATGCCGACCAACGCCGCGATCGCCGGTGCCAGCGCCACCGTGTAGTACTGGTGAAAGATTCCCGCCATAAAGCTGAACACCAGCCCGGTGACAAGCAACCATCCACCCCACAGGATCAGCGCAGCGCGCTCGAGGTCGGTCCGGGCGGCGCGACCGCGCAACAGCAGTCCCGCGACCAGCGCCACCAGGGCGGCGGGGATCAGCCATGCGATCTGCCCACCCTGGGCGGCGTCGAACATGCGCCCGATCCCGGTACTCCCCCACATCCCGTTGCCACCAGGAGGCAGCTCGCCGCCCGGGCCTACGCTGCCGGTCTCGTTACCGTTCAGCCGTCCGAGCCCGTTGTAGCCCAAGGTCAGTTCGAGGATCGAATTGTTGTGCGAGCCACCGATCCACGGCCGTTCGGACTCCGGCCAGAGCTCCACCGCCAGCAGCCACCAGCCTGCCGCGACCACCATCACGGCACCGGCGGCGAACAGTTGCACGATGCGTTTACCCAGCCGCGGCGGGCCCGCGATGAGATAGGTCAGCGCGAGGGCGGGCACCACCAAGAGCACTTGCAGCTGCTTGGCGAGGAAACCGAACCCGATGAAGGCGCCCGTGAGCACCAGCCAGCGCCACCGGCCGTCCTCCACAGCACGCAGCATCGCCCAGGCCGCGGCGACCATCAGGAACACCAGCAGCGCATCGGGGTTGTTGAAGCGGAACATCAGCGCCGCGACGGGAGTGACCGCGAGCGCGAGACCGGTGATCAGCCCGGCAGGTGCACCGAAGGATCGGCGCACCGTCGCCCATACCAGCGCGACTGTCGCCACTCCGAGCAGCACCTGCGGCACCAGCATGCTCCAGCTGTTCACTCCGAATAGCCTTACCGACAGTTCCACCAACCACAGCGAACCCGGCGGCTTGTCCACGGTGATCGAGTTCGCGGCATCGGATGAGCCGAAGAAGAAGGCTTTCCACGACACCGAACCCGCCTGCACCGCAGCGGAATAGAAAGAGTTGGCCCAGCCGTTGGCGCTGAGGTTGTAGTGGTAGGCCAGACCGGTGCCGAGTAGCAGAACCGCCAGTGCTGGGTATTCCCAGCGGCGTGTTCGGATGGGAGCCGATTCGGTGGGCGCAGCTGGAGCCGGTTTCGATGCCGTTGCCGTGATCGTCATCGGCTCACTACCTTTCGCAGGTCAGAGCGTGCCGCCGGGTCGCGGAATATCCAGCGCAGCCCGACGAACCGCATCAACGTCGCCACCAGATTCGCGCCGACCAAGACGAACAATTCGAGGTGAACGGGCGCGTCCGGCGCCCAACGGTGCAGGGCGAACAGCGAGCCACTGGTCACCAGCAGGCCGAAGGCAAAGATCAGCAACCCCTGGAATTGGTGGGTGATCATTCCCATCGTTCCGCGCACACCGAACGTGAACGCCCGGTTGGCGGCGGTATTGGCGATGGCGGTGAGCACCAGCGGGACGAAGTTCGCTACCTGCGCGCCGGTCAATGGTTGCACCAGCAGATACAGCACCATGTAGGCCAACGTCGAGCCGACACCGATGATCGCGAACCGCACCAGCTGCCCCACCATGCCCAGTGGCACACCCGGCACCAGCGGCTCCCGGCCGATAGCACGCCGAAGCTCCTGAAGCGGCAGCGCGCCGGTGGCGAGTTCCCGCCCCAGTCGCCAGATTCCGAGCAGATCTTTGCGCGCGGTGTCGACGATGTCGACGCGGCTGTCCGGGTCGTCGATCCAGTCCACCGGCACCTCGTGAATGCGCAGCCCCGCGCGTTCCGCGATCACCAGCAGCTCGGTGTCGAAGAACCATTCGCCGTCGCGGACCAGCGGCAGCAATTCCCGCGCCACCTCGGTCCGGATCGCTTTGAAGCCGCACTGCGCGTCCGAGAAACGTGCCAGCAGTGATGCTTTCAGCAGCAGGTTGTAGCAGCGGGAGATGATTTCGCGTGTGGGTCCGCGCACGACCCGGGACGCGGAGTCGAGACGGGTGCCGATGGCCAGATCGGAGTGACCGGACACCAAGGGCGCCACCAGCGGAAGCAGTGCGTTCAGGTCGGTCGACAGGTCCACATCCATGTAGGCCACGACCTCGGCATCGGAACGCTCCCATGCCGCCCGCAGCGCCCGCCCGCGCCCCTTCACGGCCAGATGCACGACCTCGACGTCGTCGAGTTCCTCGGCCAGCAGCCGCGCGAGCGGCAATGTGGCATCGGTACTCGCGTTGTCGGCGATGGTGATTCGGGCGGGAAACGGGAACCCCGCTGCCAGGAATTCGTGTAGTCGGCGCACGCACACACCGAGGTCGGTTTCTTCGTTGTATACCGGGACGACCACGTCGAGCACAGGTGCCGCCGACGTGGTGTCCGTGTTATCCGCCGTCTCGGCGACGGCCACGATTTCGGTCATGCGACCACGCTCTCGAGCGCCGCTGGGGCACGACTGCGCGCAGGCTGGGAGGTTGCTGGGAACTCAGTTCATACATGTCGGTCGAACTCGCTGGCCTGCGCTGCGCTGGAGGAGGATGATTCGCTGATGGGGCAAACATTCGAGGACCTGGTGACCGAGGCCGAGTCGGTCGCGGTGGAGGGCTGGGATTTCTCCTGGCTGGCGGGACGCGCGACCGAGCAGCGCCCGTCCTGGGGCTATCAGCGACTGATGAGTGCGCGGCTGGCCCAGGCCACCGCGGCCCTGGACATCCAGACCGGTGGCGGTGAAGTACTAGCCGAAGCCGAGAAACTACCGCAGGTCATGGCCGCCACCGAATCCTGGCCACCCAACATCGCCAAGGCGACCGCACGGCTCCGCCCGCGCGGTGTGGTGGTCGTCGCCGACCCCGACGAGCCTCCACTTCCCTTCGCCGACGCCGCCTTCGACCTGATCACCAGCCGTCACCCCGCCACCGTGTGGTGGCGCGAAATTGCCCGCGTCCTGGAACCCGGCGGCACCTACCTCGCCCAACACGTTGGCCCCGCCAGCGCTTTCGAACTGGTCGAGTACTTCCTCGGCCCCCAGCCGGAATCCGTGCGCCGTAAACGCCACCCCGATGACGAACGCGCCACCGCGGAATCCGCTGGCCTGCACGTCGTCGACCTCCGCGCCGAACACCTCCGCATGGAGTTCTTCGACATCGGCGCCGTGATCTACTTCCTGCGCAAGGTGATCTGGATGGTCCCGGGCTTCACAGTCGACCACTACCGGGAACCCCTCCGGGATCTACACGAGAAGATCGAGAACGAAGGCCCTTTCATCGCCCACTCGACCCGCTTCCTCATCGAGGCTCGCAACCCTGCGTGAGTGGCCGGCTCAGGGCTTGGCGCGCCGGTCGCGACAGCCGGCCGGCCTGCGGGTCAGTGGTATTCGGCGACGACCTCGTACAGACCGGGGTTCGCGCTCGCGACCTTCCTCGCGTCGTCCACCGATGCCACCACCGCCGGGTTCATTCCGGCGGCCTCGCACGCCTCCGCGCTGTCCCAGTGGGCGACGTTGACGAGCTGGAAACGCGCGTCCGGCAGGAGGGCTCGGTGCAGGCGGACATCACGGAACCCGGGCGCGGTCCGCATGAGGGCCGCCCGTTCACGCCACTGCTCGACAAATGCGTCGACGTGCTCGGCGGGCACCTCGAGTACGTTGATGAAGGTTACGCCCTGGTCGGTCATCGCAATCCTCTCACTAAGCTTCAGGTGAATTGAAGCTTAGCGGTCATCTTCAACTCGACTGATGGTTGTGCTCTGAATCACTCGCCGGGGAAGCGGCACCAGGCGCTACGAGCGTCGACCAAGCGGAGCGGCGCCCGCGAAGGACACATGCCTGCGGCATATCCCGGCGGCGCCACACTCAGGTGCCCGGTAATGTCGGCACCCCGACGTGCTCGATACGGAAGTAGGACCATGCCCACCGCCACCAGCAGCCGGACCAGGCTCGGCCACGACGCCGTCACCGCCCCCGCGCTCCTCGGCACCGGTCGCGACTGTGGCACAGCGCGGACAGCCGCGGCGGCAGGGGCGAGATTCCGGAGGCACATCCGGTGACCAGCGAGTCGACCACACCGAACCTCGTGCAGCGGATCCGCTACGTCTGCGGCGGCACGCTGCCTGCGTCGATGAACCAGTGGGTGATCAACGATCTCACCGGGCCCGGCGCGGCACGGCGCTATCTGACGCGCATCCTGGTGCCGATCATCGTGCCACTGTGCTTGTTCCTACTCATCCCCGGACCCGCATGGATGGGACCCGCGATGATGGCGCTGCTCTACCTGCCGCTGATCTATTTCACCGTCGCGCTGATGTACGTCTACCGACGCCACCGCCTCGTCAAACACGGCCTCGACCCCGCCCTGGCCGATGCCCGCGAACGACAGAAATCCGCGGCCGAACGTGACGCCTACGAACGCCGCCACGGCCGGACGTGAACTCCGATTTCATTCGCGAGGTGCATATGACCGAGACGTTCCGCGAGTAGACCTCACGCTCATGTGCCGCTCGCGCAGCGCAGGCTTTGCGCTATGCGGCGGGTTTTCGATGGCGTGTGGATCAGGCGGAGACCGTCCAAGGGTCGGTACGCAACGACGACACTCTGGTCTCCAGGTCCGGAAGTCCGGTGCGGACAATGGATTCGGCTTGGGCGCACCAGGGGAATTCGGTTGCCCAGTGCGCGGCATCGATGAGGACGGGGCCGTGGCGGCGGAGGTGCTCGTCGGCAGGGTGGTGGCGCAGGTCCGAGGTGAGGTAGGCGTCTACCTTACGGCGGGTGACGGTGTCCAGGTACGAGTCCCCTGCGCCGCCGCAGACCGCGACGGTCCGGATGAGGCGGTCGGGGTCACCTGCGGCGCGGACACCCCAGATGGTGGTCGGTAGGGCCGCTGCGGCGCGGGAAGTGAAGGCGCGCAATGTTTCCGGTTCGGGCAGGGTACCGATGCGGCCGATGCCGAGGCGACCGGGCACACTCGCGCGTTCGGTGATGTGGAATGCCGGTTCCTCGTAGGGGTGAGCTGTGCGCAGGGCGGACAGAATGGCACTGCGCGCGGCGGGTGGGGCGACGAGCTCGATACGGTCCTCATCGACGTATTCGATCTCCCCGATGGAACCGATAGCCGGATCGGCGCCTTCCATCGGCCGGAACTGACCGACGCCCGCCACCTTCCATGCGGCCTCGCGGTACTTGCCGCTACCGCCGGCACCGGCGGCGAACAGTGCCGCGAGCAGCTGATCGGTCTCCGAGCGTGGCACCTGGACCACCCATTTATCCACCGCGACAGCCGGTTTCGCATCCAACGGGCCGATGACGGTGAGCCCGAGCGCTTCGGCGAGTGCGTCGGAGACTCCGGGATCGGCCGAATCAGCGTTGGTATGGGCACTGAACAGTGCACAGCCCGAACGAATCAGCCGATGCAGCAGCGCACCTTTCGGAGTGTCCGCAGCGACGGTGTCGACTCCGCGTAGCAGCAGCGGATGATGCACCACCAGCGCCTGCGCACCCCACTCGATCGCCTCGTCGACCACGGCGGCAGTGGCGTCGACGGCGAACACCACCCGCCGCACCATCTCGCCGGGGTCGCCACACACCAGCCCCACCGAATCCCACGATTCGGCCAGCTTCGGCGGGTAGGCCGCATCCAGCACCTCGATGAGTTCCGCCAGCGTCGTCACCGCTCAACCTCCATCGTCCGACTCGACCCGGCAATCATCCCCCGTTGCCGCTGCGCGCCCGCGCACCGGCACCCCGCCGCTGAGAACGGCTACCTCGTCCGCCGACCACCTCTCCGCACCCCGGCCTCAGCCCATACCTTCGGCCGCCCTGATCGCCGCGATCAGCCGATCGACCTCGGCGGACCCGCGGACCGCGACGCGCAGGTGATCGGCATCCAAGCCAGGGAAGGTGTCAGCTCGGCGCACCGCTATCCCGTTGTCCGCCAGGTGCTTACGCAACAGCGCACCGTCACGCACATGAAGCAGCAGGAAGGGCCCGGACGCCGGGGTGTGCACCGCGACACCCGCGGCGGCCAGTCGGTCGACCATGGCCGCACGCTCGCGAGTGATCTGTTCGGCACGTGCGCGAGTCTCGACGACAGCGTGCGGTTCGGCCGTCGCCGAGATTGCCTCCAACTGCAAGACGCCCAGTGGCCAGTGCGGGCGGCCGTGCGCGAGGCGGGCGAGCACATCGGGGGCGCCGAGAAAGTAGCCGCAGCGCAGACCGGCCAGGGCCCACGTCTTGGTGAGGCTGCGCAGAACCAGGACGTCGGGCATCGATTCACCGGCCAGCGATTCGGGTTCGCCGGGGACGGCATCGGCGAAGGCCTCGTCGACGACGATGATGCGACCGGGGCGGCGCAGCGCACGGAGGGTGTCGGCGGGGTGCAGGACGGAGGTGGGGTTGGTTGGGTTGCCAAGGACCACGAGATCGGCCCCGTCGGGGACGCGCGCGGGGTCGAGGACGTACGGCGGCGCCAGCACCACCCGTGTCACCGCGACGCCCGCTTCCCGCAACGCGAGCTCTGGTTCGGTGAACGACGGATGCAGCACCGCCGCCAGCCGTGGGATCAGCCGGGGCAGCATCGCGAACCCTTCGGCGGCGCCCGCCAGTAGCAGCACCTCATCGGGACTGCGACCGTGCCGTGCGGCGACGGCGACCCGCGCGGCCAGATCCGCCTCGACGCTCGGGTAGCGGCCGAGGTCGTCCAGCCTGGTCGCGAGGCGGGCGCGCAACCAGTCCGGCGGGGCGCTGCCCTGCACGTTCACCGCGAAATCGAGCAGGCCGGGGCGGGCCTCCACGTCGCCGTGGTGGCGCAGTTCGGCGAGGTCGATGCGGTCGGCGGACACGACTTCACACCCTACGTGGCGGGCCATCTGGGCGACCGGCCAGAATGGCTGTCGTGGGTGAGCTGCACATTTCGTTCGTCTGTACCGGAAACATCTGCCGATCTCCGATGGCGGAGAAGATTCTGGCCTCGCACCTCTACCGGGCGGGGCTGGCCAATCGTGTCCGGGTGAGCAGCGCGGGCACCACCGCGTGGCACGTCGGCGCCGACGCGGACCCGCGCACCAGCGCGACGCTGCGACGTCACGGTTACCCGACCGGGCACGTCGCCGCGGCCTTCGGCGACGATCACCGCGACGCCGATCTGGTCGTCGCGCTCGACTCCGGCCACGACCGGGAACTCGCGCAGCTCGGCATCCCGACCGAGCGGCGGAGGCTGCTGCGCAGCTTCGACCCCGACGCCGACGGCACCGACGTCCCGGACCCGTATTACGGCCCGGACGCCGGGTTCGAGCTGGTTCGCGATCAGATCGAGGCCGCGATTCCGGGTCTGCTCGACTGGGTTCGCCTGACACTGTCCGCTCCGCAACCGGTTGCCGACGGAGGACACTGATGCGTCGGTTGGCGTTCCTGCTGCGACCCAGCTGGCTGATCCTGGCCGTGCTGGTCGCCGCCTTCGCCTACCTGTGCTTCACCGTCCTCGCGCCCTGGCAGCTCGGTAAGAACACCGATACCTCCGAACGCAACGAACTGATCGCCGAATCGGTGGATGCCGAGGCGGTCGATGTCACCACGGTGCTCGACAACCCCGACGGTGCGACCGAATGGCGGCGGGTCGTCGCCGAGGGCACCTATGTACCGGATTCGACGGCGCTGGTGCGCTTGCGTCATCTCGACGGAGCTCCCGGCTATGCCGTGCTCGCCGCCTTCCAGCTGACCGACGGCCGGATTCTGCTGGTCGATCGGGGCCTAGTCGGTGCCGTCGACGGTTCCCGGCCGCCGCGGATCGCCGAACCGCCGACCGGACAGCAGCGCGTCGAGGCCCGCGTGCGCAGGTCGGAGGGCATCAGCGCGGACAAGCTGCCGACCGTCCAGGACGGCTACCGGCAGGTCTATTCGGTGGATACCGAACAGGAGACCACCGTCCTCGGCCTGCCGATCACCCCTGTGCCCACCGGCGAGCGCGGCGGCTACCTCCAACTCACCGAGCACCAGCCCGGCGCCTTCACCCCCACGCCGCTTCCCCAGCTCGACGCGGGCCCCTACCTGTCCTACGGCCTGCAGTGGCTGGCCTTCGGGATCATGGCGCCGCTCGGCCTCGGCTACTTCGTGTACGCCGAGATGCGGGAGCGTCGCAAGGAACGGGCCGCCAACGCGTCGGCACCGAACCAGACGGTCGCGGCCGGACCGCCTGCCGACCATCCCGGACAACACGACGCGCGCGATACCGGCGATCGTTCCTCCACCACCGAGAGCCCTGCCAAGGCCCGGACGTCGAACGAAGATCGGCTCGCCGACCGATATGGCCGGGCGCGCAAGTAGCAGCTGATCGTCAGCCCGCCGCCATGCGGCTGAGGTGCTCCCACTTCCGGTACGCCTCGACCCGCGCCTTGTCCAGCTCCATGACCTGGTCGTAGGACTTGCCACCCACGATGAGCCGCCGTGGCGGATCCGCGAGGCCGGCCAGTTCCATGATCACCGGGGCGGCGGTGCTCGGCTCCGGGCCCGCATCCTCGCCCCACATCTCCGCCAGTTCGGCGCGCAGGGTTTCGTACTGCGGGGCGGGCTCCGTCGCCGTGGTGCCCGCGGTGAACAGGCCGGTGGCGTACCCACCCATCTCGACGATGGTGACCTCGATGCCGAACTGTTCCACCTCCATCGCCAGCGCCGCGCTGACTGCATCCAGGGCTACCTTGCCCGCACCGTAGAGACCGACGGAGGCGAACCCGCCGACGCTGCCCATCGAGGTGATCTGAAGGATCCGGCCGCCGCCCTGCGCGCGCAGATGCGGCACCACCGCCTGCGACACCCAGACCGCACCGAAGAGATTCACGTCCAGGTGGGCGCGGATCTGTTCCTCGGTGGCCTCTTCGACCATGCCGTACAGCATTCCACCCGCATTGTTGACCACGATGTCGAGCCGGCCGAAGGCGGCAACGGCCCGCTCCACGCCCTCGAACACGGCGCCGCGATCGGAGACGTCCAGCTGCAGCGAGACCAGGGCGTCGGGATATGTGTCGGCGAGGTCCGCGAGCGGCTCGACATTGCGGGCGGCCGCGACGACGCGATCCCCCGCGGCCAGTGCCGCCTCGGCGAACGCCCTGCCAAGGCCTCGCGATGCACCGGTAATGAACCACACTCTGGCGGTCGTCATGTCGTCTCCTCCCATTCGAGACGGTCCGTCTCGTCTCGAATGAGAATGGCGGACGTAGCCACGATTGTCAAGACGAACCGTTCCGTCTCGGTGCTACGGTGTCCGCATGGCCGACACCGAGACGTCGAACCGCTCCCGGCGCAGCGAGCGCTCACGGCACGCGATCCTCACCGCCACCCGCGAACTGATCGCCGAGGTCGGCTACGCGAAGGTCTCCATCGAGGCCATCGCAGCGCGGGCAGGTGTCGGCAAGCAGACGATCTATCGCTGGTGGCCGTCCAAAGGGGCGGTGATCTTCGATTCCTTCCTCGCGCTCAGCGAAGGAACCGACACGGACGTAACGCTGCCGGACACCGGTGATCTCCGCGCCGACCTGACCCTGGTGATGCGCGCGACCGTCGCCGAATTCGCCGAACCGGCTTTCGAGAACCCTATCCGCGCGCTCAACACCGAGATCATCAACGACGCCGAACTGGCCGAGCAGTACCGCACAACACTGGCCCGTCCCGTCGAGGAGGCCAAGAAGGCCCGACTGCGCAGCGCACAGCAGGCAGGCCAGCTCGCCGCCGACGCCGACCTCGACCTGGTGCTCGAAGTTCTCTACGCCCCACTGTTCCAACGGTGGCTACACCGATCGGGACCGCTCACACCCGAATACGCCGACTCGCTGGTCGAGGTCACCCTCCGGGCTTTCGCGCCCTGAGCCGCCGGCCGCCGCGTCGCTTCTGCACGGTCGGCCGCGTCATCCGCCGATGCCCGCCACCGCGGCGAGCTGGCGCGGCGCGGCGGATCCGATCGGTCGCGCGATCTCCGCAACCCTCCGATCTGGCCCCGTGTCCACGAGCCGGTCCGGTCCGCGGCGCATATGCACGCTGGTCAGCGACGTAACGCGACCGTCGATACGCAACCCGCTAGGACGGCAACCGCAGCGAGCTGCACCGCTTCCGACATCCGGACGGCGCGACGAAGATCCGGCACGGTGGGCTCCGGGCCGTCCCCCAATGTGGGCCGCTCCTCGATGCCGTGCCGGTACCGGGTCGTCCCGCCCAGCCTGATATCGAGCGCACCCGCCATCGACGCTTCGACCACGCCCGCGTTGGGGCTTGGGTGTTTCGCGGCGTCGCGGCGCCAGGCACGCCAGGATCGCGAGGCGCGGCCACCCGTGGACGGGGCGAGCAGCACGGTGAGCAGACCGGTCAGGCGGGCAGGCACGAGGTTGGCGATGTCGTCGGTGCGGGCGGCGGCCCAGCCGAAACGGTGGTAGCGATCGTTGCGGTAGCCGATCATGGCGTCGAGGGTGTTGATGGCGCGGTAGCCGAGCAGGCCGGGCACGCCCGCGACCGCACCCCAGAACAGGGGCGCGACAGTGGCATCGGAGGTGTTCTCCGCGATCGATTCCAGCGCCGCGCGCGCGAGCCCATCGGCATCCAGCGCCTCGGGATCGCGGCCACACAGCGACGGCAGCAGCGCCCGCGCGCCCGCGATGTCTCCGGATTCCAGTTGTCCGGCCATCTCCCGGCCGGTACGGGCCAGACTGCGCCCACCGAGCGCCGTCCACGTGGCCAGCGCCGTCGCGGCTGTCCCGCCACGCCCGAGCACGGCCCCCGCCCCGATCACCGCGCCGACGAGCACCGCCTCGTGCACCACACCGGCCACCCGCCGATCCGCATAGGTCACCGACTCCAACGCCAGTGCCGCCGAACCGAACCCGGCCACCGGATGCCACCGCCGCGGATCGCCGAACACCCGGTCCAGCCCGAACCCGAGCACCAGCCCCGCCGCCCTCGAAGTAGCACTACGCACCCTGCGACACTATCCAGCGTGCCCACCGCGCCTCCGATCGCCTGCCGAGTGGCACCTCAGCGTGAGCCCCCTCGCGAAATGCCGCAGCCATGTACCACTCGCGAACCTCTGTTTGCCGAGGGTGTGGTGCTGGGTGGGGCGGTTGGGTCGGGGGATGTCACACTCGACCGGCCCGCGTCGTCACCCTGACGACGGGATCAGAACCGCCCGGCACCGGGCCGCACCGAGGGGTGGCGAAAGCGCAGTGAGTACCGATAAGCGCGGCGAACGCATCGATCAGGCCGAGCTGGCCCGGCGGTTCGAGGAGCATCGGCAGTATCTGCGCAGACTGGCCTACAGCACCCTCGGCAGCATCACCGACGCCGAGGACGTGGTGCAGGAGGCGTGGTTGCGATTGCAGCGACAGCACGAATCCGGCGATGTCGGCGAGATCGAGAACCTCCGGGCGTGGCTGAGTACGGTGACGGGGCGGTTGGCGTTGGACTATCTGGGGTCGGCGCGGGTGCGGCGCGAACAGTATGTCGGCGAATGGCTGCCGGAGCCGACCGTGGTCGACTGGGATGATCCCGCCGATCGCGTCAGCCAGGACGAACGCGTCACCATGGCGCTGCTGGTGGTGCTCGAATCACTCTCGCCCGCCGAACGCACCGCCTTCGTCCTCCAGGATGTGTTCGGTATGTCGGGGCCGGAAGTCGCCGAGGTCGTCGGCCGGACGCCCGCTGCGGTGCGGCAGCTCGCCTCCCGCGCCCGTAAACGCGTCGAGGACGGCACCCCACGCTTCCCCGCTTCCCCCGACGAACACGAAAAGGTGGTGTCGGCCTTCGCGGTCGCCTGGCGGTCCGGCGATATGAGTTCGCTGCTCGGCGTGCTGGACACGGGCGTCACCCTGACCGCCGACGGCGGTGGGAAGGTGCCCGCCGTGCGCAAGCCGGTCACCGGCGCCGAACTCATCGCGAAGCTGCTGCTCGGCTGGTACAGCTCGCCATCCGCGCGCTCATGGGGACGGATGGTGCTCGTCAACGGCCGCCCTGGTCTCGTCGTCTTCGACGGCACCCACACCGGCGTCTTCTCCTTCACTGTCGAGGCAGGCCAGATCACCGCGATCGACGTCATCCGCAACCCTGACAAGCTGCACGACCTCCCTGAGTCGGGAGAGCCGTGGTTCATGAACGAGGTCGAGGACGACCAGCCGACGGACTGACGCGTGCCCTTCGCCCGCGCGCGGAGCGCCCTGCCCGACCGATCGACTACGCGAACCCGATGCCGGCCATGCGGTGAGCGCAGCGCCGGCAATCCCGGTCCGGGGGGCCGGTTCGTGAGACCGGGGCGATCGCAGCGCCTGTCGTCTCAGCCGGCCAGCCCCACTCGACGTACCGTCGAATACCCATGCGCTGCTGCCACTTCAGGAGACACCAGTCGGCCGGCTTCCGCGGTGAGCCCATGGGCGAGCCCGGGGTCGGCGACGCAAGCGGATTGCCAGCCGTCGGCAGCGATGGCACGGATATAGGGCAGGGTGGCGTTGGTGAGTGCGACGGTTGCGGTGTGCGGCACTGCGCCGGGCATGTTCGCGACGCAGTAGTAGAGCGAATTCGCCACGCGGAAGGTCGGGTTCGCATGTGTTGTGGGGTGGGAGCCCGCGAAGCAGCCGCCTTGATCGATGGCGACGTCGACCAACACCGATCCGGACCGCATACCGGCGACCAGTTCCCGCGACACCAATTTCGGTGCTCGCGCGCCCGGCACCAGCACCGAGCCGATCACCAGATCGGCGGCGAGAACGGCACGTTCGACCTCGGCGGCGTTGGAGGCGACGGTGGTCAGGCGGCCGTCGAAGCGGTCGTCCAGCGCGCGCAGCCGATTCACGTTGGTGTCGAGAACGCTCACCCGCGCGCCCATACCGACCGCGACCGTCGCCGCATTGGTGCCGGCAACTCCACCACCGAGCACCACCACATCGGCGGGCCGCACACCCGGCACCCCACCCAGCAAAACACCCGCACCACCCAGCGGCGCCATCAGATGGTACGCACCCACCTGGGTGGCGAGCCTGCCCGCGACCTCACTCATCGGCGCGAGCAATGGCAGCGTCCCGTCGGCAGCGCGCACCGTCTCGTAGGCGATGGCGGTGCTCCCCGAGCGCAGGATCGCATCGGTGCATTCCCGCGACGCCGCCAGATGCAGGTAGGTGAACAGCACCTGATCTTCCCGCAGCCGGTGATACTCCGGCGCGATCGGCTCCTTCACCTTCAACACCAGCTCCGATGACGCCCACACCTCGTCGGCGTCGGGCACGAGCCGCGCACCGGCGGCCGCATAGTCGACATCGGGAAATCCCGATCCCACCCCCGCCCCGGCCTGCACCAGCACGTCGTGTCCGTGCCCGGTGAGGTCCGCCGCGCCCGCGGGCGTCAGGGCCACCCGGAACTCCTGCTCCTTGACTTCCTCCGGCACACCGATCCTCATACAGCCATCGTGGCCCGGATGGGCCGGGCATGCCATCAACCCCGGGCGGGTGTCGCAACCTGCTGGCAACTACCCGCCCGCCGGGGTCGATTCTGATCATGCCGACCAGGTAGGGCGCTGTTCGCCCGGCGCGTCGCGGAGCGGCCGGCTGTTATCTACCACCGACCCGCTCCGGTTCTGCCGGACTCTGGAGGCTCGCGCTGCTGACCCGGTCGCATCTCGGAGCCGAGTCGGCACGCACACACTCAGACGCCGACCGATTCTCCCAGCGGCGGGATCACCAACTGGTCCCGACGCCCCGCGTACTCGAACGTCCGCCCCAGATGATCGAGCGTCTCCGAGAAATGCGCCCATCCCTCACCGTGTACTGCGACGATCACCGCCTCGCCGAGAATCTCCGCTGCCTGCAATGCGGTGCGAGCGTTCAAGGTGGCATCGGCATCACCGAACCGGCCGACATTCGCAGCACCCACGTTCAGCACCGCGACATCGATGTGCCCGACCCGCTCGACGATCTCCCGCACCACATCCACCGAGGCGTTGTCACCCGAGACATACACCGTCGGCTCCCCCGCCGCCCGCAGCACGAACCCCGTGACGATCCCGCTGAACGGCTCGCACCCCTCGGGCCCGTGCAGCGCGGGAACGCTGGTCACCTCCACCTCACGCACGGTGTAGGTCTCCCAATCGCGCAGACCGCGAACACCGTTCATACGCTCGGCAGCGCCCGGGGTCGATAGCACGATCGGCACCGTGGCCACGAATTCGCGCCCGGAGATGTCGAGGTTGTCGGCGTGCTCATCGTGGGACAGCAGGACGACGTCGACCGGGCCGACCTGCTCCGGCGACACCGCGGGTCCCGCCAGTTTGTGCAGGGTAACCAGGCCCGGGTAGTCGCGGGGTGCGTCGAAGGTTGGGTCGGTCAGCCAGGTCAGACCGGCGTACCGCAAACGCAGGGTCGGTCCGCCGACGTGCAGGGCCTCGAGGGTGGTGCGGGTGATCGGGTTCGTCATGTGGATCAGTCTCTTGGCCACGAACGGCCGGCAACAGTGGCCCGGAGGACATCCATCGCTAAAATCGGGCCATGACATCCGTTGCGGTCATCGCCTTCGACGACATCAGCCCGTTCCACCTGTCGGTGCCAACGCTGGTGTTCGGCCGCGCGGGTGTCGGCAAGGCCGCCGACTGGCCCTATGAGGTCCGCATCTGCACGGAGAACCCCGGAATGCTGTCGACGGCAGCCGGATTCGACATCTCGGTACCGAACGGTCTCGAGGCGGTGGACAGTGCGGACATCGTGATCGCACCGAGCTGGCTGCGCGGCGTCATCGCGCCGGAACCGGTCCTCGACGCCTTGCGCACCGCGCATGCCCGTGGCGCCCGCATCGTCGGGCTATGCCTAGGATCCTGGCTGGTCGCCGCGAGCGGGCTCGTCGACGGCCGAGAGATCACCACCCACTGGTCAGATGCCGAACGCCTGGCCCGCGCTCATCCCGCGGTGCGGGTGCGCGCGGACATGCTCTGGTCGGATCTGGGCGACGTCATCACCTCCGCAGGCGTCGCCGCGGCGCTGGACTGCTGCTTGCACATCGTCCGCACCGACCTCGGCAGCCGTATCGCCGCCGACCTCGCCCGCGGACTCGTCCTCGCCCCGCACCGCAGCGGCTCACAGTCTCAGTTCATCCCGGTAGCGGTACCCGAAGACACCGACGACGACCCGATCGAGCACGCGATGGTCTGGGCCCGCACCCGACTGGCCGAGCCCATCGACCTCGACTCCTTGGCGCACGCCGCGGTGATGTCGCGACGCACCTTCACCCGCCGGTTCCGGGAACGCACCGGTCTGAGCCCGCAGCAATGGCTGCTGCACCAGCGCACCGATCGCGCACGAATGCTCCTGGAAAGCACCGACGACACCATCGAGCGCATCGCGGCGGATTCCGGGTTCGGTTCCGCGGTCACCCTGCGCCACCATTTCCATCGAATCCTCGGCACCAGCCCGGCCGCACATCGTGCGCTGTTCCGCGCACGGACGCCCGCAACCGACCTACTAAGTTCCTCGGTATGAGGATTGAAATCAACGGGATCGCACCCGAGGTCGACGAGTCCGCGTTCATCGCGGTCAATGCGACTCTGATCGGCCGCGTGCGCATCGCCGCCGAAGCGAGCATCTGGTACAACGCTGTGCTGCGCGGTGACGGCGAACAGATCACCATCGGCGCACGCAGCAATATCCAGGACGGCTGCGCCGTGCACACCGATCCCGGATTCCCGGTGGTCGTTGGTACCGGAGTTTCAGTGGGGCACAACGCGATCCTGCACGGCTGCACAGTCGAAGACGATGTCCTCATCGGCATGGGCGCGACCGTGCTCAACGGTGCGGTGATCGGCGCGGGCAGCCTGATCGCGGCCAACGCACTGATCCCCGAGGGCGCACAGATCCCGCCCGGGTCGCTGGTCGCCGGGGTGCCAGGCAAGGTGCGGCGCGAGCTGACCGAGGATCAGCAAAATGGCATTCGCCTGAATGCGCTCGCCTATCTACACCACACCGAAACCCACCGCAGCGCGAAAGTGTTGTGATACCCGCCACACTGATCAAGCGTCCAGTAGGATCCGCTGCTAGCATTTTTGACAGCGCGCCCGCCTGATCGGGCTCCCCATCACCCCGCCGATCATTCGGCTTCCTGGTGCTCCGGTGAGTCCACACGGTGACGGCACGCTGGCGAGCAGGAGGTAAGACCGTGGCGTACAAGCAGTCCAGTATGCACCGGCCTAAGGGGCGGATCAGTGTGGCCGATATCGCGGCCCAACCGGGCGGTATCGAGGCGCTCCAGCGTCGCGTGCACGAATTACGTTCCAGCGGGGAAGATTTCGCGGCCAACGCGATCGAAAAGGAAATGGCCGAATTCGACCTGCCGCGGCACTGAGGAACGCGGCGTCGAGTATCGGCGCATAATGTGCGGCAACGAACGCACCGCCGCGGCGGCGTGATGCCGTGCGCCGTCCCCAGTGGAGACTCGATGCCGACCGTCCCACCCATGCTGCAGCGCATCCTCGATACACCCGCTGCCGACAACGAAAAGCTGTTGGCGAGCGCGCTGTCGGCGTTCCTGGATTTCGGGATCAAGCGGACCAGCATGGGCGAGATCGCCCGCCGTGCCGGTATCAGCCCCGCGACCCTCTACCGCCGCTTCGAATCCAAAAGCGATCTGGTGGAAGCGGTGACCATTCGTGAGGCACAACAGTTCGTCGCCGATATCGATGCCAGAGTGCGTACGGTCGAGGGCACCGCGGATCAGTTGGTGGAGATCTTCGTCGCCTTCATCGCTGCCATCGCGCGCAGCGAACTACTGCGCAGGCTGCTACGCACCGAACCGGAGCTGATCCTGCCCCGCCTCACCACCGACGCGGGCCAAGTCCTCGCCGTCGGCCGCACCTACCTCGCCGGAAAGCTGCGCGAACTGCGCGACTCCGAAGCGGCCGCCGATTTCGACGCCGACCTGGTCGCCGAGATCATGGCGCGACTGGCATTGTCGCTGGCCCTCACCCCGGATGGGCTCATCCCGCTCGACGACGAAGACGCCGCCCGCGAATTCTCCCGCCGCACCCTGCTGCCGATGGTCGGGGTTCGGCCCGGCACATAGCGACGACACCACCGTCCGACACGCGCGCCGGCGCACACGGCCGGGCCCACACAGCTGATCGGCGCGACACCGACCGGCCCGCGCCACGCCACGCCAATGCTGCCCAGCACAAGGTGTCCAGCCAGGTGAACAGGCGCACCGAACATCGTTCCCGGACAAGACAAACGGCCCCGGATCGCTCCGGGGCCCGTTCGTGTCTACTGCGGCTGTCAGCCGATCACAGCGGAATGTTCTTGTGGTGGCTCGCGCGCGAGGGCGCAGCAGCCAGCGCCGCGGCGATCACACTGCGAGTCTTGGCCGGGTCGATCACCTCGTCCACCACACCAATCGACAGGGCGCGCTCCACGCCACCCGCGATGGCCTCGTGCTCGGCGGTCAGGCGTTCGTGCAGCGCTTCCCGCTCGTCCTCCGGCGCGGCGGCCAGCGCCTTCTTGTGCAGGATGCCGACCGCGGCCTTGGCACCCATGACGGCCACCTCGGAGCCGGGCCACGCGTACACCGCGGTCGCACCGAGCGCACGGGCGTTCATCGCGATGTAGGCGCCACCGTAGATCTTGCGGGTGACCAGCGTGACCCGCGGGACCCGCGCCTCGGCGAACGCGTGCAGCAGCTTCGCCCCACGCCGCACGACGCCTTCCCACTCCTGGCTGACGCCCGGCAGGTAGCCCGGAACGTCGGTGATCACGATCAGCGGAATGCCGAACGCATCGCACAGGCGCACGAACCGAGCCGCCTTCTCGGCGCTCTCCGAGTTCAAGCAGCCACCAAGGCGCAGCGGATTATTGGCGAGCACACCGACCGTGCGGCCACCAAGGCGGCCGAGACCGGTCACGATGCTGCGCGCGTAGCCGCCCTGCAACTCCTCGAAGCTGGACTCGCCGTCGACGTTGTCGAGCAGCTCGTGCACCAGCGGCTTCACGTCATAGGCGCGCTTGGCCGACTCGGGCAGCAGCGCCTTCAGATCCACGTTGCCGTGCTCGGCGGCGACCAGATCGAATTCACCCTGCTCGGCGAACATCGACACCAGCCGGCGAGCCCGGTGCATGGCGTCGGCCTCGTCATCGGCGACGATGTGGGTGACGCCGGACTTCTTGCCGTGGGTCTCCGGGCCACCGAGGGTGGCCATATCGACCTGCTCACCGGTGACGCTCCGGACCACGTCCGGGCCGGTCACGAACACCCTGCCCTCAGGCGCCATGATGACGATGTCGGTCAGTGCCGGGCCGTAGGCGGCGCCACCGGCGGCGAAGCCGAGCACCACCGAGATCTGCGGGACAAGGCCGGACGCGCGGACCATGGCCTCGAAGACCAGGCCGACCGCGTGCAGCGCCTCGACGCCTTCGGCGAGACGCGCGCCACCGGAATGCCACAGACCCACCACCGGAATCCCGGAATCGATGGCGGTGTCGATGGCGTCGACGATGTGCTTGCAACCCTCGACACCCATGGCGCCGCCCATGACGGTGGCATCCGAGCAGTAGGCCACGGTGCGAACACCGTCGACCTCACCGATCGCCGCCAGCACGCCCGACTTGTCACGCGGGTGGAGGGGAAGAATGGTTCCGGGATCGAAGAAGCGCTGGAGTCTACCCAGCGGATCACGCGGATCTGTGGCTGTGTCCTGCTGATACGCGGGCGCCAAGATGGTCATCGCGTTCTCTCCTCATGATGAGCGGCCGCGGTAGCAGCTGCGGATGTCGAGGGCCCGGCGGGGGTCGAGCCATTCAGTTGGCCGACCCCCACCGGGTTCGTTTGAGCAGCCGGTCGGGTCTGGGTCAGGCCCGACCGAAGGCGAGCGCGACATTGTGCCCACCGAAACCGAAGGAGTTGTTGATCGCGTACTCGATCTCCTGGCGGCGGGCTTCGCCCTTCACCACGTCGAGGTCGATCTCCGGGTCCTGGTTTTCCAGGTTCAGCGTCGGCGGGACGATCCCGTCCCGGATGCTGAGCACGGTGAGCACGGACTCGAGAGCGCCGACGGCGCCGATCGAGTGACCCAGTGCTGATTTGGGCGCGTAGACCGAAGCGTGCTGGACGCCGGCCTTGTGAATCGCGTTCTTCTCCGCGGTGTCACCGATAGGGGTGGCAGTCGCGTGGGCATTGACGTGGGTGATGTCCTTGGGAGACAGACCCGCGGTCTGCATCGCCCTTGTCATCGCCCGGCCGGCGCCGGTGCCCTCGGGATCGGGGGCGACCAGGTGGAAGCCGTCGGAGGTGATGCCGGCACCGAGCAGGCGAGCGTGGATGGTGGCTCCGCGCGCCTTGGCGTGCTCCTCGGTCTCGACGACCATGAGCGCACCGGCCTCGCCGAAGACGAAGCCGTCGCGATCCTTGTCGAACGGACGCGAGGCGCCCTTCGGATCGTCGTTGCGGGTGCTCATCGCACGCATCATGGAGAAGGCCGCGATCGGCACGGAGTCGATGTAGCCCTCGACGCCTCCGGTGACGACCATGTCGGCATCGCCCATGGCGATCATCCGCCACGCGTTGGCGATGGCTTCCGATCCCGACGAGCACGCCGAGACCGGAGTGACCACTCCCGCCCTGGCCTTCAGCTCGAGACCGACGACGGCCGACGGGCCGTTCGGCATGACCATCTGAACAGCGAGCGGCGAGATCTTGCGATAGCCGCCGTTCTTCAGCTTGTCCACCGAATCGATGAGTGCGTCACCGCCACCGAGCCCGGTGCCGATCGCCACACCCAGCCGGTCGGGATCGACCTCGGGGCTGCCCGCGTTGCGCCATACCTCGCGACCGAGCACGGTCGCGAGCCGCTCGACGTAGGCCATACGCCGGATCTCGACCCGGCTCAGCAGGGTGTCCGGCGAAACCTTCAGGTGACCGCCGATGCGGACCGGAAGGTCGTATTCCTCGACGAAGGAATCCTCGAGAACGTCGATGCCGCTCTCGCCGTTGAGGAGTCCCTTCCACGTCGCATCGACGTCGCCCGCGATCGACGTGGTCGCCGCCAGGCTCGTAACGACGACGTTCGGGAAGTTCCCGTTCAAGGTGGAAGGAGTGGTCACGGTGTCGGCCCTACTCGGCGTTGTCGAACTTGGCCTTGAGCTCAGCGGCGGTCTCCGCGTTCTCCGCCTCGAGCTTCTGGATGTAGCCGACGGCGTCGCCGACAGTCTTCAGGCTGGCCAGATCCTCGTCCGGGATCTTGACGCCGTACTTGTCCTCGGTCTGCACAGCGATCTCGACCATGGACAGCGAGTCGATGTCCAGGTCATCGACGAAGGACTTCTCGATCGTCACTTCGGAGGGCTCGATACCGGTCACCTCTTCGATGATCTTGCCGAGTTCCTCGACGATTTGTTCCTGGGTCAGAGCGGCCACTTTGGTGGCTCCCTTCTTGTTACTGTGTAGGGCTTTACTGTTTTTCTTCGGATCGAGCGGGCGGAAAGTTACGCCAACTCGGTCACGACCGGGCTTCAACTTCGAAGCACGATCGCGGGTGGAAAGCTAGCCGGAGCTGGTGAGCTCGGCCAAGGTGGGGAGGTCAGCGGGGGTCTTCAGGGCAAGCGTCGGCGTGCCCTTCAGTTCCCGTTTCGCAATTCCGACGAGAGTGCCCGCCGGCGGCAATTCCACCACCGCCGAAACGCCGGCCTGCCGGACGGTCTCGGTGCACAGATCCCACCGGACCGGCCGGGTGACCTGCGCGGCGAGCTTATCGACCGCGTCCTGACCCGATGCGACCGGCTTGCCGTCGAGGTTCGACAGCAGGGTCCGGGTCGGCTCGTTCGGCGCGATCTTTGCCACAGCTGCGGTGACCGCGTCCTGGGCCGGAGCCATGAACGCGGTGTGGAACGCGCCCGCGACGGGCAACGCGCGCACCCTGGCCTTTTCCGGCGGATTCGCGGCGAGCTCGGCGAGAGCGGCCATGCTGCCCGCGGCCACGATCTGGCCCACCGCATTGCGGTTGGCCGGGACGAGGTCGAGTTCCGCGAGCCGTTCGAGCACGGCGGCTTCGTCGCCACCGAGCACGGCGGACATTCCGGTCGGTTCGAGCGCGCACGCCTTGGCCATTTCCGCACCGCGGATGGCGGCCAGGGTGACCGCGTCGTCGGCGGAGATGACTCCGGCGACGACGGCGGCGGCGAGTTCGCCGACCGAGTGTCCGGCGACGATGGTATCCGCCGGAAGCGAATCGGTGTCGATTTCGGCGAAAGCGAGCAGCGCGGCCGCCACGACCAGCGGCTGGGTGACGGCGGTGTCGGTGATCTCTTCGGCCGTCGCGGTGGTACCTAGACGAAGCAGGTCCAGACCGGAGGCCTTCGACCACAGCGCGAGACGATCATGCGCGCCGGGGAGGTCGAGCCAAGGCGCGAGCATGCCGGGTGTCTGGGAGCCCTGTCCAGGGGCGAGCAACGCGATCACATCTCTAAGAGAACACTGTGAGGCGGCACTCAGGAGATGTCGACGCGAATGAAGCTTGCCGACCCGTTTTGTGTGAACTCCACAAAACGCCATGTGGCTCGTCCGGATCGACAGAGCCCTCGTCGGCGTTACAACCCATCTCCGTCGGTCGAGACGTAAGTGGCCTCAGGGGCGGGTGTTGATGATTCGTTACGAGTTCGTGTCAAACGACCTACCGTGGCGGCAATACGGAGCACGTACGCATCACGCGGATTGAGCGGATCGCGCCCGGTAACTTCACCGATTCGTTTGAGGCGGTAGCGAACGGTATTTGGATGGACGTACAGCTGACGAGCACAAGTCTCGACCGCTCCACCACAATCCAGATAGGCATCGAGAGTGTCCGCCAGCGCCGAACCTGCCGCGGCCAACGGTAGGACAAGGTACTCGTTCAACGCCTCGACCGCAGCTCGATCACCCAACAGAGCTCGTTCGGGCAGCAGTTCGGCCGCATGCACCGGCCGCGGAGCACCCCGCCAGCCGATCACCGCCTCCATCCCGGCCAGTGCTTCCAGCGCGCTGGCATGCGCGGCGCCAAGGGTCCGCGTGGTCGGTCCGATCACCACCGGGCCATCGGAGAAGACCTCGGTCAGCAGATCGGTCACGAACGACGACACCTGGGTGGTGTCGTCGAGATGCCCGCTCACCACCATCACCAACCGCGACCCCTGCACGACCGCCAAGGCGGCCCGGCCGTGCCTTGCGGCGATGGTGTGCACCGCGCCGACCACCGACACGCCCTGATCACGCGGCGGGGTGCCGACGAGCACGGTGGCGGGTGCGGTGGCATCCCAGTTCAGCGTCGCGGCCCGCGACAGCATGTCCGGGCCGGTATCGCCGCGCACCACGGCGTCGACGACCAGCGCCTCGAGCCGGGTATCCCAGGCACCACGCGACTCGGCGGCACTCGCATACACCGAGGCGGCCGCGAAACCGAGCTCACGCCCGTAACGCAGCACCGCCTCGGTGAGCGCGACCAACTGCCGGTCGTTGCGCGCCAACGCCGGCAGCCACTGTTCGAAGAACTCCATGGCCACCCGGACCATGTCCACGGTCTGGCGCAGCGTCAGCCGCCGCGCCAGATCCTGCGGAATCACCTGGAACGCGTCCAGGCTGAACCGGATATCGCTGTCGGGGTCCTGCAACCACTCCAGGAAGTTCACCACCGCCGTCTGCACCAGCATCTGGACGCCGGCCCGCTGCGCGGCGTCCAGATCGGCGAAGAACGGCAACCGGTCCTGCATCGACCCCACTGCCTCGGTGGACAGTCGCCCCGAGAACTGCTTCACGCGTTTGAGCAGCGTGTCCGGTAGCGGGTCTCGGGTTTGCCGGTTCGGGGAGAGCGCGCCGGTCGGCAGATACACCTCGTGCTCGGAGGAGCCGTCGGAGATCCGTCGGGGCCGCGGCGGTTTTCGATCCACCCTCTAATGGTGCGCTATTCGGTTTCTCCGTCCGCGCCCGCCACCGGCTTCGGCGCGGCGTCAACGTCGTCGATGCGGTAGTTCTGGGCGGCCCGAGTGAGCACGGACGGGTCGATCTTGCCTGCCCGCGCCAGCCCTTCGAGGGCCGCCACCGCGATGGATTCGGCGTCGACATTGAACACCCGGCGAGCAGCCGGACGCGTATCGGAGAACCCGAAACCATCGGTGCCGAGAGTGATGAACTCGCCCGGCACCCACTTGCGGACCTGATCGGGCACCGCACGCATCCAGTCGGTCGCCGCGACGTAGGGGCCCTCGACGCGCGAGAGCGCCTCGGTGACGTACGGGACGGCCTCCTCGGTGCCGGGTGCACGCAGCGCCGCGATCTCCTTGGCCAACGCCTCCTTGCGCAGCTCACCCCACGACGTCACCGACCACACATCGGCCTGCACACCCCATTCGGCGAGCAGCTCCTGTGCACGCACGCCGTCGGGCACGGTGACACCCGAGACCAGGATCTGGGCCCGCACATCGCCGGCAGCGCCCGGCTTGTACAGGTAGATGCCCTTCAGCAGACCCGCGACGTCCAGGTTGTCCGGCTCGGCCGGCTGCTGGTACGGCTCGTTGTACAGGGTGATGTAGTAGAAGACGTTCTCGCCGCCGAACACATCGGCGTCGCCGCGGGTGTGCGGCTCGGTGCCCGGCACCGAGTACGGGATGGCTTCCGGTTTCCCGCCGCCGTACATCCGGCGCAGGCCGTCACGCACGATATGGGCGATTTCGAACGCGAACGCCGGATCGTAGGTGACCACCGCCGGGTTGGTCGCGGCCAGCAACAGCGAATGCCCGTCGTTGTGCTGCAGGCCCTCACCGGTGAGAGTGGTGCGGCCCGCGGTGGCGCCGAGGACGAACCCGCGTGCCAGCTGATCGGCAGCCGCCCAGAGGCCGTCACCGGTGCGCTGGAACCCGAACATCGAATAGAAGATGTAGAGCGGGATCATCGGCTCGCCATGGGTGGCGTAGGAGGTGCCCGCCGCGGTGAACGACGCGGTGGAGCCCGCCTCGTTGATGCCCTCGTGCAGGATCTGCCCGACGGTGCTCTCCTTGTAGGCGAGCATGAGCTCCGCGTCGACCGAGGTGTAGAGCTGGCCGTTGCGGTTGTAGATCTTCAGCGACGGGAACCACGAGTCCATACCGAAGGTGCGGGCCTCGTCGGGAATGATCGGCACGATCCGCTTGCCGATCTCCTTGTCCCGCAGCAGCTCCTTCATCAGCCGCACCAGCGCCATCGTGGTGGCGACGTTCTGCTTGCCCGAACCCTTGCGCACCGAGCGGTAGGCCTCATCGCCTGGCAGCTGCAACGGCTTGGCCGTGGTGCGCCGCTCCGGCAGGAAACCACCGAGCGCCTTGCGCCGGTCCAGCATGTACTGGATTTCGCGGGTCTCCGCACCGGGGTGGTAGTACGGCGGCAGATATGGATCCTTCTCCAGCTCGGCGTCGCTGATCGGGATCCGCTGCAGGTCACGGAAATCCTTGAGATCCTGCAACGTCAGCTTCTTCATCTGATGGGTGGCGTTGCGGCCCTCGAAGTGCTTGCCGAGGGTGTAGCCCTTGATGGTCTTGGCCAGGATCACCGTCGGCTGGCCCTTGTGTGCCATCGCCGCGGCGTAGGCGGCATAGACCTTGCGGTAGTCGTGGCCACCGCGCTTGAGGTTCCAGATCTCCTGGTCCGACAGGTCGGACACCAGCGCCTTGGTGCGCGGATCGCGACCGAAGAAGTGATCGCGCACGTAGGCGCCGTCGTTGGCCTTGTAGGTCTGGTAGTCGCCGTCGGGCGTGCTGTTCATCAGATTGACCAGCGCACCGTCGCGGTCGGCGCCGAGCAGCGCGTCCCACTCCCGGCCCCAGATCACCTTGATGACGTTCCAGCCCGCGCCACGGAAGAACGACTCCAGCTCCTGGATGATCTTGCCGTTGCCACGCACCGGGCCGTCCAGGCGCTGCAGGTTGCAGTTGATGACGAAGGTCAGATTGTCCAGGCCCTCGTTCGCCGCGACCTGGATGAGCCCGCGCGACTCCGGCTCGTCCATCTCACCGTCACCGAGGAACGCCCACACATGTTGATCCGAGGTGTCCTTGATCCCGCGGTCGTGCAGATAGTGGTTGAAACGCGCCTGGTAGATGGCGTTCATCGGGCCGAGGCCCATCGACACCGTCGGGAACTCCCAGAAGTTGTCGAGCAGGCGTGGATGCGGGTACGACGGCAGGCCCTTGCCCGGGCCGCCGTGGCTGTACTCCTGGCGGAATCCGTCCATCTGGTCGGTCGACAGGCGGCCTTCCAGGAACGCCCGAGCGTAGATGCCTGGCGAGGCGTGCCCCTGGATGAAGATCGAATCTCCGCCGCCGGGATGGTCCTTACCGCGGAAGAAGTGGTTGAACCCGACCTCGTACAGCGCCGCCGAGGACGCGTAGGTCGAAATATGGCCGCCGACTCCGATGCCGGGGCGCTGTGCGCGATGCACCATGATGGCCGCGTTCCAGCGGATCCAGGCGCGGAAGCGGCGCTCCACCTCTTCGTCGCCGGGGAACCACGGCTCATTCTCGGTGGGGATGGTGTTGACGTAGTCGGTCGAGGTCAGCGACGGGATCGAGACCCGGCGCTCACCGGCACGCTCGAGCAGCCGCAGCATCAGATACCGCGCACGTCCCGGCCCTTCCCGATCGAGCATGTCGTCGAAGGACTCCAGCCATTCGCTGGTCTCCTCCGGATCGATATCGGGCAGGTAGGAGGCCACCCCTTCGCGGATCACCCGGACCCGTTCACCGGACTGACGGCCGGCAGACGATCCGTTCGCGTCGCGGGCGGCAGGCGGCGTGGAATCGGGTACAGCGGGTTGCGCTGGAGCGGAAGAGTGGATCAGGTCGGTCAAATCTGCTCCTCGTACATGGGGCGGACAAGCTGATGGCTTCTGTTTCCCCGGGCGGCCACTCTGGTGGGCGGACCACCCGTTGACGAAAGTCCGGACGCACCCTCCATCCTTGCCGAGGATGCGTCCCAGGTCATCATGTCAGCCACAAATCCAGTACGGTTTCTCTGCGACGGGTTACTCGGCAGTTTCCGGTGTGGGCCGGTGTTCGGGGGCTACCCGATGACCGCCACCAACGAGATGAGACGAGAGCGGGGAGGACGATGAAACTGCTGGACCCACGCGGGGTCGGGCTGGTGTGCGCGGCTGCGGCACTGATCGCGGGAGCGACCATCGCGGGCTGTTCGAACAGCGTGGACGGCACGGCCGCGCCCAATGCCTCCGACCTGTCGGCCTACAAAACTTTCGCGTCGTCGTCGTCGGCGGCGGCGACCTCGTCGCGCAAGGCCGCGGCGCAGGCCAAGGCGATATCGGACAACTGCGATCAATTCCCGGTCATCACCGGCGTCGGGGTCAGCAAATACAACGACTTCGTCGACGCGCACGACTCGAACGCGCCCGACTACGACGCCAAACGCGATACCGCGGCGACCACGCTCGAGGACGCGGCGAATCAGGTCGAGTCGGGAGTCAACGCCGCCAAGGATGATCTGCCCGAAGACCTGAAGGTCAAACTCACCGAATACGTCACCGCCGCGCGCGCGTTGGCGCAGGCCACCAGGGGTATGCAATACACCGCGCCGGTGGGTCCGCTCAACGACGCCAGCCGCCGGGTCAACGACGCGCGCAATGCCGTACGCGACGCCTGCCCGGCGCGCTGAGCGCCTGCCCGGTGGCGAAGAACCGAGTCGAATTGACGCGACATCCGGTGGCCAATTCATCGGATCGGCTTGCGCTGCGGCCGATAACCATGTTCGCTTGCAACTACCTGTAGTCGGCATATTGAGGAGGACACCACCGTGGTCGCCGCGGCGGACGCGCAGAATTTCGCTCAGAAGCTTGGCATCATCCACGGCTTGGTCGTCCAGGAGCTGGGCTGGGACGAGGACACCAACGACGACCTCCGGGCCGACGTCGAAGAGGCGATCGGTTCGGAGTTGCTCGACGAGGACTCCGATGAAGTCATCGACGTCGTCTTGCTGTGGTGGCGTGACAGCGACGGTGACCTGGCCGACCAGCTGATGGAGGTCATCGGACCGCTGTCCGACGACGGTTTCATCTGGGTACTCACCCCCAAGACCGGTCAACCCGGACATGTCGACCCCAGCGAGATCGCCGAGGCCGCCCCCACCGCGGGGCTGACCCAGACCTCGGCCATCAGCCTCGGCGACTGGGCGGGCAGCCGCCTGGTCCAGCCGAAGGCACCCTCCAAACAGCGCTGACCGGCGTTTCGCCTATGGTTGCGGCCGGGCGCGCCGACGCGCCGCCCGGCCGAGCCCGACATGATGGAGGATCAGCGATGCCACTCGAGGTAGGCACCCTCGCGCCGGACTTCACGCTGAAGGATCAGAACAATCAGGAAGTCAGCCTGTCGGACTTCCGTGGCAAGAAGAACGTGCTCGTGGTGTTCTTCCCGCTGGCGTTCACCGGCATCTGCCAGGGCGAGCTGTGCAAGGTGCGTGACGAACTGCCGAAGTTCCAGAACGACGACGCGGAGATCGTCGCGATCTCGGTCGGCCCGCCGCCCACCCACAAGATCTGGGCGGCCGAACAGGGCTACACCTTCCCGCTGCTGTCGGATTTCTGGCCGCACGGCGCCGTCGCCCAAACCTACGGCGTCTTCAACGACAAATCCGGCTTCCCCAACCGCGGCACCTTCGTCGTCGACCGGGACGGATTCATCCGTTTCGCCGAAATGAACGCCCCCGGCGAGCCCCGTGACCAGGCGGCTTGGGAGAAAGCGCTCGCCGCGCTAGATTCATAACCCGTCGCCGCCGGTTTTCACCGCCGGTGGCGCCCGGGCGTATAGCTCAGCGGTAGAGCTCTGGTTTTACACACCAGCGGTCGGGGGTTCGAACCCCTCTGCGCCCACCATCACAGCTTGGTTCAGCAACTTCCTGATGAACTATGAACGCGATCACTCCAACTCCCCCCGAGGGCTCAGCCCCTCCCCGCCAGAGGACACCTTTGCGGCACTCGAGGCCCGCGCGTCCAAATGATGCATGTCCGAATACGTCGACGCTGTGATCCAGCGCCAACTGGAACAAGATCGGTTGCGCGAACTCATCGAGGACGCCGAGACGTCGCATGGTCCGGTCGATGACGCGGTTGTCGAGGCCAAACGCGCACTCTTGCGCAGCACATTCGCCGCCTCCGAGGACGCCGTGTAAACGGCGCCCTCGTCTTCCACTGTGAAGGCTCGTCCAAGCTCATGTTCTGTATGCTCGAGCCCCCGAGTGGCTGGCAGCGGCCGAATCCGCCCGCAGCACCATCAGTGTGGGCCGTCAACCGAAGACCAACCAGGCCAGTTTCGACGAAGCCGTATCCCGCGCGCCCGGTTCAGCGTTCGGGCCAATAGATCGTGCCGACGATGACCACCAGCGGCAGAACGATCACGACCAGCCAGCCGAGGGCGATCACCGCAGCGACCCAGCTGCGTACCACCGCGCGAAGGACAACCGAGGGTGCATCACCTCCACATCGGCAATATGCATGACTCGGTTCAGCTCCAACGGGCCGAGATGCTCCGGGGCGGGCAGGATCACCGCCTCTGCCCCGGCGGCGCGTGCCTGGTCGGCCACCGGCAACACCGAACGTCCATCCGGCCACACGATCCGGTAGCCGAGACGGCGCGCGAACCTGCACACCTGCGCACGGTCCCACTCCGGTGCAGTGCTCACTTCACTGTCGATCCATCCGAACGCGGTCGGCCGCATCGTTTCCCCTGTCGTCATCCCCTGCTGGTGTGCACCCGCCGCCGGGGAACCGAGCTCGACCCGACGGCGGGGCTGCGCTCAGCCTTCCTCCGACACGGGCGCTGGTTGTTCCTGTAGGGAACAATGCACGTAAGGCGTTGGAACTCGACAGGAAAAGCGCAGGTGCGTGGCATGAGCGACGAGCCGGATACCTATATCGGTCAACGGGTACGCCAGATACGCGCCCGGCGAGGCATCACTCAACAGGTGCTCGCCGATCGGGCGGGGATCAGTCGATCCGTGATCGCGAAGTATGAGGCCGGGCTCCGGCCGGTCGATTCGCGCCGCACCCTCTTGGCTCTTGCTCACGCACTCGGCTGCACACTCGGCGACCTGACCGGACATGAGCAAGACCGAATGGACCCATCCGCAAACGGATTCCACACATCGGTGCCAGAAGTCGAGATCGCGTTGTGGTCAGCAGGCAACGTCACCCACACCGCGCCACCCCGCGGCCTGGACAAACTGGCGACCGCCGCGCAGCGGGCAGCAGAGCTGCGCATCGCGTGCGATTACGCCACGCTGGGGCCGATGCTCGCGCCGATGCTGACCGACTGCTACCGGCATATCCGGGATGGTGCTGATATCGACCGTGAACGTGCGTGGGACATCCTGTCCATGGCGGCGCACACCACGGCGGCAGCACTGAAAGCACGCGGGTACAGCGCACTGTCCTGGACGGCCGCGCAGGAGGCCGAGAACGCCGCGCGCAACATCGGCGGGACGGCCGCCCTGGCCGCGACGGCATTCGCTCGTAGTCAGGTGCTCTTGTCGCGGCCCGGCTCACTGCCCGCCGCGCTGGAGCAGGCCGAAGGCACCGCCGAGCAGATCGCGGCCGATGTGCGCACGGTCGGCGAAGTCGAGACGTACGGGATGCTGCACCTACAAGCGTCGCTGGTGATGGCGGCAATGGGTGGCGACCCGGACCCACACCTGGCGGAAGCGGCCGAACAAGCGGACAAGCTCGCCACCGCCCCGCAGGGAAAGTCGATCCTGCGCAATCCCACCTTCGGCCCGGCGAACGTAGCGTTATGGCGCATGAGCGCGGCCATGGAGCGGCGGGAGCCCGGCCAGGTGCTGGCGCTCGCCCCGACATTGAGCTCGGACGACCTGCCCGCCGAAGGCCGGCGCGCTCAGTATTTCGTGGAGATCGGTCGCGCGCACGCGATGCAGCGCAACTACCGCGAGTCTCTGCACGCCCTGCTGCGGGCCGAGCACACCGCGCCCCAGCATGTTCGGAACATGACCCACGTCCGTGAGCTCGTCGGCCACATGATGCGAACCGCGCGGCGTGACCTGACAACCGGCGACCTCGGCAAGCTCGCGCAGCGGGTCGGTGTCGTGCCCACCTGATCGCTGCCGCGCATGGTCGCCGACGAGGTTTCGGCGTGCCCGAAGGTCGAACGCGGAAGCCATTGCACCGGGAGGGAATTGCGGTGAGGATGGCGGGATGAGCAAGGTTGCGGTGAGCACCGAACTGCCCATTGCCGCCGAGGATGCCTGTCGGCTGGCGCAGAAGCCGGAGATGTTCGCCTTTGTGCTGCGGCCGATCATTCGGATGACCGGCCTGAACCTCCCCAACCGGCTCGAGGCAGGTGCATCGGGTTCGGCACGGATGTGGATTCTCGGCATCATCCCCGCCTGGACCCACCACTTGACCGTCGTGCGGCTGGAGCCCACCGAGATCTACACCAACGAGCACGGCGGCCCGGTGCGCGTCTGGAACCATCGCCTCACCTTCACCCCGCTGGGTGAGAACCGATGCCGCTACACCGATGAGATCGAGCTCGAGGACGGCTGGCGCGCGTTCGGCCTGCGCCAGTTTGTTGCCTTGCTGTTCCGGCACCGCCAACGCCGCTGGCGCCAGTTCGCCCGCATCATCGCCGACTGATCGCCACAAGATCAGTCGCATCGACCGCGGGATACGAGCCCGCTCGTATCCCCTCACCTGGGGACGAGGCGAAGCCGCCGAGATCCGCCGGTTCCTCGATCGGTTGCCGTGAAACGCAGCTCGCTACTTCATGCTCCGACGCTCAGCGCCAAGCGTCGACCAACTCCTCTGGCCCCCATACGGTCGCGAGCGGCAAATCGGCCTCGGCGCCCGATCGAGAAACCGCGACCAGCGGGGTACGCGTGCCCGTTCCCGGGACGGACAGCACCGCCCGCGCCAAGGCGTCGTAGTCGTGGCGGTCGAACGGGCGATCCTCGAGCCACTTGATCGAGCCGAGAAAATGCACCGCCCGGGCTGTTGGCTCCCGGTCGGCACCGATGAGGTCGATTTCCGGATTATTCTGGCGATTCCACCATCCGCCAATGGATTCGGTGGTCGGCCACCGGTCGTCAGGTAGCAGACGTAGTAGGGAGGCACGGATCAGTGGCTCGACAGCGCGGCCGCGCCATGTGGTCCACGATCGTTCGATGCGGTTGAGGGCGAGGTCGCCACGGCCACGCTCGATGAGCGGTATGCCTCGCTGCAGGAAGGCCAACCAGAATCGCAAGTAGGGGTCGGCAATTCGGTAGCGCTTGTTCCTGGTATCGGATTTCGTCGAAAGAGGCAGATCCGCTGCCACGATTCGCTTGGCTTGGAGCATGCTGAGCAGCGGCGTGAGGGTACCCGAAGGCAAGGCGCCATCACCACCCGCCTGGGCGGCGATGGTAGCGAACGTCCGCTCACCGGAACCGACTGCCTCGAGTACCGCGCGAGATCGTGTGGATTCAGGGAATTCACCAAGGAGTGATAGTTCCCCCGCCACCAGCAAGGGCGACAGCGGATTTGACGTTGCTGCCTGTAGAAAGTCGATCCTCGTCATTCCCGGCCGCCAGGACTGCACGATCTCAGGGAACCCGCCGGTGATCAGATGCGCGTCCATGGCGGCTGCCGCGTCGAGACCGGTCATCGTTTGAACGTCGGCCAAGTTCAGCGGTTCGACCGCCATCTTTGTCGCCCGCCCGAAGAACGGACGGTCGCGGGACTGCAACGCCTCCATGACCGAGATGTCACTACCAACCAACACCAGCAGAACCGGCTTGGCCGACAGTTGACGGTCCCAGACGGCCTGCAGAGCGCCCTCGAACTCGCCATCCTGCTCGACCAGCCAGGGCACCTCATCGAGCACCGCGATGCTCGGAACATCTTCAGGGAGAGCAATGCTCAACGCACGCAGCGCTTGATTCCAATCGTTGGCCCGTAGGCCGTCGACGAGCTCCGCGCCACCGAGGGCCGAATGCGCGATCGTGCCGACGAAATCCTCGCGCTCGGCCACGGGGTTACGACCGCGAGTGGCTTGAAAAACGAGGTAGGGCACATCCACGCGATCACAGAACTCCTGCAACAGACGTGACTTCCCAACGCGGCGGCGACCGGTCACAATCACCGCTCGTCCACGAGTAGCACCGGCCCCCTCGGTCACCACAGCCAGCTGCCCCGCCAGCAGGTCGAGGTCGGCACTCCTACCAGCGAATTTCATTGGTCGACCTCCTGGACCTGGCAGATCTTACGTAGATGGCTTCTTACGTAGATTCAATCTACCTAAAATCGGAGTAGCTGGCCAAACCGTGTCGCGAATCGGCATGAGCCCGGTTCCTGCGACCGAGTCCGGCACGCTCGGCCGAAAGCCATGCGACGCCTCGGCCAGGCGCCCGATCCGGAACCGGCGCCGAACTAGACGCCGCTTCCTGTTCACAGCGGCGAACGCACGACCTCCGCTACCCAATCGGCATTGGGTTCGATCGCATACGGCTTGGTCGATCCACGGTCGGTCCAGCTCGGTTCGAGGAAGGTCTCGGCGGCCCAACATGTGTGCCGGTAGAACCAGCAGTGGTCGGCGGTGGTCGCCACATCGGCCTTGCGGACGATGATCCAGCCGCTGCCGTCGGCGCGCAGGCAGTGGCTGCGGCCGTCGTCCGGGCACTCCTGCGGGGTGAAACCGGCGGCCTTGTTCAGGACCTCGGGCTTGCCGTTGTTCTCGTTCTCACCGGCCAGCACTCGTAGGCGGTTCACCGGGAGGACCGAGGGCATATCGCCGCCGTAGCCGGTGGTCCACACCGCGCGTACTCGCCGATCGTGGTTGGGGGCCAAGTGGGAGACTGCCCCGCCTTGGCTGTGCCCCCAGGTCGCGATACCGAGATCGCAGTCGACGGTGTCGAGCGCGCAGGCGGTCCGGAGCAGGCTACGCGGTTCGTGCGGCGCGAACAGGCAGCGAGTCTGGTTTCCGTGGTCGCTGGCCAGGGCGAGCACGGTGTTGTCGTAATCGACCATGAGCGCGACGAAGCCGCGGCGGGCCATCGCCTCGGTGACGGCGTTCGCGGCTGGAATGTTGTCCCGGAGGTCGGTCTCCGGGTCCTTGCCGAAATTGGTTCCGACGAAGTACAGGAACAACGGGTGACGCCGGCCATCCGCAGGCTCGAATCCGCGCGTCTGATACTCCCGCCGGCAATCGGCACTGTTGTCCACGGTCCCGGCGTAGGCGGGCGGAGCCGCGATCTGCCGCACCGCATCCGGGTTCTGCGCCGAGGACACCCCCACTGGACCGGAGCAGCCCAGAAGCAGCGCAACCAGACCCAAGAGGATCACCCGCCACCACGGCCACCGGTGCGTTCGATCTCGCGAATCGCCGTCCGACGTCAGTTCGATCGCCACGCCCCCGAGCGTAGTTGGGCAGGCCCAGGAGTTTCGGTCCCACGCCGAAAGGCCGGACCCCGTGCAGATTCGGAGCTCGGCGCGCTCCGCCCAGCGGATACCCTGATTCCTGCCCAGGCGCCTCGCGCAAGATTCATCCCGACTACACCGGCCTCGGCAGGAATCCGGTGTCGATGAAGTAGTCGATATGGCGGTCGATGAGGTCGGCTGTCATCGGTGGACACACGATTCCGGATCCGGACAGTGCCTGCCTGGTATTCGCCTCGTCCCAGGTCGGACGGTGTCGGGCGAATGTCGCTCGCTCCCCCAGGATCAGGGCCTTGGCAAGGTCGCGGTCCGTACCGGCGGTCACCGCGAGCCGGGCGGCCAATTCCGTCGCGGGCGTGAGGTCGATATCGAAGCCCTTGCCGCGCAGCCGCTCCCAGACGGTGTCGAGGGGCAGCGAGGTGCGATTGACCAGATGATGAACCTCGGCGTCGGCACCGGTTCTCATGATGCGCACGATCGCCGCGGCCACGTAATCCGCGGGCACCAAGCTCAATTCGGTACCGCGGGTCGGCGGTACGCCGCCCAGCAGCACCGCCGCACGGATCAGCAGCCAGGCAGCGTCATCCGGGCTGGTGGCGCCCGTTCGTGAACTGCCACAGATCCGGTCGGGACGGTAGATGACGGTCGGCAGGCCACGCTCGGCGGCGCGTGCCATCAACTCCTCACCCACCCATTTGCTCAGGACGTAGCCATTACCGGTGAGCACGTCGGGACCTGGGCGCGACGCTTCGAGCACGGTGAGTCGTGGCCTGGTGACCGTCGCCGAACCGACCGACGTGGTGGAGACGAAATGCACGGGTTTGCTTCGCCCCGTGCAGGCGAAGCGCAGTATCGATTCGGTGCCGGTGACGTTGGCTGCGCGGAGTCGCGCGTATGGCTCGGCGTGATTGACCCGCGCACCGTTGTGGACGACAACGTCGACCTCGGTGCACTGCGTTCGATACGCGGCAGCCGCGAGGCCGAATCGCGGTTCGGTCAGATTGCCCGGCACTGCCACCACCCGCGCCGCGATATCCGGATGCCAGAGCCGGTATCTCCGCAGCGCGTCCATGATCCTGAGGTGTGCCGCCGTCGAGTCGGCGGCCCGGACCAGACAGCGGATCTCCGCGTCCGTATGTCGCGCCAATTGCCACACCAGATGGGCGCCGAGGAACCCTGCCGCCCCGGTGACGAAGACAGCGCGCGGATCGGCAACGCCGGACGGAATCTGTGCTTCCGGCACGATCGTGGCATCGAGTTCGGCATCAGCACCGATCTCTGCGGCGGGGCGAGCGCGAGCGTTCAGGCGTGGGATCTTATTCGGCCCCGCCAGCTCGGTGATCGAACGCGGACGTCCTGCGAAGCCGAATCGGCCTGTTATCGCCGATATCGGCCGACCCGGCTGAGGATGCACGAAATGAGCGTAGCCAGATTTGGGCTGGTATCCGCGCCCGAAATTATGGGGCCGGTATCTTTCGGGTCCCCGGTCGGGACGGCGTTTCGTCGCGCGGCGCTACCGCAGCGTCGGGCTCCGCTCGGCCACCACTTCGTCGGGTCCGGTGACCGACTCCGGTTCCGCGCGTTGTTCCGCCCGGCGCGCGAACGCGATCCAGCCCAGCATCAGCAGCGCCACCCACACGTAGGCATCACCGACGACGTGCTGGCCGATCGACCAGCTCAGTTCGCGGTCCTCGCCCTGCGGGACCTGCTCATGCGGTGCGTAGTAGAACACCCACGCGATGGCGATCACCGACAGGTAGCAGGCGATCGCGGCGTTGCGGGGCAGCCTGCCCGCGTAGGCGACCATGACCAGCAGACCGGGCGCCACCCACACCCAGTGGTGCGACCAGGAGATCGGCGATACCAGCAAGGCGAGCAGCGCGTTGGCGTACAGCGCCAACGGCGGCACGTCCGCGACCTTGCGCATGATCGCGTAGACCACGACCAGAGCTGCTGCGGCCAATACCAGCCACAGCGCGGTGAACGCGATTCCGGAGATGCCGAAGCGGGCCAGCACGCCCTGGATCGACTGGTTGGTATGGAAGACCGAACCGGACAGCCCGGACATGTTTCCACCGCCGAACCAGTAGTCGAACGACTCGCGCGGCAGCACCGCGAAGGCGAGCGCGGTGACCGTGGCGCCGGTGGCGGCGGCGGTGATGGCGGCCTTGTAGTCCTTGCGGACCAGGAAGTACAGCACGAACGCGGCAGGCGTCAGCTTGATCGCCGCGGCGATGCCGACCAGCACGCCGCGCGGCCATTTGGTCTTCTCGGTGAGGCAGTCGGCCGCGACGAGGCCCATGAGGATCAGGTTCACCTGGCCGAAGTCCAGCGTCGAGACCGTCGGCTCGAGCAGCAACGTCAGCGGCAGCGCGGTCGCCGCCGCCCACCAGCCGAGACCACGGTGCTGCGGCCACATCCTCCTGGCCACCAGGAACAGGGTGAGTGCGAGCGCGGCGACGGAGACCGTGAAGTAGCTGACCACCGCCGCACTCCATGGCAGCAGCGCGAATGGCGACAGCGCCAGGGCCGCGAAGGGCGGATAGATGAACGGCAACCCGATCCCGAACGAGGTCTCGGGCAGCTCGCCGTACATGTCACCGCCGTCGCGGAGAGTGTCGATGCCGATCCGGTAGACCTCGAGGTCGATGAAGCCACGGGAGATGTGGTCCGACAGCCAAAAGGCGACGGCGATCGCGAGCAGCACCGGAATACACCACGGCACTACCCTGGACCAGCGTGTGGGCAACGTAAGCAGACTCCGTGTCATAAAGGATGTGTGTTGTCTCGCCATGGACTCGGCTGGGCGTCGATCCCGGTCGATCCGGCGGCACGGTGTGCTCGGATTCCGACCACCTCCCCACTGCTCGACGACCCCGGCAACCTTACACAAACGCGGCCGATCGATGGGAAGGAGGTGTGTCCGGCCCGCCACAGCGCGACGGGGCCGCGCTCATGGGCGACGAAGGCGCCGAATCCGGGTTGCCGCGGGAGCGAACGGGTCGACGGCCCGCAACCACATCGCTCGGACCTGGGCCGATCATCGCCCGTCCGCATCAGGTCAGCCCGTGCTCGTAGGCGAACGCGGCCGCCGCGGTACGTGAGGTGACATCGAGCTTGGTGAAGATATTGGACAGGTGCCGCGCCACCGTCTTCTCACTGAGCACGAGCGCGGACGCGATCTCGGGATTGCTGCGTCCGGCCGCCACCAGACGCAGCACCTCGAGCTCACGGGCCGACAGGCCACCCGGCGCACGTGGGGTCAGCAGAGCCGACACCTCGCGTTCGGCCGGCGCGGCCCCCAATTCGGCGAAGACGCGGCGCGCGGCCGCGAATTCTGATCGGGCCGAATCCTCATCGCCCAGCGCTCGCAAAGCACGACCGATATCGACCCGGCACCGCGCGGTCTCGTAGGGAGCGCCGAGCTCACTCCAGATGCGGACCGCGTGGCGTAGCTGCGGCACGGCCACAGCGCAGTCGGCGCGTGCGGTCGCGACACACCCGGTGGCCCGCGCCGCCATCGCCCGCAGCGGAGCGCAACCGAAGCTCGCGGCGATCTCCGCCAACTCGGCGCTCAGCGCCGCGGCCTCCTCTGTCTCCCCTGCCGCGAGCAGGATGTCGATCGCCGCGGGCAGTCGCTGGCAGCGATGCACCGGGTCCGCCGCTTCGGCGACCAATCGCCGCACCGCTGCCAACGCAGCGCTGGTACGGCCACGAATCGACCAGAGCAGCGCCAGCCCCGGCTGCGGCTCATGGCCGTAATCGGTCGCCCCGGTGTACGCATCGTCGGCCTCATCGAAGGCTCCGCGAATACGCAGTACGTCACCGCGCTCGGCCAGCGCCAGGCCGGCGGCGGCCGGTGACTGGGCCACGAGATAGCGGCGGACTGCCAGCCCGAACTCCTCCAAGGCGGCGTCGTAAGCGCCGTGCAGCCGCATCAGCTGCCCGCGGTGCACCGCGCATTGGCCGGTGAACAACACCAGGCCGGGCTGGTCGGCGCACCAATTCGTCAACGCCACCGTCCATTGCTCGGCCCGGCCCAGGTCCGAGATCTCCTGGCATCCCTCGATCATCGTGCAGTAGATGTGACCGGCGAACATCGTCGATACGCCACCGGCGGCGATGCACGCCATCGCCTCGTCCATCAGGGCGAGCCCTTCGCGCACCCGCCCGGTGTACAACGCCAGCCTGCCGTGCGCGGACAGACCCATGGCGGTCAACTCGGGGGCGTCGAATCGGCGGCCGTAGTCGGTGACGTTCTCGGCGCATTCGGCCGCGGCCGGGAATTCCCCGGCGAAGACATGCCTCAACATCACGGCCACCAGGATGTAGCCGCGTTCGACCACATCCCCCGGCACCTGGTCGAGCAATCGCCGCGCCCGCCCCACCCAGCCGCCGGAGACCGCCGATTCACCGGCCATCAGCAGGGTCTGTGCCAACCAGAACGCGCATCGCACGGCGGCGAGCCGATTCCCGTCGTCCAATTGCAGCTGGTACGCGCGCTGCATGGCTTGGATGCTGTCGTTGGTGTGGCCGGTCAGATAGGCCGCAGTAGCGAGCCTGGCGAAATCATCGCCGCGTAAGGCGTCGGCGTCCGACTCCGACAGCGCCTCGAACGCCGCCACCCATTCCCGGCGCTCGTAGGCCTCACGAGCCTGTCGCAAGCTGTCGACAACGCTCATCGCGCATCACCTGTTACGGGACAATACGCGCAGTTCGGAGCTGAACACATCCCGTCCCCATCCGGGTGATCTCAGGCCGCTGCCCGTACGGTGGCCGGCGCCTGCGCCCGCGCCGCGATCTTCCGCGCGACATATTCGGCGTCCCGCCCGACGCCGGGGAACACCATGGACGAGAACGCGTACTGGAAACTGAGCCCACAGAAGAACAAGCCCGGCATGTCGTCGACCACACCGCGATACTCCTTCGGCCAGCCGTCGTCGCCGATGACGGGCAAGTCGATCCAATCGAACACCTGACGGAACCCGGTCGCCCACACGACGTTGCGCACATCCACAACCGTGCCGTCGTCCAGTTCCGGGAGTCCGTCGCGAACACCGCGCATCCGGGCGGTATTTCGCCGCACGCCACGCTCGGCCAGATCGGCCCGCTTCACCCGCAACATGGGTCCACCGTGGAAGCGAACCTCCCGCATCACCTTCCGGCCGATCGGAGTGCGGCGAGTGAGTACGTGCCGCCACATGAACACCAGCACCGGTAGCGCGAGCCTGATCGAGCTACGGTCCCAGCGCACCGGAATCTGTCCGCAATCGCGGCCGCAGAGGATGGTTCGGTGGGTGCGGGCCACTTCGTAAGCGATGTCGGTGCCGGAATGGGAGGCGCCCACCACCAATACCGGTCCGGGCGCCAGCTGATCCGGCCTGCGGTACTGGCTCGAATGCAGTTGGGTGATGGCAGGATCCAGGTCGGCGGCGAAATCCGGGACGTAGGGCGAGCGGCCGAAGGTGCCGGTCGCGACGACGACGTTATCGCAGGTGATGGTGTCGGCACCGAGCCGCGCCACGAACCCTCCGCCGGGGCGGGCGGTCAACTGATCGACACCGGTTCGCATGCGCACCGGCAGATCCCAGTGCAGAGCGTACCGCTCCAGGTAGTCGGCCACTTCGTCCTTACCCGGGTAGCTCCACGGATCAGCGGACGGGAACGGCAGGCCGGGCAGCCCGTCGTATTTCGCGGGCGAATACAGGCGCAGCGAGTCGTAATGACGCCGCCAGTTGTCGCCGATGCGTTCGTTGCGGTCGACGATCAGAAATGGCCGCTGTCGCCGTCGCAGCGCGCTCCCGGTCGACAGCCCGGCCTGTCCGGCCCCGATGATGAGTGTCTCGATGTGTTGAGTGGTCATGGTCGCCTCCTGAACCGATGGTTACGAGGCTTCCGACGCTATGGTTCAGACACTGGCTCACGCTTCGGGCGAATTGCCCATTCGGCTGGGCGGGATCTATGCACGTAATCACCCACTTCCGGGCGCTCCCGCGCACCGATTTCCCGCGCCGCAGCACGAGGGGCACGACGGGGATCGAGGGCACCGAGTAGATGCGGGTCTGGTCCAGCCGGCTCTCCGACCGTGTCGGGCGGTGGCTTCCGGCGCTGCTACCCCACGTCGCGGCGCAGCCAGGTGACCTCGGCGCCTTCACTACCGCCACGGTAGACCTCGAGGTCGGTGTCCCATGCGGTACCGAGGGCGCGGTCGAGTTCAGCGGCGAGGTCGTAGCCGGAGTACTTGTCGAGTTCGCGTGCGGTTTGCAGCATTACCCGTAGCCGCATCTCACCGAGGGTGACATCGCCGTTGGCACTGGTGGATCCGTGCCAGAGGCCGAGGGTGGGCACGAAGCTGTAGCGCTCGCCGTCCACGCCCTCGCTTGGGTCCTCGGTGACTTCGAATCTCAGCACGGGCCAGGACCGCAGGGATTGGGCGATGCGCGCGGCGGTGCCGACGGGGCCGACCCAGTCGCTGGTTGCCCGCAGTTGGCCGGAGGCGGCCGGCTGCGCGGTCCAGCGAAGCTTGGCGGGGGCCCCGAGAGCAGAGGCGAGTGCCCATTCGATGTGCGGGCACAGCGCGGCAGGCGACGAGTGGATGTAGACCACACCCGCCGTCGCATCCGCGAACTGACTCGATGCGCGCACCACTGACACCTCCAGCTTCGACGAGGAACGTCTTCCCCAACGGCCCGTCGAACTGGCGTTGCCCGAGTGTACTCGAGTGTCCGGTGTTACACCTGTTACTTAGCGGACGAGTTGCTTCGGCGTGTCGCCTCCGCGATCACCGCATCGCTGAACGGCGGCCATACCCCTCGTGCCCAGTCGCCGAAATTCTCGTCGCTCAAGGCGAGACACGCCAAGCCGACTTCCGGGTCGACCCACAGAAATGTGCCGGATTGCCCGAAATGACCGTAGGTTCGCGGCGAGTTCGCCGAGCCGGTCCAATGCGGGGATTTCCCGTCGCGGATTTCGAATCCGAGTCCCCAGTCGTTGGGCCGTTGCGATCCGAAGCCGGGCAGCACACCGTTGCGGCCGGGGAACTGGACGGTGGTGGCCTCGGTATGGGTCTCGGCCGAGATCAGCTGCGGATTCAATAGTTCCGCGGCGAAGCGGAGCAGGTCAGCCGCGCTGGAACGGCAGGCGTGACCGGCGGATCCGTCCAGCACCGACGACGTCATGCCGAGCGGCACGAAGACGGCATCGCGCAGGTAGTCGTCGAAGGCTATGCCGGTCTGTCCGGCGACGAACTCGGCGAGCACCTCGAATCCGGAGCTGGAGTAGATGCGCCGGGTGCCGGGCTCGGCCATCACGTCGGTGGTGTCGAAGGCGAGCCCGGAGGTGTGGGCCAGCAGATGTCGCACTGTCGAGCCCGGCGGGCCCGCAGGCTGATCGAGTTCGATCGCACCCTCTTCGACCGCGACCAGCACCGCATACGCGGCCAGGGGCTTGGTAACCGAGGCCAATCGGAAGACTCGGTCGGTATCCCCCGCGACGGCGGTGTCACCGCCGCCGAACACCACGCCCGCCGCCGCGTGGCGTACCGGCCAGTCCCTGATCTGCTCGAGTGAACGCACGCAGCAGAGCCTACGAGAACATCGCCGATACGATCGAGTAACCATGAGTGAGCACCCCACGATCCACGGCGAGGTGGAGGCCGGTTTCGGCCCCGTCGCCGACGCGTTCCGCCGCAACTTCTCCCAGCACGGCGAGATCGGCGCCGCCGTCGCGATCTACGCGGGTGAGCGCCCGGTGGTTGACCTGTGGGCCGGGTATCGCGACCGTGAACGCGTGACGCCCTGGGAGCGCGACACCATCGTGCCGGTGTTCTCCTCGACCAAGGGCATGGCGGCGTTCGCGCTGGCGACCGCGGTGTCGCGCGGACTGCTCGACTACGAGCAGCCGGTGGCGAAGTACTGGCCCGAATTCGCCGCTAACGACAAGGACGAGATCACGGTCCGTCAGTTGATCGACCATCAGGCGGGTTTGTCCGGGCTCGATCGCCCGGTGAAGGCCGCCCAGATGGCCGATCTCGACGGGCTGGCCGAGATCCTGGCCGCACAGAAACCCGCATGGCGCTCTGGCACCCGCCACGGCTATCACGCACTGACCCTCGGCCTCTACCAGGGCGAGCTGTTGCGCCGCGTCGATCCACAGGCCCGCACCATCGGACAGTTCTTCGCCGATGAACTCGCGGCGCCGCTCGGGCTGGACTTCTTCATCGGCCTGCCCGCCGAACAGAGCCTTGACCGGGTCGCCATCCTTTCCGCGACCAAGGGCCTGGACATCTTGCGCTACGAACGCGATATCCCGCTGCGTATCGGCGCGGAGGTCTACACCAAACGCGGCCTGTCCTATGCGGCCCTGACCAATCCGCGCTTCGGCGCCCCCGCGCGCGCCACGCGCCGGGAGTTCCTCGACCTCGGAGTGGCCAGCCACGGAGGCGTCGGCTCCGCCCGCGCGCTCGCCTCGATCTACGGCGCTGCCGCGGGCCGCACCGGCACACTGCCCATCGACAACGCAGTACTGGAGCGACTTGCCGCCGCCGACACCGCAGACGATGTGCCAGCCGATGATCTCGTGCTGCACACCAAAAGCCGCTACCACATGGGTTTCCGCAAGTCGCGCGGCGCGTTCCGCTTCGGATCCGATAAACGCGCCTACGGCACCACCGGACTCGGTGGCTCCTTCGGATTCGCCGACCCCAGCACGGGATTCGGCTTCGGCTACGTTATGAACCGCCTCGGGATGGCCGTCCTCGACGACGTTCGCAGCCGCAATCTGCGCGAAGCCCTGCTGCGCTGCGCCTGAACGAACGACGCACAACCATCACCGCTGCGACGGCAGAGGTACGCCTACACTGGGCGGACACACGATTCATCCGCTGCTACCGGCCACGAATCGAGGGATCGCATGACCGCGAAACCGACCACGGTAGACACCTATATCGCCGGATTCCCCGACGACGTCCGTCCGGTCCTGAACGGGCTGCGCGCCACGATCCGTGCGACCCTGCCGGACGCGGAGGAGACCATCCGCTACGACATTCCGACGTACCGGCTCCACGATCACAATGTCGTGCACTTCGCCGGTTGGAAGCATCACATCAGCCTGTATCCGGTCCCGGAGGGCGACGCCGAGCTGACGCGTGCCCTCGCGCGGTATCAGACCGGCAAGGGCACGCTGAAATTCCCGCTCGGCGAGCCGATTCCGGAGGAGTTGATCATCCGGATCGTCGCGCTGCTCGCCGAGCGGTAGCAGGTCAGCGGTCGGCGTCGGTGTACTTGATGATGCCGCGGATGTTCTTGCCGTCGAGCATGTCCTGGTAGCCCTGGTTGATCTCTTCCAGGGAGTAGCTGCGGGTCACCATGTCGTCCAGGTTGAGCTGTCCGGACTTGTACAGCGACAGCAGCCGCGGCGCGTCCTGACGGGCGTTGCCGCCACCGAAGATGCAGCCCTTCACCGTCTTCTGCAGCATGGACAGCAGGAAGCTGTTCATCTTGACTTCGCCTGCGTCCATCCGGCCCATCGAGGTGACGACCAGGGTGCCCGCCTTGCCGGTGAGGATCAGGCCCTCTTCGATGTAGTCGCCGTGCATTTCGCCCATGGTGAGGATGACCTTCTCGGCCATCCGGCCTTCGGTGGCATCCATCAGCGGCATGATCGCCTCGGCCATGCTGGCGTAGGTGTGGGTGGCGCCGAACTTCTGCGCTTGCTCCCGCTTCCACGGGTTGGGGTCGATGGCAACCACTTTGGAGGCGCCCGAGAGCACCGCACCCTGCAGCGCGCTCATGCCGACGCCGCCGATGCCCGCGATGACCACGGTCTCGCCGGGCATCACGTTGGCGACGTGAGTGGAGGAACCGAAACCGGTCGGCACACCGCAACCGACGAGGCAGGCGACCTCGAACGGAATCGACGGATCGATCTTCACCACGGAGGTGTGGTGCACCGTCATGTACGGGGAGAAGGTGCCGAGCAGGCACATCGGGATGACGTTCTCACCCCTGGCCTGGATGCGGTAGGTGCCGTCGCTGATGGCCTGGCCGAGCAGCAGGCCCGCACCGAGGTCGCACAGCGCCATATTGCCCGCGACGCAGGCCGGACAGCGACCACAGGCCGGGATGAACGACAGGATGACGTGGTCGCCGACCTGCAGGTCGCTCGGCACGTTCGGGCCGAGCTTGGTGATCACGCCCGCGCCTTCGTGCCCACCCATGACGGGGAAGCTCGGCATCGGCGTCGCGCCGGTGACGATGTGGTGGTCCGAATGGCACATACCCGCGGTCTCCATGCGGATCTGCACCTCACCGGCGACCGGGTCGCCGATCTCGATCTCTTCCACCGACCACGGCTCGTCGATCCCCCACAGGATCGCGCCCTTCGTCTTCATTCCTGTAGACCTCTCGCGTGCTTCAATGTGACTGCACCCACAGTACGAGAAAAGTGGAACGCGTTCTAGTAGCTAGTGGAAAATTCATCCATGAAGGCGCGCGAGCAGCGCGAACACGTTCTAATATTGGAATCCGTTTTCAGCAGCGGACGTCATGGACGTGGTGCACGAGGTCGCGCAGGAGGTACTGGCATCACTCCATCAGGCCCTGCGCCCGCTCGAACAGTTCGAGGGTGATGGCGTGCAGGAAGTCGCCGACCTGCTTGGGCGCCTTACCCGCGAATGCCCGAGCATGCGTGCCCTCGAGCACGATGCCGAGCTTGAAGCAGGCCAGCACGGTGTACCAGGTGACCGCGCTCAGATCGCGTTCGGAGAACTTCGCATAATGGGCGATCATCTCCTCAGGAGTCGGCAGGCCACCGACCGCACCGAGCTTGCCGACCAGGGCCGCACCGGTGGTGCCCGGCACCGGCCTGGTGGCGATCTGCCAGCCCAGATCGAGCAGCGGATCGCCGATGGTCGACATCTCCCAGTCGACCATGGCAGCGACCTCGGGACCGTCGTAGGAGAACATCATGTTCGCCAGGTGACAGTCGCCGTGCAGGATGCCGGGCGTCCACTGCGCCGGACGATTGCGGTCCAACCACTCCCCGACCCGCTCGACGCCGGGAATCTCCGGCCCCGGGTACCCCTCGTTCGTGGAATACGACTCGAGCTCGCCCATCCAACGTGGAACCTGACGCTCCAGGAAGCCGTCCGGCTTTCCGTAATCGGTGAGTCCGAGCGCCTGATAGTCCAGCGATCCGAGCCGAGCGATCGCCTCGACGGCCGACAACCCCATCTGCCGCCGGACCTCGGGATCGCTCGCGTGCAGTTCGGGCAGCTCGTTCTGAGGGTTGAATCCGGTGATGGGCTCCATCAGGTAGAAGACGGCGCCGAGCACCGATTCGTCGGTGCATGCGGCGATCACGCGCGGCGCCTTGACTTCGGTGTCACCAAGGGCGGCGAGGAGCCTGGCCTCACGCCGGATGACGTCGTTGCTCTTGGCGCGCAGATGCTTCGGCCCGCGGCGCAGGACGTAGTCGCGGCCGCCGCGGGTGAAACGCAGCATGATGTTCTGGGTGCCACCACCGAGCTCGGTGACGTCTTCGAACTCCCCCTCTGGCAGGCCCTGTTCGGTCATCCAGTTTCCGACCACGGCGAAATCGACGACCTCGCGGTCCACACCGACCGGTTGCGCTACAGACATGACCCACATTCTGCACCACCGCGGGACCAAATCTGAAGGCACCCGACCACAGTTGACGGACCGGGTCGCAGCGTAGGGTTCGCAGCACCATGCGCACGCTGTTGATCGACAATTACGACTCGTTCACCTACAACCTGTATCAGCTGATCAGCGAGGTATATGGGACCGAGCCGACCGTCGTGCGCAACGACGAGGCGCGTGCGGTGCGGCAGTTGCGCCTCGACCGATTCGACAACATCGTCATCTCGCCAGGGCCTGGCCGGCCCGACGTGGCGCGCGACGTCGGAATCTCTGCCGCGATCATCCGGGAAACCGACTTGCCGCTGCTCGGCGTCTGCCTCGGCCATCAGGCGATCGTGGTGGACGCGGGTGGCGTGGTGGATACGGCGCCGGTCGCGCGGCACGGCTACCTGGACCGGATCGAACACGACGGCATCGGCTTGTTCACGGGGCTGCCGCAGCAGTTCACCGCCGTGCGCTACCACTCGCTGTGTGCGCCACGACCACTGCCGGATGCGCTCGAGGTGACCGCGCGAGCCTCCGACGGCGTCGTCATGGGGATCCGCCATCGCAGCCGACCTCAGTGGGGCGTGCAGTTCCACCCGGAGTCGATAGCCAGCGAGTACGGTGCCGCGATCCTCACCAACTTCGCGGAGTTGACGGCGGCGCAACGAGATCGGGGGGCGCGACGCGCCTTCGCTTCAACGGGGGTGCGATCAGCTGCCGGCCGCCCGGCGATCGACCTCTCCACGGGCAGGGCCATCACCTCGTCCGACGCCGGCTCGGCCGGCGCGCCGACTGCGTCCCCGCCATGGAACGGCGACACCGCGTCTGTGGGTACCGACGCGCAGACCAGCGGCACCCCGGGTGCGGATACAGACCGGCCGACGATCAGCGATCCAGCAGTGTCGGCGGTGGGCTCGAGCGAGCACGCCCGCACCGCATCGAGGGGGTCGACGGGCCCGGCCGGCGCGTTACGACTCGAGCATCTGGTGATCGAGCGGGCGGTGGATACCGAGTCGGTGTTCCTACGGTTGTACGGGGATTCGCAGACCGCGTTCTGGCTCGACAGTGAGCATGTCGAGCCGGGACTGGATCGGTTCTCGTTCCTCGGCGATGCGAGCGGGCCGCTGGCGGAGGTGGTGCGGTATCGGGTGGGGGCCGGCGTCGTCACGGTGACCGGCGCCGCGGGTGAACGCACGGTGCCGGGCCGGATCCTGGACTACCTCGATACGCAGCTGCGCTCCCGGCGGATCGAATTACCTGAGCTGCCTTTCGATTTCACCGGCGGATACGTTGGCTACCTCGGCTACGAGGTGAAGGCCGAGTGCGGCGCCGTGGCCGCCCATCGCGCCGAGGCGCCGGACGCGCAATGGATTTTCGCGGACCGGATAGTGGTGGTTGATCACGAGGCCGGACGCACCCACCTGCTCGCGCTCTCGGATTCGGCGGCCACCGACTCCGCCGCGGAGTGGTTACGCATGACCTCCGAACTGCTGGAATCGCTACCCACCTGGGCCAATCCGCCCGAACTCAGGATCGAGGCCGAAACCGATGCAGTCGCGGCGACACTCGGGCGAGGCCGTGAGCGCTATCTGATCGACATCGCCATCTGCCAGGACGCGCTGCGGGCGGGCGAGTCCTATGAGATCTGCCTGACCGATACCGCCACCGTGCCCGCCATCGCCGACGGACTCGACGTCTACCGGACGCTGCGCCGCTGCAATCCGGCCCCGTACGCCGCGTATCTGCGGTTCGGCGACCTCGAGATCGCCTGCTCCTCACCAGAACGCTTCCTGAAGATCGACCGCCACCGCACCGTGGAGAGCAAACCGATCAAGGGCACGGCGCCGCGCGGAGCCACCCCAGCCGAGGACGAACGGCTGTGCCGTGAACTCGCCGCCAGCCCCAAGACCAGGGCCGAGAACCTGATGATCGTCGATCTGCTGCGCAACGACCTCGGCCGGGTCTGCGAGATCGGCAGCGTGCACGTGCCGAGGCTGATGGCGACCGAAACGTATTCGACTCTGCACCAACTGGTGTCGACCGTGCGCGGCACCCTTCGTTCCGAAGCGGGCGTGATCGACTGTGTACGTGCGTGTTTCCCCGGCGGTTCGATGACCGGCGCACCGAAGCTGCGCACCATGGAGATCATCGATGAGCTGGAAACGACAGCCCGCGGCGTCTATTCGGGCACCATCGGTTTCCTCGGCCTCGGTGGCACCGCCGACCTCAATATCGTCATCCGCACCGCGGTCCGCCACAACGGCCGCTGGCAGATCGGCGCGGGCGGGGCGATCGTACTGGACTCGGTGCCGGAGGACGAGTACGAGGAGATGGTTCTCAAGGCCGCCGCCACCCATCGCGCCATCACCGCTTCGGCGCCCGCGCCACGCGCCTCAGCCGCAATGGCCTGAGCTACTCAGATCTCGATCTCCGAGTGATCGCACGCGGACCGCTCGGACACCGCTTACCGGCGTTTGGAGTCGCGCGAGCGCGAGCCGCGGTCCGGCTGGTCGGGTTCAGCGGATTCCTCACCGCGACCTGCGAGGCGCCCGAGCATGCTCACCCCGGGCAGTTTCGACAGCGCGCCGAACAGGTCCTCACCGAGGGAGATCATCGCTTCCAACCGAGGCAGCAGCCGGTCGTAGGCGGCGAAGGCCGGATCGGCCAAAGCGAGAGTGCGGTCGAGGCGGTCGATCGTGGAGTTGAGGCGGTCGATGGCAGTGGACAGGTTGTCGAGCAGATCGGGCAATTGAGAGGCCAGCTGGGCCGAGGCCGGCGGCAGACGTACCGCCGCGTCGAAGGAGTAGCCCGCGGTCAGCCGCGCGGCATCCAGCGCCTGACCCGCGGCGGTCTGCGCCGCTTCCACTGCGGACTGGGCGGCGGCCAGGACGTCACCCGGGTTGGGCACCTTCCGCGATCCGGGCGCTCGCCCCGGCGGCTGCTTGCCCGCATCCTTCGGATTCGTCATAGCACCACTGTGCCGCAACCTGGGCCGATGCGACAGGATTGCGAGCACCGGATCAGACGGTGTCGCCACCGCCGCGGAGTAGGCATTCCCGGCACCGACCGGCCTCCCGCTGCCGACGGACAGCCGTGGCGAGGGTGTCGGAGCCTCGTGGCATAGTTCGACAACGATGAAACTCAGCAAGGGCGCGAACGCGCCGGTACCGACTTCGCTTCTAGCCGTGGTTGTTTCATGGCGTTCGGAGCACGCGGTGGACGCGCACGCGCTGCTGCTCACGGATTCGGGCACGGTGCGCACAGATCGTGATCTGGTCTTCTACAACGCGCCCAGGCATATCTCCCAGGCCGTCGCCCTCGATCAGGACCCCGCGGCGGGGACGGCACGGCTGAGTGTGTCGTTGCCGCGCACCGAGGCCGAGGTCGCGCGGATCGTCGTCTCCGGATCGGTGGACGACGCGAGCTTCGCCGATATCGCCGGCCTCACCGTCACCGTGCTCGATGCCGACGGCCCGATCGCCGCGTTCGAGGTCGACGGCTCGGAAGCTGTGGCGGCAATGATGTTCGGCGAGTTCTACCGGCGCGACGGCCAGTGGCGTTTCCGTGCCGTCGGGCAGGGCTGGGAGTCGGGCATGGCCGGACTGATCACCGAGTTCGGCGTCGTCGTCGACGAACCGGGTGCCCCCGCATCGGCACCACCCGCACGCGACGTCTCGCCCACCCAATACCTCGACGGCAACCTCTCCCCGACGCAACCTGCCCCCGGAAACGTCCTCACCCATGAGCGCGCACGCACAGCCCCGACGCTGACCTTGCGCCGCGACATCGCCCCGGAACTTCCCACCGAGCCCCCGGCACCGCCGGACCCCGACCGCGCCGACTGGCATCCCGACCCGCGCGACAGCACGAGGCTGCACTGGTGGGACGGCACCCGCTGGACCGGCGACACACGCCCGCGGCTGCCCGCGCACCCGCATATCTGCGACCGATGCGGAAACAGCAGACGGCGCAAGATCTTCGGCGGACATCACTCCTGCCGCTTCTGCGCCGACCAGATCGAGGAGTACCTCACCCACTGGCACACCCAGGTCTGGCGGGTGTTGTCCAATTCCGGACCGCAGGGCCCGGAGTGGGCGGCGCTGTGGGCATCGTTGCGATATCAGCGCATCGACGAGAACGCCGGTCACGCCTCGCTACGGCCGCTGGCGCTGCATCATGTCGAACGGATGGTGGCCTTCGCCATGGCCGACGGACAGATCGAGGGCCCGGAGTTCGAGCGCTTCAAACAGACCATCGCCGAACTCGAGCTGAGTGGCCCGCAGATCGACGATCTGCATCGCCGCATGCACCGCGGCCGCACCCTCACTCGGCTGCGCACCGGCGATCTGCCGACGGTCCGCACCCCCGGCCTGCACCTGGACCCCGAGGAGCGGGTGCACTTCGATGCGGGCGCGACGCAGGTCCGGCTCCTGGTCAAGGGACCCAAGTACACCGACGGGCGGTTGATCGTCAGCAATAAGAAGCTGCGGTTCGTCGGCTCGGACTCCGGTATCGAGATGCCGTGGTCGCGCATTGTCTCGGTCGCCATCGAGCCCGATGAGCAGTCCGGGGCCGATACCGTCGTGATCGCCGCGACCTCAGCGCGCGGCGGTGCTCGCTTCTCCGTCGACGACCCGCATTACGTCGCCGCCGCCGTCGAGGGGGCGCTCAGGGTAGCCAAACGACTTGCCCTCACCCCCGGTCAGCGTGACACCCGCAGCATCCCGCAGGAGGTGAAAGCGGAGGTGTGGCAACGCGACGGCGGAAAATGCGTCGAATGCGGTGACGGCCACTATCTCGAATTCGACCACATCATCCCGCTCAGCCGCGGCGGCGCCACCAGCGCGGCCAACCTGCAGATCCTGTGCCGGGCCTGTAACCGCGCGAAGGGCGCACGTATCTGAGCGATCAGCCAGGGATGAACCCGGCGGAGCGGCCGAGGTCGGCCAGCATGGTGTCGAACAAGATCTCCGGATTCGACAGCGGCACCGGATAGTTGCCGAACACCTCGAGCGTGACATGCCCGTAGAGCCGCGCCCAGATCTGGATCATCAAATAGGTGACGCCGAGATCGATGCGGTCGGCGGCGACGGGCTGGCCCGCCTCGGCGAGCGCGGCCAGCAGTTCGGCCTGGAAGCGCTGCAGATCCGCGCGCAGCTCGGCGGGGATGTCGTCGGCCGGCGGGGTGATGACCTCGTAGGTGGCCAGCAGCCTGCCCGCCGCGGCGAGGAAGATCCGGCCGAACGGTTCGTCGAATCCGCGCATACCGCGACCGCCGCTACCCGGCGAGGCGAACACCAGCGTGAATTCCGTGGTGTGTGCCAGCGCCCAATGCCGGAATCCCTGGCAGATGGCGAGGAATTGGACCGCGCCGTCGTCGGGCAACTCGGCGATCCGGTCCGACAGTTCGGCCGCCAGATCGGCGCAGATGTCCAGCCGCAGGCTTTCCAGCAGGTCGTCGAGGGACCGGTAGTACCGGTACAGCGCGGGAGCGGTGACGCCGAGTGAACGTGCGATCGCGCGCAGGGTGACCGCATCCGTGCCGTGCTCGACCAGCAGCGTGCGCGCGGCGCGGCGGATATCGGCATCGGTGATCACCGGCGCGCGGCCGCGCGTCGTCGGGTGGCTGATCCGCAGGTTCAAGCGAGACCGGCTTTCCCGCGTATCGCGTCGGCGATCGTTGTGGTCACGGCTGTCTCCTGCGGGTGCGGGCATCCGCCCTCGAGTATTCGGGTCCGATAAGGAGATGAAACCACATCCGGCACCGAGTGAACACCGTTTAGTAATGTCCGTTAACTCAGCTCACACCGCGGGTGGCGCACCGCGTTCGCTCATCCGGCGACGACACCCGATCCGCCAAGGAGATCCGATCAGGTCACCGGTTCGAGCGGCGGTGGCGCCCACCCACCGGTGAGCGCCGCTTCACGCGGTGCGTACATGCGCAGCACCAGGGAGAACTGACCCGCCGGGGGAATCGGCAGCCAATTGCCCGTTGGCACCGTGGAGCCGGGATCGGCATATTGGACCGCGAGTTCGAGCGTGCCGTCGGGCTGGTACACCACCGGGACCTGATGGCCGATGGAGTAGATCTCGGCCGGGTTGGCGACCAGATGCCCGTTGGCGCCGTAGGCGGTGAGTGACCAGAAGGCATCGACCGGCGGCGTCTGCCCGGGCGGGAAACGCAGCCGGAACGGGATCGGCGCGCCATTACCGCCCGCGTCACCGAACAGCGTCGGATACATCGCGTCCTCAGCGAGGTTGGCGCCGAGACCGCGGTGCGCCGTGCTGGCCCGTAGCAGGTAGTTGGTGCCGTACCGACCGATATCGGCATTGATCACCCAGCCGTTCTCGATCCTGGCGAGGGGATCCAGATACACCGCGAGCTGTCGCTTGGCGTTGTCCGCGCCCGCGGTCAGCTCTTCGGTGCTGATGCCACGGGGCCGGCCGCCCGGAGTGATGCCGATGGTTGCGAATCGGTCGAGTGCCGGAGCGTCCTCAGGGGCAGGGGGATTGTCGACCATCAGTGCGCACATCCGGTCGAAGAAGGTGCGCGCGGGCATCTGCGCCACCGCCTCGACAGGCGGTTCCGGCAATTCCACCGGGCCGTCGGGGTCCGCGGGCCGCTCTTGCTCGTCGGCGAGGGGCCACGAACTCAGCGGGGCCAGTTTCAGCTGGGACTGGATGGCGCGGACGGCGGGCACATCGTCACGACCGTCGACCTGGATTCGGCCGAGCAGCCACACCATCCGGGTCGTCATTGGCAGCGCCCGCATCCCTTCGGGCACGGTGCCCGACCAACCAGGTCCGGTGATCAGATAGGTGTAGGGCGCTGCCGTCGTCTCGGCCTGTGGGCGCACGCTGCTCGGGCTGTGCACGGCGTTGGTCCAGGCGTCGAGCAATTGCATGATCCAGTAGCGGTTCGGCTCGATCTCGGGCACTTGCAGCACCATCGGCTCGTCACGCAGGTCAAGCCATGCCGACGAATACAGGTAGTCGAGACCGACACGACGCGTGCCGCGCGTGCTCGGCACCGGAAGATCGGCGGCATGCTGAAACTTGTTGTTATCGGCACCGGCGGTCAGCGCCTCACGGTTGACATCCATCAACACGAGCGGGTAGCCGAAGATGTAGGCGTCGGTGGCCACCTCCGTACGGTCTTCCGCCGAGCCGGAGGGCGTGACCGAGCCGTTGTCGCCGGATTCGCCGCAGGCTGCCAGACCCGCGGCGGCAACCACCGCCCCGAGCACGGCACGACGGGAAAACGCCGGTCGCCCATCGGATGCCGATCCCGGTGACGCCGGGCCAGAAGCGTACGTCGGTGCGGTGCGACTCATCGCCGAACTCCCTGCTTTCCGATCTGGCCGACAGGAGTGGAGAGATACGCGACGAAGTATAGCTATGGGGTTGCCGACGCTCGCCGGCATCAGGGACTCAGGTGTTGAGTACGGTGTCCATGATCGTGCCGGCGCTTGTGGCGACGGTACCGCCGATCAGGGCGCCCGCAATCATTTTCGGTGATTGCAACGCCCCGCCGCTCCACTTCTCCCAGGCGAAACGCCCACCCGCGTAGATGATGCTGATGGTGCCCGAGAGTTTCGCCAGCCAGGTGCCGTACCCGAGAAACTGCTCCACCTTGTCGGCCAGCGGCGGCGGCTCCGGTGTCGGGTTACCGACCTGCGCGAGCGTCGTGACAGTGTCTGCGAATGCCGTCGAGATGATGCTCACGTCCATACCCTCTCTCATACAACCGAACCGATGGAGCCACACTCGGCGGATGTAAGGCGTTACGCACCAAGCGAATCGACGCGTTCGGCGGTGGCCCCCGCGCGTCCCCATCATCCCGGACCCCGGTCTGCTACCGCAAGTGTTGTCGCACACCGGGTTTGACGGTATGCCCAACCGGAAAACACCACGTCAGGGTCACGTGACTGCGATCGGCCGGATGACCGGATACGATTTCACCGAAGAGTTCCCGCCCCACCCCGAACCAGAGTGAGCAGCGAGATGATCCTGGCCGCCGTATACGACACCGTCGCCCAAATCGGCAACCCCACACCCGAAGCGCCACCGATGTCGGACAAGATTCTCCAACTCGTCCGCTACCTGACCTGGTTCGTACTGCTGTCCGGGGTCTGCGGCATCATCTACGCGGGCGGCCGATTCGCCTGGGAGAAGTGGACCGGAGGTGGTCTCCAATCCCCGAAGATGGTCGCGGGCGCCATGATCGGCGGTGCGGTCGCTACCAGTGCGGGCACCATCATGAACGCCGTCATCGGCTGACCGTTCGCCGCAGGACACGATGCCTGCCGCGGTAGCCGCACCCAGCAGTCCGACGGACCCCAGCAAGACACGCACCGTGCGCGGACCCGCGAGGTCCGGCGGCGGGTGAGCTTGACCTTCCAGTTGGTTGAGGGCCGATGATGGCCGGGTGAATGCGGACAGGCGATTGATCACCATCGGGGTGCTGGCCCGCGCGTGCGGATTGACTCCCAGCGCGCTGCGGTTCTACGGCGACTGCGGTCTGCTCATCCCGGCCGAGGTCGACGCGGCCACCGGATACCGGTACTACACCGATGACCAGCGTGAGCGGGCGGTGCTCATCCGCAAGCTGCGCGATATCGACATCGGTCTAGATACCGTCGCCGCGATACTTGCCGCAGAGCCGGGCGAGGCCGCACGTCTGCTCGACGAACACGTGGACGCCATGACGCGACGTGCGCACGATGCCGCCGCGATCAAATCCGAACTGACGGCGCTGCCACGGGTTTCCCTGCCGGGTGCATTGCTGGCAGCCGCGATCACTCGAGTCGGCTCGGCGGTCGCCACCGACGGTGAGCTCCGCGCGCTCACCGGCATCTTCGTAGAGGCCGGCCGCGATGCCGTCGTCCTCACCGCCACCGATCGGTACCGGCTGACCACCCGCACGCTGGTACCGCGTTCGTGGTCAGGTGAGAGCTGGTCGCGGGTGGTCGATGCGGCCGCATTGGCGCACGTGGTGGCGTGGCTGGCCGAACAGGATGAGGCACTGCTGATCCCGCAGGCCGACGTCATTCGGCTGAGCAGCGGCGGGACCATCCACCTCTGCGCGACGCTCGACGAACGGTATCCGGACTACCGCGCAATGCTGTCGGACCTGGCGCCGGTGCGGACTCGAGTGGTGGTGCAGCGCCATGAGCTGATCGAAGCCATCGACTCCGGCGAGGGCCTGTTGCACCTCTCGATCGGCGCGGATGAAGTCACCGTCACCGACTCCGACAACGTAGCTCGCGACCCCGGCTACGCCCCGGTGGCCGGCCCTGGGCCGACCATCCGGGCCGCAGTGACAGGGCCGGACACGGTCATGGCCTTTTCCCGCGCCACCCTTCGTCCCGCCATCGCCACCGCCGTCGGCCCCGACATCATGCTCGACATCGCGGCGCCCGACGTGCCCGTCGTCATCCGCTCCGCCACCGACGGAGACCTCACCACCCTCGCCATGCCAACCCGGCTCCCCACCGACTCCGAGGAGAATCCCGCATGACCGCGACCGACCCGACCATGACCGCCATCACCGACGCCGTGACCCGCGGCCGCGCGGGCGACGGTGACGGCGCGCGCATCGCCCTTACCGACCTGTGGGCCGGCATCGGCCCGCACGGCGACCCATTCCACCGCTGCACCCTCGCCCACTACCTCGCCGACCTGCACGACGATCCCGCACAGGCGCTGGCCTGGGATATCCGCGCCCTGGACGCCGCGGAGGCCCTCACCGACTCCCGCGCCCGGGAATTCGACGACTCCCTCGACGTCCGCGGATTCTTCCCCTCCCTGCACCTGAACCTCGCCGACAACTACCGCCGCCTCGCATCCTTCGACGCAGCGCGACAGCAGGTCGACGCCGCGCGCCGTCACCTGCACGCGCTCCCGGACGACGCCTATGGCGCCATGATCCGCACGGCCCTCGACGAGGTGGAAGCGTCGATCAGCAGCGGCACCACGGCGCGACGTGAGTCCGCCCCAACCGGCAGGCCCGTCGATGCGGCGTCGACCACGTAGCGGTTATCGATGCCCGCACGATCACCACACCGGTGACGGTCACCAAGCGAGGTGCGCTGGTGATCGCCACCAAGAGCCTGTGGTGATCAGCGACGTTGCAGCGTGACACCGGCCAGCGGATAGGGCACCGCTACCGGCGTGCCCGCGATATTCATCGTCCCGATCCAATGACCTTGGCGCGGATCGATATCGCGCAGGTCCAGTCCGATCGGCACGAAGTCGAGCGTCACATACGATTCGTCCGTCCCGACCGGCCGCTGGCGTCCGGCCCGGCTGAACGTCGGGCAGACCAGCACAACGGAACTCCCGTCCACGAACACCTGCAGATCGCAGTTCTCCAGCGGAGACCCGATCACATTCGAGGGATGCCGAACGACGTGGTAGGTCCCCGGTGGAATGACGCCGTTGCGCGGGAATTCCGGATCGTCGGCCGACGCGACCGCAGGGGCGGCGCACAGGGCCGCGGCGGCCAGCGCGACAGCGGCCACGCTATGTCGAAGTTTCACTGCAGCTCCTTCGAGGTTTTCGTCCACGGTAGGTGGCGCGATCGCCTCATCCGGGTCAGCTCGAACGCGTGTCGCACGCAGAGGATGTCAGCCACCGGTCCGCTGTCCTTGTCGATCGGGCCGGCCGAGCAGGCCGAGCCGCGCCTCGAGGACGGCCTGTTCGGCGGGGTTGCGGGTGAGTTCGAGGGCGCGCTGGTCGGCGGTGACGGCCTCGTCGTCGCGGCCGAGTTCCCGCAGGAGTTCGGCGCGCGTGGCGTGGAAGAGATGGTAGGTCGCCAGCTGTGCGGCCAGCTCGTCCACGTCGGTCAACGCGGCCTGTGCACCGTCGGTGCGGGCGAGTGCAATGGCGCGATGCAGGCGGATCACCGGTGACGGCGCGAGATGCAGCAACATGTCGTAGAGCACGACGATCTGCGGCCAGTCGGTGTCAGCCCAGCTCTCGGCCTCCGCATGGCAGGCGACGATCGCCGCCTGCAGCTGATAGGGGCCGGGTCGCCGCAGCCGGCCTGCCTCGGTCAGCAGCCGCACCGCGCGGTCGATCGCCGCATGGTCCCATCGCGCACGATCCTGGTCACGCAGCAGGACGATCCGCCCGCTGGGGTCGAAGCGTGCTGCTGCCCTGGCTCGGTGCAGCCGGATCAGCGCCACCAGGCCCATGACCTCGGGTTCGCCGGGCAGCAGGCGGTCGGTCAGGGTGGCGAGCCACTCGGCGTCGATGGCGAGATCGCGTCCGGTCGACTGTTCGGTCGCGAGGTAGCCTTCGTTGAACAGCAGGTAGATGACGGCAAGCACCTCGGTCAACCGGCTGCCGAGCTCGTCGTCCGAGGGTACTCGGTACGGGATGCCCGCCTGGCTGATCTTGCGCTTTGCGCGCGTAATGCGTTGCGCGACAGTTGCTTCCGGCAGTAGGAACGCCTTGGCCAACTGGGCAGCACTCAGGCCGCAGACCATGCGCAGGGTAAGCGCCACCTGGGCCTCGCGGGAGAGGGCGGGGTGACAGCAGGTGAACATCAGCCGCAGTCGATCGTCGGGTTCGTCGTACACCGGCCACTGCAGTTGACGCAGCTTGTCGCGGTAGTTCGCCTCCCGCCGCAGCACATCAAGCCCGCGTCGGCGCGCGACCGTGAACAGCCAGGCCTGCGGTTGCTCCGGGACACCGTCGAGCGGCCAGGTGCGCAGGGCTTTCTCCACCGCGTCGGATACGAGATCCTCGGCTGCGGAGAAATCACCGAGCAGCGACACCAGCGATGACGCCAGCCTGCTGCCGTGTTCTCGGACCACATCCGCGAGCACGGTGGCGGCCTCGGGCTCGGTCACATCAGAACCGGGCGGATCTCCACCAGCGGGCATCCTGGCCATGTCCGCGCCATTCCGATCGCCTCGTCCAGATCAGCCACCTCGGCCTCGACATACCCACTGACCACCTCTTTGCCCTCCACGAACGGTCCGTCGGTGATCAATGGAGCGCTGCCACCGTTGAGCCGAACAGTCGTCGCCGTCTCCGGCGCGGTCAGCTTGCGGTTGTGCAGGATCTTGTCCGAATACCGTGCCAGCCACTCCTGGACCTGCCCGAACCCCCGATCACGCTCGGCCTGATCCATCGCCTCCCAGTCCTTCTCCCACTGCTCGGTCTCGCAGAACATCAGCACGTATTTCATGCCGGTTCACCTCCTTTACCCATTAGACGATCGGGGCGCCGCAGAATCCGACAACCGAGCGGAAATAGTCGCCATGATCGTGAACTACGCATTCCACCTGAGCGCGATCGCCGCGCCCCTATTCGATGATTCCGGGTTGGCGCCCGGACAGATGCCGACCGGCGTCGGTCTTCCTCGGCATGATGGCGCCCAGCGCGATCATGACCACGCCGAGGCCGAAGTGCAGCCAGTTGTCGGCGGTGTCGAGGGGGACGAAGTTGGCGTCGCTGTTCTGGTCGATAACGAGGCCGTAGATCCAGAGCGCGAGATAGATCGTGCCGCCGCCGAGCAGGAAGCTGCGGGCCGCGGGTGGATTCGCGCCGGCGATCAGGCCGACGATGCCGAAGGACAGATGGACAAGATTGTGCAGGACCGACACGTTGAACACGCCGAGCAGCTGAGCTTCGGAATGATGACCGGCCCACTCGAGGCTGTCGTAGTTCGTGGTAATCCCCGGAATGAAACCCAGGACGCCAACCAGCAGAAATGCCGCGCCCACGACCATCGCCGCGAGCTGGACCGGCGTACGCACTGTCACTGTGGTGCTGCTGTTCGGCACGGTCCTGTCCTTCCGCCACATTGGCCGCGCGGGTGGCCTGCGCAGGCCCGGACATCGACCGAATTCCCGGCAAGGCCGCGGACAAACCCGCAGTGGACTCCGCCCACCGCGCCCTTCGCTATTCAGGCGGCAGATATGCGGCCATCAGCACCGCGCATTGGGTGCGCGCGTCGTCGAACGGATGCGCTGATCTCAATGCGCGGCTCTGCACGATGGCACCCTCGATCACCGATAGCAGCAGCCCCGCGAGGGCACAGGCCGTTGCTCGTTCGACGCCGGCACCGACGAGACCGTCGGCGAGCCTGGCCGTCCATTCGGCGAAGGCCTGACCCGCTGCGGACTGGACCGACGGATTCAGTTCGTCCAAGGCGGCCGCCATCATGAACGAGCCGGCACGGTAGCCGCTGGATTCGAGGGGTCCGCGCCAGAATCCGAACAGATCGTCGAGCCAGCGTTCCACCGACGACGCGGTCGCCAACGCATCGGCCATCGTGCTGACATGCGAGTACACCAGCCGCGACACGATCCTGGCCGCCGTCTCCACCAGCTCGCCCTTGCCCGACGGGAAGTGCTGGTACAGCGAGTTGCGGGAGGCATTGCTGCGTTTGAGCAGTTCGCTCAGCCCGGCAGCGTGCACACCGTGCTCCTGCACCGTGCTGATGGTGCTGGCGATCAGTCGGGCGCGAGGTCCGGCCGTCACTGAATTCCTCCCACTCTTGATTGAACCGATCAGTCCATGTTAGAACTTCGTCGACGTGAACCGATCGGTTCACACGGAGAGGAAGCCGTGCCCGCCCAGATCGCCACCGCCACCCCGGTCGCCCACGCCGCACTGCTCGGCCTCGGGATCTACCGACCCCGCCGCGTCGTGCCCAATGCCGAGATCGTCGAACGAATCGATTCCTCCGACGAGTGGATCCGCACCCGCTCGGGCATTGCCACCCGGCACTGGGCGGACGCGGACGAGACCATCGTCGGGATGAGTACGGCCGCGGCTCGTGACGCGCTGAAGGCCGCCGGGCTGGCTGCCGGCGATATCGACACCGTCATATTGGCCACCTCATCCCAGATGGTGCTCGGCCCGTCGGCGGGCGCGGTGGTGGCCACCGAACTCGGTATGCACGACACGGCCGCGTTCGACGTCTCCGCGGGCTGCGCGGGCTTCTGCTACGCCTTGGCCAATGCCGCGAATCTCGTGCGCGCAGGCCAGGCTCGTCACGTGCTCGTGATCGGTGTCGAGCGGCTCTCTGATCTCCTCGACCCGGCCGATCGCAGCTGCGCGTTCATTTTCGCCGACGGCGCGGGCGCGGTCGTCGTCGGACCATCGGAGTCCGAGGGTGTCGGCCCGGTCGCCTGGGGGTCCGACGGTAGCCAGACCGCGGCTATCAAGCAGGACAAGGACTTTCAGCAGTACTTCGCCGAGGTGGCCGCTGCCGAGGCAAGCGGAGGGAGCACCGAGCGCCCCTACATCCGAATGAACGGTCAGGCGGTATTCCGCTGGGCAGTCACGTTTTTGGAGAAGGCGTGCCTCGACGCCCTTGCACGCGCCGGAGTCACCGTTGACGACCTCGATGCCTTCGTCCCGCACCAGGCCAATATGCGTATCACCGACGCCCTGACCCGCGCACTGCACATCCCCGACACCGTCGCCATCGCCCGCGACATCGTTGACACCGGAAACACCAGCGCCGCCTCGGTTCCCATGGCCATGCACCAACTCCTGCGCTCCGGCGCCGCCCAGCCCGGCGATACGGCGCTGCTGGTCGGTTTCGGCGCGGGGCTCGCCTATGCGGGCCAGGTGGTGCAGCTTCCCGCGTTCGCCTGAGCACCGCCCACACCAGCGCCGATCACGCGCTCTCGACCGCTGCCACAGCCATGTGCCCCCCGTGATCACACGAGGGGCACACGACGAACACGATCGGCCCGGTCGCCGCCTACCGGGCCGATCGTCCGACACCGTCAGTCGTGGTCGACGGTGCCGAGTACCTTGCCGGTGTTCGCGTCGACGGTCACGTCGTACTCCACACCGGCGGGAGTCTGGACTTCCACCTCCCACACCGCCGTACCGTGCTCGGTATCGAACTCGGCCGAGACCGCGACACCGTCAGGAATCTGTGCCGCCGCCGTATTCATCGCCTCTTGACGGTCGATGCTGGGGTTGGCGACCAGCGACCACTCGGAGATCGGGCGGTCGAGCGAGACCGTGGTGTGCGAGCCGTTGCCGAGGGTCAATGCGGCGATACCGATTCCGGCGGCGGCAAGGACGACCGCTCCGACGAAAACCCAGCGCAGACTTGCAGCGGCACGGCGGAAGATGCTGACCATGGTGAAACCTCCTGTGGGGGTGATCTTCTGCGAATGTGGTCACCACTGTGGCAAATCGATGCTGAAGACGAGCTGAAGCAACCTGAAGGACGTTTCAGCGAGAATCTGACACGCTGTGCTGATGCGTCTGCTGATCGTGGAGGACGAGAAACGCCTCGCCCTCGCACTGGCAAAGGGTTTGTCCGCCGAGGGTTTCGCCGTCGATGTCGTCCACGACGGCGCCGAGGGGCTGCACCAGGCCACCACCACCGACTACGACCTCATCATCCTCGACATCATGCTGCCGGGGATGAACGGCTACCGAGTGTGCGCGTCGTTGCGCGAGGCGGGCGATGACACCCCGGTGCTGATGCTCACCGCCAAGGACGGGGAATACGACGAGGCCGAGGGTCTCGATACCGGCGCCGACGACTATCTCAGCAAACCGTTCTCGTATGTGGTGCTCGTCGCGCGCATCCGGGCGCTGCTGCGCAGGCGTACCCGCGGGGGTTCGCAGCTCCTGCGGGTCGGCGATCTGGTCATCGACCCCGCGACACATATGTGCCGACGCGGCGACACAGAGGTGACACTCACCGCCAAAGAGTTCGCCGTGCTGGAACACCTCGCCGTTCGCGCGGGCGAGGTCGTGTCGAAAAGCGATATCTTGCAGCATGTCTGGGATTTCGCCTACGACGGTGACCCGAACATCGTCGAGGTGTACATCAGCACCTTGCGCCGCAAGATCGACACCCCCTTCGCCTGCCGCACCATCCTGACGGTGCGCGGCGTCGGCTATCGACTGACGGCCGACCGTGGCTGAGCGGATGCGCCGCGCAGGCTCACCGTGGAGTTCGGTGCGGGCACGCACCACGACGGCCGCGACCGCTGTCGTTGCGGTGGCGCTGACCGCGACGGGATTGATCGTGCTCGCCGCGTTGCGCGACAACCTGGTCGAGAGCGCGAGCATCCAGGCGGAGGGCAACGCACGCGATATCGCCATGCAGTTGGAATCCGGGACACCCCTCGCCGAGCTGCGGTTTCCCGATCCTGAAGACGAACCCGCCCAGGTTGTTTCGGCTGATGGGCAGGTGCTCGCGGCCGATGTCGACATGCATATTCCCGGCCCGATTGCGACGTTCACGCCGCAGACGACGGCAGCGGGCGCCGCCTCCGGAGGCGAGGAAGAGGAAGAGGAAGAGGACGACGAAGACGAGGAGGAGGAAGAAGACGAGGACGAAGAGAGCCCAGCGAACACCGCGAGAACCCTCGCCGATTCCCGGACTGCCCCAGGTGCCACGCTTGCCGCGACCACGGCTCCGGACGCAGCCACCGGAGAGGTCGTCGTCGAGGATGTGCGGCTACCGTCCGACGACTCCGCGTCCACCGACAACTTCCGGGTCGCCGCTTTCGCGGGCCTCACCGCCGACCGGCAGCCGGTCACCATCTACGCGGGCGCAGCCCTGGACACCGCCGAGAGTGCGGTGGCCGACGTACGCCGAGCCATGTTGATCGGCCTGCCGCTGCTGCTCGCTGTGGTCGCTGCAGTGACCTGGCTGGTCACCCGCCGAGCATTGCGGCCAGTCGAGGCGATTCGCCGCGAACTCGCCGAAATCATGCACGGCGATCTATCGCGCAGAGTCCCCGAACCCCGGTCACGGGACGAGATCGGCAGGCTGGCCGCCACCACCAACGAGACACTGGCCGCACTGGAGAAGTCCTCCGAACGCCAGCGCCGGTTCATCGCCGACGCCGCACACGAGCTGCGCAGCCCGATCGCCAGCCTGCGCACCCAGCTCGAAGTTGCCCAGGCGCATCCGGGGCTGCTCGAGCTGGACGACGTGCTCGGCGACACCGTCCGGATCGGGGACCTGGCCGCCGATCTGCTGCTGCTCGCCCGCCTCGACGCGGGTGAACAGCCGCGGGTCGACCGCGTGGATCTGACCACATTGATCAATGAGGAGCGCAGCCGCAGGGCGGGCGACCGTATTCGAGTCGGCTACGCCCTGCCGGATGACGAGGTCGCGGTGACCGGTAGCCGCACCCAGATCGCACGTGTCGTCGGCAACCTCGTCGACAACGCCCAACGACACGCCGAGACATCGGTGCAGGTGGTGCTCCGGCGCGTCGGCAACACGGCGGTGGTCGAGGTCGTCGACGACGGCCCCGGTGTGCCCGAGGCCGACCGGGAGCGCATCTTCCAGCGCTTCGTCCGCCTCGACGACGCCCGCAGCCGCGACGACGGCGGCGCGGGCCTCGGTCTCGCCATCGTGCGCGACGTCGTCGAACGCCATGACGGTGTCATCCGTGTCGAAGGCGGCACGCAGGGTGGCGCCCGCTTCATCGTCGAACTCCCGGTGGCAGGGTGAGCGCCCTGCCACGAGATTCGGCTATCCGACGCGGGCGGCCTCCCGAGCGGCCTCGCGGGCGAGGATGCGTTCGCGCTGTTCTTCGAACTTGGCGACGTCACGGGTGAGCTTGTCCATGTACTCGCCGAGTTCTTCGCGACTACGTTCGCCACGCGCAGTGAAGTCATTGCGGTTGAAGACATTCCAGATGCGCAGGACCGGAGCCACGACCTCGTCCAAGTGCTGACGCAGATCGTAGATCCCGTGCTTGACCATCAGGACGCCATTGCGGCGCCAGTTCGGCATGCCGGTACCTGGCATGCTGAACGTCTTCACGATGTGGGTAACCGACTCCATCGTCTGGTCGGGCGCGATGTCGAACGCCGCGGCGGTGATATTGCGGTAGAACATCATGTGCAGGTTCTCATCGGCCGCGATGCGTTGCAGCATCCGATCGGCTATCGGGTCCTCACAGACCCGTCCGGTGCTGCGATGGCTGATCCGGGTGGCCAGCTCCTGGACGGTCACGTATGCGACCTGATCGAGCACGCCCCCGAAACCCTCCGGTGCGTGCACACCGCGGGTCATATGCACCATCCGGTCGTTTTCCAAGGCGACCGGATCGACCGCGCGGGTGCAGATCAGATAGTCACGCATCGCGATCGCGTGCCGGTTCTCCTCGGCCGTCCACCGGCCCACCCAGGTGCCCCATGCGCCGTCCTGGGAGAAGTTCTCCGAGATCACCCGGTGGTAGGAGGGCAGATTGTCCTCGGTGAGCAGATTCGTCACCATCGCGACCTTGGCGACCTCGGACAGCCGCGACTGTTCCGGATCCCAATCCTCGCCGCCCATGGCCGCGAAATTGCGGCCCTCGTCCCACGGCACGTAATCGTGCGGATGCCAGTCCTTGGCCGTGGCCAGGTGCCGGTCGATATTGGTCGCCACGACCGGTTCCAACTCGGTCAGCAGCTCGATCTGTGTCAAATCCCTTGCCATGCAGCGCCTCTCAATTCGATGGAACACACCACGAACATCCCGCTGTTCCCGCATCACTGATTGTGCGGCGTCACCGCACCCACACCCTAGACGAGCCCGATCGGCGTGGTGCTCGATTCAACCAGCGGCCTTCCGCCCACCGGCCCCCTGCCCGACCGAACGCACTGACCGGTCAGCCGCGGGGCTGATATCGAGCTGATAGAAGAGTGTAGTCAGGACGGGCCGGTCAGAACAGCGCAGCGGAGCATGCACACAGACAAAGTGGGCACCTGGAGCGGCCCACCCATGGCTCACGCGGAGCGGAAGCGGCTCCGACGCGATCAAATGCGCAGATTTCCGCTGGTAAAGGGAAATTGTGGGGCGGGCGGGGCTCGAACCCGCGACCAATGGATTATGAGTCCACGGCTCTAACCGACTGAGCTACCGCCCCCGGATGCGGTGGGTCCGCAGGTGTGGGGAATGGTACCGGGTCGGGCGCGGCGTGGGCCAATCGGGCTGGGGCGTGGTTAGGGTGGGGCGTTGTCGGGAACTGCTGAGGGGTTGGTATGGCCGGGGTATTCACGAAAGTGTTGCAGGCGCACCAGTGGATCTATGAGAACAGTGGTGGATGGGTAGGACATCGGCTGCTGTTCGGGAACCCGACGTTGCTCTTGCGGACGGTAGGTCGTAAGACGGGGCAGCCACGGACCTCGGCGCTCACCTACGCGCGCGACGGGGGCGACTATTTGGTGACGGCATCCAACGGAGGTTCGCCGCGGCCGCCGGGGTGGCTGGCGAACCTGAAAGCGAAGCGGGACTGCGAGATCCAGATCGGACGCCGCAAGATTCGAGTGACGGCGCGGCCGACGCTGCCGGACGATCCGGACTACGCGCGCCGCTGGGAGCTGGTGGACCGAGTGAATCAGGGCCGCTACAGCGAATATCAGGAGCGCACGCGGCGACCGATCGCGGTGGTGGTGCTCAGTCCGGTCGCTTGAACCGGGCCGAGCACCACCGTTGATGGCGGATTCTGGACGGTCAGTACTGACTTTCCCGTTCTCGTTCACGACCGGAACCGGCACGTCCGCGACTGGATTCGACCATGTCGCGTGGTGGGCGGCTGGCGATATGTACTACGGACGCAACGAGAATAAGGATCATGACAACTATGGCTGCGGTAAGCACGCAGGCACCATAGCCGCAGAATTCGCTACCCGCAGGTATTCATTTCGGTCGGTTTGTGTTACTCAACAGTGTGCGTCCGATGGCGGTTCGCGCATCGATCGCCGCGTGCGCTCGATCCGCCTGTTCCAGCGGAAATGTCTGGCCGATAACGACCTCCAGACGTCCTGCGGCGACTTCGGTGAGGGCACGTCGGGCCAGCGCGGGCCAGTCGGTGTCGTCGGAAGTGATATCGAACAGCCCGAGCACCGTGATCGACCGGCGTTGTGCGGTTTCGGTGTCGACCGCGGCGAAATCCCCTGCCGCGGAGCCATATCCGAGGAACCGGCCACCTTCGGCCAACGCTTCGGCAGCAGCACCGCCGAGTTCACCACCCGCCCCGTCCAGCACGACATGAGCACCCGAACCACCGGTCGCAGCCCGGGCCTCGTCCACCCAATCGGGGTCGGAATAGTCGACAAGCACGGTGGCGCCGAGTCGTTCGGCCAGCTCGAGCTTGGCCTTGCCACGGGCCGCCGCGATCACCTTGGCGCCTGCGTTGCGTGCGAGTTGGATCAGCAGCGTGCCGAGCCCGCCGGCGGCGGCGGTGATGAGCACCCATTCGCCGGATTCGATGGCGGCCCGATCGAAGACGGCCAGCGCGGTTTTTCCATCGTGAATCAGCGCGACAGCCTGATCCAGCGTGACATCTTCGGGGATGGGAGTCAGCGTCTCGGCTTTGGCCAGCGACTTCTCGGCATAGCCGCCGATCGGCAGCCCGCCTGCGATTCCGCTGCGCACGGTAGCGGTGCTGACTCGCCTGCCGATCCAGGACGAATCGACCTCCGGACCGACCGCCGTGACCACGCCGCCGATCGCCCCGCCGGGGACATAGGGCGGCTCGACCGGGAAGAAGTCGGTTCCCCAACCGGACCGCAACCTGGTGTCGAGGAACATGACGTCGGCCGCACCCACGTCGACCAGGACCTCCCCCGCCGCCGGGACCGGTTCGGGCACTTCGCGCACCTCGAGCACATCGGGACCACCGAATGCCGTCGCGTACACCGCTCGCATGACCAACCTCCATCGTTCCGGGTGTTTCGGATACGACAAGCCTCAACCCTGAAGGACGGTTGAGGTCAAGAGTGGGTGATCGCGCTCACTGATCGGCCGGTTCAGCCCCCACCACCACAGCCACCACCTCCACCGCAACCGCCACCGGATCCGCCGGAGTCTCCACCGCCCGAGTCACCGGATCCGGCGATCCACCATCCGCCACCTGCTGCTGCCGATCCCGCACCGGTGCCGGTGCCGGTCCGACGCCTGGCTCGTGACCGCTGGGACCCCTTGGCGAGCTTCGACATGGTCGTTTCTTCAGGGCGTCGTTGTTTCACGAGGACCGTGATCGCCACCGCCGTCGTGACCGCGATCAGCACCAGCGCGAGCCCGATGAGAATTTCCGTCATCGCCATCGAGTACCCGCGTGGAGCACTCAGGAACCGCCACCGCCGCAACTGGATCCGCCGCCGCCACCACCGCCGCAGCTGGATCCGCCACCACCGCAGCTCGATCCACCACCGCAACTCGAGCCACCGTGACCGCCGGAGCCCGGCCCGTCGCCAAAGCCTCCGTGGTGGTGGCCACCACCCCCATCCGGATCCACAGCAGAACCCGCCACCCAGTACTGCCCGTGTGGCCCGCCCCGATGCTGTGAGCGACCGATGCGCTGGACAATGACCACGATCAGCACGACGCCCACAGCCACGATCGAGACCAGCGCGACCAGCACGAACAGCGCTATCAGAATCTCCATGCTCGCAGCGTATCGACCGCCGGTCCTACAGTGAACTGTGTTCGGATTCGGTAAGCGCAGCATCCAGACGATCGACCTCTCCACGGTCGACCGTGTCGTTCATGAACTCGAGCTGCCCGAGGCGATCTACAAGACCTGCCCGTGGCAGCCACGCGACCTGGTGGAAACCGGGCTGCGCCAATGGTTGCGCTGTTGTGGTGCGGCCATGCGCGACGGTCAGGTGATCGGGATGCCATCCCATGCCGTCGACGAGGCCTGGCACGGTTTCATTCTGTGCACCCAACTCTATGCCCAGTTCTGCGCGGCGACCTACGGCCGGTTCCTACACCACTTTCCGGAAGGCGTTGCGACACAGTCGGGCTCGCATGGCTCGATGGCGGAGCAGCTGGGGCGCACCGTCGTCGCCTGGTCGATGGTGGCGGCCGAGGAAGAGCGCTGCGTGCTCTGGGATCTGGACTCCCGGGTCGGCGTGGAGCAGCCATGGGGCATCAGCGCCGAGCGGGTCACCGCCATCGAAGCCGAACTCCGCCGGGCTGGCGTACCCTCTTCCGAACGGGCGTGATCCCACCGCGCCGTACTGCGGTACGAACTCGTTCACCGGGAGCATCCGGCCCGCACCGGGAGACGTCGCCTGCCACTCAGCTCAGGTGAGTTTCACCCGCGCCGCTGCCCAGCGCACCACACCCGGTACAAATCGGTTGACCCGGTACTGGACCTGCGATTCCGGCGTCACCGGAACGATGCTGCGCCCACGCGTGACAGCACGCACGATCTGCTCGGCCACCTTCTCCGGCCCGTAATGCCGCATCCGGTACAGATTGTCGAAATGCTGCTGCTTGCGCTTCTCCTCTTCGGCATCGACACCGGAAAAGCTGGTCGTAGCAACGATATTGGTGTGCACGATGCCGGGGCATATGGTGTGCACACCGATTCCGCGTCCGGCCAGCTCGGCGCGCAGGCAATCGGAGAACATGAAGACCGCCGACTTGCTGGTGGCGTACGCGCTGAAGCCCTGCTGCGGTGAGTACGCCGCCATGCTCGACAGGTTCACGATGTGCCCGCCTGCACCGCGTTCGGCCATCGCGGGACCGAAGGATCGGCACCCGTTGACGACACCACCCAGATTGACGCGCATGACCCGATCGAATTCCGCCGACGGGGTATCGAAGAAGTCGCCGGCCTGACCGATGCCGGCATTGTTGACAAGGACGTCGGGCACACCATGGGCTTCCAGCACCGCACGAGCATGATCGGCGACGGCGGATTCGTCTGAGACGTCGAGTTGGTAGGGATGCGCGAGCCCACCGGCAGCGGCCACCATCTCCGCGGTCTCCTTGGCCGCGGCCAGGTTGATGTCGGACAGCACGATTTCGGCGCCGCGGCGCGCGAACGACAGCGCGGTCTCGCGCCCGATCCCGCTCCCACCACCGGTAATGACGACCAGTTGATCACCGAACTCGCCACGGCTACGGCCGATCTCGGCGCGCCGCAGCCCGCGTGGCAACGCGCCGCCCGCAAGTGCGTCGATGAGCTCGGTCGTCGCGTTCGCCAGCAGCTCCGGATGCGAGAACGGCATCCAGTGCCCCGCGGGTACGTCACGACGCCACAACCGCGTCGCCCACTTCCGTTCGTCGTCGTAGCCGGCAGGCCGGATCGCGACATCACGTCCGGCAACGATCAGTTGAACCGGCACGTCGGTGTGCCGTTCACGCGGCGCCAGCATGCGCGGCAGAATATTGGCGCGATAGATCAGCAACCCGTCGACGATGTCCTTGCGGAACGTCTGTCCGAGCGTCACGTTCGACGCTGCGGTCTCGTTCATCAACCCCACGAACTGGCGCCAACGCCCCTCGGTGGCCAACTGCCCCAGCGCGACGCGCGGCAGGAACGGCGTCATGAAGAAGAACGTGTACGCCGAGGATGCGAGCTGCGTGGCGGGCTGCCACACATTGCGGGGCGTCGGCCGCGACAACCGGTTGCGCATCCATTTGCCGACGTGATCGAGATTGGGCCCGGACACCGAGGTGAACGACGCGACCCGCTGGGCCGCACCCGGTTCGCAGACCGCTTCCCACACCTGAATGGAACCCCAGTCGTGGGCGAGCACATGCACCGGCCGGTCGGGACTGACGGCGTCGGCGACGGCGAAGAAGTCCGATGCCAGCTCCTCGAGCCGGAAATCGGCGGTGCGCTGGGTGCGGGTGGATTCGCCGTGGCCACGGGTGTCGTAGGTAACGACGTGGAAGCGCCGCGCCAGCAATGGCACGACCTTGTCCCACAGCTCATGGGTGTCGGGCCAGCCGTGGACGAGCACGACGGTCTCGGCGGTCGGGTCGCCGTATTCGTAGACGGCGAGTTCGAAATCGCCGTTACGCACGGTTCGGCGAGTCCGGTCCGGTTGGGGTGTTCGGGTGGTCATAGGTCGGTCTCCTCGCCCCTGAACTAGATGTCCAATGTCAAACGTCCACCCGCCGAACGGGAGACACAGATCAGCATGTCACCGGCAGCATGGTCGGACTCTGTGAGAACGGTTTCCCGGTGATCGGGTTGCCCCGCGAGTACCCGCACCGTGCAGGTGCGGCAGAACCCCTGGCGGCAGGAGTACGGCCGGTCCGGGCGGGTCTCCAGGACGACGTCGAGCGCCGAGCGATCGGCAGGCACCCGCACCACCTCACCGGTGGAGGCGAGTTCGATCTCGAACGCGACACCGTCGACGATCGGTGGCGGGGAGAACCGCTCGGAATGCAGTTCCACGCCGGGCATCTGCCGGACCGCGTCCGCGACCATTCCGGTCATCGGCACCGGCCCACAGCAGTAGACGGCGGTCCCGGCGTCTACTCCAGGCAGCAGCGCCGATGCGTCGGGCAGGTCGTGTTCGTCATCGGTGCGCACGGTGACCCGGCCGCCGAAACGCTCCACCTCGTCCAAGAAGGGGATGGTGTCGCGGTTGCGTCCGGTGTAGACCATGGACCAGTCGACGCCGAGCCGATCGGCCAACCGCATCATCGGCAGGATCGGGGTGATGCCGATACCGCCGGCAACGAAATGCAGTCGGGTGGCAGGTGAGCCGTGACCGGGTACCGCGAAAGGGAACGCGTTGCGCGGCCCGCGCACCGTGATCGGGGTACCGACGGCGAGATCGCGATGTACTTCGACCGACCCCCCGCCACCGTCGGGAATGCGGCGCACCGCAACCCGATACGCGTGAACATCGGCCGGATCGCCGCACAGCGAATACTGTCGCAGCTTGCCCGACGGCAATTCCAGGTCGAGATGCGCGCCGGGACGCCAGGACGGGAGCGCACGTTCGTCGGGAGCGCGCAGCACCAGGCTGATCACATCGGTGTCGTGCGCCTCGATCCGCCGCTCGGTGACCACCAACGCCATCCGATGATCGTCGACGCGCGGCGCCCGCGGCCTGCGATTGATCAGCGCGGCCCACTTCAGCCGCGCGTCCACGACCGCATCGAGCACCCGCACGGTGCGGTCGCGCGACCGCTTGCCGTAGAGGTCACCGGGCGGAGTGCCTGGAATCTTCGTCGAATTCACGACGCGGCCGCCCGGGCAGCCGGAGAGGCGGCCAAATAGGCGATCGCCTGCGCGGTGGAGCCGACCGTTTCCGGGGTGTAGCCGGGCTCGAGCGTCGACAGCGCACTCCACAGCAGCGACGGCACCCCTGGCAACGCACCGCGCCACATGGCGGCGAACACCGCGGGGACCAGCCGTGGATACCCGTAGTCGGGCAGGGCCGGGTCCTGGCGCACCAGGAACTTGGTGCCACGCAGGACGAGTCCGATGAAGACCGGGAAGACCAACGTCATGATCGCCGCCCGCCGCAGATAGCCTGCCCCGAAATACACCGCCACATCGTGGGCGACGTGACGATGCTCGACCTCTTCGGCGCCGTGCCAGCGGAACAGATCGGCTACCCGAGGATCGGCGTCGAACTTCTCCAGATCGGCATTGAGTACCCAGTCGCCGAGATAGGCGAAGAAGTGCTCCAGACACGCGATGAACGCCAACCGCTCGACGAGTTGCTGATGCCGGGAATTGCCCGCACCCTCCCGCGGGCCGAGCGACTTGCGGAACAGGAATTCGGCCTGCCGCAGGTACGGCTCCGGGTCGATACCGTGCGCGGCCAGCACCTCGTGCAGCACCTTGTCGTGGGTCTGGGCGTGCATGGCTTCCTGGCCGATGAAGCCGAGCATGGCCTCGCGCAGCTTCTCGTCCTTGACCGACGGCAGCGCCTCGGTATAGGTGGCGCAGAACATCCGCTCCCCTTCGGGCAGGAGCAGGTTCAGCGAGTTGATCAGATGCGAGGCGATCGGCTCCGCCGCCATCCAGTGCAGCGGGGTATCGGCCCAGTCGAATCGCACATTGCGGGCATGCAGCGCCACCGGCCCCGGATCGGTGTCCCGGCGCGAGCGGCCCCGGCGAAGTAGCTTCATCGATACTCCTCAGCGTGTCACGGTGTGTTCGGCAGCGATAGCCGACGATCTTCCTTCACGACCGTAGAAACAGCATACACATACCTAGGACCTTGAGTTACATACAGATTCCGGAACGATACCCGCAGGTCACAATCTGGCAATATCACCCGCTACTGTGATCGACTTCGCGTTGAACCAGGCGAAAACTAGAACACGTTCTAGTAGGCTTTGGCTATGGAACAACTCACCGGGCTGGATGCCAGCTTCCTCTATCTGGAGACCGGAACACAGCATCTACATGTCTGCGCACTGCTGATCCTCGATCCCGTCGAGGGCACCTATTCGTTCGACGCACTGAAGGCCGAACTCGGCCGCAGGCTGCCGCTCATCCCCCATATGCGACGGCGGGTGCACGAGGTGCCGTTCAACCTCGACCATCCGGTCTGGGTCGACGACACGAACTTCGACCTGGACTATCACATCCGCCGGGTCGGACTACCCAAGCCGGGCGGGCGGGCCGAACTCGCCGAACTCATCGGCGATATCGCCAGCCGCCCGATGGACCGGGATCGACCACTGTGGGAGATGTCGGTCGTTGACGGCCTCGACGACGGCAAGGTCGCCGTGATCTGCAAATACCATCACGCGGCTGTCGACGGCATCACCGGCACGAACATGATGATGCACCTGTGCGACCTCGAACCGGGTGCCACTCGGCCCGAGCCGGAGCCGTGGCAGCCCGAACCCGAACCGAACGATCTCGCGCTGGCGGCTCGCGCGGCGGTGCGCTTCCCGATCAAGGCGGGCATGCTCGGCATGGTGCCCAAAACCGTGGGGATGGTCGCGGGGTTCGCACAGCGGCGCCGGAACAAGCAGGCGGGCATGGCATTGCCGTTCTCCGCGCCACGCACACCGTTCAACAAGGCCATCACCGCCCACCGCGCGGTCGCCTTCACCAAGGCCGATCTCGGCGCGATCAAGGAGATCAAGGCAGCCTTCGACGTGAAGGTCAACGATGTGGTGCTCACGATTGTCGGCGGGGTGCTGCGCAGTTATCTCGACAACCACGACGAACTGCCCGCGCGTTCGCTGATCGCCTCGGTTCCGGTGTCGGTGCACGATTCGACCCGGCACACCGAGGGCATCAACAAGGTGTCGACACTGTTCTGCCGCCTCGGTACCGATATCGCCGATCCGGTGGAACGGCTGAACATGCTCGCCACCTCGAACCAGCAGGCCAAACAGGAGCACGATCTGATCGGCGCCGACTTTTTGCAGGACTGGTCGAAATACGCTCCGCCCAACGCCTTCCAGCTGGTATCGCGGGTCTACTCGTCGCTGAAGCTGGCCGAACACCACCCGGTGGTGCACAACCTCGTGGTGTCGAATGTTCCCGGCCCACCGATGCCGCTGTACTTCCTCGGCGTCCGAGTCGATGGCATGTATCCGTTCGGCCCGATCTTCCACGGGGCAGGCCTGACCGCCACCGTGCTGTCCAACTGCGGCGACCTGGACTTCGGGTTCATCGCCTGCCGTGAGCTGGTACCCGATATCGGCGAGCTGGCCGACGCGGTACCTGCCGTGATCGCCGATCTGCTGTCCGCGGCGCGAACTCGGGGCTGATCACCGCTCCGACCGACCGCCCTGTTCGCCACCGGCGTCGAACAGGGTCGTCATCTCATAACCGCGCCGCCACCGCGGCGCACGCTTCGTCGAGCACCGGAACGAACCGGTCCGCCGCGAACGCACAGGCCGTATGCCCCGCAGCAACCGGGTGAATGCTCGTCCCCGGAATCGAGGCCGCCATTTCGATCTGCCGGTACACCGGAATCGCCTTGTCCTTGGTCGTGATGACCACCGCCGTCGGCAGGTGCAGACTCGACAGCCACTCGGTGGCGTCGAATGTCCCGATCTCCGCCAATATCGGAGTCAGGGCCCACCCGCTGGTACTGCGCAGCTCCCCCATCGCCCAGCGCCGCAGCTGTCCGGGAACCAGGGCCGCGGGTAGTTCCGGCAACGCGCCCGCCAGCCGCCCTGCCCGCTGATACGGATAGCCACCAAGCCTGTTCGCCATGGCCGCGAAGCCGCGATGGAAGGCTCGTTCGCGCCATTTCTCCTGGAAGCGGTACGGGGTCGCACAGAGCACGAGCCCGGCCACCCGATCGGGATGACGGTGGGCGGTCAGCAGGGAGACCACACCGCCCAGCGAATACCCGACGCAGACGAAGCGGTCCACCCCCAGCGCATCGGCTACCGCGACCACGTCGTCGGCGCAGTCGTCGAGCCGGAACCGCTCGGAACGGATGCCGCGCCCATGCCAACGCTGGTCGAACAGCACGATCCGATAGCGCGCGGCCAGGGTGTCGAGCGCTGGGAACCAATTGAGCATCGCGGTGCACGCGGTGCCGTGCAGCAGGACCAACGTCGGCGCATCCGGTGGGCCGGGAATGTCGACGACGTAGGTGCGACCGCGGCCGGGCAGCTCGAGCAGCCGTCCGCCGGGGATCTCGTCGATCGCGGGCACCACGAACGGACCGGTCCGCACCGATCGGTCAGTTCCCATCGCGAACCTCCACAGGCTCCACCGAGCAGATCCCGCAGGCCGTCACGACATGAGCTTGCGGGCGATGGCGCTACCGAACGCCACGTCGATCATCCGCTCCAGCGTCCGCACGGTCTTGTCGGTGTACGGGTACCAGATGTTCTCCTTCTTCAGCTGCCACCGATCCAGCAACACCGGCTGGGCATGAGTGAAGCCGCGCAATGCGTCCCGGCCGTTGACGTGGCCGAGCCCGCTGTCCTTGCGGCCACCGAACGGCGCCTCGGGCACTCCGTAGATGACCGAGGCGTCGTTGTGCACGACCGAACCGGTGCGCAGCTGCTTTGCGATCCGGACGACGGTGTCGGGGTCCTTGGTGAATACGCTGCCGCTGAGTCCGTACTCGCAGTCGTTGGCCATACGGATGGCCTCGTTCTCGTCGGCGACCCGCATGATCGCCACGACCGGACCGAACGTCTCTTGCTGCATCAGATCCATGTCATGGGTGACGTCGACGATCAGCGTCGGCTGGAAGAACACGCCGTCGGCGGTATCGCTCTTACCGCCGACCAGCACCTTGGCTCCCTTGGCCACGGCGTCGTCGACATGCCGGGTGACGATATCGAGCTGGCGGTCGCAGAACAGCGGACCGACATCCTTGCCGGTACCGGGACCATAGGTGACCGATTCGGCCTTCTCTCGCACTTTGGCGATGAATTCGTCGGCGATGCTGTCCACTACGTAGATCCGCTCGACGCCGACGCAGACCTGACCGGTGTTGAACATCGACAGGTATACCGCGCCCGCCGATGCCCGCTCCAGGTCGGCGTCGGCGCAGACGATCATCGCGTCCTTGCCGCCGAGTTCCATCGTGCAGGGAATCAGCCGGGCCGCACATGCCGCGGCGATCTTCTTTCCGGTCGGGACGCTACCGGTGAACGAGATCTTGTCCACGTCGCCCGCGACGAGCGCCGCGCCGGTCTCGCCGTCGCCGTGCACCACCTGCACGACATCCTCGGGCACACCCGCCTCGTGCAGGATCTTCACCGCCCATTCGGCCGAATGCGGTGTCACCTCGGACGGTTTGAGCACCACCGAGTTCCCCGCGAGTAGCGCCTGCGCCATGGGATTGAGCGAGAGCACGAACGGGCCGTTCCACGGCGTGATCACCCCGACCACACCGAGTGGCTGGTAGTTGACGACGAGCTTCTTCAGCGGGGCCAGGTAGCCGTGCAGCCGTCGACGTTCGTCGGCCAGATCCTTGCGGGCGCGACCACTCCAGTAGTTGAGGAAATCGCAGGCGGGCACGATCTCGATCGCGAGCGCTTCCACCCGCGGCTTACCGGTTTCGGATCGGACCGTCGCGACGATCTCGTCGCGGCGGGAGATCAGCACCTCGACCGCGCGTCGGATGATGTCGGCGCGCTCGGTGACCGGACGTGCCGCCCACCCCGGCTGCGCGGCGCGAGCGCGCCGGACGACCTCGGCCACCTCCTCCGCGGTGCTCACCACGATCTCGCCGACTTCATCGCGCGTGGCCGGGTTGCTCAGGCCGAGCCTGCGGTGGCCGTCGGCCGTCGATGGCAGCGATTGGACTATGGCCATGGGAATCTCCTCACCCGAGGAATGCATCTGAAACAAGTTCTACTTTGGGCGCCAGACTACGACATCGCCGACCAGCTGTACATGCCCTTCAATCAGGTGATTGAAACAACTGATTGACAGTTGGTGTACCGCTGGTCCACGATCGAATCGCGGCCCGCTGCCCCTCGGGGGCCGACCGCCACTGCTCGGTACCAGTCGGTAGGAGCCCTATGACAGCCGAAACACCTCACGACAGCCTGAATGCGCCGTACAGCCTGCAATTCCCGTTCAACCGCACCGTCGGTCCCACGGTCGGCGCGTTCCTCGGCGGCCTACGCGAGGGCAGGCTCTTCGGTGTCCGTACCGATCGCGGCACGGTGCTGTGCCCGGCGGCCGAATTCGATCCGGAGACCGCCCGTGCCACCGGTGAGCTCGTGGAGCTGGCGGAGACCGGAACGGTGCGGCACTGGACCTGGGTGCCGCGTCGCCCGCACGACGACCTCGCCCACGATTACGCCTGGGCACTGATCACCATCGACGGCACCGAAGGCGGCCTCTTCCACGCCGTGGACACCGGTGGCGATCCCGCGACGATGGCGCCGGGGTTGCGGGTCGCACCGCGATGGCGTGCGGAACGCGTGGGCAGTATCCGCGACATCGTCTGCTTCGAACCGGTGGTGACCGCATGAGCAGACAGCTGCCCGAACCCGTCACCGACTTCACCAACCCGTTCCAGATGGACTACACCTACGTCGCGGGCGTCGGACGCTCGGTGTTCCTGCGCGGACTCGCTCAGCGCCGGCTGCTGGCCCGACGCTGCCCGAGCTGCGCCCAGGTGTATCTGCCGCCCCCGGAATTCTGTTCGCGCTGCCTTACCGAACTGTCCGAACCACTCGAACTGCCCGGCGACGGAACCATTTCCACCTTCTGCGTGGTGAACTTCCCCTTCCCCGGCCAGGTCTTCCAGCCGCCGTACGTTGTCGCCTACATCCAGGTCCGTGGCGCGGACACCCGGCTGATGCATCTGATCCAGGAGATCGAGCCGAGCGAAGTGCGCATCGGGATGGCGGTGGAACCGTTCTGGTGTGCCGACGACGAACTCGACACATCGATGAACAGCATCCGCTACTACCGGCCGGCGACGGCCACCGAATCCGTGTCAACGACAGGAGGTTCCGATGCGTGAGGTCGGTATCGTCGCCTTCGCTCAGTCGCCGTGCACGGCTGCGGATCGCCGCCACGATATGGCCGAAATCCTGCTGCCGGTGATCCGCAGTGCGCTCGACAGCGCCCGAATCACCCGCGACGACGTGGATTTCTTCGCCTCCGGCAGTCACGACTTCTTCGAAGGGCGCACCTTCGCCTATATCGAATCGCTCGACGCGGTGGGGGCATGGCCGCCGATCTCGGAATCGCATGTCGAAATGGACGCGGCCTGGGCCCTCTACGAAGCGTGGAGCTGGCTACAGCTCGGCGAGGGCGATATCGCTGTCGTCTACGGCATCGGCCGCGGGTCCTTACCGCAGGATCTCGACCAGGTGATGGCCGCCCAGCTCGATCCGTATTTCCTGGCGCCGCTGCGACCGCATCGCGATGCCATCGCGGCATTGCAGGCCGCAGCGCTGATCGAAGCGGGCGCGGTGAGTGAACGGCAGTTGGCCGAGGTGGTGTCACGCAGCCTCCGCTCGGCAACCGAGAATCCCGCCGCGCAGATATCCGGCGAGTATCCGGTAGATCAGCTACTCGACGCGCCCTACATCGCCTCTCCCCTCCGCGCCCACGATGTGGCGCCCGTCGGAGACGCGGCGGCGGTCGTGGTGCTCGCCGCCGGTGATACCGCCCGTAGGCTCACGCACCGGCCTGCTTGGGTGCGCGGCGCCGATCATCGGATGGACAGCCACTATCCGGGTACGCGCGATCTCACCCGCGTCGACACGGTCGCGGCCGCGGCCGCCAAGGCGGCCGAACTCGCCGGTTTCGGCGCGGCCGCCGTCGATATCGCCGAATTGCACTGCGAGTACAGCTATCAGGAACCGCTGCTCGCCGCGACGCTCGAAGTGAACAGTGCTCGAATCAATCCCGGTGGCGGACCACTGGCGGGCCGGCCCGCGACCGCGACCGGGTTGATCCGGATCGGGGAGGCCGCACAGCACATCCTGGCCGGCCGCGCCGATCGCACCCTTGCCCACGCCACCAACGGGCCGGCGCTACAGCAGAACCTGATCTGCCTGATGGAGGGCGATCGATGAAAACCGCGGTCATCGGAATCGGACAGAGCAAGCAGGCCAAGAAACGCGAGGTCACCATCGGCGCACTGGTGCGCGAATCGGTCGACGCCGCACTGGCCGACGCCGGACTCGACCACGGCGATATCGACGCCATCGTGCTGTCGAAGACGCCAGACCTGTTCGACGGAGTGATGAATCCCGAGCTGTACCTTGCCGACGCGATGGGTGCGCGCGGCCTGCCGGTCACCCGGGTGTTCACCGGCGGCAGCGTCGGCGGGCATGCCGCGATCTACGGCGCGCATCTCGTGCAGGCCGGACTGGCGCGGCGGGTGCTCGTGGTCGCCTATTCGAAGGAATCCGAGGGCGATTTCACCTGGGCGCTGTCACGGGGGCTGCCGTTCAGCGCCAACCTCGGCGCAGGCGCGGGCGGGCATTTCGCCCCGGTCATCCGCGAGTACATCCGGCGGTCCGGTGCGCCGGAGCACATCGGCTGGCAGGTGGCGGTCAACCATCGGCTCAATGCGACGCGCAATCCGTACGCGCACATCCAACGTCCGAATATCACCGTGCAGGAGGTGCGCGATTCGCGGATGCTGTGGGATCCCATCCGGTATCTGGAATCATGCCCATCCTCGGACGGGTCGTGCGCGGTCGTCATCGCGGGCGAAGACGACGCCGAGGGCAATCCGCGACCCCCGGCCTGGATTCACGGCATGGCCTGGCGCACCGAGACAGGTCATTTCGCCGGTCGCGACGAGGTGAACCCGGAAGCGGGCAGGCAATGCGCGGCCGAGGCATATCGGCAGGCAGGCATCACCGATCCGGCCCGCGAGATCGACACCGCCGAGCTCTACATCCCCTACAGCTGGTACGAGCCGATGTGGCTGGAGAACATCGGGTTGGCCGACATCGGTGCGGGCTGGAAGATGGTCGACTCCGGGCGCACCGCCTTCGGCGGCGATCTACCGATCAATCCGTCGGGCGGAGTGCTGTCGGGCAATCCGACCGGCGCCACAGGATTGTTGCGTTTCGCCGAGGCCGCGCTGCAAGTCCGTGGCACCGCCGGTGCGCATCAGGTACCGGAGGCCACGCTGGCCATCGGCCACGCCATGGGCGGTGCGTCGCAATTCCATGCCCTCTGGGTCGTCGGCAGTGAACGGCCGAGTAAGTAGTCACCACATATCAACGCGCACAGCGTTGTCGAGGAGAGAATCAATGAGTCAGCGTACGTTCGTCATCGGTGTCGGGATGACGAAGTTCGAGAAGATCGCCAGCCGGGACTGGAACTACCCGGATATGGTCGCCGAGGCGGTGGGCGCGGCGCTCGCGGATGCGGGCGTCGGCTACGACCAGGTGCAGCGGGCTGCGGTCGGTTATGTCTTCCAGCCGTCCACGGCGGGGCAGCGGGCGCTCTACGACGTGGGGCTCACCGGGATTCCGATGGTGAACGTCAACAACAACTGCGCCACCGGGTCGACCGCGCTGATGCTCGCCCGGGAATGGGTGCAGGCGGGTCTGGTCGACGTGGCGCTTGCCGTCGGCTTCGAGCAGATGACCAAAGAAGCGATGGCGGGCTCCGGTAACCCGGCCGTGACGACCATCGACCGCCATATCGCGGTCCTGAAGTCCACCAACGGATTCGGCAAGGCGCCGCTGACAGCCCAGTTCTTCGGCGCCGCCGGGGCCGAGCACATGCGCCGCTATGGCACGACCCGCGAACAACTCGCAGGCGTCGCGGTGAAGAACCACGAGCATTCGACCCGAAACCCCTACGCGCAGTTCCAGGACGCGTACACGCTCGAGCAGGTACTCGGCGACAAACCCGTGCACGATCCGCTGACCCGCTCGCAGTGCTCGCCCATGTCGGACGGTTCCGCGGCGGCGGTCGTGGTCAGCGAGGCGTTCGTGCGCAAGCATGGGCTCGCCGATCGCGCCGTCGAGATTCTCGGCCAGGCGCTGGCCACCGATGACACGTCGTCGTTCGCCACCGAATCGATGATCGACGTGGTCGGTGCGCCGATGACGCGCAAAGCGGCGCAGGAAGTGTTCGCGGCGACCGGCGTCGGCATCGACGAGGTGGACGTTATCGAATTGCACGACTGCTTCTCGATCAACGAGCTGATCACCTACGAAGCGCTCGGCATGTGCGCCCCCGGTGAATCGGGTGCCCTGATCGATGCCGGTGCGACGACCTACGGTGGACGCTGGGTGGTCAACCCCTCCGGCGGGCTGATCTCCAAAGGACACCCGCTCGGTGCGACCGGGCTGGCGCAGTGCGCCGAGCTCACCTGGCAGTTGCGTGGTGAAGCCGGACCACGCCAGGTGGATGGCGCTCGGCGCGCCCTCGCGCACAACCTCGGCCTCGGCGGCGCCTGCGTCGTGACGCTCTACAGCGCGCCGGCACCACTCGATTAGGGTGCGCACGTGACCCGAGGACTACAGACCGACGCCGCGCCGGACGGGCCGCCCGCGGCCACCCTGCCGACCGATCAGCGCCTGATCCTCGCCGCCGAACGGCTCTTCGCCGAGCGTGGGATCGACGCGGTGTCGCTGCGCGCGGTGATGTCGGCGGCCGGCGCGAATGTCGCCTCGGTGCACTATCACTTCGGTTCCAAGGACGCGCTGGTCGAGGCCCTGCTCGACCAGCGAGGGGGTCAGGTCTCGCACCGGCGCGCCGAATTACTCGACAGCATCGAGGCTTCCGGCGCACCGACCGCACGCACGGTGGCGGAGGCCTTCGTTCGGCCGGTCGCCGAGCAGATCGCCGCGGGCGGTACCGCGTGGGTCACGATCGTCGCGGGAATTATCGGCAGCCGCCACCCGGCGCTGGCGCGGATCACCGATGGGTTCGCGCCCCAGGCCCGCCGGTTCACTGCGCTGCTCGGCGCTATCAATCCCGGTGTGCCCGCCCGGACCATCCGTTTCCGGCTGACCCAGGCCATGAGCCTGACCTTCCAGGCACTCGGTGATCTCGACGGGCTGCGCGACATGCTCGCGCTCAGCGGCACTCGGCTGTCGTCCGAGGAAGTTCTCGAGGAACTGATCGATATGGTCACCGCGATCCTCGCCGGACCACCGGATCGCGCGAAGTAGACGGCCACAACGAAACGCCGTCGGCCGAATCTTCTCGGCCGACGGCGTTTTCGCGTGTGTTCAGTTCACCTGCCGCGCACCATCGCCCCAGTACTGCGCGCGCAGGGCCTTCTTGTCCGGCTTGCCAAGCGGGCTGAGCGGGATGCTGTCGGCGAAATCGACTGTCTTTGGCGTGTATACGGCGCCCTTGCGTTCCTTCACCAAGGCCTGCAATTCCTCGACCGCCACCTCGCGGCCCGAGCGCAAGACGACGACCGCCTTTACCGCCTCGCCCCATTTGTCGTCGGGGACACCGATGACCGCAGCAGCACTCACCGCGGGGTGCGCGGAGAGCACATCCTCCACTTCGCGCGGGTAGACGTTGAAGCCGCCGGAGACGATCATGTCCTTCTTGCGGTCGACGATGTAGAGGAAACCGTCAGCGTCGCGGCGGGCGATGTCACCGGTGTGCAGCCAGTCGTGCTCGGTGGCCTCGGCGGTCTGCTCGGGCTTGTTCAGATAGCCCTTCATGACGAGTGGGCCGCGCACGCAGATCTCGCCCGGCTCCCCCGTCGGTACCTGGTTACCCTCGTCGTCGAGCAACGCGACATGCAGCCACGGCACCGGACGGCCACAGCTTGCCAGACGCTGCGGTACGGCCGGATCGTGGTCTTCCTTGCGCAGCACCGAAATCGTCATCGGGCATTCGGCCTGACCGTAGAACTGGAAGAAGATCGGGCCGAACCTCTCGATCGCCTCGGCCAGTCGGGTCGGTGAGATGGCAGACGCGCCGTAGAAGACGGTTTCCAGGCTCGACAGATCGTATTTGTCCAGGTCGGGGTAGTCGAGCAGGGCGTAGAGCATGGTCGGGACCAGCATCGTGGAGGTGATCTTGTACTTCTCGATGGTGGCGAGGACCGTCGCCGGATCGAATCCGGGCAGCACCACGATCGAGCCGCCCTGCAGGCTGGTCGGGTTCCAGAACGCGCCGCCCGCGTGGCTGAGCGGCGTGCAGACGAGGAAACGCACGTCCTGTGGCCACTGCCATTCGGTCATCTGGATGCGCAGCAGCGTCGCACCGCCGCGGAAGCTGAGCATCACACCCTTCGACTTACCGGTGGTACCGCCGGTGTAGGCGAGGCTGACGGTGTCGCTCGGCGCGACGTCGGGAGCGACGAGTGGGGCGGGGTCGAAGGCCCGCGCGGCGGCCAGCAGGTCGGTGCCGGCCTCAGTCGGGCCGAAGGCCAGCAGGTTCTTCAGCTCGGGTACCCGTTCGGCCAGTTGAGCGGCCCGCTCCTCGTACTTGTCCGGGTCGTAGATGAGGGTCTCGATGCCCGCGTCCTGCAGGACGTAGGCGTGATCGTCGAGCGAACCCATGGGATGCAGCGCGGCGAACCGGACACCGGTGACCGCGTTGGCGCCCTGGGTGAACAGCACCTCGGGCCGGTTCGCGGACAGGATCGCCACCGGGCTGCCGATCCCGAGCCCGAGCGAGGCGTAGGCCTGCGCGAACGTGCTGATCTGGTCGCGCACCTGGCGATAGGTCAGCTGCTCGTCACCGATGTGCACCGCGGTCCGATCGGCATACAGATCTAGCGAGCGGATGAGCATATCGACCGCCAACGGCTCCCGATGGAGCTGATCGACCTCGGTGATCTGCGGATCAGTGTTCATTCATGCGCCTTTCGGGCCCGCGTCGCGACAGATACATACTCAAAGCTAGAACGCGTTCTAGTTTTGAGCAAGGGTTCTGGGCGATCTATTCCGGGCAGGCCGTGACGCCTGCACCTCCCCCGTCGAGGGATCCCGACCCGGCGACAGGTTTCGTCCCGCCTGCTACGTTGCGTTGCCCTTGACGAGCCGGGTACCGCCACGCCTGAACCACTGGGCCGACACTCCGGGGTCGGCCGACACTCCGGGCACAAACCTTGACCGGCCCGAATCCGGCGATCTTGTCGGCGACCGCTGATACCCTCTGCGACACAAGCGATTCGAGTTCATCAGGGGGGCGTGAATGAGCACGGCGAGACGACTTCGGGGCACCACACCGAGACCGCGATGACCCCACCGACCGATGAGCCGACGCGCTACCTTGCGGCCGCGGTTCACCTCGATGACGAGCTCGCCGATGCGCTGGTCGAGGAGTATCTGGCCGAGCCGAAGCGGGCGATCCCACCCTCGCCGGGCGTGGATGCGGCGACCGTGCTGCGCGAGGCGCTGGCGGCGCAGTCGCGGCGGCGGACCGTGAACACCGCACTACTCGGACTGCTCGCGATCACCACCGTGCTCGCGTTTCCGCTGGTCGCCGTGTGGCTCGCGTCCGGCCTCACCTGGCGAGTGTGCTCGACGATCGTGTCACGACTGACATACAGCTCTTCGGGCTCCGGCCGTTTCTTCCTTGGGCGGCGCCAGCGCTGGTGGGCAACAGCCGTCATATGGTGGTTGCTTGCTTTTCTCTGGCTACTCCTACCGGCGATGGTTGCCGTGCCATTCGGGGCATTCCTGATCGGGTCATCGGATTCGGGCTCGAGCTCGGGTATCGCCGTGCTGTTGGTCCTGACCGCGCTCGCGCTGACGACCGCGATGCTGTGTGTGCTCATCGCCCGTCACTATCTACCCTGGCAGGTCGCCACAAACTGGTTCGGCTACGGGCGATATCACTCGCAGACCGCGCCGAGAGAAGCCGTGGTCAAGGCGTCCGCGCCGTACGCCGCGCGGCTACAGCGCATCACCCAGGATCAGTTGCGTCGCTCGCAGGAGAACTCGGGCGAGATCGTGGTCTATCGCGGGCGCAAACCGTTCGTCGGCGCGGGCAATCGGGTCCGCTCCTGGTCGGCCGCACTCGAGCTGTACGCGAAGACGACCACCGAGGATGCCGCCGCACCGGAGAAAACGGTCGCCCTTGTGCCGAGCTTCGATCCACGCGAACTGCAGGACTTCGTATCCGAGGACCTGAAGAAGCTGCGCACCTCCCCAACGCTTACCCCCGGATGGCGGTTCTCGGACCTGGGCATCACCAGTTGGGCATTGTTGTCGCCGGTCGATATCGTGCACAACCCGTCCGCCGGTCCGCTGTTGGATCGGCTGAACGCCGGCGCCGAGCCGGAGCTGAACGAGCAGGACTGGGCCGACCTGGCCAACAAGTCACCGGAATGGCTGCGCTACTACCGCTGCTTCCGGCTGGAGAGCTGGGCGCGTCAGCTCGCGGTATCGGGATTCCTGCACGTCGGCTGCGAGGAACGCATACTGGTGCTGGAATGGCATGCGTTCGTGTTGCCGCCCATCGCGCCCACATTCCGTCGCGTCGACACCCCACCGGACATGCTGGAGCTGCGCGCACTGTGGGCGGCGGTCGCAGACCTGGCTCTGCTGCCGACCACGGTGCCCAGCCGCGTCGGCGATCTGGTGCGCGGCATCATCGCCCGCAACCGCCCCGGCGGCACCTGGACCACGCCCGACGAAGCGGCACGGGTGCTCGGAGCCGCGGCGAGTATCCGGGAAATCGGCGCCGGGAACAGGCTCAACAATCTGTTCCAGGAGACCGACTGCGACCGCTACGTCAAGATCCTGGAGCGACGCACCCTCGACGCAGCGCATCGATATCTCACCGAGAAGGGCATTGCCGCCAAGGGCTTCGACGACATGGTCAAGCAGATCAACAACTCGACGATCGTCAACAACTCCAACGTCATCGCCGGAAACATCGGCGGCGAAGGCAATTCCGGCTCCGTACAGTCGGGACCTGAAAACAACTCGACCGCAACGGAATAGGAAGCTCGATGGCAGACAACACACCGTCGCAATCAGTGCGCATCACCGGCGGCCAGGTGGTCGCGGGCAATATCGGAGGCTCCGGCAACAACGGGCAGATCAACGGACCGGTCCATCTCTCCGGTGGCACGGACACCGATCAGCTCGCGGCTGTGCTCACCCAGCTCCGCGGCGAGCTCGCTCACCTGCGCACCCAACTCGCCTCGGCGCCCGATTCAGCCGCGGATGTGGACGATGTCCTCGGGGATCTGGCCGACCCGGAACCGAATATCAGCGGAGCCACCAGCCGCTGGGAGCGACTGCGTCGTCGCATCCCCGAGTCGTTGCAGAACCTCGACACGATCCAGCAGATCGTCGGCCTCCTGGAACAGGTGCGCGAGCTGGCATCCTGACGCGATCGCCGCGGCGACTGATACGCCGGTCGCCGGTCGCCGGTCGGATCCATCACCGGCCGGCCGCGAGCTGCATCCAGACCAGCATCACCACAACGCTCAACAGGCACATGGGGCCGAGTGAGCGTTGCACCTTGACGCGGGTGGGCACCGGGGCCGCCCAGACCACCCACAGGGATGTCGTGCCGAGCGCGGCGAACGTCAACCAGGCCGCGACCATGCTCGCGAAATACATCCAGCACCATCCTCTCCGATCCCGCCCCGCAGAGAGAGCTGTTAGCAGCGCACCGCTGATGTCTCACCGCCGGGACGTGGCCACGCCGCGAAGGTCTCGAACGGCCGAAGCTCTGAACCTCCTACTGCCATGACGGGTTTCACCGGGACAGCCACTATATGCGGCGCGGAATACGGAATCTCCGAATTCATTCCACGCCTGTACAGCTCACAGTGCTGATGGTTCGAGAATTGTTTCCACACACATGTGATTCCCGCGCGCACCGCGCGCCCTGACCAGAGCGTCAGCGAACCTCCTGATCAACACCCCACTCTGCTCGATATATCGGGCGTCTCGGTGCTGACACACAGGTTGACAACAGCTCGATTGTCCATCGTGCCGAATACCGGTGATCAATTTTCGTGAGGTTTCCAGAGACCACCGTTCTCCATGGGACTGCGTCGTTTTCGCAAATACCGTTGGCGCAGTTTTGGTGCCGTCCCATTTCGGGCGGCGCTGTCACTGAAAACGTTTGTCGCTCAGGAAGGTTTGTTATGAGGCGAAGTACCTCGCGTCGGTTGTCGCGTGTGGCGGTGGTGGCGAGTGCTGCGGTGTTGGCGCTGGGCCCGTTGGGTGGGCAGGCTGCGGCGGCGCCGACCGAGCAGGAGTTGGCCGACTACATTGCTGCGGGTCGTTCGGTGGCCGGGCCCGTCGCCGATTCGGGGTCGAGTTCAGGGTCGGCGTGTGATTCTGGCAGCGGTGCGGGCTCGGGCAACGGGTCAGGGGATTGTTACGGCGGGTCCGGCAGCAGCTCGGGTTTCTCGGGTGGGTATGCCTCCGACACCATCGGGGTGGGTCCCGCGCAGACGTCGTGGTTGGCGGCGTTCGCTTATGGGTTGGCCAATGGTGATGCGGCCCCGCCCGGTGCCAATGATTGGAACTGCAAACCCACCCGAGAAACCCGAGCTGCTGCCGGACCCGCCGTA
>NZ_JAAGUY010000013.1 GCF_010868145.1 Nocardia cyriacigeorgica
GGGCTCATCCCCGCGCGTGCGGGGAGCGCGTGAATGCAGCGCGCAGCGTGACCCCCGACGTGGGCTCATCCCCGCGCGTGCGGGTGCGGGTGCCGGTTTCGAAGTAAGGTCGATGACCTCGATACGGTCGTGGTTTCCGGAGTCGATGGTGAGATCGTTGTCGGGATCAGTGCTGTATGTGGCGGAGTTGGGATGCGAACCGTTGCTGTACGCCCAGAGAGTCCGGGCGTACGGGCAGACAGTGCGACCGAACAGACCGGACCGGACCGGACCGGGCAACCGTGCGAGTCCGAAGAGTCTAGTCCGAAGGTTCGACAGAGTTCTCCGATGCACCCGACGACCGTGGGCATTCGCGCTATCCGTGCTGTGCGTCAGATGCCGTGGGCGCGATACCACCTCGACGCGGCACCTCGCGCCGTGACAAGCGTTGCGGCTCTGATCGGCCATGCGTATCACCCGTTAGCCGGGGAACGGATCTGTGCCGTGCTGTGCGCGGCAAGTAGTCTCACGCTCGAGAAGTAGCCGACTCGGCGGCGGATGAATGTCGGATCGTCGTCGGCGCAATAGTGCTGGAGTTTGATGCGCTCGGCCGTCGGAGACTCGAGTATGAATACTTCGGGCGATGGTTGTTGTTTGAGCTGAATCCGCTGGCGGGCTGTGGAGGTGGAAAAGTAAACGAAGTTTCGGCTGCAGGTGGGTAGAGTGCCTGGTCAGGAATTGTGCTCCCCGAAGGCGCGGGGATGAGCCCTGGGACAGCTCACCGACGGCACGCGCGGAGGCGTGCTCCCCGCAGCCGCGGGGATGAGCCCATCGTCAAGTGGGCGGGCTTGCCGAAGCAGTAGTGCTCCCCGCAGGCGCGGGGATGAGCCCAGATGCATAGTCGCGCAGCCGCCCATCGCGCCGTGGTCCCTGCGCACGGACGGATGAGCCCGCGAACCAAAGTATGGCCCGTCACGGCCCTGCGCTACCCGCTATACGCGGTGCCGGGGAATTGGCTCATGCTGGAGAAGTGACCGAACTCGGCAGTGCACGAATGTCGTTGCGGACGCCGACCGTATGTGGCTTTTGTTCACCGACTGCTGTCCTGGTGCTGGGGGACTGTCGTTCAGGATCTGAGCGTATCGCTGGCTACCAGGCTTCAGGTGGCAGAAATTCAGGCTGGCTCTGTCGTCTTCCGATCGGCTGGTCGGAATAGGCAGAGTGGTGAGATCAATCTTGGACGCGTGACTTGTTTGGGTCGGCACATCTATTGCAGGTGCGGTGCTCGTGTATCGATCGCATGAGCACCTGCCCTGGCTGTTATCGGCACGCCAGTCCAACAAGTTGAGCAGTGGGCCGCGCATTCCCGCGTTTGCGGGGAACGATGAACTCGAAGAGGGGGTCATCCCGCGACAGCGGGAGTGGACGTTGGCCCGGCCCGTGCCTGTATACCGTTGCGCCTGTGGGTGCTCAGCCTCGGGGCATCATCCTTCGATCCCCAACTGATCCTTGACGGATTGAAGGTGGCTCTGTAGCACGACGGTCAGCCCTTCGAGCTGGTCGATTGTCCGCGCAAGGTCTCGACTGCGCGCAAGTTCGGCACTTCTCCAGCCGCTGACCGTCTGTCTAGGTATCGCGTACTGTCGGGCCACCTGTCGTTCTGCATCTTTGCCCTTAACTCCTCCCGCTACTCGCTCGCCGATGTCCGACAGCACCGCTGCCTTGAGCGCGGGATCGTGATTCGTCACCATTCTACTCCTGCAGGCTGGTCGATTTCTGAAACTCTAAGAGGTTCACGCGGAACTGCGTGAATGATACGCCCGAAGCGGCTGCGGGCAACATCTCGCTGTCCATCAAAGATCCAGCAGCACAGCACATTTGCTACTGGACAGTCTTGTTCGTAGGTATCGATGCTCTCTCGAGGAGGCGGCCCGTATGCGATAAATGCCGTGCTGACCATAACTCGCTGGGTGGTGGTCGGTCGTGCGTCCTTCAGCTCCGGATGCTTGGTCTGGTTGCTGGGTCGGATGTGAATCGTTTCGATGGCGTCGGCCGGTGGCTTGGTCGAGCCGAACAAGCGGCGGGTTTCCGCCAAAAATGTTTGCGCACCACAGATCATGGAACGCGCTGCTAGCTTGGTGGCGGCAGTTCCGTGACGTTGTGGCCGCACAGTCGGATACATTCCGCAAGGGCAGGTCCTCATGAGGGGGTGCATTGCTGAGCGCAGCGACCATGTCGGCATGGGCGAAGAGTGATCGCGAGGGCGGCAGTCTTTCGCTGGTTCGGCACCTGGCCGACTCTGCCGCCGTTGCCGAATGTGTATGGGACGCATGGCTTCCACTGCATACGCGACAGCTCATATCCCACGGACTCCCAGGGGGCGAGCGCGATGGCCGACTGTTGTTGTGCTGGCTTGCTGCGGTACATGACATCGGCAAGCTGACGCCGGCGTTCGCATGCCAGATGCCGGAGTTGGCTGACGCGATGCACGCCAAGGGCCTGACGATGCCCGGCGCCTTGGGCGGGCGCAAGTTGCTTCCGCACAACCTGGCGGGTCAAGTCGCTCTGGAGAAGTTTCTTGCCGGCCACGGGTGGACGAAAGTGGTTGCGGACACGTATTCGATTGTGGTCGGCAGCCACCATGGAATGCCGCCCACAGTGCGCGAGTCTGTGGGAGCGTCAGCTCATACGATCTTGCTCGGCGAAGGCCAATGGGAGAATTCACGAACTGAACTGCTTACGTTCGTTACCGAAAAGGTCGGTGCAGCAGAACGATTGGGCGCCTGGCGGGAGGTCGCGCTCACCATCTCGCAGCAGAGTCTTTTGACGGCCGCGGTGATCGTGACCGACTGGATCGCCAGTAACCAAGACTTGTTTCCGCTGAACGAGAAACGCGTATCGAGCACCGCGGCGCCCGAGGCGTGGCGGCAGCTCGGTTTGCCTGGACCGTGGCGGCCTCGCGCTCGGATACCGGGGATCGACCAGGATCGGCACGGCTTCATCCGCGGACGGTTCGGCTGGACCGAGTCGATGGCTGCCCGGCCGTTGCAGCTCGAATGCATGCGGATCGCTGCAGCCATGACGGCACCTGGCCTGCAGGTGATAGAAGCACCGATGGGGGAGGGGAAGACCGAGGCGGCATTGATCGCCGCGGAGATACTGGCACAGCGTTTCGGGCTCGGTGGCGTGTTCCTCGCCTTGCCGACGATGGCGACGTCGGACGCCATGTTCGGTCGGGTGGCGACATGGGCGGATAGGCTTCCGGACACGCCTTCGAGTATGTTCCTGGCCCACGGCCGAGCTGCGCTCAATCCAGAGTTTGCAGCCCTGCGCAAGCGCGGATTCGCATCGATCGGCCCCGACTGCGCGGACAGCGGTCTCGTCGCGCATGCGTGGCACGTCGGGAAGAAGGGCCCGCTGGCCAATATCGTGGTCGGAACGATCGACCAGGTGCTGCGGATGGCATTGAAGACGCGACATGTCATGTTGCGCCATCTCGCCTTGGCGAACAAGGTCGTGGTCATCGACGAGGTGCATGCGGCCGACAGCTATATGTCGACCTATCTTTGCCGGAGCCTCGAATGGCTCGGTGCCTACCGTGTCCCGGTGCTGCTGCTGTCTGCCACCCTTCCTCCTGCGCAACGCCGACAGCTTGTTCAGGCGTACCAGCGGGGTCGTGGCGACCAAGGTGGCCACGTCCCTGAAGAGACCGGTTACCCCCGGATCACCGTGTGGCCGAACCCGGGCCCGAGCAGACGGGTGCAGGCATCGAGCCGACGGATCGAGGGGATCCGGATCGAGCAGATATCGGATGATCCCGCCCACGTGGTGAGCGTCATCGATGATGCGACGGCTAGAGGCGGGGGAGTTGTCGGTGTGGTCTGCAATACCGTAGCCCGTGCTCAGGAGATCTACTCAGCGCTCACGGATGCCGGGATGACTGATCGCGAGCTCCTGCTTGCCCATTCCCGTTTTGTGGCAAGCCACCGCGCTGACCTGGAGGGCAAGCTGAGGGACCTGCTGGGACCGCCGAACCTCGACCGTCGGAGGCCGGATCGGTTCGTCGTCGTGGGCACCCAAGTCATCGAACAGTCATTGGACATCGATTTCGATCTGCTGATCACGGACCTGGCACCGATGGATCTGCTACTTCAGCGGATCGGTCGACTGCATCGGCATCCCCGCAATGGACGTCCGCCAGGATTGTCAGTGCCTCGCTGTCTAATCCGAGGCGTGGATTGGAATGTTGTGCCGCCCGAGCCTGTGGCCGGATCGCGCGCGGTGTATCGGACAGCGCGGCTGCTTCGTGCCGCCGCGGTCCTTCATGAGCTTGCGGTAGCGGCAATTACGGTCCCCGAGGATGTGCCAGGGCTTGTCGACGCGGCGTACGACGACAACTATGTCGCCCCTGAGATGTGGGAGGACGCGATGCAGTCAGCAGAAAACGACTGGCGCGACCATGGCGAAGATCAACGTCGGCGAGCGGAGTCGTACCTGCTATCCCGGCCTGGCGCCAACCGGACGTCACTACGAGGCTGGCTGGCAGCTGGGGTGCCCGACGACTCAGATGGTGCCGGTGGGCAGGCTCAAGTACGTGATGCCGAGGACACGATCGAAGCGATCGTCGTGCAGCGATTCGGTGACGAAATCCGTGCGCTCGACCGAGTTCCCGTGATCGGAGGAGCAGTCATACCGACTGAGACCGAGCCGCCATCCTGGCTGGCAAAGAAGGTGTCGGCATGCACAATCAGACTGCCCGCACACCTGACTCGATATGGCGCCAAGGAGAAAGTGATTCGCGCCCTCGAGGACACGTGGTACCCGGGATGGCAAAAGTCGCATTGGCTGGCAGGGGAACTGGTGCTGGAACTCGACGAGGATGGCGCGGCGATCGTGGCCGGACATCACCTTGACTACGACGGGCAATTGGGATTGCTGGTGCAGAAACGAGATGCCGCATGAACACGACAGCGATGAGCTTCGACCTGCTCGAAGAACCATGGATAGCCGTGACGAACCAGTACGGAACTACGCGTGAGGTGTCGCTGCGCGAGGTGTTCCGCGAGTCCGAGTCGATTGCTTCGGTAGCCGGTGAAGTGCCTACACAGGCTTTCGCTATTCTCCGGCTGTTGCTGGCGATTCTGCACCGAAGCGTTCACAACCGAGCCGGGGGTCCGGTGGAGGTCTGGCGTGACCTGTGGTCGGACTGGCCGGCCGATGCCATCGACGAGTACCTAGCCGAGCATCACAGCCGATTTGACCTGTTCGATCCTCGGGCGCCGTTTCTCCAAGTAGCGGACCTGCGCTCCGGTAAGGACGCGGTCAGCTCGCTCGACAAGCTCATCGCCGATGTTCCCAATGGTTCAAAGTACTTCACCACGCGCGCCGGGCGCCACATTCAGCGAATTTCTCCTGCCGAGGCCGCTCGGTGGCTTGTTCACGTCCATGCCTTCGATCCTTCTGGTATCAAGACCGGTGCCGAGGGAGACCCCCGAGTCAAGGGCGGCCGAGGCTATCCGATCGGGGTCGCCTGGAGCGGTGGTCTCGGCGGCGTGTTCCTGGAAGGTGTAAATCTCCGCCAAACGCTGCTGCTCAACCTGGTGCTGATGGACCTCAACAACGAGCGATACCCCAGCGATGATCTACCGCCGTGGGAACGGAAGCCGGATGGGGCGCGTGAACGGAGTTCAGGTGCCCCGACCGGCCCGGTCGATCTGATGACGTGGCAGAGCAGACGAGTGCGATTCGTCCGCACGGACTCATTCGTAACCGGCGTTGTCCTGTGCAACGGCGATGCACTTCCGCCATTCAATCAGCACCTTCTCGAGGCGATGACCGGATGGCGTTACAGCGAGATCCAGTCGAAGAAGGCGAACGATACGCGGCATTACCCCGTACTGCATGATCCGGACAAATCCCTCTGGCGAGGCCTGGCGTCCTTGCTGGGAGATGTAGCGAATACCGCCTCCATAGCAGGACGTTCCATCGCTCCTGGGGTAGTCGAATGGGCGAGCATCCTTCTGTATAGAGAAGTGCTACCGGCGACGCAGCCCATACGCCTGCATGCAACCGGAATTCAATACATCAACAACCAGTCCGTTGTCGGCGACATCGTCGACGACACGATCGGATTCTCAGCGGCACTCCTCACCCGCGATCCAGTGCTGCGGAATTGCGCTCTGACGGCGGTGAATATCGCCGAAAAGGCCGTCGACGCACTGGGCACCTTGGCGGCAGACCTGAGCGTTGCCGCGGGAGGCACACCGGAAGCGTCACGCGGTCGCGCCCGCGAGGCGGGATTCTTCGAATTGGAGGCGCCGTACCGGACATGGCTACGACATCTGCGCCCGCGCTCAGATGACTACAGCGACGAAGCCAGTCGATGGGAACGCGCTGTCGATCATATTATTCGTCGCCTCGGAGCCGAGTTGGTCGCGGACGCCGGCCAACAAGCATGGGTCGGTCGCGAAGTTCGAGATCGCTGGGTGGACTCCGCCCGAGCCGATCACTGGTTCCACCTACGGCTCAGCAAGCTCCTACCCGCCGGTAGGGCACTGGACAGTCGCACCGCGGAAGGAGCAATCGCCGATGACGAAATCGTCGACGTCGCATGGTGATCGGGAGGACGCGCTGGCCGCTTACGTCGGCAAGCAGGTTTCGGTGCTGCAGGACCGGTATCGGAGCCGTCACAGCGACGCGCTGGCCGCAATGGCGAAGCTGCGGCGAGGGGTGGGCGGGCAGCCGGGATCCAACCCGGAGCTATGGGAACTCACGCTCGGTCATATGCCCGAGGTACTCGTCACTCCGGAGTTCATGAGCTGTGACGAGCGAGACGGCGTGTCGACGGTGTGGGAGCGCGCTGCGTTCGATGCGATCACTCTGCATGCGTTGCATCAGCAGTCACGTGTCGGCCGAATGCACACAACCGGAGGAACCGTTGGTAGTGCCGCACAAGCACTCGGTGTGCTTGCAGGTTCCCAGCAGGCAGTCCAAGCTCGGTTTCAGGCGCTGGGCACCGCCACCGATCACGATGCACGGTTGGTTCATCTGCGCGGCCTGATCAGCCAGTTTCGAAGTTTCGATATTCCCCTCGACTACGCGCGCCTCGCTGTCGACCTGCGAAGACTCGACGACGGGTTCTATGCGGACCGCGTCTTGCTGAAGTGGGCGCGTGACTATCGGATCCGTGAGCAATCCGGAAAGACCCCAGATGCACCTGAGACAGGAGACTAGTAGTGACCAGAATGTTCGTCGACGTCCACATCCTGCAGACGGTGCCGCCCAGCAATATCAATCGCGACGACACCGGTAGCCCGAAAACCGCGGTTTATGGCGGTGTCCGGCGGGCTCGCGTCTCGAGTCAGTCATGGAAGCGCGCTACCCGAACCGAATTTCGCGAGCTGGTGGACCCGGCGAGGCTCGGCGTGCGGACGAAACGCGTTGTCGAGTTGGTCGCCGACCGCATAGGATCCGCCATCGCTGATGACGACGCCCGCCTCGCGGCTGCTGCGCAGGTGGTCAAGGACGCAGGAATCGTATTGGAGAAGCCGGCGAAGAAATCCAAGAAGAACGATGGTGCGGAGCCTGCGAATGCTGTCGATCTCGTGGAGCAGTCGAAATATCTCCTGTTCCTGAGTGCCGGACAGATCGACAGACTCGCTCAGCTCGCAGTAGATGCCGCAACCACGGGCGCCAAGACGGACAAGGCTACCGCCAAAGCCGCCGCCAACGGCGCCGACAGTATCGATGTCGCCTTGTTCGGGCGGATGGTCGCAGACTCAGCTGACCTCAATGTCGACGCCGCCGCTCAAGTCGCCCACGCGATCAGTGTCCATGCGGTGAACAACGAATTCGACTATTACACAGCCGTCGACGATCGCGCCCCCGAGGACAACGCGGGTGCCGGGATGATCGGAGTCGTCGAGTTCAACTCCTCTACCCTCTACCGTTATGCCACGGTGAACGTTTCGATGCTCGAGCAGAACCTCGGTGACGGGGCGGCTACCGTCCAGGCAGTCGAGGCGTTCCTGACGGCCTTTGTGCGCAGCATGCCGAGCGGAAAGCAGAACACATTCGCAAACCGCACATTGCCCGACGCCGTTGTGATCAGTGTTCGCACCGACCAGCCGGTGAACCTGGTGACGGCATTCGAAGAACCCGTTGGCGCTGCCGGCTCGGCACGGCCGGTCGCCGCGGCAAAAGCGCTTGTCGCCCGGTACTCCGCTATCGAATCAGCATTTGGTAACGGAGAAGCGAGTAACTTCGTGGTCGTCACTGCCGAAGGTGCCGACGCGCTCGGGGAGATCGCTGAGCCGGTGTCGTTTGCGACGGCAATAGCGGGTGTCTCCGAGCATGTTCATGCGGCCGTAGGCGCGCCGTGACCGTGCTGTTGATGAGGCTGGCCGCACCTCTCCAGTCTTGGGGTGTGAGCAGTCGGTTCGCGCGGCGCGAGACCCAACAGTACCCGTCCAAGAGTGGTGTCCTCGGCTTGATCGCGGCCGCGCAGGGACGGCGCCGGACCGACCCGATCGAGGAAGCACTACAGGATCTCGCCTTCGGTGTCCGCGTCGATCAGCCTGGGCGATTGGTTCGGGACTTTCAGGTTGCGCTCAGCATCGACAAGAAACGGTCGTTCCCGCTTTCTCAGCGCTACTACCTTGCCGATGCGGTGTTCCTGGCGGCCGTTCAGGGCGAGCGTGAACTCATCGGAGGAATCCGTGAGGCCTTGCGTCGGCCGGAATTTCCGCTTTACCTGGGCCGCAGGTCCTGCCCTGTCACTGAGCCACTGATGGTCGGAGACCTGTTGGAATGCTCGCTGGACCACGCTCTGCGGCAGGCCGAATGGCAGGCGGCGCGGTGGTACCGGCGGTCGCAGCAGCTCGAAGTCCATCTGACGATCTATCGAGACCTGACATTTGGCGACCAAGCGGAACAGAGTGAGCTCGTTCGTGACATGCCGCTCAGCTTCGACCCGGAACGGCGTGAATACGGATGGCGAACAGTAGTCGAGGACTCGACCACTGTGCACAATCCGGGAGGCCGTACTGGCCATGACCCACTGTCGGCTCTTGGGGGTTCTTGATGTTCCTATCCCGTGTCCAGCTCAACCCAGCTCGGGTCGGCACCAGGAAGTATCTCTCTTCGCCGCAGGTCGTGCATGCCGCGGTGATGTCGGCGTTCCCCCCGGGCGGGGAAGCGCGGGGTGAGAGCCGGTCCGGCCGTGTGTTGTGGCGAATCGACCGACGCGATATGGCTATCGACCTCTATGTCGTCAGCCCGGTCGAACCAGATTTCACGCATATCGTCGAACAGGCGGGATGGCCGACCACAACGGCCTGGACGACCCGGAAATACGCTCCGTTGCTGGATAGATTGACGGTGGGGCAGCAATGGCATTTCCGGCTCACAGCGAATCCGGTTCTGTCCACCTCCCACAACGCCGCACGTGGTCGCCCAAGGCTGAGCGGGCTCGATATCGGTGATCAAATGGCCTGGCTGGAACGAAAATCCGAGGGAAACGGCTTCCGGCTCGGGACTTGTGGTGGCCCCAATGGGAAAGTGCCCGATGTGGTGATTTCCGACCGCTCGGGTCGGCGTTTCCGACGGGGCAGGGCAACGGTGACGTTGTCGACGGCGACCTTTGAAGGCACGTTGCTGGTATCCGATCCGCCGGCGCTGCGATCGGCGCTGGTCAACGGTATCGGCCGCGCAAAAGGTTATGGGTGCGGTCTCATGACGCTGGCGCCCACTACATGACCGACCAGCCCGGTAGCCGTCCGGTGCGCATCGGCGAACTTGTTCGCGCACGTGATCGGCTGTCGTTTATCTATCTCGAGCGCGCGACCGTCCACCGCGACGGCAATGCCGTGACAGCTACCGATGAGCGCGGCGTTGTTCATATCCCGGCGGCGACGATCGGGGCACTGCTGCTCGGTCCGGGAACACGCGTGACGCATCAAGCCATGATGCTGCTGGCAGAAAGCGGCTCCACAGCAGTATGGGTCGGTGAACGAGGTGTGCGGTACTACGCACACGGTCGAACTCTTGCCCGCAGCTCACGTCTCCTCGAAGCGCAGGCAGCCGCTGTCTCGAATTCGACTTCCAGGTTGCGTGTCGCCCGGCGAATGTACGAAATGCGGTTCCCGGGTGAAGATGTCTCGCGCATGACCATGCAGCAGCTCCGCGGTCGTGAAGGTGCTCGCATCCGGCGGTTGTACCGCGACCATGCCGACCGTACTGGCATCGAGTGGAAGCGCCGCGATTTCGACCCGGACAACTTCGACGCCGGTGACGCCGTGAATCGGGCTTTGTCCTCGGCCACTACATGCTTGTACGGCATCGTGCACGCGGTAGTGGTGGCACTCGGTTGTGCACCTGGCCTCGGATTCGTGCACACGGGGCACGAACGATCGTTCGTGTTCGACTTGGCCGATCTCTATAAGGCCGAATTCGCCATACCCGCAGCATTCGATGCCGCGGCAGATGGCGGCGACGACATTCCAGGGACGACGCGACGCGCGGTCCGCGACGCCGTACAAACCGGCCGGCTGCTCGAACGGTGTTGCAAGGATATCTATGACCTCTTACTTCCCGACCAGCCCGACGGCGCAGAGGAATGGGATACCGACATCGTCGAACTCTGGGATCGGAAGGGCAACGTAGCAGGCGGCACGTCCTACGGTGACGAGGAAGTCCCGTGGTAGTGCTGGTTCTCAGCGCCTGCCCTGCTGGACTCCGCGGACACCTCACCCGGTGGTTCCTGGAGATCAGCCCGGGAGTGTTCGTCGGCGTTGTCAGCGCGAAGGTGCGGCAACTGGCGTGGGAACGCATCGTGGATCTATCCAAGGACGGCCGCGCGATCATGATTCACACGACGCGAGGCGAGCAACGGCTGGCATTCAAGGTTCATCGCCACGATTGGGAGCCAATTGATCTGGACGGGATCCACCTGATGCGGCGCCCCCACACCGCCGACCAGAAACAAGGCGGCGCACGTTCCGGATGGAGCAAGGCAAGCCGATACCATCGAGCGTCTAAACGCCGCAGGCATGGAGACACGAACGAAAGTGAATGAAATTCGCCCGAACAGCGAGTAAACGTGCAGATCAGCAAGTGTGCTCCCCGCACGCGCGGGGATGAGCCCACGGCAGCGTTCGCAGGGCTGGCATCGACGACGTGCTCCCCGCACGCGCGGGGATGAGCCCGCTGCCGCGTCGAACGCGCGGCGCGGTGCCTCGTGCTCCCCGCACGCGCGGGGATGAGCCCACAGGAGGCGCCCACCCTGAGGGGCAGGGGTCGTGCTCCCCGCACGCGCGGGGATGAGCCCAGAGGACGGCCGTTGTTGTCGACCGCCCCGAGGTGCTCCCCGCACGCGCGGGGATGAGCCCGGTGCGCGGCCGCGCGGGTGAGGGCAGCGTGTGTGCTCCCCGCACGCGCGGGGATGAGCCCGACGGGTTTGCATGCGCCCAGGTCGCTGGAGCGTGCTCCCCGCACGCGCGGGGATGAGCCCAGTGCCAACGTCATTGCGACGAGCGAGTCGAAGTGCTCCCCGCACGCGCGGGGATGAGCCCAGGCCCCCGGTCGCCATCGCCGGTACGGAAGCGTGCTCCCCGCACGCGCGGGGATGAGCCCTCGACGCAACCCGCACGATGGTCGACGCGGCCGTGCTCCCCGCACGCGCGGGGATGAGCCCGCCGGAGCGAGCGCCTGCACGACAGTCGAGACGTGCTCCCCGCACGCGCGGGGATGAGCCCTTGCCGCCACCCTCACCGAGGTGGCCGCCGGTGTGCTCCCCGCACGCGCGGGGATGAGCCCCGCATGAGCTCAACGATGTCGGTGGCCATCGTGTGCTCCCCGCACGCGCGGGGATGAGCCCTCCCCAGCCCAGCGTCTTTTCCGGCAGATGCCGTGCTCCCCGCACGCGCGGGGATGAGCCCGCCCGCGACGCCTGGAACGGCATGGCCGCCGAGTGCTCCCCGCACGCGCGGGGATGAGCCCAACGCGCTCGACAAGCTGCCCAACCATGAGGGGTGCTCCCCGCACGCGCGGGGATGAGCCCAGCATCCACCCGTGGCAGCACGAAGACGACAAGTGCTCCCCGCACGCGCGGGGATGAGCCCGGGGTAGGAATGGCTTTCTTCCGGGCGGGCGAGTGCTCCCCGCACGCGCGGGGATGAGCCCAAGGCCGCCCTGCCGGGTGCCGACCTCGCCGAGTGCTCCCCGCACGCGCGGGGATGAGCCCCCCGCCAGCTCGCCGGTATCCGGATCGACCGGGTGCTCCCCGCACGCGCGGGGATGAGCCCGCCCCCGGAATCCCTTCATCCACCTCATGGATGTGCTCCCCGCACGCGCGGGGATGAGCCCAACCACCCACAACACCCATTGAAACCGCAGGTGTGCTCCCCGCACGCGCGGGGATGAGCCCCCGGGTGGCGGACAACGACTCTGCCGGACACCGTGCTCCCCGCACGCGCGGGGATGAGCCCGACGGCGGAGACTCCAGCTTCCACGAGATCATGTGCTCCCCGCACGCGCGGGGATGAGCCCAGCTCGACCGCGACCCCCGCCAGCGCGACGACGTGCTCCCCGCACGCGCGGGGATGAGCCCGTATACCGGGTCGCGGTCGTCGTGGCCCTCGGGTGCTCCCCGCACGCGCGGGGATGAGCCCAGCACTACGCGCCGGACCAGCACACCAGGGACGTGCTCCCCGCACGCGCGGGGATGAGCCAGTCGGCCGATCCACCATGCAACGCTGGGAATCGTGCTCCCCGCACGCGCGGGGATGAGCCCATCGCGCCGACCGGCGGGCCCGCGAACGTGTGGTGCTCCCCGCACGCGCGGGGATGAGCCCAAGACGATCATCTACTCGGCCGAATGCGGCCGGTGCTCCCCGTAAACACGGGAATGAGCCTCCTTGGTGACGGCGTAGTTGACTTCGCCCTCGGCGCATCTCGCACACGATGCGTCTCCGCACGCGCGGGGGACGAGGATCGGCTTACCGTTGCCTGCTGCGTCGGGTAGAAGTCCACGATGGGGTGGTGTCTATCGGTACGAAAGTGCCAGAAAATGGCCTTGGCAACCTGTTGCCGGACAGTGTGCTGGCGCGGGGGCTAGAGTTGATGGTCTGGGAGGTTGCGGTGGTCGGATGAGGTCCCGGCCACAGCGTGGAGAGGTGGTGGCATGACTCAGCATCTGGGCGAGGCGAACGTCGAGCAATCGGCTGCCTCGCGGCCGGGCGGTGCGCCGGCCACCTCGTCCGATGGTGCAGCGGCACAACCCGCACGGCCAGCGACCCCAGGTCCCAATCCTGACGTGGTGCGCCAAGGGGGCACGGCGGCGGTGCCGACCTCGGCCTCGCGGCGGGTGCGGGCCCGCCTGGCCCGGCGGATGACCGGCCAGCGGGGCATCGCGGCGGTCAAGCCGGTGCTCGAGCCGCTGGCGACAGTGCACCGCGAGCTCTATCCCAAGGCGAACCTGACGCTGTTGCAGCGTGCCTTCGATGTCGCGGACGAGCGTCACGCCAAGCAGTTCCGCAAATCAGGTGACCCGTACATCACCCATCCGCTCGCCGTGGCCAATATCCTGGCCGAGCTCGGAATGGACACCACCACACTGGTGGCGGCCCTGCTGCACGACACGGTGGAGGACACCGGATACTCGCTCGACCAGCTCACCGCCGACTTCGGTGCGGAGGTCGCGCACCTGGTTGACGGTGTCACCAAACTCGACAAGGTCAACCTCGGTGCGGCCGCCGAGGCCGAGACCATCCGCAAGATGATCATCGCCATGGCCCGCGATCCCCGCGTGCTGGTGATCAAGGTGGCCGACCGGCTGCACAACATGCGCACCATGCGGTTCCTGCCGCCGGAGAAGCAGGCCAAGAAGGCCAAGGAAACCCTCGAGGTCATTGCGCCGTTGGCCCATCGCCTCGGCATGGCCACCGTCAAATGGGAGCTAGAGGACCTGGCGTTCGCCATCCTGCATCCCAAGAAGTACGACGAGATCGTGCGCCTGGTCGCCGATCGCGCGCCCTCGCGCGACACCTACCTGGCCAAGGTGCGCGCCGAGATCGTCAACACCCTGGCGGCCAGCCGGATCAACGCCATCGTCGAGGGCAGGCCCAAGCACTACTGGTCGATCTATCAGAAGATGATCGTCAAGGGTAAGGACTTCGACGATATCCACGATCTGGTCGGCATCCGCATCCTCTGCGACGAGGTGCGCGACTGCTACGCGGCCGTCGGTGTCGTGCACTCACTGTGGCAGCCGATGGCCGGGCGGTTCAAGGACTACATCGCCCAGCCTCGCTACGGCGTCTACCAGTCGCTGCACACCACGGTCGTCGGCCCGGACGGCAAGCCCCTCGAAGTGCAGATCCGCACCCAGGACATGCACCGCACCGCCGAATTCGGTATTGCCGCGCACTGGCGCTACAAGGAGACCCGCGGTAAGCACACCAGCGATACCGCCGAGGTCGACGATATGGCGTGGATGCGCCAGCTGCTCGACTGGCAGCGTGAGGCCGCCGACCCAGCCGAGTTCCTGGAGTCGCTGCGCTTCGACCTCAAGGCGCCGGAGATCTTCGTGTTCACCCCCAAGGGCGACGTGATCACCCTGCCGCAGAAGTCCACCCCGGTGGACTTCGCGTACGCGGTGCACACCGAGGTCGGTCACCGCTGCATCGGTGCCAGGGTGAACGGGCGGCTGGTCGCGCTGGAACGACAGTTGGAGAACGGCGAGGTCGTCGAGGTGTTCACCTCGAAGGCGCAGAACGCCGGACCCAGCCGCGACTGGCAGGGCTTCGTCGTCTCGCCGCGCGCGAAGGCCAAGATCCGCCAGTGGTTCGCCAAGGAACGTCGCGAAGAGGCGCTCGAGAGCGGTAAAGAGCAGATCAACAAGGAAGTCCGCCGCGTCGGGCTGCCACTGCAACGGCTCATGAATGTCGACGCGATGAACGCTGTCGCCAAGGAGCTGCACTACACAGATATCTCGGCGCTCTACACCGCGGTCGGCGAACACCAGGTCTCCGCCCATCACGTCGTCCAGCGCCTGATGGCGCAGCTCGGCGGCATCGGTGATGTGGAAAACGAACTCGCCGAACGCTCCACGCCGTCGACGACCCCGGCACGTCAACGTGTCTCCGGCGATGCGGGCGTGCTCATTCCCGGCGCCGCGGGCACGGTGGCCAAGCTGGCCAAATGCTGTACGCCTGTGCCCGGTGACGAGATCATGGGCTTCGTGACCCGCGGTGGCGCGGTGAGCGTGCACCGGATCGACTGCACCAATGCCGGATCGCTGCAGGCGCAGGCCGAACGCATCATCGAGGTGGAGTGGGCGCCGTCGCCGTCGTCGGTGTTCCTGGTCGCCATTCAGATCGAGGCGCTGGACCGCACCAGGTTGCTCTCCGATGTCACCAAGGTGCTCGCCGACGAGAAGGTCAACATCTTGTCCGCGTCGGTGGCCACCCACGGTGATCGGGTGGCGATCAGCAAGTTCACCTTCGAGATGGGCGATCCGAAACACCTGGGGCACATCCTCAACGTCGTCCGCAACGTCGAGGGCGTGTACGACGTCTACCGGGTGACCTCCGCAGCCTGAGTCGCGTGCCGCACAGCCCGGTGCCGGCGCACCCAGCTCTGGCTCTTGCGTACATAGCTCGAGCTCATTGGCGCGCGCACGCCTGTGGTTTCCTGACGCGCAGCCCGGGTTCTCCGAGGTTCGGCGGGGCCCCGTTCGGCTGGTGGTGATGTCATGGGGACTTGGCAAGGAACCCGGCGAGTTCGGAAACTTTGTCACAGGTCCGAGTCGGCGCGCCGTGGCGTATCCGGGGTCGGGCGGAGGGTCCTGTAAACTTTCCACCGCTTCAGCGGTGATAGCCGGAATCTGTTACGGTCTATTGCGTTTCACGGCGCTGGGTTACTGCTGCAATACGGATTGCGGGTCGCTATGGCTGGATGCACGGCACGATTGTCGGGGATGCTGATCGCACTCACCGTCGCTGTGTCGACCGCTACCGCCGGTACGGTCGCAGGTGGCGTGGCATCGGCACAAGCACCCGATCCCGCAGGCCCATCAACGAATTTGCCGATTGATAGCTGTCCTGCGCTGTACGCGTTGGGAATTCAGGGCACCGGGCAATCGTCCCCGGATGCCGCACCCACCACCGACACTGGAATGCTGTCGACGGTCTTCATGCCGATGATGGCCAAAGCGCCAGATGACGGGCTTGTCGACCGTGCCTACGTGCCTTACGAATCCGGATTCGGCGGCGCCACCGGCGGTGGGGTCGCGCCGTATTCGGAATCGGTAACCGGAGGGTTGTCGAGGCTACGCACCATGGCGAAATCGGTCGCCCAGCGCTGCCCGGACACCAGGTTCGGGATCGTCGGCTACTCCCAAGGCGCGCATGTCGCGTCGATGTTCGCCCAGGAGGTCGGGCAGGGCTCCGGTGTGCTGCCCGCCGAAAGAGTCGCGGCGGTCGCGCTGTTCGCCGACCCGACCCGCAACCCCGGCGCGCCGCTGTTTCCCGGCGCGCCGGGAAAGGCCACTCCCGATGCCGCGCCCGGCACCGAGGGCAGTGAGCTGGCCGAGATCGTCGCGCTGCCGCAAGTGCCTGCCAGCGGCGGCGGCATCGGTCCCGAACGTGACAAGGCGGAAAACTTCGGCGCACTCACTGGACGGGTGGCCAGTTTCTGTGCGGCAGGCGATCTCGCCTGCGATGCCCCCGAAGGTGCGCCCATTCTGAAGGCGGTCGCGAATATCGCGGGCCAGGCCAAGCTCAGCGGCGGCGACCCCATCGCCTCGCTGGTGTCGATCGCGCAGGCGCTCGCCTACACCTCCATCAAGACCGCCTCCAAGGTGGTCAACGAGGATATACAGGGCAACAGCCTGGCGAATCTGTCCATCTCGCCGAAGAAGTCGATCTCCCAGCGCCTGGCCGATGCCGCCGATCCGCGCGCACCGCTGGACATCCCGGCCGCGCTGCGTGCGCTGCTGAAAGTGGGGATGATCGGACTGAACGCGGTGGTCACCGTCGTGCGCTCGGTGCTCAACCCGGCCGCCATCGCCGATCTTGCCACCGCCGGGCTGTCCAATCCGCCCGCCGCGCTGCTGATGCTCGGCACCAAACTGATCGGCGCCATCCCACAGCTCATTCCGCCGACCACCGGCGTCCGGCTGGTGAACCAGGCCTTCGACGCGGTGGTGCAGAACATCACCGACAATAAAGAGCTGCTCAATACCACCACGTGGGTGCGTTATTGGGATACCGTCCAACGTCACGGCGCCTACGGCACGGCCACCGTGTCCGCCAATGGCGATTCGCCGACCAAGTTCGTCGCCGACTGGTTCGCCGCCGTGGCCCGGGATCTGGCCGGTACCTTCGGTTCCGGTAATACGCCGCAGGCGGGCTCGGGGACCGCGCAGGCTCCGGCACCGGGATTCGCCGTGCCCGACTCCGGCGCGTCGCCTTCACCTGAGGAATTCGGTACGGGACAATTTCCGTTTGGGACAGGAGTCGACGGCGCCTCCTATGGCGGCGCGGCTGCGGACCGAATCACCGAACCGATTGTGACGACCGAACGGATCGAGCCGACCGAACGACCCGACACACCCACTAGCTACCCGTTCTCCACGAACTGATCGCCGAGAGGGTTCGACGATGCGATACCACGTGCCCCGATCTGCGGGAATGGGGGAATGTTGAAGTCGTACAAACAGCTCAATCGCTGGTACGGCGCACTCGAGCCGGATACCGGCTCGGGTACCCGGGCACGCCCTGACGAGGAGAGCGCGCCGGTCGCCGACGAGGATGACGGCCCCGCGAGGTACCCCGATTACATTCACGACGACGAGGCGGTCGACCCTCCCGACCCGCCTGTGCGGCGCAGCGAATTCACCGGCGGCTGGTCGGATTGGGTGGCCGATCGTGCCCCGGGACCCGACGACGATTACACCCCGCGCGACGGTGATGTGGTCCGGTTCCCGTGGCCGGAGGACGAGCATCCGGAGATCGCCGAACCCGTCCGGCTCGGCACGACCCGCGAACTACGCGCCGCCGCGAAGCGGCCAGGGGTCGGGCGTGGGCGCACCCTCGCCGTGCTGATCGGGACGGTGTTGTTGTTGGCCGCCGCGGCGGCCGGTGTGCTGTATCTGCTCGGCGGCTCGGGCGATCGGCAGGCCGGCGAAGCGACCGCGGTGCAGTTCACCGCGGGCAGCTCCGATTCCGCTGTAGGGACGGTCGATCGCTGTCCCACCGAACGCACCGACGAGGTCGTGCGCGGCGCGGAAGCAGGCGGCACCGGCTCCGGCCCCGATGCGATCCTGCGGTTCCAGTACTCCTACTACGTCGACCGATCCGCAGTGCTGGCATGGGAAGTGGTGGCGCCAGGCGCGGCAGTCCCGCCGGTGTCGGTGATCCAGCGCGGGATCGACAGCGTCGCCGAGGGCACCACGCACTGCGTGCGCGTCGTGTCCCTGGAGCAGGGGCGCTACTCGGTCGAGGTGACCGAGTACCGGCCCGATGGTCAACCGGCCACCTACAGCAAGCAGATGGTCACCACTCAGGTGATCGGCGGCCGCACCCTCATCACGGGTATCACGGCCGGATAGAGGGAGAGCAGAGCGATGGGAGACGACTGGAGCCGCTGGCTCGACGACGCGCCGGAGGGCGGCGCGCCGTCGGACCGTTCCGGGCGCACGAAGGCCCCGGTGGTGCGGTTGCGCGGTGAGCGCGGCTCCACGCAGGGCGGGCGAGCGGGGCACCGGCCGATCTTGGTGGTCGGCGGCTGCGGTGGCGCCGGAACCACCACCACGGCATTGGGACTGGCGGGCGAGCTCGCGCTGTCGGGCACCCACACCGTCGCGGTCGATGCCACTGCCGCGGGTAGCGATCTCGGCCTGCGCGGCGCCGACGAGCATCTGCATCCGGTGAGCCTGCAGTCGTGGTTGTACGGGCGCGGCGGCGACGAACCGGCGCCGTTGAAGGAATGCCTGTCGCGGTCGACATCCGGGTTCGGGTTGCTGTGGCGCGACGCGGCACCGCTGCGCAGGCGTGCGAGTTATCTCACGGTCGGGCGTGCGGTCGACGATGCCGGCTACACCGCGGTTTACGACGGTGGCCACCCGATTGCCGGACGTCAGCTGCGACCGTTGCTCGACGACGCGGAAGTCGCTCTGGTGCTTGCCATTCCGGCCCGCACCGATGCGGCCAACCGGCTGCGGGTGACGCTGGAATGGCTCGATGACGAGTTCGGTGACGCCATCGACGGTCCAGGTAGCGGCATCGTCGGTGACACGACCATCGTCATCTCCCATCAGCAGCCCGGTGTCGACTCGCGGGTTGCCGACCATTTGCGTGAACACTTGTCCGGGTGGGTCCGCGACATCGTGGAGATCCCCTATGACGCGCATCTGGCGCGTGGCGAACTCGTCCGGCACATCACGCTGGACGAGCAGACGCGCAGAGCCTATGGGCGCTTGCTCTCCGGGGTGGCATCATGACCGCCGCCATGAATCTTCGCCGCCGCAGGCCCGAACCCGCACCCGCCGGGGTGATCGCCCCGCCGGAGTCCCGGCGCGCCCCCATCTGGGACCGCCCGGTGCCCGGTGCCGGGCGTGCGCCGCTGGTGTGGATGCTCGGCGTGCACGGCGGCGCCGGAGCCAGTAGCCTCGCGCACGTGCTTGCGCCCGCGGCGGATTCGGGCCGCCGCTGGCCCGGCGTCTTCGACCGCGAATCGCCCTTCGTCGTCCTCGTTGCCAGGGAGACCATTGCCGGTCTGACCCGCGCGCACGACCTGCTGCGCCAGCATCACGCCGGGTTCGCCGGACCGTCGGAGGTGCTCGGTCTGGTGACAGTGGCGGCGCGTCCGGGCCGGATGCCCGCCGAGATCCGCCGCTACCGCGAGGTCGTCGGATCGCTGGCCGGCCGGTTGTGGCAGGTGCCGTGGTACGAGGAATGGACTCTCGTCGAACCGGAGAAGCTTCCGGTCTGGGCACCGGGGGTGGAGCCACCGCTGAAGAAGCGCAGGATCGATCCGCTCGACGAAGTTCCCCTCGAGCTGCGCGATCTCGGTGCCGAGATCGTCGCGGCGGCACGAGAGAGCATCGCGGACGAGGCGAACGAGGAGGGGTCGCTATGAGTACGCCTGTCACCACACACCCGCCGGGGCACCGATGAGCGAACTGTCTGCGATGCCGTCGATATCCAACCCTCCACCCATCGAGAAAGGCACCCGATGAGCACGATCCTCCTCGCCGTGCAGGACACATACGGCACCGTTCTCGCCCAGGTGGGCAATCCGACACCAGAGGCGCCTCCCGGGTCGGAGAAGATCCTGCAGCTGGTGCGCTATCTCACCTGGTTCGTGCTCCTGTCGGGTATCTGCGGCATCACCTACGCCGGCGGTAAGTTCGCCTGGGAGAAGTGGACCGGTGGCGGCCTCGAATCGCCGAAGATGGTCGCGGGAGCCATGATCGGTGGTGTTGTCGCCACCAGCGCGGGCACCATCATGAACGCCGTCATCGGTACGTGAGGTCGACGATGTCCAGTGTGCGGGCCATGGAAATGCTGGCCTACAAACAGATGCCGGCCGAGGTCGTCGAGCCGATCATGCAGTTGCTCAACTGGCTGCTGTGGTTCGTGCTGATCGGATGCCTGGCCTGGATGATCGTCTCGGCGGGCAAGCTGTGGATCGCATTCCGCGGCGATCTGGCGATGAACGACTCCTCGCACGGTGTACTCATGAGCCTGCTCGGCGCGGGGGTGGCCAGCACGGCCTCCGGCATCGCGCTGGCGTTTCTGCCTGCATGAGTCGACGGCATCGAACAGAGAATCACCAGTCGATGAACTCCACAGTGTGTGCGTCCGGGTGCAGGCAGGCGCGATGGCGCGGCGTACGCGGCCCGGTAGCGGGTGCGTTCGCCGCGACACTGCTCCTCGCCGCGGCCGGCTGCGGTGGCGGGCAGTCGGGCACTGATCTGTCCGCCGCACCGTCCAATGTCCGGTGGGAGCCGTTCCAGGGTGTCGACCTGCCGCGCACCGACCAAGGGCCGAAGCGGGAATCCGGTGGCGCCGCCACGGGTTTCGACCGCTCCCCGCCCGGTGCCGCCATCGCCGCGATCACCCACACCGTCCGGCTGTCGGTGGCCACCGACAGCCAATGGCCGACAGTGGTCGCCGCGGAAGTCGTACCCGGTCCGGCCAGGGACGAGTGGGTGGTGAGCCGGGTGCAGCTCTCCATCACCGGGCCCGCGGCACCGGAGTACGCCCCCCGGCTGCTCGGCTACAAGATCACCGGATACACCGATGAACGTTCCACCGTGGACGTCTACACCGAGTATTCGGACAGTTCGAAGGCGGTGAACCACACCGTTGTCGAATGGTTCGACGAGGACTGGAGGTTACGTCTGCCCGACCCGGACTCGACCGAACGTCCGGTCGATGCCATCGACGAATTACCAAGCGACATAGTGATATTGGAGGCACCGCAGTGAGCGAGAAGAAGGAGTCCTACGCGCGCGATCGCGTCTCCTTCGGCCTCGTCGCGTCCGCCGCGGTGCTCACGCTCATCGTGATCGTCGGTGTCTTCGTCTATGTCGGAAGCGATGACGCGCCCGACGAGCAGGGCAGCGTGTCAGTCGTCGACGGGCCGGGGGCCGAGGGCTTCGCCGAACCCGATGCCGATATCTTCGGGCGCCGTGTTGACGTGCCGAACAATCCTGCGGGACAGCCACTTCCGCAGGACCCGGAGCTGCAGGCGACTCCGTCGGATCCGGACTGGCTGACGGCGGCACCCGCTGGGACCACCCAGCCGCGCGGCTGGCAGCGGGTGTACGGCGCATCGGTGCCCTTCTCCACCTCCGACGGTCCGACCCGCATCGAAGATGGCCTGGCCGTGGGGTATTCGCATACACCGCAGGGCGCGGCGCTGGCGGCGGCGCAGATCACCTATCGGCTCAACGCGCGTCCGGCGGACCGGGATCTGTACGTCCGGCAGGTCCGGGTCTCCGCACAGCAGATCGCCGCCTACGATCGCGCGCTGGAGGCAGATCGGCTACCGGAACAGCAGCCGGAGGATGTGACTCAGTACTTCGTCGCCCCGGACGCGTTCAAGGTCGATGACTACGCCGACGATATGGCCATCGTGCGCCTGGCTACGCGCGCCCAGGTGGTTGATGGCAAACAGTTGTGGGTGGCCATGCGGATGATCATGGTGTGGGACGCCGGTGATTGGCGGCTCAAACCGACCACCTCGCAGAACCCGCCCGCGGAATACATCGAATCGCTGCAGGGGTGGACGGCATGGTGACCGCAACGGACACACGGACTACTGAGACGGCCGCACGACGATGGGAAGCTCACGAGGGTGACAGGCGAACAGCTGGACCGGACCGATTCCCCGCACGACAACGAGGGGTTGACATGGTGAGGCGAATTGTCACGATCTTCGCGGTCATCTTCACGGTGATGATCGCGACGCCGACGGTGGCCTATGGCCAGACGTACGGCTTCGACGAGGCGTGCAACGAAATCCACGACACCCTCGACAATGTCGGTATTCCCGGCGTATCGCTCGGTGATGCCGCCTCGGCGGTGTGCAAGGCGGGCAATGCCGCCTCCCATCCGGACCAGGCCGCCACGGCGGTCAAGGACAAGGCCTGGGACTCGACCTTCGGCAAGGTCGTCGATTCCCTGATGAACGGTCTCGGTGAGGCGATCATCCTCGCGCTGACCTTCTGGATGAAGGTGCCCAACGAAGCGGTCAGCGATTCCGGTTCGCTGTTCACCAAGATCAACGACTACACCTATCAGGTGCAGATCCTGTTACTCATCGCCTCGGTGATGATCTCGGGGCTCAGATTGGCAGAAGCCAGACGCGGGGCCGTGATGAACGAGGCGGCCGAATCGTTTCGCATGTTCGCGCGCGTGGTGTTCAGTTCATGGATGCTCGGTGCGGTGATCGTGGCTGGAACCATCGCCTCGGACCGCTTCGCCGAATGGATCATCACCGACTCCACCAATGGCAATGCCAAGAACCTGGCCGAGTTGATGGTGAAAACCAGTAAGCTCCAAGCCTTTTCGCCCGGTCTTGTGCTGATCATCGCGATCGTTGGATTGCTCGGCGCGTTGGCGCAGATCGTGCTCGCCATCGTCCGGCAGGGCTTGCTGGTGATCGCGGCCGGTGTGCTGCCGCTCGCGGCCGCTGCCTCGGGAATGAGTACCGGCAAGCAGTCCTATCAGAAGCTGGTTGGCTGGATCATCGCCTTCATGTTGTGGAAACCCGTCGCCGCGATCGTGTACATGATCGCCTTCACCACGGCGGGTCACGTCGACGAGCTGACCAGCACCTCCGGGCTGCCCGATGCCGAACAGGCGCAGCGCATGCTGGTGTCGATCGTGCTGTTGTGCAGCGTGGCGTTCGTGCTGCCCGCACTGATGCGCCTGGTGACGCCTGCCGTCGCGATCGTCGGTAGCGGTGGTTCCGGTCTGACGGCAACCGGCGGCACGCTGCTGGCGGCGGCGGGCATCGGAGCCCTGGCGGGCACCAAGGCTGTCGGCGTCAAGAGCACCGCGACGCCGGGGTCGGCAGGCTTCGTCAGCGGGGCGGGCAGCCCGCCGCCGGGCGGAGGAGGCGGACGCGGCGGTGGTGCGCCACGTCCCACTCCGCCGCCACGCGGTGGTGGCGGCGGCGCGGGCGAACCACCACGAGCCTCCGGCGGGCCCGGGGGTGCGGCCGGGGTACCGTCCGGTGCGGCTGCCGCGGCAGGTCGGATCGGGGCGGCACGAGCCGCGACGGCCGGTATGAGCCGCGCAGATCAAGCCATGGGTGATGTCGCGGGTGACCGCTGGGCCAACCGCGCACCCGACCTCGGGAGGAGCACCATTCCGCGATGACGAGCACTGACACCTACGAGCGCCGTTCCTACGGCCTGTGGCAGAAACCGCGCAGCGCAGGCCTTTTCGGCCTGCGCTGGGAAGAGACCGTGCTCGGTTTCGTCGTCGTGATCACCGCACTGATCACCGCGATGGTCGGCGGTTTCCAGTGGGGTCTGATCGTGGGTGGCGTCGGCATCGCGGTGATGGTTCCACTGGTGTGGCGGACGGGGGGCCGCTCCGGCTACGAGACGGGATTGATGATGTTCAACTGGATGCGTTCGCGCAGTCGCGGCGAGCACGTGTATCGCGGTGGCAGGTTCTCCCGGATTCCCGGCGGGGTCACCCGGCTGCCAGGACTGCTGGCTCCGTCGAAGTTGTACGAGGGCATCGACGCGGGTGGGTACAGCTTCGGCATGATCCACCTGCCGCAGTTCGCCCAGTACACGGTGGTGTTGCGGGCCTGGCCGCAAGGCCATGAGGCGGTCGATCAGCCGGTGATCGATCGCTGGGTGTCGGCCTGGGGCACCTTCCTCGCCTCGGTGGGCCAGACCAGCGACATCGTCGCTGTCGTGCCCGTCATCGATACCGTGCCCGAAACCGGAAACCGGCTGCTCACCGAGGTTTCCACGATCACGCGGCCGGAGGCCCCCGAGCTGGCCCAGCAGGTGATGTACGAGCTGGCCACCGAATTGCCGCAGGAGCGGGTGCAGCTGCTGCCGCGCGTGGCGATCACCTTCAAGGCCACCACGGCCGAACGGCGCAAGAACCCGGCCGAGGAAGCGGTGGAGATCGGGCGCAGGCTACCCGGTATCTGCGCCGCGCTCGCCGAGGCGGGGGTGCGGGCCCAGCCCATGGCGGCCGATGAGGTGATCTCGTTCATCCGGCGCAGCTACGATCCTGCCGCCCAGGCCGACCTCGAGGTCGCCGCCGGTGACCCCGACGGCCACGGGCTGGATTGGGCCGATGCGGGCCCGATCTCGCATGACGAGAAATGGGATCACTTCGTGCACGACGGTGGCCGTTCGGTCACCTGGGAGATGGACGCGGCACCGGAGGGCGCTGTCGACGAACGGGTATTGCAGCGGCTGCTTGCGCCGAATCCCGAAGTGCCGCGCAAGCGTATCGCCATCGTGTACCGTCCGCATTCAGCCGCCGACGCCGCCGAGATCGTCGATGACGACTTCAAGAACGCGCTGGTGGCCCAGCAGAGCGAACGCGGAGTCGTCTCCGCGTCGGCGACATTGCGGGTCGGCGCCACCCAGCAGGCCCGTGAGGAGCAGGCGCGTGGCCACGGCGTGACCCGCTTCGGGGCGCTGGTGACCATCACCGAGCCCCTACGCGGCGATCTGCCGCGGATCGAAGCGATCACCCGTGACCTGTCCACACAGGCGCGGTTGAAGATCCGGCGGTGCTACCGCTATCAGGCGGCGGCCTTCGCGGCCTCACTCGGCTGCGGAGTGATCCTGCCCGAACACGCGACGATTCCGAAAGCACTTGCGGGGTGAGCGATTGATGGCACGCGAGCACGAGCCACCCGTACGGGAGCGCGAGGACGCCGTCCGCCGGACTCGGCGGCCCGAGGCCGACCACGACGAATGGGCCAGGCCCGAGCGTCGGCGCGAATCCACGCGGGAGGACCCCGCCAGGCGTGCCCCTCGCGCGGGTGGACAACGCCCGCGCACAGGCGCACCGCGGACCGACGGTGAACGCTCGCGCGCCGACCTTCCGCGGACCGATGCGGCAGGCGCTGCGGACGGATCCGGCCGCGGCGGCCGAGCCCGGCCCAAGCGCGCCGACCAGAATCGCGCGCGTCCGGTGGCATTCGACAAATCCGCCGACCGCGCGATGCGCACCCCCACACAGGACCGTGCCGCTCAGCGGGCGAAAGCCAAGGCGGACAAGCGTCAACAGTCCGGACCACCGCTGCTCGATGACGAGACGCGTGCCCGGCTGGAGATGATCAGCCGCGAACAGTCCGGGCTGCGCGCGGCGTGGGCGACATTCCGCGTGCGCACCGACGATATCCGCCGCCGTAACTATGCTGCGCGCGCCGAGCAGACCTTCGAGGACGGATTCGACCGTCAGGTTGCCGAACTGACCGATCGCGGTTACGCGGGCCCTGGCGGTGGCCGGATGAACGTGGTGGGGCGCCCGGTCGAATACCGCGCCACCACCGCCCAGGTCGCGGGCCTGTGGCCGTGGTCGGTCGGTGCGGGCGCACCGCTGATAGGTACCCCGCTCGGCTCGCATCTGCATACCGGGGCGCCGGTGTGCTTCGACCCGATGAACTGGTTCATGCGCGGCAGTTTCATCACCGCGCCCAGCCTGTTCGTGCTTGGGCTCAACGGTTTCGGCAAGTCCTCGCTGGTGCGCCGGATCGTGCTCGGCGGTATCGCACAGGGCATCACGCCGCTGATCCTGGCCGACGTCAAACCGGACTACCGCAAAATGGTGGAGATGGTCGGCGGCCAGGTGATCGATCTCGGTTACGGGCACGGCAAACTCAATCCGCTGGCCGCGGGCGTGCTCGGCTCGGTGGTGCCGCAGCTGGATCATCTGCCCGCACTGCAACTGCAGGTGCTGCAGGATCTGCGCGCCCGTCAGGTGACACTGATCGCGGGTCTGGTGGAGTTGGTTCGCGGTGCAAGGGTGCGTGATTTCGAGGAGACGCTCATCTCCACGGCCCTGCGCATCCTGTACCTGCCGGGCAGCGGATTCACCCCGGATCAGCCGCCCATCATGGACAACCTGCTCGAGGTGATCGTCGCGGGCGGCGAGGAAATGATGTTGGACGCGGGCGCCGACAACGAAGCCGAATATCAGGTCGCGATCAAGAATCTGCGCCGATCGCTGCGTGCCCTCACCCAGGGCCCGTTCGGCGCCGTCTTCAACGGCCAGACCTCGGTGCCCATCGACACCGATTCGGTCGCCGTCTGCATCGATGTCTCGCATATTCCGCAAGGCGACAAGAAGCTCAAGGCCGCAGTCATGCTGGCCTGCTGGGCCGACGGTTTCGCCGCGGTGGAGGCCGCGCACACACTCACCGACGCGGGCATGGCGCCGCAACGCTATTTCCAGGTCGTGATGGACGAGCTGTGGCAAGTGCTCGGCCTCGGCGACTTCATGGTTGACCGCGTCGACGAGCTGACCCGCCTGCAACGCGGTATCGCCACCGCGCTGATCATGATCAGCCACACCATCAAGGATCTGCAGTCGCTGGGTTCGGAAGCGGCGATCGCCAAGGCACTCGGCTTCCTGGAGCGTGCGCGCGCCAAGATCTTCGGCGCCCTGCCCGCCGAAGAAATCAAACGGCTCGACAGCACGATCCCGTTCACCTCCGCCGAGGAGGAGATGGTCACCGGCTGGTCGGCGCCGCAGGCACTGACGGGTGAGGCGCTCAAACCGGGGCAGGTGCGGCCGTCCCCGCCGGGTACCGGCAAATTCCTGCTCAAGATCGGTGAGGATCGCAGGCCCGGTATCCCGTTCCACATGGAGTTCACGCTGTCGGAGAAGGAAAGCGGGATCCACGACACCAATCAGCGGTTCGACGAGTTCAACCGGGTTCCAGGCTCAGCGGATGGTTCCGACCCCGGCGGTTCGGATTCGGCGGGCGGGAGCGCCGCATGATGCCGCACCGGTCCTATCGCAAGGTCTCGCCCGAGGTGCGTGACGCCGCCGTGGAGCAGGTCATCGCGCTCACTGACAAGTTGCGCAGCGAATCCGAGGCGTGCCGGGTGGTCGCCGAGCAGATCGGCGTGCACACCAATTCGGTGCGCAATTGGGTCCGTGCCGCGGAGGGGCCGGGGCTGGAACGGATGGACGCGGTGGCTCTGCGGCGCAAGGTCGCACTGTTACAGCAGCAGCTGGCCGCCGCGGCGGAGATGAACAGGGCACTGGCCGACACCCTCAACGAAGCCCGGCGCCGCACGTGAACCCTACGAGGGTGTCATGAACGTGCGTTCGGTGCTGGCGCTGGCCGTCGGTGCGATGCTCGGACTGATGATGCTGGTGGTGGTGATCGTGCTGCCGTCGGTGGACGATCCCTGTGAGGGCGGCTCCGTCCTCGGCCCATCCCAGACGATGTTGCCGCCGCTGGGTGGTTATGCGCCCGGCGATCCGCGGGCCGCCGGTTCCTCGCCGTCGGCGCCCGCTTCGGGTAGTCCTGCGGCTCAGGCGAATCCGGCCGTGACCGCGACGCCGTCGCTTGCTGCCGGTGTTGGCTCGCTGCGTCGCACATTACCGCTGGCCACTGGCACTTACAGCATTTCCGATGTCTTCGGTTCTCGCGGCGGCGGGCACAAGGGTGTCGATATGGCGGCCTCCGATGGCACCCCGATCTTTTCGGTCGGCGATGGCCGTGTCGTCGCCGCCGGTCCGGCCTCCGGGTTCGGCAACTGGATCGTTGTCGACTCCGTCGACACCAACGGTCGCGCCTATTCGGCGGTATACGGGCACATGTGGGATAGCGGGGTGCTGGTGCGGGTCGGCGAAACGGTCCGCGCCGGCCAGCACATCGGTTACGTCGGGTCGGCCGGCGAGTCCAGTGGCCCGCACCTGCATTTCGAGGTCGTGCCGGGCGGTCGGTTCACCGGGGGCCGCCAGATCGACCCGATGCCATGGCTGGAAGGGGCCCCGACACCGGATGTCGGTGGCGCACGCGCCTTCTCCGCCGATCCTCGCTGCGTCCGTGGATTCGGTAGTGCCGGCGGTGCACTGGCCGACGGCAAGGTGCCGCAGGAGCTCGAGATCTGGTATCGCCGCGCTGGTTCGATCTGCCCGGAAGTCACCCCCTCACTGCTGGCGGCGCAGGGCAGGCAGGAATCCGGCTTCCGTCGCGGCGCCACCTCACCCGCGGGTGCGCAGGGTCTGGCACAGTTCCTGCCGGGGACGGCGGCCAGTATCAATCCCGATGACGGGCAACCATATGTGATCGACGCCGACGGTAACGGTGTCGCCAGTGTGTGGGACGACGGCGACGCCATCGTCGGCCAGGGACGCTATATGTGCGCCATAGCGCACAAGATCACCGGTTGGATGTCCGAAGGCCGCGTACAAGGCGACCTGGTGTCGTTGACACTGGCCGCGTACAACGCGGGCGAGGGCGCGGTGCTCGCCTCCGGGGGGATGCCGAATCAGGTTGCCGCCCATTACTCCGAGACTCATCCCTACGTGGCGAACATCCTGGCGATGGAACCGCAGTACCGCGCACCCGGCGCGAACGGGCGATTCACCCCGGGTGAGGGGTCAGGCGGCAGCCAGGTCGTCGAAGCGGCCCACGATTGGCTCGGCACACCGTATGTGTGGGGCGGTGGTGGCCCGCAAGGACCGACCGGTGGCGGCCTCGACGGTCCCGGCCTCACCGCGGCCGCGGTCTTCGCCGCATCGTCGGGCGCGATCACCTTGCCCCGCACCTCCGAACAACAATGGGAGGCAGGCGTCGAGGTGTCGTTGAGCGGGATTCAGCCGGGTGACCTGGTATTCAGCGACTTCGGTCCGCGTGGTCCCGCGCAGGTCGGCATCTACGCCGGTGACGGGCAGATGATCCGTTCGGCACCCGGCGCGGACGCGAATTCCGCGGGCGGGGTCGCGGAGGTGCCCGTGCCGGGCGACGCGCGAGCGAGGAGAGTGTTGTGAACACGCGTGCGGTAGTGCCGAACGGGCGGCGCGGGCGGTTAGCCTGGAAGAACAAGGTATCGGCGCACGCGAAACTGGTGGTGGTGCTGGTGACTGGCATCGCGATGCTGAGCGCGGCCTGCGGTCGCGAGCAGGAGCAGGCGGGTCCGGGCGACGGACCCGCCACCTCGACGACCCGTCGGCTCGAAGCCGTTCCGGCGCCGGACCCGGTGACTCCCGAGGGAGTCGCGGTCGCGGCTCTGCAGGAGATCTACACCTGGAAACCGGTCAGTGAAGATCAGGGCGCCTCGCTGGTGCGTGCGCGTCAATGGCTCGGCCCCAGCTTGACTCGGGTCGTCGATGGTTCGACCGATGTTCGCGAAACGCCCAAACCGACGCTGCGCTGGGCGGAATGGGCGCGCGCGGGCGCCCATGTCGAGGCGTTCACGTTCGCGTCGGGAGAGAAGGCGCCGGCAGGCGCGGACCCGAATGTGCAGCAGTTCAAGATCGGTATCGAGCAGACCGTCGTCTATCCGGACGGGCGCGAAGAGCAACTCCCGCCCGCCACCGTCATTGCCACCGTCGTCCGCACACCGGACGGCTGGCGCCTCGACGGCTATCGGTGACAACGCTTTCCACACGGGAACCATCAGGAGGCAGGTATGGCGAAGAAGAAACCGGTAAAGGATCCGGCCGTTGTCGGACCCGACGCCACCCTCATCCTGATCTATGTGGTGGGGGCGATCCTCGCAACACTGTGGCTGGCCCTGCATCTGGGCAATATGCTCGCGGTGACGCGCCAGGACATCCCGGTGAACCCGATCGAGATCGTTGCCGGGTTGATCCGGGGCAATCTGCAATGGCCGCGCGCGTCGACGGTGATCGTACTGCTCGTCATCGCGACGGGCGCCGGGATCGTGATCGCCCGGCGTCGGATGAAGGCCAACCGCAGCAAGGGCAGGCTCGGCGTCGACGACAAAGCCGATGTCATGGGCAACGGCGGCGCTATCGCCTCGCTCACCGAATCCGGTGTGCGAGAGAAGGCCAAGCAACTCGGTGTCCGCCTCGGCTACGATGACGCGCCCGGCGTCCCGATCGGCATCGGCGTCGCCGACGGTGTGATGCTGTACGGCTCTTATGAAGACCTGCACCTCGATATCTGGGGGCCGCGACAGGGTAAGTCGACCTCGCGGGTGATTCCGGCCATCCTCACTGCCATCGGTCCTGTGCTCGCCACCTCGAACAAACGTGATGTGGTGGACGCGACCCGTGACGTGCGCGAAGCCAAGGGTTCGCCGACCTTCGTGTTCGACCCGCAGGGCGTGGCGGGTGAGGAGGCCAGCTGGTACTGGGATCCGTTGGCCTGGGTGGACGCACGGCATGAAGGGTGCGAAATGCGAGCGGCCCGCCTCGCAGGTCATTTCGCCGACGGTGACGATGGCTCCGATGCCAAGACGGATGCGTTCTTCGATCCTGAGGCCGAGGATCTGCTGGCGGGTCTGTTCCTCGCCGCCGCGGTCGGTAATCGGCCGATCACGCAGGTGTGGGAATGGGTGACCGATCCGCGGAACATCGAGCCGATCAATTTGCTCCGCGACACCGGACACCACTACACGGCGTCGGGTCTGGCATCGCAATACAACACGGACGAACGCACACGCAGCGGCATCTTCGGCACCGCCAAGAAGATGGTGCGCTGTCTCAAGCTGACCAATGTGCACAGCTGGGTGACGCCGGAGGGTGGCAGGCAGCAGTTTGACGAACTGGATTTCATCGAGCGCAACGGCACGCTGTACAGCCTCTCGCTGGAAGGCCGCGGTTCCGCATCGCCGTTGGTGAGTGCGCTCACCGAGGCGGTCATCGACGTAGCGATGCGCAAGGCATCCAGGTCGGCGGGTGGGCGGTTGCCGATCCCGCTGCTCGCAGTGCTGGACGAGGCGGCCAACGTCGTGCGCTGGAAGGACCTGCCCAAGCAGTACAGCCATTTCGGCTCGCGCGGCATCGTCGTGATGACAGTGCTGCAGTCCTGGGCGCAGGGCGTGCGTTGCTGGGGCGATGCGGGTATGAACGCCCTGTGGTCGGCGGCCAATATCAAGGTGCTCGGCAGCGGTGTGGACGATACGAACTTCCTGCGTGAGCGTTCCGAAGCGATCGGTGAGCATTCCGCGATCTCGGCCTCGGTGTCGGAATCCAAAGGCGGCAAGAGCTATTCGCGTTCGCTGGGGTCGTCGAAGACCTTCACCGTGCAGGCGCTGGCGACCTTGCCGCGCGGGCGCGTCATCGTCTTCCCCTCGGGTGCGCCGCCGGTACTGGTGCGCACTGTTCCGTGGTGGGAGGGCGAATACGCTGACGAGGTGAAGAACTCGATCGTGGAGCACGATCCGCAGCGCAAGACGCTGATCACGGATCTGATCGGCTCGCCGTCACTGGTGAAAGCGACCCCGCCGCCCGATCAGGGTGATGGGAACGGCAAGATTGAGGAGGTCCGTCCACTGTGAGCGACAACGAGCAAGACGGTCTGATCTATTCGGGCGTAGTCGATTTCGTCGAGAATTACCTCAGCGTGGTATATCGCAGGCAGGTCAGCGATCTCAGCGATACGGTGTGGTGCCCGGAGTGGTGGCAACATGCCGAGGCGGTGGCACGGCTCGATGCGTTGTGGCGGGCGTGGGAGCATTTCCGTCAGGATCCGGCGACCGGAATCAGTGTGTGGTTCCTCGACCATGCGGATAAGCACATGGCCAAGCTGTTCGACCCGAAGGGGCCGTTCAAGTACTGCAGTGTCCGAAATGGCCACAAGGACATGCTCGTCCCGCTGCCGTTGACCACCCCCGACGATAGATTCTTCAGCAATCCGGCCGAGCCGGATTTCCGTTCCTGAAATGGTTGGCATCGACCGCAACGCCCCGCTGGGTTTCCAGCGGGGCGTTGTGCGTTCGGTGGGTCTGGATCAGCGGGTACGTTCCAGGCCGCGGATCAGTTCTTCTTCCCTGGCCCGTGTTACCGCGGGCGCGTATTCGGGCCGCGTGCGGACTGCCTCGATGGGCGGTTTCGCCTGGCCCACCTCGACGAGCATCCGCACGGCGGCGAGTTCCGGTGCCACACCGATCTTCGCCAGATGGGCGGCAAGCGCCATCCGCCGTTCCACCGAGTCGTAGCGGATGGCGGGCTGGGCGGCCGCAGCCACCTGCCCCGCCTGGCCGGTGAAGGCGAACCGGTCCTTCTCCAACGAGACGCCCCGACTCGGCCCCGCCTCCCGTTGGATGGCGACGGAAGCGACCTTTTCGGGCGCACTCATCGTCTTCTCCGGCGCGGGCCGGGAAACCATCTGGGCCAGTTCCATATTCCGCGGATCCTTGGATTTGGATTCGCGGGCCTCGCGGACTTGCATCTCGCGGGCTTCCTTCATGCGGGCCTCGGTGAGCTTGGCCCTGGCCTCGGCTTCCTTCTGACCACGTTCCCGGGTTTTCAGCGCGACCAAGGTCGCGATCTGCAACATGGTCTTCATCATGGCCGCGGTTTCCCGGCCGATATCGTCCAGTTCCTCGGACATGGCTGCTCCCGATGCTGCGGTGATCCCTATGGATGATTGTGGTGCTTCGTCATGAACGCCGCTTCATATGTCATCGACTTCTTACGTCATCGATACAACCGCCATGCGAAAGGTGGCCGCCCGGCGATGTCGTGGCTTACCTGTGCGAACACCGGGAGGCGCGCAGCCGACTTCGCTACGCGCACTCCGTATTACGAGATTACCCGACAACCTTCGGGTGGAGTCGTACGAGCGTGCCGCCCATGAGCATATATCGCACATTTCCGGCACGGAACGAAACTCGCCGGATGATCTTCGGCCGGCGCGCGGAGGTACCGGATGATGAGAGTGCTCGACGGGCGTGCCGCCACGCATCGGGCCCGGTACCGCAATGCGATACCGGGCCCGATCCGAGTGAGGGTGCGGTCAGTCGATACGGACCGAATTCAGCGTCACCGGCAGGATCGGCTTGCCGTCGCCGGGGCCGTTGGACTCGTCCTGACCGCCCTGGGCGATCTTGTCCAGCGTGGCGAGGCCGGTCTCGTCGATCGTGCCGAAGATGGTGTAGTTCGGCGGCAGCTGGGAATCGCCGTAGACCAGGAAGAACTGGCTGCCGTTGGTGCCGGGCCCGGCGTTGGCCATGGCGATGACACCGCGCTTGTAGGCGATGGGTTCCTGCAGGCCGGGATCGGTCGGCGCGTACTGGTCGGTGGGGTACTCGTTGTCGAACTGGTAGCCGGGGCCACCCATGCCGGTGCCGGTGGGATCACCACACTGCAGGACCTCGAGGCCGGGTCCCTGGGTGAGGCGATGGCAGCTGGTGCCGTCGAAGAAGCCCTGACCGGCCAGGCTGGCGAAACTGTTCACCGTGCACGGCGATTCGGCGTTGTTGAGAGTCAGGCCGATCGGGCCCTGGCTGGTGTCCACGCTGATGCTCAGGGTGGCGTTGTCGCCGGCGGTCTGAATGCCGTCCGTGCGCGGCTTCTCGGCCGGCTTGTCGGCCGGCTTGGGGCTGTCGGGGTACGCGCAGCCGACCGTCGCCGGCTTGGCCTGCGCCGACGGCGGCGGCGCGGCGATCGGGGTGCTCGACAGCGATGCGTCCGGCGTCTCGGAGGCGGTGTTCTCGCTGTCGTCACCACGGGTCAGGAAATACACACCGGTTACCGCAGCGACCGCGACGACGACGCCGAGCGCCGACATGGCGATGGTGAGTTGCTTGCGCTTGCGCGCCCGCGCGGCCCGGTTGGCCAGCTGGCGCTCCAGCTTGCGTTTCGCTGCCGCTCGACGCTGTTCGTTGCTCGGCACTACCACGTTCCTCCCGTGCGGCGACCGGACTCGGGGGCCGGCCGTGCGCTGTTCTTCGCTATGGCTTTTCTTCACCACGAAGGTGTCGGTTTCGGCTAAGAGTGTGCCATCTCTTCCTGAGACCACCCGGCACTTGCCGCGACCGGCGCGGGATAACCGGTTGGACTCGAGGCCCGGTGGTGAGGGAAAATGGCCCATCGTGACCAAGACCAGCAGCTTCTCCGCCCCGAAGGGGGTACCGGATTACGTGCCACCCGGCTCGGCCGAGTTCGTCGCGGTGCGCGACGGACTGATCCGCGCCGCCCGACTCGCCGGGTACGGGCATATCGAGCTGCCGATCTTCGAGGACACCGAGCTGTTCGCGCGTGGCGTCGGCGAGTCGACGGACGTGGTGAGCAAGGAGATGTTCACCTTCTCCGACCGCAGTGATCGCAGTGTCACGCTGCGGCCCGAGGGCACCGCCGGTGTGATGCGGGCGGTCATCGAGCACGGGCTCGACCGCGGTCAGCTGCCGGTCAAACTGTGCTACTCCGGCCCGTTCTTCCGCTACGAGCGGCCGCAGGCCGGGCGCTACCGTCAGCTGCAGCAGGTGGGTATCGAGGCCATCGGCGTGGATGATCCGGCACTGGATGCCGAGGTCATCGCCGTGGCAGACGCCGGCTTCCGCGGCCTCGGCCTCGACGGCTTCCGGCTCGAGATCACCTCCCTCGGAGATGACACCTGCCGCCCGCAGTACCGCGAGCTGCTACAGGATTTCCTGCTCGCGCTGCCGCTGGACGAGGACACCCGCCGCCGCGCCCAGATCAACCCGCTGCGAGTCCTCGACGACAAACGCCCACAGGTGCGTGAGATGACGGCCGACGCGCCGCTGATGATCGATCACCTGTCGGAGTCGGCGAAGACGCACTTCGAGCAGGTCCGCGGCCACCTCGACGCGTTAGGCGTGCCCTACGTGGTCAACCCACGAATGGTGCGCGGGCTGGACTACTACACCAAGACCACCTTCGAGTTCGTCCACGACGGCCTCGGGGCGCAGTCCGGTATCGGTGGCGGCGGCCGCTACGACGGCCTGATGGCCGAGCTGGGTGGTCAGGCGCTGTCGGGGATCGGCTTCGGCATCGGTGTCGACCGCACCGTGCTCGCACTGGCGGCCGAGGGCAAGACGGCGGGCGATCCGGCCCGCTGTGAGGTTTTCGGGGTGCCGCTGGGTGAGGCGGCGACACAGCGGATGGTGGTGCTGGCCGCGCAGATGCGGGCCGCCGGCGTGCGGGTCGACCTGGCCTACGGCGGGCGCGGGGTGAAGGGCGCGATGAAGGCGGCCGACCGTTCCGGCGCGAGGTTCACCCTCGTGCTCGGTGACCGCGATCTGGCCGAGAACACCATCGGGCTCAAGAACATGAGCACCGGTGACCAGCGGCAGATCCCGTTGGGTGAGGTGGTCGGTGCGGTAACCGCCGCGCTGCACCGTCCGGAGTAGTACCGTGCCCGGGGAACATCCCGCCGTGAGGACGAATGCGTAGCCGTGACCGATGCAACGCCCGGATCGGGCGAACCTGATCCGCCGATCGGGCTCGACCTGGTCGCACCCGAGGTATACGCGCCGATGCTGCGCCGCCTCACCCTTGCCGCCATCGGCGTCGGCCTCGGCGCCGCGCTGCTGGCGGCGGTGTGGGTGAGCTGGCCGGTCGCCGTGCTCATCGGGCTGGTGGTCGGCGCACCCACCGTCGGCTATGCACTGGCTCTGCGGCGACGGCGGATGTGGCTGAGCGGGAACACTATTCACGCGCGCAGGCTGTTCGGCGAGCGCGTGGTCTCGCTGGCGGCGGCGACCGGTGTGGAGATGCTGGTCTATCCGGCCAGGTTGAGCCGGGTCGTGCTGCGGGTGACGGCGGGACCCGATGTGCAGATCGTGCCGCTGGCGATGTACACCGATGCCGGGAGTGGGCGCGAACTGCATCTTCTCGGGCTGCGCAAACTGGCCGATGCACTCGCCACCAGCCACCTCGCCGCCGCGGTCGCGGTTTCCGGCGTCCTGGTCCAGCAGCTGCGCGCCGAGGCGCGGGATGCGGGCCTGGGGGAGCGTCCGCTGTATCGGGCCGTCACCCTCGTTCGCGCCAAGGACTACGTCTCCCCGGTCGTGCTGACAGACAGCGAAGTAGCCGAACTGGCCTGAGTGTCTGTTAGCTCACCGTCGGGCGAATCCGGCTGTGCGCCTGATTAGGGTGGAAAACGAAGATCATCCGGTCGACCGCCCGAGGAGTCGCTGTGAGCACTGCCGCCCGAACCGCGCCCGTGACCGTCGCCGTGACCGGCGGTGCGGGACAGATCGCCTACGGATTGCTCTTCCGGATCGCCTCCGGCGCCATGCTGGGACCGGAGACGCCGATCCGGCTGCGGCTGCTCGAGATTCCCGCCGCGGTGGCCTCGCTCGAAGGTGTCGCGATGGAACTCGAGGACGGCGCGTTCCCACTGCTCGAATCGGTCGACATCAGCGATGATCCCTGGGAAGGATTCGACGGTGCGAATATCGCACTGCTGGTCGGTGCGCGGCCGCGCACCGCGGGAATGGAGCGCTCGGATCTGCTGGCCGCCAACGGCCCGATCTTCACCGATCAGGGCGCCGCGATCAATGCCAGCGCCGCCGATGACGTCAAGGTGCTCGTCGTGGGCAACCCGGCCAACACCAACGCCTACATCGCCATGTCCAACGCCCCCGACGTGCCCGCCGAGCGGTTCACCGCGATGACCCGCCTCGACCACAATCGGGCCATCGCCCAGCTGGCGAAGAAGACCGGCGCCGCGGCCGCCGACATCGAGCGCGTCGCGATCTGGGGCAACCATTCGGCCACCCAGTACCCGGACATCACCCACGCCACCGTCGCCGGGCGACCGGCGCAGCAACGGGTGGATCAGGACTGGGTGCGGTCGGACTTCCTGCCGACGGTCCAGCAGCGCGGCACCGCCATCATCCAGGCCCGCGGCGCGTCCTCGGCGGCCAGCGCGGCGAGCGCGGCCATCGACCACATCCACGACTGGGTGCTCGGCACCTCGGGCGACTGGGTGTCGATGGCAGTACCGTCCGACGGCTCCTATGGCGTCCCGGAGGGCCTGATCAGCTCCTTCCCGGTGACGTGCGCCCACGGCGGATACGCGATCGTGCCCGGCCTGGAGATCGACGAGTTCTCCCGAGCACGGATCGACGCCTCCGTCGCGGAACTCGACGCCGAGCGCACCGCGGTCATCGACCTCGGCTTCGCCAAACCGGCGTGAGTCTGCCGACGGTGCGGGTCAGCTGACGGTCCAGGTTTCGGTGCCGGTCAGCAATTCCTGCAGTCCGGTGTGGCGCTCCTGTTTCGCGGCCGCGGTCTGGGCGCGGACCGCGTCGTCGTAGGTGGGGCGCGCGACATCGCGGAAGACGCCGGTCACGACGTGATCGAGATTCTGATCCGACAACCGCGACAGGGCGTAGGCGTACTCGGGCGCATCGGATTGCGCGTCGTGCACGATGATCTCGCTGTCGCCCACCTCGGAGGTACGGGCCACCGCGAGCGCGAAACCGTTCCGCACCACGGCGAACTCGCCGTCGGCGCCGAACACGATCGGCTGACCGTCGCGCAACGGGATCAGACGGGACTCGCTGTCGCCGCGGCGCAGCACGTCGAAGGATCCGTCGTTGAAGATCGGGCAGTCCTGCAACACCTCGACGAACGAGGTGCCGCGATGCGCGGCCGCCGCCCGCAGCACCTCGGTGAGCCCGGCCCGATCGGAATCCAGTGCACGTGCGGCGAAGGTGGCCTCGGCGCCCAGCGCCACCGACAGGGTGTTGAACGGGTGATCCACCGAACCCATCGGCGTCGATTTGGTGACCTTGCCCGGCTCCGAGGTCGGTGAGTACTGGCCCTTGGTCAGCCCGTAGATCCGGTTGTTGAACAGCAGGATGGTCATGTTGACGTTGCGGCGCAGCGCGTGGATGAGGTGATTGCCGCCGATGGACAGCGCGTCACCGTCACCGGTCACCACCCACACCGACAGATCGGGCCTTGTCACCGCCAATCCGGTGGCGAGGGCAGGGGCGCGGCCGTGGATGGAGTGGATACCGTAGGCGTCGAGGTAGTACGGGAAGCGGCTGGAGCAGCCGATCCCCGAGACGAACATCAGGTTCTCCTTGCGCAACCCGAGCTCGGCCAGGAAACCACGCACGGTCGCGAGGATGACGTAGTCGCCGCACCCGGGGCACCAGCGCACCTCTTGATCCGAGGCGAAATCCTTGGCGCGCTGCGGAGCATCCGAGCGGGGGACCGTCGCGGTGCCCGAGGCGTCCGGCATGCCGAGGAAGGCTGTGAGGTCAGAGGTTTCGATGATGGTCATGTTCGGCCCCCTGGCGTGCGATAGGTGGCCCGCGCCCTGGCGGCGAAGGCTTTGTCCTGCTCCATCTCGTCGATGGATCCGTCGAGTGCGGCATCGATGACCCCGACGAGTTCCTGGGCCGAGAACGCGGTACCGGCGATCTTGGTCCACGGGCGGACGTCGACGAGGTAGCGGGCGCGCAGCAGCGCCGCGAGCTGGCCACCGTTCATTTCCGGAGCGACCACGGTCCGATATCCACGCAGTACCTCGCCGAGGCCGGGCGGAAGTGGATTGAGATGCCGCAGATGCAGGTGTGCGACCGGAACGCCACGGCGGCGTGCCCGCCGGCAGGCCTCGCCGATCGGACCGTAGGAGCTGCCCCAGCCCACCAGTAGTAGTTCCGCGCGGCCGTCGGGGTCGTCGACCTCGACCGCGGGGACGGTGATCGCGTCGATCTTGGCTTGGCGCAGCCGCACCATCAGTTCGTGATTGACCGGATCGTAGGAGATCTCGCCGCTGCCGTCGGACTTCTCCAACCCGCCGATGCGATGAGCGAGCCCCGTGGTGCCGGGGACGGCGAGCGGGCGGGCCAGGGTCTCCGGGTCGCGGGCGTACGGCTGGAAAGGCCCGTCGTCGGAGGGCTCGGTTTCGAAAGCGGGATCGATCGGTGCCAGCTCGTCGACGCGCGGAATCGCCCACGGCTCGGACCCGTTGGCGATAGCGCCGTCGGACAGCAGTACGACCGGCGTGCGGTAGGTGAGGGCAATGCGGGCCGCTTCGATGGCGGTGTCGAAACAATCCGCCGGTGAGCGCGGTGCCAGGACCGCGACCGGTGATTCGCCATTGCGACCGTAGAGGGCCTGGAAGAGGTCGGCCTGCTCGGTCTTGGTCGGCAGGCCGGTGGATGGACCGCCACGCTGCACATCGATCACCACCAGCGGCAACTCGGTCATCACCGCCAACCCGATGGTCTCGCTTTTCAGCGAGAGACCGGGTCCGGAGGTGCTGGTGACGCCCAGCGCTCCGCCGAGTGCGGCACCGAGCGCGGCGCCGATACCGGCGATCTCGTCCTCGGCCTGGAACGTGGTGACGTCGAAATCCTTGTGCTTGCTCAGTTCGTGCAGGATGTCGGAGGCCGGGGTGATCGGATACGAGCCGAGGAAGACCGGCAGACCTGCCAGCCGCCCCGCAGTGATCAAGCCGTAGGCGAGGGCGGTGTTGCCGGTGATCTGCCGGTACGTGCCGGGCGGAAGGGCCGCGCGCGCCACCGTGTAGGTGGTCGCGAAGGTCTCGGTGGTCTCGCCGTAGTTCCATCCGGCGTGGAAGGCCAGGATATTGGCCTCGGCGACGGCGGGGGAGTCGGCGAACTTGTCCCGCATGAAGCGTTCGGTGCTGCCCAGCTCGCGCCCGTACATCCACGACAGCAGGCCGAGCGCGAACATGTTCTTGGCGCGCTGGGCCGCCTTCTTGCCGACCTCGGCGGATTCGGTGGCGGCCAACGTGAGCGCGCTCATCGGCACCGGATGCACCACGAAGTCGGCCAGGGTGTCATCGGTGCGCGGATCAACGGCATAGCCGACGCGGGTCAGGTTGCGGGTGGTGAATTCGTCGGTGTCGATGATGACGGTGCCGCCGCGGGGCAGATCGCCGAGATTGGCCTTGAGCGCGGCCGGGTTCATGGCGATCAGGACGTCGGGCTGATCACCCGCGGTGAGGATGTCGTGGTCGGCGATCTGGATCTGGAACGAGGAGACCCCGGGCAGGGTGCCCTGCGGCGCACGGATCTCGGCGGGAAAGCTGGGCTGGGTGGCGAGGTCGTTACCGAAGGCGGCCGCCTCATGGGTGAAGCGGTCGCCGGTGAGTTGCATACCGTCGCCGGAATCGCCGGCGAATCGAATCACCACTCGATCCACCGCGGTCGCGCCCGCACGGGTGCGCGCCCCGGGATCGCCCGCCCGGCCTGCCTCGTTGTGGTGCGAAACCATGTGCCTGCTTCACTTCCTGTCGAAGAGAGCTGCCCCTGGCCAACCTACTCCGCTCGGCGGGTGACCTGCCCGGAAAGCGCGTGGATCGTGGGCGCGTCGCATCACTTCCAGGAGCCCGGCCGGGCTCGCTGCCCGCCCATCGATCAGGCGAAGAGAGCCAACTGCGGGTCGACCGCCGCCGGAGCCTCCGACGCCGCCTCGGTCTGTTCAGGGGTGTCCCGCTGCAGCCGATGCCGCTCCAGGAGTGGGTCGATCCGCCCGCGTAACCAGCTCGAGTACTCGGGCGTGACGTAAGCACCGCGCCCGTAGAGCTGGCGGTAACGACGCAGCAGTGCGGGGTGTGTCTCGGCCAGCCAGCCGAGGAACCAGCCGCGGGTGCTGCCGCGCAGGTGCATGGGAAACGCGATCACGCTGCGCGCGCCCGCCTCGGCGATGGCCGCGAACAGCTCGTCGAGATGGCTGCTGCCGTCGGTGAGGTACGGAATCACCGGCGCCACCATCACATCGACCTCGAAACCGGCGTCGGCGAGCGCCCGCACCAGCTCCAGTCGGGCCTTCGGCGCCGGAGTGCCCGGCTCGACACTGCGATGCAGGTCGGGATCGAGCATCGCCAGCGAGACCCCGATATGCACCGGGATCTGGCGGGCGGCCAACGTGAGCAGCGGCAGGTCGCGACGCAGCAGCGTGCCCTTGGTGAGGATGGAGAACGGGGTTCCGGAATCGGTGAGTGCGCGAATGATGCCGGGCATCAGCCGGTATCGGCCCTCGGCGCGCTGATAGGGATCGGTATTCGTGCCGAGGGCAACGGTTTCGCGATGCCAGCTGCGACGCGCGAGTTCGCGCCGCAGCACCGCGGCGATATTGGTCTTCACCACGATCTGATTGTCGAAATCGGTTCCGGCATCCAGATCCAGGTACTCATGGGTGCCGCGGGCGAAGCAGTACCGGCACGCATGCGAACACCCGCGCATCGGGTTGATCGTCCACCGGAACGGCAGGCCCGCACCCTCGGGCATCTTGTTCAACGCGCTCTTGCAGAGCACTTCGTGAAAGGTGATGCCGTCGAATTCGGGTGTCTGTACAGTTCGGACGAAACCCGCCCGGTCCAGGCCGGGCAGCGCGCCGTCGTCGGCGTCCAGGGTCTGGCTTTGCCACCGCACCCAGCTAGTCGAACATGTGTTCTAGCAGGTGTCAAGCGATCTGTCGCGATTGCGGCGGTGTCGTTCCGGTCGGGTCGGCGAAGAAGGCGACCAGGTCGCGCACGGTCTCCTCCAGCGGGCGTGGCCGGTAGCCGAGTTCACGAGTCGCCTTGCCGTGGTCGACGATCGGCGCCGACACCAGCGCGCCGATGGCGGCCTTGGACATGATATCGGTGCCGAGTCGCTTGCCGATCGGCTCGAGTACCGGCATGAGCCCGGAGATCACCTTGGGGGAGATGACGAACCGCGGGCCCTTCTTGCCGCTGAGCGTGGCCGCGGTGCGGCAGACATCGAGCATCGAGGTCATCTCGCCGCCCAGCAGGTAGTTCTCGCCGGTACGGCCCTTCTCGCCGGCCAGGATGAGTCCTTCGGCCACATCGCGGACGTCGACCAGGTCGAATCCGCCGCCGATCATCGCGGGAACTCGGCCGAGTGAGGCGTCGCGGAGGGTGCGGTTGATCCGGGAGAGCGGGGTGCTCAGATCCCGTGGACCGTACACGCCGGTCGGGTTGCACAGCACGGCGTCCAGGCCCTGCTCGATGACGGCGCGTAACTCGATCTCGCCCTGCCACTTGGAGCGGTCGTAGACCGGCAGCTCCGGATCGGTCGACCGGACCGAGGTCTCGTCGATGCTCCCGCCGCAGGTGTACTGGTCGAAGGCGTGGATGGAGCTGGCGTGCACCATCCGGCGCGCGCCTGTGGCAAGGGCGGCCTCGGCCACCACCCGCACACCCTTGGTGTTCACCCGCCAGGCCAGATCGTTCTTCTCGGCGAGGGTGATGACCGCGACCAGGTGGTAGACGATCTCGGCGCCGTCGAGAGCCGACCGCATCGATGCGGGATCGAGGACGTCGGCGGACACCCATGTCACGCCAGCGGGCGCCGGTTGCTGCGGCACGACCCGGTCGATCGCCGTGATCTCGTATCCGCGATCGGCGAGCAGGGGGAGCAAATTCGTGCCAAGGTACCCGGCTGCGCCGGTCACTGCGACCTTCATGGGAGAGAGAATATAGAACTTGTTCTAAATTGCAACACGTTCCAGTTTCGCCATGTGCGCGCGCGAGGGGTCGAGAGATGTCGGTGGCGTCGGCTATATTGGGCCGCAACCGAAGCGGCCGTGCTGTCGGGCGAACATGCGCTGTAGGGGCAGCCGAGCGGACGTTCGAGCAACGCGATGTTTTCGAGCAACGCGATGTTGACGACACTGATGGTGATGTTGATGAGGATTGGGGGGCAGCTCGATGAGTGATGTCTCGGTGGAAACCGAAGGGCTCCGGGCGTTCGGGGCGACGAATGCGGCGATCGCGGGCGATATCGCCGGGGCGGGAAATATGGACGTGGTCGCCAGCGTCTCCGCGATGACTCCGGTGTTCGGTCTCATCGGCGCCGACTATCTGCTGTCGTTCGCCGCCGCGCAGGTCTTGCAGGCGCGCGATATCAACGATTTGTCCGACAAGTACACGAAACTGTCGCAGGCCGCGTTCAGTTCGGCCGCCAACTACGACGTCACCGATCTCGGCAATGCCGGAGATCTGGGCAAGATCGCCGGTGAGATCGGTGGTGCACTGTGAAGCCGTTGGATTCCCCTGGCGCCTCCGGCATCATCGCGCCCGAGGCGAATCGGTCCGTGGTCGAGCAGGTTCTCGACCAGACCGCCGCGGCCGCACAGCAGGCGTCCGCAGTCCCGGTCGAGCAGCAGGCGATCCTCGATCTTCCGATGCCGCAGTTGCCTGCCGATCTCCCGCCGATCGAGCCGCCGGAATTCGTTCTGGCGCAGAAGATCACCGATGAAGGCCCGGGAATGGGTGCCGCACCGATGGGAATGCCCGGCCTGTCCGGCCTCGGTGCGCCCGCGTCCGCGCCGGAAGACATCCTCAGCGGCCTGCCTCCGGAGGTGTCCGCCCTTGTCGGAGACGCCGGTGCGGTAGTCAACCACGCGGCCGCACCGGTGCTCGACGCCGCTCAGGGTGTGCTCGGACAGGCGGGCGGTGCGGTGAGCGGTGCCCTCGGTGGTTCCCCTGTCGCGGGCGCGGCGTCGGCGGCGGGTACGGCGGCCACACCGGCCGCGGCGGCCGCTGCGCTGCCCGCCGATCCGGTAGGTGCGTTGATGAGCGGTCTCGCGTTGCCCGCCATCCCGGGGATCGACGTGCTGTTCAAGCCGATTCTCGACCTGCTCGGCAGCTTCGGCACCGGTGTCATGGGCGCGTTCGATCCCACCGCGTTGCTGAGCCAGTCCTCCAAGGTCATCGAGATGGCGATGCAGGTGGGCAAGGGCAGCCTCGGCGCGGTCGAGCAGGTCTGGGAGAGCCAGGCCGCCACCAGCGCCCAGGACGCGGGTGTGAAGGCCAACAGCGAGGGGCTGGAGACCAGCCAGCGCGGTATCGATATCTCCGAGCTCACCCAGCGTGCCGCAGCGGTGGTCCAGCAGGGCAATGCGCAGCTGACCACGATCGCCACCTCGTTCGCGAGCCAGGCCGTCGCGCTCGCACCGGTGATCATGACTCCGCCTGCGCAGGCGTCGCTGGTGGCCACGGCCACCGAGCACCTCGGTCAGGCGGTGAGCGTCGTCAATGCCACCCGCGGCGACCTGATGGGCAAGACCGCCGAGTTGAACGGCCTGGTGAGCCAGCTGGTCGGTCAGAACGGCCCAGCCCCTGCCGAGATAGCGCAATCGGTCATGCAGAACGTCGGCGAGCCGCTCATGTCGCAGGCGGAGGAGGTCGCGACCACGGCGGCCGGGTTCGATTCGGGCACCGGCACCAGCGGCGCGTCGACCACTGCGGCGAGTTACGGCAGCGGTGGATCGAGCGGTACCGGTGGAAGCGGCGGAGCGTTCGGCACCGGCTTCGGACGTTCGGGTGGCAGCGGCGGCTCCATGGGCCGCGGTGGGGCCGGTGGGGTGTCAGGCATCCCCTCCCTGCCCGGGACCTCCGGGGCGCCGGGTGGCGTCGCCCTTCCCGGTGGCATGCGCGCTCCGATCGCGGGTATGCCGACGGGCTCGGGTCTCGGTACCACCGCAGCCTCCAGCTCCGGGTTCATGGGCGGTCCCGGCGCGGCGGGTGCCGCGGGACAGCGCAATAACGAAGACGAGCATTCGCGCAACGTCGACCCGTACCGCAGCCGCACCGGCAACGACGACCTCACCGGCCCGCTGGGCGAATCCACGCCCGAGGTCATCGGCGCCACCAGCACCGACGAAGGCGACGGTTCCGACTACTACCAGGATCAGTTCTAGGCACCTGAGGCATTCCGCAACAACAGCGGCCTCGCACCGAATCCGGTGCGAGGCCTGCTGTTGTCGTCGATCAGAGGGCTCAGCTGGTGCTCGGATCGTTCAGATCGCGTGCGGAGTAGGTGTCGCACGCACTGACCTGCCCGGTCTGGTATCCGGCGACGAACCACTTCTGCCGCTGCTCGGACGAGCCGTGCGTCCACGCCTCCGGATTGACCCTCCCCTGCGCGGCCCGCTGGATCCGATCGTCACCGACCGCCGATGCTGCCGACAGTGCGTCGCGGATATCGGCATCGGTCAGTTTCTGCAGGAACGGCTGACCGTCCCCGCCGGGTGCCGGCATCTTGTCGGCGTAGTGCGCCCAGATCCCGGCATAGCAATCGGCCTGCAACTCGGTGCGCACCGCACCCGACTCCGGGCCACGCGGATCGCGTTGCGAGCGCCCGATATCACCGAGCAGAGTCTGGATGTGATGGCCGACTTCATGCGCGACCACATATTCCTGCGCCAGCGGCCCGCCACTCGAGCCGAACCGGTCCACCAGCTCCTGGAAGAAGCTGACATCGAAGTAGGCGGTCTGATCGGCCGGACAGTAGAACGGGCCGACCGCGCTGGTGGCATTGCCGCAGCCGGTGGATACCGCGCCGGAGAACAACACCAGCTTCGGTTCGACGTAGTCGACGCCGGTCTGTTTGGGCAGCTCGACCGCCCATACCGCGTCCAGGCTCTGCGCGGTGAGGACGACACGGCAGTCCACATACCGGTTGGCGTCCGCGGCGGTCCGGCAGTGTTCCGGGGTCCCGGCGGTCGGCTGCGACTGCACATCCTGCGCGCCGGTGAACTGGCCGAGCACCGAACCCGGATCACCACCGAGCAGCAACGTCAGCACCAACACGATGAGTCCGCCGGCGCCGCCGCCGAGCGCCAATTTGCCGCCCATCCCCGGCCCGCCGCCGGATGAGGCCCGATTGGGGTCGATCTGCAAGCCCTCATTGAAGGTCATGAGAATCCCTGTCTGTGACGTGTCCGGTACAGCTTCGCACGGGCGGAGGTGATATCGGTTTCCGCTCGGCGAATGTGTCTCACTACGATGGCTTGCACCGGGCGGGCGTTCCGGTGTCACATTCGTCGAAAGGAACATCGTGCTGCGCACCCACTTGGCTGGTTCGCTGCGAAGCGAGCACGCCGGTCAGACCGTCACCCTCAGCGGCTGGGTGGCCCGGCGGCGTGACCACGGTGGCGTGATCTTCATCGATCTGCGCGATGCGTCCGGTGTGGCGCAGGTGGTGTTCCGTGAGGGCGAGCCCGCCGAACAGGCGCATCGTCTGCGTGCGGAGTACTGCGTCAAGATCACCGGCGTGGTCGAGCAGCGCCCCTCGGGCAACGAGAACCCCGACCTTCCCACCGGCGCCATCGAAGTCAACGTCAGTGCGCTGGAGGTGCTCAACGAGAGCGCCCCGCTGCCGTTCCAGCTCGACGAGCAGCCCGGTGAAGAGGCCCGGCTGACTCATCGCTACCTCGACCTGCGTCGTGAGGGCCCGGCCCACACCATCCGGTTGCGGTCCAAGGTCAATGCCGCCGCCCGCCACGTGCTGGCCCGCCATGAGTTCGTCGAGGTGGAAACCCCCACCCTGACGCGGTCCACTCCGGAGGGCGCGCGCGACTTCCTGGTGCCCGCGCGGCTGCAGCCCGGCAACTTCTACGCCCTGCCGCAGAGCCCGCAGCTGTTCAAGCAGCTGCTCATGGTCGGTGGCATCGAGCGCTACTACCAGATCGCGCGCTGCTACCGCGACGAGGACTTCCGTGCCGACCGGCAGCCCGAGTTCACCCAGCTCGACATCGAGATGAGCTTCATCCGCCAGGAGGACGTGATCCTGCTGGCCGAGGAGATCCTGTCGGCGCTGTGGGAGCTCATCGGCTACGAGATCCCCACCCCGATTCCGCATATGACCTACCACGAGGCGATGCGCCGCTTCGGTAGCGACAAGCCCGATCTGCGCTTCGGTGTGGAGATCACCGAGTGCACCGAGTTCTTCAAGGACACGCCGTTCCGGGTGTTCCAGGCGCCCTATGTCGGCGCGGTCGTGATGCCGGGTGGTGCGAGCCAGCCGCGTCGCCAGCTCGACGCCTGGCAGGAGTGGGCCAAACAGCGTGGCGCCAAGGGCCTGGCGTACGTGCTGATCGACGAGGACGGCGTGCTCGGCGGTCCGGTCGCCAAGAACCTGAGCGAGACCGAACGGGCCACCCTGGCCGACCATGTCGGCGCCAAGCCCGGTGACTGCGTGTTCTTCGCCGCGGGCGCGCCAAAGGCGCAGCGGGCGCTGCTCGGCGCCGCGCGTGGTGAGATCGCGCGCAAGGTCGGCCTGATCGACGAGAACGCGTGGGCGTTCGTGTGGATCGTGGACGCGCCGCTGTTCGAGCCCGTCGCCGAGGCGACCGCGAGCGGTGATGTGGCGCTGGGTCATTCGGCCTGGACGGCGGTGCATCACGCCTTCACTTCGCCCAAGCCGGAGTCGATGGACACCTTCGACACCGATCCGGGTTCAGCGCTGGCCTACGCCTACGACATCGTCTGCAACGGCAATGAGATCGGCGGCGGCAGCATCCGTATCCATCGTCGTGACGTGCAAGAACGCGTGTTCGAGGTGATGGGCATCAGCCATGAGGAGGCCCAGGAGAAGTTCGGATTCCTGTTGGGCGCCTTCGCTTTCGGTGCACCGCCGCACGGTGGTATCGCCTTCGGCTGGGACCGGATCACCGCACTGCTCGCCGGGCTCGATTCCATCCGTGAGGTGATCGCCTTCCCGAAGACCGGTGGCGGTGTCGACCCGTTGACCGATGCGCCCGCGCCCATCACCGCGCAGCAGCGAAAGGAAGCCGGACTCGACGCCAAGCCGGAAATCAAGGGCGTGACCGGGGTTTCGGGTGACGGCGCCGCCGCCACCAGCGAAACCGCCAAGGGTTAGCGGCCGATACAACGACGGCCGGTCCCCTCGGGGACCGGCCGTCGTTGTATCAGTGGCAAGTCAGATCGCCGACACCTCACCGCCGGTCATGGTGCGGTAGGCGTAGGTCACCGCGATTGTCGCCACCGGACCGGCCACCAGCAGACCGAATCCACACGCCAGCACGCCGAGTAGTGCGACGACCATGACCGTCAGTGTGAGCAGTAAGACCGGCCAGATATTGGCGATCACGAGCTTGACGCTCGAGGTGATGGCCTCGATCGGGCCCTGGTTCTGGTCGACCACGAAATGCAGCGAGAACATGCATCCCATGCCGACCGCGATACCCGGCAGCAGGCACAGCGTCGAAGCGAGCACAGTTGCAAGGAATGCCAGCACCGCGGTCAACAGCACATTACCGGCGTTGCCGATATGGAAGTATGAGCCGAAAGTCGCTGGATAACCGTTGGTTTCGTAGAGGGCGCCGCGGACCATCGCCGCTTGCAGCAGCCACAGTCCGGCCATCACAGCCAAGAAGATGAAGATCACCGTCAGTGCCGAGCGCGGTGCGAGTACCTGCACGACCGCGACGAACAGCAGGTAGATCACCAGACCGAGCGCGCTCACCGCGAGCCACGGACCGGGATTTCGGCGGAATTTCTCCCAGCCGTAACTGAGCGCATGGCCGACGTCGAGTGCGCTCGGCACACCGGTGCCGCTCTGGCTTTGATACCCGTAGGTCGGCGCCTGCGGGTCGGGGCCGGTGCCGGGCGAACCATAGGTCGGATGCGGTTGTGCCCGACCCAGCGGCGGCGCAGGTTCGACCGGTTCGTTGCCGTACTGGGCGGCACCGGGACCCTCGAACTGCGGGTATCCTGCGGCGCCCGGCATTTCGTGGCGGCCGTGGCCGGGCGGGTAGGGCGCGGAGGGGTCGCTGCCAGGGCCTTGCCCCGTGCCGCCGCCCGGCGCGGGCTTGTCGCCGGGCGGTTGCGGCGCGGCGGATGGTGTGTCGGTCACGGTGGTCGACCTTTCGGGTCAGCTGGTTTGCGCTGTGGCGCACGGTAGTTGACGACCAGGAAACAGCACGGCTGCCATCGTCTCAAGTGATCGGCGCCCACTACCAGAGCGGCGCGGGGACACGCCGGGCGACGCGGAAAGGTTGCGCAACCGCTCGCTAGAAGTGACCCGATGCGAGTACTTTGATCTGTGATGACCGCACTATTGGCCGAACGCGCCACCGAAGTCGTGTCCGCAGCACAACAGTTGCTCACAAAGCGCATGGGTGCTCCGGTGAAGCTGAGCGACCCCATCGAACTCAGCGGTAGTGGTAGGACGACGGTCCTACGCGTGCGAGTAGCCGAGAATGCCTTCTCGCTACCTCGGACCCTGATCCTCAAGCAGGTGCGCGGCACCGCGCCGATGCCACGCAACGCGGGCATCACGCCCGGCGTCGCCAGCATCGACTCCGCATTCCTGCGGGAGGCGGTGTCCTACCAGTTCACCACCGCGCTCAGCCGCGAACAGCGGCCCGGCGCCTATCTCATCGCGCACAGCCTGCCCGATCGGCTGCTCGTGCTCAGCGACCTCGGCGAGAACGCTCGACTCACCAGTGTGCTGCAATCGGGTGCCGAACCGGCCACCCAGAACGCCATGATGGCGTTCGCGCAGGCGCTTGGTCGCATGCATGCGGCGACGGTGGGCCGCGAGGCCGATTTCGTCGCCCTGCTGCGCCGCGTCGACGTGGCTCATCGCATCGACGGCATCGCCCAGCAGTCGGAGGCGGCGGTCGCCGAGGTGCCCGGCCTGCTGCGCCGTGAACTCGGCGTCGAGGTGCCCGACGAGCTGGCCACCAAGATCGTGCACGGCGCCCGTCTGTTCTCCGGCGGACGGTTCCGCGCCTTCAGCCCGTCGGATCTGTGCCCGGACAATGTCATCCTCAACGATGAGGGCGCCCGCATCCTCGACTACGAGTGGGGCGGGTTCCGTGACGCCACGCTCGACATCGCCTACGCGTTGGTCTCGTTCCCGGGCTGCCTGTGCGATGTGGAGCTGTCCCGCGAACGGGCCGCGCAGATGGTCGAGGCCTGGCGCGCCGAGGTCGTTGGTGTCTGGCCTGCTCTCGCCGACGACATCCTGCTCGCCGAGAAGATCCTGGAAGCACGTCTGATCTGGGTCTGGCTGTCGACCTACTGGTTCCTACCCGCCGATCACACCCGCATTGCCGCTGCTCGTGAGCACGGGCTGTCGGTGCCACGGTCGGAAGCGCTGATCAATCGCTGGGCCGCCCTCGCCGAGGACGCACGCGTCACCGGTGACGATGTCATCGGCGATTTCGCCGAGGGCATGACGGCGCTGCTCGTGGAGCGCTGGGACGAGTAATGATCGGCAGTGCGGCCGGTCATCCGCGCTCGAGGCCGGTGCGAGCGTAGCCCTGAGACGCGGCTCGAGCCTCACTGGCACATCGGAACCTCAGTACAGGGCGGCCTCGATGAGTGAGATCGGCACGGGCGACGGCCGGTGTCGGCCGACGCGCTGCGCGAGCCCGCGAGGGCAGGCAGGACGGTTCAGAGTGTCGGTGCCGGCCGCGGCTCGACCCTGCCGCCAGCTCGTACCGCGAACGAGGCACCATGGCGAATGCCGGTGCCGGCATCGGCGACATCGAACACGTAGAACCAATCCATCTGCGTCTGTGCCGCCGTCACATCGAGCACCCCGAACCCGTGTGAATCCAGCTCGACATACCGCAGATGCCGGTTGACACCCTTGATCGCCTCCTCGACCGGCACCGCTGCGGTGCGCGGCGGGGCATGCATCAGTTCACCCATGCTGGACGAGGTCACCGACGGCACCACGAATTCCGCCCCGACACTCGGCCCGGCCGGGTCGGCGGCGTTCACCGGCAGATCCGCCGCCCACGACGAGTGGATGTCGCCGGTCAGGAACACCACATCCGACACGCCCCGCTCGGTGATCGCCCGGTACAGCCGCGCCCGGTCGGCGGTGTAGCCATCCCACTGGTCGGCGTTGGCGGGCAGGCCCGACTGCGGGATGCCCATCGTCTGCGTGATCGCGGCAGTCGTCGTCGGATCCAGCGGCGGGAACACCAGCGGTGCGATCATCACCGAGTTGCCCACCAGCTTCCAGGTCGCCGTCGAGGACGCCAGCCCGGCGGTCAGCCAATCCATCTGGGCTCGTCCGGTGAGGGTGCGTTCCGGGTTGTCCACCTCACGCCAGCCCGCGCCCGGCTTCACTTCCTGGTCGCGATAGCTGCGCAGATCCAACATCGACAGTTCGGCCAGAGTGCCGAATCGCAGGCGGCGATAGATCCGCACCCCCGAACCCGAACTCGATGCCCGCACCGGCATCCACTCCAGATAGGCCCGCGCCGAGGCTGCCCTGCGGTCGGCCCAGGAGCCCATGGTGGCCGGATCGTGCTTGCTCGAGCCGCCGGACCAGGAGTTATCGGCCGATTCGTGGTCGTCCCAGGTGCAGATGAAGGGCAGCAAAGCATGCAGACGTTGCAGGTCGGGATCGGTTTTGTACTGGGCGTGCCGGATGCGGTAGTCGGCGAGGGTGACGATCTCGTTGGCCGGATCGTGCGGCCGCACCGATCCGGTGCGGCCGCCGTACTCGCCGCGTCCGTATTCGTACAGGTAGTCGCCCAGATGCAGGATGGCGTCGAGGTCGGTGCGGCCGGCGAGGTGGCGATAGGCGCCGAAGAATCCGGCCTCCCAGTTCGCACACGACACCACACCGAAGCGCAGGCGGTCGGGGGCGGAACCGAGCTCCGGCGCGGTCCGGGTGCGACCGACCGGAGAGGTCTGGTCGAGGGCGGTGAAGCGGTAGAAGTACACGCAGCCGGGCGCCAGACCGGTGACATCGACCTTGACCGTGTGGTCGGACGCCGCGGCGGCGGTGGTCGTCCCGGCGGCGGTGATCGACGCGAAATTCTCGTCGGCGGCTACCTCCCAGCGCACGGCTGCGGTGGCGCCTGCACCCGAGCCGGGGGTAGCGGCGTCGGCGACGGTGACGCGAGTCCAGATGATCACGCCGTCGGGCAGTGGATCGCCGGAGGCGACGCCGTGCCGGAACACCGGCGCGTCGGCTCCTGCAGGTGCCGCGAGCGCGATACTCGCACCGGCCGCGGCGACCGCGCCACCCTTCAGCACGATGCGTCGCCGCACAGCGGCAGCATCTGAAACGACCACGTTTTCAGCCACGATCATTGATCACAGTCCATCGGCCCTGCACTCGCAAATCGAGCCGCCGCGCGCGGCTCGATGCGCCCGGCGGGCGTGTCGGACCCGGCCGGTAGCGTCAGCATCATGACCGACGGATTGTTCGATGTGCCTGGTGCGGGACCGCCGGGAAGCGGCGCACTCGACACCGACGTCGCCTTCCGTGGCCCCGGCGCGGCGGCCCCGTTGGCAGTGCGGATGCGCCCGGCGACGCTGGACGAGGTCGTCGGCCAGCAGCATCTGCTCGGCTCGGGTTCACCACTGCGCAGGCTGATCGAGGGCTCCGGAGCGGCGTCGGTGCTGTTGTACGGGCCGCCGGGTACCGGAAAGACCACACTGGCCTCGCTGATCTCCCAGGCGACCGGGCGGCGATTCGAGGCGTTGTCGGCGCTGTCGGCGGGCGTCAAGGAGGTGCGCGCGGTCATCGACATCGCGCGCAGGCGGTTGACCGCCGGTGAACAGACGGTGCTGTTCATCGACGAGGTGCACCGGTTCTCCAAGACCCAGCAGGATGCGCTACTCGCCGCGGTGGAGAACCGGATCGTGCTGCTGGTCGGCGCCACCACCGAGAACCCGTCGTTCTCGGTGGTCTCCCCGCTGTTGTCGCGGTCGCTGGTGCTGCAGTTGCGTTCGTTGACCGAGGACGACATCCGCACCGTGCTGCGCCGCGCCATCGCCGACCCACGTGGGCTCGGCGAGCAGTTCACCGTGACCGATGCCGCGCTCGACCACATCGTGCGTATCGCAGGTGGCGATGCCAGGCGCGCGCTCACCGCGCTGGAGGCATCGGCGGAATCCTCGCTCGACGGCAGCGTCGATGTCGATCTGGTAGAAGCCAGTGTCGACAAGGCCGCGGTCCGCTACGACCGGGCCGGCGATCAGCATTACGACGTCATCAGCGCGTTCATCAAATCCATTCGCGGTTCCGACGTCGACGCCGCCCTGCACTACCTGGCCAGGATGTTGAATGCGGGGGAGGACCCGCGCTTCATCGCGCGCAGGCTGATGATCCACGCCAGCGAAGACATCGGCATGGCCGATCCCACGGCGCTGCAAACCGCCACCGCCGCCGCGCAGGTCGTCCAGCTGGTCGGCCTGCCGGAGGGCAAGCTCGCGCTGGCGCAGGCCACCATCCATCTGGCCACCGCGCCGAAATCCGGTGCGGTGGTCGCGGCGATCGGGGCCGCGATGGCCGATGTCGCGGCGGGCAAGGCCGGTGCGGTCCCGCCGCATTTGCGCGACGGCCACTATGCGGGTGCGGCGAAGCTGGGCAATGCGCAGGGCTATCGCTATCCGCATGACGATCCGGGCGGTGTGCTGACCCAGCAGTATCCGCCCGACGAACTCGTCGGCGTCGACTACTACCAGCCGACCGACCACGGTCACGAACGCGCGGTCGGCCCTCGGGTGGACAAGTTGCGTCGCATCGTGCGCGGCGAGTGACACCTGCCGCGCACGGGTGTGACGCACACGGTCGACTCGATGAAAAACCGGGTGCACCGCACCGGTAGGCTGGATATTTGTGCAGACCCACGAGATCCGACGGCGATTCCTGGACCATTTCGTGCGCGCCGGGCATACCGAGGTGCCCAGCGCCTCGTTGATCCTCGACGACCCGAACCTGCTGTTCGTCAACGCAGGCATGGTCCAGTTCAAGCCGTACTTCCTCGGCCAGGAGACCCCGCCGTTCCCGCGGGCGACGAGCGTGCAGAAATGCGTGCGCACCGGCGATATCGAAGAAGTGGGCATCACCACCCGGCACAACACCTTCTTCCAGATGGCGGGCAACTTCTCCTTCGGTGACTACTTCAAGGAAGGCGCGATCAGCTTCGCGTGGGAGCTGATCACCAAGTCGCAGGAGGACGGCGGGTACGGGTTCGATCCCGAACGTATCTGGGTCACCGCCTACGAGTCCGATCCGGAGGCCGCCGAGATCTGGCGCCGGGTCGCGGGCATCCCCTCCGAGCGCATCCAGTTCCGCGACGGCAAGGACAACTACTGGGACATGGGCGTGCCCGGTCCCGGGGGTCCCTGCTCGGAGATCTACTACGACCGCGGCCCCGAACACGGCAAGGACGGTGGTCCGGTCGCCGACGAGGACCGCTACCTCGAAATCTGGAACCTGGTCTTCATGCAGGACATCCGCGGTGAGCTGAGCCCCAAGCTCGGCCATCCGCCGGTCGGTGTGCTGCCGAAGAAGAACATCGACACCGGTATGGGCGTGGAGCGGATCGCGCTGCTGCTGCAGGGTGTCGACAACGTCTACGAGACCGACCTGCTGCGCCCGATCATCGACAAGGCCGAGGCGCTCACCGGCCGCTCCTACGGTGTCGAGCACACCGACGATGTGCGGTTCCGCGTCATCGCCGACCATGCGCGCACCGCGGCCATGCTGATTGCCGACGGTGTCAACCCCGGCAACGACGGCCGTGGCTATGTGCTGCGCCGGCTGCTGCGTCGCATCGTGCGCTCGGCACGGCTGCTCGGCGCCGACAAGCCGGTCATGAGCGAGTTCATGAAGGTCGTCAGCGAGCTCATGTCGCCGTCGTACCCGGAGCTGGCCACCGATTACGGTCGCATCGAAACCGTCGCGATTGGCGAGGAAACCGCCTTCCTCAAGACGCTGAACACCGGCTCGAAGCTGTTCGACGACACCGCCGACTCCGTGAAGGCCTCCGGCGGCAAGACCATCGCGGGCTCGGACGCGTTCACCCTGCACGACACCTACGGCTTCCCGATCGACCTCACCCTGGAGATGGCCGCAGAGGCCGGGCTCTCGGTCGACGAGGAGGGCTTCCGCTCGTTGATGGCCGAGCAGCGCCGTCGCGCCAAGGAAGACGCCCAGGCCCGCAAGCATGCGCACGCCGACCTGTCGGTGTACAAGGACCTGGTCGACCGCGGCGCCACCGAGTTCACCGGCTTCGACGAGCTGACTTCCGAGGCGCACGTATTGGCGCTGATCGCCGACGGCGTGCGGGTGCCGACCGCCACCGCGGGCAACGACGTCGAGGTGATCCTGGACCGCAGCCCGCTCTACGCCGAGTCCGGCGGGCAGATCGCCGACCGCGGCACCATCACCGCGTCGGGACTGAAGCTGCGGGTCAACGACGTCCAGAAGATCGCCAAGAAGGTGTGGGTGCACAAGTGCACCGTGGAGCAGGGCCAGATCACCGAGGGTGATGTGGTGCTCGCCCAGTCCGATCCGGCCTGGCGTCGCGGCGCGACCCAGGGTCACTCGGGCACGCATATGGTGCACGCCGCGCTGCGGCAGGTGCTCGGACCCAATGCCGTGCAGGCGGGTTCGCTGAACAAGCCGGGGTACCTGCGTTTCGACTTCAACTGGCAGGGCCAGCTCTCCGAGCAGCAGAAGGCCGATATCGAGGCCGTCTCCAACGACGGTGTCGGCGCCGACTATCCGGTGAACACCTTCGTCACGGATCTGCCCAAGGCCAAGCAGATGGGCGCGCTCGCGTTGTTCGGTGAGAATTACGGTGACCAGGTGCGGGTGGTGGAGATCGGTGGTCCGTTCTCCATGGAGCTGTGCGGTGGCACCCACGTTCAGCACTCCTCGCAGATCGGCCCGATCACCCTGCTCGGCGAGGCGTCGGTCGGTTCGGGCGTGCGGCGTGTGGAAGCCTTCGTCGGCCTGGACTCCTACAAGTACCTGGCCAAGGAGCGCGCGCTGCTGGCCGGTGTCGCCTCCTCACTGAAGGTGCCCTCCGATGAGGTCCCCGCCCGTGTGGAGCAGCTGGTGGAGCGTTTGAAGGTGGCCGAGAAGGAACTCGAGCGCACCAAGATCGCCGCCGTGCTCGCCTCCGCGGGCACCCTGGCCGACGGCGCCGAACGCGTCGGCAGGCTGCTGCTGGTGGCCGCTGCCGCGCCCGAGGGCGTCGCCGCGGGTGATCTGCGCACCCTGGCCACCGATATCCGCGGCCGACTCGGCAGCAACCCGGCCGTGGTCGTGCTGCTGGGCAACACCGACGGCAAGGTGCCGTTCGTGGTCACGGTGAACAAGCCGGCCCAGGAACTCGGCATCAAGGCGGGCGACCTCGTCGCGAGCTTCGGCCCGAGCATCTCCGGTCGCGGCGGCGGTAAGCCCGAGATGGCCCAGGGCGCGGGCTCGGATCCGTCGGGGATCGCGGCCGGGCTGGCCGCGGTCCGGGTACGGGTGGCCGAACTCGCCGGCTGATGGCTGAATCCGCGAGCACCGAACATCGGGGCGACCGGCCGGATCCGGCCACCGACCCGGGACGGGGCAGGCGCATCGCCATCGACGTCGGCAGCGTGCGTATCGGGGTCGCCTCGAGCGACCCTGATGGCGTGCTCGCCACCCCGGTGGAAACCGTGCCGAGAGCCAAACCGAATCCGCGCGCGGCCGGGCAAGGCCCCGACATCGCCAGGATTGCCGAAATTGTGCAGGAATACGAAGCCGTCGAAATAGTTGTCGGCTTGCCGCGCACGTTACGCGGGGAAAAAGGGACAGCCGCTACGCTGGCAATCGCATTCGCCGATCGTTTGCGGCCTGTTGTCGCCCCGGTGCCTATACGGCTTTCCGACGAACGTTTGACTACGGTGTCAGCTGCACGTGCATTGCGGGACAGCGGAGTTCGCGCACGCGGCCAGCGGCAGGTGATCGACCAAGCGGCTGCCGTGTCGATCCTGCAGGGATGGTTGGACGAACGGAGTTCGGTGTTGAAGTCGGTCGAAGAAGCGGAACGTCGCGTGTCGTCCGGAGACGATGCATGACCGATCGGTGGGCGCGGGCCGAGGAACGCTACCGTCAGCGGGAAGCCGACCGGCGCTACCGCCGGGACGATCAGGCGTGGGAGCGGGATAGTCGCGCGGGCGCGGACGGCGCGGGTAGCGCGACCGACGACGAGTGGGACTACCTCGAAGACGACGACACCACCGTCATTCCCCGGTACGTCGACGACGAGTTCGACGAACCCGAGCCCGAACCGGCACCGGCCCGGCGTGCCTCCTCGGCACGCATGAAGAGCGGTCAGCGCACCCGGCCGCGCTCGGAAGCGGCCGAATCGCGGCGCGGCGGGCGGCAACGTCCCGGATCACGCGGCAAGCGTACCCGGGTCGCCTCACGCAAGGCCGCCGAACGCAAACGTCGCCGCCGGTCCATGCTGCTCATTGCGGGCGTATTCGCGGTGCTCTTCATCGGAGCCGCCGGGTTCGCCGGCATGAAGCTCATGGACGGCTACGCCCCCGCCGAGGATTTCGCTGGTCCGGCGGGACCACCGGTGATCGTGCGAGTGCACGAGGGCGAGACCGCGTTGCAGATCGCCGACTCGATGGCGGACAAGGGTGTCGTCGCCAGCAGCGCCGCCTTCTACGAGGCCGCCGTGCGGAATACGAACATGAATTCGGTGCAGCCCGGGTATTACGCGATCCCGAGTCGCAGCCCGGCCGCCGACGCGGTGACGGCGCTGGTGAAGCCGGAGTCGCGCGTCGGCAATCTGGTCATCTCCGAAGGCAGGCAGCTGCACGACCAACACGATGTGAACACCGGCGCACGCCATGAAGGCATCTACACCAAGATCTCCGAGGCCAGCTGCGTCGGTGCCGAACCCGAGCGCAAGTGCGTCACCTACGAGCAGCTGGCGGCCGCGGGTGCCGGTATGGATCTGGCTGCGCTCGGCGTGCCGGAATGGGCGATGGAGTCGGTGCGCCAGGTCCCCGACCGTGCACGTCAGCTCGAAGGCCTGATCGCCGCGGGAAGCTTGGATTTCGATCCGAGCGGAACACCGGATCAAATTCTGAAGGAACTCGTCAGCGCGAGCGCCGCACTCTACGAATCCACCGGTCTGCTGCAGTCCGGCGGTGAGACCGGCCTGACGCCCTACGAGTCGCTGATCGCTGCCTCGCTGGTCGAACGTGAAGCGCTGCCGCAGGACATGGGCAAGGTCGCGCGAGTGATCGTGAACCGGCTGAAGGTCGATCAGCCACTGCAATTCGACTCCACCGTGAACTACTCCCTCGACACCACCGAGCTCGCCACCACCGACTCCGACCGGGCGCGGGTCACACCGTGGAACACCTACGCCATGTCCGGGCTGCCCGCCACACCCATTTCCTCGCCGTCGGCGGAGGCGTTGCGCGCGGTGGAACAGCCCGAACCCGGGCCGTGGCTGTACTTCGTGACGATCGATCAGCAGGGCACCACCTTGTTCACGCAGAGCTATTCGGAACATCTGCGCAATATCGACCGCGCCATGGAAAGCGGGATCCTCGACAGTGGGCGCTGAGTTCTCCAGCGCCGAGGTGCGCAAGGCCGCGGTGCTCGGTAGCCCGATCGCGCATTCGCGGTCGCCGCAACTGCATCTGGCGGCGTATCGGGCGCTCGGGTTGCCGTGGACCTACGAGCGCATCGAATGCACGGCCGAGCACCTACCGGGCCTGGTCGACGGACTCGGCCCCGAATGGGTGGGGCTGTCGGTCACGATGCCGGGCAAGGAGGCCGCGCTGGCGTACGCGACCGAGCGCACCGAGCGCGCGGAACTGGTCGGCTCGGCCAATACCCTGGTCCGTATCGACGGCGGCTGGCGTGCCGACTGCACCGATGTCGACGGCGTCCTCGGGGCGCTACGCGGCGGTGGCGTCGACTCGCTGTCGGAAGCGCTGGTGCTCGGTGCGGGCGGCACGGCACGTCCGGCGCTACTCGCCCTTGCCGAGCTGGGTGCCGAGGCAGTGACGATCGTGGCCCGCGATGCCGGGAGAGCCTCGAGTGCGGTGGATCTCGCGCATCGGCTGGGACTGAAGGCCACCGTGATCGGCTTCGACCCCGGCGCGGTGGGTGGTGCCGCCGCGCGGTCGGGCGCCGCGGTGAGTACCGTCCCGCCGTCGGCCGCGAGCGCCGTGGCCGATGCGGTCGCCGCCGCACCGGTGGTGCTCGACGCGATCTACAACCCGTGGCCGACCCCGCTGGCCGAGGCCGTGGCCCGCGCGGGCCACATCGTGGTCAGCGGACTCGACATGCTGATCAACCAGGCCTACGGGCAGGTCGAACAGTTCACCGGGCGCCCGGCCCCGCGCGCGGAAATGGCCGCGGCGCTCGACCCGATTCGCTGAACCGTCCTCAGCGGCCCACACCGAGCCGTTCGGACGCGATAGCCAGGTCTTTGTCGCCGGTTCCCGACAGGCACAGCACGACCAGCGCGCCCGGCGCCAGCTCGTCACGCTCGGCGCGCTCCATCAGGTGACCAACGGCATGCGCGGATTCGAGGGCCGCGAGCACGCCCTCCGTATGGCTGAGCGCCTTCAGGCCACGCAGTGCGTCGGCATCGGTGGCGGTACGGACGCTCGCCCGGCCGGCATCGCGCAGGTAGCTGAGTTCGGGGCCGACGCCGGGATAGTCGAGACCGGCGGCGATGCTGTGAGTGCGAATGATCTGGCCGTCTGTGTCCTGCAACAGATAGCTGAACGTGCCGTCCATCTCGCCGCGGCTGCCCGCAGTCAAGGTGGCGGCGTGCTCGCCGCTGGACACGCCACGTCCCGCCGCCTCGACGCCGACCAGTTCCACCTCGGGATCGGCCGCGAACGGATGAAACAGCCCGAGGGCATTGCTGCCACCACCGACACAGGCCAGCACGAGGTCGGGCAGCCTGCCTTCGGCCCGAAGGATGTCCGCGCGAGTTTCGGCGCCGATCACCGTCTGGAAATCCCGTACTATGCGCGGGTAGGGCGCGGGACCGACCACGGTACCGAGCAGCAAATGGGTGCTGGGGAGACTGGTCACCCACTCGCGGACCGACGCGCTGATGGCGTCCTTGACCCGGCGGCTGCCGGTCTCGACGGCCCGCACCTCGGCGCCGAGCAGCGTCATCCGGGCCACCGTGGCGGGCTGGCGGCGGATATCCTCGCCGCCCATGTAGATCACGCACTCCAGGCCGAGCATCGAGCACACGGTGGCCACCGCGACGCCGTGCTGCCCTGCGCCCGTCTCGGCCACGATCCTCGTCTTGCCCATGCGGGCCGCCAGTAGTGCCTGTCCCACCGCGTTGTTGATCTTGTGCGAGCCGGTGTGCGCCATATCCTCGCGTTTGAGATACACCGTCAGCCCCGGCACGCCGAGGCTCGCGGCGAAGCGGGGGACTTGATGCAATCGCGTCGGGCGTCCCACCCGCTCGTGTAGCAAGGTGGCGAGCCGGTCGGTGAACGCGGGATCGGAGCGTGCGGCCTTATACTCCTGCTCTAGTGCGAGCAGCGCAGGCATGAGGCCTTCGGGAACATAGCGTCCGCCAAAGGCGCCGAATCGGCCGTTCTCATCCGGATACTCGCCGTGTCGATAGATCGGCTCCACACCGAGATCGAGAACCATCCGCGTCTTCGCCTCCATCGTCGAGAACCGACCAAAAAGTCTTTACCAGTGGTGCGACTGCTTCGCCACGGCTGGGAAACGCCGCAGTGAACTGGCGGTGATGGCCGCTGACGGCGACGCGAGCAACTCTGTAACGGGTTCTAGTTTTGCGCGGAGGGGTTGAGGGTTATGGTGTTCGGCATGACAGCTTGGGTGTTGCGGGCCACAGTGCTCGGTGCGCTGGTCGTAGCCCTGCGGGTCCTGCTGGGGTTCGGCATGGTGAACTGGCCGACGCAGGGCGCGTGGATGCGGCTGCTCTGCTTGGTGGTGATCATCGGCGCGGTGGCCGGATGGGGCTTCCTCGACGGTCGCCGTGACCGGGCCGCTCACTCCGAGGGCGAAGGCAGCTCCGATCTGACGATCCTGTGGCTGAAGGCCGCGGTAGCAGGCGGTCTTGGCAGCGGTCTGGTGTCGTCGATCCTGGACATGGTGCCCAACGTCGACCTCGGCGACAACGGCCTGCTGTTCGAAATGACCGCGGGCGCGTCGTTCATCGTCCTGCTGATCTTCATCCCGGCCTTGGCCGGTATCGCGATCGGGCGCCGGGCTGCCGGACGCAAGAACGGTGCGGCTCCGGCCGGGTCCCACCAGCCGATAGCCGCCGCGTCCTGAATGGATGCTCCCGGGCGCGCCCGGGAGCATCGCTCTACAGCAGGATTGCGCCGCCCGCGCCCGGTTCGGCGTCACGGGCGATCGCCGAGTACGCAGCGGCGAGCAGCGTGGGATCGGGTCCTTCGAGGCGGCCGGGCTTGGCCAGACCGTCGAGGACCACGAAACGCAGGACGCCGGAACGGGTCTTCTTATCGGTCTGCATCGACTCGAGCAACTGCGGAAGGGCGTCCGCATCGTAGGTGGTGGGCAGGCCGACGCTGTCCAGGACCGTGCGGTGCCGGTCGGCGGTGGCGTCGTCGAGTCGCCCGGCCAGACGGCCGAGTTCGGCGGCGAACACCAGGCCCACCGAGACGGCGGCGCCGTGACGCCAGCGGTACCGTTCCCTGCGCTCGATCGCGTGGCCGAGAGTGTGTCCGTAGTTGAGGATTTCGCGCAGCGCCGCCTCCTTGAGATCGGCGGCCACCACCTCCGCCTTGACCGCGATCGCGCGGCGGATCAGTTCCGGCAGCACCTCGCCGGTGGGGTCGAGCGCGGCCTTCGGATCGGCTTCGATCAGCTCCAGGATCACCGGATCGGCGATGAAACCGGCCTTGATGATCTCGGCCATGCCCGCGACGATTTCGTTGTGCGGCACCGTTTCCAGAGTGGCCAGATCGACGAGGACCGCGGCAGGCTCGTGGAAGCAGCCGACCAGGTTCTTGCCTGCTTCGGTGTTGATGCCGGTCTTTCCGCCGACGGCGGCATCCACCATGGCGAGCAGGGTGGTCGGCACATGCACGATCTTCACCCCGCGCATCCAGGTGGCGGCCACGAACCCGGCGAGGTCGGTGGCGGCGCCGCCACCGAGACTGACGACGACGTCGTTGCGGGTCAGCCCGATCCGGCCGAGCACTTCCCAGCAGAAACCGGCCACGGCCAGTTCTTTACCGGCTTCGGCGTCGGGGATCTCGATGCGGTGTGCGTCGATCCCGGTGTCGGCCAGCGCCTTACGCACCACCTCGGCCGTTTCGGCCAGCGGCGGCTGATGGAAGATCGCGACCGTGCGCACGCCGGAACCACTGCCGGTGACCGACTCGACGAGCTCGCCGAGCAAACCGCGGCCGATGATCACCGGATACGGGTCGGCGGTGCGGACCTGGATGCGACTCGGCTCTGTCACGTGCTCTGCTCCGATTCTGTGCGTTCTTGTTGTGTGCGTGCGCGTGCGCGAGCCCGGCGAGCCCTGGCGCGGCGTGATCGACCGCTCGAGGAGGTGTTCGCGGCGGTTGCGTTCTGGCCGGTGGCAGCCGTGCCCGACTGCCCGGTAGTGGTGCCGGACTGCCCGGTGGTGACCGTGCCGGACTGCTCGGTTGTCCCGTTCTGTCCGTTTGCGGCTGCCTGCGCGGCTTTGCGGGCCGCTGCCCGTGCTCGAGATCGGCGGCGGGCCCTGGATCTGCTGCTGCCCTGCGGTGTGGTGGCGCGCGGCACCCGGTTCTGTGGCTCCGCGGTGTCGGCTGCGGCCGGTCGCACCGATTCCAGCGCCAGCTTGCCAAGGATCATCTTCACCACTCGGCCGGGGCTGCGCCCATCGGTGCGCACCCGAACGGTCGCGACCTCCCGATAGAGCGGACGGCGGCGGCGCATCAGCTCGCGGTATTTGGCGCCGGGATCGGTACCGTTGAGCAGTGGACGGGCATTGCTCGTCCCGGTGCGCCGAAGTCCTTCGGCCACACTGATTTCCAGGTACACCACGGTGCGGTCGCGCAGCAGGGCCCTTGTGTTCTCCGAGAGCACCGCGCCGCCACCGAGCGACACCACGCCCGGTTCGTCGAGAATCGCGCGGCGAACCACCCGCTCCTCGATCTTGCGGAACTCCTCCTCGCCGTCGGTGGCGAAGATGTCTGCGATGCTGCGCCCGGTCTCGCGTTCGATCCCTGCGTCGGTGTCGTACAACTCGACCCCGAGTTCGCGGGCGAGCTTGCGGCCGATCGTCGATTTACCTGCCCCGGGAGGTCCGACCAGCACCACGCGCGGAGCGCGCGGGTCGGCCTGGGAGATCATCGCGCCCGACTGTCCGCGTCGGTCGGCGCCACATGCGGACGGGAGCTGATGCGCTTGACGTAGCTGGTGACGTTGTCGGTGATCTCGGCAATCGAATCGCCGCCGAACTTCTCCAGCGCCGCCTGCGCGATCACCAGCGCCACCATCGATTCGGCAACCACACCCGCGGCGGGTACCGCGCACACATCGGAGCGCTGATGGATCGCCACAGCCTCCTCGCCGCTGCTCATGTCGACCGTCGACAGCGCACGCGGCACCGTGGAGATCGGCTTCATCGCAGCACGCACCCGCAGTGCTTCGCCGTTGGTCATACCGCCCTCGAGGCCTCCGGCGTGGTTGGTCGAGCGCAGCACACCGTCGGGGCCGGGCCGCATCTCGTCGTGCGCTTGGCTGCCGCGGCGCCGCGCGGTCTCGAAACCGTCGCCCACCTCGACGCCCTTGATCGCCTGGATGCCCATGAGCGCGGCAGCCAATCGGGAGTCGAGCCGGTTCTCGCCGCTGGTGAACGAGCCGAGGCCGACTGGAAGGCCCTCAACGACCACCTCGACCACACCACCGAGAGTGTCGCCGTCCTTTTTGGCTGCCTCGATCTCGGCGATCATGGCCGCTTCGGCGTCGGCGTCGAAGGCGCGCACCGGGCTGGCGTCGATCGCGTCCAGATCGGCCGCGGTCGGGGTGTGGCCGGTGGTGTTGGCAGCGGTGCCGATCGAGATCACGTGCGAGACGACCTCGACCCCGAAGGCCTGGCGCAGGAAGGAACGCGCCACCGTGCCTGCCGCGACACGGGCCGCGGTCTCGCGGGCGCTGGCGCGCTCCAGAACCGGACGGGCGTCCTCGAAGCCGTACTTGAGCATGCCCGAATAGTCGGCGTGACCGGGACGGGGGCGAGTGAGCGGGGCATTGCGGGCCAGATCGGCGAGCTCGGCCGGATCAACCGGATCGGCGGACATGACAGTGGTCCACTTCGGCCATTCGGAGTTGGCGACCTCGATGGCGACCGGGCCACCCATGGTGCGGCCGTGGCGCACACCGCCGACAATGGTGACCTTGTCGGCCTCGAACTTCATCCGGGCGCCGCGCCCGTACCCGAGGCGTCGACGCGCCAACTGTGCGGAGATCTCGTCCGACGTCACCTCGACCCCGGCCACCATGCCCTCGACGATGGCGACGAGAGCGGGACCATGGGATTCTCCAGCAGTTATCCAGCGCAGCACGCCGTCCATCTTCCCATGTGGACGCTCCCGGATGGGAAACCGGTCCGCCGTGATCAGCGGCACCCTCCTCGCCTGCGCGGAATGGTTGCCGCGCGGTCACCCGAACGCCACCGCCAGCAGCGTCGCCGCGCACATCGACGGGCCGTGCGGCACGATGACCGGGTCGGCGCCGATCGGTCGCGTCGGTGCGCGCACACGCCGCCACGGGGTCGCACTCCGGACCGATCCGGTCGACCGCCTTGCTGATGTGGACACCAACGGGTCGGCACAGACGGATCCCGAGAGCGCGGCGAGACCCGCGACCGCGGTCAACGCCGGTGCCACCACCGCGGCCCAGGCCCAGGCCTGCCCGCCGCTCATGCCCGCCGCCGCACCCAGCCCGACGGCGAGTTTGACGTCACCGGCCCCGAAAGCCGCCGGCGACACCAGATGCACCACGAGATATACAACGGTGAGCAGGGCCGCCCCCGAGGCAGCCGCGGCGAACCGGCCCGTACCCAGCGCAAAGATGAGGATGACGACGGCCCCGGGCGCGGTGAGCAGGTCGGGGAGACGACGTGACCGGATGTCGCTGATACTCAACGCGATACACCACGCGCCGAGCACGAGGAACGCGAATATCTCCATCTATCGACAGTGACGTACCGGCCGACGGCGTGATGCCCCCGCAGGCCGGGTTGTGGACAGCCGCCTCTGCTGTGAACACCCATAGTTTCGGAGGCAACGCGACCGGCGCTTGATGCGAATGAGGTGTCCGTCGATCAGAAAGACAGCCCCGCGGCGAGCCGGTCGAGTGCCTCGTCGAAGATCGGAACTACTTCGAGGTCGGGATCCTCTACCCAGCGGCGCATGAAGCCAAGCGCGATTCCCACGACAGCGCTGGTGAACCAGGTGATCTCCGGATCGTTGGCCGCGCGGCCGGTCTGGTGGGTGATCTGCTCGGCGATCGCGCGCTCCATGGTCATCAGGTTGGTCAGCGTGGCGCCGCGCAGGCCCGGTTCGGTCAGCATGAGCCGGGTACGTCTCCTGCCGAGCTCCATATCGGCTTGCGACATCGAGGCGGTCACCGAGTGCAGGGCAGCGCGCAACGATTCCACGACGGTCGAATCGGCGGGCTGCTCCGCGAGTTCGGTGAAGAAGACGTTGTCGAACTCGTCGGTGATGACCAGATCTTCTTTGGTGGCGAAATAGCGGTACACGGTGCTCGGGGCGACCTCGGCCGCCGCCGCGACAGCCTCCACAGTGGTGGCGTCGTATCCGTTGGCCTCGAACAAATCCATGGCGTGGCGCTGAATGGCCGCGGCCGTTCTGGCCTTCTTGAGCTCGCGGAGCCCGCGTGCTGGTTTCGCCGCACCGGTCGCCGGTTTCGCCCGGCCGGCTGACGGCCCGAGGGAAGGCTTTCCGGCGTCCCCGGATTGCTGATCTCGGACCGACGACCTCACCGTGTACCTCAACTTCCTGTGATCAACTCCGCGGATGCGCCTGCTTCGATTCTGCTACAGCGACCTCGGCCACCGTTGGTACCTCGCCAGGTGCTGCGGTCTGTGACGTGGCGGGCTCGCCCGAGGCGCCGTCGTCGAGCCGTCGGCCCTCCACATCCACCTCCGGCAGCAGACGATCGAGCCACCCCGGCAGCCACCACCCGTACTTGCCGAGCAGCGACATCGTCGCAGGGACCAGCGTCATCCTGACCAGGAACGCATCGAAGAGCACCGCGGCCGCGAGTGCGAATCCGAAGGACTGCACCATGGGCGTCGCCGAGAACAGGAACCCGGCGAAAACACTGATCATGATGATCGCGGCGGCGGTGACCACGCGAGCGCCCGCGGCGAAACCGTCGATGATCGCGACGTCGGTGCTCTCCCCGCGCAGGTGCTCTTCACGCATCCGGGTCACCAGGAATACCTGGTAGTCCATCGCCAGCCCGAACACCATGCCGATCAACACCACCGGCAGCAGATTCACGATGAGCCCGGAGGAATGCACGCCGAGCAGATCGTTGAGCCATCCCCACTGGAACACCGCCACCACCATGCCGAAGGTGGCGGCGACGCTGAGCAGGAATCCCGCGGCGGCCACCAGCGGTACCAACACCGAGCGGAAGACCAGGATCAGCAGGAGAAAGGCCAGCCCGCCGACCAGAGCGAGGTAGGGCAGGAGGGCAGCGCGCAGTTTCGCCGAGGAATCGATATCGATCGCGGTCTGACCGGTGACCATCACTCTGGCGTCACCCGGCAGCGCGGCGCCTCCGGCCTCGGTGCGGATGGCGTCGAGGGCATCCTCGGTGCCGGCGTCGGTCGGCCCGTGTTCAGGGACGACCGCCAGCAGCGCAGTGCCGCCGGAGGAGTCGAAGACCGGTGGTGCGACCGCCGCGACGCCCTCGAGGCTGTCGATGATCGCGCGCACCCTGGCCGCCGCCGTCGCGGCGTCACCCTCGGCACCCGCGTCGACGACAACAGTGAGCGGGCCGTTGACTCCCGGACCGAATCCGTCGGCGATCAGGTCGTATGCCTTGCGCTGGGTGGTGTCCGCCGGCGCGGTGCCGTCATCGGGGAAGCCGAGCCGAAGTCCGAGTACTGGGATCGCGGCGAGCAGCAGAACCGTTGTCGCGCCGAGCAATACCGCTAGACGATGCGTGACGACGAATCCCGCCCATCGCCTGCCCATCGGCACCCGCGCCGCAACCGCGACCCGCTGTGGCCTGCGGACCCGCACCAGCCGCTCACCGGCCAAGCCCATCAGCGCGGGCAGCAGCGTCAACGCCGCGAGCACCGCCATGGCGACGGTGAACGCCGCGGCAACACCGACCTGGGTGAGTGCGGGAATCCCGACCACCGACAAACCGGCCAGCGCGATGATCACGGTGAGCCCCGCGAACAACACCGCGGCCCCGGCCCGGCCGACCGCCTGGCCCGCCGCCTCCGGCCGGTCGTATCCGGCCGCCGCGAGCTGGCGGTAGCGCAGGATGATGAACAGCGAGTAGTCGATCGCGACGGCGATCCCCAGCATCAACGCCAGCGCCGAGGTATCGGTATTCAGATCCGTGAATCCGCTGGCCGCGGTGATTCCCGCCAGCCCGACGGTGAGCGCTGCGGAAGCCACTACCAGTGGCAATCCGGCCGCGAGCAGTGATCCGAGGGTGATCAGCAGAACCACAGCGGCGACCAGGACACCGATGGCCTCACCCGCACCCTCGTCGGGGGCCGCCGCCGCGTCTCCGCCGGCCTCGGCGGCCAATCCGGCCTGGCGCGCCGTGGTGAGCGCATCGGCGACGGCGTCGCGATCGGCGTCCGAGAGTTCTTCCCTGCCGACGCGATAGGACACCTCCAGCAGGCCGGTCCGCCCGTCCGGTGCGATCGCGCCCTCGCCGAGTTCGCTCACCTGCGCAACGTGCGGGCCGGCGCCGAGCTGGTCGCGAACCTGTTCCACTGCTTGCGACGCATCGCCGAGCCGGGTGCCCTCGGGCGCGACCAGCACCACGCGCGCCACCGCGCCGTTCGCGGCGACGTCGGGGAACCGTTGCGTCATCACATCGATCGCCCGCTGCGATTCGGTGCCGGGCACCGTGAACGAATCCGACGTCGGCCCGGACAGCACGGCCGCGCCCGCGATCGCCCCTGCGAGCACCGCGAGCCACAGCACAACGACCGCGCCGCGGCGGCGAAAGCACGAGACCCCGAGCCGATAGAGCAGCACTGACATAGGAGACACCACCTATTTGAGAGTGAACTATTAAATCGGAGTGTACTCCCAAACTGTGTTCGAATGTCGGGCCTGCCCCATGACGGCGGTAGTTTTGATCCATGTCTGCTGATGCTGCGGGGCTGCGGCCCGACTACGCGGCCCGTCGCGGCGCGCTGCGGAGTCTGCTGGTGGAGAACGAGATCGACGGATTACTGGTCACCGACCTGATCAACATCAGGTATCTGACCGGCTTCACCGGTTCGAACGCCGCGCTGCTTGTGTCGTCGTGGGACTCCCACGGCGCCGAGGATCACACCGTCATCGGGACCGACGGCAGATACCGCACGCAGGTCGCCGAACAGGTGCCGGATCTGCGCGCCGAAATCGTGCGTGCCAGCACCCGTCGAGTGGTGGAACTGGCGGGGGAGTGGCAGGTCGGCCGGGTCGGCTACGAAAGCCACGTGGTCACCGTCGATGAGCATCGCGGCTTCGAGGAACTCGGCACCGGCCTCGAGCTGGTCGCCACTCCGGCACTCGTGGAGCAGCTGCGCACCATCAAGGACGCCTACGAGGTGGATCGGCTGCGCGCGGCATGCGCGGTCGGTGACGCAGCCCTGGCCACCCTGCTCGAACGGGGCGCCCTGCGCCCCGGGCGCACCGAACGTCAAGTCGCCCGCGATCTGGAATGGGCGATGTTCGAACACGGCGGTGACGCCGTCGCCTTCGAGACCATCGTCGCCGCCGGCGCGAATTCGGCTGTCCCGCATCACCGTCCGACCGATGCCGTGCTCGCCACCGGCGATTTCGTCAAGCTCGACTTCGGTGCCGTCGTCGGTGGTTACCACTCCGATATGACCCGCACCCTGGTGCTCGGTCCGCCGACCGACTGGCAGCGCGAGGTCTACGCGCTGGTCAAGGAATCGCAGCGGGCAGGCCGGGAAGCGTTGCGGCCGGGTGTGCCGGTCGCCGACGTGGACGCCGCGGCCCGCGCGGTGATCGACGCCGCAGGCCACGGCGCGCTGTTCGTGCACGGGCTCGGACACGGCGTGGGACTGCGTATCCACGAAGCACCCGGAATCGCGAAAGCGGGCACGGGTACACTGCTGTCTGGCGTGGCGGTGACCGTCGAACCAGGTGTGTACTTTCCCGGCCGCGGCGGGGTCCGGATCGAGGACACGCTCGTGGTGCGCGAAGGGGGCCCTGAACTGCTCACCCGCACCAGCAAAGACCTGACCGTCGTCGAGTGACGCCGGTCGCCGAGAACCGAGGAGATCCGAAGACAGTGGCGGACACCAGCGACTTCAAGAACGGCCTCGTGCTGAAGATCGACAATCAGCTCCAGCAGATCGTCGAATTCCAGCACGTCAAGCCGGGCAAGGGCCCCGCGTTCGTGCGGACCAAGCTGAAGAACGTTGTCTCCGGCAAGGTCGTCGACAAGACGTTCAACGCTGGCGTGAAGGTCGAAACCGCGACCGTCGACCGTCGCGATATGACCTACCTGTATCACGACGGCTCGGACTACATCTTCATGGATGGCGAGACCTACGACCAGATCCACCTGGGTGAGGCCACCGTCGGCAAGGCCGGTGGCTTCCTGCTGGAGAACATGGGCGTCCAGATCGCCATGTACGAGGGCGAGGCACTGTTCATCGAGCTCCCTGTCTCCATCGAGGTCGCGGTCACCCACACCGAGCCGGGCCTGCAGGGCGATCGCTCCAGCGCGGGCACCAAGCCCGCCACCATCGAGACCGGTGCCGAGGTGCAGGTCCCGCTGTTCATCAATGTGGGTGACAAGCTGAAGATCGACACCCGCGACGGCAGCTACATCAGCCGCGTCAACTCCTGACGCCGGATGGCGGACCAGCCCGCGGAGAAGAAACCCGCATTCAAGAAGCTCGGCGCACGCCACAAGGCGCGGCGTCGCGCGGTGGATCTGCTGTTCGAAGCGGAGGCCCGCGATATCGACCCCGCCGATCTGATCGACGAGCGGATCGAACTGTCGGCCAGTGACCAGGCGGTCGCGCCGGTGCATGCCTACACCCGCACCTTGGTCGAGGGCGTCGCCGACGATCTGGACCGGGTCGATGGCACCATCGAGTCCTATCTGCAGGACTGGACGCTGTCGCGGCTGCCCGCCGTGGACCGTGCCATCCTGCGGATCGCGGTATGGGAGCTGTTCCACGCCAACGACGTGCCCCCGGTGGTGGCGGTCGATGAGGCGGTGGAACTGGCCAAGGAGCTGTCCACCGACGACTCGCCGTCATTCGTGAACGGCGTGCTCGGCCAGGTGGTGCTGGTGGCGCCGCAGGTGCGCGCCGCCGCCGCGGCCACCCGCGCGCCGCGCCCCGACCCGGAGCAGTGATGCACAAATACCTGGTCATGGTCATGCGCACGCCCAGCTTCGACCCTGCCGTCGTCGAACCGCACAAGCAGTTCCTCGCCGAACTGCGCGACAAGGGCATGCTGCAAGAGACCGGCCGATTCACCGACGGCACCGGCGGCGCCTACATAGTGCTGGCCGAATCGCTGGACCAGGCACGCGAGATCGTGTTCACCGATCCGGTGCACACCACCGGCGCGTCTGAGGTCACGGTGTACGAATGGGAGATCACCGGCTGAGGTTGCCGGTGGATACCAGACCACGGTCCCGGTCGCGACGTAGTTCGCGGCCGGGACCGCGTCATATCCAGGGCATCTCGCCGAGCGAGCGATCCCGCGATCAGGGCTCCTGCGACCATGAGGGCAGCGGGGGCGGCGGATCCTGCCGGTGTGGTTGCGGGGTCGGGTTTTGTTGTCGATCGGCGGGTGTTCCGGGGCTGCGCGGCGACGGAGCGGGCGGAGCCCAGTCGCGCTGCCATGGTGGCGCAGGTATGTCAGGGGGCAGCGGAGGTGGCGGTGGTGGGGGCGTCGGGTACCGGCGAGGCGTCTGCTGATGGGGGTGCGGTGCTGGTATCGGGCTCGGCGGCCATGCCGGTACCGGGCCCGGGTGCGGAACCGGCCGGGGGTGGTGGGAGTCGAAGTCGACAGGACGTTGGACGGCACGCTGTTCGTGCTTGGTAGGCGCCGGCGGTTCAGGTGGCCGGGAGGCGATCCAACCAGCGACGATGGCGAGACCTGTGGGGCGATGGACGGCGAGGAAGCCGAACGGGCGGTCGAAGGTCGCGGTATAGACCTTGATGCGATGTTCGGTCGGCGGTGGCGGCATGCCGCGGACGTCGAGGCTGATCGCGGTGACTGCGGCGGCCTCGAACCCCTCGCGCGTGAAACGGGCGAGGACATCTTGTGCGCCTTGCTCGACCGACAGGGGTGCCGGTGAGATTCCCGGGAAGTGATCGCCGTTTGTTCTCGCCGTTGTCAGGCCGAAGAGTGCGGCCAAGGTCGGACTGCACAGATCATGCTTCGACCGCACCGCGAACGGCGGCAGTGTGAGATGCAGCTGATCCCGTTCCTGCAGCGAAATCTCCTCGCGCACAGTCAGGCCTGGACCGTTCGTACCGACAGCGAGGGCTGGACGCACGTCGAGGCCCTCGGTGAGTGCGTTGAGGCCGGTGGTCAGCACATCGGCAGCTGTACCGGCGCCCTGCAACAGATGTACGTCGACGTCGCCCGTGCCCTCGACGATGATGCGCGTCACCGGGCTCGGCCCCTCGAGCAGCGTCGCGCACCACGCCGTGCCGGTGGTTCGGGACAAAGCGGGGACGGTCTTGTCCTGCCAGGGACCTGATGCCGGGGTCATTGTTGTCTCGTAGAACACCTCGCGCCAACTGGTTCGCGCGACGAGTGCAGTCGCGAGCACGAGCACCGTATCCCGTGTCAGCTGCAGCGGGAATTCCTTGATCAGCCCCTCGGTACTCTCGCCCGCCCATGCGTCGAGTGCGGCCTGGTCGGTGATCAGGTCGACCGTGCCACGGGGAAGGCTGCTCAGCCAGTCGCTGTTGAGCGGGAGCGTGCGTTTCACCCAAACCCCGAGCGCCGCGGACAGGTGACGTGAGTATCGCATCGTATCGATCAGCCGCAGGGCCGCCGAATGCGCTGCGTCGGCGGGGATTCCAACCGCAGCCTCCAATTCCATACGCGCAGGGTTCCGAGCGGCGGAGGCGAGCAGACCCAGCAGGGGCCACAATCCGGCCCCCGACACGACGAAATCCTCATTACCGGCTACTTCGCACCAGCGACGAGTGAGTCGGTTGGCGGCATCGACGTGGGGTTCGACTACGGTCCGCATTGCCCAACCCTATCGGCGGCAGGGCGTGCGGCTAGGCGGAATCCGGCCCGTTACCGCGTCGGTCCTGTGGTTCTGCTCACGTGAACCGCTGCCGGACAATCGGATTCGATGGCCGGTGCGCGGGAAGTCGCCGCGCGGTCAGGATAGCGGCGAGCGTCCGAACAACGCAGGCCGAGGACTGAGGCGCAGCACGCTCCCAGCTCGCAGATGATGAACGTTGGCACGAGCCAGGTCCGCCGACCATGTCCGCGCTCCCGCCGGGTGGGTGTACTGGAACCCGGCGAGAGCGCGAGCAGGAGCCGTGAACGGCCCAACTCGAGAATGAGGAGACGACCGGGAAGGTCGGTCCTCGGTCTCGGCGTCGATCCTGCATCCTCAACCGCACTCGAGGTCAATTCGGTTGTCGGTACCGCCCGGATGCCCGCCACAGTGAGAGACAGATAGAATTTCTCTCGCAACATTTCCACGGTGAGGAGTCGGGCGATGACCGAGAATCAGCGCACGGTACTGAGCGGACGCTGCACGCCGGAGCAGGCGTGGGCGGTGTTCGACGATCTGCCCGCCGCTCGTGTAGCCGAGGTGACCACCGGGCGCTGGCGCGGCAGCGAGGTGGATACCGGACATCCATGGGCCGGCGTGCTCGTCGAATCCGGCTGGTACGGGAAACAATTCGACAGCCCGGACGCGGTGCACCCCCTGCTGTTCTCCGATGAGAACGGTTCGATTTTCGCGGTCGATCCGCGCCGTGCCCCATTGGGGCTTGCCGGTCGCTTCCCGGCCACCTGGCTGCGTCCGGTGCGCAACAATCTGCGGATCCTCTCGCCTGCGCTGCGCACCAAGAAGCCGACCGCCCGGCTGCGCGATATCGACTATCGCGGCGTCGTCAGTGCGGCCATGGTCTATGACCATCTGCCGATCATCGACCACTTCCGCCGCCTCGACGAAGACGCTCTGCTCGGCGTGATGGATATGCGTGGCCTGGCCGAGCCGTACTTCTTCCTGCTGGAGCGCTGAGCGGCACTGACGACCGGCTCAGGCGTGTCGCGCAGCGGCCGCGGCGGCGGCAGCTGATCCGCGCTGGTCTATCGATCTGCGCCGGGCCGCAGGATGATCTTGCCGAGCGGCGCGCGCGATTCGACCAGCTCATGGGCCTTGCCCGCCTGCTCGAGCGGCAGCGTCTTCTCGACGGCCGGTGCCAGTGACGGGACACGTCGCAGAATGTCGGCGCGGCGCCCGGCTACCCGCTCCAGCCAGGCCGGTCCTGCGCAGCCGATGAGGGTGAGCCCACGGGGGATCAGGTCGGCCGCCGACACCTGTGCCGACGCACCGGACAACCAGCCGTAGCTGAGTATTCGGCCGCGCCCGGGGGTCATCGTGTCGAGTAGGTCGAGTGCGGACGTCCCGCCGAGGGAATCGAAGACGACATCGACAGTGGCGCCGTCCAGCTGCTCACGCAAGGCAGTAGTCCACTGCGCTTCCCGATGATCGACCACCTCGTCGGCTCCCAACTCGCGGGCCCGTTCGATCTTGGTCGCCCGGCCCGCGGTCGCGATCACACGCGCCGCGCCGAACTCCTTGGCCAGCTGGACCAGGAAACTGCCGACGCCCGTTGCCCCGGCCTCGACCAGCACCGTCTCGGTTCCGGTGAGCTCGGCGGCCTCGAGCAGTGCGATCGCCACCGAACCGCTCATGACCGCCGCCGCAGCATCGTCGGCGGAGACTCCGTCGGGAATGGGAACGGCCGCATCGACGGGAGCGCAGACGAACTCGGCATAGGCCCCGGCGCCCAACGTGTTCACCATCATCCGGCGGCCAACCAGGCTCGGATCGACCCCGGCGCCCACTTCGGTCACCTCGCCCGCCGCCTGGAATCCGAAGACCACGGGCGGTTCTGCGGCCATGGGGAAAATTCCTGAGCGCAAGAGGGTTTCGGGGTAAAGCACGGGAATGGCCTCGGTGCGGATCATGATCTCGCCGGCTTCCGGCCGCGGCGCGGGAACCTCGCGAGCGACCAGCACCTCCGGCCCGCCCACGCTCGTCATTACGATTGCCTGCATCAGAACTCCATAAGTTGACTGACGGTCAAATTATCGTTGCCAACGATATGGACCGCCGGTCAACTTGTCAATGAAAGTGGTGCGATGACCGACCGCCGTCCGAAGGAACGCGCGGATGCCGCGCGCAACCGGCGCGCGATCCTAGAAGCGACCGCCGCCCTGCTCGCCGAGCACGGTGCCGAGGCGATCACGATGGATCGGGTCGCCGCGGCCGCAGGCGTCGGGAAAGGGACCATCTTCCATCGCTTCGGGAACCGAGCCGGGCTGTTGCACGAGATGGTGGCCGAAAGTGCGCTGACCCTGATGGGGGCGGTCAAAGATGGTCCGCCGCCACTAGGGCCGGGCGCGCCGGCGGGGGAGCGGCTCGTCGCGTTCTTCGAGGCGATGGCGTGGCTGGTGATCGACAATCTCGAGCTGATGGCCGTCTACCGGACGGAGCCGCCGCACCCGAGAACCGCCGAGTTCCACCAGTTCTGGTTTGAGCACATCACCGCATTGCTGCGGGAGGCTCGTCCCGACCTCGATGCCGAGATCGTCGGACGGCTCCTGCTGGACAGTCTGGCCGGGCAGACCGTGCCCGACCTGGTCCGGTCCGGCGACACCGATCGGGTGCTGTCGGCGGTCCGTGCCCTGATGGAATCGGTGCTGCGGACCTCGTGAAGCGCGGCGGGACCCTGTGAACGGGCGGGGTGCACAGCCACGGTGGGTGTCGCGGCCGCTCGGATGCCGGGTCCACGGGGGTGCCGCGAGTTCGGCCGACTTTTCAGTGCGGCGCCAGGATGGCGTCGAATCGTTGGTCGGCCAAGTCCAGCTGCTCGAGGATATGCACCTTGACGTGCTCGGCGAGCGGGGTGTCCGCACGGAGCACCAGATCACGGTAGACGTCGGTGAGCGGCCGGTATTTGGCGGCGAGTTTGTGCAGGACGGGCCCTGTGGCATACAGGATGCCCACGCCGTTGTCGGTGAAGTCCGACAGTTTCACCACCCGTGCCCAGGGTGCGCGCTCGAGCTCGGTGGTGACATGCTCGCGGTATTGCTCGTGCCGGTCGCGGGTGGGGTCTGGCGCCGGGGTCGTCACCGCCGCAACGATATCCGCGACCCGCTCACCGAAGCGGTCGGCCAGCTCAGCCAACGCACCGGCAGTCCCCGGTTCGGGGCGGGCGCCGGCCAGCTCCGTGGCATGGTCTTCTACCGCGTCGTGCAGCAGGCCCGCGATCACCACCTCGGCGTCGCGCACCTCGTAATGGCTGGCGATTCGGATCGCCACGCGCAGTAGGTGATTGATATACGGCTCGCGACCGTACCGATCGTCGCGGTGTAGTTCGGTGGCCAGCTCGAGCGCCGCGGTGAGCCGTTCGGCATCGGGTGACTCCGCTGTTTCGAGCCGGAACCGTCCGCGCAGGCCCTCTTCGCCGTACACATCGCTGATCGTGTGCAGCGGCATCACCGCCAGCACCCCCGCCCCAGGATCATTCATGCGCCAAATGTAGCGGTGGGGTCCGACACTCCGCTGTGGCCGCCGCCACGTTCGATCGTGCCGGTGCCCCCGGAGCTGACCGTGCTCACCAAGCGCGTGCGCTGATCCGGGGACGCTCCAGCGGCAGGTCCGGATCCGCTCCGCAGAGATTCGGCGGATCGCCCGTGTGGGACCTCCCGCGAGCCGACCCTTAGCGCACGCCGCGTGGGCGGAATTGGATGCTGATGCGCGGGCCGACTGCTTTACGGGTCTTGGGAACGGCGTGCTCCCAGGTGCGCTGGCATGAGCCACCCATGACGAAGAGGTCGCCGTGGCCGGGATGGAAGCGCAGTGCGCTGCCGCCCGAGCGGTGCCTGAGTAGCAGCGGCCGCGGCGCGCCCAGAGTCAGAATCGCCACCATGGTGTCGTGCGTGGCTCCGCGTCCTATGGTGTCACCATGCCACGCCACGCTGTCGCGCCCGTCGCGGTAGTAGCACAGGCCTGCGGTACGAAATGGCTCGCCGAGCTCCGGTCGGTAGTGCTCGGTGAGCGCGTCGCGGGCGCGGTCCAGAATCGGATCCGGCAGTGAATCGGATTCGCCGTAGAAGGACAGCAGTCGTGGCACGTCCACGATGCGGTCGTACATCGGCCGACGCTCGGCGCACCACGGGACCTCTCCCGCCAACCGTTCGAACAACTCGTCGGCACCGCGCAACCAGCCCGGTCGCAGATCCACCCATGCCCCATCGTCGAGCTGCCTGCGATGCACCCCGGTCAACGGCTCCAGTTCGATCTCTCCGAACCCGTCGAGCAGCGATCCTTGCAGTGGTGTCGGCATGCCGACAGCCTACTCCGACATTCGAACATATGTTCGCATTTGCCGGAGGTGATTGATCGAGGGTCCGCCCGACCAAGCGAATCGGGACGAAACCACTTGGAGGAATCATGACCAGTTCCGAACACGAAGGCGACGCACCGGCAGCCGACGAACAGCATGCGACGCCGTCTGCCGCGATGGCTGCGCCCAGCAGCCCGGCCCAGCGGCACGCCTACGACGCCGCTCGCTTCACCGAACTGGTCGTATCCGCCTCGGCAGGCGACTGGGCACGTCCGAGCCCGGTCGCGGAGTGGACAGCACTCGACATCGTGAAACACCTCGTCGAGTGGTCGCGCGGTTTCCTGCGTGGCGCCGGGATCGAACTCGAGGCGCTGGACGTCGACGCCGACCCGGTCTCCGCCTGGAATCAGCACACCGCCGACATCCAGGCCATCCTCGACGAGCCCGGCGGGCGTATGCACAGCGATCCGCATACCGGTGACAAGCCGGTGGACGAGGCGATCGATGAGTTCTACACCGCCGATATCTGGATGCACTCCTGGGACCTCGCCAAAGCGCTCGGTCGTGAACCCGATCTCGGTGAGCAGCGGTGCCGTACCGCACTGGCCGCCATGGAACCGATCGAGCAGATGCTGCGCGACAGCGGACATTTCGGTAGCCGCGTCCCGGTCGCCGACGGTGTCTCGGCGCAGGATGAGCTCATGGCCTTCATCGGGCGTGACCCCGCCTGGCGGCCCGGGCGCCGAGCGGGCGGCTAGCGGATCGATCCGGGTGAACATCAGGTCCGCCGATCGCCGCCGAGCACCGTGATGGTCGAATGGGACGCTACGCGCTCGTTTTCGGAGGGAGATCTATGGCCGTGCTGCAGAAAGGCGCAGGTTCGGGGGACGAGGGGCGAGACGGTGGCGGCCAAGGCCACCTGAGCCGACAGCTTGCCAACCGGCACATCCAGCTGATCGCGATCGGCGGCGCCATCGGTACCGGCCTGTTCATGGGTTCGGGTAAGACGATTTCGCTGGCCGGGCCCTCGGTGATCCTCGTCTACATGATCATCGGCTTCTTCCTGTTCTTCGTCATGCGGGCGATGGGCGAGTTGCTGCTGTCGAACTCGGAGTACAAATCGTTCAGCGATTTCGCCGGTGATCTGCTCGGGCCGTGGGCGGGGTTCTTCACCGGATGGACCTACTGGTTCTGCTGGGTCGTCACCGGTATCGCCGACGTGGTCGCGATCGCCGGTTATGTCGCGTACTGGTGGCCGGAGCTGCCGTTGTGGATTCCGGCGCTGATCTGCATTGCGGTGCTGCTGGTGCTGAACCTGCCCACGGTGCGGGCGTTCGGTGAGACCGAGTTCTGGTTCGCGCTGATCAAGGTGGTCGCCATCGGTGCACTGATCGTCACCGGTCTGGTGATGGTGCTGACCGGCTTCACCGGTGACAGCGGAAGCACGGCCTCTTTGGCCAACTTGTGGAACGACGGCGGCTTCTTCCCGATGGGACCGATGGGATTCGTGGCCGGATTCCAGATCGCGGTGTTCGCCTTCGTCGGTATCGAGCTGGTCGGCACGACCGCCGCCGAGGCGAAGGATCCGGAACGGACGCTGCCACGGGCGGTGAACTCGATTCCGGTGCGCGTGCTGCTGTTCTATGTCGGTGCGCTGATCGTCATCTGCGCCGTGACGCCGTGGCGGGAGGTCTCGGCCGACGAGAGTCCGTTCGTGGCGATGTTCACCCTGGCCGGGCTGGGGATCGCGGCGAGCGTGGTCAACTTCGTGGTGCTGACCAGCGCCACCTCGAGCGCCAATTCGGGCATCTACTCCACCTCGCGCATGGTGTACGGCCTGGCCGGTGACGGCGATGCGCCCGCGGTGTTCGGCAAACTGTCGCGCAGGCATGTGCCAGCCAACGCACTGCGCTTCTCCTGCGCATTCCTGATGATCGGCGTGGTGCTGCTCTACGCGGGCCAGTCGATCGTCGAAGCGTTCACGGTCGTCACCACGATCTCGTCGCTGTGCTTCATGTTCGTGTGGACGATGATCCTGGCCAGCTACCTCGTCTACCGGCGCCGTCGCCCGCACCTGCACGCCGCCTCGACGTTCAAGATGCCCGGTGGTGTGCCGATGGTCTGGGCGGTGCTCGGATTCTTCGCGTTCCTGGTCTGGGCGTTGACCCAGGAGTCCGACACCCTGCAGGCGCTGTTGGTGACGCCGATCTGGTTCGCGGTGCTCACGCTCGCCTACCTGGTGGTCCGGCGCCGCCCGCACCACAAAGCCCTGCGTGAACAGCATCGCGACAAGGTCCTCGCCGAAACCTCCGCCCTGGGGTGATCGGAGGACCGGCCGTTGTGCGGGTTGTCGGGCTCACATGTGCACTGGATCGCCCCGTCCGTGTCCTCGCTCACACCTCCCGGCCATGCCCTCACCTGGTGAAAAGCCGCCGCGCGGGGCTGATAGGCTGCTCGGCGTAAGACATCCTTTAACGGACCGTCCGGTGAGGCGGGGAAGGAGGTCGGCATGGCTGTGCCCGAAGAACGGGCAGCCGCGTCGGGCGCTGCCGAGGCCGAATCGTCGGCAGGCAGCAGCGACGCGAGCGGGGCATCAACCCCCGCGGAGCGACACACCCCGGAATGGGTGTCGGCGGGACGGGAACTGTTGTCCCCCTCCGACGTCGGTCGCACCATTGCGCGCATCGCGCACCAGGTCATCGAGAAGACCGCCCTCGATTCGGGTGATCCCGCCGCACCACGGGTGGTGCTGATCGGCATCCCGACCCGCGGCACCACCCTCGCGGCCAGGCTCGCGGACAAGATCGAGGAATTCTCCGGTGTTCGCCCCGCACTCGGGTCGCTGGACATCACCCTCTACCGCGACGACCTGCGCAGCAGGCCGCACCGCCCGCTCGAACGCACCTCCGTCCCCGAGGGCGGCATCGAAGACGCGCTGGTCGTCCTCGTCGACGATGTGCTGTTCTCCGGCCGCACTGTCCGCTCGGCCCTCGACGGCCTGCGCGACCTCGGCCGCCCCCGCGCCGTGCAGCTCGCGGTCCTGGTGGACCGCGGCCACCGCGAACTGCCGATCCGCGCGGACTTCGTCGGCAAGAACGTGCCGACCGCCCGCAGCGAGGACATCTCGGTCCTGCTCACCGAACATGACGGCCGCGACGGTGTGTACCTGCACCAGGAGGAAGCGTGAGGCACTTACTGACGGTCACCGATCTGGATCGGGCCACCGCCACCGAGCTACTCGACGAAGCCGAACGTTTCGAACAGGCGCTGCTGGGTCGTGAGGTCCGCAAACTGCCGACCCTGCGTGGCCGCACCGTGATGACGGTGTTCTTCGAGAACTCCACCCGTACCCGGGTCTCGTTCGAGGTCGCGGGCAAATGGATGAGCGCCGACGTCATCAATGTCAGCGCGAGCAGTTCCTCGGTCGCCAAGGGGGAGTCACTGCGCGATACCGCGCTCACCCTGCACGCCGCGGGCGCCGACGCACTGATCGTGCGCCATCCCGCCTCGGGTGCGGCGCATCAGATCGCACGCTGGTTCGAGGACTGGGCACAGACCGCGGGCGGATCGGTTCCCGCGGTCATCAATGCCGGTGACGGCACACACCAGCACCCCACCCAGGCACTGCTGGACGCGCTCACCCTGCGTCAGCGCCTCGGCACCATCGACGGCAAGCGGGTGGTGCTCGTCGGTGACATCCTGCACAGCAGAGTCGCCCGATCCAATGCCTTCCTGTTGTCCACCCTCGGCGCGGAGGTGGTGCTGGTCGCACCGCGCACGCTGCTGCCGATCGGCGTGGACAGCTGGCCGGTGCGGATCTCGCACAGCCTCGACGCCGAACTGCCCGGCGCGGACGCGGTGCTGATGCTGCGAGTGCAGGCCGAACGGATGAACGGCGGCTTCTTCCCGTCGGCGCGCGAGTACGCGGTGAACTACGGCTTGTCCGAGCGCAGGCTCGCTCTGCTGGACGAGCATGCGGTGGTGCTGCATCCCGGCCCGATGCTGCGCGGTATGGAAATCGCGTCGTCGGTGGCGGATTCGCCCAAGGCCGCGGTGCTGCAACAGGTGACGAACGGAGTGCATATGCGAATGGCGGTGCTGTTCCGGCTGCTGGTCGGTACCCAGGAGGCGGTGGCGTGAGCTCCGTGTTGCTGAAGGGCGTGCTGGTCTACGGCGAGGGCGAGCCGGTCGACGTTCTGGTCGCCGACGGTGAGATTCGCGAGATCGCCACCGACCTCGGTGTCATCGACGGGGCCGAGACCATCGACGGCAAGGGGGAGGTCCTGCTGCCCGGTTTCGTCGACCTGCACACCCACCTGCGTGAACCCGGACGCGAGGACACCGAGACCATCGAGTCCGGTTCGGCGGCGGCCGCACTCGGCGGCTACACCGCGGTCTTCGCGATGGCCAACACCAACCCGGTGGCCGATTCGCATGTGGTCACCGATCATGTGTGGCGGCGTGGTCAGGAAGTCGGCCTGGTCGACGTCTATCCGGTCGGTGCGGTCACGGTCGGACTCGCGGGCAAGCAGCTCGCCGAGATGGGCACCATGGCCGCCGGGATCGGCGCGGTGCGGATGTTCTCCGATGACGGCCACTGCGTCTACGACCCGCTGATCATGCGTCGTGCGCTGGAATACGCGAACTCGCTCGGCGTGCTGATCGCCCAGCACGCGGAGGAACCGCGGCTGACGGTCGGCGCCGTGGCGCATGAGGGCCCCACCGCGGCCCGGCTCGGGCTGGCAGGCTGGCCCCGCGCCGCCGAGGAATCCATCGTCGCCCGTGACGCCCTGCTCGCTCGCGATGCCGGCGCCAGGGTCCACATCTGCCACGCCTCGACGGCGGGCACGGTGGAACTGCTGAAATGGGCCAAGGCCCAGGGCATCTCGATCACTGCCGAGGTCACGCCGCACCACCTGTTGCTCGACGACTCGCGGCTGGAGACCTACGACGCGGTCAACAAGGTCAATCCGCCGCTGCGCGAGGCCTCCGACGCCGTCGCGCTGCGGCAGGCGCTGGCCGAGGGCATTCTCGACTGCGTCGCCACCGACCACGCACCCCACGCCGAGCAGGACAAGTGCTGCGAATTCGCCGCCGCCCGCCCCGGAATGCTCGGACTGGAGACCGCCCTGTCGATCGTGGTGGAGACCATGGTCCGGCCCGGTCTGCTGGACTGGCGCGGTGTGGCGAAGGTGATGAGCGAGCGGCCCGCCGAGATCGTCGGGCTGGACGGACATGGCCGGCCGATCGCGGTCGGTGAACCGGCCAACCTGGTGCTGGTCGACCCCGACACCACCTGGACAGTGCGCCCGAAGGAACTGGCGAGCATCTCCGACAACACGCCCTACGCGGACATGACGCTGCCGGCGCGCGTCACCACCACGATGTTGCGCGGCCGGATCACCGCCCGCGACGGTGCGGCGGTGCCTGCGGCACTGGCCGGAGGTGACGTGTAATGGAGCGGACACTGTGGGTGGTCGGCCTGCTGCTCTTCTGGGCGGTGCTGATCTATCTGATGTACCGCGGCTGGCAGAACCGCGCGCAGCGCCAGGCCGCGCGGATCGGTGAACTGCCGCCGGTCCCGCAGGAGCTGGGCGCTCAGGTGCTGGAACCGACCACCGGCCTCTACCTCGGCAGCACCATGGCGCCGAGCTGGCAGGACCGGATCGCGGTCGGTGATCTCGGCTTTCGAGCCACCGCCGAACTCACCAGGTTCGAGCGGGGCATCCTGCTGGAGCGCGACGGCGCGGCGGTGATCTGGATTCCTCAGGAGTCCATCACGGCGGTGCGCACCGAACGCGGCCATGCGGGCAAGGTGATGACCGAAGATGGTGTGCTGGTGATTCGCTGGAAACTGCCGACCGGAACCGAGATAGATACCGGTTTCCGAGGTGACGACAAGACGGTGTATCCGGCGTGGGCACGGGTGACGACGGGAGACGAGGGATGAAGCAAGAAGCGGCTTTGGTGCTGGAGGACGGCCGGGTATTCCGTGGCACGGCCTACGGCGCCGTCGGCGAAACACTCGGTGAGGCGGTGTTCTGCACCGCGATGACCGGCTACCAGGAGACCCTCACCGACCCCAGCTATCACCGCCAGATCGTGGTGGCCACGGCCCCACAGATCGGCAACACCGGCTGGAACGACGAGGACGACGAGTCCGGCAAGATCTGGGTCGCCGGCTACGCGGTGCGCGACCCGGCACGCCGCGCCTCCAACTGGCGCGCCACCCGCACCCTGCCCGATGAGCTGGATCGCCAGGACATCGTCGGTATCGCGGGCATCGATACCCGCGCGGTGGTGCGCCATCTGCGCACCCGCGGTTCGATGAAGGCAGGCATTTTCAGCGGTGACGCCGTCGCCGCCACCGTCGACGAGCTGGTGGCCAGGGTCAACGGCCAGCCGTCCATGCTCGGCGCGGACTTGGCCGAGGAGGTCAGCACCGACGGGCTCTACACCATCGAACCCAGTGGCGACCACCGCTTCACCGTGGTGGCGGTCGATCTCGGGATCAAGACCAACACCCCGCGCATGTTCGCCGAACGCGGCATCCGGGTGCATGTGGTGCCGTCGAGCACCTCGTTCGACCAGATCCGGGAGCTGAATCCCAACGGCGTGTTCCTCTCCAACGGCCCGGGTGACCCGGCCACCCAGGACGGCGCGGTCGAACTCACCCGCGAGATCCTCGGTGCGGGTCTGCCGCTGTTCGGCATCTGCTTCGGCAACCAGATCCTGGGCCGGGCACTCGGCCGCGGGACCTACAAGATGAAGTTCGGCCATCGCGGCATCAACATCCCGGTCGTCGAACACGAGACCGGCCGCATCTCGATCACCGCGCAGAACCACGGCTTCGCCCTCGAAGGCGAGCAGGGGGAACAGTTCGACACCCCCTTCGGCAAGGCCGAGGTCAGCCACGTCTGCGCCAATGACGGCACCGTCGAGGGTGTGCGCCTGGTCGACGGCCGCGCATTCTCCGTGCAGTACCACCCCGAAGCCGCCGCCGGCCCCCATGACGCCGCGTACTTGTTCGACCGTTTCGCCGGTCTGATGGAAGGAGCCTGATGCCTCGCCGCACCGATCTGAACCACATTCTGGTGATCGGCTCGGGCCCGATCGTCATCGGTCAGGCCTGCGAGTTCGACTACTCCGGCACCCAGGCCTGCCGGGTGTTGCGCTCGGAGGGCCTGCGGGTCTCGCTGGTCAACTCCAACCCGGCCACGATCATGACCGACCCGGAGTTCGCCGACTCCACCTATGTCGAGCCGATCACCCCGGAGTTCGTCGAGAAGGTCATCGCCAAGGAGCGCCCCGACGCCATCCTGGCGACCCTCGGCGGGCAGACCGCGCTCAACACCGCCGTCGCCCTGCACGAACGTGGCGTGCTGGAGAAGTACGACGTCGAGCTGATCGGCGCCGACTTCGACGCCATCCAGCGTGGTGAGGATCGGCAGAAGTTCAAGGACATCGTCGCCAAGGTCGGTGGCGAAAGCGCCCGCTCCCGCGTCTGTTTCACCATGGACGAGGTGCGCGAGACCGTCGCCGAACTGGGCTTCCCTGTCGTCGTGCGGCCCTCGTTCACCATGGGCGGCCTCGGCTCGGGTATGGCCTACAACGACGCCGACCTCGACCGCATCGCCGGTGGCGGCCTTGCCGCCTCGCCGACGGCGAACGTGCTCATCGAGGAATCCATCCTCGGGTGGAAGGAATACGAGCTCGAGCTGATGCGCGACGGTCGCGACAATGTCGTGATCGTCTGCTCCATCGAGAACGTCGACCCGATGGGCGTGCACACCGGTGACTCGATGACCGTGGCGCCGGCCATGACGTTGACCGACCGCGAATACCAGAAGATGCGCGATCTCGGCATCGCCATCCTGCGCGAGGTCGGTGTCGACACCGGTGGCTGCAACATCCAGTTCGCGGTGAACCCCGCCGACGGGCGCCTGATCGTCATCGAGATGAACCCGCGTGTGTCGCGGTCCTCGGCGCTGGCGTCGAAGGCCACCGGCTTTCCGATCGCCAAGATCGCCGCCAAGCTGGCCATCGGCTACACCCTGGACGAGATCGTCAACGACATCACCAAGGAAACCCCGGCCTGCTTCGAGCCGACGCTCGACTACGTCGTGGTGAAGGCGCCGCGGTTCGCGTTCGAGAAGTTCCCCGGCGCCGACGCCACCTTGACCACCACCATGAAGTCGGTGGGTGAGGCGATGTCGCTTGGCCGCAACTTCACCGAGGCGCTGGGCAAGGTGCTGCGCTCACTGGAGACCAAGTCCACCGGGTTCTGGACCACCGACGACGGTGTGTGGGCGCCGGCCTCCGATACACCCGAGGCGATCCAGGCCGCGATCACCGCCATCCTCGACGACCTGCGCGTGCCCACCGAGGGGCGCATCTACCAGGTGGAGCGGGCGCTGCGGCTGGGCGCGAGCATCGAGGACGTCGCCGCCGCCTCCGGGATCGACCCGTGGTTCGTCGCCGAGGTCGCCGGCCTGGTCGAGTTGCGTCAGGAACTGCTCGAGGCGCCCGTGCTGGACGAGTCGCTGCTGCGGCGGGCCAAGCACTATGGTCTTTCCGATCGCCAGATCGCGGCGCTGCGTGCCGAGCTGGCAGGGGAGAGCGGTGTGCGTGCGCTGCGGCACCGGCTCGGTGTGCGCCCGGTGTTCAAGACCGTCGATACCTGCGCGGCCGAGTTCGAGGCCAAGACCCCGTACCACTACTCGGCCTATGAGCTCGATCCTGCGGCGGAGTCCGAGGTCGCGCCGCAGCGTGAACGCGACAAGGTGCTGATCCTCGGTTCCGGCCCGAACCGGATCGGTCAGGGCATCGAATTCGATTACTCGTGCGTGCACGCGGCGCAGACGCTGTCGCAGGCCGGGTACGAGACGGTGATGGTCAACTGCAACCCGGAGACCGTCTCCACCGACTACGACACCGCCGATCGCCTGTACTTCGAGCCGCTCACCTTCGAAGATGTGCTCGAGATCTACCACGCGGAGTCCGAATCGGGCACCGTCGCCGGCGTCATTGTGCAGCTCGGCGGCCAGACCCCGCTCGGCCTCGCGCAGCGGCTCACCGACGCGGGCGTCCCGGTGGTGGGCACCAGCGCTGCCGCCATCGATCTGGCCGAGGACCGCGGCGAATTCGGCGACGTCCTGGTCGCGGCCGGGCTGCCGGCACCGAAGTACGGCACCGCGACCACCGTCGAGCAGGCCAAGAAGATCGCGGCCGGGATCGGCTACCCGGTGCTGGTGCGGCCGTCCTACGTGCTCGGCGGTCGCGGGATGGAGATCGTCTACGACGAGACTTCGCTCGAGGGCTACATCTCCCGCGCGACCGAGCTGAACCCGGAACATCCGGTGCTGGTCGACCGCTTCTTGGAAGACGCCATCGAGATCGACGTCGACGCGCTCTGCGACGGCGAAGAGGTCTACCTGGGCGGCGTGATGGAGCACATCGAGGAGGCCGGTATCCACTCCGGTGACTCCGCCTGTGCGCTGCCGCCGATCACTCTCGGCCGCAGCGATATCGAGGCCGTGCGCCGCTCCACCGTCGCGTTGGCCAAGGGCATCGGCGTCAAGGGTTTGCTCAACGTGCAGTATGCGCTCAAGGACGATGTGCTCTACGTGCTCGAGGCCAACCCGCGTGCCAGCCGCACCGTGCCCTTCGTTTCCAAGGCCACCGCCGTACCGCTGGCCAAGGCCGCCGCACGGATCATGCTCGGCGCCACCATCGCCGAACTTCGCAAGGAGGGCATGCTGCCCGGTGAGGGCGACGGCGGCCACGTCGCGCTCGATGCGCCGGTCGCCGTGAAGGAGGCCGTGCTGCCGTTCCACCGGTTCCGCAAGGCCGACGGCAGCGGCGTGGATTCGCTGCTCTCGCCGGAGATGAAGTCGACCGGCGAGGTCATGGGTATCGACGCCGATTTCGGTACCGCCTTCGCCAAGAGCCAGGCGGCGGCCTACGGTTCGCTGCCGACCGAGGGCACCGTGTTCGTCTCGATCGCCAACCGCGACAAGCGGGCGATGGTGTTCCCGGTCAAACGTCTCAACGATCTGGGCTTCCGCATCCTCGCCACGGAGGGCACCGCGGAGATGTTGCGCCGCAACGGTATTCCCTGCGAGCGGGTGCGCAAGCACTCCGAGGACGGTCCGGTCGATGAGCCGACCATCGTCGAGCAGATCCGTGACGGCGAGGTCGACATGGTGTTCAACACCCCCTACGGCAACTCCGGACCGCGCGTCGACGGATACGAGATCCGCAGCGCGGCAGTGGGTGTGAACATTCCGTGCATCACCACGGTGCAGGGTGCGGCCGCGGCCGTGCAGGGCATCGAGGCCAGTATCAATGGTGGAATCGGGGTCCGGTCGCTGCAGGAACTGCACGCCGTACTGCGCGGGTGAACCACGAACAGGAGAACGGAGCGGGATCGGTGAAGACCTTCGGCGACCGGCTACAGCACGCCATGCGGCATTTCGGGCCGCTGTGTGTCGGCATCGATCCGCATCCCGGCCTGCTGTCCCAGTGGGGCCTGACCGACGACGTGGACGGTCTGGAGGCCTTCGCGGAGATCTGCGTCGAAGCCTTCGACGGCTGCGTCGCACTGGTCAAACCACAGGTGGCGTTCTTCGAGGTGTACGGCGCGGGCGGGATCGGTGTGCTCGAGCGCACCATCGAGGTGCTGCGTGATTCCGGCACCCTGGTGCTGGCCGATGCCAAACGCGGCGATATCGGCTCCACCATGGACGCTTACGCCCGTGCCTGGCTCGGTGACGGCCCGTTGGGCTCGGATGCGGTGACGGTGTCGCCGTATCTGGGCTTCGGCTCGCTGAACCCGGCCCTCGAGCTGGCGCAGGCCAATCACCGCGGTGTGTTCGTGCTCGCAGCGACCTCGAACCCGGAAGGCGCCGAACTGCAGCGCGTCATCGCAGGCGACGGCCGCACCATCGCTCAGACGATGGTCGACGCCGCCGCGGCCCGCAACGCGGATACCGCCTTCGGTTCGGTCGGTGTCGTTGTCGGTGCCACGCTCACCGAGGCACCCGATGTGAGCGCGCTCAACGGGCCGATCCTCATGCCGGGTGTCGGCGCCCAGGGCGGGGGAGCGGAGTCGATTCGCGCCCTCGTCCCCGACCACCTGCTGCACGGCGTGGTCCCCAACGTCTCGCGTGAGGTACTGCGCGAGGGTCCCTCGGTCCCCGCGCTGCGCGATCGACTCACCGCCCTGCAGGAAGACTTCGCCTTCCTCCAGGCTTGATTCTGCGCGAGCAGTACACGATCGCGGCGTTCGTCGCGGCGATTCGCGTCGGGATGTCTCATGCACGACGCATCGGCCGTGGTGCTGGTGTCGGCGTCACGGCGGTGGGATGCTGTGGAGGTTGGACGGGGGATCGTCGGCGGGGCAACGACCGGCGGTTCGTCCACACGGCACCTCGCTCTTGCGGGGGACATCAGGTCCGGCCCGCCCACCCCTCGGGCCGGGCCTGATTCGTGTCCGCGACCGTGCGAGCCGACGCGGAGCGTCTTCCGAACCGGCGCGTGCCGGTGGTGTTCACGCCGAGTGTGCTTCCTGGTGCCCTGAGGGATCGCTGAAACGCCGAGTGGTCAGTTATGGGGGAAATATCGGGGGACGCCGTGTCGCTCCCCGTAGACGTGTCCACCGGCCCGTGCGGCCCTGTTCGGATCGGCCGACCGTGTGTTGCGGGCCGGCACTGACACCGTCGCAGCAACCGATGATGCCCGGATGAGGGGTGTCGGCAAGACCCTGTTCGCAGGCACTCGCGACGTCCGGAGTCGCCCGCAGAGTGCTCGGTGTGCGACACGCGTGTGATTCCTGGGGCGACACGCAGAAATTTTCCAGAAAGTTCCTGGTCGGGAGGTTTTGAGTTTGCCAGCGGCGTGTCGGGCTCCGTGGCAACCGGTCCGCTAATTCGTTCCGTGTACGAAAACGCCCTGCTGACAGGCTGTTTCGTGCATTCGAACCGGTGTTCGGGAGGGTGGGCGAGCCGGGTCGGGCATTGCCTCCGGCGTCCCCTACGGCATCGTCGAATCATGCGCTGACCTGGGGGGTGGGTTCGCAATCGGCCGGAGTCGTGGGTACGGTCGCTGTCACTGCCGGGTTATCGGGCAGTAGTTGATGCAATGAACGATGAGACGGAGGAACCGTGGCCCTTCCCCAGCTGACTGACGAGCAGCGCGCCGCTGCTTTGGAGAAGGCGGCTGCCGCTCGCCGCGCTCGGGCGGAGCTCAAGGAGCGCTTGAAGCGTGGCGGCACCGACCTGAAGAAGGTCCTCGCCGACGCCGAGACCGATGAGATCATCGGCAAGATGAAGGTGTCCGCCCTGCTGGAAGCCCTGCCCAAGGTCGGCAAGGTCAAGGCGGCGGAGATCATGACCGAGCTGGAGATCGCTCCCACCCGCCGTCTGCGCGGCCTGGGCGATCGGCAGCGCAAGGCCCTGCTGGCCAAGTTCGACCTCGGCGCCTGACAACCGCCGGTGGTCGAACACATGACGAAGGGTCGGCTGGTTGTTCTGGTCGGCCCCTCGGCCGTGGGCAAATCCACCGTGGTGCGCTGCGTTCGTGAACGTCTACCGCACCTGGTGTTCAGTGTGTCGGCCACGACCCGGGCCCCCCGGCCCGGGGAGGTCGACGGCCGTGACTACCGGTTCGTCACCCGCGCCGATTTCGACGCGATGATCGAAGCCGGTGACCTGCTCGAATGGGCCGACATCCACGGCGGACTGCAGCGCTCCGGAACCCCGGCCGTACCAGTACGTGAGGCATTGGCCGCAGGCCTGCCCGTCCTGGTCGAGGTCGACCTGGAAGGCGCTCGTTCGGTGCGCAAGGCGATGCCCGAGGCGATGCTGGTGTTCCTGGCCCCGCCGAGCTGGGATGAACTGGTCTCCCGGCTGCGCTCGCGCGGCACCGAATCGCCGGAGGTCATCGAGCGCAGGCTCGAGACCGCGCGGACCGAACTGGCCGCCTGTGACGAGTTCGACATCGTCATCGTGAACGACGAGGTGACCAGTGCCTGCGAGCAGTTGGTATCGTTGTTCGTTAGCACAAATTCGAGTTCGTGACATCAGTCCGCGACAACATCGGTAAACAACCCGCAGGAGCCCCCCTAGTGAGCAGTTCGGACACTCTCGCCGCGCCCGCCTACGACACTCCGATCGGCCTCACGAACCCGCCGATCGACGAGCTGCTCGAGCGCACTTCGTCCAAGTACGCCCTTGTCATCTACGCCGCCAAGCGGGCACGTCAGATCAACGACTACTACAACCAGCTCGGTGACGGCATCCTCGAGTACGTCGGCCCGCTGGTCGAGCCCGTCGCGCAGGAGAAGCCGCTGTCGGTGGCCATGCGTGAAATCCACTCCGACCTGCTCGAGCACACCGAAGGCGAGTGACCTCGTCCCGGTGAGCCCGGTGCGCGTCACTGTCGCTCGCCGGGCAGACCGGGCGCTGGTGTCCCGCACAACACAGGAGGCGCAATGACCACACGGGTCGTTGTCGGGGTCGGCGGGGGCATCGCCGCCTACAAGGCGTGCGCTCTCGTGCGCCGCTTCACCGAAACCGGACACCAGGTCCGGGTGATTCCCACCCAATCGGCCCTGGAGTTCGTTGGCAAAGCTACCTTCGAGGCGCTGTCGGGCAACCCCGTGCACACCGGGGTCTTCGCCGACGTGCCCGAGGTTCCGCATGTGCGGCTCGGTCAGGAAGCCGACCTCGTCGTCATCGCGCCGGCGACCGCCGATCTGATGGCGCGCGCCGCCACCGGCCGGGCCGACGATCTGCTCACCGCCACCCTGCTCACCGCGCGATGTCCGATTCTCTTCGCGCCCGCGATGCACACCGAGATGTGGGAGCATCCGGCCACCGTCGCCAATGTCGCCACCCTGCGTGCGCACGGCGCCAATGTGATGGAACCTGCCTCGGGCCGGCTCACCGGCACCGATACCGGTCCAGGACGGCTGCCCGAACCCGAGGAGATCTTCGGCCTGGCGACGCTGCTGCTGGAACGCGCCGACGCCATGCCGCGTGATCTCGAGGGCCGCCGGGTGGTCATTACCGCCGGTGGTACCAGGGAGCCGCTGGATCCGGTGCGTTTCCTCGGCAACCGCAGCTCCGGTAAGCAGGGGTACGCCCTGGCGCGGGTGGCCGCCCAGCGCGGGGCGCACGTCACGCTCATCGCGGGCAATACGATCGAGATGGCCGCCCCCGCGGCGGTCGAGTTGGTCCACATCACCACCGCCGACCAGCTCAAATCCGCCGTGGACAAGCACGCGGCCGGCGCGGACGCGGTGATCATGGCGGCGGCGGTGGCCGATTTCCGGCCGACCAATGTGGCCGCCGCCAAGATCAAGAAGGGTGCCGGTGAACCCGACACCATCGCGTTGACCAAGAACGACGACATCCTCGCCGGCCTGGTCCAGGCGCGCCGCGACGGGCAGCTGCCCGGCACTGCGATCGTAGGATTCGCCGCCGAGACCGGAGATGAACACGGTGACGTGCTCACCCACGCGCGCGCCAAACTGGCCCGCAAGGGGTGCGATCTGCTGGTCGTCAATGCGGTCGGCGAGGGCAAGGCGTTCGAGGTCGATACCAACGACGGCTGGCTGCTCGGTGCCGACGGCACCGAACAGTCGCTGGATCACGGGTCAAAGGCGCTGCTGGCGAGCCGGGTGCTCGATGCGCTCGGACCGCTGCTGAGCTGAGCCGACGCGGCGGGCACCATGGCAGACCGACTCCGAGATGCGTTGCGCGACCGGCGTAATCACGTCAACTCGGTGCGCGAGAACGCATCGGCGGCGTCTAATGGGAGCGGGTAGTCGAACAATGCCACCGGCGGATGGGACCGCAGTCCGGGACAGCGGACCGGCATGTCGGTGGTTTGGAATAGTCTGGGACCAGGATTGCGCCCCGGCGTGGGAACGTTGTCGTCGAACCGAGTGGTGTCGCCGAACGTAGGCATCGCAGCAGCGGCAGCGCGGCGCTAGGGTCGCAGACCGAGAAGAGCAACCCGTTGAGGGAGAGGGAACAACTGTGCGCACGACCGGCAGTCGGCTATTCACCAGTGAGTCCGTGACCGAGGGTCATCCGGACAAGATCTGTGACGCCATCAGCGATTCCATCCTCGACGCGTTGCTCGCGGAGGATCCGCGCAGCCGGGTCGCGGTGGAGACTCTGGTGACCACCGGGCAAGTGCACGTCGCCGGTGAGGTCACCACCGAGGCATACGCGGACATTCCGCGCATCGTCCGGGAAAAGGTCCTCGAGATCGGATACGACTCTTCGGCAAAGGGTTTCGACGGCAACTCCTGCGGTGTGAACATCGCCATCGGCGCGCAGTCCCCGGACATCGCGCAGGGCGTCGACACCTCGCACGAGGCGCGCGTCGGCGGCTCCGACGACGAGATCGAACAGCAGGGCGCCGGTGACCAGGGCCTGATGTTCGGTTACGCCACCACCGACACCCCGGAGCTGATGCCGCTGCCGATCGCGCTGGCGCACCGGCTCTCGCGCAGGCTCACCGAGGTGCGTAAGACGGGTGTGCTGCCGTATCTGCGTCCGGACGGCAAGACCCAGGTCACCATCGAGTACGAAGGTGATCGCCCGGTCCGGCTGGACACGGTGGTCATCTCCACCCAGCACGCCGCCGATATCGATCTGGACAACCTGCTCGCCCCGGATATCCGCGAGAAGGTCGTCGAGTCGGTTCTGACCGACCTGTCGCTGCCCAGCCTCGACGTCGCCGACGTGCGGCTGCTGGTCAACCCCACCGGCAAATTCGTGCTCGGCGGCCCGATGGGTGACGCGGGCCTGACCGGCCGCAAGATCATCGTCGATACCTACGGCGGCATGGCCCGTCACGGTGGTGGCGCGTTCTCCGGCAAGGATCCGTCGAAGGTCGACCGGTCGGCCGCCTACGCCATGCGCTGGGTCGCCAAGAACGTGGTCGCCGCGGGCCTGTCCGACCGGGTGGAGGTGCAGGTCGCCTACGCCATCGGTAAGGCGGCGCCGGTCGGCCTGTTCGTGGAGACCTTCGGCACCGAGAAGGTCGACCCGGCGCGGATCGCCAGCGCCATCACCGAAGTCTTCGACCTGCGTCCCGGTGCGATCATCCGCGATCTGGACCTGCTGCGCCCGATCTACGCACCGACCGCCGCGTACGGCCACTTCGGCCGCACCGACGTCGACCTGCCCTGGGAGCACACCGACCGCGCCGACAAGCTGCGCGCCGCCGCCGGCCTGTAGTTTCCGCGCCCGGGTGAACGAACTCGCGGCCGATAGCACCCCCGGCGACGCACCGTCGCCGGGGGTGTCGGCTGTGTCGGGGACGTCGCCGGGGGCCGACGCGGTGCTGTCGCTTCCGATCGCCCGGGTGCTTCCACTGCTGACCCCCGCGCACCTGGACCGCGACTTCGACTATCTCGTTCCCCCCGAACTCGACGCGATCGCCCAACCCGGCGTCCGGGTCCGCGTCCGCTTCTCCGGTCGTCTGGTCGACGGCTACCTGCTCGCGCGGCTGACGCGCAGCGACCACTCGGGGAAACTGGCACCCCTGGACCGAGTGGTGTCGGCCGAACGGGTCCTCACACCCGAAATTCTGCGCCTCGTTACCTCCGTTGCCGCTCGCTATGCCGGCACCCGCGCCGATGTCCTTCGTCTTGCCATACCGCCACGGCATGCGCGCACCGAGAACGGTATGACGGCCGAGTCCGCAACGAAGAAGTCGTCCAAGGCGAATAAGTCGTCCGAGGGCGAGAAACACGCTGCGGGCGGGGAGGATTCGCCGACTGCCGTGGGGTTCGCGAATCCGCCCGCCCCCTCATCGGCAAGCGCCGGCAGCGACACCGGCTCGGACACAATCGAAACCGACGTCAACATGCCGCAGGACCGGCATCCGGTCGATCCCACGCCGTCGATGGTGAGTACCGAGGACTCCGCGCCGATCCCGAATCGTATTGCCGCGGAGCCGGACTCATCCCATCGATCGTCTTCGGCGCCTTCGCCTCCGAGTGGGACGGCCGGTCCCGGCACGCAAACCGTTCGGCATGGCGGGCACATCGCCGTTCCGGAGGACGACTTCGACGCGGCTCCGCGGTCAACCTCCCGTGACGTCGGCAGCGTCGAAACCTCTGTGCGCGAGGGGGATCGGGCCATCGCAGAGGCGACCCCCCGCGCCGACGGGCCCGATCATTCGGCCGACCAGACGTACATCGCGGCAAGCGAGGCACCATCGGATCTGTTCTCGCGCGCCGGTGTCGATCCCGCACGGTGGAGCAGATACCAGCACGGCGGGAGTTTCCTCGAAGCGTTGGCGCACGGTAAAGGTGTGCGGGCGGCGTGGCAGGCGTTGCCGGGGGAGCAGTGGGCCGCACGGTTGGCGGAGCTGGCGGCGGTAATGGTCGCCAGTGGTCGCAGTGCGGTGCTGATGGTGCCCGACCAACGGGATCTCGATCGCGTGCTGGCCGAATGTCAGCGGCTGGTGGGGGACAAGGCGGTGGGTTTGTCGGCGGGGCTCGGGCCCGCGGCACGCTATCGGCGCTGGCTGGCGGTGCTGCGCGGGACAGCGCAGGTGGTCGTCGGAACCCGCAGTGCGGTGTTCGTTCCCGCCAACGACCTCGGCCTGATCGCGCTGTGGGACGACGGTGACGACACCTATGCCGAGCCGCGTGCCCCGTATCCGCACGCCAGGGAAGTGGCGATGCTGCGCGCCCACGAGACCGGCGCGGCATTCGTGGCGGGCGGGTTCGCACGGACCGCCGAGATCCAGGCCGTGGTCGACTCGGGATGGGCGCATGATCTGGTCGCCGACCGGGCGACGCTGCGATCGGCCGCGCCGCGGATCAGCGCACCGGGTGACACCGATGTCGCCCTGGAACGCGATCCGGTCGCCCGCGCGGTGCGCATACCGGGCGCGGCGTTCGCCGCGGCACGTGCCGCGCTGAAGGAAGGTGCGGCCGTGCTGGTGCAGGTGCCGCGCCGCGGCTATGTGCCATCCCTGGCCTGCGGGAAATGCCGGACGCCTGCGCGCTGCCGACACTGCAACGGCCCGCTCGCCCTGCCGGAGAACCCCCGCCGCGGCGGACACGAACCGTCCGATATCGCGCACAGTCCCAGTTGCCGCTGGTGCGGTCGCACCGAGGCGGGTTTCCGATGCCCGGCCTGCGGATCGCGGGCACTGCGTGCGGTCGTGATCGGCGCAGCCCGCACCGCGGAGGAACTCGGCCGGGCCTTCCCCGGCGTGCCCATCCGGGGGTCCGGCGGTGGCTCCGTCATCGACACGGCCGAACCCGGTCCACAGGTCATCGTCGCGACCGTCGGCGCCGAACCGGTGCTGCCGGGCGGCTACGGCGTCGCCCTTCTCCTCGACGGGTGGGCCCTGCTCGGCCGCGCCGACCTGCGCGCCGCCGAAGACGCCCTGCGCCGCTGGATGACCGCCGCCGCACTGGTTCGTGCACACGGCCAGGTGCTCGTCATGGCCGAACCGTCCATCCCGACGGTCCAGGCGCTCATCCGCTGGGATCCGATCGGGCATGCCAGGGCCGAGGTCGACAGTCGCGCCGAGGTCGGTTTCCCGCCCGCGGTGCGCATGGCGGCTGTCGACGGCACCGCCGAGGCCATCACCGAGCTCCTCGCGGCCGCCACCCTCCCGGAATCAGCCGATCTGCTCGGCCCGGTGCCGTTGCCGCCCTTTGCCCGCAAACCCTTCACCGGCGACTCCCCGGCCGAGGTCGAACGCATGCTGCTGCGCACCCAACGCCGCGACGCCGCAGGGCTGTCCCGGGCGCTGGCCGCCGCCCAAGCCGTCCGCAGCGCCCAACGCTCCGACGCCCCGTTGCGCGTACAGATCGATCCCGTTGACATCGGCTGACCTTCTGGCAGCGGGGTGTGCCGGTGTCGCCCGGGTTCGCGATGCGTCGGTGCCTCGCCGCGGGTGCCGATCGATCCGTCGAGGTCGGCCGACTTCGTGGCCACGGGTGCAGCGGTATTGCCCGAGTCCGCGACGGTCGCCGTCGGCCGGTCCTGCCGCAGCGGGTCCCGTGCGCCGAGCGTTTGCCCCGAGTTCGCGACGCTCCGGTGCCTGGCGGGGGTGCGGATCGATCGGTCGACGCCGCCGCCCCGCGCGCCGGTGCGCGCGGGGCAGGACCGTGCGACCGGCGCCTCCTGAACTCAGCGGAACGCGGCGATATGCGCCTGCGCCCACTCGGCGAACGTACGCGCCGGTCGGCCGAGCACGTTCTGGATATCGGGGCTGATCCGCAGCTCATCGGCAGTGGGAGCGCCGATGATGTCCAGCGTGGTCTCGACTACCGGTTCGGGCATGAACCCCAGCATCGCTTCCCGAGCCTGCGCCCGCGTCTGCTCGACGAACCGGATCGGCTCACCGAGAGCCGCGCCCAATGCCGCGGCCCGCTGCCGAGGGGTGCTGAGCTCAGGCCCGGTGAGCGTGTAGACCCGGCCGGTGTGAGTGTCGTCCAGCAGCGCCGCAGCCGCGACCTCGGCGATATCGCGCGGGTCGACGATGGGCAGCCCGATATCACCGAATGGTGCCGCGACCGTCCGTGCTTCGCGAACCGACCCCGCCCAGGCGTAGGCGTTGGAGTCGAAGGCTCCTGGCCGCAGGATGGTCCACTCCAGCGCCGACTGGCGGACGGCTTCGTCGAAGCCGAGCGCGACAGTGCCGTGTGAGGCCGAATCCGGCCGGGTGGCCACGCCCTGGGAGGACAGCAGCACCACCCGGCGGACGCCACCGGCCTTGGCGACATCGAGGATGTCGGCCGGCCGCATCAGATGCGCACTCATGCCGGTGTCGTGCAGGAATAGGGCCTCTGCTCCGTCGAGGAGGGGACGCAGGCTTTCCGGATCCGTCACATCTGCCTGGCGTGTGCGCACACCCTGCGGGACCGAGTCGGGTGTGACAGTGCGCGACACTGCCGTCACGTCCGCGCCCGCTGCGGCTAGGGCGCCCACCAGCGGGGTGCCGACATTTCCGGTTGCTCCGGTGACCACGATCATCATTCAATCCTTAGTTAGTTGGCTGACTTAATCGACCATAGCGGAAGCGTCACGCACTTGTCTAGAGTTAGTTGTATGACTGACTCAGTGCGTGCGGTGAAGGTGGGAAAGCGGGAGCGGTTGATCGAGGCCGCCGTTCAGGTCTTCTATGAACGCGGCGTGGAGAAGACCACTATTGCCGATATCGCCAAGGTGGCCGATGTGCCGGTGGGCAACGTGTACTACTACTTCAAGACCAAGGATCAGCTGATCGAAGCGGCGGTCAGTGCGCATCGGCAACGGTTGGCGCGACTGCTCGATGAGCTCGATCGCCTCGGCAACCCGCAGGCTCGACTACGCGGCCTCATCGCCGGATGGGTCGACCTGCGCGACCAGGCGGCGCAGTTCGGCTGCCCGTTCGGCACGCTCGCCTCGGAGATGGACAAGCGCCCCGAGATCCTCGACGAGGAGATCGCCGCCACGATGCGCGTCCTCGTGGACTGGACGCAACAGCAGTTCGAGGCCATGGGCCGCACGGATGCGGCCGAACTCGGCGTCGCCCTCATTGCCGCATATCAAGGAATATCGCTGCTCACCAATACTTTTCGTGATCCAGGCCTGATGGCCGCCGAGGGTGACCGGTTGGGGCGCTGGATCGATTCGCTGGCTGCCTGAGGCCTCGACCATGCGCCGGCGGGGCGCCCGTTTCGTGCGGAGCGTCACGCCGGCGGCGCTGAAGAATCTCGAAGAAGGGGTTGTCATGGATAGATTGCCGATATATCGTCGATAGTGTTCAACAAGCACGAGAGCCTGAGGAGGCTTGACATGGAAAACACAGAGATGCATCGAGAGCATGGGCGTCGCGGTGGTCGGCAACGGCCCGGATTCGACGAGTTCGGGCCGCGGCGTGGCCAGTTCCGTCGCGGCGGTGGCGGTCGCCATGGTTTCGGCCCCGAGTTCGGGCCGGGCTTCGGTCCTGGTTTCGGACCCGGCTTCGGTCCGGGATTCGGCCGTGGACGTGGCCGCGGCGGCCGGGGCAGACGCGGTGACGTCCGCGCGGCCATCCTGCTGCTGCTGACCGAACGTCCTATGCACGGCTACGAGCTCATCCAGCAGATCCGTGAGCGCAGTGACGATCTGTGGCGCCCGAGCCCCGGATCCATCTACCCCGCGCTTGCGCAGCTGGAGGACGAGGGCCTGGTGCTCATCGAGAAGGTCGCCGGTCGCAAGACCGCGAAACTGACCGAATCCGGCACCACCTACGTCGAGGAGCATCGCGACGAACTCGGCGATCCGTGGGCCGATGTCAAACAGGACGTCGGTGCCCAGGCGATCGACCTGCGCGCGCTGGTCGGACAGCTCATGGGCGCGGTCGCGCAGGTCGCGGCGGCGGGTACCCCGGACCAGGCGGCCAAGGCGGCGGATGTGCTGAACGAAGCACGCCGTTCGCTGTACCGAATCCTGGCTGACGACGAAACCCCCGAAAAATAACGGGGTGGTGAATACCCAGCTCTGGGGGCGCATTTCGCGCAGACAGGGTAGATCATTGTGACATGGAACAAGCACGCGGTTTGTGGGGTCGGGGAACGTCACAATGGGTTCGGGCCGTACTGGCCGGCGTCGCGGCTGCGGCCGTGCTCATCGGTACGGCGACGGCGCAATCCGGGTCGGCAAGGGCCCAGCCACCCGGATATCAACCGCCACTGGTGCCCACCGGGTCGGCGCCACCACAGCCGGACCATCTGGCCGCCGCCCTGTATATGAAAACGCACCCGAACGCCGTCCCCGAAGGGACCAACGACTTCGGCTGCACGCCCTCCGCCGCCCACCCGCGTCCGGTAGTTCTGGCACACGGCACCGACGCCAGCGCCTATTCCGATTGGTCGACCATCGCCCCGCTGCTCGCGGCCGAGGGATACTGCGTCTTCGCCCTGAACTACGGCGGCAAACCGGGCGCGACCAGCTTCGGCACCGAGGATCTGCGGCTGAGCTCCTACCAGATCGGCGCCTTCGTCGACGACGTCCTCGCGGCCACCGGTGCCGAGAAGGTCGATCTGGTCGGCTTCTCGCAGGGCGCCAATGTGACGCGCTACTACATCAACAAGCTCGGCGGTGCCGACAAGGTCGGCCGCTGGGTCGGCCTGGCCTCGCCGAGCTACGGCGGGGTGATGTACGGGCTGGTGCCGATCGCCCAGGCCGTTCCCGGTGTTTTGGAAGCATTCGCACAGGTGACATCACTGGCTGCGATACAGCAGGTGCAGGGCTCACCGATCATGCTGGAGCTGAACGCGGGTGGCGACACCGTGCCCGGGGTGCACTACGTGACCATCGGCAGCCGTGTCGACGAAATGATTCAACCCTTCGAGAACATCGCCCTGCACGGCCCCGGTGCCGAGAACGTCGTGATCCAGGACCGCTGCCCCGCGAACCTGACAGGTCATTTCCATATGGTCTACGACCCGTTCGTGATGCAGTTGTTGCTCGAGGCTCTCGATCCGGCAACGGCGCCGTCGCCGGTCTGCGAACCCGTGCAACTCGGTACAGGCATCCCGCAGGTGGTCATCGGGGGCAATATCTGAGCGGGAACGCCACGGCGGGCGGCCGGACGGAGGGCTCGACACCCCGCCCGGACCGCACCGGATTTGTACCAGCAATCTGTCGCGGCATCCGGGATCTCCGGCCGGCCCGGCGTGCTCTCTAGAATGGGGCGACCGAATTTCCTCCGTACACCGGGAGCCGCCGTGACCATTCAGCCCGTTCGCCTGTTCGGCGACCCCATCCTGCGAGCCCGCGCCGCGGAGGTCACCGAATTCGATCGTGAGCTGCGGCAGCTGGTCACCGACCTCACCGAGACCATGCACGATGACGGCGGGGTGGGCATGGCCGCACCGCAGATCGGTGTCGGGTTGCGCGTATTCGTCTACGACACCGGCGATGCGGCCGGTCACCTGGTGAACCCCAGCTGGACCGTGCTGGACGAGCAGGAGCAGGTCGGGCCGGAGGGCTGCCTGTCGATTCCCGGCCTGCGCTACGACACCCGCCGGGCGCTGCGCGTGCATGCCTCGGGTGTGGACATGACCGGTGCGCCGGTCGAGTTCGATGCCGAGGGCCTGCTGGCGCGCTGTGTGCAGCACGAATCCGATCACCTCGATGGCGTGCTGTTCATCGACAAGCTCGAGTCCGCCGACCGCAAGGACGCGATGCGCTCGATCCGGGAATCGGACTGGTTCGCCGCGGGCATCACCGTGCGCCCCAGCCGGTCGGTCGCCGAGCGGGGTCGCTGATGCGCATCGTGTTCGCGGGTACGCCCGAACCCGCGGTGCCGTCGCTACAGCGGTTCATCGACTCCGAACGACATGAGGTCGTCGCGGTGATCACCCGACCCGATGCTGTCGCCGGACGTGGCCGCAAGATCACCCGCTCCCCGGTCGGCACACTGGCCGACGAGCACGGCATCCCGGTGCTGACCCCCTCGCGCCCTGCCGATCCCGAATTCGTCGGCGGGCTCACGGATCTGGCGCCCGACTGTTGTCCGGTCGTGGCCTACGGGGCCTTGCTTCCGCAGCAGGTGCTCGACATTCCTCGGTTCGGCTGGATCAACCTGCATTTCTCGCTGCTGCCGGCGTGGCGTGGCGCAGCGCCGGTGCAGGCAGCCATCGACGCGGGTGACGAATTCACCGGCGCGTCGACCTTCCAGATCGAGGCCGGGCTCGACACCGGACCGGTCTTCGGTGTGGTGACCGAACGTATCGCCGTCACCGATACAGCGGGCGCACTGTTGGATCGGCTCGCCGACAGCGGCGCGGTGCTGTTGGAAAAGACTCTCGACGGTGTGGAAGACGGGACACTGCAAGCCGTTCCGCAATCCGGCGACGGTGTGTCCTACGCTCCGAAGGTATCGGTGGAAGCGGCCAGGGTGCGCTGGGATCAGCCTGCGCTGGCCGTGAACCGCCGGATCCGGGCCGTTACTCCGGCGCCCGGCGCATGGACCGAAGTCGCGGGCAACCGGCTCAAGCTCGGACCGGTGGAACTGGTCGAAGAAGTGCTTCCGGAACGGCATATCGAGGTCCGTAAAACCGGTGTGTTCGTGGGTACCGCGACCACGGCGGTGCGTCTGAATCAGGTTCAACCGCAGGGCAAACGCATGATGGCCGCTCTGGACTGGGCGCGCGGTGCCCGCCTCGAGCCGGGCGCGGTGGTCGAATGAGCGGCAACGATCGAGAGCGCGGCGGCGCCGATTCCGGTGGCACGAACCGGCGACGTGACATGTCGCGGGGGTCAGCCGGCCGGGGCCGCTCGTCCGATGCGGGCTCGGAGGGTTCCGGTGCCGATCGGCACCGCGGCGGAGGGGAATCGAGCATCGAACGTCGCCGATCTGCGGGTGCGGGGCGTAGGGACGCAGCCGCGGGGCATCGAGGTGGAGGAGCGCGCGCAGGTACCGGGGGGCAGCGCGACAGCCGCAGCCGAGGCACGGGCCCTGAAGCTGTGTGTCGTGACCGGGAAGACCAGCGCGGCCAGGGAGGGTCCAGGTCCGGAGGTCGTTCGTGGTCTTCCGAGGCAGGCTCCGGTGGAGGCCGCGGCCGCGACGAGCGACCGTCTCGTCAATCGGGCGGTGCGGGCGGGGAGCGCGGCAGCGGCCCGGCCGGGTATGGCGCTCGGTCGGGTGAATCCGGCCGAGGAACCGGTGGCGGTCGCGGCCAGTCGAAGGGTGCCGATCACCGCGGGAAAGGTCGCGGTGCCGCCGGCGATCGTGGCGCTAAAGCCGGTGCGCGAGCGCAAGATCGGGGCCGGCGGCACGGATCGGTCGATCCGGCGCGGGAGGTCGCGTTGGAGACGCTGCGCGCGGTGCGTGAACGTGACGCCTACGCCAACCTGGTGCTGCCTGGCCTGCTGCGCGAACGCCGACTCGAGGGCAGGGACGCGGCGTTGGCCACCGAACTCGGGTACGGCGCGTGCCGGGCGCAGGGCGTATTGGATGCGGTGATCGCCGAATGCGCCGGTCGCGACGTCGCCGATATCGACGGTCCGCTGCTCGATATCTTGCGGCTCGGCGTGTACCAGCTGCTGCGCACCCGGATCGGTGCCCATGCCGCAGTCGACACCTCGGTGGCGTTGGCGCGGGCCGAATTCGGTGCGGGCAAAGCGGGTTTCGTGAACGCGGTGCTGCGCCGTGCGGGAGAGCGTGCGGCGGCCGAATGGGTCGAGCTGCTCGCGCCACGCGATCCAGTGGGGCACCTGGCCTTCGAGTACGCGCATCCGACCTGGATCGCGCAGGCATTCGCCGATGCGCTCGGCGCCGAAGCGGCCGAACTGGGGGATGCGCTCGCCGCAGACGACGCTCGTCCGTCGGTGCATCTGGTGGCGCGGCCCGGTGATATCACCGCCGAGGAGTTGGCCCTGGTCACCGGTGGTGAGGAGGGCCGCTGGTCGCCATACGCGGTGTATCTGGAAGGCGGCGATCCGGGCAAGCTGGAGCCGGTGCGCGAAGGTATGGCCGCCGTGCAGGACGAAGGCAGCCAGCTGGTCGCGCTCGCGCTCACTCGCGCCCCGCTCGAGGGGCCGGACAACGGCAGGTGGCTCGATCTGTGCGCAGGCCCCGGCGGTAAAGCGGCCCTGCTCGGTGCGCTCGCCGCGATCGACCGCTTCCACGTCGACGCGGTGGAGCCCGCCGAGCACCGTGCCGAACTCGTCCGCAAAGCCACCTCGGATCTCCCCGTCCAGGTGCACGTCGCCGACGGCCGCGACAGCGGTCTGACCCCCGGCTACGACCGCATCCTGGTCGACGCACCGTGCACCGGGCTCGGCGCGCTACGCCGCCGCCCGGAGGCACGCTGGCGCCGTACCCCTGCGGACGTCGCCGACTTGGTGGTGCTGCAACGCGAACTGCTGGCTGCCGCTTGGGATCTCCTTCGTCCCGGCGGAGTGGTCGTCTACTCGACGTGCTCGCCACACCTGCCGGAAACGGTGGCCGTCGTCGCCGACGCCGTCCGCCGCACCGGCGCCGAACAACTCGACACCCGCACCTACGTTCCCGGCGTCCCGGACCTGGGCCCCGGCCCAGGCGCGCAACTCTGGCCGCACCGCCACGGGACCGACGCCATGTTCCTGGCCGCGCTGCGCAAACCGGTGTAGTGGCACTCCGAGGCCGCTCGTCGTCCGCGACGGGCGGCCTCGGCGCCGCGATCGGGTGACCCGGAGGGCAGTGGCTGGATCTGCGACATTCGTCCAAGCCACCGTGCAAGCACGGGTGCACACTCGACTCATGGGAATCGACTGGGCGGGTGTGGTGGCGCTGGCGACGGAGTTGCCAGGGGTCGAGGAGTCGACCTGGTGGCGGACGCCGGCGTTGAAGGTGGGCAAGAAGGGGTTCGCGCGGCTGCGGGTGGAGGCCGAGGGCGGGCTGGTGTTGCTGTGTGACGCGCAGGAGAAGGTGGCGCTACTGGCGTCGGGGGATCCGGCGTACTACACGACGCCGCACTACGACGGGTATCCCTACATCCTCATCGATCTCGACCGGGTCGAGATCGACCAACTGCGCGAACTGCTGGATGCGGCGTGGTGGTTGTCTGCACCTGCGAAGCTGCGCAAGGAACGCGAAGGCGCGGGGTGAGCCGGGAAATCAGCGGCCCGGCTATTCCCGCGAGGACTGTTCGCGCAGGCGGGCAAGGGTTTTCGCGAGGATGCGGGAGACATGCATCTGCGAGATTCCCATCTGCTGCGCGATCTGGGTCTGCGTCATGGATTCGAAGAATCGCATGGTGAGAATGCGGCGTTCGCGTTCGGGTAGACCGTCCAGCAACGGACGGATGGCGACGTACTCCTCCACCCGGTCGAACTGGGACTCCTCTTCGCCGAGGGTGTCCAGCAGCGACGCGTCGGTATCTCGGCCGACAGAGGCGGCGTCGATAGAGGTGGGCTGGTAGGCGTTGCCCGCGATGACGGCCTGAGTGACCTCGTCCGGGTCGACGTCGAGTTCGGCCGCGATCTCCTTGGCGGTGGGCGAGCGGCCGAGGGTTTGGGACAGCGAGTCGACCGCGGCGCCGATGCGCAGGTGGGTTTCCTTGACCCGTCGCGGCACCCGCATCGCCCAGGTGTTGTCACGGAAGTAGCGCCGGACCTCGCCCATGATGGTCGGCACGGCGAAGGACAGGAAGTTCGAGCCGCGTTCGACGTCGAATCGGTCCACGGCATGCACCAGGCCGACGCGTGCGACCTGGGTGAGATCGTCGAACGGTTCGCCGCGTCCGCTGAACTTGCGGGCGATGTGGTCGGCGAGGGGGATGCACCGGTTGATCAGTTCGTCGCGCAGCGTGGTGTAGGCGCCGGTGCCGGTGTCGGTGGCGGCGAGCCGGGTGAACAGCGCCGCGACATCGTCGTATCCGGACACCTGGGTTTCTGTGTCCTCGTCGGTGTCCTCGGGCTGCTCGACGTCGGCGGGCTGTTGGGCGTTGTCGGCGGGCTGTTCGGTGCTGTCGTCGTGCTGTGCGGTGGGGTCGGGTGTTTCGGGAGCACCGTCGTTGTCTGCGGAGTCGAGCACGGTGTCCTCGTCGGCCACTACGCCTTCCCTCGGACGCGACGGAATTCGACCGTCGTGGGGTACCCGGAGGCGGCCGGATCGAAGGGGCTCTGGATCGCTTCGACCGAATCGGTGAGCGTGCGAAGCACATGCCAGCCGAAGCTGCGCTGGTCGGGCAGCCCTTCGTCGGCGGCAACCCCGGACACGTGCACGCGCAGTTCCAGGTCACCGACGGTGAACCGGCAGTGCAGGCTGCTGTCGGGTGCGGCGACAGCGATGAGCGTCGAGCACACTTCGTCGACGGCGAGTCGGATATCGGCGACTTCGTCCAGGGTGAAATCACTGAGCAGGACCAGCGTTTCGGCGAGCCCGCGCACGATCGGCAACTGACCGACCGATGCCGCGACCCGAATTTCCACCGGGGTGCTGTAGAGCCCCTGTTCCGCCGAAATATTGATCACGCCATGAGGCTACCCACTCCGGGCCCCGGCAACCCAACTACGGCTGTGACCCATCCCGCAGTGCGCGCGCCCTACCGTTAAACTGCCGCGTTGTGTCCACGCCGACGTTCTCCCGCCCCAAGTCCCCGATGATCGCTCCGTCGATTCTGTCCGCCGATTTCGCGCATCTCGCGGACGAGGCGAATGCCGTGTCCACTGCCGACTGGCTGCATGTCGATGTGATGGACGCGCACTTCGTTCCGAATCTGACCCTGGGGCTGCCGGTGGTGGAGAGTCTGCTCAAGGCCACCGACATTCCGCTGGACTGCCATCTGATGATCGAGGATCCGGGCCGTTGGGCTCCGCCGTATGCGGAGGCAGGCGCCTACAACGTGACCTTCCACGCGGAGGCCACCGACAATCCGGTGGCGGTGGCGCGCGATATCCGGGCGGCGGGCGCGAAGGCGGGCTTGTCGGTGAAGCCGAACACGCCGATCGAGCCGTATCTGGAGATCTTGCGCGATTTCGACACTCTGCTGGTGATGAGCGTCGAGCCCGGTTTCGGCGGGCAGTCGTTCATCGCGCATGTGCTGGACAAGGCGCGCACCGTGCGGCGTCTGGTGGATTCGGGTGAGTTGCGGCTGGTGGTGGAGATCGATGGTGGTATCAATGCCGACACCATCGAGCAGGCCGCCGAGGCCGGTATCGATTGCTTCGTCGCCGGTTCGGCGGTCTACAACACCGCTGATCCCGGCGCCACCGTGGAGACGCTGCGCAGGCAGGCCGCCACGGTGTGGGCGCGCTGAGCCGGGATCGCCGCGGCGCTATACCTGCTTGATCCTGCGGGTGCCGAGCGCTCGGATGGCTTCGATGACGGCGCTTTGCGGCGGCCGATCGGTACCGCTTTCGGGTGCCTTCACCCAGCTCCGATAGCCGGTGCGTTCGTCGTCGGGGGAGGGCAGCACGATGTGGCTGCCTGCGCTGGCGACGGTGGCGTAGAGGCGGAACAGTTCGGCGGATTCGGCGGCGGTGAGGCTGTCGGGGCGGGCTGGGCCGGTAAGGAAGGTCCAGCGGAGGGCCCGGGGATGCGCGACGACGGGTCCGGCGATGTCGGCCAGGCGCAGCCGTTGTTGTACGCGTTCGCCGAGTTCGGCGGGCATGGTAATGGCGCCGTACCGGGCACCCATTTTCAGGAGTATGCGTCGTGAGGTGGGGTCGATGGTGGCTGGGAACTGGTATTCGCGCCGATAGCTGACGCAACGGTTTTCCAGTGTGAAATCGACGAGCGTTGTCACGCCGCACCCCCGGTGGTGTGGTTTTCGCTGGTGGATGTGTGCTGATCGACGGGCTCGGTGTCTGCGCCGATCTCGATTCTGTCCACGGTGATCTTTCGGCTTCCTCGAGTGGTGGACTTGCTGTAGTGATGCGGTGGCGCCGTCGCGCGATCGGCCTCGTGCTGATCCGACGACAGGTTGTGCTGCCAGGATCTGAAACACCTTGGTGCACAATGGTTTACCAGCGTGCTCATGGCAGGGGAAACTGTGGTCGGTGGTGAGGTGTCACGTGTGGCGTGCCGAGATCGAACTGCCGTGTAGGACTCTGTCGTCCGTGGTCACTCTGCCGTACGGAAACGCTGGTGCTGTTGAACGGTGGGAGTCGGCTACATAACGATTTTGCGTCAATATTCTGCCCGGCGCAAGAGATTGCGGAAATTTATGTTTCGGCGGTGTTTCGTACGGGCACCGACTGTACGGGCGTTACATGACATTCTTCTGTGCGTTGTGCAAAATGCCGCCCAACAAAGGCTACGGACCGAACGAGCGGTATTTTCCGAATATCGGTAAAGAATTCCCTGGCCGAAAATTATCGGTCCCCGTTCGGCTGGGACGGACACGGCCCGACGGTTGGGTTCGACGGCGTGTCACGGTCTCGCTGTCCGAGGTCGACCCGCTCCGCGGCTCGCTCCCCGCGGTGAATTACCGCCGATGGTTGCGGCGGATGTGGTCCGGCCGCGCTCACCGAGCCCGGTGGCGCGAATTAGGGTGAATCACGAGCACGGCACGGCCCTCGGGAATACCGGTCCCGGTCACGGCCGTTCCGCAACCGGAAGACCACACGCGACAGGGAGTCAGGCATGTTCACAGGCATCGTCGAGGAGCTGGGCGAGATCGTCGCCACCGAGCAGCTGGCCGACGCCGCACGGTTGACGATCCGGGGCACACTGGTGACCTCCGATGCCGGCCACGGCGACTCGATTGCCGTCAACGGGGTCTGCCTGACCGTCGTCGATGTGGTCGACGGCAATTCCTTCACCGTCGACGTGATGGCCGAAACCCTGAACCGTTCCAGCATCGGTGGACTCACCTCCGGCGCCAAGGTCAATCTGGAGCGCGCCGCGGCACTCGACAGCCGCCTGGGCGGACACCTGGTGCAGGGGCATGTCGACGGCACCGGCACCGTGCTCTCGCGCACCCCGTCGGAGAACTGGGAGGTCGTTCGGATCTCGCTGCCCGACGCCATCGCCAAGTACGTGGTCGAGAAGGGCTCCATCACCGTCGACGGCATCTCCCTGACCGTCTCCGGGCTCGGCCTGTCCGATGCCCCTGCCACCGACGGCAACAGCGACTGGTTCGAGGTCTCCCTCATTCCGACCACGCTGTCGATGACCAACCTCGGCACCGCCGCCCCCGGCACCGTGGTGAACCTGGAGGTGGACGTCATCGCCAAGTACGTCGAACGCCTCCAGCAGCGCGGCTGACCACACCGTCCACCAGGCGGGCCACTGCCTCCGGAGCGACACTCCCCACCCAGTAGTGTGGGGTGGCACCTTATTCGAGATGGAGCACAACAGACGTGACCAGGTTCGACAGCATCGAGCGCGCAGTCGCCGATATCGCCGCCGGTAAGGCGGTCGTCGTCGTCGACGACGAGGACCGGGAGAACGAGGGCGACCTCATCTTCGCGGCCGAGAAGGCCACCCCGGAGCTGATGGCCTTCATGATCCGCTACACGTCCGGGTATATCTGTGTGCCCCTCACCGGTGAGGACTGCGATCGTCTCGGCCTGCCGCCGATGTACGCGCTCAACCAGGACAAGCACGGCACCGCCTACACGGTGTCGGTCGACGCCAAGGAAGGCGTCAGCACCGGGATCTCCGGCGCGGACCGGGCCACCACCATCCGGCTGCTCGCCGACGCCGACGCCAAGGCCGACGACTTCACCCGCCCCGGTCATGTGGTGCCGCTGCGCGCCAAGGACGGTGGCGTGCTGCGCAGGCCGGGGCACACCGAAGCCGCAGTAGACCTCTCGCGCATGGCCGGGCTGCGTCCGGCCGGCGTGATCTGCGAGATCGTCAGCCAGAAGGACGACGGGCACATGGCCCGCACCGAGGAACTGCGCGTCTTCGCCGACGAGCACGAGCTCGCACTGATCTCCATCGCCGACATGATCGCCTGGCGCCGCAAGCACGAAAAGCATGTGGTGCGGGTGGCCGAGGCGCGTATCCCCACCGTGCACGGCGAGTTCACCGCGGTCGGCTACCAGAGCATCTACGACGAGGTCGAGCATGTGGCGCTGGTGCGCGGCGACATCCTCGACGGTGACGACGTCCTGGTCCGGGTGCATTCGGAATGCCTCACCGGCGATGTGTTCGGCTCGCTGCGCTGCGATTGCGGTCCGCAGCTGGACGCCGCCATGGAGATGGTGGCCGCCGAGGGACGCGGTGTGGTGCTCTATATGCGCGGGCACGAGGGCCGCGGCATCGGGCTGATGCACAAGTTGCAGGCCTACCAGTTGCAGGATTCCGGCCACGACACCGTCGATGCGAACATCGAGCTCGGGTTGCCCGCCGACGCCCGCGACTACGGCACCGGTGCGCAGATCCTGGTCGACCTCGGCATCCGCTCGATGCGGCTGTTGACCAACAACCCGGCCAAGCGCGTCGGACTCGACGGCTACGGGCTGCGGATCACCGAGCGGGTACCCATGCCGGTGCGCGCCAATGCCGAGAACCTGCGGTATCTGCGCACCAAGCGCGACCGCATGGGTCACGACCTGATCGGTCTGGACGACCTGGATCTGGGAGAGACCGCGCAGTGAATCCGGTCGGACGGAAAGGCGAGAACCGATGAGCGGTACCGGCGTACCCACTTTCGCGCTCGAGGATGCCAAGGAGCTCGAGCTCGGTATCGTCGCCTCGCGCTGGCATACCCAGATCTGCGACACCCTGGTCGCCAACGCCGAGCGCGTGGCGAAGGAAGCCGGCGTGCGCAAGGTGACGGTGGTGCGCTGTGCGGGTGCGATGGAGCTGCCGGTCGTCGCGCAGGAACTCGCTCGCACCCACGACGCCGTCGTCGCGCTCGGCGTGGTGATCCGTGGCGACACACCGCATTTCGAATATGTCTGTGACGCGGTCACCGCGGGCCTGACCCGGGTATCGCTCGATGAAGGCACCCCGGTCGCCAATGGTGTGCTCACCACCAACAACGAGAAGCAGGCGCTGGACCGGGCCGGGCTGCCCGGCTCCGCGGAGGACAAGGGCGAGCAGGCCTGTGCCGCCGCCCTCGATGCCGCGTTGACTCTGCGCTCGCTGCGCGGGTCGAACTGACGATGCCCGTCGTCCGCATCTGGCGCAGGAATGCGGGCCCGGCACCGGCCGGGTCGGCCACCGAGCAGCCCGTCTGGGATCTCGAGGTTCGCCCGCGCCGGGCGCGGCGGACCGCGATCGTGGTCGCGGTGATCCTGGTGATCGCGTTCACCGCCGCCGGGATCTTCCTGCGCGTCGGCTCCACCGGCGTGCATTTCCGGGTGCTCGATCAGTTCGCCATGGCCGGGATCGGCGTGCTCGGCGCGTGCGCGGTACTTCTGCTCACGCGCCCACGGGTGCGGGTCGGCCCCAAGGGCGTGGTGGTCCGCAATGTGCTCGGGGACAACGAGTTCCCATGGAAATACGTTCGCGGGGTCTCCTTCCCGGATCGTAAGTCCTGGGCACGTCTGGAACTCGTCGACGACGACTATGTGCCGATGCTGGCCATCCGCTCCAATGACAAGGAATATGCGGCCGCCGCACTCGATCGGTTGCGTGAGCTGGGCGCGAAATACTCCGGTTCCACGGACTGAGCGCTCGGGATCGGCATGCCCGATTCAGCGAGCCGGCCGGAGGACGCGAGTTCCGGGCAGTGGGGACACCGGCGCCGACCGGTGTCCCCGCCCTCGGCGCAACGGCGATCGATCAGCGGGTGTCGCCGAGCACTTCACCTTCGCGGCGTGGGTCTGCGCCGCCGATCCAACCGTCACCGTCGCGGCGAACCACGCTCAATCCACTCGTTTGCGGTGCCACCGACACCTCGTGTCCGAGTTCGCGTAGGCGCACGATCAGCGGGTCATGGGCACCGTCGTCGCTCGCGTCGATCGCTGGATGCTCACCACCCACCCCGGTGACCGGCGTGTTGGCCGCACCGAAGGACACCGCCGATACGGCCTGCTGCGGGTCCAGGCCCCAATCCAGCATGCCGATCAGTGTTTTGACCACGTACTGAATGATCACCGAACCGCCCGGTGACCCCGCGACGTGGGTGAGTTCTCCGCGCGCACCGTCGGCGCCGTCGGAAAACACCAGGGTCGGGCTCATCGAACTGCGCGGTCGCTTACCGGGCTCGACGCGATTGGCCACCGGCAGACCGTCCTCGCCGATCGGTTCGGCGGCGAAGTCGGTCATCTGGTTGTTCAGCACGAACCCATCCGCCATGTGGAACGAGCCGAAGGCCGATTCCACCGTGGTGGTCATGGCGGCGGCATTGCCGTAGGAGTCCACGATCGAGATGTGGCTGGTGCCGTGCTCGGGCGTCTGCGGCCCGACACCGACCGGTACCGGCCCGAAATCACCGGGCTGTGCGGTACCCATACTGCGGCCCGGATTGATCAGGGCGGCGCGGCCCTTCAGGTACTCGGGGTTGACGAGCGTCTCGGGGGAATTGCCCGGCAGTGGCACGAAATCGGTATCGGCGACGTACTTGTTCCGGTCGGCGTAGGCCAGCCGTTCCGCTTCGGAGATCAGATGCACCGCTTCGGCTTTCGGCTTGCCGCCGTTGCGATCGACATTGTCCGGGCCGAGGGCGGCCAGATCGAAGTTGGACAGGATGCCGAGCGTGGCGGCGACGGCGATACCGCCCGAGGACGGCGCAGGCATACCGCAGATTTCGTGCGCGCGGTAGTCGGTGCACAGCGCGGTGCGCTTCTTCGCTTGGTAGTTCGCCAGATCCTCGGTGGTGAGGAGGCTGGGGGTGCGCCCGCCGGAGCCGGAGGTGGCGGCGTCGACGATGTCGCGGGCGATGGCGCCGGTGTAGAAGGCGTCGGCTCCGTCGGTAGCGACGGCGTTCAGCGTCTTCGACATCGCGGGATTGGTGAGGACCATGCCGGCCGGTTTGGGCGAGCCGTCGGGGTTGAGGAAGTACGCCTTGGCGGATTCGTCCACCGCGAGATTCGGTGCGGATTCAGCGATCTGGCCTGCAAGGCGTGGACTGATCTCGAAGCCGCGGTCGGCCAGCGATACCGCCGGGTCGAACAGGTCCGCCCATGGTGTCTTGCCGTGCTCACGGTGGCTGAGTTCGAGCATGCGCAGCACCCCTGGCACCGCGATCGCCCGGCCGCTGGCCCGCGCGTCCGGTTTCGGTGCGGTGCGGTCGGTATCGCTGACCCAGCGCAGATAGTTCTCGGTGGCGGCGGCCGGTGCCGTTTCCCGGCCGTCATAGGCCTCCACGGATTTGCTGGCCGCGTCGTAGTAGACCAAGAACGCGCCACCGCCGATACCGGAGGCCTGCGGTTCGACCAGTCCGAGCACCGTCTGTGCCGTGATCAGCGCATCGGCTGCGGTACCGCCGTCCCGCAGCACTTCGCAGGCCGCCTGGGTTGCGAGCGGATTCGCAGTGGACACCGCAAAGGTCGCGGTGCGCACCGGCGTCATGTCGCTGCGGTATCCGGAGGCGATCTCGGGATTGGTGCTCAAGTTCTGCGTGGTGGGCGCACCGCCCTCGGTGGCGGGTGCGGCCGTGATCACCGTGCCGTTGGGAGCGGTGGTGCAGGCCGCGGTCTCCTCGGCATCGTCCGCGCAGCCGGTGGCCAGCGAAATCACGAGCGCCGCAACCACGGCCGCACCGATCCGAATCTGTCGCATGCGGGTCATGCACGGACTGTATCGCCCGTCATCGGCACCGACCCGGCTTTCGCGGCCGAACGCGGCTTGACCTGAACAAAGGTTCAGCTAGTAGCGTCGCGCAAGGAAAGGAGTCTGCAATGTCGATATTGGTAACGGGCGCAACGGGAAACACCGGGCGGCACGTGGTGGCCGAGCTGTTGCGGAGAGGCAGCGCCGTGCGCGCGCTCACCCGAGATCCGCAGCGTGCGGCGGCTGTGCTGCCTGCGGGCGCGGAGCTGGTGGCCGGTAGCCACACCGAACCGGACACCCTCGCGGCCGCATTGGACGGTGCGACCGGTTTGCACATCACGGTAACCCCCGGGGTGGCGGAGGCCGGTCCGGAGTTGGTTCGCCGCGCGGTGCTCGCGGGAGTCGAACGCCTCACTATTCTCTGGGGTGGGCATGTCGGCCCCGCCGAAACCGCCGTCGCGGAATCGGGTGTGAGCTGGACTCGGCTCGAACCCCAGGAGTTCATGTCCAACACCCTCACCTGGGTCGAGTCGATCCGCACCGAGGGCGTGGTGCGTGAGCCGTTCGACTTCCCGAGCGCCGTGGTGCACGAAGCCGACCTCGGCGCGGTGGCCGCCGTGGCCCTCACTGAGGACGGACACGCGGGCCGGGCCTACAACCTCTCGGGATCGGAGGCGCTGACCCCGAGACAACGGGTCGCGATGCTGTCCGAGGCCATCGGCCGCGACCTCACCTTCGCGCAGATGACCAGGCAGCAGGCCATCGACCGGTTGCTCGCCACCGGGGTATCCCTCGCCGACGCCGAATACGTCATCGGCTGGTACGCCGATCCGCCGGAATCGGCCCGGACTCCGGACGGGACACTCGAACAGGTGCTCGGCCGCCCGGCCAGGACCTTCGCCGAATGGCTCACCGAGCACAAGGACCGGTTCTGAAACGCTGATGGTCCTTTCTCCGGGCCTCCGGGCCCGGAGAAAGCGGCCCGTTCACGGCACCGATCTGGCTACCATCGGGACAACCCGGAGGCCAGCCGGGTTCGAATGCCGCGCGTCCCGCTGGTCCAGTGCTGAGCCGGTGGATGCGGCGGCCGAGATGTGTCGGTAGGCGATATCGAGTACGGCCGCGGTGACAGTACGGTCCCGGATCTCCGGTGGACTCGGTGACGAATCGCCAAGCTGCCCCGGAGGAACGAGATGTCGCAGGTCGAAGTATCCGAAGACGGTCCGGCCGCGGAGGGCCCCCGTCCGGATATCGCGCTGTCATGGCAGCGGTCGCGAATGTGCGGGGTAGATCCCGGCGCCGACGTCGACAACGATCCGCAGCCGGATCTCGACAGCGCCGACCGGCTGCTGCACGCCGCGCAGCCGATTCTCACGGAACTGGCCGCGCAGCTGTCCGGGACCGGGCTGGCGGCGTTGCTCGCCGATGGTGACGGCCGGATCGTCTCGCGCACCTCCGACGGCGACCTGACCCGCTGGATCGAGCGGGCCGGTGTGGTGGTGGGGACGCGGCTCGGCGAGGACCAGGCAGGTACGAACGCCCTCGGCACTCCCTTGGAACTGAAACGGCCCATCGTCATCAACGGGACCGAGCACTACCTCGAACGGTTCAAGGACATGAGCTGTTACGGGCAGCCCATCATCCACCCGGCGACTCGCCGGGTCGAGGGCGTGCTCGATCTGACCACTCGTGGCGGCCATGCGAACCCGCTGTTCGCACCACTGGTGGCGCGGGCGGTCGCCGATATCGAAACGCGGCTGCTGGCAGGGCGCCACGCCGCCCAGCAGCGGCTGGTGGATGCGTTCCAGCGGGTGCCGGCCCAGCGCAATCTGGCGGTGGCTGTGATCGGTGGTGAGCTCGTGCTGGCCAACCCCGCCGCGATGAGTCTGTTCGATCAGGCCGACCATCAGATGCTGCGGGACTTGGCCCTCGATCTTCGACCCGGTGGGACACGCCGGATCGCACTGGAATTGTCCTCGGGAGAGCGCGCGTTGGTCGAAGCCGACGGCATCCCCGGCACCGACGGCGGCGCGTTGTTCGTCGTGCGAACCGGGCGGTCGCCGCGGATCGCACGGACCCGCGGGCGCAGCGAATCCGCTGGTGACCGGCTACAACGGCGACTGCGCGCCATCGCGGCGGCCGAGGGTTCCGTGCTCATCGCCGGAGAGCCGGGCACCGGTCGCAGAACCGCCGTCGCCGATCTGGTCGACACCGCGGACGCCCGCTCCATCGATGCCGCCACCATCGCGTTGTGCGGCTGGGGCCCGTGGTTGGGTGAGCTCACCGCGCAGCTGGCAGCCGATCCGGATTTCCTGGTGCTGGAGAACGCCGATCACCTACCTACAGAGATGGTCGGCATGCTCGGCGAGCTACTCGCGACAACCCGGACCGCACGCCTGGTGGTGACCTCCGGTCCATTCGGCGCGCTCGTGCCCGAGCTGTCGGGGTGGTTGGCGCGGTGCGCGCATCGGGTAGAGCTGGTGCCGCTACGGGATCGGCGCGGTGAGCTTCCGGAACTCACCGAGCGCATACTCACCACCCTGCGTCCGGGGCTACGTATCACCGTGTCGGCGCTGGGTGCGCTGCGCGTTGCGGAATGGCCGGGCAACATGGCGGAACTACGCGCGGTGCTGTCCGCTGCAGCGCGCAACTGCCGCGACGAGCGCATCGATATCGCGGATCTGCCGGAATCCTACCGCTTTTCGTCGCGGTTGGCCCGATTGTCCGAACGTGACCTCGCCGAACGGCGCGTCATCATGGCCGCGCTTGCCGACTGTGGCGGTAACAAGGTGCACGCGGCGCGGCAGCTCGGTATGAGCCGGACCACGCTCTACGCGCGGATGCGGACCCTGCACATCGGTTCGTAGCGGTGTTCAGACTTTGAACAGTTAGCCCGGGCCGTTCCATCGGAATATGGCGTGTGTCACAGCACGATTCCTTTGGAGGTTCGATGACGACGGTGTCGGAATTCCCGATCCGGACGCAGGTCCGTGATTTTCTCGATCGGCCCAAGCGGCTGCTCATCGGTGGTGACTGGGTGGAGGCGGCATCCGGGCGCACCTTCACCACCGAGGATCCGGCGACCGGCGCGCCCCTCGCCGAGGTCGCCCGTGGCGGCGCCGAGGATGTCGATCGCGCGGTGCGGGCGGCACGGCAGGCATTCGACGACGGGCCCTGGCCGTGGATGAAGCCGAACGAGCGTGAACGCCTGCTCTGGCGGGTCGGCGACATCCTGTCCGACCGCGCCGCCGAATTCGGTGAGCTGGAGGCCCTGGACAACGGCAAATCGGCGAGCATTGCCACCGCGGTGGACACCGCGTGGGCCGCCGATGTGTTCCGTTACTACGCCGGATGGGCCACCAAGATCGAAGGCTCCACGGTCAACGTCTCCATGCCGTTCGCGCCGGGCGCCCAGTTTCACGCCTACACACTGCGCGAACCGGTCGGTGTCTGTGGGCTGATCGTGCCGTGGAACTTCCCGTTGCTCATGGCGGCATGGAAGCTGGCTCCGGCACTGGCGGCGGGAAACACGGTGATACTCAAGCCCGCCGAACAGACCCCGCTGACCGCGCTGCTGCTGGGTGAGGTGTTCCAGGAGGCCGGTTTCCCGCCCGGCGTGGTGAATATCGTGACCGGCTTCGGGGACGCGGGCGCAGCGCTGTCGGCTCACGACGGGGTCGACAAGATCGCCTTCACCGGGTCGACCGAGGTCGGCAAGCTGGTGGTCGACGCCGCCAAGGGCAACTTGAAGAAGGTATCGCTGGAGCTGGGCGGCAAAAGCCCGAATGTCGTGTTCGCCGACGCCGATTTCGACTCCGCGGTGGCCGGATCTGTGAATGCGTGGCTGTTCAACCACGGCCAATGCTGTGTGGCGGGCACCCGGCTGTTCGTGGAGGACAAGATCTTCGACGAATTCACCAGGGCGGTCGCCGATGTGGCGGCGGCGGTGAAGATCGGCCCGGGTCTGGATCCGGCCACCGAACTCGGTCCGCTCGTATCGAAGGAACAGTTCGACCGGGTCACCGGCTATCTACAGGCCGGGCTGGCCGACGGTGCCCGCGCCCTCACCGGCGGCAACCGGCACGGTGACACGGGCTATTTCGTGGAGCCGACAGTGTTCGTCGATGTCCGCCCGGATTTCAGCATTGTGCGCGAGGAGATTTTCGGTCCGGTCGTCGCGGCTCTGCCGTTCAACGCGGACGACGGTATCGGCGCTGCCGTGGCGGCCGCCAACGACTCCCCGTACGGTCTCGCCGCCGGCGTGTGGACCCGCGATATCGCCAAAGCTCACCGCACGGCGCGTCAGCTGAAAGCCGGGTCGGTGTGGGTGAACCAATACAACGGGTTCGACACCGCCATGCCGTTCGGCGGATACAAGCAGTCCGGTTGGGGCCGTGAACTCGGCGCCGCTGCCATGGACCTCTACCTGCAGACCAAGTCCGTCAACGTCGCCCTCTGAGCGACCGTCTTTATTTGGGAGTCTGACGTGAAAACCACCGCAGCCGTTCTTCTCGACGCGAGCAAGCCCTTCGAGCTCATGGAACTCGATCTCGACGGGCCGGGCCCGGGCGAAGTACTGATCCGCTACACCGCCGCCGGACTGTGCCATTCCGATCTGCATCTGACCGACGGTGATCTTCCGCCGCGCTATCCGATCGTCGGTGGGCACGAAGGCGCCGGCGTCATCGAGGACATCGGTCCTGGCGTCACCAAGGTCAAGCCCGGCGATCATGTGGTGTGCAGCTTCATCCCGAACTGCGGGCACTGCCGCTACTGTTCCACCGGCAGGCAGAATCTCTGCGATATGGGTGCCACCATCCTGGACGGATGCATGCCCGACGGCACCTACCGATTCCACGGCAACGGAATGGATTTCGGCGCCATGTGCATGCTGGGCACCTTCGCCGAGCGGGCCACCATCTCCGAACACTCGGTCGTCAAGGTCGACGAATGGCTTCCGTTGGAGACCGCGGTCCTGGTCGGCTGCGGTGTGCCCTCGGGCTGGGGCAGCGCGACCTACGCCGGCAATGTGCGCGTCGGTGACATCACCGTCGTCTACGGGATCGGCGGGCTCGGCATCAATGCCGTCCAGGGCGCGGTACACAGTGGCGCGAAGTACGTTGTGGTGATCGACCCGGTGTCCTTCAAACGAGAGACCGCACTGAAGATGGGCGCCACGCACGCCTTCGCCTCCGCCGACGAGGCTGCGGCGAAGGTGGCCGAACTGTCCTGGGGCCAGGGCGCCGATCAGGCCATCATCACCGTCGGCACCGTCACCGAGGACGTGGTATCGGCCGCATTCGATATCGTCGGCAAGGGCGGCACGGTGGTGATCACCGGCCTCGCCGACCCGGCCAAGGCCACCGTCCATGTGTCGGGCGCGATGCTGACGCTCAACGAGAAGACGATCAAGGGAACCCTGTTCGGCTCGGCGAATCCGCAGTACGACATCGTGCGGCTGCTGCGCCTCTACGACGCGGGCCAGTTGAATCTCGATGATCTGGTCACTACGAAGTACCGGCTCGAGGACATCAACCAGGGCTATCAGGATCTGCGCGACGGGAAGAACATCCGCGGCGTGGTCATCCACGACGGCACCGACTGACCAGCGGATTCGCACGGCCGGGTGCCCGCAGGGCATCCGGCCGTCTGTCGTTGCGGTCGGTTGTCATGCCTGTGGGAGCAGGCACCGAGCGGCCGGATCGGTTCCGGACTCACACCGGGTGCCACGGACCCGCTCCCGCGGGCGGATTGTCGGAGGCCGTCGATAGGCTGGGTGGGTGCCAGATCCCGCGACGTACCGGCCGAAGCCGGGCACGATTCCCGTCGAACCCGGTGTGTACAAGTTCCGGGATTCCCATCGTCGCGTCATCTATGTCGGCAAGGCCAAGAGCCTGCGTTCCCGATTGAACTCCTACTTCGCCGATGTCGCCTCGCTACACCCACGCACCCGCCAGATGGTGACCACCGCGGCAAGTGTCGAGTGGACGGTGGTGTCCACCGAGGTCGAGGCGCTGCAGCTGGAATACAACTGGATCAAGGAATTCGATCCGCGATTCAACGTCCGCTACCGCGACGACAAGTCGTACCCGGTCCTGGCTGTCACTCTGAACGAGGAGTATCCGCGGCTGTTCGTCTACCGCGGGGCGCGCAAGAAGGGGGTGCGCTACTTCGGCCCCTACGCCCACGCCTGGGCGATCCGGGAGACCCTCGATCTGCTGCTGCGGGTGTTCCCGGCGCGCACCTGCTCGAACGGAGTGTTCAAGCGGCACAGTCAGATCGGACGTCCCTGCCTGCTCGGTTATATCGACAAATGCTCGGCGCCGTGCATCGGCCGGGTCGACGCCGAGGAACACCGGCGCATCGTCGACGACTTCTGCGACTTCCTCGCCGGGCGCACCGATCGCATGGTCCGTGAACTGGAACGGCGCATGCACGACGCGGCCTCGGACCTCGACTTCGAGACCGCCGCCCGCCTGCGCGACGATGTGCAGGCGCTGCGCCGGGCACTGGAGAAGCAGGCCGTGGTGCTCGGCACCGGCACCGACGCCGATGTGATCGCCTTCGCCACCGACGAGCTCGAGGTGGCGGTACAGATCTTCCACGTGCGTGATGGCAGGGTGCGCGGCCAACGCGGCTGGGTGGTCGACAAGTCCGGCGACGCCGTCGACGTCCCCGAGGCGGGCGGCGAGATGGGCGCGCTGGTCGAGCAGTTCCTCACCCAGTTCTACGGTGAACAGGCCGCTGTCGCCGCACAGGGCGCCGAGGAGCAGTCGGCCACCGTGGTGCCGCGTGAAGTGCTGGTCCCCGACCTTCCCGCCGATGTGGACCAGGTGCAGCAGTGGTTGTCGCAGTTGCGCGGTTCGGCGGTGCAGGTGCGGGTGCCGCGCCGCGGCGACAAGAAGGCGCTGGCCGAGACCGTGCAGCGCAACGCCAAGGAGGCGCTGGCTCAGCACAAGCTGCGCCGGGCAGGCGATCTGACCTCCAGATCGGCCGCGCTCCAGGACATCCAGGACGCTCTCGACCTCGATACCGCCCCGCTGCGCATCGAATGTGTCGATATCAGCCATGTCCAGGGCACCGATGTGGTCGGGTCGCTGGTGGTGTTCGAGGACGGTCTGCCGCGCAAATCGGAGTACCGGCACTACACCATCAAGGAAGCCGCCGGCGACGGCCGATCCGATGACGTCGGCAGTATCGCCGAGGTCACCAGGCGCAGGTTCGGTCGGCTGCGCCGGGAGCGTGACGCCGCCGAACGCGTCGAGCTCGACACTCCCATCGCATCCGAGGCATCCGCTGAGCCACCCGAGGGCGACGAGGAGCACACCACGCTGCCCGGGATCGATCCCAAGACCGGCAAGCCGCGCAAGTTCGCCTACCCGCCCAACCTCTACGTCGTCGACGGCGGCGCACCCCAGGTTGCGGCGGCCGCCGAGGTGCTCGACGAACTCGGTATCACCGATGTCGCGGTGATCGGCCTGGCCAAACGCCTCGAGGAGGTGTGGGTGCCCAACGATCCGGACCCGGTGATCATGCCGCGCACCAGTGAGGCGCTGTACCTGCTGCAACGGGTACGTGACGAGGCCCACCGGTTCGCCATCACCTTCCACCGCAGCAAACGCTCCCGCCGGATGACGGCGTCCGCGCTGGATTCGGTGCGCGGGTTGGGTGCGGCACGGCGAACCGCGCTGGTCACGCACTTCGGATCGGTCGCCAAACTGAAGGAGGCAACGGTCGAGGAGATCACCGAGGTACCCGGCATCGGTGTGGCGACGGCACAGGCGGTGCTGGCCGCGTTGCGCGGAGATTAGCCGAGTTCGCGTACGTTGTGTATGCGCCGGATACCGAATCCGGTGCGCGATGATCGAGAGGCACCCAAGACAACAGATCCGGTGGTACATGACACGCGTCGAATCGAACAGCAGCGGCCGTGCCCCCGGGCCCGCCGCAGCGCGCGGCGGGCCCGCCGGTGCGCAGGTAGAGGTCGTCCTGGTGACCGGCCTGTCCGGAGCGGGCCGCGGCACCGCGGCGAAGGTGCTCGAGGACCTCGGCTGGTATGTCACCGACAACCTGCCGCCCGAACTGATCGGGCGCATGGTCGAGCTCGGTGCCGCCGCGGAGCCGCCGATCCGGCGGCTGGCCCTGGTCATGGATGTGCGCAGCCGTTTCTTCACCGGCGATCTGTCGGTGGTCACCGAGCAGCTTCGTGAGCGTGGCGTGCGGACGAGGGTGCTGTTCCTGGAGGCTTCCGACGATGTGCTCATCCGCCGGTTCGGGTTCGCCCGGCGCCGACACCCGTTGCAGAGCGAGAGCGCCGACGGCACCTTGTCCGCGGGTATCGCCGCCGAACGGATTCGCCTGTCCGCGGTGAAGGCTGCCGCCGATCTGGTCATCGACACCACCGAGCTGTCCATTCATCAGCTGCACCGCAAGCTGGAGGAAGCCTACGGTGGCGGTGCCTCTGCCGCGCTGCAGCTGACGGTGCAGTCGTTCGGTTTCAAGTACGGAGTACCGCTGGACGCGGACATGGTGTTGGATGTGCGTTTTCTGCCCAATCCACATTGGATACCGGAACTGCGGGAACATTCTGGCCAGGAGTCGGTGGTCAGCGAGTACGTGCTGTCGCGCCACGGTGCGGACGACTATCTGCGTACCTGCCACCACCTGCTCGACCTGGTCACGAACGGTTACCGCCAAGAGGGGAAGCGATACATGACGGTGGCAGTGGGGTGCACCGGCGGCAGGCACCGCAGCGTGGCGATCGCCGAAGCGCTTGGCGAAACGATGCGGACCGACTCCGACGGTGCCGTGGATGTGGTGCGGGTGGTCCATCGGGATCTGGGGCGCGAATGACGGGCTGGGACACCAACCCCGCCATCGTCGCGCTCGGTGGCGGGCACGGTTTGTACGCGACGCTGACGGCGGTGCGGCGGCTGACCACGCGAATCAGCGCGGTGGTCACCGTCGCCGACGACGGTGGGTCCTCCGGCAGATTGCGCGCCGAGCTGGGTGTTCCGCCGCCCGGTGATCTGCGTATGGCGCTGGCAGCGTTGGCCGCCGACGGCGAGGGTGTGTGGACGCGCACGGTGCAACACCGATTCGGTGGCACCGGCGCACTGGCCGGGCATTCGGTCGGCAACCTGATCCTGGCCGGGCTCACCGAAGTCCTCGGTGACCCGGTGGCAGCCCTTGACCAGGTGGCGGCGCTGCTCGGCGTCACGGGGCGGGTGCTGCCCATGTCGCCGATCGCGCTCGACATCGAAGCCGACGTGTCCGGCCTGGAGGCCGACCCGCGCGTCAGCCGGTGCATTCGCGGCCAGGTGGCGGTGGCGACGACGCCGGGCAAGGTGCGTCGGGTGCGGTTGATCCCCTCGGATCCGCCCGCGAGCCCGGAGGCCACCTCAGCGGTCGAACACGCCGATGTGGTGGTGCTCGGCCCCGGTTCCTGGTTCACCAGCGTGATCCCGCACGTGCTCGTCCCCGAACTGCGCGACGCGCTGGTCTACACCAGGGCGCGCAAAGTGCTCGTGCTGAATCTGGCCGCCGAGCCGGGCGAGACGGCAGGATTCTCCGCCGAACGCCATTTGCATGTATTGTCCCAGCACGCACCGGATTTCGCAGTCGATGATGTCCTGGTCGATTCCGGATGCGTGCCCGAGGGCAGGGAGCGCGAACATGTGGCAAGAGCGGCCGAACAGTTGCGAGCGCGGGTAGTCTTTTCCGATGTCGCCGACGCGGGAACGGACCGGCACCATCCCGGAAAGCTTGCCGCCGCACTGGATCGACTGATCCGGGAACCTCGGCCGCAAATGTCAGGGCTTCGAGTCGAGGGACGGCACATGGGTCAGGATGTGCGGTCCGGGTTGGGTGGAAAGGAGCGCGTCTCGTGGCGATGACAGCCGAAGTGAAGGACGAGCTGAGCAGGCTCGCGGTGTCCCAGGTGAGTTCGCGCAAGGCGGAACTGTCCGCCCTGCTGCGCTTCGCCGGTGGACTGCACATCGTCGGCGGGCGAGTGATCGTCGAAGCCGAGGTGGACATGGGCTCCATCGCGCGCAGGCTACGGCGGGAAATCTTCGAGCTCTACGGATACGGCTCCGACGTGCATGTACTCGGTGCCGGCGGGCTCCGCAAGACTTCGCGCTATGTGGTGCGAGTGTCGAAGGAGGGCGAAGCGCTGGCCCGTCAGACCGGTCTGCTCGATGTGCGCGGCCGTCCGGTACGCGGGCTGCCGGCCCAGGTGGTCGGTGGCAGTGTCGGCGATGCCGAAGCCGCTTGGCGCGGTGCGTTTCTCGCGCACGGCTCGCTCACCGAACCGGGTCGTTCCTCGGCGCTCGAGGTGAGTTGCCCCGGCCCAGAGGCGGCGCTGGCGCTGGTGGGCGCGGCTCGGCGGCTCGGCATCTCGGCCAAGGCGCGCGAGGTCCGCGGCACCGACCGCGTGGTGGTGCGTGACGGCGAGGCCATCGGTGCCCTGCTCACCAGGATGGGCGCACAGGACACCAGGCTCACCTGGGAAGAGCGCCGGATGCGCAGGGAGGTCCGCGCCACCGCGAACCGGCTGGCCAACTTCGACGACGCCAACCTGCGTCGCTCGGCCCGTGCCGCCGTCGCCGCCGCTGCCCGCGTGGAGCGTGCGTTGGACATACTGGCCGACGATGTGCCCGACCATTTGGCCGCCGCGGGCAAGTTGCGCGTGCAGCACCGGCAGGCCTCGCTCGAGGAACTCGGTCAGCTGGCCGATCCGCCGATGACCAAAGACGCTGTGGCCGGCCGTATCCGGCGGCTGCTATCGATGGCAGATCGCCGGGCCAAGGAATTGGGTGTGCCCGATACCGAGTCGGCGGTCACCGCGGAACTGCTCGACGAGGCCTGAGCCGTCGGGCCGGTCGATTCGACCGGCCCGGTTCAGTCGGCGTGCGTGGTCGGTGACGGCTGCCAGGCGTGTGCCGGGCCGTTTGCGCGCTGGTTCGGTGGGCGTCCCTGCCGGAGCCTCCGGGCGGGGCGAACCGGGATGTTCGGCCACTGCGGGGTCGATGCGTGAGGGGGTGCACGCTCGGCGAACCGGTGTATACCGGCCGGTAACCAGGGTGGATGCCGACTTTCCGGTGCTGCTGTTGGCAACAAAGATACGCACCACCACCGGGCTTCAAATCGTGAGGTGCGTGTCTGTGAGGTTACGGCCGGGCACTACTGTAGGTGGCGACGGAATGAATCCGCTTGAAAGCTGAGGAGCGATAACGTGACTGTCCGGGTAGGCATCAACGGCTTCGGTCGTATCGGCCGTAACTTCTTCAGGGCGGTCGAGGCGCAGAAGGCGCTCGGCACCACCGACATCGAGATCGTCGCGGTCAACGACCTCACCGACATCAACACCCTGGCGACGCTGCTGAAGTACGACTCGATCCTGGGTCGTCTGCCCCAGGACGTGTCCGTCGACGGCGACACCATTGTCGTCGGTGACCAGCGGATCAAGGCGCTGGCCATCAAGGAGGGCCCGTCGGCCCTGCCGTGGGGCGACCTCGGCGTGGACATCGTCGTCGAGTCCACCGGCATCTTCACCGACTCGGCCAAGGCCAAGGGCCACCTGGCCGCGGGTGCCAAGAAGGTCATCATCTCCGCGCCGGCCTCCGGCGAGGACATCACCATCGTGATGGGCGTCAACGACGACAAGTACGACGGCAGCCAGAACATCATCTCCAACGCCTCGTGCACCACGAACTGCCTCGGCCCGCTGGCCAAGGTGCTCAACGACGAGTTCGGCATCGTCCAGGGCCTGATGACCACGATCCACGCGTACACCCAGGACCAGAACCTGCAGGACGCGCCCCACAAGGATCTGCGTCGCGCCCGCGCCGCCGCCCTCAACATCGTGCCCACCGGCACCGGTGCGGCCAAGGCCATCGGCCTGGTGCTGCCCGAGCTGCAGGGCAAGCTCGACGGCTACGCGCTGCGTGTGCCGGTCCCGACCGGCTCGGTCACCGACCTGACCGCGACCCTGGCCAAGCCCGCCTCCATCGAGGAGATCAACGCGGCGTTCAAGGCTGCCGCGGAGGGCCCGCTGAAGGGCATCCTGAAGTACAACGTGGACCCGATCGTGTCCAGCGACATCGTCACCGATCCGCATTCGTCGATCTATGACGCGCCGCTGACCAAGGTCATCGACAACCAGGTGAAGGTCGTGTCCTGGTACGACAACGAGTGGGGCTACTCCAACCGCCTCGCGGACCTCATCGGCGTCGTCGGCAAGTCGCTCTGACGCAGATGGCTGTCAAGACACTCGCAGACCTGCTGAGCGAGGGTGTCGAAGGTCGGGGCGTGCTGGTGCGCTCCGACCTGAACGTTCCCCTCGACGACAACGGTGAGATCACCGACGCCGGCCGCATCCTGGCCTCGGTGCCCACCATCAAGGCGCTGGTCGAGGCCGGCGCCAAGGTGGTCGTGACCGCCCATCTGGGCCGGCCCAAGGGCGAACCGGATCCGGCACTGTCGCTGGCGCCGGTCGCCGCGCGCCTGGCCGACGAGCTGGGCCGCAACGTCCAGCTCGCCGGTGATGTGGTGGGTCAGGACGCGCTCGCGCGTTCGGAGGGCCTCACCGACGGCGATGTGCTCATGCTGGAGAACATCCGCTTCGATCCGCGTGAGACCAGCAAGGACGACGCGCAGCGCGCCAAGCTGGCCGCGGCGCTGGTGGAGCTGGTCGGCGATGACGGCGCGTTCGTCTCCGACGGCTTCGGTGTGGTGCACCGCAAGCAGGCGTCGGTGTACGACGTGGCGAAGCAGCTGCCGCATTACGCGGGAACGCTGGTCGCCGCCGAGGTCGATGTGCTGGCCAAGCTGACCGAGAACCCCGAGCGTCCGTACGCGGTCGTGCTCGGTGGTTCGAAGGTCTCGGACAAGCTCGCGGTGATCGAGGCGCTGGCCCCCAAGGTCGACACTCTCGTCATCGGCGGTGGCATGTGCTTCACCTTCCTTGCCGCACAGGGGCTTCCGGTGGGTTCCTCGCTGCTGCAGGAGGAGATGATCGACACCTGCAAGCAGCTGTTGGAGCGTTTCGCCGACGTCATCCACCTGCCTCGTGACATCGTGGCGGCGGACAAGTTCGCCGCTGACGCCGATTCGAAGGTCGTTCCGTCCAACGAGATTCCGGACGGCTGGATGGGTCTGGATATCGGCCCGGAGTCGGTGGACCGGTTCGCGGCGCTGCTGACCGAGGCGAAGACGGTGTTCTGGAACGGCCCGATGGGCGTGTTCGAGTTCGACAACTTCGCCGCGGGTACCCGTGGTGTCGCCGAGGCGATCGTGACCGCGACCGGCAAGGGCGCGTTCACTGTCGTCGGTGGTGGTGACTCGGCCGCGGCCGTGCGCACGCTCGGGCTGCCGGAGGACGGTTTCTCGCACATCTCGACCGGTGGCGGTGCGTCGCTGGAGTACCTCGAGGGCAAGGAACTCCCCGGTATCAGTGTGCTGGAGGAGGACGCGTAATGGCTCGTACGCCGCTCATCGCGGGCAACTGGAAGATGAACCTCAATCACCTCGAGGCCATCGCTCTGGTGCAGAAGATCGCCTTCGCCCTGCCGGACAAGTACTTCGACAAGGTCGATGTCACCGTCGTCCCGCCGTTCACCGATATCCGCAGCGTGCAGACCCTCATCGAGGGTGACAAGCTGCGGATCACCTTCGGCGCGCAGGACGTGTCCGTGCACGACGAGGGCGCCTACACCGGCGAGATCAGCGCGTCCATGCTGGCCAAGCTCGGCTGCAGCTTCGTGGTCGTCGGGCACTCCGAGCGCAGGCAGTACCACAACGAGGACGACGCCATCGTGCTAGCCAAGGCCAAGCAGGCGCTGAAGCACGGGATCACTCCGATCGTGTGCATCGGCGAGGGTCTCAACGTCCGCGAGGCGAAGACCCACGTCGAGTACAACCTCGAGCAGCTGCGTGGTTCGCTCAAAGGCCTGACGGCCGAGGAGATCTCGAAGATCGTCATCGCCTATGAGCCGGTCTGGGCCATCGGCACCGGTAAGGTCGCCACTCCCGCCGATGCGCAGGAAGTGTGCGGTGCCATCCGCGGCGAGCTGGCGGAGCTGGCCTCACCCGAGGTGGCGGCGTCGGTGCGGGTGCTCTACGGCGGTTCGGTGAACGCCAAGAACGTCGGAGAACTGGTCTCCCAGACCGATATCGACGGCGCTCTGGTCGGCGGAGCCTCCCTCAAGGGTGACGAGTTCGCCACCCTGTCGGCCATCGCCGCAGGCGGCCCGCTGCCCTGATCGGGTAACGACTCGAGGCCCACCGGGATTCCGATCCCGGTGGGCCTCAGTCATCCACATCACCACCTGGCTCACCACACGGCATCGACTGCCTGCGCCCCAGTGACCAGCTGACTACTGTCCGGTGGGCGTTACTGCGCCCGCAGCATCAGCCCGTGGCCGTTGGGGTTGCGCAGGGTGAGTTCGTCGGCGTCGACGGTGGCCTGGGCGGTGCCGTCGAGGGCGGTCAGGACAGCCTGTTCGACTTCCATGGTCTCGGGATCGCACATCATCTTGGTGGTGGCGACGGCGAATGTGATGTCGGCGCCTTCGGGGGTTTCGGTGATCGCCGCCTGGCCGGTCATGCGGTTGCAGCCGGCGAAGCCGGTGAGGGTGCCGTCCTCGGCGATGGTGAAACTGGGCTGGAGTTCGTCGATCTTCTGCGAGTGGATCTGGGCGTCGGGGGTGAGCAGTGCGTTGACGACCCAGGGGGTGCCGCGCAGCGGGCGGTCGGGCATGAGGACCCTCTTGTCCATCATCACCACCGTGGTGTTGTTGCCCTCCAGGGTGAGCCGAGAGTCATCCAGGCGCCAGGTGGGGGAGGCGTTGAGCAGATCGCTGAGCCATTGATCGGCGTCCATCTTGTCGCCGGGACATGCCATGAGGGTGCTGGCCAGACCGGACACCTTCATGGTGTTGCCGTCGAGCACGACAGCGCCGTTATGGGTATTGCAGCCCGCGGATGCGGAGAGGCGGTCGTCGGCGAAGGCGAGCGTCAGCGGGCCGCCTCCGGGGATGGGAGTGCCCTCGACCTCGGTGGAGATGTAGGTGTGGCCCATCGGCGTCGGCGGGGGATCGGCCGGTTCGGCGTCGTCGTCGTTCGCACAGGCCGTGGCGGCCGCGAGGGTGAGCAGCAGCGCCGCTCCGAACCGGATCAGGTTTGCCGACATGTTGCGATCCTACCGGCGGGCGGCCCGCCGGCTCAGGATTCGCCGACCGTCGGGTGCCGTCGGCGTCGCCGACTCACACACCGGGCGGCGCTGCCAACTGCACGCCGACAACACCGAAAACCAGGTGACGCCTGCGAATATCGGCCGTACCGTATGTCTTCTGTCCGATGACGGGATCAGGGGAGGAAGCCGGTGGGTGCGGATTCGACGGTTGCATCGACGCTCGAAACGGATGCTCGCTGATGAGATTGTGGACCTTGCAGTCCCCGGAAGTCGTTGCGGCCGTGCGTGACAACGGCGTCTACCGCGCCGAGTGGGACCGTGCGATCGTGAACTGGCGTCCGGCCTACCGTGCCATGGTCGCCGAAATGGAGCGCCGGGGCATCGCCTGCCACGAAGCCGCACCGGTGTGGTGCTGGCCCGGCCGCGCGTGGCGGCGCGGGCCGACTCGGGACACCGCGAACAGCTTGCTCGGCCTCGACCAATGGGCACACGGCGTGCACCTGATGAAGCTCGACGTCCCCGCAGCGGTCACCATGGCCACCTCCTACGCCCGATGGAACGACTATCTCGGTGTGACGATGGAACTGCTCCGCTCGGCCGGGCGCAAGGACGGCCCCGCCTTCTCCGCCGACCAGGCGCCGATGGACTGGAGCCCCACCCTCGCCTCCGAGTGGGACAACATTCAGATCGTGATCCCCGAATTGCGCCGCGAGTGGATAGTCCGCACCCGCTACTACGCACCCGATGCCGAGACCGCCGCCCGAATAGCGGCCGACCCGGATCTCACGCCGACGCCTGCCGTGGCGCGCTGACGCATCTGTGTCGTGGCCGAACCCGTGCCTGCACGGGAGGGGCCAGCTGAGGGCGAACCGCGATGTCGGACCACCCGGCACGGTGATCGCCGAGATGCCGTCGGGGCCGCGACTAGGCTGTGCCGAGTGACCACCGCCGCACCGAAACCGCCCTCGACCTGGGCGCCGCTGCGCAATCGGGTGTATCGGGCGTTGTGGATCGCGCAGTTGGTATCGAATCTGGGCACCTGGATGCAAACGGTGGGTGCGCAGTGGATTCTGGTCGATCAGCCCAATGCGGCGGCGCTGGTGGCGTTCGTGCAGACGGCGACCACATTGCCGGTGATGCTGCTGTCGATTCCGTCCGGGGTGATCGCGGATCTGGTGGATCGGCGCAGGCTGCTGCTCGGTGCGCAGACCACCATGGCGTTACTGGCGGCCACCCTCGCGGTGACGACGGCGACCGGGCACACCACTCCCGCGGTCCTGCTGACGTTGCTGTTCCTGCTCGGCTGCGGTCAAGCTTTGACGGCTCCGGCCTGGCAGGCGATCCAGCCCGAACTGGTACCGCGCGAACAGATTCCGTCGGTCGCCGCGCTCGGCAGTATGAGCATGAACATCGGGCGCGCGGTGGGTCCCGCCATCGCGGGTGTACTGGTGTCGCTGTCCGGGCCGACGCTGGTGTTCACCCTGAACGCGTTGTCGTTCGGCGCCATCGTCGCCGCGCTCATCCTGTGGCGCAGGCCCTCCACCGAGCGGTCGCTGCCCAGTGAACGTCCGCTGGCCGCATTGCAGGCGGGTACGCGGTTCATCCGAGCCGCACCGGCGATTCGGCGCGTGCTGTTGCGTTCGATCCTGTTCATCGCGCCGGGTAGTGCGCTGTGGGCGCTGCTGCCGGTCGTCGCGCGTGACGGTCTACATCTCGGCTCTTCCGGATACGGCCTGATGCTCGGCGCGCTCGGTGCCGGCGCCGTCCTCGGTGCGCTGGCGTTGTCCCGGGTGCGTGCGCTGCTCACCCCGACCCGGCAGTTGGGGATCGCCGCGGTGTTGTTCGGGGTGGCGACCGTCGGCGCGGCCCTGCTGAACGCGGTGGTGCCGGTCCTGCTGCTTCTGGTGTGTGCGGGCTTCGCCTGGCTGCTCGCCTTGTCCACCTTGAACGCGACGATGCAGTTACTACTGCCCGGTTGGGTTCGGGCGCGTGGGCTGTCGGTGTACATGCTGGTGTTCATGGGCGGACAGGCCATCGGCTCGCTGGTGTGGGGCCTGGTGGCGGGCGCGTTCGGGGTGGTGGCGGCGCTGTTGGCCGCGGCCGTGTTGCTCGGCTGCTGTGCGCTGAGCACCCTGTGGCTGCCGATCCGCCATGACGCCGACGCGCTCGATCTCACCCCCGCGGCGTTCTGGCCGGAACCGCAGCTGGTGGAGGAACCGTCGCCGGCGGACGGACCGGTCATGGTGCTGCGCCCCTACGACGTGCCGCCGGAGCACGTCGAGGATTTCTTGGCGGCGATGGTGTTCGTCGGCAGGTCCAGGCAGCGCACCGGCGCGATGGAGTGGCGGCTCTATCGTGATGTCGGCGTCGTCGACCGGTATGTGGAGGCGTTCGTGGTGCGGTCCTGGTCAGAACATATGCAACAGCATCAGGTGCGGTTGACCGCGCAGGATCAGCTCAGGGAAAGCGCCGTGGCCAGGTTCGCCAGCGGCGACGAGACCACGATCACGCACCTGGTCGCGGTGCCCCCGCGCTGACCTGATTCGTTCCAGTCCACTCCATCCGCATAGACTGTCGGCCATGCGGATGTTCCTGGATATCCTCCTGATCATCACCAGCGTGCTGCTGGTGCTGCTGGTGCTGCTGCACCGCGCCAAGGGTGGAGGTCTGTCCAGCCTGTTCGGTGGCGGTGTGCAGTCCAGCCTGTCCGGCTCGACCGTCGTGGAGAAGAACCTCACCCGCGTCACCATCTTCGCCGGCCTCATCTGGCTGATCGCCATCCTCGGCATCGGCCTGGAGATCAAGTTCTCCTGATCGCCTCGGGGCGGGCGGCGCGAATGAGCCGTGATCACTCGGCGCGCGGCACCCGCCCGTCGATGTCGGTGAACCCGTACTCGTCGGCGAGGTCGGCGACGCGGAAGGCGCGGCCGGTGCGCCGTTTCCGGTCGGGATCGGCCGCCAGTGCCGCCACAGCGCGGCCCGGGAAGCGTGGCGTCTCGGCCGCATTGAGATCGAAAGTGCCTTCGCCGGGCAGCGTGACCTGTCGTTTGCCCTCGGCGTCGGCGGGAATCATCTGCAGCAGCTCGGTATCCACGATTCCGGGCCACAGCGACACCACGGTCACACCGGAATCGGTGAGTTCATGCGCCATATCGGCGGTGAGCCGGTCCAGGGCGTTCTTGGCGACGCCATAGACGGCATTGTGCATATAGCGTTCGGCGCCGGGGGAGGAGATATTGACGATCAGCCCGCCCGATTCCCGCAGCAGCGGCGCGGCGAACACGCTGGCGGCGTAGTGCGAGCGGACGCCAACGTCGAAGGTCTCGTCCCATGCGGACGGGGGTACCTCCCAGAACGATTTACCCAGCCAGCGGGCGGCGGCTGGGGAGTTGTAGACGTTGTTCACCAGCACATCGAGCCTGCCCTGCTCGGTGCGCACCATATCGAACAGGCGCGCGACGGCGTCGTCATCGCGGTGATCGCAGATATAGGGGATACCGGTGCCGCCGAGCTCGTCGATCTGGGCCGCAGTGTCGTGCACGGTGCCGGGGAGCCTGCCCGCCGTGATCGACCGTCCGGTGACGTAGACCGTCGCTCCGGCGGCACCCAGTTCGAGGGCGATGCCTTTACCGATGCCGCGGCTGGCCCCGGTGACTACCGCGACTCGGCCGTCTAGTTCTGCAGGTATTCCGCTCACGGTTTCGGGACATTACCGTGAAACTGAAACGCGTTCTAGGGTTCGGGAGGTTGTCGTGGATGTAGCGCATCGGTTCGTAACGACCAAGGGCGTGCGGCTGCACGTGGCGGAGCAGGGCGAGGGCTATCCGGTGGTGTTCTGCCACGGATTCCCGCACACCTGGTACGTCTGGCACCGGCAGATGGAGGCGGTGGCGAAGGCAGGCTTCCATGCTCTCGCGCCGGATATGCGCGGATACGGCCGCACCGACATCCCCGACGAAGCCGACGCCTACACCAACGAGGCCGTCATCGGTGATCTGCTCGCGCTGCTCGACGATATCGGCGCGGAGCAGGCCGTGTTCGTTGGCCTGGATTTCGGTGCCGCCCTGCTGTGGGAGCTGGCATTGCGGGCGCCGGAGCGGGTGCGCGGCCTGGTGGTGCTGAACAATCCGTTCACCCCGCGCGCACCGCGTGTGCCATCGAGCTACTGGTCGCGGATGGCCGAGAAGCATTTCCTGCACTTGGAGTACTTCCGGGAACCGGGTATCGCCGATGCCGCGCTGGCCGCGCAACCGCGCGAATTCCTGGCCCGGGTGTACTACGCCCTCAGCGGCGACTACCACTACCTCGACACCTGGCGGAATCCTCCGGGCATCAGCTACCTCGAGGCGCTACCGCCCGCGCCCGCGCTGCCGTGGAGCTGGCTCTCGACCGACGAATTCGACACCCTCGCCGCGGAATTCGAACGCACCGGCTTCACCGGCGGACTGAGCTGGTACCGCGCCATCGACCGCAACTGGGAGCTGACCGCCGATTTTTCGGGCGCGTCGGTCACTGTCCCGGTGTATTTCGTCTACGGGGAGAACGATCCCGATATGGAGGGTTTCAGCGGGCGCGACCCGCTCGACACCATGCGCGCGTATGTGCCAGACCTCCGAGTCGTCGAAAAGGTAGACGGCGCAGGTCATCTCGTCCAGTTGGAGCGCGCCGATGCGGTGAACAACTTCCTGCTCAGCAGTCTGGGTGAGCTCGGGGTCGCCGGTGCGTTCGCCGAGAATCGGACAGATTCGGCGTAGTTGATCAATGGGCAGGTCGGTGTCGGTTGGGCAGCGGTTCCGGCGACCTGCCCTGCTCGCCTAGTCGATCGGCTTCGCTGTTCGATCGTCGAATGCCTGGGCGACGGCGAGACTGTCCTCATAGACGTGGTGGCGGGTGATGAGGCCATCGTCGACGGTGACGTGCATGGCGAAACGCGAACGATAGGCACGCCCGGTCGGCCGAGCGGTTTGGCGGATCTCCCCGAGGATGACCGCATCGGCGCCGTCCACCAGGATGCGTTCGATCACTGTGCCGACCTCTTCGGGCACGTGGTACCGGGTGAGTTCGCGGTAGTGCTCGGCAGCGTCGGCGCGGGTGGCGCGGTGCCGAATCCAGGGAGTTGCGGCGCGACCATGCTCACTGTCGGGCCAATTCAGCTTCCAATCGCTTTCCGGGGCATACAGCGCGGCGATTGCGTCCGCGTCACCGCCGCCGATTCGACGGAGCAGCTCATCGACGATGAGGCGGGTGGTGCTGGTGGTGGTGTCGTTCACGCCGATGACTATGCCTGAGCGTGTGATCGGCGTCGACTACTTGTGGCGCGGCGACGGAGCCCGTCGGGGTGTGCGCACTGGCCATCGGCGAGGCGCAAGCGCACGGTATGTGCCGACCACCCGTCGGAGCCGTCGCTGGTCGGCACACGGCCGCTATTGCCCCGTCGAGTCCGACTACTGCCAGTACTGAACGCGCTGTCCATCGGTGTCGGCGACGAAGATGACCGCAGCGGCACCGTCCAGGTTCGACGGGCCGAACGGGATATGACCGGGCACGATCGGTTCGCCTGTGCCGATCGACGGGTCGAGCGCGGCCCGCAGGTGCTGTGCGGGGAACAGGGCGCGGCGGGCCGTGGTCGCTTCGGCCAATACCCCTTGGAAGGTGCCTGGTTCGCTGTGGGGGTTGGCGTCGGTGGCCACGAAGACGTAGCTCTCACCGAGTGTGAGCCCGACGAGAGCGCCTGCGCCGCACCAGCTCACATCCCCGCCCACCGACATCATGGACTGCGCCGACTGGAGGTGCACGTTGTGTGCGAACACCAGGCTCGGCCCGCGCTGCTGCTCCTCGGCGCGGATGGCGAGCAGGTTCTCGGCCATCATCTCGGCGCGCAGGCTGAGCAGGGTCGCGATGCGATCGGGGCCGGGGCTCGCCATGGCGGCGTGATAGCGCAGCAGGCCCAGCGCGCAGCGTGCGTGTGCGCGAGCAAGGTCGTAGCCGGTCGGGTCCGCGGGGCGCAGGCTGGGTGCCGCGCGACGCAACGCGCTCGCGAGGTCGTCGGCGACGATGCGCAGGGCGCGAGCGCGGTCGGAGGTGCCGATGGACGCTGTCGGGTCGTACATGGCCGCCGGATTCGTCCAGTCGGCGTCCTCGCCCAGCAATGCGTCGAGGTTCCGGGCCGACTCGGGCCGCAGCGCCGCGGGCAGGTAGTCGGCGACTGCGGACAGTGCCGGCCGCGGGCTCGGTATATCGGTCTGATCACCCGGTGAGTCGAACCCGTGGAAGCGGACCCGATCCTGTGGCGCGCGATCGGCATTGTGCGCGCGAAGCCATTCGACGAGTTCGCGATTGCCCGGGATGGCGCCGAAGTGGTGGCTGAACCCGGTCGAGAGCACGGTGTCGATCTCCGTGTCCGCACCGTTGACGTAGTCGTCGACAACGGACGCGGCGAACATATCGATCTCCAACACGATCGACCGGTATCCGCGTTCCACGAGATGCGCGAGCAGTTCGTTGCGTAGCAACGGGAACGCGGCGATCCCGTGGGTCGGCTCGCCGAGGGCGAGCAGGGCCGTCGGCTCGGCGCGGGCGGCGAGTAGTTCGTCGACAGCCTGGCCGAGGCTTGCCGCGTCGTCGAGTTGGCGGCCGAACTCACGCAGTGATGTGGCGGTAGACATGCAAAACCCCTTTTCGGAAGGAACCACCTTTGACAGTATCCTTGAAGGTTCGAGTGAAACTTTTACCGAGATTTCCAGCAGGTTTTGATTGAAAGCCTCAAATGGAGGTGCACACTGCGGCCCATCGATCTAGCCCGGGAACATGGTTTGTCCGCTCAGGCGATCCGCAACTACGACGACGCAGGCATTTTGCCGCTCACTGAACGCAGCGAGACCGGCTACCGGCGCTACACCCCCCTGCATGCGCAGGCGCTGCGCGCATTCCTCGCATTGCGCGGTGGCCACGGACACCAGCGGGCGCTGGAAATCATGCGCGCGGTCAACCGTGGCGACACCGAGTCGGCCTTCCGGCTCATCGATTCCGCGCACGTCGCGTTGCTCGACGAACGCCACACACGCACCGAGGTCGCGGCAGCTCTCGGCGCTCTGTCCACCACGACCCCGACTCCTGTTCCTGGTCGGCCGTTGACCGTGGGCGAGCTCGCCCGCCGCATCGGAGTGCATCCGGCGACACTGCGCACGTGGGAGTCCGAAGGCATCCTGCACCCCGAACGCGACCGTGCAACGGGCTATCGCGCATTCGGTCCTGACAACGTGCGCGACGCCGAGATCGCCCGGCAACTACGCCAGGGCGGCTACCAGCTTTCGCAGGTCGCGCAGTTCCTCGATCGATTGCGCGAGGCGGGTGGGGCGGACGCGCTGGCCGACTTCCTGGGCTCCTGGCAGGACCGCCTGACCGCGCGCAGTCGCACTCTTCTCACAGGCGCGGCCCGGCTCGATGTCTACCTCTCGATGCTCGAATCGGCGTAGGCGGACGGGCCAGTAGCAGTTCTCGACCTCGCTGTACTCGCAGTGTATGCTCCCATCGTATACGGCACCGTATGTTTGGAGGATCGACATGGCACTACCCCCGGGCCAACGCGCGGTCGACGGATTCCCGCGCTTCGGCACGCATCTCCAGCACCCACCTCCGGACGTTCCCGCCGATCCCGTGATCGAGATCGGTGGGGCGCTGAACGGAGCCATCACGCTGTCCGTGGCAGACCTCGCGTCATTGCCGCGGCGCGAGATCCGGGCCGACTTCCATTGCGTCGCCGGATGGTCGGCCACCGACCTGCTGTGGGAGGGCGTCCCGTTCGAGATCCTCTACCGCACGCGGGTCGAACCGCTGATCGAGGCGGGCACGTCGATCAGCCACGTTGTCTTCGAAGGTCTCGACGGATTCCGGTCGATCGTGCTCCTCGACGACGTTTTGGCCGACGATGTCCTCATCGCCGACCGTCTCAACGAGCAACCACTCGACAGCGACCACGGTGCCCCAGTGCGATTGGTCAGCCCCAACCAATACGGCTTCATCAATACAAAGCACCTCTGCCGCATCGAATTCCACACGACCGAACCCCCGATTCCGGACCGATGGTCACCTCTCGCTTCGCATCCCCGGGCCAGGGTGTGGGAGGAGGAGCGGCACCGTCATCTGTCCGGGCGATTGGTGCGGCCGATCTATCGGTCGCTGATCGGGCCGATTCGCAGGTTGAGCGCGCGGGGGAGTCGCGTGTCGGGGTGATTCCCCCGCTGATGGTCTCCGCTGGATTGGGCGCCCGAGTCGCGCGGGTTCGCATTGCTCGGAGTGGGGTGGCCGGCAGAACTGTGGCGTGCTCTGTCCCAAGTCGCCCGGTACCTGACCGGCGAAACGGTGGGAGAATCGGAGGTGAAGGCGCAATGGCCCTCCTGCATGTGGCCGTCACCGATCCGCTCGACGAACCATTGACTGGATGGTCGGATGAGGTTGTCGTCGCGCTGATGCCGGATGTGGAGCGCTGCTCCCGGATGTTGACCATGGCGCCGCACCGGCTGCTCGTCGGAGCTGGTGAACGATCCCTGCCTGCCCGATGCGGGTCGAAGTCGTTGAGACTGTGCTCTTCCGGCTGCTCCGACGGGTCGGGTCCGGACTACACCAACCAGCCCCGCTCGTTGCGCTGCTGGTAGTAGAGGTCGTCCTCGTCTTCCGCCGGATCGGGGACTCGCTGCGGTTGGCGGTTGGCGGCGGCGGTGGCTCGTAGCCGCTCTTGGAGTTGGCGGACGATTTCGTCGGGTGGTCCGGGCGTGACGGTGAGGTCCTCCGTGCTGTGGTGGTGCAGCAGGTAGCGGCCGTCGTCGGGGTAGTCGAGCCAGATGAAGGCGCGGCCGTCGTCGGTGGGGCGGGCGTCGAGGGTGTAGCCCGGGTAGACGGTGATTTCGCCAGTGCCGATGCGGGGGCGGCGGAAGAAGCGGTTCATCTCCTCGGCGGGGGACAGGCGCGTCGGATGCCGGGAGTAGACCGGCTGGTTCAGCTCGGAGCGGCGGGCGCGGAACGCGCGATGGGAGCCGCCCGCATAGCGGGGGAGCTTGCCGACGATTTCGGCCGCCATCGCCGTGGACCGGCATTGGGTGATGATGATGTCGCGCCCGTGCTCACGGGTCGGACCCGATTGCTGGACGGCGATGGTGGCGACGTTGTCGACGACACCGGCGTGCACCCGCGCGACTTGCGACTGCTGCGGACCGTAGAAACCTTCGACCTCCACGCGCACTTGCGGTTCCAGCAGAATCGACAATGCGTTGTAGAAACGCTCGTCGAAGACGCGCTGCAACCGTTGCCCCGCCTCCATGCGCATGCGTTCGTAATCGTCGAGATGCTCGACGAGTTCGGGCCGAAAGCTCAGCGGATACGGCAGCCGGTCGCGGCCGAGCACTTCCAGCGCGATGGTGAATGCGAGACCATCGAGCTGCCAACGATATTCACTCATGCCCCGATGACTCCACCCGGCGGTAGCACGCGCGGCTGTTCACCGAGCAGTTCGGTGGTGCGATCCTGCACCAGATAGTCCGGGGTCTTGTGCTCGTCTTCGTCGTCGCCGCCCTTACCGCGGGCGCCGCCGGGCGGCATCATGCCCATCGGCATACCGCCTCGGCCCATGCCGCCGGCCTTCGCGGCAGCCGCGTTCGCGCCGCCTGTGCCGCCCGACTGGCCGAGGCCACCGCCAGGGAGGCTGCGGCCCGCACCCGGTGTGCCGCCGGAGCCGGTGCCACCGCCTGAACCGCCGGTTCCGCCAGGGAAGCCGCCGCCGGGGAATCCGGAGGTGCTCGAACCCGGCTGGTTGGAGCGGGCGAGCGGTTCTTCGAGCGAGCTCTTGGGTGTTGCCGAGTCGAGAGCGGAGGCCGCGGTGGTGGACGGGTCGGTCGAGCTCGGGGTAGTCGATTCCGGCTCGTCGTCGGTGTCGTCGTCCGTCTCGTCAGGCTCTTCGGTCCCGGGTGTGACCGGCTCGTCGATCCCCGGGTTCACTCCGCCGGGTGGATTGACACCGCCCGGCGGATTGACCCCACCCGGGGGAACGACGACCTCGGGCTTGTGCTCGTCGACCGGGCTCTGTGGTTTCGCGAGGATGGGAGTGCGGTCGTCGACCGCGACAGCGCCCGGCTGATACACGTTGATCATCACGTCTTCGGCCAGCGCTTCGGCTTCGTTGGCGCGATGCTTGTTCGTCTTGAGTACGCCGTTCATGGGGATGTGGCCGACGAACTCGTCGAATCCCGAGACCGAGACCGGTGGTGCGACCGACATCTTGGCCTGGCCCAGGTAACCCTGGATCAGATCGATGCCGTTGGCGACCATCTGGAAGGTATTGGGGAGCTTCTTGGCCGAGTCGGTGTAGGCGCGGGTGCCGTTCATAGCGGCATTGGCCGCCTTGCCCGACCACTTGTCGTTGATGGCGGTGTCGACGGCCTTGCGGAAGTCCTCGATCGCGGTGGTGGTGCCCTCGGTGAGCCGCCGCCAGCCGTCGGCGCCGGTGTTGATATCACCTTCGGCTACGGCCGGATTCTTGCCATCGCCGTTGAGCGCATCGTAGATCTGCTTGTGAGACCACGTTTTGAAGGGTTCTTTAGGCCCGCCACCCGGGGCCCATGCACCCTCATATTCCTGCTTGAGCCGCTCCCATTCGCCATTGATGATCTGCCGATCGGGGTCCCACTTCTGGGTGCCGCTGTTACGCAACCCCTCGGCGGTATCTTGGTTGTGCTGCGACTCGGTGTAGTTGCGGCTCACCTGCGCGCCGCCGGCGATGGCGCCGACCGCCACGACCGCGACACCTATCAGTGGAAGAACCATCAGCTAGCCCCCTCTCCAGCTGTTGTGACATTTGCGCCGACCGTCTGGTCGGTGGTCTGGAGTCGCCCGATCGCGGCGGCGTAGGTGTCGTGCATGAGCTGGGCGATCTCGATGTGCTTTTCGAGTCGTTTGACGGCGGAATCGTCGGGATCGTCGGAGCGGGCGGCTACCGCCTTGGCTTGGAACTTGTCTCGGAGGTGCAGAGCCGAGGGGAGGCCGCCGTAACCGGAGAGATGCTCTAGCTGCTTGGCCTTCACTTTGAGGTCGTCAAGCTTGAGGATGTAGTCCGCGCAGGCAGCGCGGAGTGCCTCACCAATTCCGTCTTCCATCTTCAGATCGCCGTCGATTGCCTGCTGCTTGAGTTGCTGCCACTTCTGTATCTGTGCCTGAGTGTCATCGCTCATTACATCGTCCCCTGCGCATTCTCCGATATCGACTTGCCGAGCCAATCATTTCGGCAGGTAGGGCTCTAGATCTTCGGCGCGCTCGAGCGCGAGCGCGCATACATCCAGATCGCGCTTGCCAAGCCGGGTCCACGATGCGCTGACGTTGAACATGCCTTGCTCGGCGGGGAAAGCTACGTAGCAGATCTCTCGCTCGGTGTCGCTACTGTCGAAGTAAGACAGTCCGTTCCGAGGGCCGACCACGACCTCCTTGAGGTCGGTCAGATCGTCCCTTGCGCGCGTCTCGTCGATCGTGTGGCTCGTGGAAAACACCCCTATGCGGTAGCCACGGTCCGCGGGTTTCCAATTGCACACCCGCCAGGTAGAAGGCCCTTCGGGTGGATCCGTCAGGACGTCCTTCGTCGATGGATCGAGCCCTGCTGCACCGAGCGCCTCGTCGCTCAACTCCGAGCACGGGTTGAAGATCTCGATCTCGTCCAGGTTCCGGGTGGTCGTGGCCGTGTCCGACCCCGCGGCCGTCGGCTCCCCCTCCGTGGTCGACCCGCATCCGGCCGCGAGCAGCGCCACGGCTGCTGCGGCCATGGTGGCGCGTAGGACGTCGGTTCGCATAGCTCTCCCTGGGCGTCGGCGTCGGATTTCCCCGTTCATGAATATAGACGCAGGGTGCCCGCAGTCGGTTCCATCTGATTCTGAATCCGGATGCGGACTATGGACGAGCCGCTGAAACAGCAGGTAGGGGCTGTTTGTGGGTGAGAGAGGCGTGCCTGCCCTGCCCGGGTCACGCGGGCAGGGCAGGCGGTCACCGATCGAGGTCGATGCGGGGGTGTAGGACCTCGCCGGTGCGGAGTGCGCAGAAGGTCCGCAGGACGATCGACTGTCGGTGGGTGACGTGGCCGGGGTGTGGGGTCAGGACAACGTCGGTGGTGCCGGGGTCGAGGGTGCGGAGTAGGCGGAGGAGATCAGCGGTGGCGTCGTCGCCGGGCACTGTGAGGATGTGGGTGAGGTGATAGCCGTTGGCGATGGCCATCAGGCGTAGGCGGGCATGTTCGAAGCCGGGGTAGGTGGTGAGGTCGGCGCGAAGGTAGCCGATGGCGTGTGAGCGGGTGGGGAGATGCTCTCCCGGTGCAGGTTTCGGGGGACCTGGCAAATCGAGGATTTCGAATTGACTGTGGTTCATGGAAAGTGACCGTTCGTCCGGCGGGTGGCAGGCGGATTCGGGCATGATGAATTGGGGTGGTCTGTCGATTGAGAAGTGAGGGAGGGGCGTGCCGGTAAACGGTTGCGCCGTAATTGCGCAACCGGCATGCCGTAGAGGCGGACGAATAGTGCTGTCGCCGTGCGGGTGACGGCCAATTCGGATGGGAATATTCCGAGTGGAATAGTGGGGTGAATTCGGGTCGATCGGACCCGGCTCGGCGCTATTCGCTCAAGTATCTTTCGATGTCGTCCAGGGTGTGCGCCGTGTACAGCTCGACGCCGTCGGTGGCGTCGAGCAGCGTCCACCGGTTCTCGTCCGGGTCGGCGATCAGGTGATAGCCCGCGCGGCGGGCGCGGGGTGTGAGGAAGCGCAGCCGGGCCGCCGTTGCGGGGTCTGCGCGCGGGTGCTCGTTCACCGGGCTCGGCTCCTGTTCGCGGGGTCGGACTGCCAGTTCCGCAGCGCCTCGGCGAGTCGGGTCAATGATCGAGTATCGGTGATGGAGGGGCAGTTCGGCGGGTATTTCGGCGACGGGACCCCGGACTGGCCGGGGGTGCGTCGCGGCAGGGCCATGCGCATCGAAACCTCCACGGTGATTGATTTCAGAAGCCCATATGTGGGCGGTCGGCGGGCACCATGCGTCCATCCGCGACCAGGCGGGCCTTGGCTTGCTGTTTGATCGGGCACACCGAGACCAGGCACTCGACGTGCCGTTGCATCACCTGATGGGCGTTCTCGACCGTCATGATCGGCACACTCTGGTGATGGGTCACCGGCAGATCGAACATCGTTGACACCTCGAACTTTCTGGGTAGGGGAAATTTGGGTGTGCCCGGCGGTAAGAACAAACCATCGATTCTGCGATGCGTCGGCGCACCGTGCGGAGGGGCATCGGCGGCGGTGCGCTGTCATTGCGACCGCCGGGCACTCACCTAGTAAACAAGGGATTTGCCTGATCGCGGAAGTGACTGTATGAATTTGGCGCACAATGAAATTGATCCACCTGGATCGGTTGCTCCAAGCTAAATGACCGTTCCATTTGAACTGACATGACGGTGAGCGAAGCTAACGAAAGGTGATGTTCGTGCCAGTGGAATCGAACCCCTCGACCCTGCCGCGCCGAGTGCTCGGAAGGCGGTTGCTCGAGCTGCGTGAGTCACGAGAACTGAGTCGTGCACTTGCTGCACGTCAGGTCCAGATGGGTGCGCAGACGTTGTGGCGCTTGGAGTCCGGGCGCAGTAGTGAAGTGAAGCGAATGGTGATCAACGCTCTTTGCGATCTCTATGAGTCGAGCGCGGAGGATCGGCGCGAGCTGCTGTGGCTGGCCGAGGAAACCAAGAAGGAAGGGTGGTGGCAGTCTTACGCCGACGCGATGGTGCCTGAGGTGGAGATGTATCTCGATCTCGAGCGGGCCGCTTCCACTGTCACCACGTGGCAGTCGGTGGTTGTGCCTGGGCTCTTGCAGACCCCCGCGTACCGACGGGCGATGTGGGAGGTATTCAGCTCGCAGGGTCGCGAAGTGGACGGCGATCGAGAGATCGACCTTGTCACCAAGCGCCAAGCCAGACTCGACGATGTCGAAGGCTTTGCGCTGAACGTGCTCCTGTGGGAGTCAGCCCTGCGCCACCGCATCGGCGATGTGAGCGACATGGCGGACCAGTTGGAACACCTCATCCAAGCGTGTGGTCTGCCGAACGTGTCGATCCGAGTGGTCGAGCTGTCGGCCGCTAGCCACCTTGGGCTGATATCCAAGGACTTTGTGTACCTGGAGTTTCCGCAGCACCTGAATCCGGTGTTGAGTGAACCACCAGTGGTGTACGTGGAGGGATACACGGGGGACCTCTACCTGGAGAAGCCTCAAGAGGTTCGGCGGTATCAGGCCGCATGCGCCGACATTCGGCGGGTAGCGTTGGACGAGCCAGACACTCGGGGTCTGCTCGAGGCACTACTGAAGGAGTACCGTTCGTGAATACCGATTTGGCCGGTGCTGTTTGGTTCAAGAGCAGTCGCAGTACCACCGGCAAGGAGTGCGTCGAGGTCGCGCATCTCGATTCCGGCATGGTCGGCATGCGTGACTCGAAGAACCCCACCGGCCCCGCATTGGTCTTCGGCCCCGGCGGGTGGGACTCGTTCTTGACGGGGGTGTCGCAGGGCCGCTTCGACCGGCCCGCCTGACCAGGGGGCACTACTGGATCGCAGACCGCGCTTCCGAAGCTACGGGCAGACTCGGCGGCGCGGTCCTGATCACCTGCGTGTGTTTCTCGTCGGCGCAACAGCACCGACGAGATCGCGCTGAGGGTCGCGCTCGCCCGCGGCCAGCTCTCCGCGCTCCGCGACTCAGACGTGGAAGACAAGCGGCAGCTGGTGGGCCAGGCGGGTGTCTCGCTCAACCTGGTCGCTCACATCGGCGGCCGTCCGAAGGCCTCAGCAGCGCCGGGCATCTCGTCGGCAATCCGCCGCATCACGGTGCCCCGCAACTCGTTGGTCTCATGGTCGGAACGGCCGGGAACCCATCTGGACACGATGTGGCAAATCGCGGCCGCGATCGGCCTCCACCTCGTATCGTGAAAGGTGCGACCTGCCAGCGGGAGAGCTGTTCGGGCCCAGCGCATTCCCAGCTTCACACGCTTGCCAGGATCTCGATGTGTTTGCCCCGGCACGAGGGCGGGGTAATGCAGATGTACCGGCAAGGCGGCAACAGGCCGCGAGTGTGTTCTCAGCTGCGGTTGTGCCTGGGACCTAGACCTGCCACTGCTCGCCTGCCCATGTGGCCCGTCGAGTGGGGTTCCCCGCCGGCGCAGGGATGCGATCGAGGAAGGTTCGGCGAGGAGTAGGGAGAACGGTTGTGCAGCTGCTGGACTTCTCAGCGAGCCTGATAGACCCGCAAGCGATCGTCGACGCCGGGTACGGCGGCGTGATCGGCTACTTTTCAGAATCCCGGCCGGGGACCAACTTCGGCGCGAAGCCCCTGCGGCGCGACTACTGCGACGCGTTGCGCGCGCACGGGCTGGAAATCGTCTCCAACTACCAGTACGGCAAGGGCGACACCTCCGATTGGCTCGGCGGCTACGACGCCGGCGTGCACCATGCCGAGATCGCGGTGCGCTTCCACACCGAGGCCGGTGGGCCACCGCGGCGACCGATCTACGCGCCGGTGGACTCGAATCCCACCCTGCAACAGTGGAACGACCTGATCGCGCCCTTCCTGCGCGGCTGGGCCAGCGTGGTCGGGCTCGAATGGACCGGGATGTACGGCAACGCCCGCTGCATCGAATGGGCGCTGGAAGACGATGTCGCCCGATGGTTCTGGCAACACAACTGGTCCGGCGACCCGGACCTCAACGTCGATCACCCGGCCGCGCATCTGCACCAGATCGAGATCGACTCCCGTCAGGTCGGTGGAGTGACGGTCGATGTCAACTCCGTGCTGAAGCCCGACTACGGGCAATGGTCGCTCGCGGGTAGTGCGCCGAGGCCGGAATTTCGTGAGATCAACGAGATCGGTGTCTCCCCGAACTGGCATTCCCGTGAGGGCGCGCCGATCCTGTGGTGGCTATTGCACACGCAGGAAGGCAACGGCACCGCGGAATCACTGGCGAACTATCTGCAGAACCCGAACAGCGGCGTGTCGTACCACTACACCATCGACAACTCGGTGACCGTCGTGGACGTCGTGGCCACCGATGTCGCGTCGTGGTCGGTCCTCGACGCCAACAACCGTTCGATCAACCTGTGCTTCGCCGGGAGTCGCGCGGCCTGGTCTCGGCAGCAATGGCTCGACAACATGGGTCGCGCGATCGACGTCGCCGCCTATCTCGCCGTTCAGGACTGCCGCAGATACGGCATCCCGGCGCGGGTCATCTCACCCGCCGAACTCGGCGCCGGTCAGGCCGGCATAGCCGACCACTACGCGATCACCGAAGGCCTCGGCGTCGGGTCACACACCGACGTCGGCCCGAACTTCCCCTGGGACATCTTCTCGGCCGCAATCACCAAGTACGCGAATGGAGCTGACATGTCATTCCTCGAAGAGACCATCACCAACTACCGAGGCGACATCGTCACCGTCGGCACCTTGCTGCACTACCTCGACAAACACGTCGGGTTGACCCTCGACCAAGTCGCGGGACCGGATACCTCCCGAGGCGCGGATTTCCCCGGCTGGGAGGCCCTGGGCGGGCGGACGGTCGTCGAGGCCCTCGCCGCGATCGGGGAGAAGCTCGGCATCGAGGGGTTCGGTAACCCGACACCATGACACGCACCAGGCATCCGCCTGCGCACACCCGAGCGGAGTGGCGCTAGGCGGATGCCAGCTGCACGGCAAGCGTCGCCACGGCGAGAAGCTCGACCACCACGGGGACCGCGACATGCGCGATATCGCGGGCGTGCATATGCGCCACGATGGCGAGCGCGAAATAGATGACCACCCCCACCGCGGCGGCGATGCCGAGTGGGCTCCAGAACAGGCCGGCGATCAGGCCCGCCGCACCCGCGAGCAGGATAGCGGCCAGGTAGTCCAGTTTCTCCTTCGGCACGCCGACCCGCTCGTACTGTGCAACCACCTCGGGTCTGTGGGACAGCTTCAGCGCGGCGGAGATGATGAGAACTGCGGCCAGCAGTGATGTGAGGACGATTGATGCGATATTCATGGCGGCTCCCGGCGGAGCCGTGCGGGTCCTACCCACACTCGGTGCTCCGCTGTCTGCACTTTCGACATTAGTCGAAGCCGCAGGTCGCGGCACCCTCCGATGTCAGCGAAGCGCGAGCGAGGCGCCGGAGACCTCCTGGCCCGCCTAGATCATCCGGACGAGCGCGTCCACGACGGCATCCGGAACGGGCCGCGCTGCGGTGCCCTGCCGTTCATCCATGGCCCTGCTCGGCGGCTGGGCCGCCACCGAGCTCGGCGGCACTGCGGCGGCGGCCGTCGATCGGGTGGCCGTCAATACATGATCGGTGGCCGCTCAGCGGTATTCGCCCGCCAAGTCCGCGTAATCGAGCCAGTGGGGTGTCGGTTGAACGTCCAAGTAGGCGGTGAATCGATCGAGCAGGTACTGCCAGCGTGGGCCGACGTGTGCGGCGTCGCCGGTGGGAACGTGACGGCGGACGAGTTCCAGGTTGGTGACGACGCCTACCTGGCTCAGGCGTAGTTCAAAGGCGCCGCCGTCGACGCTGGCCCGCAGCTCGTTCGGGGCCGAGCAGTGGTCGACATGCACCGTGAGTGGACCAGGCACCGGGCCGTCGGCGGGTTCGATGATGAGATCGGTGCCCGTCCCCGAGACCGCACCGAACCAGCGCACGACCTGCCTTGGCTCGGTGCACGCCGCCCACACCTCAAGCACCGGATGGCGGAACGAGCGCAGATAGTGCAGAAGGACGAGTTCATCGGGGCAATCGTGTTCCGGCCGCACCTCGCCGAGCATCGACATCGTCGTCATGGGGCACCTCCGCAGTCGAGTCCTGTCCAGGGTATTTCCCGTGAGCGGCGTGCGAATCCGGAATCGCCGAGCCGTCTCGGGAACTCATCGACGCGGTGGTTGGCGGCGAAGGAGTTCGATCACGCTTCCCCGGTGACCGGGTCGATGATGGCGCCGACCTGGTGAATGGCATCGCAGGGGAAGTCGCCGGACCGTGCGTGCTCGCGGATCAGCTCCTTGTTGTCAGCGTTGTAGACGCAGAACAGTTTGTCCTCCGTGGCATAGCTGTGCACCCATTGGATGTTGCCGTCCATATCGGCCAAGACGGCATTCGACTTGGCCGATAAGGCCCGTAACTGTTCCGGGCTCATCCGGCCGACGCCGGGCACTGTGCGCTCGATGACGTATTTGGGCATATGACCCATCTCCTTGTTCATGGCGGCGGTTGTCGCCGCGTATGGCGGGAAGTACGTACTCGGTGATCGGATCAGTTCGACATGATCGGGCCCGTATCGGTGGCCATGAGCGCCATCGCGGCGTTCTCGATCGCGGATTCGCCGAGCAGCACGGTCGCCGCGGCCGGGCCGAGCGGGACGAAGCTATCGGCGCTGGTGACGCGGGCGAGTCCGCCGGTGAACCCGGCGTCGACCAGAGCCGTGCACACCGATTCGGAGACCCCGCCACTGCGGCGGGTTTCGTCGGCGAGCAGGACGCGGCCGGTCGCCGCGGCATGGCGGCGCAGATCGTCGACAGGCAAGGGTGAGAGCCAGCGCAGATCGAGCACGCGGGCGTGAATCTCACGGGCGGCGAGCCGGCGGGCCACACGCAGACTCATCGGTACGCCGTTGCCGAAGGTGACGATGGTGAGGTCGGTGCCGTCGCCGTAGATCCTGGCCCGTCCTATGGGGACGTGCCCGGCAGCGTTCGCGGGTGCCAGCCAGCCGCCGTCGTCGGGTTCGTGCAGGTCACGGGTGTGGTACAGGGCGATCGGCTCGATGATGACGCACACCCGCCCGTCTACGCGCGCGGCGGACACACACGTGCGCAGCAGTGCGGCGGCGTCGTCGGCACGTGTGGGCACGGCGACCACGAGTCCTGGGATATCGCGCAATGCCGCGAGGGAATTGTCGTTGTGGAAATGGCCGCCGAACCCTCGCTGATACGCCAGGCCCGCGATCCGCACGACCATCGGATTGCGGTAGCGGCCCGCGGAGAAGAACGACAGGGTGGCGGCCTCGCCCCGCAGTTGATCGAGGGCGTTGTGCACATACGCCAGGTACTGGATCTCGGGAATCGGCACGAAGCCCGCCAACCCCGCGCCCAGTGCCGTCCCGAGCACGCTCTGCTCATCCAACAGGGTGTCGAATACCCTCCTGGCACCGAACTCGGTGCGCAGGCCCTTCGTGACGCCGTACACCCCGCCCTTGCGGGCGACATCCTCGCCGAAGACCAGCAGGTCCAGATCGCGGGTCAACAGGGCCCGCAAGGTGTGGTTGATGCCCTGCGCGAGGGTGAGCGGAACCTGCTCTGCCGCATATGGTTCGCGCCCTTCGGTCGGATCGGCAGGCTCCGTGGTCGGGGGCACCGGTCGAGGCGAAACGTGAGCAGAGGATCGCCGCAATGGATTGCCGTTCGCCGAATCCGCGCGCAGCACATCGGCACGCACCCGGGCCGGATGGGCGGGGGCCAGAGGAGCCATGACGGCAGCGGCTGAGCCCAGCTTCGGTGCGTTCGCCAGTTCATCGGCGACCTCGGCGACCCGAGAGGCGATCGAGTCGTAGCGGTCGAGCAGCTGCCGCGCAGTGCACGCGCCGGTGGAGACGAGCAGCCGCGCGGTCGCCACGATCGGATCGCGGGCCTCGTCGGCGGCGACCGCGGCCGCAGCGCGATAGGCGGATTCGACATCGGAGCCGGCATGGCCGAGCAGACGCACCATGCGCAGATGCAGGAACGCTGGCGCGCGGTGGGTGCGGACCCACTCGACCGCCTCGGTCGAGGCGGTGAGGACCTCGCGCAGGTCGCAGCCGTCGGCGGTGAAGAAACGCAGGCCGGGACGCCTCCCGTAGGCGTTGGCGATCCATTCCGGGGGTGTCGGCACGCTGATTCCGAGGCCGTTGTCCTCGCAGACGAACAGGATCGGCATCCCGACGCCGAGATGGGCGGTGTGGATCGCGGTATTGATGGCGCCGGTGGCGGTGGAATGGTTGGCGGAGGCGTCGCCGAAACTGCACAGCACCACGGCGTCGTCCGGCCAGTCACCCGGAACGCCGATGCGGGCGCGGCGGTCGATGGCGAACGCCAGCCCGACCGCACGCGGCAGCTGGGAGGCGATCGTCGAGGTCTGCGGGATCACCGCAGCGGCCTTGCCTCCGAACACCTTGTGCCGTCCGCCGGATATCGGATCCGCCGCTGCCGCAACAACACCGAGCAGCACATCACGCACCGGGTCGAGACCACCCACCCGGCGTGAGCGATGCACGAAGAACGCCCCCGACCGGTAATGCAGCAGGGCCGGATCGTCGACCCTGGTGGCCACCGCCAGGGCCGCATTGCCTTCATGCCCCGACGACCCGATGCTGTAGTAGCCGTGGCCGTTCCGGCCGAGGCGCCGCGCCGCCAGATCCAATTGCCTGCTGGTCACCTGGGATTCGAAGAGTTCGAGGCACAGCTCGGCCGGCAGTCCGGGTGTGGGTGCCGCCCCGGGCGAGTGGACAGCTCCCGACGCCGCCTCCGCCACCGCCGCGCGACATCGCCGCTCGAGGTCTGCCTCGCTCATTGTCGAGCCCCGTCCGGCCCGTCGCCGCTGGCCCAGCTCATGAGGTCAGGGTACGGCCGGCCCGCAACTCCCGGCCCGCGCCGCGCGGCAGTTCGCGGCGTCCCGGACTGCGCGGCGGGCGATAGGCCCGCGTGGCGCCCTTGTGGCTTGCTGGCGGGCTGCTTCGTGGAGTGTTCGGCCGGGAGCTGCCTATTACATTCGGCATATGTTGCGTAATGTAGACGCAACAGCGGTTCGATATGGTCGGTTTCTCCGCAAACGCGGGGGTGGTGCGGGTGGTCACGCCGGCCCGTCTGATGACCCGGTTGCGGGTCGCGAGTGTGGGGCGCGTTCCGCAACTACGTCGAATAGGCTGTCGAAGTGTCGAATCTGCGGATCAGTGAAGTAGCGGCTCTGATGGGTGTCAGCGATGACACGGTGCGGCGCTACATCGACCAGGGACGGTTGACCGCCATCCAGCTCGACAGCGGACGCAAAGGTATCGACGGACGCGAATTGGCCGAGTTCCTGCAACAGGGCAACGGGGTCACCGAAACCGGTGCCACCGTCGCCACGTCGGCGCGGAATCGGATGCGCGGGATCGTGACCCGGATCGTGAAAGACACGGTGATGGCTCAGGTGGAGATGCAGGCGGGCCCCTATCGCCTGGTTTCGCTGATGAGCCGGGATTCGGTCGACGAGCTCGGCCTCGAGGTCGGCAGCATCGCGGTCGCCTCGGTCAAGTCCACCCACGTCGTCGTGGAAATCCCGGAAAGTTGATGAGGTAGAACATGATGCGCACCCTGCGTGTGGTGCTGACGGTCGGCGCGGTAGCGCTGGCCGCGGTCGGCTGCGGCAACGACACCGAGCCCGCCTCGGACGGCACCGTCAGCGGCACGGTCACCGTTTTCGCGGCAGCGTCGCTGACCGAGACGTTCACCACGCTCGGCGAGAAGTTCGAGGCCGAGCATCCCGGCACCGACGTGGTGTTCAACTTCGGCGGCAGCTCGTCGCTGGCCGAGCAGATCGAGCAGGGGGCACCGGTCGATGTGTTCGCCTCCGCCGCACCGAAGAACATGCAGCAGGTGGTGGACGCGGGCGAGGTCACTGCCGAGCCGGTGGTCTTCGTGCGCAACCGGCTCGAGATCGCGGTGCCGACGGGTAACCCCGGTGGGATCACCGGACTGGCCGATTTCGCCGAGCCGGAGCAGACGATCGCGCTGTGCGCCGAGCAGGTGCCCTGCGGTGCGGCCGCTCAGAAGGTGTTCGACGCCGCCGGGATCACCCCGCAACCCGACACCCGAGAAACCGACGTCAAGGCGGTGTTGACGAAGGTGAGCCTCGGTGAGGTCGACGCGGGACTGGTCTACCGCACCGATGTGCAGGCCGCCGGTGACAAGGTCGAGGGCATCGAATTCCCCGAATCCGGCGCAGTGGTCAACGACTACCCGATCGCGCCGCTGGCCGTGGCACCCAACGCCGCGACCGCCGCGGCATTCGTCGAATTCATCGGCTCCGACACCGCACGTGCGGTCTTCGCCGAGGCCGGGTTCGACACTCCGTGACATCCACGGCGCGCCGACGGGCAGCGCGCGGACGACGGCCGCTGATCCTGGTGCTGCCCGCCGTGTGCGCCTTGGTCTTCCTGGTCCTGCCGATGATCGGGTTGCTGCTGCGCGCACCGTGGCGCACCTTGCCCGAACGGCTGCTCAGCGCCGAGGTCGGTGCGGCGTTGCGGCTGTCGCTGGTGTGCGCGACATCGGCGACAGTTGTGTGCCTGCTGCTGGGTATCCCGCTGGCGTGGCTGCTGGCCCGCGGTGACGTGCCCTGGTCCGGGCTGCTCCGTGCGCTGGTCACCGTGCCGCTGGTGCTGCCGCCGGTGGTCGGTGGTGTCGCGCTTTTGCTCGTGCTCGGCCGCCGGGGGGTCGTCGGACAGTATCTGTACGAATGGTTCGGATTCTCGCTGCCGTTCACCACCGCCGGTGTCATTGTCGCCGAAGCCTTTGTCGCGATGCCTTTCCTGGTGATCGCGGTAGAAGGGGCCCTGCGGGGCACCGATCCACGCTACGAGGAGGCGGCCGCGACGCTCGGCGCGTCCCGGTGGCTGACCTTCCGGCGGGTGACATTGCCCGCCGTGCTGCCCGGGGTCATCGCGGGCGCGGTGCTGTGCTGGGCGCGTGCGCTGGGGGAGTTCGGCGCCACGATCACTTTCGCAGGCAACTTCCCGGGTACGACGACGACCATGCCGCTGGCGGTCTACCTCGCACTCGAGACCGACCCCGAAGACGCGATCGTGCTGAGCCTGGTGCTGCTCGCGGTGTCGGTGGCGGTGCTGGCCGCGCTGCGGGACCGGTGGACGCGGGGCGCCCTGTGACCCTGCGCGCCACGATCCGGATCACCCGGGCGGCATTCGAACTCGACATCGCCTTCGAAGTCGCCCGAGGGGAGGTGGTGGCGCTGCTCGGGCCCAACGGTGCCGGAAAGACGACGGCACTGCGAGCCCTGGCCGGGCTGACCCCGCTCGACGGCGGCAGTATCCGGCTCGACGATCTCGTCTGGGACTCGCCACCGGAGCGTTTCGTGCCCGCCGAACACCGCGCGGCCGGCGTCGTCTTCCAGGATTATCTGCTGTTCGCGCACCTGAGTGCCCTGGAGAACGTCGCGTTCGGGCTGCGCGCCCGCGGATGGCATCGTCGCGTGGCCCGTGAACGAGCAGCGCACTGGCTGGAGCGGGTGGGGCTCGGCGCGCATACGGGTGCGAAACCGCGCACGCTGTCCGGCGGCCAGGCCCAACGGGTGGCGTTGGCGCGCGCACTGGCCACCGACCCCGCCCTACTGCTGCTCGACGAACCGCTGGCCGCGCTCGATGCGAGCACCAGAGTGCAGGTGCGCGCCGAACTCGCCCACCACCTGGCCGACTTCCCCGGCCACACCGTGCTGGTCACGCATGATCCGTTCGATGCCATGGTGCTGGCCGACCGGCTGGTCATCATCGAGAACGGTACGGTCGTACAACAGGGGGCGCCGAGTGAGGTCGCGCGCCGACCTCGTACCGACTACGTCGCCCACCTCGTCGGGCTCAACCTCTACCGAGGTACAGCGACCGGCACCAGCGTCGACCTCGACGGCGGAGGATCGTTCACGATCGCCGAGCCCGCCGACGGCGCGGTGTACGTGGCCTTCCCGCCCAACGCGGTGAGTCTGTATCCACAACGGCCGCAAGGCAGTCCGCGCAACACCTGGCAGGTGACGGTGGCCGGGCTCGAAGAGCATGCCCACCTCACCCGAGTGCGCCTGGACGGCGCGCCCGGCGTGCTGGCCGAGGTCACACCATCAACCGTCGCCGACCTGCGACTGCATATCGGAATGACGCTGTGGGCCTCGGTGAAAGCCGCTGAAATCCGCACCTACCCTGCGTGATCGTTTCGGCGGAGCCGGTCGGTAGTCGGCGACGCCGCGTTCGCGGCTACGTTACCGATGCGTACCGGCGTAAAATTCTCCCTGTTCAAGCCGTCCCACGACGCGGAAGTGACCTGCTGGATGGCAGGACTGTCCGTTGGCCGGTTCCGCCAGTGGTCGTCGACTCGCCCGCACACCAGTGGAAGGCAACGATCATGGGCATCGCAATGAGCATGCGCGAGTACCTCGACGAGCATCACGTGCACTATGACGTGACCGAGCATGACAAGACTCCCACCTCGGCCAGGACCGCGCAGGTCAGCCATATCCGCGGCCGGGAGCTGGCGAAGGGGGTCGTGCTGAAGAAGAACGGGGATTTCATGGTGGCCGTGCTTCCGGCCAATCGACTGCTCGACCTGGTGGAGGCAGGGTCGGTAGTCGGTGAGTCGGTCCGGCTCGCCTCCGAAGACGAGGCGGCCGCGCTGTTCCCGGACTGTGCGACCGGCGCCATCCCGGTGATGTCCGAACCGTACCGCGTGCCCTGCGTGGTCGACGACCACCTCGGCAACCGGGACGACATCTACTTCGAAGGTGGCGACCACGGCACCCTCGTCCATATGGCGGGCGCGGAGTTCGACCGGCTGATGTCGCACTTCCCGCACGGCAACCTCACCCTGTAGGTCGCCGGGCCCACAGTCGGGCGAGGTGAATGCTCAGTGCCGGGGACCGGGCGTGTGGCCACCCACGCGGCCTGGTGCCGGTGCGCAGCCGCACGCCCGAGCCGGAATCAGTCCTCGTCCAGCTCCAGGCGCACGCCGAACTCCTCGATCAGCACACGCGCCTGCTCATCGGTCGCCAGCACAAAGAAGCTTTCGCCAGACTGCTCCTGCTCGATGGCGAGGAAGGCTTTGCCATTGCCGGGGTCGAGTAAGGGCATCTGGTCCCATATGCCCATGTGGTCCAGGCCGCCCCAATCGTGATCCAACAACCATTCGAAGGTCTCGCCATTGCAGACGAATCGCAGCATATCGCTACCGTCCGAGTCGGTGGTCAAGGTGACATCGCCAATGGTCATGGTGCCGCCAGTGCATGTCGCCGCGTCGTCCAGCATGCTGGCGTAGGCGCTTTCCAGATCCTCATCCTCGACACTCTCGGCGTACACCGCGATCGCCACTCCGAAATAGGTCAGCGCGTAGGACAACTCCTCCCCGTCCAGCTCCTCGTGCTGCCGGTCGACGGCTTCATCGAGGACTTCCTGTGCGGTGTCGGGGGAGATCATGTCGAGCGAGATGAGCCGCTCGGCCAGGGTGGCGTAGGTCGCCGTGTGTGTAGATGTCACAAGGCACTCTTACGAGGCATACGCAACCACCGCAAACGGTGCACTTCCCATGGGCGGTCATTGACACCGACGACGCGCCCATGAACGATCCGCCTGCCCATGAGCTGCCGAGACCTCGCGTCGCACGAAGTAGGGAACTCGGGAGCGTCGCCTGGTCAGCGCAGCGAGGCCGCCGCCGCGCGGTCGAGCAACCAGGTCGTGGACTCCGAACCCGACGCACCCGCGGCCGGGATATCGACCGGTTCCGCACCTGCGATCGCAGCCGCCACCGCATCGGCCTTCGCCCCACCACCGACCACCAGCACCACATGGCGGGCGTGGCGGATGGCGGGCAGAGTCAGGGTGACGCGCACCGGGGGCGGTTTGGGGGAGTTGGTCACCGCGACAACGAGTTCGTGTTCCTCGCGCACCGCATCGGTCTCGGGGAACAGCGAATTGATGTGGCCCTCCCCGCCCATGCCGAGCAGGTGCAGATCGAAGGCGCCGTGCTCGGCGAGGTGCGCGTGCACAGCCGCCGAGTATTCGGCGGCCGCGGCCACCGGGTCGGGGTATTCGCCGTCGGAGGTCGCCACCGGATGCACGCGGTGCGGGTCGACCGGCACATGGTCGAGCAGGGCCTCGCGGGCCTGAAGTTCATTGCGTTCCGGATCGCCCGCGGGCACGAAACGCTCGTCGCCCCAGAACACGTCCAGCCGGGACCAGTCGATGTCACCGTCCGCTTCGCGAACCTTTTTCAGCAGGTCGATGCCGGTACCGCCGCCGGTGAGCACCACCGACGCCGAACCGCGCTCGGCCTGCGCCGCGACCACGATCCCGATGAAGCGCTTGGCCGCCGCGGCGACCAGTGCGTCGGCGTCGGGATGCACCTCGACGGTATCGCCGGGGAACTCCGAATCGGTGCTGCTAGTCATAGGTCACCCTTTCGATTCCGGCCAGTGCCTCGGCATAGATGTCGTCGGCGTCGAGTCGACGCAGCTCCTCGGCGAGGCAGTCCCGAGCTTCCCTGCGCGCCAATGCGATCCGCTGATCCGGTTCCCCGGTGCGGGTGAGCGTGGCGGTGACTCCGGTCTGCGGGCGGGTGATGCCGATCGACACCGTCGGCCGATGCAGCTCCACCTGTAGTGCGCCCGTCCGTCGATAGACCGGGCAGTTCAGACGTCCGGCGAGCCAGCCGGCCAGGATGTCGAGCGCCGGTTCGTCGCGCAGACCCGACACCGTCACCGATTCGACGGGCTCGAACGGCGGCTCATCCATCGCGGCGGCCAGCAGCGCCCGCCAATAGGTGATCCGGCTCCACGCCAGATCGGTATCGCCGGTGGCGTAGGAGTCGAGCCGCTTCTTGATGGTGGCCTGTGGGTCGGCGGCGAAGGTGGCGTCGGTGATCCGCCGGGCAGCCAGCCTGCCCACCGAATCCTTGGACGGGAACTCCGGAGCGCCACGCGGCCACCACGCCACCACCGGTGTATCCGGCAGCAGGAAAGGGATGACGACGCTGCTCTCATGGTTGATGAGCTGACCTTGCAACCGCAGCACGATCACTTCGGCCGCGCCCGCATCGCCACCGACGCGGATCTGGGCGTCCAGGCGGGTCTCGGCGTCACGGTCGCCCCGTGCCAGCACGACCACCCGGCAGGGATGCTCGCGGCTGGCGTCATTGGCGGCGTCGATGGCGTCCTCGGCCTCGGAACTGTCGAGCGTGCACACCACAAGGGTGAGGACACGGCCCATGGTGATGACGCCATTGCTCTCACGCAGCGCCACCAGCCGTTTGGTGACTTCGCCGGTGGTGGTGTCGGGCATGTCGACGATCACGGGCGCCGCCATTCCCGGCCGGTGCGAGCCAGCATCTCGTCGGCGGATTCCGGCCCCCAGGTACCGGCCTCGTACTGTTCCGGTTTGCCGACCGCCGCCCAGTGATCGAGCACCGGATCGAGGATGCTCCAGGACAATTCGACCTCCGCGTTGACCGGGAACAGGGAAGGAACTCCGAGCAGCACGTCCAGGATCAGTCGTTCGTAGGCCTCCGGGGAGGACTCGGTGAACGCCTCGCCGTAACTGAAATCCATATTGACATCACGCACCTCCATCCCCGATCCCGGCACCTTGGAGCCGAACCGCATAGTAATGCCCTCATCCGGCTGCACCCGGATGACCAGCGCGTTCTGGCCGAGTTCCTCGGTCATCGTCTGGTCGAACGGCAGATGCGGCGCGCGCTTGAACACCACAGCGATCTCGGTGACGCGCCGGCCGAGGCGTTTACCGGTGCGCAGATAGAACGGCACACCCGCCCAGCGCCGGGTATTGACCTCGAGGGTCAGCGCGGCGTAGGTCTCGGTCCGCGAATCCGGATCGAAGCCTTCCTCATCGAGCAGGCCGACGACCTGTTCGCCGCCCTGCCAGCCCGCCGCGTACTGGCCGCGCGCTGTGGTCTCGTCCAGCGGCTCGACCAGTGTGGTCGCGGAAAGGACTTTGATCTTCTCCATCTGCAACTGGTTGGGTGCGAAGCTGATCGGCTCCTCCATCGCGGTGAGCGCGAGCAGTTGCAGCAGATGGTTCTGGATGACGTCGCGGGCGGCGCCGATGCCGTCGTAGTAGCCGGCCCGGCCACCGAGGCCGATGTCCTCGGCCATGGTGATCTGCACGTGGTCGACATAGTTGGCATTCCAGATCGGATCGAACAACTGGTTGGCGAAGCGCAACGCCAAGATGTTCTGCACCGTCTCCTTGCCGAGATAGTGGTCGATACGAAACACCGTCTCCTCCGGGAACACCCGGTTGACCAGTGCGTTGAGTTCGCGTGCGCTGTCCAGGTCGTGCCCGAACGGCTTCTCGATCACCACTCGCCGCCACGGCGTGCGACCGTGCACCTTGGCCGGTTTGGCCAGCCCGTGCTCGGAGAGCTGGTCGAGCACCACCGGGAACATGGCCGGCGGAATCGACAGGTAGAAGGCGTGATTGCCGCCGGTGCCGCGTTCGGCGTCCAAACGCGCCAGCGTCGAGGCGAGTTGGGAGAAGGCGGCGTCGTCCTCGAAGGACCCCTGGACGAAACGGATGCCTTCGGCGAGGTGGTCCCACACCTCCTGCCGGAACGGTGTGCGCGCATGCGCCCGGACCGCCTCCAGCACGATATCGGCGAAATCGGCGTCGCCCATATCCCGGCGGGCGAAACCCACCAGCGCGAAACCCGGGGGCAGCAGCCCCCGGTTCGCCAGATCGTAGATGGCCGGCATGAGCTTCTTCCGGGACAGATCTCCGGTGACGCCGAAAATCACCATGCTGCACGGTCCCGCGATCCGCGGTACCCGCTTGTCCCGTCCGTCGCGCAGTGGGTTACGCCACCCGGCCGTGGTCGCTGCGTGCCCGGTACCGGCCATCAGGGTCAGTTACCCCCGGCCGCGGACAGCTCCTGTGCGGTGGCCGAAAGCAGTTCCTCCCACGACTTCTCGAATTTGTCGACGCCCTCGCGTTCGAGCACCGTGAACACATCGTCGAGGTCGATGCCGACGGCCGTCAGCTTGTCGAACACCTCCTGCGCCGCCGCGGCGGTACCGGAGACGGCGTCGCCACGGATCGCACCGTGATCGGCCACCGCTTCCAGGGTCTTCTCCGGGAGGGTGTTCACCGTGTTCGGTGCCACCAGTTCGGTGACGTAGAGGGTGTCGGAGTAGTCCGGGTTCTTCACCCCGGTCGACGCCCACAGCGGCCGCTGACGGTTACCGCCCATGGCCGCGAGATGGGTGAAAGTCGAGGTGTGCGCCCCGCCGTCGAAGACATCCTGATACTCGGCGTAGGCGAGTCGGGCGTTGGCCACACCGGCCTGACCGCGCAGGGCCAACGCCTCCGGCGAGCCGATCGCTTCGAGCCGCTTATCGATCTCGGTGTCCACCCGGGACACGAAGAACGAGGCCACCGAATGGATGTAGGCCAGATCGTGGCCCGCGGTACGAGCCTTGCGCAGACCGTCGAGGTAGGCGCCCATCACCGAACGGTACCGGGCAACCGAGAAGATCAGCGTGACGTTGACGCTGATGCCCTCCGCGATCACCGCGGTGATCGCGGGCAGGCCCTCTTCGGTGGCCGGGATCTTGATGAACAGGTTGGGACGGTCGACGATCTTCCACAGCTCGACCGCCTGCGCGGTGGTCTTCTCCGCGTCGAAGGCCAGCCGCGGATCGACCTCGATGGACACCCGGCCGTCGACGCCGCCGGTCTCCTCGAACACCCCGGCCAGCACATCGCAGGCCGCGCGGACGTCGTCGGTGGTGATGGTGCGGATGGCCGCGTCGGCGTCGGCGCCCTGGGCGGCCAGCGCCGCGACCTGTGCGTCGTAGGCGTGGCCCTTGCTCAATGCGCCCTGGAAGATGGTCGGGTTGGTGGTCACCCCGACCACGCTGCGCGTCGCGATGAGTTCCGCGAGATTGCCGGAGTTGATCCGGTCGCGGGACAGATCGTCGAGCCAGACCGACACTCCGGCCGCGCTGAGGGCGGCGACGTTCTCGTTCTGTGCCATGAGCACTTATCCCTTCACGTTGCTGAGCGTGCGCTCGGCGGCTTCCACCACGGCCTCGGTCGTGAAGCCGAACTCGCGGAACAGGGTCTTGTAATCGGCGGAGGCGCCGAAGTGCTCGATGGAGACGATCTCGCCCGCGTCACCGGCGAACCGATGCCACGGCATCGCGATACCGGCCTCGACGGTCACCCTCGCGGCGACCGACGGCGGCAGCACCTCGTCGCGGTAGGCCTTGTCCTGCGCGTCGAACCACTCCACGCACGGCATCGAGACCACGCGGGTGCCGATACCCTGCTCCTCCAGCGTAGTGCGCGCCTCGACGGCGAGCTGGAGCTCCGAACCGGTGGCGATCAAGATCACCTGCGGGGTTCCGGTAGAGGCCTCGGCCAGGATGTAGCCGCCCTTCGACACACCCTCGTAGCTGGTGCCCTCCAGGACCGGCAGGTTCTGGCGGGTCAGCGCCAGCGCCGACGGGCCGTCCTGATGCGGAAGCTCCGACACCGAGAAGTGCGAGCTGTGCTCGCTGCTGTCGCGCTCGAGGATGGTGCGCCAGGCGTAAGTGGTCTCGTTGGCGTCACCGGGGCGGACCACGTTCAGGCCCGGGATGGCGCGCAGCGCGGCCAGATGCTCGATCGGCTGGTGGGTGGGGCCGTCTTCACCGAGGCCGATGGAGTCGTGGGTCCAGACGTAGGTGACCGGGATCCGCATCAGCGCGGCCAGGCGCACCGCCGGACGCATGTAGTCGCTGAACACCAGGAAGGTGCCACCGTAGGGTCGGGTCGGGCCGTGCAGCGCGATGCCGTTGAGGATCGAGCCCATCGCGTGCTCACGAACACCGAAGTGCAGTGTGCGGCCGTACGGGTTGGTCTTCCACATGCCGGTGGAGATCGACTCGGGACCGAAGCTCGGCACGTCGGGCATGGTGGTGTTGTTCGATTCGGCGAGGTCGGCCGAACCGCCCCACAGCTCCGGCAGCACCGGCGCCAGCGCCGCCAGCACCTTGCCGGAGGCCTTACGGGTGGCGACACCGGCCGGATCCGCCTCGTAGGTGGGCAGATTCGCGGCCCAGCCCGCGGGCAGCTCGCGCTTGGCGAGACGGTCGAACAGGGCCTTGTTCTCCGGGTTGGCCCGCGCCCACGCGTCGAAGCCCTGCTGCCAGTCCTGATGCGCCTGCCGGCCGCGCTCGACCGCCTTGCGGGTGTGCGTGATGACGGCGTCGTCGACCTGGAAGCTCTGCTCCGGATCGAATCCGAGGATCTTCTTGGTGGCGGCCACCTCGTCGCCGCCGAGCGCGGCACCGTGAGAGGCGCCGGTGTTCATCTTGGTGGGCGCCGGGTAGCCGATGACGGTCCGCAGCACGATGATCGACGGCTTGCCGGTCTCGGCCTTGGCGGCCTCGATGGCGGCCTCGATCGCGACGACGTCCTCGCCGCCCTCGACGGTCTGCACATGCCAGCCGTAGGCGGCGTAGCGGGCGGCGACATCCTCGGTGAAGGCGATGGTGGTGTCGTCTTCGATGGAGATCTTGTTGTCGTCGTAGATCACGACCAGATTGCCCAGCTGCTGGGTGCCCGCCAGCGAGGACGCCTCGGAGGTGACGCCCTCTTCGAGGTCACCGTCGGAGGCGACGACGTAGACGAAGTGGTCGAACGGGCTGGTGCCCGGTGCGGCGTCCGGATCGAACAGGCCACGCTCGCGGCGGGCGGCCATCGCCATACCGACCGCGGAGGCCAGACCCTGGCCCAGCGGGCCGGTGGTGATCTCGACGCCGTCGGTGTGGCGGAATTCCGGGTGGCCAGGGGTCAGCGAGCCCCACTTGCGCAGGTTCTTCAGATCGTCGAGCTCGAGCCCGAAACCGGCCAGGTACAGCTGGATGTACTGGGTCAGGCTGGAGTGGCCACACGAGAGCACGAAGCGGTCGCGGCCGACCCAGCTCGGATCGCTCGGATCGTGGTTCATGACGCGCTGGTAGAGCACGTAGGCCAGCGGCGCGAGGCTCATCGCGGTACCGGGGTGACCGTTGCCCGCGTTCTGGACCGCGTCAGCGGCCAGCACCCGGATCGTGTCGACCGCCTTGGTGTCCAGGTCCGTCCAGTCGGCCGGATGGTTCGGCTGGGTGAGGGCGCGGATGTCGTCTGTCACTGACACGACCGAGGTTCTCCTGACATTGGTTTCGTCGACGATGGCGGGGTGGGTGGTGGCATGACGTACGGCAACGCCGAAAAGCGCGTGCCGGATGTACCTACCACCCTAGATGTGCCCGCCACCGGCCGCGCACGAACCCGGGCGAAATCGGCCGCTCGGCGGCGCGGCGAGTAGCGGCCGGATGCTCGGGCGCGTGTGCGCGTGTGCGTTCCGAACAGACCCGGTGCTGCTCACGGTCGATGTGGCGTCCGCCACGTACGCGTGTCCGCGCGCGTGAACTGCCGCTGTTCACACCGGGTGCGGGCGGTTACCCGTGGGTGAACGTGGGCCTGCCGGGGCAGGGGGCGCGGGTCGGGGCGGTAGGGGCGTGGGTCTACCATCGTCTGTAGTAGTGGC
>NZ_JAAGUY010000014.1:0-75013 GCF_010868145.1 Nocardia cyriacigeorgica
CCTGAAACCCGTCCAGCGCCCCCACCCACCCCTCTACCTCGGCGCCTTCACCCCCGCGTGGGCTGCGACGCATCGGCGAACGAGCCGACGGATGGCTGGCCGTCGCCCAAGTGCCCGCCGGCGTCCACCACATCGACTCGCTGAAACGCCAATGCGCCATCATCGACGCCGCCGCCCTCGCCGCAGGCCGAGACCCAGCAGCGATCGCCAGCAATGTCCGGATCAACGTCGCAGCGGGCAGCGCTGTCGACCAGGTCGCCGACACCATCCAGACCTTGACCGACATCGGCTACTCGGACCTGTTCGTCGACCTGAAGTTCGTGGTGTCGGGGGTCGATGCGCACCTGGAGTGGGTCCAGCGATTGGTGGCGCGGTAGCTGGAGAAGATCTTTGATCCGACACCCGACTCTCGGGGGCCGGCTCAGCTGATCCGTAACGCGGTCAGTCGCCAGCCTCTCGGGCCGCAGCGTTCGATGCGTGCGGCGAGTGCGAGCCTGCGGGACCCGCGCAGGTACCTTGCGCAAATCTCGGCGCTCCGTTCGTCGACCATCACGATGTGTACCACGGCGAGTACCGCCGCCCCGAGTTCTCGGCTGGGTACGAGATCAGCCCTGACGAGTGTGCGTACCGCCGCGACAGTCGAAGAGTCGGCCAGCGCGTCGAGCTGGGAGAGCGCACGCCTCCGGTCGAGGACCTCCAACGCCACACGCAAGGACCGCTCGGCGGCCACCCGTGCCTGTTCCATCGCCTCACCGCCGTGCTTCGCCTTCGCCGTAGAGCATGCCGCCCGGCGGATTCCTACCGGTTCCCGATGGGGGTCGGCAGCCGGCCGGGGTCGAACGGGACCCCGGCATGGCACCGTGTGGTGGCCGGCATGTAGCGGTTCCTGTGAACCTCGCGGTGTGTACGGCTGCGCGGGCGGCTCGTACATGGGAATGGGCCGCAGTGACACCCGGAACTCATCCATCGACATCCCCCTCGCTGGTGATCGCCGGTACGCGATCGGCTGTTGGCAGCATGACATTCGAGTAAATCCGGGCGCTGGTTTTCGCGGTGGATGTGTTGCGCATCCGATGTCCTATCGGCGTTTTCGGCGTCGACGGCGTGTCGGCGTGGGAGCTTCTGCTTCGCGTCCGGCCCGTCGCGGGCCATCGTCTAGTACGAACCCCGGGGGTCTTTGGGGCGGCCAGGTGACACAGCCGTGCTGGATTGCCCCGAGGGCCGGGCGGTCGAGTCGAGAACCGTGCGAAACCAATGCAATAACATCTGCAAGAACATTTCCAATTCCCTTGGCAACAAGCGGAATTCACTGTTGAAGCGACAATGTTCCGGTAAACTTCCTTCCGGATGCGAACATCATCCGGAAGTCAGGGGGTCCCTCATGACCGACATTGCTCGTGAGCGCAGACGCCGCTGGGTGGAGCGCGCACTCGCCGACCTACCGCGGCTCACGGCGGCACAGCGGAGGTTTCTGTCGGTTCCACTATCCGAGCGCGATTGGCACCTGCTGATCGACCGCGCCGGCGACAACGAGGGGCGCGCCTCCGGGTTCGCGATCGGCCGAACTGGCGTGTACGCCTTGGTATTCACCGATGTCGTGCCCTCGCGCGCTCACCTGGTGCGTGTACGTAAACATGCCGAGGAAGCGTTCGCGGGTCTGCTGTTCGGTCGCGAACAGTTCGTGCCGCACATGCTCGACATCGTGCTGCTGATGACGTCCGCCGTGGTCACCGAGGCGCACGATCAGTTCATCGCGGTCGACGAATCCACCATTCGCACCACCTTGATCACCGGTGAAACCAAGCTGTCGCAGCGCCGGGCCAGGGAGATCGCCCTCTCGGTTTCGGACCGATTGACCTGGTATCAGCGCATTTCCACCGAGTCGGCCCCCACAGTCGAGCCTGTTTCAACTGACGGACTATTCGGCGAATCAACACTGGCCGACGACGCGAGAACGAACGGATTGACCCGCCCGTTCCGTGACTGGATGACCTTCCTCGACCCGGATCAACTCGCCCTTGTGCACACGAAATTCAGCGGTCCCGCCAGGTTCAGCGGCCCGGCGGGTACCGGTAAGTCTGTAGTCGCGCTCCACCGGATGGCGCATTTCGCCAAACGCAACCCCGGTCGGATCCTGTTCACCAGCTTCGTCAGGACCTTGCCGAACTACCACCGGCACAGCTTCGCCCACCTTGCCCCGCATGCGCTCGACCGCACCGAGTTCATCGGCTTGCACGCGTGGACCGCCGACTTCCTCAGGCGCCGTCACGTGCATTTCTACCTCGATGAGCGGCTCCAGGAAGATGCCTTCGCCCGAGCATGGCAACGCGCACGCGAGGTGTTGAGCAAGATCGACGGCACCGACTATCAGTACTGGAAGGACGAGCTGAATCGAGTCATCAAAGGCCGTGGCCTGCCCACCAGAGACGCCTACCGGACGATCAGACGTGCGGGCCGCGAAGGCATTCAACTGCACGGCGGCCGACGCGACTACGTGTGGGAGCACCTTTATCGCCCCTATCAGGCGCGGATGGAGGAGCGCGGCATCGACGACTTCAACGACATCATTCGCAAAGCGATCGAGGAACTTCGAGCCAGACCGCTCGACGCCACTGAAGATTTCGCTATGGTCGTCGTCGACGAAGTCCAAGACTTCACCCTCCTCGAACTGCAGCTGGTCCACCACATCGCAGGCGGCGGCCCGGACGCGAACCTCCTCCTCGTCGGTGACGGACAGCAGCAGGTCTACGCCGGCGGCTGGCGTATCTCCGATGCGGGCATTCCGCTGGCCGGCCGCGGTCGAAAGCTGCGCACCAACTACCGCAACCGGGAAGCGGTACTGCGCTACACCACACGCATCGAAGCCGCCGACACCGTCGATGACCTGGACGGCCAGCAGGGCTTCGTGTTGCGCGACAGCGCCGCCGTCCTCCCCGGCGGTAGCGTCACTGAACGCTTCGTGGCTCGTTCCGAGATAGACATGGCGTTGGTCCGCGCCATCAAGGACTCCGGCCTACCGGCCGCAGATATCGCTGTCATCGTCAACGCACGCAAGGAAGCCACGCGCTACCAGGAAATTGTGGAGCGGGCCGGCTTCCCGGTGATACCCCTCGAGAAGTACGACGGCACGCAACTCGACTCGGTGAAGGTGGGCACCGTGCACCGTGCCAAAGGCATGGACTTCGCCGCGGTCTTCTACATCACCGAAAAGCCGCCCGCCGCCATCGGCGAACTGACAGGCGGCGCTCGCGACCGCGCGGAAGTTCTTGCCCGGCAGACATTGGTTGCGGTGAGTCGACCGAGGGACTACCTATGGGTCGCACTGCTGACCGACTGAGCCGCCAGAGTCGGGGCGCATGGTTCGCCGCGACCTAATGTCGTCTCGCCTGCAACGCCCGTCGGATGATCGCCGGATGCCGTGACAGCGCGGGACCGACCGCCAACGCAATCCGGGTGAGCGCGAGCCACGGACGCAGGTGTGGGGTCAGCCGTCGAATGCGACCGCTCGGATCGAGGTCGACCACCATCGCATCCGTGAACGCGATCCGTCCGATGCGCGCATCGGCGAGTGCGACCGCGGTGGAGCCGTTGGTGGTGATCGTGTGCCAGTGCAGTTCGGAGATCCCGCCGAAGATTGCGGTGAGCAGTACTCGAAGATCGTCGTGACCTCGGAAGATCATGCGGCCCGATAGCGGCGAGACGAATTCGGCGTCGGGTGCCAAACTCTCCATCATCGTGTCGACGTCATTGGCGATCGTCGCATCGCAGAAGCGGGCGACGATCGTGCTTGCTATTGCCGAACCCATATCCACTCCCAGGTCCATTGTGTTTTGCAAGTAACCTAATCGAAGCCACTTGCAAAACGCAATGGACTATTCTTGCGTCATGCGCCGCCCACTGACCGACATCGCCTGCTCGATCGCTCGGGCCAGCGAGATCGTCGGCGAGCGATGGACCCTGCTGATCCTGCGCGACCTGTTCGCAGGCCTCACCCGATTCGAAGACATCCGCCGCGACCTCGGCATCGCCTCCAACGTGCTCACCACCCGACTAGCGAAGCTCGAGCAGCACGGAATCGTCGAACAGCGTCGATACCAGGAGAATCCGGTTCGCCACGAATACCTGTTGACCGATATGGGGCGAGATCTGTACCCGATGATCGCGTCGCTGATTGCCTGGGGTGACAGGTGGCTCGCCGGAGCCGACGGCCCGCCGGCACTGATCGTGCACACCGACTGCGGGCACGCCACGAAGGCGGTGACCGTATGTGCGGAATGCGGAGGAAAGCTGCACGCGGAGAACGTGTTCGGGGCGCGCGGACCCGGTGGACGGATCGGCCCGGGTACGGCTGTGATCGGCGAGCGTCTTGCGGCAACCCCGGGCGAAGTATCGGAGCGGTGACCAGCTCCTGGTCGAGGCCGTCAGCGCCGATCTATCCGGTTCGTCGGCGGCACGACCGGTCCTCGGTCACGGAGATAAGCCTCCAATGCGTCCAGGTCCATCGGCCCCACGGCCATGTCGGTGCCACGGGTGAACACGCTGAACCCGTCCCCGCCAGAAGCGAGAAAGTTGTTGGTGGTGATCCGATACGCCGCGACCTCGTTCAAGGGTTCGCCACCGATTCGGACGCTTCCGTCGACCACCCTGCTTCCGGTGGGCGCCGCATCGTCGTACGCGTAGGCGATGCCCGCCACCGAAAGAACGGTCGGCCGGTCAGGGTTGCTCCACTGCTGTTCGAGCAGGTCCACGATCTGCCGGCCGGTGAGGCTGACGGTGACCACCTGATTCCCGAACGGCTGCGACTCGTAGATGCTGCCGAATGTGATCGGACCTGCGCCGATATCGGCCCGCACTCCGCCCGGGTTCATGAACGCTGTCACGGCCCGTGTGGGTTCGGCGGTGGCAGCGAGCATGGCGTCGGCGATCACATTGCCCAGTGGTGATTCACCGCTGGGCGCAGCCGATGTGGGCAGGGCTTCGGCAGCGGAGCCGACGACCCGTCCGGCCCGCGGCGCTGCTTGCGCGGCAAAGAAGTCGACCAACTCGACGGTCGCCGGATCCGGCGCAACATCCCGGGTCACCACCCGATTGACTGCTTGCACCTCGATATCGCTGTCGGCGAATCGCACGGTGATATCGGTGATGAGCCGACCGTAGGACGCCGCCTGCGTCACCACTTTCCCGTCGAGCTCGCACACGTAGGACTGGTGACTGTGCGCGGTGAGAAGCACTCGAACCGCGGGATCGGTGCGCCTGGCCAATTCGGGGATGTTCGTCGTGATGTCGGTGCAGCCGTTGTAGTCGGCGCGGGACACCTGCTGCTTTCCGCCGTCGTGCACCAGCCCTACGACGACTTCCGCGCCCGCCGCGAGCATTTCGGGCACGTAGCTGTTGATCGTGTCCGCCGGATCGCCGAACGAGTATCCGCGAATCCCTTCCGGGAAAACGATATGCGCCGTCTCGGGCGTCACCGCGCCGATCACACCGATCTTGTGTCCACCCACGTCGATCATCGTCCACGGCCGCAATCCAGGCGGTAGCTGCCCGTTACCATCGGCGACATTCGCGGCGAGGTAGGGAAACGCCGCCCCGGTGAACGGTGCCCCGGGCGAACATCCGTCGAGCGCGCATCCGCCTTGCTGCATGCGGGCCAATTCGAGCACCCCGTCATCGAGCTCGTGGTTGCCTACCGCAGATGCCGACGGATGCACGGAATTCAGAAAGTTCACGGTGGGTTCGTCATGGAACAGCGACGACACCAATGGGCTCGCCCCGATGTTGTCGCCGGTCAGCAGCAGAGCACTGTCCGGGTAGGTGGCCCGTAACCGCGCGATATGCGTGGACAAGTAGGCGGCCCCGCCTGCGGGATAACCCGCGATCTGCCCATTCGAATCCTCGGGTGGTTCCAGGTTGCCGTGGAAATCGTTGACGCCGAACAGGTGTACCTCGCCGGGCTCGGCTTCGGGGAGGTTGTCGGTCGAGACGAGTGGAGTCGGCTGGGAAGCCGGCGGCTGCTCGGTGTTCGAAGCACACCCGGCCAGCAGAACCAGACTGAGTAGCCCGGCGCAAAACGCAGTGGCACGATGACAGACGCTCATACGTTCCGACTCTGACAGAACAGGTCGGCCGCCACGCATCGGCACGGTGAATTCTCGTTACGGCCGCGACAATCCGAAAGGAACGCGCAGTTCGATGCAGGACAACATCGCGCACCACCTACCGCGACTCACAGAGTTGGCCGGCGTCTTGGCCATTCGACACGGTCAGAGCACTGTGAATGCGGCGTCCGAAGGTCCGGCGGCCGACACCAGGCCCCGCGTTCCCGACTGGGATATCGAGCTGTCCCCGCTCGGGCGGAAACAAGCCGCGAAACTCGGTGTGTGGTGGTCGCGGCTTGGTCGCGAGGATCGCCCGAGCTTGGTGCTCTGCTCGCCGTATCGCCGGGCCATACACACCTGGGAAGCGATGAAGAAGGCATCGATACGCTCTGGCCTCGATCCGGTCTTGGTCGTCGACGAACGCCTGCGCGATCGCGAAATGGGTGCGCTGGAACTGTGGTCGCCCGCCGCGATCCGCGCGGACGCACCCGAGGAAGCCGAACGCCGAACGCGATTGGGGGACTGGTTCTACCGGCCGCCGGGTGGCGAATCACTCGCCGACGTCACCCTGCGCGTACGCGACCTCATCAACGATCTCGAACGCCCGGCCGCAAGCACCCGGATTCTGATCATTGCCCACGACGCGACCATCCTCGCGCTGCGTCGAGTCTTTTCCGGCCCCGCTCCGGAGCTGCCGGAGGCACTGCCGCCGGTGCCGAATGCGTCGATCTCCCAATGGGTTCAGGACGGCGGGCGGTTGAAGCTGGTTCGCTGGGGCGAAAGCATCGACGAGGGTATCGACTGAGCGAGCGCGCGTCGGGCGGGGCGCTCTCGGCGGCGCGGAGCCCCCGGTGGGTGGCGCGAACGCCCATATCAGCATCCTGCCCATGTCATCTACACCTCGCTCGCCCGTCGGTCCCACCGATCGCGGCGGCGGTTCCTACGAACTGCTCCCGAATGGCAGGGGAGAGCGCTGCACTGGGTAGGCCGCAACGTCCATGATGACCGAGCCATCGCACGGCCCGCCGTCGATATCGGTCCGCCAGGAACCGACCAGCGTCCCGTCCGGTTGCGGCGTGTAGTACGCGACCGAACGAGCGGGCGCCCACACCTTCGGCACACCTTCTCCCTGGTAGCAGTCCCATTCCCAGTCATAGGTGTGAACCCAACTCGTACCGTCCCAGGTGTACTGCGGCGGCAGCGGAAGTGTCGGGTTGGCCGGCGTCGGCCCATCGAGCACGGTCGCCACGCAAGCGTCGCCGGTGCAACTCGTCTCGAACCTGTACTTATCAGCGAAGTCCGGCTCCCACTGCCTCGCCGCCACACTGGTGCCGTGCTTGCTCGCCGCAAAGCGCTTCACCGAGTAATCCCCGGACCACGATGGCTGCGTCCCCGACCCCTCCGCAGGTGCGACTCCGAACACCGACCAGCCCACGATCACCGCGACTGCCAGCAGGGTTTTGCGCATAACCGGATTGAATCACAGGTAGCCAAGATGTGAAGTGGGTATGAGCCAGATGGTGTCGGTGGCCGTCCCGACTGAGATCCGGGCGGACCGCCCGGATCCCATCCGCCAGAATCAGCTGCTCTCGCAGCCGATCCCGTTGCCGTCGCGATCGAGGTCGTACTCATCCGGCCCGATCACCCGCACCCGCCCGGTGTACTCCGGCCCGTTTCCGCTCCCACCGGCACAGTCCACATCGGACGTGATCGGCACACACGGATCGTAGGACTCATGGCACCCGGACCCCGGCTGGGCCGACGCCTGCACCGGAATCGACAGAACCAGCCCGACAGCAACAGCGGACGTCCCGAGAACAGCGGCGAATCTCATCATGCTCCATTCACTTGTGAAACGCTGCTGAGTCTGTCATGTCGAAACTAGATTGAGTACCCATTCGGCAAATGTGTGTAACGGCCCTTCGTTCAATGTGAGCTACCTCTCAATGGCCCGACGCGGCCGCACCCCGACCGGGGGCTCATCGGCGAACCCATCGCTGAAGAAGGGGCGGGTATGGGAGACGCAGGGCAGGAGTAGGCCGCGGTGTGGTCGGCCCGCTCAGCCGACCACGCCCCGCTCCCCGGTTCGGATTCGCCATCAACACAACCTGGCCTGCTTCGAGTGAATGCCCGACCACGGGGACGCCCAAAATCTCTGCCGGTGCCTGCCTCCTCTACAGCCGACAGATCTCTCGTGGACGTGAGCACTGGCCAGGACCCTGCGAATTCAACGCCTGGGACATGGACGGGACGATGATCGATTCGGGGCGGCCCGGCTCAATGGTCTGCCCGGATCTCCGGATCAGCCCCCGGTCTGGATACCCGAGGAAATATCGACGACCACCTTGTCCTCGGTCACCTCGCGCACCGAGACGGTGTTGCTCTCGGTCGAACCCGACTCGCCCACCGGCACAGTGACTTCCTGCCCGCCCACCGAGAGGGTGACCACGTTGCCCTCCACCTTCAGCACCTTGACCTTCAGCCCGAGGACGCTCGCCTCGGCGTCGACGCCGCGATCAAACGTGATGACGCACCCCTCGACCTTGCACTCGGAGGTGTACCCATCGCCCTGCATCGTGCAGGCGACCGCGCCGAACGTGGTCAGAGTGGCGAACATGGATGCTGCGATCAGCCGTCGAACGAACACCCGACCAGTGTAGATCCAGGACCACCGCCCCGGCCGCCCAACCGCTCAGTCGTGCGGGTCCGCCATCAACACCACCCGATCCTCCTTCGCCGAATACCCCAGCACCGGATGCCCGAAATCCCCCTCCGCCACCATCTCCACATCCTTCCCCAACAACCGCCCGATCACCCCGAGAAACCCACACAGCACATCGACCCCGACCTGCCCCTGCAACTCACTCAGATCGACATCGAACTCGACCTGCGACTCCGACCACGGCCGAAAGATCGCCAACAGCTCCGGCGCCGCCCGCACATGCAGACTGACCACCTCATCATCCTCACCCCGCCCCAACACCTCCGCAGCCGTTGGCAACGGCTTCACCTCATCACCCTCCCGAAACTCCCACTCCCACCCACTCGACCGAACCAGGTCGAACACCGCCTGCCAGTCGTCGACGGTCGTGTCGTGGACGTAGATATCCGGCAGGGCGCCCATGAGAGCGGGATCGAAGAAGTTCTTGACGTCGTCCCAGTTCAGATCTGACATAGATTAATGATGGTCAACCGTGCATTCGGCGATACGGCCGGTAGGTATCTGTCGAATCGGTCGGCGGGGCACGGCCTGGTTCAGTGGACTACCGTCCTCAGCAATCGGCTGCCTCGACCGGGCCGCGAGCTTGATCACTGACCAGGGTGCGACTGCACCTGCTACGCGAAACGAGACTACTCGTCGACCTCGATCTCGGTGGCGCCGGACGGTGGCTGCGGCTGATGGGACTCGACGTTCGCTGTGAATTCGCCGCTGAGGACGCGCAACTCGCCGAGGTCTCCATGATCGACCACCGCATCCTGCTCACCAGAGACCGCGACTGGACGTCCACCGAGCTCCGGATCCCCGCAGTGATCACCCGCTGCCCGGACCGGCGAATCGTCTCGGGTAAGGGACCGGCTTCCGTTCGGGCCCAGGGCCGGTCGGCGTGTTCGTCGACCTGACTGCGGCGGGGCACGGTGTCTCCCAGCCTGCGCACCGGCCGCCGGTTGGGTGCCGCGACATCGAGCCGACCCGGCTGTGAGAGCAGCGGGCGAGCAGGGCGCAGAGCATGCGTTCGGCCTCACCCGCCCCCGCCGGGCTTCTCGCCCGAATTCCACACTCTCCCAGTCAGTGAAAAGTGACCGGTTTCATGCCGCTGAGTCTTGTTAGAACGTGTTGTCGCTTCTGACCAGGCGGCGGTTGAACAGCCTGCTGCCGCCCTTGAACACTTCCTCCGAGGAGGGTGCAATGACATCCCTGCAATCAGACCAGGAAATCCGCGAGATCGAGGCGGACTCCGCGCCGACCCGATTCGCTCGCGGTTGGCACTGCCTGGGCCTTCTCCGCGATTTCGGCGACGGAAAGCCCCATTCGATTGAGGCGTTCGGCACCAAGCTCGTCGTGTTCCAAGGAGCCGGTGGAAAGATCAACATCCTCGACGCCTACTGCCGCCACATGGGCGGTGATCTCTCCCAAGGCGAGATCAAAGGTGACGAGGTCGCGTGTCCCTTCCACGACTGGCGTTGGGGCGGCGACGGCCGCTGCAAACAGATCCCCTACGCGCGCCGGGTTCCTCCCCTCGCACGCACTAGAGCATGGCCGAGCCTCGAGCAGGACGGAATGCTGTTCGTCTGGCACGATCCGGAAGGCAATCCCCCCACCGCCGACGAAATCATTCCCCGCATCGAAGGTGCCGAGAGCGACGAGTGGACCGACTGGCACTGGTACACCACCGTCGTCGACAACAACTGCCGCGAAATCATCGACAACGTCGTCGACATGGCGCACTTCTACTACGTCCACGGCTCGCTTCCGTCCTACTTCAAGAACGTCTTCGAGGGCCACACCGCGTCTCAGTACTTCAAGAGCGAGGCTCGGGAGGACTTCGCGGCACCGGAAGGACAGCCGAAACTGCTGGGTTCCTCATCGGTCGCCTCGTACTACGGGCCGTCGTTCATGATCGACGACCTCACCTACCACTACGAAACCGGCGTTCAGCAGACAGTTCTGCTGAACTGCCACTACCCGGTCAGTGCCGACAAATTCGTCCTGATGTACGGCATCATCGGCAAGAAGATGCCCGGCGTGCCCGAGGAAGTGGCGGTCGAAGCGGCGGTCGCGCTCGGCGACTACATCCGGATCGGATTCGAGCAGGACGTCGAGATCTGGCGGCACAAGGTCCGTATCGACAACCCCCTGCTCTGTGAGGAGGACGGCCCGGTCTACCAGCTGCGCCGCTGGTACAACCAGTTCTATCTGGACCGCGCCGACGTCACACCGGCGATGGTGGACCGATTCGAGTACGAGCTCGACCTCACCCGGGCCCAGGCAGTATGGCGCAAAGAGGTAGCCGACAATATCGCCGGCCAGGCCAAGCCGACCGGAACTCCGACATGAACGAGCCCCGCACAGACAACCGGCTCGACGACGTCCCCATGCGACCGCTGCGGTGCCGCGAGTGCGCGGCCCAGGTGTCGGTCAGGAAGAGCAGCAGGGACCAGACAAGCCTCCAATGGAATGCCGAGGCCCGCACTGCCTGTCACGAACTGGGCGCATCACCACTGCCGGGCCCGGCACTGGCAGGCTGTTCGCGACTCCGCGAATCCATCGACGAGGCGATTGCCGCTGGAGAACTGCAAGTCGTTGCAGCACAACCGGTGTGAAATGCTCGCGGGTTCGCCTTTCGGCGGGCCCGCGGGCGTCCCGGGAGGCGCGGCGACCAGTGCCGGCGTCGTGCACACTGTTCACCGAAGTCCTCGCTGATCGAAAGTCGTTCTGTCGAACGAAGACATAGTCAACCGACGACTTCACCCAGGATCACTCGGGGGCGCATAACGCCAGTTCAGAGGTCGATCTCGCGCTAGATAGGCAATTCCCAGCCATCGATGACCAGCCGGACCATCGGTATCGCAAGGATGACACCTATTCCCATGCACATCAGTCCCCACAGGTCGTAGATGCTCGCCCTGTGCGATCGGATCTGACAGCGGCGAAGGAAACCATGACGGCGATTGCGGCAGCGATCGCCAGTGGTCTCCGTCCACGCCCAACACCAGGCAAGGAACCAGCTGCCGGCAGCGAAGAAGGTGGCGAACGTGGTGACCGCTGCCAATGTCATCCAGCGCGGCTGTGGGCGCACATCTGTTGGACCGAGCATCGCGATCGAACCGCTCAACGCGGCGACGGTCGCGGCTGCACACAACACTCGTGCAACCCGCATTCGGTCGCGAGTCCACCACGTTTGGGCAGCTCGATATGAGTAGGAAACGCTCGGCTCACGGTACGCAGCGTGGTAGGTAGTGCGGTATTTGCACGCTTGTGTGGATCGGTGCCGCCCGACCGGGCATCGGATGTCGTACTGGCACATATGTGCTCCGCAAAAAGGAATCGGTCAGTCCAGGTAGAGCTGCCATGCCGGAACACGATGGGCATGGGTCCGACGGTCCGGGTCCACCCGAAGTCGGGTCTGCTCGAGCATTACGCGCAGGTGACGTGCGGGACGAGCGTCGGCACATCCTGGGTCGAGAACGTAGGCATGAGCAGTTCCGTCGTCGTATCGAGCGACGGCATCGGTGTGGTGACCGAGAACGGTGGTCCCGAAGTCGGTTTCGGTTGCGTTTCTGAGCCGCCGGTACAGCAGTTTGGTCAGCTCACTCGAGGGTTGTGTCTCGACCGGGCGGCCCGTCGCGGCGGCCAGCAGTTCTTGTCCGATGCGGCGCTGCTGCCAGACTCGTTCGTCACCGATGACGTGAAGTTGCGACCGTGCCCTGGTGATGGCGACATTCCACAGGTGCGGTTGTTTATCGATCCAGTCGATCGATCCGCGGGGCATATTCGGTGCGGCAACGAGCGAGAAGATGATGATGTCGCATTCGCCTCCCTGAAAGGTGTGGACCGTTCCAACCCGAATGTCGTCCCTGCCCAGTCGTTTTCGGATGGCGTCAGCTTGGGGCCGATACGGAGTCACAACGCCGATCGTGACGTTATCCGGGAGTCGGCCGGGTTGGGTCAGCTGGGTGACCAGGTCGGTTACCGCCCGGATCTCGGAAGGGTTGGTCCAGGAACCCTTCTTGGCTCGCTCAGCCGCACCTTCGGTTCGATGCCAGCTAACCGCATCCTCGACCGGCGCACGCAGTCTCTTGACGTCGGTCATCACGGTGAGGCGTCCGTTGTAGAACAGATTGTTGGCGGTTGCCGCGATCGTAGGGTGACAGCGGAAGTGCTCGTCGAGCAGCAGGCTGCCACCCGCTGCGCGCGCGGCCGCATGGAAGGCAGAGTGCCGCACGTAGGACATATCGTTGCGGTCCAACCAGATCGGCGAGACATCCGCCATCCGTTCGGCAGCCGTCGCGGCCTGGACGTCGAGTGTCGCGATATGGTCCAACTGCATCGGATCGCCGATCACCAGCGCCCGTTTCGCGCGGAACAGCAAGGGGAGAACGGCGGGGATGGAACACTGGCTCGCCTCGTCGATCACGACGAGGTCGAAGAGACCGGGGTTCGGTGGGAAGTTGCGTGCAGACAGCGCCGTCACTGCCCAGGCCGGCGCCCCGCGCAATGCTGCGGTCCGGACTGCCCAGTCGCTGCCGGATCGGTGGTTCAAGAGCGCGTCGATGTACCGTCGGTTCGTTTGCGCGACGGTGCGCACTGTCGAGTCGAGCAACCTGCGTGACGCAGTGCGGGTCGATTCCGCGGCCTGATGTACGCCGGACAGCAGATCATCATCCCCAATCCGCGAAGTCTGGTCGGCGGTCGCCTGCCGCCAAGCATCTTCAGCGTGGGCGAGCTCCGCCAATAGTTCGACGGTTCGACGCGGGTCGCGTGCTTCATCGTCGATACCGAGGCGGCGCATCAGTCGTCTGCTGCGCCACTTGGCGAACAGCGCAAAGCGAAGTGCGTTCCTGCATCGGCGCACCAAGGCCTGCGGATCGTGTGCTTCGAATAGTGTTCGGCATTGTGCATCGCCGAGGTCGAGCTTGTCGCTCAACTCGACACGGTGGCGGGCAATATCGAGCAATCGCTGTTCGGCGCGGGCGACATCATCCAGCAATTCGCGTCGGCGCTGGACTTCCTCGTTGGTGTAATCCACCTCCAGCGCTGCCGTCTGGATGTTTGTATCGGGCGCGGTCAGCCGAGTGAGGTTGGTGAGCCCGGCTTGTTCGTTGCCGCGATTGTCGTAGTTTCCGGTGCGGATCACCGTGCCCGGCAGCAGTTGTTCGCAGCGCTCCCACACCTCGTCTACCGCGCGATTGTTCGTCGAAGCGACCAACACGGTGTGCGCGTTGGCCACTGCTGTCGCGACCAGGTTCACCACCAACTGACTCTTTCCGGTACCCGGCGGGCCGGTCGCGACGGTGAGTGGTTGTGTCATGGCCGATCGGATCACTGCTTCCTGGGCTTCGTTGCAGTCCAGCGGTGTGACCACCCTGACCGCATCGCCATCGATCCGCTGCGCCGATACGGTGGCGGGTGCGATCGCGCCGAGCGCGGTACGAGGGATCTCCGCGACCTTGTCTCTCAGGTTGCGGAGGTCGGCGAGGAGCTTCTTGTTCGGGCCGGAATCGGCGTCGGGCATCCGAAACAGAATTGCTGCATTGCGCGCCCCGTCGGTCGGCGTGTCGATGTCGAGTGTCGATTCCAGAAATTCCGGTTCGAGTTCCTGGACCTGCGTGATCTCGAAGTCGTTGCGCAGTATCTGTCGAATGTCGTTGGCCATCTCCGCTCGACTACCCGCATGCCAGTGTGGCTGGAAGGTCTGCACGAATACAGTCGCTTCGTCCGGGGTCATGAACTCACTGAGTAGCGCGGGATGCACGATCGGGGGACCGACGGGACTCAGGCGGCGAGTGCCGTGAGATTCGACCACCTCCACCCGACGGATCAGCAGTGGCGCGAACTGCTTCGATGCTCGGTTGTTGCGCCGTGTGCGCTGCACGCGGTGCTGCACGACGACGGCCGGGTATCCGGCCCACAATTGCTGATGCCCGGTAACGGATTCGGCGACCAAGTCGCCGGCCTCGGCGGGCACCGCGATCGAATGGTCGGAATCCATATCACCGACCAGGATCCGCTCGCTGTCCTCGAGCACGACGTAGGTCTCCCCGTCGTCGTCGGCCGAGAGCCAGGAATCGGACTCCGCGCGCAGGCAATGGCTGTAGTAGTCGAGCAGCTGGGTCCACGCCGGCGGACCTGACTTACCGGATGAGACAGGAAGGTCCGATCCGGTGATAGGTGGTGGTCCAGGGGTGAGGTCGATCGGTGCCTGTGGACAGGAGGCGAGGACGATCCGGTCGTCCACCCCCGATGCGGAGATCACGGGGATCTGGCCTGCCCCGTTGCTGCGCAACTTGGAATTGACATACTCGAACAAGTCTTTCACCGACACGTCGGTGCGGCCGCGAGCAGCCTCACCGGTGCGCAGCGCCTCGACGAGCACATTGGTGAACACCGAGGGCTCCGACTCATCGCGGCCGGCAAATGACCGTTCTCCTGCGCGAGATGACGAAACAACGTACACCCCACGGCTTTCCAGCGCGGAGACCTGCTTGACCGACTCTTCACCCGCCGCCCCCTTCGGTGTGGGGTCCGAAGTGCGGAATCCCGTCGCAAAGCCCCCGCTGAGGCAGCTATCGATGATGACGACTTTCTGCGCGGCTGGACATTGCTCTAGCTGATCGTTCACATAGTGCGCACGAACCGCGGTGTGCTCGAGCCGTCTGGTGTCGGTATCGGTGGCAATGAAGTGGAACTCACCGGTGGTATCGATCGCGCGCGTCCCGTGCCCGGAGAAGTAGAGAACGGCGAGCTCGTCGTCGCGACTGTCCTGGAGGAAGTCGTAAATAGCCTCCCGCATCTGATCAGCGGAGAGATCCATCAAACGTCTGACTTCGGTGAAACCACCTATCCGACGGTCATCAAGAACTTGCCCGACAAAGGCCAGATCGGCACGGACCGAAGGGAGAGCGTCGAAACTGGCATCGACATAGGTCTGATTGCCGATGAGCAGTGCGCGACGCCTCGTCATCCGGCTCATCGGTTCGGCTCCGTTTCGGGCGCGATGTGCTCCGTCCGCGGATCGGCGACGGTCCGTTGCCCAGATTCATCGGGGTGCCGTTGCTTCATCTCCTCGACGAACCTGTCGATCACCGCGAGCTGCTCGTCGTTGTTGCCGTCGATGACGAGCTCTCCGCTGTTGCCGTTGAAACGCATCTCGACCTGTCGGCGTCGGTCCCGCTCGCACCACTCCCGGATCAGCGTGGTCAGCACTCGCGCTGATCCAGCCGAAAAGCCAGCGCTAACAAGGAGAATCAGCTCCAGGCTAACCCCGCTCTTGTGCCCAGTGGATACCGTCGCAGCTTCGGCGAATCTCGACTCGACACCGTGCGAGCCGAGATGGGAACGCAGCTCTCGCGTCAACCGCTCGGTCAATAAGCTGTTTGCCCCGGTCAGAACTCGCAACTCCCAGCCGTCGCTCATCGAAACCCCCTGTTCTGACGAATAGTCCGCAGAGCCATTGTGCCGGACCGACGGAGATTGCGTCGGGTGCAGGCGAAACCTTCCGATTGGTTCGGTTCTCGAGTTGTGTAGAGGGGCAGTGCGTTTCGCGGTGCACTTGAGTACCGCAACGCTCTGTGGCCTGAGTTTGACGCCCCGGGTCACCCGACCACACGCGCTGCCCGATCCGAGCCGGATGCGACTTCTGTAGTGCGGGAGCTTGAGGCTGGGTTCGTGCAGAGCTGTGAGAATGTGGGGCCGCAATCCCTGCGCTGGTGGGAGAGGATGCGAACTTCTCTCGTACAACGCAGTTGCGGACCTGCACGATCTAGAAGGGCTCCTGGACGAGTGGGCCGGTAGATGGCGCGATCAGGTGGTGCCGCTGCGTCTGGAGGACGCTGCGGTCGGTCCGCGGATGCTCTCTGTCGCGATCGATCTTGTCCACGTGAGCCTCCCAAGCGGCCGCCAATCGAATAGCATCCCGATATTCTCGGGAGGAGTAGCTGATCGAGCAGGAATGGATCTCTTTAAGCTCGTTCGGAGAAAGCTGTGAATGTAACGAATAGTGATAACTCCAAGCCAAAGTTCGCCTCCATGTAGGCCTCCATTCGTTGTAGACCCTCAGGAACGCAACAGTTCTTCGAGGATTGGCCCGGAGTCCGGGACTCGATGCCACCACCACGGGTGCATCGTAGTATCTTCTTCCGCGAACGATCCTACGAGTCCCTTTTCATCTGGAACTGTTATCGAGCGGAATCTATCGTCGAATGGCTTGATCATATCCTCCAGGCTTCCCGCGATTGGCTCTGGGAAGGTTTGGAGGCAGTTATCGAACGAAGTTCGCATAGACATGGCAGCTAACAGGTCGTAGCCACCCCACGCAGTGCGATCCATGAGCGACTTGGGTCGGTCGGTATCGATTTTGTCGACGTGGGCAGCCCATGCGGCGGCAAGGTCCAATATGGTGACTTCGGTGGAACCGAGGCGATACTTATGATTCTCGATCTCACGGCGATAGTCCTCGCTGAATCTCGCGGCCAATTCACTTGGAGTGGATGGTCGAGCTTTTTGTTCATTTCCTAGGTGCGTGCACATTGGGATGTCGGACCACTATATCCTTGGTACTTTGCTTTCAAGCCCTTAGGAAGGGATCATCGGACCACGGATCCCCATATTTTTCGTATGGGTCGCCCAATTCTCGCAAACGCCTTACGCCCGCATCGGTAATTTCTGCTCGAAACACCTCGTTCGAACCGATCTCCTCGTCTGCGATCGACAAATAACCCCGCTGGCCGTTATATCCGTATGCTATGCGATGGATTGCCTCATCGATCGACGCATCCCATGGCTCCCACGAACGACCGTTTCCGGGGAACGCGCCCAGCCTGATCAGACCAGCTTCCGCAAGCTCCTCGACTATCTCCAAGACACGCTGTCGTGAGAAATTTACACGGTCCAGCTTCTCGGCAGTCCCATGGAATTCGCCGATCGCCGCCCAATCATCGGATATGCCATAGAGTAGAAAATTCTCAAGTTTCTCATCCATTTGGCAAATGCACCTTTACCGGTTTAGTTCTGTGCGGATACTTTATGTCGATGGTTGCGCCACCGCTGGTGCTACTGTCACGAATACGTATTTCGGTGCCATCCGGCAAGCGTGCGCCGCGACCTGGATAACTTCCGAGATCCATCGGCTCACCGTTGCGGGTCAGATCATCATACAATTGCCGCATTTCAGACTCGGTATCCACCTGGCGATGGGGCTTGTTGTTGCCAGGAGCGGTTCGCGCTTCGATCGCCTTCTCGACTTCTGCGGCTGTGGCTGGTCCCGAGGTCGAAGTGGACTCACCCGTGTCGCCTCCACCTGCGTCGTCCTCGTCGATGAACACCTTCATCGCGATGATGGTGGCGAGGCCGGTGATGACGGTGCCCATGGCCGGAACTGAGTCGAACGCGTCGATTTTCCCTGCGGTGACCGCTCCGCCCGCTGCGGCCGCGGTCAATCCGATGGCTTGGAAGAGTTTGCTGGCGCGGTAGGCGGTGCTGATGGCAACCGCGGCGTCGGCGGCTACAACGGTGACGCCGCCACCGGCGGCGGCCAAACTCGCACCGAAGGTGAACCATGCGGATGCTGCGGCGACGACAAGGGTTGCGGTGATCGCGATGAGGGCGGTTTTCAGTGCTGATTCGAACGCGGCGCGGACGTCGACGGTGCCTGTGTGGAAGGCCGAGACCGGCGCGGCGATGTTCGTGGTGGCGGCGGCGAGTTGGGTGGCTCCACCGTGGAGTGTGTCGAGGTGGCCGAGGATCGTGGGGAGGTTGGTGGGGTCGACGGTGTTGTCGAACAGGGATTTGATCGACTCGATGCGGGCGGCGGCGCCGGTGACGGTCTCGTTCTCGGCGAAGGTTTTCCAGACGGAGGACGCTTTGTCGAGCTTGTCGGTGTCGCCGTTGGGGAGCTTGCCGAACTCTGCGCCCACCTTGGTCAGCACCGCATCGAAGACCTCCTCGACGCCGACGGAATCGTCGCGTTCGATGCCGTTTCCGTTGTCTGCGTTCGATGCCGGGATCGAGACCTTGTGCTCGGACATCGCGTGAATCGTCGGCCGCGGGGCGGGTGGTGTGCCGGGTTCCTGCCCGTAGTGATAGCCCATGGCATAGAGCGCGTACCCGAAGTTGGTGAGCGCGTCCGCGAGATTGGTGCAGGTCTGCATGGTGTCGAGGGCGACCTGATCGTATTTCTCGCCCCATTGCCTGCATCCGGGGGCGTCGCCGGCCATGCCTGCGCATTCCGTCTTGACCGCATCGTGCACAGGCTTGTCAGCGGCTCGCAGATCGGTGGCGAGCTGATGGCACTGCGCAGCGGCCTCGTAGAAGGTTGTCCAATCCACACGCAAGGTGTCGTTCACGGTTGACCGCTCGACAGGATTCGTGCATTGGCCGCGATCGCGCGCGTATAGCGTCCATGTGCGGCCTTCGCGGCCTCACTCATATCCTGGATGCCTTCAGCGAATTCGCGTGCACCTAAAGCCCATTGACGATGGGCATCTGTGTATGCCTGAGCTGCGACGCCTTCCCATCCCGTTCCCTGGAGTCCGGCGACTTTGTCATCGATGTCGTCGAGGTGATCGGCGATGAAGCCGGCCAGGCCTGCCAACCGTGCCACCAGATTCTCCAGCTCGGTGAGGTTGACTTCGAACTCGGTACTCATAACACGATATTCAGGCTCGACTGCGTGAGCGCAGCCGCTGTGCCTTCGTCGCGCGCCTGATAGTTGTCGGCGGTCACGCCGAGTTTCTCGGCCATTCCCGTCAAAGCCGCGATGATCTGCACACCGCCGTCGCGCAGTTCGGTCCAGCCTTCGGCGAACTGAGTCGCGGCACCGCCACGCCAACCGCCGTCGGTCAGTGAATCCACATCCCGCGCCGCGCGATCCAACGCGGATCGCAGGACATCAGCTACTCCAAAGATGTACTGGCCGACCGCGCGCACTTGTTCGGGCACAACCATGACGCTGTCGCTGGTTACCGGCGTTTCCCCCACACTCACGCTGACATACGCTACCGGCTGGTCAAGGGTGCGGTGCACCGCGGGCGGTCCTGTTCTTCTCCACGGTTCGGGCGAGCTGGCCGCCTCTACGTCGGCCGCCATCGATGTGGCCGCCTCCGCCCACGATGTCGCGTGCTGGACACTTGGGCCGGTCGTGGCTGAGTCCGAATCGGTGTTCGGCAGCCTGGCGTCAAGTAGACGCGCTGCCGGTACTTGTTGCCTCCTACGAATGAGGCGAGGGGATCGGCTCCGCAGACTGCCCCGGCGCGGCGAGGCCGCGATTGTGGGGTTGCTCTGGCCGAAAAGCTCGCGCTCGAATCTGTCGGCAGTGAGGGTGTTCAGTCGAAGCCCGAAGCGCTACTCGTTCAAGTACTGTTCGACGCCAGCAAGGGAGCCGGATTCGAACAGTCGCTGGCCGTCGTGAATATCTACCAGCACCCAGCCATCGCCTGTCGGTTCGGCGATAAGTTGGTAACCGGCGCGCTGGGCGCGGGCAATGAGAAAGCGCAGCCGGGCGGCAGTCTGTTTGTCGAGTTCCGTCATCGCTGCCTGCCCAGGTCGGGTTCGGACTGCCCGTGGCGCAGGGCCTCAGCCAATCGGGTCAACACGGACAGGTCGGGCATTCGCTGGCGGGTCGGGAGAAATTTCGGCGGTGGGATGCGCAACTGTCCGGGTTGGCGTCGGGGGAGTTCGGTCGGCATATGCAACCTCCGAGTTGGGCAAGTAAAGGTTTTCGGGTCTGGCGGGATCGTTGCTTCGGCGGCCATACAAACCGGGCGGTCGCTATCGGCTATCCGGGCCAGTGGTCGCGGGCCTAGGGTGGCCGAGGTCGGGGATTCGCCGAATGCCTGCGCCGACCTCGTAGGCGAGATCGCTATAGCCGACCGCGAGTTCGGCTAGGCGTTGCCAGGCGTAGTGGCGTTCGAGAACTGTGTCGTCGGACAGCAGCGACATTCGTGCCGACGCTGTGTAGCGGGCGAGGCGATCGACCACGGCGCCAACCGATTCGGTGTGCAGATGGGCGCCGCCGTGGGCGGGTGGGAGTTCGCGGGCCAGCCAGCAGTCGATGTGGCGGATCAGCTCGATGCGGCGGTGGAGCAGATTCCGGGCGTCGGGGACGCGCTGGGCGGCGATATGGAGGTAGGCGAGTTCGTTGGCCGAGCATAAGACGGGGTGATCGGTGATGAGGCGTCCGGTGCACGCCTCGAGGACGAGGTCCTTCGACGGCAGCGGTTCAGCGCTGGGATCTGGCCCCCGTATCACCGGATAGTAATGCCCTCGGAAGGACAGCAGTCAACGAGGCGCTGATTACGACTCTTCGCGACGAGCCTTATCATTTCTGGTATTTCAACAACGGGATCACCGTGCTGGCCGAAGGAATCGGTCGCGCCGCCCGTGATAGCCACAGCAGGACGAACGGACTCTTCCGGCTCTCCGGAGCGACGGTAGTCAACGGTGCGCAGACCGTAGCCAGCATCCATGCCGTGATGCAAGAGGACGAGACGCTCCTGGATGATGCAGAAATCTGGATTCGAGTGATCGGTCTGGAGGGCTGCCCGGATAGCTTCGCCTCGTCGGTCACTCGGGCAACGAATACGCAAAATGGTGTAGACGCACGAGATTTCATCGCTTTGGACCCGCACCAAGACAGAATCCGGGCTCAGTTGCGGCTCCAATTCGACAAGAGCTACGGCCTCAAGAGGAGCGCTGAGCCGGTCGCAGGCGACGATGGCTGTGATGTGGAGGAAGCAGCGATAGCTTTGGCGTGCTCACACTCCGATCCCACATTTGCCGTCGACGCGAAACGTCAGGTTAGCTTGCTCTGGGCCTCCGCAGATGATCCCATCTACCGGGAGTTGTTTCCGAGCGACCTCGATATCGCAAGAATGTGGAACAGCGTCCTGGCGCTTCGAATCGTCGACGGACAGCTCGCGCGTATGCGCGAAGCGCTGGACGACAGTCGTGCTACGGGCATTCTGGTCCACGGTAATCGCTTGATCGCGCACCTAGCTTTGTCCCAGGTCGGTCCATCGATTCTCAAGGACCCAGAAGCCGAGTCGGCTGGGTTACTGAAGCCGGTCGCCGACTTTACCCGAGAACTGAGTATACTGCTCGGCCAGGTAGTCGACGAACATTATCCGGGCGCGTTCCTGGCGCCCTTGTTCAAGAACCACACGAAATGTCGCGAGCTGGTGACCTCGACCCTCAGTCGGTACACCGGCGAACCGGCGGAACTGTTCGACACGGCAACGTTTACACGCTCTGCGCCGAAGTCTGCGTCGCCCAAGCGAGGCCAGACGGCTCGGCATGCGAAGAGCGGTCGAACGCAGCGTAAACAAGACGCTGTCAAGGTTATTCAAGGCGCCGGCGCCTTGGCAGAGGGAGTGTTGCTCGAGTTCCGTCCAGATACCAAGCGTGAGAAGGATCTGCTGGTTCCATGGGTGGACGAGAACCCTGCCCGCGGTAGGGCCAAGTGGACCAATGAACGTCCCACCGTAAATCCGCTCGTGTGGGAAGCAGACGGCAAGCGTTATTCCCCGAGCAACCTGGTCATCACCATGATGATCGAGGCCGGATACCCGGCGCCGTCTGGTGTCCGCGGCACAACGAGATGGACGGTAGGGAGTAACGAGACTCTTTCTGATATCGCTGAGCGGATTACCGAGGACAACGCCGGCGGAGTGTCGTGAGTAGCGATGAGGGATCGCTAATGTTTGGTCCTTGCGGCGGGCCGCAACCATCGTCAGGTCATCGGTCTCTGGTCATCTGCCGGGCGGCCTCCGCCGCAGCCGCTGAAGAAGCCCATCTGGCCACGGATCGTCGGTCCGATCGTGGTGTTTCTCGTGGCGCCCGTGGTGGTGGGCTACCCGTGTTCGAAGTGTTCGATGTGAAGTTCTCTGAGGAAGGGCGGAAAGAGGCTCGGGGTATTTGGTCGCGTATGAGGCGGGACTGGAGCGGACGTAGTCATCATGTATTACACACGTGATGAGAACTTCGTGAGTGAGAGCCAGTCGTCGCAGCCTTGGCGGCAAGAAGCGATGGTCGGTGGGTATTCGAGACGGGCCAGTGTCCAGGCGGACAGCCCGTCTTCGGAGGGCAAGGTGACCTGCCGGATCATCGTCGATGGCCGTGTGCTCGCCGAACACACCGCGCAGGCGACGTACGCGACTGCCTTCTATGCCGCCGCGACCCCAGAGCAGCAGTGCCCCAACGATTCCTAGACAACGCTGGATCGGGATGCGCGATTCGGTGAGGTGGCTGAGCGCCGACTGGTTAGCCCCCCAGCGGTCCGGGAACTTCACTCGCACACAAGTGCATCGGCTCTGCCGAGGGATGAGTGTCGAGCAGTTCGGGAATGCTGGCACGTCCTACGACGATGCAGGCATGCCGTGCCGCAAGGTAAGCACGCACAACCGGCCGGTCTCCAATGGAATGCGCTCGCATCACGACGCCTCCACAGCGGGTGCAGCACTATCGTCACGTCGCACTCCTGCCCTTGCAGCCGGTTGCCGTGTCGACGGTGATCGGTTCGCCCGGCGTCCGCGCGACGCCGCCCGCACGGCGCCTGATCCCGATGTGCCGTCCCGATCGCGATGCTCGGTCGTGACCGCATGGCTGCCCTGTTCGGAGAGGGCGGTTGCGCCGTGTTCGAGGAGGCGGCAGACGAAGGCGGCTACGGCTTCGCGGTCGGTGCGCAGGGTATGGAGGGCGAGAGTTCGTACCAGCCGAGCCGGTTTCGGTGGGCCAGGTCCAACGCTTCGTCCAGCGAACTGTGGAGGTCGTGGATCGCGTTTTTCGAGGCGGCGTTGGGTTGGTGCCGTCGCGGAAGGGCGTCAAGGGGTAGATGGCCCCGAGACGACGGAGGCTGCGGAGGCGGGCAGGTGCCGGGAGACCGGAGACGGTTGGGTCCTCGGAGCGCATCTGGTACGTCTCGTCGATAATTGCCCACGTCTAGGTGCCATCATCGATGGTGGCCCATGTGGCGGCTGTGCCGGTGACGATCGCACGTTTGGTGGGTTTTGGGGCGAAGCGGACGTTTGGGGCGTTGGCCGCGTTGGGATTCGGTAGTTGGCGGCGGAGAGGCGGCCGATGCGGAGGGTTCGGTCGGCGGTAGCGGTCGGTCGATGAGGCTCGTGCCCGACCACTTCCCAGCGGTCGGGCACGAAATCTCCGGCAATCAGACAGACACCCGGTCCCCGGCAAGGAATTCATCGACAAACCCCACCGCCCGACTCTCCAACCCCGCGTAATGGGCATCGCGAACCGCACCGGTCAGCGCATCGTCGAGCAGGAAGTTGCCCGCGTCGTCCAACCGCTGCCGCTTCTCCTCCGCCCCGGGCAGCAGCCCAACCGATGACTGGGTGAAGCCGCAGTAGTAGGCCAGGCCGTCGTTGAGTTGGGTGCTCAGTGCTTCCTGCATGAGTTCGGTGATCGCGTCGTCATCCGCCGCACCGGCCAGGCCGAGCCACAGGATTCGCTTTCCGGCGAGGCGGGGTTTGCTGCGGCCGTAGGCGAAGCCGTAGTTCCAGACTCGATCGATCCAGCCTTTCAGGATTGCTGGGACCTGCATCCAGTACACCGGGAACACCGTGACGATCACGTCGGCGGCGAGGATGCGGCGCATGTGGTGTTCGGTTTCGGGGGAGTAGGGCTTGTCCCGGTTGCCCCATTCGGGGAGGTCGGCGGCGGTCATCCGGGGGTCGAAGTTCTCGGCGTGCAGATCGAGCAGGTCGATCCGGTAGCCGGCCGCGGTGAGGCGGCTGGTGGCCAACTGGGCGATGTGGGCGGTGAGGGAATCGCGGCGGGGATGGGCGACGACGACGAGGGCGGTGCGGGTGGTCGTGGCGTCGGTCGGCGGCTGCGACACGGGGTCCTCCAGTTCGATCCGGTGGTCCGGATAGCTCGGTTGTGCGGTCTGCTGCAATTTCACCGCGTATTGCGTGGACGATCTATGGGTGAAGATCTACATCTGATAGGAGTTCGTCTACTGTGGGGGTGTGGATCCATTGAGCACACTGCTGAGCGGTATTCGTGCTGACGGGGCCGTACTCACCAACGCGGTGCTGGAGGCCCCGTGGAGTATCCGATTCGCCGACCGCGCTCCGCTGACCATGATCACCGTGCTGCGTGGCGGAGGAACACTACTGCTGGCCGACGGTACCGAGCGGTCGATCACGGCGGGCGATACCGCGGTGGTGCGCGGGTCCGAGCCGTTTCTCTTCGTCGACCGGGCGGATACCGTCGATCGGCCGCATGAGGAGTACGAAATCGCCTGTTTCGCACCGGATCCGAAATGCGATGCGGCGCTGGGCGGTGGACGCTGGGGTAACGATCCGGCCGGTGAGACCGCGTTGATCGTCGGGGCCTACCGGACGTCGGGTCGGCGACACGAACGCCTGCTGCGTGCGATACCGCCGGTCCTGGTGGTCACCGACGACCCGGAGGTGTGCGCGTGGATGGAATCGGTGGCCGCCGACGCGATTCGCAGGCCCGCCGGCGCGCAGGCGATGATGGACCGGCTGCTCGATTGGGGACTGGTGTGCACATTGCGTGACTGGTTCGATCGACAGGACGGCAACGCGCCGGGCTGGTACCGCGGACCGGCTGATGCGGTGGTCGGGCCGGCGCTGGAAGCGATGCACGGGAAACCTTCTGCCGGTTGGACGGTCGCGTCCTTGGCGGCTGAGGCGGGAGTGTCGCGCGCGTTGTTCGCGCGGCGGTTCTCCGAGCTGATGGGGCAGACGCCGCTGGCCTACCTCACCGAATGCCGGATGGACGAGGCAGAGGAGTTATTGGCGGACGGGAATCGCACCGTGGCGCAGGTGGCGAAAGCCGTCGGCTACGCGGACGCGTTCGGATTCAGTGCGGCTTTCAAGCGGCATCGGGGGTTGCGCCCCAGTGAATTCCGGGCTGCGGCCGAACTCGGTGCGTGAGGGCTGCGCCGTTGATGCGCTCTGGTGGTCGGCCCCAAGTCCATGCCGAGGTGCTGTGGGCTTCGACGCTGCTGCGGGAAGGTGGGATTCCTGTTCTACTGCTGAACCGGACTGAGCGATCCAGCGAGTTCACGGAACGCACCGAGGATCAGCGAGCGGTAGTGGTCGGGATCCGGCATCATCGCATCATCTGAACTGAAGCAGATGACGATCTCGTCGCCCTGGGACGTGATCAGATGACGTAGCCCGTCTCCATCCATAGTCGGGAGTACGCCGAAGATCCTGGCAATCGGTCGGCCGCAGAACTCGAGTGCGGTGGCGACCGGAGGCACGTTGCTGATGGTCGTGTTCACCAATGGAACGGTTTCGGCTGCTTCGAAACTGCGTTGTGATCGCGCCCAGCCGGCCAGGCGGAGGAGCCAGGACGGGGAGGTTTCGACTCGGGATTCGGTGCGGAGGACAGACTGGGCGGAGTTGCGTTGCTTCTCCAGGGTGGCGGAATTCCGGATGGCTTGGAGGCGTTCGATGGGGTCGTCGATGTCGGTGTGGAGGTCGACGTACATCTGGACGAGTTGATTCGCCGACGTCCAGGTGGTGATGGGGCGCATGGACATCGGGACCATGGCGGCCAAGGAACCCGTTGGGAGCTCGTTCTTTTCCGAGAGGTAGGTGGACAACGCGCCCGCGATGGTGGCCAGCATCAGGTCGTTGAGGGTGATGCGGAAGCGGCTGTTGGCTTTCGCTTTCAGGACTTCGGCCAGGGGGATGGTCACCAGGTCGAAGGTCAGTGGATGCTTGATGGGGCGGTTGAAGCGGGTGGCGGGGCGGTGGGGGAGTGGCTGGTGGAGTTTGTCGGAGTCGGCGTGGGATTCGACTTCTGTTGCGGCCGGGCGCGTGCGGCGGAGGCCGGTAGCGAAGCGGAGAGTGCCGAGGGTGAGGGCGTCGGCGGTGTGGAGGGCGGTGGTGAGTGTCGGCCAGCGGGGGTCGAGTTGGGCGGGCGGGTATAGGGGGCCGTCACCGAAGAGTTTCAGTTCCAGTTCTCGGGTTGCTACGCCGTCGCCGACGCTGTGGTGGAACTTCAGGACTACGAAAGTGGTGTCGCCGGATTGCCCGGGCACGTCGCCAACCTGATCCAGTACGTGGAGTTCCCATGGTGGGCGGGAGAGATCCATTCTGGTGGAGGTCAGGTCGGCGATGACGCGGCGGGCGTCATCCCAGGTCGCGGGGGTGCTGAGGAAAACGTGGTCGCGAAGATCGAGGATCGGATCGGATACCCAGTAGGGCAGGTCCAGGTCCATCGGGACGCGCTGGAGCCTGCGGTGGAAGAGCTTCGACAGTCCGAGTCGAGCCTGCATCCATTCGGTGACCTGCTCGTAGGTCAGGGGTGTGGAGGCGGTGAATGCGTAGACGGCGATGATGTTCGACAGGTGGCGGTCGGTTTCGTCGTACACGAAAACCGCGTCGCGCGGCGCTAATTGTTCTGGGCCGACGGATAATCCGGCGCTCTCGCCCTGTGCCGAGTTCCGGTTACCTGTCAGCGCGTTTCGCACCAGCTGCCTCATATTCCGAGCGACCCCGCGATCATCGGCCAGGAACTGTGCAGATCGTCCTGCCAGTACCCCCACGAGTGCGTCCCCATCGGCCGAATGTTGTAGGTGATATTGCTGCGGCCGAGTTCGGCGGTGCGCTGGGCGAGCCTGGTCGTGCAGAAGTTCGTCGCCGCCTCGATGGTGCCGCCGACCAGGGTTTGGTTGAGGAGTTTGCGGGTGTCGTTGTCGAGGCGGGCGTTGGCGAGGGTGTCGTGGATGCCGGGGAAGCCGCTGCCGCTGGAGATGTACATCGGGATGTCGGGGAGGCGGTGGGCTTGGAGGTAGGGGTCGTGCTGGCGCCACAGGTCGCTGTCGAAGGGACCCCACATGTTCTCCGCTTCGCCGCCGCCCATATCGACAACTGTTTTGACGAAGGCCTGGCCGATGGGGTCGCTGGTCATCGCGCAGCCGCTGTAGGCAGCGGCGCTGCGGTAGAGCGTGGGAGACTGGATGGTGAGGTCGAGGACCGAGGTGCCTGCCATGGAGATGCCGGCGAGGGCGTTCACTCCGGTGGTCGCGAAGGTCGAATCAATCACCGGCGGAAGCTCTTTGGTGAGGAAGGTGGCCCACATGTTGCGGCCGTTGTTCTCGAGGGTTTCGGCGAGGCCCTCGTCGGGGTTCTGCCAATCGGTGTAGTAGCTGAACGCGCCCTCCATCGGGATGACGACGTTGACGTGTTGGTCGGCGAAGAAGCCGACGGCGTCGGTCTGGCCGAACCAGTTCGCGGCATCCTCACCGCCACCGGCGCCGTTCAGCAGATACAAGGTGGGTGCGGGAACGCCAGTGTCTCTGGGGCGCAGCACTTTCAAAGCGATCGAGCGCTGCATCGACGGTGAGAAGACTTTGATCTCGACGAGTTGTCCCGTGCCGGCGTACTGACTCACCACGACCGCACCGGGCGCCGCGGACGCCAGCGACCCGCTGACGGCGATGGGAGTCGCGACCAGCGCGAAAGCGCATGCGGCCGAAGTGATTTTGCGCAACTTACCGAGATTCATCCGCACTACCGATCACATGGAGATCGGGGGCACCCACGTATGCGGGCGCCCCCGAATCGTTCTCTGGGGTCTACTTGCCGGGCGCAGGCGTGCCACCGCTCAGGGTGATCAGCGCGTTCACGATATTGGTGCCGTGCTCGCCGAGGCTCGCGGTACCCATGCCCAGAATGTCGATGAGCGATCCCATGGTTTTCTCCTAGCGTTGTCTGACGATCGGGCCCGAAGGGTCGGACCCGGTAGATCGAGAGTCTGATGCGCGGCGATCAGGCGATGAAGGTCTTGAGGCCCTCGAGCGAGCCGAGGAAGACGTCCAGCAGGCCATCGCCCGCCACGGCGGAACCGAGCGCCGGAATCATGGCGCCGAGCAGGTCGCTGAGCGAACCCATAGCAAATCTCCTTCTATGAGGTTTGTTGCGAGCCTCCCAGGTGTCGGGACGAATCTGGGAGGGGTCACGTAAACGTCTCTACTGTGACCGAGGCAACATACCAAGCGACCGTTTAAACTGACAAGGGGTTGTTTCAGAGTTTGTCGGGTCATGGGATGTCATTGCTGGTTGGCGTGTGGATATGCAGGTCATGCCCAAATAATTGGGGGTGGGGTGGCAGCCCCCATCTGGAACACGCACAGGTCACAGTATGCGACTGTGAGGTTATGAATGGTCGGTTATGGCCGAGATGGATGGCGAGCAGCCATCCCGTCACGGTGAAGTGTCTGGCACAGTGTGGCGCTCAGGGTGCCTATCAGTCGCTCAGGGCAAGTGCCTGGCGAAACGTCAGCCGTCGCTGCGTTTGCATCAGCGAGCGGCGATACACCTTCTCCGCGACGATCACAATGCCGTAGGTGGCGGCAGCCATGATCGCCAACGACACAATCGGCTCCCACCATGCTGCGCTGCCTTCGGCGAGACGAGCCGGCATCGCGACGATCGACACCACCGGGACGTACGAGGCGATCACCCGCGCACCACCCGTGGCGAAGATACCCGCGAACAGCACGATCATGATCAGCACGGTCATCGGTGTTGCGGTGGATTGCAGGTCCTCGCTGCGCGTCGCCAGGGACCCGGCGACGGCCCACAGACCCGCGAGGGCCAGAAAGCCGACGACGAAGAAGACGATGAACCAGCCTGCCGCACCGGCGATCTGCGCGACCTGGCCGCCGCGGCCGGTGAACGCCAACCCGATCAATCCGGCTGTCACGAACAACGCGAGCTGGGCAAAGGCCATGATGGTATTGCCGATCACCTTGCCTATCAGCAACTGGCGGACCGGGATCGCACTGGCGAGAATCTCGACGATACGGTTCTGCTTCTCCTCGACCACGCTCTGTGCGATGGACATGCCGAACAGGATCGACGACAGATAGAACAGGAACGCGAAGACGATCGCGACGACGGTGGCCAGCCCGGCGTCCACCGCCGCTTCGTCGAGAAGGTCGTAGGTGACGGCGCTGCCCCGGGCGAGTTCTTCGAGCGAGATCCCGGCGGCGGTGGCGTTGTGTTCCAAGGCGATCTGCTGGGCGGCGGCGGTGACGAAGGTCTTGGCGTCGTCGTTTTCTGTCGTATCGCCGATGAGTCGCCAGCCGCCGGGTTCGGCGAGCAGCCCGGCCTCGACGTCACCGTCTCGAACTTGCTGCTCGAGCGCGCCCGTATCGGCCACGCGTATCGCGGTGAAGGTGACGTCGGTGTCCGCTAGATCGGCGAGTGCGTTGGCGGTGGTGACGACTTGGCCCGCCGCCGGGTCGGTGATCGCGACATTGATCTGTTCGGTGCGACCGGACAGGAAACCGCTGATGGCGAGGGAGGCGACGATGGCAACGATGGTGACGATGGTGGACACCAGGAAGTTCCGGTCGCGCAGCTTCACTGCGATCTCGCGTTCGGCGACGATCAGCCAGGCGCGTCGGGGTGCTGTGCTCATGCGGTCACCTCGCGGAAGATCTCGGCGACGGAGGGTCGGACCTCGGCCAGTTCATGCACCGAGCCACGGGCGAGTGCCTCGGTAAGGAGAGCGTCGGTGCTGGCGCCGTCCAACTCGAGCAATACCGCAGAACCATTGCTCTCGACGACCCGCACGCCGCGGAATTCATGCAGCCAGCCCGTATCGCCACCAACCCGCAGCCTATGACGCACCGGGCCTGCGGCGCGCAGCTGTTCAGCCGAACCGTCGGCGACCACCCGACCCTTCGCGAGGATCACCAGGTGGTCGCACAGTCGCTCGACAAGATCGAGTTGATGGGAGGAGAACAGCACCGGCACGCCCTGGGCCGCGTACTGTCCCAGCAGGTCGGCCATCGCGTCGACGGCAACAGGGTCCAAACCGGAAAACGGTTCGTCGAGAATGAGGGCGGACGGCTGCGCGATGAGTGCAGCGGCGATCTGCACGCGCTGCTGGTTACCGAGTGAAAGCGACTCGAGTTTGTCGTTGCCACGATCCTGGAGTGAGAAGCGTTCGAGGAGGTCATCGGCCTGCCGCTTGGCCTCGGATGTCGGCAGTCCGCGCAAACGGGCGAGATAGATCAGCTGATCGCGCACCGGTTGCTTGGGGTAGAGACCGCGCTCCTCCGGCATATAGCCGAACGCTCTGCGGTCCTCGGCAGTGGCCTGATGTCCGTTCCACCTGACCTCGCCGCCATGGGTGGCCAGGACGCCCATGATCATCCGCATGGTCGTGGTCTTACCTGCGCCGTTGGCGCCGACGAAGCCGGTCATCGATTGCGGGGCCACGGTGAAGGAGACATTGTCGGCCGCGACGTTATCGCCGAATCTGCGCACCAGATGCGCGATTTCCAGCATCGAATTCCCCACTTCGTCGTCTGGATGCGTCGTGTCTCGCGAACTCCCTCCGAGCGTACTGGCTCGTCCGGTCGTCACCACGGATATGTCTATTCATGGCTGAGCCGTTGGCCGGCGAATGACTGTCACTGTGCTATCTGAGGGGAGTCCACGTCGATTGCTCGCCGACGATCCTTATTCAACGGGCGCTGCTCGCCTCAATCTGCTCAGCAGACAACGACTCCGGGCGATTACGGCGCCGCCGTGCGCGCCTCGGGGTCGAAACCGCCAGGGACTTCGTAGATCACACCGGTGAAGGTGGCGGCGAAGAGGCGGCCGGCGGAGAAGCCTTTGGTGCCTCGGCCGTAGGTGACGACGCTGGTTAGGGGGTTGCCGGTGCTCAGGATGCAGTACTGGTTCGGTGCGTCGACACGGATGACCTGGCCTGCGGTGTTCAGGGGGACCACTGGGCGGTCCTGGGAATCCAGTGTCAGGCCGTCGGGCGCGGACAGGGCTTCGCCGCCGGTGAGGTCGAGCAGCGATTGCGGAGCTGCCGGGTTGGTGGTCGGGATTCGGCTGACGCCGGGGTTGGCGAAAGTGCGGCCCACATAGAGGAATTCGTCGTTGCGGCCCAGGACAGCGCCGTTGGCGCTCGGGAACGATGCCCAATCGGCCTGAACGGTGCGGTCGGGGTGGACCTTGCCGATGAGTGAACCGAAATCGTTGGTGGCGTACACGGTGCCGTTATCGGCGGTGGCCATGCCGTTGGCGGCGCTGAGTCCGGAGGCGAACGGGGTCAGTGCGCCGGTGTTCGGGTCCATTTCGACGATGCCCGCGTGCCGGAGGGTATCGCCGAACGCGGTGCGGGCGTCGGCGCCGTAGCCGACGAGCAGTGTGCCGTGGGGCGTCCACGCGAGCGCGCCCGCGCCGCCGCTGGGGACGGTGGCGAGGGGGACGGCCGGCGCGGCTGGCGCGTCGATCCGGTAGACGCGCCCGGTGGTGGCGTCCGTGGTGAAGGCGCGGCCGCGGTCATCGACGGTCAAGCCTTCCAACGCACCGCTGACCGTGGCCGCCACCGATGTCGGCTGCCCGGCACCCGGGCAGATCGGGGCCGCGGAGGCTGGGCTTGCCGCGAAGATCGAAAACATCGCGGCGGACAGCGCTGCCATACTCCCTGCGAATGCCTTCATGGTGGAATATCCCACCACACGGCTCGCGCGGCGCGCGCAGTTTCGCGGCAGGTGATGAACCCATGGGCTGCTAGTTGGGTATGGCCGTTGTCCCGGGGCGTGCTCTAGCGTGGAGTTCGCCGACAATCCTCCGGAAACGATGGGCATTGCGATGGCGCGATCGGTGAGCACCAGAATCGGGCGAGTTCGTGGCGTAGTCGTGGCCGCGGTGTTCGTTGTGGTGGCGGCGTGGCTGCCCACAGCGGGAGCCACGATCACCGGGACCGGTGGCGTGGCCGCCGCCGCGCCTGCGGTGCTCGACGTGCCGGTCAGCTTCACGGTGACCAACATCAACCGCTCCGGGGTGCCGTGCCCGACCGACGGTAAGCAGTACACCGTGCGTGGCCACCTGACCGGCCCGGCGTCGCAGCTCTCGCCGACGTCTCGGCCGAACGGCGCGCTGTACCTGCACGGACTCGAGGTCGGTGAATGGTTCTGGCGGATGCCCGCCGTCGGGGCCGGCTACGCACACACGATGGCCGAGCTCGGGCACGTGTCGGTGACGATCGACCGTATCGGCTACGGCGCGAGTGATCACCCTCCCGGGTTCGGCAGCTGTATCGGCGGCCAAGCCGATATCGCGCACCAGATCGTCCAGCAGTTGCGTGAGGGCAGCTACGCCGGCGAGATACATCCCCGGTTCGGCAGGATCGCCTTGACCGGTCACTCTCTCGGTGGTGCCGTCACCCAGATCGCGGCGTATTCGTTCCGCGATGTCGACGCGATCGCGGTCCTGTCCTATGCCGATGCGGCCCTGAGCTTCAGCAGTATCGTCGGCTCTGTGAACTGGGGGCTGCGGTGTGCCACCGGCGGGACTCCGTCACAGGATGCTCCCGGCTACGCCTATCTGACCAGCGACGTGGCGGACTATCAGAAGAACTTCCTCGCACACACCCCGCCCGCCGCGCTACCCGAGGCCACCGCGGCGCGACAGCTGAACCCGTGCGGTGACATGTTGTCCCTGCTGCTCGCCGCGCCCATCAATCTCGCGCGAATCGGGCAGATCAATGTCCCCGTCCTGGTCATGTCCGGCAACCAGGACCTCGTGTTCGATGCGAACCGAGTCGAGCTGCAGGCCAATCTCTTCGCGGGCTCGTCCGCGGTCACGGTGCACACCGTCGAGGGAGCCACCCATGGCATCACCGTCGAGCCGACGGTGGGCGGCATCGTCGCCGAAATGGACACATGGCTCGACCAGAACGGGTTCTAGCCGCGCCGCTTCCAGATCGGGACCAATCCCGCCGACCGTAGGGTCAGCCGCGTTGCACTGGTCAGCTACCGAACCGCGCCAGCACCGAGCTGGCTTCCTGCGACGCCGTGCCCTCCTGGGCGAGATGCGCCATCGCAGGCGCGATTTCCCGCCCGTGATGCGCCATCGCCTGCGCGTACAGACGCCCGGCGCGGTACGACGAACGCACCAGCGGCCCGGCCATGACACCGGCGAAGCCGATCTCCTCGGCGACCTTCGAATGCTCCACGAACTCTTCCGGCTTCACCCACCGGTCGACCGGATGATGGCGCGGGGAGGGGCGCAGGTACTGGGTGATGGTGAGGATGTCGCAGCCTGCTTCGTGCAGGTCGCGCATGGCCTGGGTGACCTCTTCGGGGGTTTCGCCCATACCGAGGATCAGGTTGGACTTGGTGACCAGGCCGGCCTCGCGGGCGGCGGTGAGGACGGCAAGCGAGCGCTCGTAGCGGAACGCCGGGCGGATGCGCTTGAAGACGCGGGGGACGGTCTCCAGGTTGTGTGCCAGGACCTCGGGGCGCGAGGAGAAGACCTCGGCGAGCTGGTCGGGGACGGCGTTGAAATCGGGGATCAGCAGTTCGACGCCGGTGCCGGGGTTCAATGCCTTGATGGCGCGCACGGTTTCGGCGTAGAGCCAGGCGCCACCGTCGTCGAGATCGTCGCGGGCGACGCCGGTGATGGTCGAGTAGCGCAGGCCCATGGCCTGAACGCTTTCGGCGACGCGGCGGGGCTCGTCACGGTCGAGGGCGGCGGGCTTACCGGTGTCGATCTGGCAGAAATCGCAGCGGCGGGTGCACTGTTCGCCGCCGATGAGGAAGGTGGCTTCGCGGTCTTCCCAGCATTCGAAGATGTTGGGACAGCCTGCCTCCTCACAGACGGTGTGCAGGCCTTCGCGTTTCACCAAGCCTTTGAGTTCGGAGTATTCGGGGCCCATGGTGGCGCGAGTACGGATCCATTTGGGCTTGCGCTCGATCGGGGTCTCCGCGTTGCGCGCCTCGATGCGCAGCAGCTTTCGGCCTGCCGGTGCTTGTGCTGAGGTCACGCGTTCGACCTTACGCTGGTCGCCTCGGCCGACGTGCCTGCCGTATCCCCGGGTGTGAGATGTTCGATAGCGTGCGCCGAAACGGGAATTTCCCCGTTCAACGCGGCAACAATCGCCTCGGCGACGAGCGGGCGGACCTCGGCGACCGTGACCTCCCGTCCGAGCTCGCGGGAGAGGGTGGTGACGCCGGCGTCGCGGATGCCGCAGGGGATGATCGCGGCGAAACCGTCCATGGAAGTGCAGTTGAGCGAGATGCCGTGCAAGGCGACACCGCGCTGCACGCGCACACCGATGGCGGCGATCTTGCGTTCGGCGAGCGGGCCTGCGGCGGGCAGCCACACACCTGAGCGGCCCTCGACACGACCGCACACGGCACCAAGACCGGTGCACACTGTGATCAGCGCTTCCTCGAGGCGGCGCACGTAGTCGACGACGTCGACCGGTTCGGCCAGCCGGATGATCGGATACCCGACGAGCTGCCCCGGACCATGCCAGGTGATCTTGCCGCCGCGGTCGACCTCGACCACCGGGCTGCCATCGATCGGCAGGTCCTCGGCCTCGGTGCGGCGTCCCGCGGTGAACACCGACGGATGTTCCAGCAGCAGCAGATGATCGGAGCCGGTGCCCTCGGCGCGCTGCGCGGCGATCTCGCGCTGGCGGTCCCAGGCCTGGTGATAGTCGATGAGCCCCAGGTCCTCGACGACGACGGGTGTGGTGTCGAAGCGAGCGGACCGGGTGATGGAGCGCGTGTGGTTCACCATCATGACGTTACGCCAGCCGCTATCGGCCGGACGCGGGCCTGTCACCAGTCGCGGCGGGCCACAAGGCGGGATCGCCGAGGCCGATCGTCAGCTGCATGAGCGTCAGGTCCAGCCAGCGACCGAATTTGACACCTACCTGGGGCAGCACGCCGACGGTCCGGAAACCGAAGCGTTCGTGCAATGCGATCGAACCGGTGTTGCCGGCTTCGATGGCCGCGACCATCGCATGTACGTCACCGGCGGCGCGGGCCCGGTCGATCAGCGCGGTGAGCAGCGCAGACGCGATACCGCGGCGATGGAAGCGGTCGCCGACGTAGACCGAATTCTCCACCGTGTGCCGGTATCCGGATTTCGGGCGCCAGGTGCCGTAGCTGGCGTAACCGGCGAGCTCGCCGTCGACCTCGGCGATCAGCACGGGACGTCCGGCGCCGGTGCGGTCACGCAACCAGGCGCGTCGCTCGTCGAGGCCGACGAGCTCCTCGTCCCAGATGGCGGTGGTTTCGGCGATGGCGCGATTGTGGATGTCCAGGATCGCCAGCAGGTCACCGTCGGTGGCGTCCCGGATGACAGTGTCAGAGCGGGTGTCGATCGTCATTTGTGGTTTCCGCCCACCGCCGCCGCGAGCGCCGCGCGGATGGTCGGGTGCTGGAACTGGTAGCCCGCGGCTTCGAGGACGGTGGGAATCGCGCGCGGGCCGTGCAGGATCCCCTCCTGGGCGAACTCACCGAGAAGCGCGCGCAGTGCGAAGGACGGGACGATCATCGGTGCGGGCCGGTGCACCGCGCGACCGAGTGCGCGATTGAACTCGGCATTCGTGACCGGTGCGGGACCAACCGAGTTGATCGGGCCGGAGAGGGCATCGTTGGTGAGCGCGAACAGGATCGCGCCGATCTCGTCGTCCAGCGAGATCCACGGCGTGTACTGGCGTCCGTTACCGAGCCGCCCACCGAGCCCGAGCTGATACAGCGGCTTCAACATGCCGAGCATGCCGCCGTTGCGGGCGAGCACCACCGCGCTGCGCAACAGCACGGTACGGGTGCCCGCCGCGCTGGCAGGCAGGGTGGCCGCTTCCCAGTCCCGGCACAGAGTGGCCAGGAATCCCGTTCCCGCGGGACTGGATTCCTCGACCACCCGGTCGCCGGTATCGCCGCCGTAGATATGCACGCCGCTGGCATTGATCAGCACCGGAACCCCGGCCGCCGCGACGGCACCGGCCAACACGTCGGTCGGGGTGATCCTGCTGTCGCGCAGCTCCTGCTTATAGCTGCCGGTCCAGCGGCGGCTGCCGATACCCGCGCCACACAGGTTGACCACGGCGTCGGCACCGCGTAACGCCTGCTCGTCCAGATCGGCACGAGCCGGATCCCATACGTACTCGTCCGCCGCCGCGGCGGGACGGCGCACCAAGCGGACGACTTGGTGCCCGTCGCGGCGCAATGCCGCGACGAGCGCCGTCCCGATCAGTCCGGACGAGCCGGCGACGACGACCTTCATCCGTGACCTTTCGGGTTACAGGCCGAGGTCAGCCTCGAACGCCGCCTCTTCGAGCCGATGCCGGATCGTGGTGAGGAAACGACCAGCGTCGGCACCGTCGACGAGGCGGTGATCGTAGGTCAGCGGCAGGTAGCACATGGACCGCACGCCGATCGACTCGTTACCGGTCTCGTCGACGACCACGACCGGACGCTTGACGATCGCACCCGTGCCGAGCATGCCCGCCTGCGGCGGAACCAGGATCGGGGTGTCGAACAACGCGCCCTGGCTGCCGATGTTGGTGATGGTGAAGGTGCCGCCGGCCAGCTCATCGGGCTTGAGTCCACCGTTGCGAGCGCGATCGGCGATATCGGCGATGGCGCGCGCCAGCCCGGCCAGCGACAGGTCACTGGCGTTGTGGATCACCGGGGAGAGCAGGCCCTGCTCGGTGTCCACGGCGATACCGAGGTGCACCGCGGCGTGGTAGGTGATCTCCTTGGAGCCCTCGTTGTAGCTGGCGTTGACGTTCGGGTGCACACCGAGCGCCTCGACGACGGCCTTGGCGAAGAACGGCAGGAACGTCAGGTTGACGCCCTCACGCTCCTTGAAGCTGGCCTTGGCCTGTGCCCGCAGCGCCGCGATCTTGGTGACGTCGGCCTCGTGGACCTGGGTCAGCTGCGCGGTGGTCTGCAGCGATTCCCGTGTCTTGGTCGCGGTGATCTGGCGGATGCGGTTGGCCTTCTGCGTGGTGCCACGCAGATGCGCCAGTTCCGGCTTGGCGGCGGCGGGTGCCTTCGCGGCCGGAGCGGCCTTGGCGGGGGCAGCGGCCGGGGCCGGAGCCTTCTTGGCCTCCGCGGCGGCGAGAACGTCCTGCTTGCGGATGCGGCCGCCGACACCGGAACCGGTGAGGGCGGACAGGTCGACGCCGTTCTCGTCGGCCAGCTTGCGCACCAGCGGGGTGACGTATGGCGTGGCGCCGTTGCTGGTGGACGCGGCGGCCGGTGCCGGTGCGGGCGCGGCGGCGGGCGAACCGCTGCCGATGACGCCGAGCTGCCCACCGACGGAGACGGTGTCGTCCTCCTGCGCGGTGATCTCCAGCAGCGTGCCCGCGACCGGGGACGGGATCTCGGTGTCGACCTTGTCGGTGGACACCTCGAGCAGCGGCTCGTCGACGGCGACGTCGTCACCGACGGCCTTCAGCCAGCGAGTGACGGTGCCCTCGGTGACCGATTCGCCCAGCTCCGGCATGTTGACCGGGGTTCCGGACGCGGCCTCGGCCGGTGCCGCGGGGGCGGGCTCGGCGGGCGCGGGAGCCTGCGCGGCAGGCGCCGGCGCGGGAGCGGGTTCCGGCTCGGGCGCGGCGGCGGGCTCGGGGGCCTCGGCCGGCGCGGGGGCGGCGGCTTCGCCCGCGTCACTGATGATGCCGAGCTCGCCACCGACCTCGACGACATCGTCTTCCTGGGCGACGATCTTCGACAGCACACCCGCCGTGGGGGACGGGATCTCGGTGTCGACCTTATCGGTGGAGACTTCGAGCAGCGGCTCGTCGACCTCGACCGTGTCTCCTTCCTGCTTCAGCCACCTGGTCACCGTTCCCTCGGTGACGCTCTCACCAAGAGCGGGCATCTGGACGGAGAAGGCCATGTCAGTTGACTCCTCTGACTGCTCGACGGGTCTACAACAGTTCGTTCCCCGGTGGTAGCTCACCGCGGGTCGTGGTGGGCTACCGGGCCACCGATCATTGTGCGTGACACAGGCATTGTGTGCCGCACGGCCGATCGGTGCATGGCTCCGGGGATCCGTGTGGTTCTTGTACCGGGAACCATCCTTGCACTTATGGCCTCGCGACGCGGCAGAGGGCGTCCCTCTGACGGGAACTGGCACTATGGACTTACCGGTAACAAAGACTGGTCCGGCGGGGGACGAGGAGGTCAGCGCGCGTGGGTTTGCTCGATCGTTTCCGCAGGGGTGCGCGCAAGCAGGTCAAAACTACTCGCGGGTACGGAAATGATGCTCGCTATCTCGCAGAGTGGGTGCGCATGCACACCGGCGTGGAGGGCTTCATCGAACCGAAGACGACGCTGACGGATGTGACCGCAGTGCTGGTGGCCGCCGACGGTGAATGGACGCGGCGGGTCATCGGTGAGCGCGGCGCCCGGAACTTGGCCCGCGACCTGAACATCCCCGTCTATGACGTGCACAAGACCGGCTATCCGCAGCGCATGCGCGATTACGACGCGCGCCGCAGGATCGAACGTCAGCGTCAGATCGAACGCGATCTCGAAGACCTGTAGGAGACCCGGTCGCCGTGGTGTCGCGCCGATGACGATCGGATTGCGGGGCCGTCCCGGACAGATGCGCCTAAACGATGAGCTCACCGCAGTACTGTTCGCCCAACCTCTGAGCGTCAACACACGGGATTGTCGCTCAGAGGTGGGCGAAGCGTGCGCCTGCCGAACCGCCCCCGCGTCCGGACAGCGCACCGCGGGATCGCCCGCTACTCCGCGGCGATGTCCTCCAACACCGCGATAAGGGTGCGGACCGGGACGCCGGTGCCGCCCTTGCCGATGTAGCCGAACGGCCCGCCGGTGTTGTACGACGGACCCGCGATATCGACGTGCGCCCACTGCACGCCCTCCGGCACGAACTCCTTCAGGTACAGCCCGGCCGCGAGCATCCCGCCCCACCGATGCGGGGTGACGTTGGCCAGATCGGCGATCTTGGAGTTGAGATCGGCGCGCAGTTCGGCGGGCAACGGCATGGCCCAGCCGTTCTCGCCGACCTCGCGCGAGATGCGGGCGACGCGGTCTCGGAAGTCTTCGGTGCCCATCACGCCGGGCGTGCGGGTGCCGAGTGCGACCATCTGCGCGCCGGTCAGGGTGGCGACGTCGATGAGGTAGTCGGGCTCGTCTTCGCCGGCGCGGACAATGGCGTCGGCCAGGATGAGCCGACCTTCGGCGTCGGTGTTGATCACCTCGACGGTGGTGCCGCCGTACTGGGTGAGCACATCGCCGGGACGTTGCGCGGTGGCCGAGGGCATGTTCTCGGCCATCGGCACGGTCGCGGTGACGGTGATCGGCAGGCTCAGCCGCGCGGCGAGCAACGCGGTCGCGACGACCGCGGCGGCGCCGGCCATATCCGAGGTCATGTTCTCCATGTTCGCCGCGGGCTTGATGGAGATGCCGCCGGTGTCGAAGGTGATGCCCTTACCGACCAACGCGACCTTCTTCGGGCCGCCCGCATAGGTGAGACGCACCAACCGCGGCGGGCGCGAGGAACCCTTGCCGACTCCGATGATGCCGCCGTAACCGCCTGCCTCCAAGGCATTCTCGTCCAGCACCTCGACCTCGAGCCCGGCAGCCTCGGCCAATGCCTTGGCACGCGAGGCGAACTCGGCGGGGTAGAGGTGGCTTGGTGGGGTGTTGACGAAATCGCGTGCGGTGGCGACGGCCTCGGCCACCAGCTGTGCCCGCAGCAGCTCCATGATGCCGAAACTCGGCTCGGGAACCAGCAATTCGATCCGCACCACCGGACGCTCGTCGGCCTTGGGCGCCGACTTGCTCGACCGGAACGGGGTGAAGGAGTACGCGCCCAGATAGAAGCCTTCCGCCGCGGCGGCGACGTCGAGGCCCGACAGCGTGGTCGACACCAGCTCGGTACCCGACAGTGAACGCGCGGCGACACCCGCGGAGCGGCGGATCTGCTCGGCGTCGAGCTTGTCGGCGCTGCCGAGACCGACGGCGAGCACGCTGGTGACGTTGTCGAGCGCGGCCGGTGCCGGGATCCTGGTCAGCTCCTCGGCCTTGCCCTTCGCGCCGACGGCACCGAGCTGATCCAGCAGTTCCGCGCGCACCTCGGCGTCGAGCACATCAGCGAACAGGTCCTCGGGCACGATCGCCGGGCCGTCCTCGGAGGAGGTCAGTCCGATGACGAGCACGTCGGTGTCGGGGCCGATGGCTTCGGTGCGGTGGAGTTCGGGGCCCAGTGGGCGATCAGCGACAGCGGTCATGGGCTCAGGCTAGCCGCGAGGTACCGATTGCCGATCGCTACCTCGGCCGAACTCGCGATGCGGTCCTGCGCGCGGACAGTGGCCAGTGTCAGGAGAGTCGGGCGAAGCGGGCGGCAACACCGTCGAGGAGCAATTCGACGCCGGCGTCGAGGACTCCGTCGAAATCGATATCGGGTGGACCGCTCGCGCCGAACAGCTTGTCCATCACCGGACGTGAGGTCGGGTCGAGTAGTTCGGCGAGCTCGGCGTGCACCTGCTCGCCGGTGTGGGTGTCCGGATCGAGCGCCCTTTCGACGTGTTCGGCGCTCCATAGCAGTCCCATGCCCTGGACCAGACCGGAGACCGCGAGATAGGTCGACAGGATGTCGCGCGCGGTCATACCGGGCTGGTCCAAGGCGCTGAAGATGCGCTCCAAGATGTCGAACAACGCGGGCCCGATCGGTGGCCTGGTGCGGGCCAGCACCGGTAGCACCCACGGATGACGCTGGTAGAGCTGCCATTCCTGGCGTGCTTCGTAAGCTACCCGCTCACGCCAGCCGGTCAGCTCCGGTGGTGGTGGCGGCACCTCGGCAAGCGCTAGTTCGGCCATGGCGGCCAGTAGAGCTTCCCGGTCGGGGTAGTGCCGATACAGGGCGGCGGTGGCGACACCGAGTTCGCCGGCCAGCCGCCGGGTGGACAGGCCGTCGATGCCGAGGCGATCGGCCAGGTCGACGGCGGTGCGGGCGATGCCGACGGCGGTGAGCTGGCCGCCGGTGGGGCGGCGGGCGGGTGCGGTGCGGTGCGTGGGTGTGAGGGCATCGCGGCGGGCTCGGTAGGCGCGGGCTTGGCATGACCGGGAGCAGTAGCGGCGTCGTCGGCCGCGGGCAGGGTGGGCAAGTGGTTGCCGGCAGAACGCGCATGCGCCCGCGACCCTGCGATCGGTCTGTTCGCGGGCCGAGTCCGTGTCGTCGGTAGGGGCGGGGACCAGGTTTGCGTGGCGGGTCCGTCGGGGGACCGGCTCTGCGTCGTCGGTCTGTCCGGTGGCCGAATGCGCTCGTTCCGCCCGTCCGCCTTCGGAGACCCTGCGCCCGGCTCGTGTTGGTGTCGAATCCGGGCCGTTCGCCGTGCGGCCGGCGCCGGTAGTCGTTGCCGTCATTTCGACACACTAAGCAGTGTGACGAAATTATGGCAATGCCATTGTCGCCGCTTTACGTTGGCTGTCATCAGACACTGTTCACCCTGGGAGGACGACGGTTATGGGCGAGACGTTGACGGTGCGGCGCGCGACAGAGGCGGACCGGGATGCGGTGATCGAAGCGTTCGGCCAGTGCACGGACGAGGTGGTGACCGCATGGATTCTCGAAGGACAACCGATCGAGCCGTTCCGTGACCAACACGTCCCGATGATCATCGATCGCGGACTGAAAGAGGACGAGATCTGGATCGCCGGGGTCGGCGAGGAGATCTGGGCGGTGTCGATCTGGCAGCACATCACGTCGGTGGAACGGTTCGTGATCGAGGCCGAGGAGACGCGAGCGTTGCGAGAACAGGTGCCGGACCTGAGCGTGATGCGCCGGCTGACAGTGCTGACAGCGCTGCTGGCCGAAGAGCATCCGCGCGAGTTTCCGCACAAGTACCTCCAGGTGATCGTCACCGTTCCCGAACACCGCGGCAAGGGTGCGGGCGCCGCGATCCTCGCCGATCGGCTGAAGGTGTACACCCACGAGCAGGTCCCGGCCTTCCTCGAGGCCAGCACCGAACGCTCGTCGCGGCTGTACGCGCGGCATGGGTTCGAGGGGACCGGTAAGACCCATGCGCTGCCGGAGAACGGGCCGACCTTGCGACCGATGTGGTTCCGTCCCTGATCGGCAGCCCCGGACGTGGCGGGTCGGCGAGCCCCCCGTGGCGGGTTAAGCTCGCCGGGTGAGCGACGCTGACCTGCTGCAAGGCCCGATCCATGATCTCCACGTCGAACTCGGTGCTAGTTTCGCGCCGTTCGGCGGATGGGAGATGCCGGTGTCGTATGCGGGCACCGTGGCCGAACATCAGGCCGTGCGGACCGCGGTCGGGCTGTTCGATGTGAGCCACCTCGGCAAGGCGACGGTGCGTGGGCCCGGTGCCGCCGAATTCGTGAACGCGACGCTGACCAACGATCTGGGGCGGATCCGTCCGGGTAAGGCGCAGTACACACTGTGCTGCACCGAGGACGGCGGCGTCATCGACGATCTGATCGCCTACTACGTCAGTGATGACGAAATCTTCCTCGTCCCCAATGCCGCCAACACCGCGACGGTGGTCGCCGAAATGCGGAAGGTGGCCCCCGAGGGCATCACCGTGACCGATGAGCACCGTGACTATGCGGTGTTCGCGGTGCAGGGCCCGAACTCCACCGAGGTGCTCACCGCGCTCGGCCTGCCGACCGAACTCGAGTACATGGCCTACGCCGACGCCGAATGGGACGGGCGCCCGGTGCGTGTGTGCCGGACCGGCTACACCGGCGAACACGGCTACGAACTGCTGCCACGCTGGGACGACGCCGCGACGCTTTTCGGTGCACTGGTTCGCGAGGTGCAGGCCGCCGGCGGTCAGGTCGCCGGGCTCGGCGCACGTGACACCCTGCGCACCGAGATGGGTTATCCGCTGCACGGTCACGAACTGTCCACGGAGATCACACCGGTGCAGGCGCGCGTCGGCTGGGCGGTCGGGTGGAAGAAGCCGCAGTTCTGGGGCAAGGCGGTGCTCGAGCAGGAGAAGGCGGCCGGGCCGCGGCGAATCCTGTTGGGGCTGAAAGCACTCGATCGTGGTGTGCTGCGGCAGGGCCAGCAGGTGCTGCTCGGGGACAAGGCCGTGGGGGAGACCACCTCGGGAACCTTCTCGCCGTCGCTGAAGGTCGGGATCGCGCTCGCGCTGCTCGAGACCGAAGCCGCGCTGGAGCCGGGTGCCCAGGTCGAGGTGGATGTGCGCGGGCGCAGGCTGCGGTGCGAGGTGGTTCGTCCGCCGTTCGTCGAAGTCAAGGCCAAGTAGTCCAGAAGCCAAACGCGCCGAAAAGCGGCGAAACCTCGCCCGATAAGATCGGCGCCATGACCGCTGCCGCACAGTTCACCCGTATTCCGCATCCGGCGCCCCTTCCGGAGCAGCGGGTACGGGAGATTCTGACGGCGCCGGGCTTCGGCCGCTACTTCACCGACCACATGGTCTCCATCGACTACACCGACGCCGATGGATGGTCCAACGCTCGCGTTGAGCCCTACGGTCCGCTCGCGATGGACCCGGCGACCATGGTGTTCCACTACGGTCAGGCCATCTTCGAAGGATTGAAGGCCTACCGTCAGCCCGACGGCGGCGTCTCCTGTTTCCGGATCGACGCCAACGCCACCCGCTTCCGCAAGTCCTCGCGCCGGATGGCGATGGCGGAACTGCCGGAGGAGCTGTTCATCGAGTCGGTCCGTCAGTTGCTCGAGGTCGACGAGCGCTGGGTGCCCGCGGCAGGCGGCGAGGAGTCGCTGTATCTGCGGCCGTTCATGTTCGCCACCGAGTCCGGTCTCGGCGTGAAGCCCGCCTCGGCCTACAAGTACCTGCTGCTCGGCTCGCCTGCCGGCGCCTACTTCCCGCGCGGTGTGAAGCCGGTGCGGGTGTGGCTGTCCACCGAATACGTGCGCGCCGCCCCCGGCGGCACCGGCGAGGCGAAGGTGGCGGGCAACTACGCGGCCTCGCTGCTGGCCCAGGCCGAGGCCACCGAGAAGGGCTGCGACCAAGTGGTGTGGCTGGACGCCTGTGAGCGCCGCTACGTCGAGGAGATGGGCACCAACAACCTGTTCTTCGTCTTCGGATCCGGCTCCGACGCCCGCCTGGTCACCCCGGAACTGTCCGGTTCACTGCTGCCGGGTATCACTCGTGACTCGCTGCTCACCCTGGCCGCCGACTCCGGCTACCAGGTCGAAGAGCGCAAGATCTCGGTGGAGGAATGGCGTAAGGGCGCCGAGTCCGGTGAGATCACCGAGGTGTTCGCCTGCGGCACCGCCGCCGTCATCACCCCCGTCGGCTGGGTGCGCTCCGGAGACGAGGAGTTCGCCATCGGCGGCGGTGAGCCCGGCGAGGTGACCATGGCGCTGCGCGAGACCCTCACCGGAATCCAGCGCGGCACCTTCGCCGATATCCACCAGTGGATGCGCCGTCTGTGACGGTTCCCAGATATCCGGCCGCGGGACTGTGCCCGGCACCGGCCGGATAGCTGTTTCGGGCCGGTCAGCCGGGCATGAGCGCCTGCCATTCGGCCAGCGACGTCGGGCGCAGCACGTAATTATTGGTGCGGATATCGTCCAGGGCGGCGTTCGGGTCCTGGCTGTACCAGTGGCCGGGGTAGACCGTCGGGTTGCCGTCCAGTTCGGACAGGTAGCGCAGGCTGCGGAACATGGCCTCGGAGTCGCCACCAGGGAAGTCGGTGCGGCCGCACCCGTCGACGAACAGGGTGTCGCCTGCGATGAGGCGGTTGTCGAACAGGAAGCACTGACTGCCGGGGGTGTGGCCGGGGGTGTGCAGCAACTCGATGTCGAACGCGCCGACCGAGACCTTGTCGCCGTGGTCGTGGCCGGTCAACTCGCTGGGCGCGATGCCGGTGACGTTGGCGACCCAGGATAGTTCCTCATGATTGACATGCACTGCGACGCTGGTCTTTTCGAGTAACTCCCGCACCCCGCGCAGAGTGAAGCCGAGCATGGTGCCACCGACATGGTCGGGGTGATGGTGGGTGGCGAGCACGCCGGTCAGCCGCAGCCCGTCGTTCTCGGCGATATCGGCCAGCTCACCCGCGGCATACGCCGGATCGACCACCACACACTCACCGGAATCCCGGTCGCCGATCAGGTAGGCGAAGTTGCGCATCTGTGTCGCGATGGGGTCACCAACGGCGAAATCCCGCCCGGACAACAGCTGACGAAAATACAGGCGCTCGGCTGACATACCCGTCACCTTAGGGCCATGGGTACGGGCGGTGTGGGGTCAGTCGGTCGAATTGACGCGGCCTGATCTTGGTTGGCGCGATCAGCGCAGGTGGGGACGGTCGAGCTGACTGGGACGGTCATCGAGCGGTGCGTTGGCGGGCGGCCGGTGGGCGCGTCGGTCACAACGGGCGAGTGCGGCGCTCGGACCGGTTTCTGTCATGGGCCGTGGCTACGATCCCGGTGTGCAACGCGGAGCAGAAGCGGCCTCGTATCGGCGAGCCGCGGTGGAGGAACCTCACGATGTCATACGCGGCAATCTGATCAAGACGCTAGCGGACCGATGGCCCGACGATCCGGAAACCCGATCGTTGCTGCACGACCTCGTCCACGTCGATGGTTCGGCCCGTAACCGCAAGGGCGTGGTCACGCTGCTGGCAACCCGGTGGCCGGACGATCGGACCTGCGAGACGCTGCGACGAGTGATAACCACCGATCCGGAACGCTCGGTCCTGCGACATGCCGGGGTATGGCTCGACCGGATTCGGCCGGGCGCGGCCAGATCCTGGACGCTCGAGCGCCTGAACTCGCCCGATGCGGATGCTCGCGGCCAGGCGCTGACGACGCTGTGTGCGGTGTGGGAAGACCATGACGATGTACTCACCGCACTGCACGAGGTGATCGCTACCGACGATCACCCGAGTGTGCGGGAGACGGCGCTGCGGGAACTCGGTGGCCTTGGGCTGCGATACGCGGCCTCGCGTGGCGTGGTTCGAGACTGCCTGGCCGGCGACAACTCTCCTGAGGTGCGGTGTGCGGCACTGCGGATCCTGGATCCCACCGCAGATCCGGAAGCGGCCGAGCTCGTGCACAGTGCCCTGGTGGACCCAGCGCCGATCGTCCGGGCGGCCGCCATGGATGTCTTGTACGAGCACCGGTGTGCAGGCCGGGCCGTGACGATCCCGGCGCTGTACGAGCTGATCGTCGTGGAGGAGGAGCCTCGGGTGCGTGCGGCGGCGTTGCGGGCGATGGTGGCCGGTAGGCGCGACGGGTCACGGGCGTGGCCCGACCATCCTGAAGCGATCACCTGGTTGCGGGAGTACATCGCCGTCGACCCGTTCGACGAGAGTCGGCGTTTCGCTCTGATGCTGATCAAAGAATTCGTCGATGTTTCCGACGTCCGCGCGCTGCTGGGGGACATCGCCGAGCGGCATCCCGACGAATCGGTACGCCGAAGCGTGATCACCCGCCTCGGGTTGGGCGACCACGGTGACACGAAAGCGGTGATGCGGCGCCTGGCGAGCAGCGATCCGTCCGGTTATGTCAGGGCTTGCGCCGTACAAGGGCTCGGTTGGTGGGGCGAGGAGGCCGACGATACGGAACTGGTCCGCGGTGCCGAATTGCTGCGCGATATCGAGATCCTGTGCGACCGTGCCGTCGCCGACTCGGACGAAATCGTGCGCGGCGCGGCATGGGAGCGGCTCGCCGTGCACGCCGATATCGCCGACGTGTCGGCGCTCATGTTCCGGCGTGCCGCCGACGACCCCGACGCCGACGTGCGCGCCCAACTGCTCGTCGAAATCGTCGATGACGCACAGTATGCCGACGACCGCACCCCCACCGCCGTCTACCTGACCGAACGAGCCGAACGCGAAACGGATCTCGACACCGGGCAGCTCGCGGCCGAACTCCTGACGGACCTGACACAGGGCGATGGCCACATCCAGAAGCGGCCGGTGGGGACGCGATACCTGTGGTACTGAGCGGAATTCATCGCCGGTCGTCTCGGCGACGACGGGACCCGAGTGCGGGCGGTGTGGGGCCAGTCGGTCGAATTGACGCGGCCTGATCTTGGTTGGCGCGATTCGCGCAGGTGGGACGGGTGGGAGTGGCTGGGAAGGTCAGTAGCCCAATGAGAAGCCGAGGGCCGTCAGGGCTGTGGTCGTCTCGATGACAGCGCCGAGGACGTCGCCGGACAGCCCTCCGAAACGGCGGACACAGTGCCTCGTCATGATCACCGATACGGCTGCGGCGAATACGACCACGATCGGCCCGAGCCAGCGGTGCTCCGGAACCGCGAAGAATGCCGAAGCGATCGCGACCAGCCCCCACACGCCCACCGTGATGGTCGACTGTGTGCCCGCGACGAGCGCGCCGAAGCCCGTGCCCGGAGCTGCGTCGATGCCGCGCCGACACGCCGCAACCACCGCGACCCGCGCGACCGCGACGGCAAGCACTACCGCGAACCAACGGTCTGCGTCGGCCAGTGCGGCCAATGAGAAGGCTTGCACCCCAACGGCGAACACGATCGCCGCCACCCCGAACGGCCCCGCTCCGCCGCTCTTCATGATCTCCCGCGCCCGCTCCGGCGGACCGTAGCTGCCGAGCCCGTCGACAGTGTCGGCAAGCCCGTCCAGATGCATGCCGCGGGTCGCCAGTGCCACTACGCCGACGGCAACCACACCAGCGACCGCGCTGCTCGCGCCTGCGAGGGTGAGCAGCCACAGCGCACCGCAGGCGAGGAGGCCGAGGACCACGCCGACCACCGGCGCCCAGGCAATGGCGATCGATGCGCGATCGCGGTCCACGGTGTCGGGCCCGCGCACCGGGAGAACTGTCAGCCAGGAGAAGGCGAGCCTCGGCCCGATCACGGGGTCGGCTCCCTCGATGTCCGTGCGGCCCGGCCGATAGCCACGCCGTACGCAGTAGGAGCGCATCGAGGCGGCCAGTGACGGCGCGGCTGGGCCATCATTTGTGCAGGTCGATGGTGGGCGTAGCGTCCGCCGTGCTGACGCCGGCTTCATCGAAGGTGGCCATCTCCGTGAGGGTGGCGACAGCCGCCCGCAGGATCGGGAGGGCGGTGAGGGCGCCGGAGCCTTCGCCCAGGCGCATCTCGAGATCGATCAGCGGATCCAGGCGCAGGTTGGTCAGGGCCAGTGTGTGGGCCGGTTCGGTGGAGCGGTGGCCTGCCAGCCACCAGTCGCGGGCGCCTGCGGCGAGGTCCTCGGCGACGAGGGCGGCCGCGGTGACGACGAGCCCGTCCAGGATGACCGGGGTGCGGCGGATAGCGGCCTGGGCGAGGAAGCCTGCCATGGCGGCGATGTCGGCGCCCGCGGCGACGCGCAACAGATCCACGGGCTCCTTGGCGACCGGGCGGGCACGGCGCATGGCATCGCGGATGGCGGCGACCTTGCGGATCCAGCCCGCATCGTCGACACCGGTGCCACGGCCGACCGCCGCGACCGGTTCGGTAGTGGTGAGGGTGGCGATCAGCACCGTGGCAGGCGTGGTGTTGCCGATGCCCATATCGCCGGCAATGAGCAGGTCGGCGCCCGCATCGATCTCCTCGTCGGCGATGGCACGGCCGGCGGCAAGCGCGGCGGCGACCTCATCGGCGGTGAGTGCGTCCTCACGGTCGATGGAACCGCTGGACCGGCGCACCTTGTGCCGCGAGATACCCGGATCGGTATCGGCGTCCACCGCAATATCGACCACCCGGACGGTCGCGTCCGCGACCCGCGCCACCGCGTTCACCGCGGCCCCGCCGCCGAGGAAATTGGCGACCATTTGCGCGGTCACCTCACTCGGATAGGCCGACACTCCGTGCCTGGCCACGCCGTGATCGCCGGCGAACACCACCACTCGCGCCCGCTCGAACTGCTTCGGCGGGCATACACCCTGACAGGCGGCGACCCAGTTGCCCAGGGTTTCCAGCCGCCCCAACGCGCCACCGGGTTTGGTCAGCCGGGTCTGCCGCAGCTGCGCCGCCGCCCGAACCTGCGCGTCCGGCGCCGCAACCGCTTCGAATCCGTCTGTCACTGTGCCGAGCTCCTCCGGTCGGGCATCCATCACCTGCGCACCATCTTGCCCGGCGGTGATCATCTGCCGCCCACCACCCGCCGCAGATGCCGATGTCTCAGCGCGCGAGCAGTTCGCGGGCCAGCGCCTCGCCCCACCAGCGTTCCACTCGCTCCGGCGGCCAGCCGCGCTCGACGGTGAAAGTCGTGTAGACGTCGATGGTGCACATCGCGGCGTAGATGTCGGTGGCGGTCGCGATATCGAGACCGGCCCGGAGGGTGCCGTCGGGCCAGGACGCGAACACCTCGGTGCGCGTGCGGTCGCCGAGCTTCCGCGCGCGGTCGTAGACGTCGGCGAGTTCGGGCTCGGTACGGATCGCGCCGGCGACCTGGCTGTGCACCACCGTCTTCGCCGCAGGCCTGCTGTGGCGCGGCGACGACGGGCAGACGGCATGGGCGCTCATGGGGTTCGCGGGCGTACTGATGCAGAACGCGACGTTCGTGGTCGTGGAGGCGCTGCGATTCGGCATGGCTGCGGGTGCTGCCGATTCGCGCGGTGCGGATGCCGGACTGTGGGGGCCCACCACTGTGCTGTTCGGCTTCAACCAGGTCTTCCTGGCGACAGCGCTGCTGGGATTCAGCATCGCAGGCTCCGGGACCGGAATTTTGCCCGCATGGTTGACCTGGCTCGGATACGTCAGCGCGGCAATATTCTTCGTGTCATCTTCGGCCGCGCCGTTCAACGTCGATAGCACCAACCGCCTCGGCCCGGTCGGCTTGATCGGCTGGCTCGGTTGGGCAGCGTGGATCGTTGGATGCAGCGTCGAGCTGCTGCGGTGAGCCTGGTTGGGGTTCCGGTAGTAACCGCCGAAAGCCAACGGATATGGCGTAGTGGCTGTTCAGCGGCGGTCGGCACCCGGGCCGATGAGCTGGTGAGGTCGCGCATCGCTTGGGGTGAGGGTTTGAAGTAGCGGCGCATGCCGCCACAGCGTCTTCTCCCGGAGGTGGATATCGCGGCGGGAGATCAGCCGGTCGATCGCGGTGCGCGACCGGACCGGGGTGTCGGAGTCCGGCGGGGTGGACCGGGCCGCCGACGCCGGGACTTGTGGTGCGTTCCAGCCTTGTTCACGACACCAGCTCAACCATCTACCGACCGCGGCCCGGCGCGCGTTCCAGGTATTCACCGCCGACTCACCCCGCAAGGCTTCCGGCGCATCACCGACCTCGGTGTCGGTCACCGATGCGAGCGTCCGGTCCACGCGAGAGCCGTCGGGCCGCGGCCGTCGATCTGGTCGGCGGTCTTCACGATCGCGATGGTGTAAGCGCGGCGGGTGTTCGGGGATCTGATCGTGTCGACGAAGGCCTCGGCTGCCGACCGCACTGTGCGGGGTGGCATCGCCCGGATCCGGGTCACCGTGCCCGCCATCGCCACCACCCGCTGTCCTTGCCCCGGATAACGGGGGTGCTTCGTGTATCCGGCGCGATGGGTTCGCCGCTGGCCGAATCCGATGTTGCCCCGGATAGTAGGCCGTTATCTGTCGCAACAAGGCTTTGGGAACAACGGCCGAATACGCACGGATGTTTCTCTATCGACCTCCCAGAGGTCGATGCGTCGCACTTCTCCTGGTCTATTAGTCGGGGCCGACCGTTCGCAGTGTCGGTCGACTCCCGGCCGAGGCAGCGCCTTCGTGCCATGTCGAACTTTCACGCATAGCGGTAGTCGTCTAGTGGGAAGGTTCGGCTGGTCCACCACGCTTGGAGGCCGGTGGTGGGGCGCAGTGAGCTGAAGTCGCCGTGGTGGTCGAAGTAGTAGCTGTTGGCTGAGTCGCAATTGCTCACCGCGAGTAGTGAGTTCTGTGCGCGGTTGCGTACGAAGCTCAGGAAGCGGGCGTTGGCTTCGGCGCGTACCGCGACTCGGTCGGCGCTACGGCGTTCTGCTTCGGTGAGCACTCGGACGATGTGGTTGGCCTGATTTTCAACCATCAGGTGGTAGGAGCTACCCGACCATGAGTAGGGGCCGAACAAGGTGAAGGCGTTGGGCAGCTGGGGCAGGCTGACGCCTTCGTAGGATTGCAGCGGTTCGTGCTCGTAGAAGTCCGCGAGATCGAACCCGTCACTGGTGGAGATCGGCGCGCGGCGGTAGTTGATCGGCTCGTGGGCGAAGTGGAATCCGGTGGCCAGTACCAGGATGTCGATTTCGTGCTCGGTGCCGTCGGAGGTGCGGATGCCGGTGGGGGTGATCCGGTCGATGGGGTCGGTGACGAGGCTGACGTTGTCGCGGGCGAACGTGCGATACCAGGCATTGGAGACACTGGGTCGCTTGCAGCCGAAATCGTAATCGGGAGTGAGCTTCTCACGCAGCCCCGAATCACGGACCTGAGCGAAGAGCAGGGCGCGGCTGGTGGCGGCGAGCCCACGCGCCAGCGGTGTGACCGACTTGCCGTAGGCGGCTACGGCTACCAGGAGAACTTCGACCTGTGCGGTGAAGACGAGCCGGAGTGCGCTTTGCGCGCCGGGGACTGCCTCGATGGCGCGCTGCATCGGTGCCGGGATGGGCACGTCGAGCTTGGGCAGCACATGGATCGGGCGGCGCTGGAACACGGTCAGATGCTGGGCGCGTTGGGCGACCGCGGGTACCAATTGGACCGCGCTGGCGCCGGTGCCGATGACCGCGACCCGGCGACCGTCCAGGTCGCAGTCGTAGTCCCAGTGCTGGGACTGCATGACCGTGCCGGTGAAGTCGTCGAGTCCGGCGATGGTGGGGGTTCGGGCGTTGACGAACGGCCCGAGAGCGCCGATGACGAAGCGCGCGGTGATCTCTCCGTGGTTGGTGCGCAGGTACCAGAGCCGCTCGTCCTCGGACCAGCGTCGTTCGAGAACTTCGGTACCGAGTTCGAGGTGGGGAGCGATGCCGTATTTCGCGACGCAGTGGTCGATGTACTGCTTGATCTCCCAGCCTTTGGGGAACAGCCGTGACCAGCGAGGGTTCTTCTCGAAGGAGAACTGATAGCTGAACGAGGGCACATCGGCCCCGACACCGGGATAGATGTTGTCGCGCCACACTCCACCGACGTCGTTTCCGCGTTCGAGCACAACGAAGTCAGTGAATCCGTTGCGGCGCAGTGTGATTGCCATTCCGATGCCGGAGAGCCCGGCTCCTATGACGACAATGTGCCGGTCCGGGCGGTTCGAGCCCGCGCGGGTGGCGGTGGGGGCGGTATCGGGGGTCATCTGCGGAGGTCCTTTTGATCGACGGCGAAGAAGTATCGACTGTTTCAACTTGAAACGGATGATTCAACTTTGCGTCGTCGGTGTCAAGGGTCATGCGGTCATGCTCGTCGTTGGGTCACCTCGAGCATGGCGAAGACCACCTCGACGGCGGTGTCGGCGAGCCGGTCACGATCGACCACCAGCCGTCCGTCGATCCAGTCGAGGTAGAGCGAGATCAGCGCCCCGCTCAGCGCCGTCGCCACGAGCGCGAGATCCTCATCGCTCGTCGGCACGACCGCATCGGCCTCGGCTCCCAGAATGGGGACGAGCATGCGCAGGAACGCCGGGGCTCGATCCGAACCGTGGCGGCGCAGGGTCTCGTCCGCGAGGGGTTCGCGCAACAGGATTCGCGCCCGGCGTGGATCCTCTTCGAAGTACCGCGCGCAGATCTCGAAGATCGACCTGATCGCAGCCCGCAGGCCGGTGTCGATGCGCACCGGGCGCATGCGATCGAACAGTTCGAGTTCGACCCGGTCGTAGACGGCGACCACGAGATCCTCACGCGAGGTGAAGGTTTCGTAGAAATAGCGTGGGCTCAGATTGACCTGCCTGATCACCGCGCGCATGGTCACCGCTGCCGCACCGCCGGTGCCCAGAAGTTCCTCGCCGGCATCGAGCATCTGCTCGCGCCGATCCAGCGAACGGTCCGCGAGTGTCTGTCCACGCCACTTCTTCGGAGAGTCCATGGGGCAGATCCTCTCATCATGCTCGGGTGTCGGACGGCTGTCGGCCTCCTATTGACATCATGTGATTCAACATGAATCATACGATTCATCATCGAGTCGGTCTCGCATCGCGGCGATCACCCCCGCACGCGGCCACTCGAAACAGCCAGAAAGGCGATTCGGATGAACACCATCCACCTGCCGCATCACCACACCGGTGCCGGTCAGCGGCAGCACCCCAGCCCCCAGTCCCGCCTGGCCACCCATCTGGTGCGTGAACTGGTCCGCCCGGCGCTGCGGCAACTGCCAATCGGTCCGCCTGTGTTTCGTGCCGCTCATCTGATCGAACTCGGTGCCCGGCTACTGCCCGTGCGCCACCCGGTCCGCGTCGAGGCGATCTCGGCCGGGCACGTTCGATGCGAAATCGTCCGAGGCGCCGATGTCTCGCCGGGTTTCGAACGCGGCGCGATCCTCTACTTCCACGGTGGCGGCTTCGTCGCCGGCGGATTTCACACCCATCGCCGACTCGCCGCACTGTTGTCCGCGCAGAGCGGTCTCCCCGTGGTTCAGGTCCGCTACCGCTACCTGCCTGCGGCCGGTGTGCCCGAATCGGTGCGTGACTGCCTGACCGCCTACCGGTGGCTCCTCGAGCGCGGCGCCGTACCTGAATCGGTGGTTTTCGCCGGCGACTCAGCGGGTGGATTGCTCGTGGTGAACACAGCGCTGAGCGCGGACGAGGCGGGTCTGCCCGTACCCGCCGCGGTGGTAGCGATCAGCCCCTGGCTCGACCTGGACCTGACCGACAAACTCGCGCACCGTAACGCCGCCACCGAGACGTACCTGCCCACAGCGGCATTCACCCGGATCGCCGAGCTGGGCTGCACCCGTGACGGGCGCGTCGATCCGGCCCTGTCCCCGATCAACGGCAACCTCGCCGTGCTGCCGCCGACGTTGCTGCTGGCCTGCGACGACGAATTCCTGTACCTGGATTCTCGGGCTATGGCCAAGCGGCTAGCAACCGTGAATGTCCCCTGCGAGCTGCACATATGGCACGGCCAGATCCACGCTTTCCCCGTGATCTTCCCCTACCTGCCCGAGAGTGCGGAAGCGGTCGCGGTGATCACCCGGTTCGTGCGCGAACACGCACAACCGGCCTCACCGACCGCTGCCGCCTGAACCGTGCCCTCCCGAAAGGAAACACATGTCCACCACCGCTCCACCGGCCACCACGGCCACCCCGCTGCTCGCCGAATTGCGTGAGCTCGCCGATACCGCTCCCGCACGCGCCGCCCACGCCTGCTGGAGCTATCTGCGCACCGCCTCCGACGAGAACGATCGGGACTTGCTCTCCGCACTGTTCTCCCGGGGCGCCGTGCCGAATCTGGATGGGGACTACGACGGCATCGTCGCCGGCAAATTATTCGGCCTGTCCATCGCGGCCCTGGCCAACCCGGTACTCGCCGTGGAGCCGGGCTGGGTCGGCAAGAGCTTCAACGCCGAGACCGGAATCGGTCACAACCGCATGAACCGCAACGCCTACCTGGCCCTGCGCGCCCTGTTGCCCCGGTACCGGGCCTGGCAGCGATCAGGTGCGGTATTCAACGGAGTCCGCTTCGAGCACCGCACCGAACTCGCCGCGATCGCGCCGTTCAACCAGGTCGTCGCCGTCACCTACACCGCCCCCGAACTCGGCAACCCGATCGGACCGCTCTTTCCCATGGATCGCGTCCGCGACGAAATCGTCGAACTCGTCCCCGGAGTGTGCCTCGGCCGCGCGCTGCTGACACTGCGCAGCGGTGAACCCCGCGTCATCGGGTACTTCGCGATGCGCACCCCGCAGCACGAGGTGCAGCTGTGATCCGCCTCGACGGCGCCGTCGCCTGCGTGACCGGTGGCGGACGCGGAATCGGGCGCGCCACCGCCGCGGCCCTCGCCGCCCGCGGCGCCCAGGTCTGGATCGGCGACATCGACCTCGACGCCGCCCGCGAAGCCGCCACGGAAACCGGCTGCCACGCCGCGTCATTGGACGTCACCGACCCGGTCAGCTTCACCGAGTTCCTTGACCTCGCGGGCCGGAGTGGCCCGGTCGAGGTGCTGGTCAACAACGCCGGCATCATGCGCCTGAGCCCATTCCTCGAACTCGACCTGGCCGGGCACCACCGTGAACTGGCGATCAACGTCGGCGGTGTGGTGAACGGCATGAGTCTGGCGCTGCCGGGCATGGTCAGCCGCGGGCGGGGACATATCGTCAACGTCGCCTCGATGGCCGCCAAGGTCACCACGCCCGGCGTCGCGATGTACTGCGCCTCCAAATTCGCTGTCGCGGCCCTGTCACGGGCCGTGCGAGCCGAACTCGCCGGTACCGGCGTCAGCATCACCACCGTGATGCCCGCCGCAGTACACACCGAGCTCACTTCCGGGGTGAACCTGAGCCTGCAACCCACCCTCGAACCCGATCAGGTCGGGCAAGCCATCGTCGACACCGTCCGCCACCGGCGCGCCGAAGTAACCCTGCCACGTTGGCTCGCGCCCATGGGTGTGATCGAACAGGGCATCCCGGAAACGGCCCTCAACGCGATCAAACGCCGATTCGTCGGCTCAGACCCCGGAAGCTTCGAGGCCGACTCGCGCCGCGCGTACCTCGATCGCCTCACGCGCTGACCCGTCGGACCACGTCGACTCCGAGTACTCCGTACGACCGAATCCGATTGTGAGGCAATATATGTCCGATCGCTACCGCGGCCGGGTAGCTGTGGTCACCGGCGCGGCTTCCGGACTGGGGCGCAGTCTCGCGATCTAACTCGCACGGCGCGGGGCGCGAGTGGCCCTGTGCGATATCGACGCCGTGGGATTGGCGCAAACCGCAGTACGTTGCCGTGCCCACGGCACCGATGTCGAGTCCGCGATCGTCGATGTCGCCGAGTACCAGCAGATGTGCGCCTTCGCCGACACGGTGATCACCCGCTTCGGTGTGGTGCACGACCTGTTCAACAACGCCGGCGTCGGGTTCGTCAGCACCGTCGAGAACGGCGACATCAATGACATCTCCCGCGTCGTGGACATCGACTTCCGGGGAGTCGTGCATGGCACCAAAGTCTTTCTCCCACACCTCATCGCCTCACGACACGGCCGCGTCGCCAATATCTCCAGCATTTTCGGCCTGTTCGCAGTTCCCAGCCAAAGCGCCTACAATGCAGCGAAATTCGCTGTACGCGGCTTCACCGAATCGCCGTGCCAAGAGACGCTCGTCGCCGGGCACCGGGTCACCGTCAACTGCGTCCATCCCAGCGGAGTCCGAACCGCCATCGCCGCCAACTCGACCGGCAGCTACGAGCATCAGCTACACCAGCTCGCCGCACTGTTCGGCCAGATCGCCTGGTCCAGCCCTGACCGGGCAGCGCAGGCGATCCTCGACGGCACCGCCGCAGGCAAACCCAAGATCCTCGTTGGCCCCGACGCGCACCTCACAGATCTGCTCGTGCGTGTAGTGGGCGCGTCCTATCAGCGCCCGCTGGCACGGTTGATCGCCGGTGTACTCACCTCTGCGGAACAACAGGGTCGGGGAATCGTGTCCCATTGCCCGTGTGAGCAGGAACTCGTCGAGCTCCTTCAATTCGAGCGGACCGGCTTGACGCCAGCCCAGGTACTGGGCGACCTGCCGCAGATGATCCGTTGGTTTTCGGCGGCTACTGCCGGAACCCCTGGTTCGGGTCATGTCCGTTGGTACTGCGCCCGGCAGGTCATCGATGTGCACGCGGTGCTCAGGTGCGTGCGTCACGTCCGTCCGCCTGAGCCCCGGCCCCTCAGCCCAATCGGAGCGGCAGGCCTGCGACGATGAGAAACGCTTCGTCGCACGCCTGGGCGAGGCGCTGGTTGAGGGTGCCGATTTCGTCGCGGAACAGGCGGCCGGAGCGCGTGGCGGGGATGATGCCCATGCCGACTTCGGGGCTGACGATGACGAGGCGATGTTCGTAGGCGGTGACCGCTGCGACGAGGGCATCGACATCGGGTGTGATGGTGCCGCGAGGGGAGTCCCAGGCCGCGCGGGTGTCGATGCGTGCGGTCAGCCAGGTGCCGATGTCGTCGATCAGTGTCGCGCCGGGGAACGAGTCGGCCAGAGCGGCTGTGGTATCGGCATTCTCGACGACCGTCCAGTCATCAGGCCTGCGGTCGCGGTGCCCGGCGATGCGCTCGGCGAAATCGAGATCAGCAGGGTCCGGGATGGCGGTGGCGATGTACCGCACCGGCACGCCGGTAACCAGCGACTCCGCATATGCCGACTTGCCCGACCGCGCACCGCCGAGCACGAGCGTGCGCCGTACGGACGTGGACAAACGAGGCTGCAGCACCTGTGCACGCTATCAACCGGGGATCCGGCGTAGCCGCGCTCACCGTCCTCGGCCGTCGACAGCCCGTTGACCGCTGCTGACCCGCCGGTCACGGCGCCGTCTACGCAGTTTCGTGCCGCTGGCACCCGGCTGTCATGGCGATCACGCCCGGCTCGGCCAGGGCGGATCGGTCCTTACGGCGCTGTTGGGCCGAAGCGGCGTCGATACTCGGTCGGCGCGATACCCACTACGCGCTGGAAGTGGTGCCTCAGCAGCGCCGCGGAGCCGAAGCCTGCGCGGGAGGCGACCTGCTCCAGACCGAGATCGGTGTCTTCCAGAAGGTGCTCGGCGAGCAGGACCCGCTGGGTGGTGAGCCATTTGACCGGGGTGGTGCCGGTCTCGGCGGCGAAGTGGCGGGCGAAGGTGCGGGTCGACATCATCGAGCGGGCGGCGAGGGCTTCCACGGTGTGCGGGAGTTCGAGGTTCTCCTGCATCCATTGCAGTGTCGTGCCGAGGCTGTCGGAGCCGCATTCGGCGACGGGGCGTTCGATGAACTGGCGCTGCCCGCCATCGCGCTGCGGTGGGACGACCATGCGACGGGCGATGCCGTTGGCGGCGGCGCTGCCGATTTCGCGCCGCACCAGATGTAGGCAGGCGTCGATGCCCGCGGCGGTCCCCGCGCTGGTGATGAGGTCGCCTTCGTCGACGAACAGCACGTCCGGGTCGACGGTCGCCGCGGGGAATTGTGCGGCCAACTGGTCCACATAGCGCCAATGGGTGGTGCATTTGCGTCCGTCGAGCAAACCTGCCGCGCCCGCAAGGAAGGCGCCGGAACAGACGGTCAGCACGATGGCGCCCGCGTCGGAAGCCGCGCGCACCGCGTCGACAACGGCAGGATCGTGACCGGTGGACACAGGGAAGGCGGGGATCGCGACCAGATCCGCGGCAGCGAGTTCGTCGAGCCCGCACTGGGGGGTGACGGTGATGCCCGGGGAGGTGGCGGGCAGCGGCTTGCCGGGTTCGACCCCGCATACTCGGAAGTCGAAGCCTGGCAGCCCGTCGGCGGTGCGGTCGAGGCCGAACACCTCGCACACCACGCCGAACTCGAACATTGCCAGCCGCTCGGACAGCACGACGGCGACCCTGGACAACATGTCGCCAGTCTATCTGGCTGAATATTGATGAACTATGTCAGTGCTGCCACTTTCGGCCGTATATCGGCGAAAGAACAATTACTGCCATGGCTGGATTACTGATAACCCTCATGGCACTGGCGGCGTTCGTAGCGGCGATCGGCTGGCTCGGATTCGGTCGAGCGGGCTCGGCGGACATTGTCGATCGCGACGTAGAACGGGCACGCGCCGAACTGTCGGCGATGCGTTCGCGCGCACCGCACCGCTGAGCTCAGACCGCGTCGCCGGGCCCGACACGCGGCTTCGGCGCCCGCATCTTGCGGATCTGCGAGGCGCGAACGAACGCGTACCACCCCAGGCGGAACCCGGTGTCGGTGGAATCGGGGAACCGCTCGCGTACCCGGTGGTTCACGATGCGGCCGAGCATGACGCCCTCGATGGCCATGAACAGCATCATGACCAGCATGGCCAACGTCACCACCGACTGCATGGCTGGCGCGGCGAACATCGATAGGATCAGCACCAGTGCCATCGGCATGAACAGGCCGACCAGGTTGCGCCGGGCGTCGACGATGTCACGGACGAACGCGCGCACCGGGCCCTGATCACGGGGCAGCAGGTACTTGTCCTCGCCCGCGAGCATGCGGGCACGCCGGTCCTGAGCGGCGGCGCGACGCTCGGAAGCGGCCGTCTTGCGGTCGGCCTTGTTGCCACGGTTGGCCTTGCGGCGGGCGCGAGCCTCTTTGGCGGTGAGCGGAGCGGGTGCGACCGGACCGCGCCGCTTGCCTTCGGCGTCACGACGTTTCGGCGTCGGCCGGCCTTTACCGGCGGTGGCGGTGGCCGCCTGCCGCGCGGAACTCGCGTCGGGATCGCCGTCCGCGGTCGTGCGGTCGGCGGGCTCGTCGGTGATGCTGGAGTCGCCGCGGCGGAACAATTTCACACCAACCAGGCTATTCGATATATGCCGGTGCCGGAAATGCGGTCCGCCCCACACGGGTGGGCGGAGTCACCAGGGTCGCGTCCATCGCAGGCGCGGAAGGTGGCAAGATGGGAATAGCAGCCCGCCCGGTGGTGTTGACTCCCGACGAGCCGTGCGCTGTTCACGGGATGACCACAGCTGTCCTTAGGAGAGTTCATGACAGTGCAGAACGAGACCGAAGTCCACGGTGTGACGCTCACCGACGCGGCCGCCGCGAAGGCGAAGGCGCTGCTGGACCAGGAGGGCCGTGAGGACCTGGCGCTGCGGATCGCGGTGCAGCCGGGTGGCTGTGCTGGCCTGCGCTACCAGCTGTTCTTCGACGACCGTTCGCTCGACGGCGACCTGACCGTCGACTTCGGTGGCGTCAAGCTCGCGGTCGACCGGATGAGCGCCCCGTACGTGCAGGGTGCCTCGATCGACTTCGTCGACACCATCGAAAAGCAGGGTTTCACCATCGACAACCCCAACGCCACCGGCTCCTGCGCCTGCGGCGATTCGTTCAACTGATCTCAGTTGTTCCTTCAACGGACACGTAGTTGATACGGTGAAGACCCGGACCTCGGTCCAGGTCTTCGCCTTTTGCCGCCTTCTCCAGAGGGGTTCAGCTACGTGTCCATTGCCGTATCCGCGTCCATTGCGACCGACCATCTCATGCGTTTTCCCGGGCGGTTCGCCGACGTACTGCTGGCCGATCAGCTCGACCATGTCTCGCTGAGCTTCCTCGTCGACGATCTGGTGATCCGTCGCGGTGGCGTCGGTGGCAACATCGCCTATGCCATGGGCCTGCTCGGCCGCACCCCGTTGCTGCTCGGTGCCGTCGGCGCCGATTTCGCCGACTACCGGCAGTGGCTGGAAAACCACGGCGTCGATTGCTCGGCCGTGCGGATCTCCGATTCCGCGCATACCGCGCGTTTCGTGTGCACCACCGACGAGGACATGGCCCAGATAGCCTCGTTCTACCCGGGAGCGATGAGCGAGGCCCGCGATATCTCCATCGCGGGCCTGGTCGAAGATCGCGAACTCGATCTCGTGCTGGTCGGCGCCAACGACCCCGAGGCGATGCTGCGCCACACGGCCGAATGCCGTGAGCTCGATATTCCGTTCGCTGCCGATCCGTCCCAGCAGCTGGCCCGCCTCGATGGCGACCAGACCGTGCAGCTCATCGACGGCGCCACCTATCTGTTCACCAACGAATACGAGTGGGGCCTGCTCAAGCAGAAGTCCGGGCTGACCGAGGAGGAAGTGGCCAAGCGGGTCGGCATCCGGGTCACCACCCTCGGTAAGAACGGCGTGCTCGTGGTCGACCGTGACGGCACCGAGGTGCGCGTCGGCGTGGTTCCGGAGAACGCCAAGGTCGACCCGACCGGCGTCGGTGACGCCTTCCGCGCAGGTTTCCTGACCGGTCACACCGCGGGCCTGAGCCTGGAACGGGCCGCGCAGCTCGGCTCGCTGGTAGCGGTGCTGGTGCTGGAAACCGTCGGCACCCAGGAGTGGACCCTGGACGCCGACGACGCCCTCAAGCGCCTCACCCAGGCCTACGGTCCCGAAGCCGCCGCCGAACTCGAGCCGCTGCTGCGCTGAGGTTCCGCTCGTGCGTACGCCGGCGCACCGCGAGCCCGAGCCGCCGGTTCTCGCCTGAGCGGGCACCGGTACCAGTTAGAAGCACGCCCGCACGGTGCCGCGCCCGCGCGGTGGTGGCGTCGAACTCGCCCATCGCTTTCGGCAGTGAGGCGCCATCCGGCCCGAGCTCCTGACAAACGAGTGCCCCGCTCCAACAGAGCGGGGCACTCGCGTGTCGGCTGTCGGCTACTAGAGGGACACCGGGTACGTCGGTTCCTGGATCTCCGGCTTGATCCGGTCCTCCACGAAGATCCCGTGCCACACCATGAACACCAGCAGCGTCCAGAGCCTGCGGCTGTGGTCGGAGGTGCCGGCCCGATGCGCCTCTAGCATCTTGGTGATCGCGGCCTTGTCCAGCAGATGGTCGGTCTGCGAGTCGGCGATCTGCTGCTGCGCCCAGTCGTAGAGTTCGGTACCACGCAGCCAATGCCGCAGCGGGACAGGGAAACCCAGCTTGGCGCGGTGCAGTACGTGCGAGGGCACAATGCCCTCCAACGCCTGGCGCAGGGCGTACTTGGTGGTGTCCTTGGTGATCTTCTGCTCGAAGGGAATCCGCTCGGCGACCGCGAAGACCTCCGAATCCAGGAACGGCACACGCAGTTCCAGCGAGTTCGCCATCGTCATCTTGTCGGCCTTGACCAGGATGTCGCCGCGCAGCCAGGTGAACAGATCCAGATGCTGCATCCGGGCTACCGGATCCCAGCCGCGCGACTTCGCGTAGATCGGCGCGGTGACGTCCTGATGGGTCCATTCCGGCCGGAAATCGCGCAGCACCGAACGCAATTGGGCGTCGTTGAAGCTGCGGGCATTGCCGTAGTAGCGCTGTTCGAGCGTCAGCGAACCGCGATGCAGCAGGCTCTTGCCGCGGGTGCCGTCCGGGATTCGATCCGAGAGCTTGCCCGCCAGTCTGCGCAACCCCTGTGGCAGCCGCTCGAACGGCTTCAGCGACAACGGCTCCCGGTAGATGGTGTACCCGCCGAACAGCTCGTCGGCGCCCTCACCGGACAGCACAACCTTGACGTGCTTACGGGCTTCCTTGGCCACGAAATACAGCGGCACCAGCGCTGGGTCGGCGACCGGATCGTCGAGGTACCAGACGATCTCGGGGATGGCCGCGGCGAACTCGGCGGGGGAGACCACCTTCACGATGTGCCTGGCCCCGATAGCGGCGGCACTCTCAGCGGCGACATCGACCTCCGAATAGCCCTCACGCTCGAAACCCGTGGTGAAGGTGATCAGATTCGGGTTGTGCCGCATGGCCAGCGCGGCGATCGCGGTGGAGTCGATTCCACCGGACAGGAAGGAACCGACGGTGACATCGGCGCGCATGTGCTTGGCCACCGAGTCCTCGAGCGCCGCGGCGATCTCGCGGTAGCGTGCCTGCTCCGAGCCCGCCGCGAACGGCTTCACCCGGAACCGCGGCTCGAAGTACCGGACGATCTTCGGCTCTTCGCCGGGCTGAACCATCGCGTAGCTGCCCGATTCGAGCCTGCGGATCGCGGCGTGCAACGTCTCCGGCTCCGGCACGTACTGCAGCACCGTGTAGTGCTCGAGCGCGCGTGGGTCCAGCTCATCACCCGAACCGATCGCAGGCAGCAGCTCCAGCAGGCTCTTCTTCTCACTGCTGAACGCGGTGCCGCCGGGGCCCGTCGCCAGGAACAGCGGTTTGATGCCGAACGGGTCGCGGGCCAGGAACAGCTGCTCGGTCTCGGTATCCCAGATCGCGAAGGCGAACATGCCCCGCAGACGGCGCACCGCGTCCGGACCCCAGTAGTGGAAGGCCGCGACGATGGATTCGCTGTCACCCTCGGTGGTGAACATGGCGCCGTCGGGGAACTCGGCGGCGTACTCGCGCGCCAACTCCTCGCGCAGCTCCAGGTAGTTGTAGATCTCACCGTTGAAGGTGAGGGCATAACGTTGCGGGTTATCGGCCGGGCCCCAGCGCAGCGGCTGATGCGAATGCTCGATATCGATGATCGACAGGCGGTTGAAGCCGAAGATCACATGCTCGTCATGCCAGGTGCCGCGCTCGTCCGGCCCCCGGTGGCGGCCACAGTGCAGGGCGTCGTACACCTGCTCCACCGTGTCGGGCGCTGCTTTGTCAGACGTCAGAAATCCGAGCAGTCCACACACGGCGTCGGCAACCTCTTTCCTGTGGTCGGTTCCGCGCCGATTCTCGTCGTACGCGGCGGGGGAATCCCAGGCGAAATCTAGTGACCGAGTATGCCCCACTCGGCGGCTGATCGCGTCCTTCAGGGCGGCGCGGGCACCGGATCGCAACGGCGCCGACGGCGAGAATCAGCCGAATCCGCGCGGGAATCCGGAGCGCATCGCGCTGGTGGGACTCCGGACGGCGAACGCGCGTCGACCATCGGGGAGCCTGTGAACCGTGACAGGGTGTCCGCAATGCGAATGGCTGCTTGCTGGGCAGATGGGCAGATGGGCGCGGAAGCCTGTCGCCGCACGGAGTGTCGAAGCCGACCCGACGCAGAACCAAGACCAGGTTTGGTCTACGCTGCGTAGTACTCGGGCCGTCCCGTGGTGCTCCGTGCGCGAAAGCGCCGGTCTCCGCGGTGATAACCCGGCAAGCTGTTGACGTGCCGTCCCAAGCGGACGGTGCGGTGTCGGAATGTGTGGCGACCAGGAAGGCGTGAGCGTGGCGCACAAGGCGAGCGACGAGATCGGGGCACGACCCGCCCGGGGTCGGCAGGGCCGTATCCTTCGGCGGGCGGGGCTGGCGGTGTCCTTGGGGATCACCGCGATGCTCGTCTCGGGCTGCTCGATCGACAATGTCTGGCTGCGGTTCGGCTGGCCGTCGGGCATCACGCCGCAGGCCACCCGCATGCGTGAACTGTGGACCTGGTCGGTCATCGCCGCACTGGTGATGGGTGTGCTGGTGTGGGGTCTGACCTTCTGGACCATCGCCTTCCACCGCAAGAAGAAGGACTCGCCGGAGTTCCCGCGCCAGACCGGCTACAACGTGCCGCTGGAGCTGTCGTACACGGCGGCGCCGTTCGTCATCATCGCGGTGCTGTTCTACTTCACCGTCGTCGTGCAGAACTACGTGCACGAGAAGGTCGACAACCCCGACGTCGTCGTGGACGTGACCGCCTTCCAGTGGAACTGGAAGTTCGGTTACCGCGATATCGACCTGAAGAACGGCTTCACCTACGACGGCATCGACACCGAGCGTGAAGGCCTCAACGAAGAGCAGCTGAAGGCCTACGAAGAGCGCATCGACCCCGAGCACGGCCACCCGCAGCCGGGCCCGGTGCACGGTAAGCCGGAAAACGACATCCTGTCCTACCTGCACTACGACAAGATCGAGACCATCGGCTCCAGCAACGAGATTCCGGTGCTGGTCCTGCCGACCGGTAAGACCATCGAGTTCCAGCTCGCCGCCGCGGACGTCATCCACGCCTTCTGGGTGCCTGAGTTCCTGTTCAAGCGCGACGTGATGCCGAACCCGAAGGAAAACCACTCCGACAACGTCTTCCAGATCACCGAGATCGAGAAGGAAGGCGCGTTCGTCGGCCGCTGCGCCGAGATGTGCGGTACCTACCACTCGATGATGAACTTCGAGGTCCGCGCCGTCTCGCCGGAGAAGTTCCAGGCCTACATCGAAGCGCGCGACAAGGGCATGACCAACGCCCAGGCGCTCGAGTCCATCGGTGAATCGCCGGTGGCCACCTCCACCCGGCCGTTCAACACCGACCGCACCGTCAAGAGCGCGGCCGAGAGCAACTGAGGACTGATCTGACATGAAGATCGAAGCGCGGATTTTCGAACTGCTGACGGTGTTCTTCGTCATCGTCGGTATCGTCTACGGCTTCTTCACGGCACAGTCGCGCACCGGCGTCGAATGGGCGGGCACCACCGCCATCGTGCTGACCGCGGGTCTGTCGCTGATCATCGGCACCTACTTCCGCTTCGTCGCCCGGCGCCTCGACCTGCGCCCGGAGGACTACGAGGACGCCGAGATCGTCGACGGTGCCGGTGACCTGGGCTTCTTCTCGCCCGGCAGCTTCTGGCCCATCACCCTCGCGGCGGCCGGTTCGGTCACCGCCCTCGGCCTGGCCTTCTTCCAGTTCTGGCTGATCGGCATCGGCGTCGTGCTGGTTCTGGTCGCGGCCGGCGGGCTGGTGTTCGAGTACCACATGGGTCCCGAGAAGCACTGACACACCCTCACAGCGAACGCCCCACCGGTTCTTACCGGTGGGGCGTTCGCTGTTTCCGGGGATGCTGCTGAGCTGTCGGGGATTCTGCTGGCGCCCGTCAAGCGCCTATCTGTTCCGGCGCCTCGGACATGGCTGTCGCACACCCGCACGGGTCAGGATCGAACAGCACAGTGCTCGTCATCGGTGGAACCGGCAACGTGGGGCGGCGCGGGTCAGTCGGCGGATTCGTAGCGGAGGGCGTGTTCGGAGCGGCAGATTTCGTCGATGGTGGTGACGATGTCGCGCAGTTGCTCCGAGGGGAGGGCGGAGGGGCGGAGGCGGCAGGTGAAGGTGATCAGGCCGTGGTCTTCGGTGGACAGGCCGCGGGTGGCGGATTCGTCGCGCAGGAACTTCGAGCGCACACCGTAGGTCATGGCGGAGATGACGGTGAAGCAGCCGGTGCGTTCGCGGTGGCCGGCGAACAGATCGTGCAGGCGGTAGAACACCGAGGTGTAGCTCGACAGCGGCGCGAACACGCCGACCCGGTAGGCGGGGCCGCGTTCGGAGGAGCTGATGACGGTGTCGGCGAGGTATTCGGCGTCGCGCAGGGTCAGTACCTTCGGGGTGAGCATGACCGCGCCCGCGGCCGCGTTGCGCACCGGCATACCCGCGCGTCCGCCCGCGGCCGAGGCGATCACGCCCAGCGATTTGCGGGCCCGCGAACCGACCTCGCGACGCGCGCGCAGCGAACGGGTCGGCGCGGTGGGGTAGAGGCTCGACCACTGGCCGAACCGCACCGTGCCCAGCTGCACATGGCCGGTGCCGACCGGCCGCGACACCTTCAGCGGCGCGGTATCGACCCAGCGTCCCACCTGCAGCACGGCCTCACCGGGCCGGCTGACCTGCCCGTGCGCGTATTCGACGAACGAATCGAAATCCAAGAACCGGTGGGCGTTGGTGCTGAGCCAGCTGTGGTCCTTGTCCACCTCGACGGTATCCAAGGTCAGCGCCGTGATGATCCCCGCACGGCCACCCGCGCCGAGAATGCGGTGGAAGCGCTCGGTGTGATGGTCGCGCCCGCAGGTACCGATCCGGCCGTCCGGATCGACGTACTCGAGATCGACGATCCGGTCGATGAACATGCCGTACTTGTGCGAAGCGGTGCTCACCCCGCCGACGGAGGCGAACCCGCCCGCGGTGATATCTCGGTGATCGCCAACGATCGGAAGGCCAAGCCCGTGGGCGCCAAGACGTCGGTCGATGTCGGACAACCTGGCACCGGCCTGCACGCGGACCGTGCCGCGTCCGAGGTTGATATCGAGCACCGAATTCATCCGCCGCATCGACACCACGGCGCGCTGATCGGGCACCGAAATGCCGTCGTCGGCCAGCTCACCACCGCAAATGGTCAGCGGTTCGGCACGCTCGCGCGAATCGCGCACGGTGCGAACGACATCCGCGGTGTCACGAGGGAGATGTTCTTCGGCGGCGACAGACTGCGGCGTGCTCATGGCACGCAAGCTAACCACAGCGCGCCCGCTCTCGCGCGCCCGATCCTCCGCCTTCATCGACCCGGAGCGGCGAGCCGTCGGCTGAACAGCACCGATCCGCTCGCATCGCATAAATTGACCGTCAGTTCCCTTGACCGGCCGTCGATCACTACCTCACCGAAATGCTGGTAGGCGCCGTCGAGCGGGGAGGTATTGGGCTCCGGTGGGGCGTGCACGAACACCGCGTCCGGTCCGAAGGTCGGGTCGAGGGTATTGGGTCCGAAGGCGCCTGCGTTGAGTGGTCCGGAGACGAATTCCCAGAACTCGTCGAAGTCGGTGAACGCCGCGCGTTCGGGGGAGTAGTGGTGGGCCGCGGAGTAGTGGACATCGGCGGTCAGCCAGACCACGCCCTGCACCCGATGGGCCTTGATCGCCGACAGCACGTTGGCGATCTCGGATTCTCGTCCGGATGGCGCGCCTGGATCACCGTTGGCGGGGCCCTCGAACGCCGTCTTGCCGTCCGGGACGACCAGACCGAGCGGCAGATCGTTCGCGACGATCTTCCAGGTGGCGGTGGAGCCGCGCAGCCCATCGATGAGCCAGCGGGTCTGTTCCTGGCCGAAGATGCGCCCGTCGGGGGAGGTGTTGGCGCCGTTGGCGTCTTTGTAGGTGCGCATATCGAGCACGAACACATCCAGCAGAGGGCCGTAGGCGATCTTGCGGTAGAGCTTGCCGTCGGCGGCCTCGGCCGGGTCCAGCGGATTCCATTCGTGGAAGGCCTGCCAGGCGCGGGTGGCGAGGGTGTCCATATCGCGCTCGGTGTAGCCCTTGTCCGCGGCGACGGTGCCGCCCGGCGACCAGTTGTTGGTGGTTTCGTGGTCGTCCCACTGGACCAGTTGTGCGACCGAGGCATTGAAGCGGCGCACATTCTCGTCGGTCAGGTTGTAGGCGTACTGGCCGCGGTATTGGTCGAGGGTCTCGGCGACAGTGCTCTTTGCCTCGGTGACGATGTTCTTCCATGTCCGGCCGTCGGGCAGCGTCACGGTGTCTTTCAGCGGGCCGTCGGCGTAGACGACGTCGCCGGAGTGCAGGAACAGGTGCGGGTCACGGGCGGCCATGGTGGAGAAGATCTTCATGCCACCGATGTCGGGGTTGATGCCGTAGCCCTGGCCTGCGACGTCACCGGACCAGTGCAGCCGGATATCGGCCGGTGCCAGTGGCGCGGTGCGGAAGACGCCGGCGAGTGGTTCGGAGGTGACGCCGTCCTCGCCCGTCAACGTGACCCGATAGTGCACCTGTTGTCCCGCGGGCAGGCCGGAGAGGCGGACGCGGCCGGTGCCGTCGGAATCCGGGGTGAGCAGTGGCCCGGTGAATCGCTTGGCGTCGGTGAACGATTCGGTGGCGGCGGTTTCCACGATCAACGTCGCCGGTCGATCCGACCGAGCCCAGATCAGTGCGCCGTCACTGCGCGGGTCGCCGACCGCGACGCCATGGGTGAGGGCAGGCCGCGGCCGGACCAGCACCGGCCCAAAACCATCGGAGCACGCTGCGAGCGCGGGCGCCGCCACCAGACCGAGCGCGGAGGTGCGCAGCAGGGCGCGCCGGGAGAAGCCGTCGACGGGGCGAAACACAACCATGGCGTCGACCATGGCGCAGCGAACTCAACGCAATGTGAACGTGGTTCGTCGGGTGGGTCAACGGCTTCCCCGGCGCGCGGTGACGCTCAGCGAGATTCGAGGGTGCCAAGTCGCTGACCGATCGCGGCGGTCCAGTCGACCTGGGCGACGGTCGCGTAGTCGATCCACATCGTGCCGATGGCGTCGCGTCCCGCGGCGAGCATGCTGCCGCGTTTATCGGCCTCGAGCACGACGTTCATGCCGTTGTCGGAGGCCAGAAAGGTGAGTTCGAGCTGGTTGATGCGCGGGAAGCGCGGGGAGGGCCCGAATTCGATTTCCTGATAGAACGGCAGCTGCTGGGCCGTGCCCACGATGCGACCCGATTCCACGTCGGTGCTGCGCAGTGCGAAACCCCAGCGCAGGATGGCGTCGAGCACGGCCTGCTGCGCCGGGAGCGCGCCGACGCCGATCGGGTCGGTGTCGGTGGCGTCCACGCCACCGTCGAGATCGACGACAGTGCGCACGGCAATGGCCGCGCCGGGTAGGTATCGGCCGTTGTAGAAGGTGATCGGTGTTTCCATCGGCACGCGCAACGCGAACGGGAATTCCAGCAGCGCACCGGGACCCACCTCGAAGCCGCCGTGCAGTGGGAGCTGCGCGAAGGACGCTTCACCGATCGCTTCGCCGTCCCCGTACTCCACCTCCACGCGGGTGACCAGCTCCACGCCGACCCGCGATACGCGTTGCCGCGTCTGCCCACCCCGCAACCGCACCATGCCCTGTACCACCCCGCCGGGTTGTGCCCCGGTACCGAACAATTCGGTCTCCACTTCGGCCGCACCCACCCCGACCGACGCAAGCAACTTCTTGAACATGCCCGCGACTCTGCCATTCGAGGCTTGTCGCATCCTTACCGATCGGTTGCGCTGTGACCGAGGTCATGTGTCCGAAAACCGTACGGTAGCCGCTATTTTCGTGCGATCGATGAGGTGGGGACTCGTCACCCGCTGTGTCCGGGACCGGGCGCGCGGCCGTTGGATGTAGCGCGTCTCCGTGGAGATCAGCGCTTCAGCTCGCGGCGGATTCGGGGATACGGGTGGCCTCGGGCGCGGAGCCGGAGGGAACGCCCTTCTTGAGGCTCGCGGCGTAGACATCGACGTATTCCTGGCCGGTGAGCCGCATGAGCTCGTACATGACCTCATCGGTGACGGCGCGCTCGACGAAGCGGTTGCCGCCCATGCCTTCGTAGCGGGAGAAGTCGATGGGGGCGCCGAACTTGAGGGTCACCTTGCGGCGGCGCCAGCGGAACGGTCCGGGCGGGCTGACCTCATCGGTGCCGATGACCGCGACGGGGATGACGGGGACGCCGGTTTCCAGCGCCAGGCGGGCCATACCGGTCTTGCCCTTGTAGAGGCGGCCGTCAGGGGAGCGGGTGCCCTCGGGGTAGAGGCCGACGAGGCGGCCCTGATCGATGAGTTTGCGGGCGGCATTGAGCGCGTCTTCGGCGGCATTGGCGCCGCTGCGGTCGATCGGGTACTGGCCGGTGCCGCTGAAGAAGAACTTCTGCAGCCGCCCTTTGAATCCGGGAGTGTTGAAGTATTCGGCCTTGGCCAGATAGTTGATCCGCCGGGGGCTCAGTAGGGGAGCGAAGAGCCAGTCCGCGAACGAGAGGTGGTTACCCGCCATGATGGCGGCGCCGTCGGCGGGAATGTGTTCCACACCTTCGACCGTCGGCCGGTTGTAGATGTGGATGAGTGGGCCGATAAGCACGTACTTCAGCAGCCAGTAGAACATGACGTCCTTACCCCCGGGAGCGGGATCGTAGGCGGGCACCTCTCGGTTGCCGACTTTACCGCTGGACGCAGATCACATCCAACCGCAGAGGCGAATCTCACCACACTCGGGTGGTGTCACCGGACCGTTGCGCAGGCTACGGTCCCGAGATTCGGGGACCGCGCCGAGTTCGCAAGGGTGCGTGACCGTAACGGTCACGATTGCCAGGGGTTTGCCAATCCCGTGCTGTCGGCCTCGTACGGCGATGGATGCGCGGTTGGGACAGACGTCGGTGACAATGGCGCGCCGTCGAGGTTGCCTGCGCTGACCGAAGCGGGCGAACGCGTCCTCAGCGAGTGGTGTGCGCGACCGAGGAGATGTCGCTACCGGGTGAGGCCAGCGCCGCCCGAGCCATCTCCGCGACGCCGATCATGCCCGCTGCCTCACCGAGCTGAGTGGTCCGGATGCGGGCGAGCGGGCGATGACCGCGCCCGGTCAGCGCGGCGGCGTACTCTTCGCGGGCGTCGTCGAGGAACAGCGGGGCCGAACTGCTCACGCCGCCCGCGATGACGACCAGATCGGGGTCGAAGATATCGGCGACGAAGGCCAGGCCGAGGCCGAGCCAGCGGGCGAAATCGGACATCGCGCGCAGGGCGAGCGGGTCGCCGTCCTGTGCCGCGCCGGCGACGCGGCGGCCGGTGAGCGAGCCAGGATCCCGGAAAACCTCTCTGGCCAGCATCGACGGCGCCTGATCTGTGGCGAGCAGCTCGATCGCGGTATCGGCGAGCGCCGTTCCGCTGCAATAGCGCTCCCAGCAGCCACGTTTACCGCAGGCGCAGGCGCGGCCGTCCGGCACCACCTGGAGGTGGCCGAGTTCGGGTGCGATGCCGTGGGTGCCGCGATAGAGCTTGCCGTCGATCAGCAGGGCGGCCCCGATCCCGGTGCCGATGGCGACGAGCACTACGTTGTGTCCGCCCGCGGCCGCGCCGAATCGGTACTCGGCCCACATGGCGGCGTTGGCGTCGTGTTCCAGTAGCACCGGTAGGCCGAGTCGGTCGGTGAGCCGCTGGGCGACGGGCGCGTCCTGCCACGGCAGATGCGGGGCGAAGCGGACGGTGGTGTGGTCTTCGTTGACGAAACCGGCCACCGCGAGGCCCACCGCGTCGATGGTGTGCCTGCCGGCCAGTTCACGCACGGCGCGGTCGATGGCGTCGTCGAGGGCGCGCGCCGAATGTGGGGTCGGCGCCTGCACGGTGTCGAGCACGTCGCCTACACCATCGACGACAGAGGCACGGATATTCGTGCCGCCGACGTCGATTCCGACGGTCAGTGGGTGCGAACCCGCCGCCGCTGCGATCATGTCTTGATCGTCACGGGGATGCCGACGTAACGTGCGCGAGTGGTGCTTGCACCGGATTCCGGTGGGTCTCCGGCACCATCCGCGGATGCCCCGCGGCTGTGTATGTCGTCGCGGACGTCGTCGGCGGCGGATCGGTCCCGTGAGCTGCGGCGGCGACCCTCACCGGTGCGACGGAGCCTGCTCCGGCCGCGCTCGGTCCGTGCCTGCCTGCTGTCCGCATCGGCGGTGGGAGCACCGGGAAGATCGGAGGATTCGACAGGATCTGAGGTCTCGGCGAACTCCTGGCGCGGCGCCGAGCTCGGGCCATCTCCCGGTGCCTGATCCGTCCGATCGGCGCCCGTGCCCGAATTCGACTGCCCGGTCGCCTCACCCGGCCGTCCGCCGTGATGACGGTGCCGCACACCGGGTTCCGCACCGTCCTCCGGCATCACCGGCTCGACCGGCACTCCCGCCAGCGCTTCCCGCAATACCGTGACGATGGCGGTGCCGTGGTCGGCGATTGCCGAGAGCACATCGTGTTGTTCGCCGCGGACCAGTGCGGCTGCCGCGCAGACCGGGCACCAGCTGCAGTTGTCCCATTCCGGTGTGCCGTCCGCCGCTGCCCGGCGCAGCACCGGTTCGACGCGTTCGAGCACGGCTTCGGCAAGCAGTTTGAGTTCGACAGCGAATTCAGCGAGGCCGTCGGGTTCGGCGGTGGCGGTCACAGCGGCCACACCTCCGGGTCCGGCTGGAAACGGACGATGAGATAGCCGTCGTCGAGTTCGGCGGCGGCGACCGTGCACCGCCGCAACACCGGCGCCAACCGTACCCGGCGCTTGACCCCGTCCGCTCCCACGATCAAATCGTCCTCCACTCGTCCCAGCCGCAGCGTTGCCGGATCGGCGACCGGCAAATGCATCCGCATCGCATACACCGAATGCAGCCCGGCGCCCGACTCCCATCGAACCACCGGTTCGCCGGAATGTGCGCCGCCCTCCGCGGGATTGTTGCCCAGGACCGGGTCCGTGTCGAGTTCCGCGCCTCCGCCGCGTCGCGCGCCGTCCGCATGTCCGGCGACCGAACCCTGCTCGTCCACCGCATACGACAGCGCCGCCAGCGAACCGACACCGACCGGTTCCGGGCCGGTATGTGCCGCGACCAGCACCCGGACCTCCGGCATGGCGCGCCGCAGCCCGGCAATCACATCGTGCTGTTCGGCGCGCCGGTTCTGATACCAGTGCACCGCGGGATGGGCGGCGTCAGCGGGTCCGGTCGGTTCGGGAACCGCGGGCAGCACCTTGTTCACGACCACGGCGTCCAGCCGCAGGCCAAGCAGTGCGGCCGCCGAACGCACCCTGGCCGATTCGGCGACCGCGACCCGTTCGGCGACGGTGATCAGCCGTGCACTGGTGCGCTGATGGTCGGCCAGCAGATCGCGTACCTCGGTGACGGCGCGGACGATGCGCTGCACGGTCGTCGCCAGCACCACCCGGCGCAGATCAGTGCCGATACCGCTCATTGCGCGCGCGTGTGGCGGCCACACCCGGTCCAGGTAGCCGAGCAGAGTGTCCGGTGCGGTGACGATGCGCAGCATGTCGGCCGACGGCGGGCAGTCGACGACGATCACATCCCAGTCGTCCTCGTTCGCGTACTCGGTGATCTCCACCAGCATCAGCAGTTCCTGCACGCCGGGAAGGCCGGTGAGTTCCGCCGGATCCAGCGCGCCGAGGTCGATGCCGTGATCGTGGCCGGTGTCGGCGTTCAGCAGCCGCGAAACCTCGCGGAACCGATCCTCGAGCAAGGCGAGAGAGTCGATCTCGATCACCTCGAGACCGGGCACCACCGCGGCGATCCCGGCGACGGTGCCCGGATCGTGCGAGAACCGGAAACCGAGCGCGTCGCCCAGGGAATGGGCCTGATCGAGGGAGGCGACCAGGACCCGGGAACCGGCCCGCGCGTAGGACATCGCGGTCGCACACGCCAACGTCGTCTTCCCGACCCCGCCCTTTCCGATGAACAGCTCGATACGGGTGCGAGGCGTATCGCCGGACGATCGCTGCGCGGTCAGCCTTCGACCCGTTTCTTCAGCTCCTTCAGGGCCGTATCGGTGATCACCTTCTCGGCTTTGCGTTTGAACATGCCGATCATCGGGATGTTGAGATCCACCGTGAGCTCATAGACCACTTCGGTGCCGCCGTCGGCCTGATCGATGAGCTCGTAGCTGCCGTTCTGCGCTTTCTGCAGGTCACCGCTGAGCAGCGTCCAGGTGACGGCCTTACCGTCCGGGCGCCAGTTGTAGGCGAGCACGTAGGTGTCCTTGACGACGCCGGCGTCGAGCACGAAGCGCGCGGTACGGGCACGGCCGTCCGGACCGGATTCGAGTACCTCCACCGATTTGGCCGACGACACCCATTCAGGGTAGGACGCCAGATCGGCGATAACGGACATCACCTGCTGCGACGGGGCCGCGATGACGATCGATCTCTGGGTCCGGTCGGCCATGACTGTGAACGGTTCCTTTCCGGAGACTGTGCTGGCGGTGAAACGTCTGGCTGTGAACTACGGTGCGACACCGGCCGGGCGGTCGGCCTCCAGCCGGGACTTCACCTCGAACGACATCTTCTTACCCGCGACGCGGCGCGCCCGGTTGGCCTCGGCCAGCCGGCGTGGCTCGATCGGGCGCGTGGGCTCGGCGTGCAGGAAGTAGTGCAGGATCACCCCGTCCAGCGAGGGTTCGAGCCACACCTCCATGGTGCCGGTCAGCGCGCCGCCGACGGTCCAGCGGATTCCCTTGTCGCCGCGGTCTTCTCGCACGTCCAAGGTTAGATCGGGCCACCAGCGCCGCCACTTTCCCGGCGCGGAGAGTACCTCACCGACCGCCGCGCCCGAGGCGGCGACGAACGTCTGATCTGCGACCTGGATACTGCTCACGCCGCTGACACTACCGTGTTCGATGCGCGCCTCCTGCGGGCTCTGTCTGATTGCGGCGCCTGCGGCGCCGCGTGTTCGCGGCCCCCTTGGGTCTCGCGTCGCTCGAACCTTGTCGGTTATCGGCCCTTGTACCAGGGCATTTGCC
>NZ_JAAGUY010000014.1:75023-154875 GCF_010868145.1 Nocardia cyriacigeorgica
GCCGCTGCTTGCCTTCGGCTTGCGCAGCGGCAGCGGAGACGCGAGACGGCCCGCGAACTGTGGTGTTCGGTCTCGCTTCGCTCGAACCTTGTCGGTTATCGGCCCTTGTACCAGGGCATTTGCCTGGCTGCTATTCGGCTAGACGACGGTGTACTCGGCCGAGCAGTCCAGGGTGGAGACGTGCTGCCCGTCATCGGCGACGTTGTGCACCTGTGCCACGATCGCCAGCAGTCCGGGCTTGGTCTCCGTTGGCGGCAACGTCAACGTGGTGGTACCGGCATCGATGCGGGCCTCGGCCGAGGTCGAACCGTTGCGTCCGGTGTCGATATTGGCCCAGATGACCGTGGCGGTCTGGGTGTAGGCCTGCTCGGTGTTCGATGTCGTATCGAACCGGAAGGTCACGGTTCCCGGTGCGGTGACATCCGCCGATACCTTGCTGGTCTCCACGCGGGTGGGGACATTCGGGTCCGGATAGTCGACCGTGCACACGCCGGTGAACTCAGCCTGTGCCGGGCCCGCCGTGGCGATGAGCGAGGCTGCCGACACGGCACAGAGCGCGGCGGTGGTCACGGTACGAAGAGCGCTGGGCATGCGAGGTCCATTTCTTTCGAGGGGTGGTGGCCACAAATGACGCTGGACCGGGACATCCGTCGTGCCGATGTCGCCGGCCTCGCCCTCGCGCCCCGCCGGTGTCGTCCGGCAGGGCGCGAGCGCGACACCTACGTCGTACCTCGACCGGGAATCGTTACCGCCGTGGGTAATTCGCGCGCCGTGGGAACCGGGAGATCAGCGCAGCAGGTGGCGCAGGCGAGCGCCGAGGGTATCCCAGCGCCACTGCTGTTCGACCCAGTCGCGGCCCGCGGCGCCCATGCGGGCGGCGGCTTCGGGATCAGCGAGGATACCGACAAGGGCATCGACGATCTGATCGATCTTGCGGCCGTCGACCACACGCCCGGTCTTGCCCTCGATCACGGTTTCCGGTGCGCCGCCGGAACGTCCGGCGACCACCGGAACACCGGAGGCCGAAGCCTCCAGATAGACGATGCCGAGCCCCTCGACGTCCAGGCCCGCGCCACGGGTGCGGGACGGCATGGCGAAGACGTCGGCGAGGGTGTGGTGGGCGGCCAGTTCATCCGAGCGCACCCGTCCAGTGAACACGACATCGTCGGTGACGCCGAGCGCCTCGGCCAGCCCGCGCAGCTTCTCCTCATACGGCCCGCCACCCGCGATGACCAGCACGGCGCCGTCGACACGCTCACGGATATCGCGCATTGCCACGATCAGCGCGTCCTGACCTTTGCGCGGCACCAGCCGCGACAGGCACAGAATGGTCGGCCGGTCACCGAGCCCGTAGCGTTGCCGCAGCTCGGCCCGCGCGGCGGGATCGGGGCGGAACACGTCCGGATCGACGCCCGGCGGCAGGTATTCGAGTGCCGCGTTCGGCCCGAATGCCGACGAGAACCGCGCCCGCGTGTACTTGCTGACATAGGTGACCACATCGGTGTGGTCGCCGATGACCCGCAGCGCCTGCCGAGCGCCCGGCAGCATCGACCAACCCACCTCGTGCCCGTGCGTGCTGGCAAGAATGCGTTCGGCGCCCGCACGACGCAACACCGGCGACATCACCGCCAGCGGGGCGGCCGCCCCGAACCAGACGGTGTCGCAGTTCTCGCTGCGCAACAACTTCGCCGCCCGCCGCATCACCAACGGGGTGGGCAGCATCAACGTCGTGGGGTGGCGCACCACCTGGAACTTCTGTTCGGCATCGAACTTCACATGACTGTCGCCCCGCCACCGCGGTGCATAGACGACGAGGTCGTCGGGCGGCAGCTGCCCGGCCATTGCTTGCAGATAGGACTGGATACCCCCGGGACGCGGCGGGAAATCATTGGTAACCAGCAGAGTTCGAGCCATGCCACCAACCTACTGTGTTGAATTTGCGGTGCCTGCGGCACCGCGTGTTCGCGGCCCCTTTGTGTCTCGCGTCTCCGCTGCCGCTGCTTGCCTTCGGCTTGCGCAGCGGCAGCGGCAGCGGAGACGCGAGACGGGCCGCGAACCTTATGCTCGGTCTCGCTTCGCTCGAAAACGGGGTTTACCTACCGCTGTATCGGGTTGCGTCCAGTGATCGGCAAAACCGGGCATATCGGGCCGCCTTGATGAGGCGGCTCGCCGCTGGGGGGAGATCGCTCGGTGACGCGCGAAGTCATGTCAACAGCGGTCGGGCCGCTCGGCGCAGGTGGAAGCCGGCGCCGTTTGCGCCTCACGCAGTCTGAGTACGCAACCAGCCCTGCCAGGCGGTGATGACGTCGGTGCGGGAGGTGCCGAGAACTTCGCGCATGGCCGCATCTTCGGTGGTGGAGGATTGGGGGCCGGTGGCGAGGCGGCGGTAGAGGGCTACCAAGCGGTCGTCGCCGTAGGTGTCGGCGAGGTAGGCGCAGGTCGACCAGGCCAACTCGTAGGCGGTGGCGGCGTCGGGTCCGGTGAACTCGGCGTCGGTGGGCAGGTCGGCGGGGACGGTGCCGGTGGCCAGCCGGGTGGCCAGGGTGGGGGCTATAGCGGTGAAGGAACGGTCGCGGCCGCGGTGGGCGGCGTATTCGGCGAAGCCTTCCAACAGCCACTGCGGGGAGCCGTCGACCGTTGCGGACCTGGTGGCGACGTGGGTGAGTTCGTGACGTAGCAGCGCGCGCATGCCCTCGGGATCCAGACGGCGCCCGGCGTCGGGTCCGAACACCACGCGCTGGCCGGTCGGCTGAGTGCCCGGAGTGAACGGATCCGACACTGTCGCGGCGGCGATCTCGCCCGGCAGGTCGGTGCTCGCCCGGACCAGGGCGGCGAACTCGGCAGGTGCGGTGGACACCACGACGACGGCGGCACGCGACCAGTCCGGCCCCCACAGCTCGGTGACGGCCGTGCTCGCCTCGGCGAGTTCGTCGGCGAGGATATCGACCTCACGCTGCTGCCGGGGGTGTCCGACGACCAGCGCCGGTCGGGCACCGCCGGTGACGACCTGCCGGGTCACCATCGGACCGAACGGTTCCGCGATGCGCTGGATCTCGGTCAACCGCGAATCGGTGAGTGGCAGCTGTCCGGCGACAGGCGCGGTTGTGCTGCCCGCCTTGGCGGCTCGCAACGGGGCCATCACCGAATCGGGTAGGAGGAGCAGCGCGGCACAGGTGCCGGTCAGCAGGACCACCATGAGGGTGGTGAGGCAGAACTCGAAGCGCCGTCGCTCCGACAGCCAGTTACGGACGCGCCGCACACCGCTCATGGGTGCTCAGTATCGCCTGGCCGAGTGATAAGGCGTGGAACCCATGGGCGCAACGGCGACCGGCACACCGAACGTGGAGGCGTGCAGCATCAGCCCGTTGCCCGCGTAGATGCCGACGTGGGTGATGTCCGGATAGAAGAACACGACGTCACCGGGGCGCAGATCGTCCTTGGGGACCGGCGTGCCATAGGAGGCCTGCGCGGAACTTGTGCGCGGCACATCCTTGCCGACCTGCTTGAACGCCCACTGGACCAGGCCGGAGCAGTCGAACTGGTCGGGGCCGGTGGCGCCCCAGACGTAGGGATCGCCGACGCGGGTGAGCCCGGCAGCCAACGCGCTGGTGCCGCTGCCGGGGACGAGCCCGCGCAGCAAAGTGTCGCGATCGAATCCGGGTGGGAAGGGAGAACCTGCCAGCGCCGACTTGTCCGTGGCGGACAGGGTGCCCCACGCCTCGATGACCTGCACGATCGCGCCCTGCAGGTCGGCGCGCTTACGCTCGAGGTCGCCGCGGACGCTGTTGGCCTTGTCGGCGGCGGTGCGGGCGTCGTCGGCGGCGGTGCGTGCGGTGGTTTCGGCAGCGGTCGCGGCGTCGGTGGCCTTCTTGTACTGCTGCAGCTGAATCGAGGTCTGGGTGGCCACCACGTCGAGGGTGGACATCTGGTCGAGCAGTTGCTGTGGCGAATCGCTGACGAGGACGGAGAACAGGCGGTTGGTGCGCGCGCCCTGATAGGCGGCGATCGCGGTGCGGTCGATGACCGGCTGATATTTGCGGACCTCGTCGCGGGCGGCGGTGACGGCGGCGGTGGCGGTGCCGAGCTTGGCTTCGGCGTCGCGCTGGAGGGCGAACTTGGCGTCGAAGTCGGCCTGTGCGCCGAGGGCCTGCTGGTTGAGCTGCTCGGATTCGCGGGACAGGTCGATCATCCGCTGCACCGCGTCGCTCGCTGTGGTGGGCAGCGTGGCCGGATCGGCCCCGGCGGGACCGGCCCCGTACAGCGCCACGGCGAGAAGTCCTGCCGTGATCGTCGCGCCTGACAGGCGTTTCGTCCCTCGACTGCGGTGATGTGCTGCCACTGCCTGCCGTGCCCCGTTCTCGTGTGAAGCCGCGGAAAGGTCTCGATTAGGTTACGGAACGGCGACCGTCGGTGTCCAGTGGAGCACGAACCGATCACAGTCGCCGGACCGGCCGGGGCCCGCACCGTGCGCAACGGTGCGGGCCCCGAGGGGTGCGGATCAGAAACGAACCGCGCCGGCGACCGGCATGGAGGAGATCGGTGCGAGCTGCACCGGGGTGCCAGCGGTGGAAGCGTGCACGACGTTGCCGTCACCGGCGTAGAGGCCGGAGTGGCCGCCGCCGTAGAACGAGATCACGTCGCCGGGCTGCAGCTGATCCATCGACACCGGAGCGCCCGAAGCCAGCTGGGCGCCACTGGTGCGCGGCACGTCGCGGCCGGCCTGGCGGTAGGACCACTGCACGAGGCCCGAGCAGTCGAAGGCGTTCGGGCCAGCGGCGCCGTAGACGTAGGGCGAGCCGACCTTGCTCATCGCGGCGTCGAGGGCCGACTGGCCGAGGGTCTTGGTGGGTGCGGTGAAAGGCAGCGGCGCGGGGGCGGGGATCTGCAGACCCGGCACGGCGGGCAGGCCGCCGGGGATCTGGTTCACGATGTGGTCCGGAACGTCGAAGGTGCCGACGCCGGGGACGGTGACCGGTGCCGCCGCCGCGGGAGCGGCGGGAAGCAGGAACGCGCCGATGGTGGCAGCGCCGACGGCTCCGGCCGCAACGGCACGCTTGGCCTGTCGTTTGACGGTGGTGGACGCCATGATGCGGTACTCCCAATCTGCCTCACGACGCCGCACCGGGGTGGTGGGTCGGACTCCGTGAGGTCTCGATGAGGTTACGAACCGATCACGGTGGTTTGTAAAGCCGCGAACAAGCGAAACGGCAATGGTCAACAATTCCGCCCCCGCCGCCTGCGATATGCGTCACAACAATCACGAAACGATAACGACGCGCTGTTTTTCGGTTGAGCGCGAACCGCGAACAGGCGTTACTGTAAGTAACGGTAACTCATGCCGTCTCTCGATCGACGGGGATTCCTTGCAGTTCGCGGGACATTTTCACGGGCTAGCGGTGTGGTCGCGGCGGGGCGGGCGGCCCGATCGGTGCGCGATGGGGGTGCGGCGGGTCCGCAGCGGTATGGCTGGAATCCGACACGCCCGGTGATTGATACCAACGCGGTTTCTCTGTGAGCTACGCCGCTTTTCCGCATTGAAGATCATTTCGGGGGTACCAGAACGAAAATCTCACGCGTGCAATTCGAGCATTCCGTGCCGAAACCGCGCGCCCTTGTCGGCCGAAACCACTGCTCGCCGACCGGGCCGAACGTGTCGGACCCCGGTCGTACGCTGCACGCCGTGTCCGACTCCGTCCCGCGCCGCCGCGCCGCCGCGCAATTGGCCTTCGACGAGCTCGACACCCCGCTCTATGACACCGTCTTCGTCGTCGTCGACTTGGAGACCACCGGCACCAGCCCGGAATCGGACGCCATCACCGAGATCGGTGCGGTCAAGGTGCGCGGTGGTGAGGTGCTCGGCGAATTCGCCACCCTGGTCGATCCCGGCCGCGCCATCCCGCCCGCGGTCGTCCACGTCACCGGCATCACCACCGCCATGGTGTGCGCCGCACCGCCCATCGAGGCGGTGCTGCCCGGCTTCCTCGAGTTCGCCAAGGGTGCGGTGCTCGTCGCCCACAACGCGCGGTTCGATATGGCGTTCCTGCGCGCCGCGGCGGCCCGGTGTGAGACGCCGTGGCCCGCCGCCCAGGTGGTGTGCACGGTCCGGCTCGCCCGGCGGGTGCTGGCCCGCGACGAGGCGCCGTCGGTGCGGTTGAGCGCGCTGGCCCGGCTGCTCGGCGCGAGCACTCAGCCGACCCACCGCGCCCTCGCCGACGCCAGGGCCACCGTCGATGTGCTGCACGCGCTGATGGCGCGGGTGGGCAATCAAGGCGTGCACAGCCTCACCGAGCTGATCGACTACCTGCCCGACGTCACCTCGGGTCAACGCGCCAAACGAGGGCTGGCGGCGGACCTGCCCGCGCGTCCTGGCGTCTATCTGTTCCGCGGTCCGTCCGATGAAGTCCTCTATATAGGGACGGCGGTGAATCTGCGCCGCCGCGTCCGCACCTACTTCACAGGTTCGGAGACTCGCGGGCGGATGAAGGAGATGGTCTCGCTGGCCACCCGCATCGACCATGTCGAATGCGCGCACGGACTCGAGGCGGGGGTGCGGGAGCTGCGGTTGCTGGTCGCGCACGCACCGCCCTACAACCGGCGGTCCAAATTTCCCAAGCGCGGCTGGTGGATCACCCTCACCGACGAACCGTTTCCGCGCTTCGCCATCGTCCGCAATCCGACCGTCGATGCCCTCGGCCCGTTCGGCGGCCGGGCCGACGCGGCCGATGTGGCGGCGACGATCGCCGAGTTCAGTGGGCTCCGCACCTGCACAACTCGCTTGTCGCGCACGGCAATTCACGACTGCCCGCCCGCAGTGGTCGGCGGCTGTCCGGCCGCGGCCGGCGGGATACCCCTTAATAATAAGGAATACGCGCGGGCGCCGGACTCGGTACGCACGCTGTTCGCGGGCACCGATGACGCAGGCCTTCGAGCGATGCTCGAACGGATCCGAACCCACTCCCGCGCAGAGCATTTCGAGGCAGCGGCGCGCTCACGTGACCGTGCGGTGACGGTGATCCGCGCGCTGTATCGCACCCAGCGGCTGGCCGCGGTTGCCCGCATCGCCGAACTCGTCGCCGCCCACCCCGATGGGGGCGGCGGCTGGGAGTTCGCGGTGATCCGCCATGGGCGCCTGGCGGGCGCGGGGACGGCGCTCAGGGGAGTGGCGCCCATGCCGGTGGTGGAACGGATCGTGGCGGCCGCGGAGACGGTCGTCTGTGACGACGATCTGTCACCATTGCGTGGCGGGTCACCGGAGGAGATCGGTCTGGTGGCGCGCTGGCTGGCCCGGCCGGGTGTGCGCATCGTCCGTACCAGTGCCGGCTACTGGGAGCCGCTACACGGTGCGGGCCGTCGGCTCGCCTGGGCGGCAGCGGCCGAGGCGGCGGCAGCGTCGGAATCGGAGGCCGAGGACTACGCGCGAGTCTCCGGCTGACCGCGACTGTGCCGTGGCCCGAACGCTTAGGGTTGATCCCATGATTACCGCCATCGTCATGATCCACGCCGCCAACGCCCGGATTCCCGAAACCGCTCAGGCGGTCGCCGACATCGAGGGCGTCAGCGAGGTCTACTCGTGCGCGGGCGATGTCGACCTCATCGCGGTGGTCCGCGTGCGCGACCACGAGCAGATCGCCGAGGTGGTGACCGGCCGGATCGATAAGACCGACGGTGTCGTGCGCACGACCACGCACATCGCGTTCAAGTCGTACTCGCGCGCCGATGTCGAGGCGGGGTTCTCGCTGGGCGAATGAGGCTCAGGGGACCTGGATGGACGCGCCGGTGACCGTGCGGACCTCACGTGAGGCCAGGGTGGCGGTTATCTCGCCGCGGCAGCCGCGCCCGTAGTAGATGGTCACCGGGACGTCGGTGTGGTTCTCCAGCCTCAGCGTGCGGGCACCACCGCCGACCTCGACGCAGCCCGACGGATTGTGATGCACGGTGCCGTCGACCACCAGCCCGCCGCGCGCGGCCCCTGCGGGCCCGGCGCCGAGGACCGTCGCCGCCGCGAGTGTGGCGAGCAGAGCGCCGGAAACCACGGGCACACCGGGACTCATGCCTACCTCCAGACGACGATCGGACCGCGCAACTGTATAGCCCCGGCCGAAAGTTTGCTGGATAGGCCGCCGATCAGGAGTCGCCGAGCGTGTTGGTGAGCTTCGCCCACCGATCCAGCAGCGCCGCCGCTTGTCCGCTGTCGATCGCGGCGGCGGCCCGCTCGATCCCCGCGGCGAGCTGACCGTCCAGGTCGGCCTCCGGGTTCCCCGTTCCCTGGGACAGGTCGTAGGCCACGATGGCCGCCGCGGAGTTGATCAGCACCGCGTCGCGTACCGCGCCGGGCGTCCCTGCCAGCACATCACGTGCCACACCGGCGTTGACCTGCGCGTCTCCGCCGCGCAGTGCATCCAGGTCGACGCGCGGGAAGCCGAAGCGGGTCGGGTCGATGGTCGCCTCACGCATCCGGCCGTCCGAGACGATCCAGGCATCGGTGGTGTCGGAGGTGGTGATCTCATCGAGTCCGTCGTTACCGCGCACCACCAGCGCGCTGCTGCCGCGCCCGGCGAATACACCGGCGATCGTCGGAAGCAGATCGGCGAAGGCACAACCCACCAGGCCCGCGCGCGGCTGTGCCGGGTTGGTGAGCGGTCCGAGCACGTTGAACACGGTCGGAATGCCGATCTCTTTACGCGCGGGCCCCGCGAACCGCAGGGCGGGATGGAACAGCGGTGCGAAACAGAACCCGATGCCGACCTCGCGCACACAGCGGGCCACCGATTCCGGGCCGAGGGCCAGCCGCACACCGAGCGCCTCGAGCACGTCGGCGCCGCCGCTCTTGGAGGTGGCCGCCCGGTTGCCGTGCTTGATGACCGGGACACCCGCCGCCGCGACCACGATCGAGGACATGGTGGAGATATTCACCGAGCCCGAACGGTCACCGCCGGTACCGACGATGTCCACCGCGTCGCCGTCGATGTGAACGAGCCTGGCGTGCCCGAGCATGCCGGTGGCGAGCCCGGTCAGCTCCGGCGAGGTGGGGCCCTTGATCTTCATCGCGACACCGAATGCGGCGATCTGCGCCTGCGTCGCATTGTCGGAGAAGATTTCGTTGATCACCCATTCGGTGTCGTCCGCGGTCAGGTCGCCACCGTCGGCAAGGGTGCCGAGCACCTGGGGCCAGCTGCGCACGCTCATCAACATCTCCCATCACACTGGTACGCCCACCAGTCTCGTAGGCAACAACCCTAATGCGCCCACCCGGACGCGGTCTCCCGATATCCGCCCGCGACCCCCCGCACACGTCCCCTGAACTTGATCTTCGCGACCGATTTCCCGGCGTTGTCCCTGGAAGGGGCACCACGAAATCCGACACGCACGGGCAAGTTTCGTACCCGGGTACTCCTGTCGTACTACGACGAGTCATACTTACCCCCGTGACGACCGCAGTAGGCACCCCAGGATCGGCCATTACCCAGCGTGTGCATTCGCTGAACCGGCCCAACATGGTCAGTGTCGGCACCATCATCTGGCTGTCCAGTGAGCTGATGTTCTTCGCCGGCCTGTTCGCGATGTACTTCGTCGCGCGTGCTCAGTCGACCGAATGGCCGCCGGAGCCGACCGAGCTGAACATGAAGCTGGCCGTTCCGGTCACCGCCGTGCTGATCGCGTCGTCGTTCACCTGCCAGCTGGGTGTCTTCGCCGCGGAGCGCGGTGACGTCTTCGGCCTGCGCCGTTGGTACGTCCTCACCCTCGCTATGGGCACCTTCTTCGTGCTCGGCCAGGGTTACGAGTACTACAACCTCGTCCACGAGGGCACCTCGATCTCGAGCAGCTCCTACGGCTCGGTGTTCTACATCACCACCGGGTTCCACGGCCTGCACGTCATCGGTGGTCTGATCGCGTTCGTGTTCCTGCTGGTGCGCACCAAGCTGAGTAAGTTCACTCCGGCGCAGGCCACCGCCGCGATCGTCGTGTCCTACTACTGGCACTTCGTCGACATCGTCTGGATCGGGCTGTTCGCCACGATCTACTTCGTCCGCTGACCCGGGCTCAGTGGAAGCTTTTGCACAAGTCGGTTCCGTCTACTCCAAAGGGACACAGATGAGTTCATCTCCCCCATCAGCGCCAGAGCCCGCCAGCCCCGGGCACGGCCAGGCCAGCAAGACGCGCAGGCAGCGCCGCGTCCGCCGCCGCATCGCGGGCGGGCTCGCGCTTCTGGTGGGTCTCGTCGGAGCCGGCTTCCTCGCCTCGGCCCTCACCCCCGAGCCGCAGATCGCGACGGCGAACGAGGACAAGTCGGCACTGATCCGCGAGGGCCAGCAGCTGTACGACACCTCGTGCATCACCTGCCACGGCGCGAACCTGCAGGGTGTGCAGGATCGCGGACCAAGCCTGATCGGCGTCGGCGAGGCCGCGGTGTACTTCCAGGTGTCCTCCGGTCGTATGCCGATGACGCGCAACGAGGCACAGGCCGAGCGCAAGCCCGCCAAGTTCGACGCCCACCAGACCGACGCCATCGGCGCCTACGTGGCCGCCAACGGTGGCGGCCCGACGGTCATCCGCAACGCCGACGGCACGGTCGCCCAGGAATCGCTGCGTGGCGCGGACATCGCCCGCGGTAGCGAGCTGTTCCGCATGAACTGCGCCTCCTGCCACAACTTCACCGGCCGCGGTGGCGCGCTGTCGTCCGGTAAGTACGCGCCGCCGCTCGAGCCCGCGTCCGAGCAGCAGATCTACGCCGCGATGCTGACCGGCCCGCAGAACATGCCGAAGTTCTCCGACCGGCAGCTGAGCCCGGAGGAGAAGCGCGACATCGTCGCCTACGTCAAGGACTCGGTGGAGGCCAATTCGCCCGGCGGCTACGGCCTCGGCGGTTTCGGCCCCGCGACCGAAGGCCTGGCCATCTGGGTGGTCGGCATCGTGCTGACCGTCGGCGCCGCGATGTGGATCGGATCGAGGTCATGACAGACAAGGAGCGAGACGACATGGGGCGCCCGGATGAGGGATCCAGTGCCGAGCTGTCGAAGGAGACGGTGAAGCCCACCGGTCACGCCGCCGCGGAGCCCACCGAGGCCGAGCTGGACGCGATGTCGCGGGACGACCTGGTCAAACTCGGCACCGAAATGGACGGCGTCGACGTCGCCTACCGGCGTGAGCGGTTCCCGGTTCCGGGTACCCGCGCCGAGAAGCGCGCCGAGCGTCAGGTGGCGCTGTGGTTCGCCATCTCGGGTCTGGCCGCGGCCGCACTGGTCGGTGTCTTCCTGTTCTGGCCGTGGGAGTACAAGGGCAAAGAGTCCGAAGGACACGACCTGTACTCGCTGGCCACGCCGCTGTACGGCATCACCTTCGGTGTCTCGATCCTCGCGATCGGCATCGCGGTCGTGTTGATCCGCAAGAAGTTCATCCCGGCCGAGCTATCGATCCAGGAGCGCCACGACGGCCGTTCCAGTGAGGTCGACCGCAGGACGCTGGTCGCCCAGCTGTCGGATGCCGGGGATACCTCCACGCTGGGTCGTCGCAAGCTGATCACCCGCACCGCGGGCGCCGGTCTCGGCGTCGTCGGTCTCGGATCGGCCGCGCTGTTCGTCGGCGGCATGATCAAGAACCCGTGGGCCAAGGGCGACAAGTCGCCGCTGTGGGTGTCGGGCTGGACCCCGGACTGGGAGGGCCAGACCATCTACCTGCGTCGCGACACCGGCCGTCCCGAGGACATCGTGCTGGTGCGCCCGGAGGATCTGGACGCGGGCGGCATGGAGACGGTCTTCCCGTGGAAGGAAGCCTGGCGGGGCGACGAGCACGAGACCCTGCAGTCGCTGCGTGGCATCCGCAACGCCGTCATGCTGATCCGCCTGCGCACCGAAGATGCGCAGAAGGCCATCAAGCGTAAGGGCCAGGAGAGCTTCAACTTCGGCGACTACTTCGCCTACTCGAAGATCTGCACCCACCTCGGCTGCCCGACCTCGCTCTACGAGCAGCAGACCAACCGGATCCTGTGCCCCTGCCACCAGTCGCAGTTCTCGGCGACCGAGTGGGGTAAGCCAGTCTTCGGTCCTGCCGCGCGGGCGCTGCCGCAGCTGCCGATCACCGTCAACTCCGAGGGCTTCCTGGTCGCCGCGAGCGACTTCATCGAGCCGCTCGGCCCGGCCTTCTGGGAGCGTCGTTCATGAGTTCTGGAACAGCAATCGGCCGGAAGGTCGGTGCCCACGCCGACGCCGTGGACGAGCGGTACCGCGCTGCCGCGTTCATGCGCCGGTCGATCAACAAGGTCTTTCCGACCCACTGGTCATTCCTGCTCGGTGAGATCGCGCTGTACGCGTTCATCATCCTGCTGCTGTCGGGTGTGTACCTGACGCTGTACTTCGACCCGTCGATGAGCCACGTCGTCTACGACGGTGCCTACCAGCCGTTGCGCGGTGTTGGCATGTCGCGGGCCTATGAGACGGCGCTGAACATCTCCTTCGAGGTGCGTGGCGGTCTGTTCGTACGCCAGGTGCATCACTGGGCGGCGCTGCTGTTCGCGGCCTCGATCATCGTGCACCTGCTGCGCATCTTCTTCACCGGCGCGTTCCGCAAACCGCGTGAGGCGAACTGGGTGATCGGTTCGCTGCTGCTGATCCTGGCGATGTTCGAGGGCTTCTTCGGCTACTCGCTGCCCGACGACCTGCTCTCGGGTACCGGCCTGCGGGCCGCGTTCTCCGGTATCACCATCGGTGTGCCGGTGGTGGGTACCTGGTTGCACTGGTTGATGTTCGGCGGCGACTTCCCCGGTGAGATCATCATCCCGCGTCTGTACATCGCGCACGTGCTGCTGTTCCCCGGCATCATGCTCGCGCTGATCGCGGCGCACGTGGCCATCGTCTGGTACCAGAAGCACACCCAGTTCCCCGGCCCCGGCCGGACCGAGAACAACGTCGTCGGTGCTCGCATCGTCCCGGTGTTCGCGGCGGATCAGGGCGCGTTCTTCGCCTTCACCCTCGGCTTCGTCGGCATCATGGGTGGTGTCCTGCAGATCAACCCGATCTGGAACCTCGGCCCGTACAACCCGTCGCAGGTGTCGGCCGGTTCGCAGCCCGACTTCTACATGATGTGGACCGACGGTTTGGCACGTCTGATGCCGCCGTGGGAGCTCTACCTGGGTCGCTACACGGTCCCGGCCGTGTTCTGGGTCGCGTTGGTCATGGGCCTGGTGTTCACGCTGCTGATCGCCTACCCGTGGATCGAGAAGCGGCTGACCAAGGACACCGCGAACCACAACCTGTTGCAGCGTCCGCGTGACGTGCCGGTGCGTACCGCGATCGGTGCCATGGCGATCACCTTCTACGTGATCTTGACCCTGGCCTGCGTCAACGACATCATCGCGCTGAAGTTCAACATCTCGCTGAACGCGACCACCTGGGTCGGTCGTATCGGTCTGCTGCTCGGGCCGCCGATCGCGTACTTCCTGACCTACCGGTTCTGCCTCGGTCTGCAGCGCAGCGACCGAGCAGTGCTCGAGCACGGCATCGAGACCGGCGTGATCAAGCGGCTGCCGCACGGTGAGTACATCGAGGTGCACCAGCCACTGGGTCCGGTCGACGAGCACGGCCACCCGATCCCGCTGGAGTACCAGGGTGCTCCGGTGCCCAAGAAGATGAACCAGCTCGGTTCGGCCGGCCAGCCGGGTACCGGCAGTTTCATGCGGGCCGACCCGTGGCAGGAAAGCGAGCAGCACTTCGCCACCGAGTTGGAGGAGGAGCACAAGCAGCTCGCCGTCCTGAAGAAGGCACAGGACAACGCCAACGGCAATGGTGGCAAGCACAGCCACTGATCGCTGAACGCGAAGCAGGCCCCGAGTCGATGCGACTCGGGGCCTGCTGTTCGTTATGCGCACTATGGCCGTAGCGCAACTCGTAAGGGGCGGCGTACGGCCCTCAGCGGCGGCGCGCAGCCTCGATCGCCTCGTACTTGGCCAAGTTGTGGCGGGCATCGGCGAGCGCGTCGTGGGCGTCGGCGGGGATCGGCGGCAGTTCCGGCCGTCCGTGGGCATCCCAGTGCTGACGCAGTTCGTTGGTGTAGCGGGGCAGCGCGGGCGGCAGATCCACCATCGACCCCCACAGCTGGCACAACACCACATGGTCGTAGGCCCCCACCCAGGCCCACAGCTCGGGTCGCACCGTCGGGCGCGGCACCAGGAACTTGTAGAGCTCGTCGCGGATCTGCCTGCGGCTGCGCCACAGCGGTGACGACGGCGACGGCAGCTTGGGTAGCACGTTCTTACGCACCCACGGCCCGGCGCGCTCGGCATCGAATTCGGTGGATACGGCGTAATATTCGCGGCCGTCCTCGCTGACCACCGCGATCGATACCAAGTCGATCACCTTCCCGTCCTCGATGAATTCCGCATCGTAGAAGTACTTCACAAAGCCGGTCTCCTCCCGAAAATTGGTCCGCCCGAGGGTACGGCCTGGTGGTATGCCGACCGAACGACGGCCCGCCCGAACACCGGGTGCGGCACCACCCGGAAGCGAAGTTGGCCGCGCGGATGCCCGGTGCCGGGAGTAAGTCCGTATTCTGAACGGGTGAACTGGACCGTCGACGTACCCATCGATCGTTTGCCCGAGCTGCCGCCGCTGCCCGCGCAGCTGCGCAAGCGGCTGGACGACGCGCTGGCTCGGCCCGCGTTGCAGCAGCCGTCCTGGGATGCCGGGCAGGCGGCGTCGATGCGGACCGTGCTGGAGAGCGTCCCGCCGATCTGCGTACCGGCCGAGGTGGAGGAGCTGCGCGAGCGGCTGGCCGAGGTGGCGCGTGGTGAGGCCTTCCTGCTCCAGGGCGGTGACTGCGCGGAGACCTTCGCCGACAACACCGAGCCGCATATCCGCGGCAATATCCGCACCCTGTTGCAGATGGCGGTGGTGCTCACCTACGGAGCGAGCCTGCCGGTGGTGAAGGTGGCGCGGATCGCGGGCCAGTACGCGAAGCCACGCTCTTCCGATACCGATTCTCTCGGCCTCAAGTCCTACCGTGGCGACATGGTCAACTCGCTGGCCGCCGACGCCGCGCTGCGTGAGCACGACCCGTCGCGGCTGGTGCGCGCCTACGCCAACGCCAGCGCCGCGATGAATCTGGTGCGCGCCCTGACCGACGCGGGCATGGCCGATCTGCACCGGGTGCACGACTGGAACCGCGACTTCGTCGCCCAGTCCCCGGCGGGCGCCCGCTATGAGGCGCTGGCCGAGGAGATCGACCGCGGCCTGCGGTTCATGACCGCCTGCCGGGTCAACGATCCGAGCTTGCAGTCGGCGCGCATCTACGCCAGCCACGAGGCCCTTGTCCTCGATTACGAACGCGCCATGCTGCGCCTGGGGGAGAGCCCCGCGACCGGTGAACCGGTGCTCTACGACCTGTCGGCGCACTTCCTGTGGATCGGTGAGCGCACCCGTCAGCTCGAAGGGGCGCATATCGCGTTCGCGGAACTGCTGGCGAACCCGATCGGCCTCAAGATCGGGCCGACCACAACGCCCGATCAGGCCGTGGAGTACGTCGAGCGGCTCGACCCGAACAACGAGCCAGGCCGGTTGACCATCGTCTCGCGGATGGGCAACGGCAAGGTCCGCGAGGTGCTGCCGCCGATCATCGAGAAGGTTCAGGCCACCGGTCACCAGGTGATCTGGCAGTGCGACCCGATGCACGGCAACACCCACGAATCGTCCACCGGTTTCAAGACCCGCCACTTCGACCGTGTCGTCGACGAGGTGCAGGGCTTCTTCGAGGTGCACCACGCTCTCGGCACCCATCCCGGTGGTCTGCACATCGAGCTGACCGGCGAGGACGTCACCGAATGCCTCGGTGGCGCTCAGGACATCTCCGATCTGGATCTGTCCGGACGCTACGAAACCGCCTGCGACCCGCGCTTGAACACCCAGCAGTCGTTGGAGCTGGCGTTCCTGGTCGCGGAGATGCTGCGCTGAGTTCGGTTCCGGTGCGCCTCGCCCTCAGGTGAGGCGCACCGTGCCAGGACAGATTGCTCGAACGGTAGACGGGGCTGTACCGGGTCGGTCAGAACGGGTCGGCCGCCGCGCGACGCAGCACCTCGCGGGCCAAAGGCCCGTGCAGCGCCTCGACCGGCTTACCGGGCAGGCTGTCGTCGTCGGTGAAGATCCACTCCAGGATCTCCTCGTCGGTGTACTTCGAATCACGCATGACGGTGATCAACCCGGGAAGGAACCTGGTCACGGTGCCGTCCTGGTCGAAGAAGAGTTCCGGCACACCGGCGACTCCGTCGCGGCGGACGGCCAGGAGTTGATGGTCGCGCAGCATCTGATGCACCCTGGTCACCACGATGCCGAGCCGTTCTGCCACATCGGGTAGTGGCACCAGGGTCACCGAGGCGGGCAGAACATCGTCACTGCAGGGAAATGCGCTCACCCGGATAACGGTAGACGCTGCACTCACCACGTCGTGAGACACCCGGGGGCGTTCGGTCGATACCATCGTGGGGGCCGCAGGGCGCGGCTGCTCTTGTCGCGCGCAGCGAGGGGTGGAGAGGGTTTGTGAAAGCCGGAGGACATCAATTGATCGGCCACATGCTGGAAGGGCGCTACCGCATCGATGCGCCGATCGCTCGGGGTGGGATGTCCATGGTGTTCCGGGGCGAGGACACGCGTCTGGATCGCCCGGTCGCCATCAAGGTGATGGATCCCAAATTCGCCGGTGATCCACAGTTCCTGTCCCGGTTCGAGTTCGAGGCCCGCGCGGTCGCCAAGCTGAAACACCCGTCGCTGGTCGCGGTGTACGACCAGGGGGTCGACGGCGATCATCCATTCCTGATCATGGAGTTGGTCGAGGGCGGCACCCTGCGTGAGCTGCTGCGCGAACGCGGCCCCATGCCACCACATGCGGTGCGGGCGGTGGCCGAGCCGGTGCTGGCGGCGATCGGTGTCGCCCACGCGGCCGGGTTGGTGCATCGCGACATCAAACCGGAGAACGTGCTGATCTCCGATTCCGGCGAGGTCAAGATCGCCGACTTCGGGCTGGTGCGCGCTGTCGCGGCGGCCAACACCACCTCGGCGAGCGTCATCCTCGGAACCGCCGCCTACCTGTCGCCGGAACAGGTCACCTCCGGCACCGCCGATGCACGCAGCGATGTGTACTCCTTCGGCATCTTGATCTTCGAACTGCTCACCGGGCAGGTCCCGTTCACCGGTGACACCTCGCTGTCGGTGGCCTATCAGCGCATCGAGAAAGATGTGCCGAGCCCGAGCCAGTTCATCGCCGGTGTGCCGCCGGAATTCGACGCGTTCATCGCGCGCGCCACCGCCCGCGAGCCCTCGCACCGGTTCGCCGACGCCAACGAGATGGTCGCCGAACTGCGTGCGATCAGCGCGCTGCTGGACCTGCCCGCCTATCGGGTGCCCGCGCCGCAGGAGTCCGCCGAACATCTCAGTTCCTCGTACCGGGCGGTCCCGCCGCCGGACAGCCCTCGTCCTCCCGAGCAGCGCCCGCATCCGGTGCCCGCCCCGCCACAGCACACCAAGGTGGTGACCGCGCAACGGCCGCGCACCGATTTCGAGGCGCCACCGCCACCGCAGCAGCTGCGGCCGCACCCGCACTCGGCGCCGGCGCCGGCCTTCATCGATGACCGGCAGCGGTCCAGGCGTACCGCGGCGGTGTGGATCGCCATTGTCGCCGTGCTGACGCTGCTGGTCGGTCTCGGCGGCTGGTGGCTCGGTGTCGGCCGGTACGAGGCGGTGCCGAGTATCGCGGGTATGGACGTCGACCGCGCGACCTCAGTGCTCAGCGGCGCCGGATTCGAGACCACGACCCGGCAGAAGGCCTCCGACACCATCCCGGTGGGCGGCGTGGTCGGCAGCGATCCGTCGGCGGGCTCACGGGTCACCAAGGGATCGACGGTCGCCGTGCTGATCTCCAGCGGTAAACCGCGGGTCCCCGAGCTGGCGCCCGGCGCCGATATCTCCGAGGTCAACCAGCTGATCCGGGACCAGGGGTTGCAGCCGGTGAACGCCGGTGACGCGCCGAGTGCCGCTCCGGAGGGCACCCTCGCCAAGGTCGAGCCCGCGCCCGGCACAGTGCTGCCGATGGGCGCGCAGGTGAAGGTGTACAGCAGTAAGGGCTCGCGGCCGGTGCAGCTGCCCGACCTGCGTGGGAAGACCACCGCCGAGGCCGAGCAGATGCTCACCGATCTCGGTATCACCGTCGGCGAGCACCGCCCGCGGTTCGACCGCGGCGTTGCCGCGGGCCAGGTCGTCGGCACCGATCCCGAGGCGGGCACCACGGTCGATGCGGGGACGTCGGTGGTTCTGCTCGTCTCCGATGCGGTGAAGATGCCCGAGGTGCTCGGGAAGTCGGTCGCCGAGGCTCGCGAGGTGCTCGAGGAGCTCGGCCTGACGGTTCAGGTCCGTCAGCTGGCTCCGTTGGACTCCTCGGTGGTCGTCTCGCAGACTCCGTCGGTGAACGCCAACGTGCAAGAGGGCGCCACCGTCACCATCGTCGCTCTTCCATGACCGGCCGACTCGCCCGGAACGCCGCCGGTCCGAGCCTCGTCCGAAACGATGCGCGGGCGCATGGTGATGTACCGGGTAGGGCTGGGGATGGTGTTCGAGGAGGAAATGTCTGATGGTGCGAGGCACCGTGCGATGGTTCGACCGAGAAAAAGGATTCGGGTTCATTGCCCGCGCCGGTGGGGATGACGTGTTCGTCGAGTACTCGGTAATCCTTGGGGAGGGCTTCCGGTCCTTGGAGGCCGGCCAGCAGGTCGAGTTCGATGTGGAGGAGGCACGGCGAGGGCCGGAGGCTCGGGCGGTCCGGCCGGTCTGACGCCCGCTCAGCGTCCCGACAGATAGGCGCCTGCGGCGACACGCAGCCTGCGATGGACGGGCACGACGGCGCGCTGTTCGAAGACGGCGAAGTCGCAGTCCTCGATGCGGTCGAGAATCGCGGCGTACAGGGTGGCCGCGGTACGAATGGCCGGGCGCACCCGCGGTTGCAGCAACTCGATGCCGGGTGTTGCGGTGCGGTAGAGGTCCCGATTGACCGCGATCAGGTGGGCGAGCGCACGGCGGACCCGTCGATCGGTGTGGCCGCGGCGGCGGCAGTGGCGCAGTAGCTCGTCATCGACCCCGAACGCGGCGAGGTCGTCGGCGGGCAGATAGATCCGGCCGCGATCCAGATCCTCGCCGACATCGCGCAGGAAGTTCGTGAGCTGAAAGGCGTTGCCGAGCGCGGCTGCCGCAGGCTCGGCCTCGGCCACCGGAACGACCGTGCCGAGCACCGGCAGCAGTTGCAGTCCGATCGCGGCGGCCGAACCACGCATATACCGGTGCAGTTCCGCCATATCGGCATACCGGTCGCGGAACTCCGGCGTGCCGGGGATGTCCATGCGCATGGAATCCAGGAATGTCCAGAAATGGCCGGGCGCGATCCGGTAGCGCCGGATGGTGTCGGTGAGGGCGAGCAGTATCGCGCCTCGTCGGCGGTTGTCGGCGTCGGGCGCGGGGCCATCGTTCGGTCTGTTCGAGTTCAGCGCCGATCGCAGCTGCCGCTCGATCAGGTCGATCCGCGCGGCGAGCGGGACAGCGGTCGTGCCCCGGTCCATGCCCGCCCCAGCGGTCGGCGACACCGGGCGCAGGGCGAGGTGTGGGGCCGAGCCATGAGGAACCCCATGGTCGTCGACGATGTCGTCCACCATGCGTGCGAACGCGTACAGCGCGTGCACCGCAGGCCGCTGTGGTGCCGACAGCAGCCGGGTGGCCAGGAAGTAGGTACGGCCGTGCTCGGCTGCGATACGGCCACAGAGCCGGTAGGCGTCGGCAAGCTCCGTCGGACTCGACCGCCTGACGTGATCGGTGCGGTCCGGAGGTGCGGCGGTGTCGTGCTCGAGGGCGATCTCAGTGCCGGTCATGGGTGGTGGGCTCGGCCGGTGCGGCGACCGTGCGGGTACTGCGCAGACGCAGCGGATCGACCGTTCGCAGCGACAGTGCCGCCACCACCGCCGCGAACGTCGCGGCCGCCACATGCCAGAAGTTGTACAACCCGATCGAGCCGCCGGGCTGGAATACCAGCATCAACCAGGTGCACAAACCCACCAGCACCATGAGCGTCCTGGTGGACAACGCGAACGCGGCGGCCAGCGCCAGCGGCCACGAGTAATACCAGGGCAGGGCGGCAGGGGACAGGATGACGATGGCGACGAAGGCGATCAGGATGCCGAGCACGGCCTCTCGCTCGCTGTGCCGGAAACGCCACCAGGTCCAGGCCAGAATCGCAACCAGCGCGAAGGCACACAATGCGCGCGTCACCGTGAGGACCGGATCGAACGGTAGCGGGCCGATCCAGGTCATGCCGTGCGCCATGATCGTCGGCAGCGACAGCCAGTTGATGATCTTCTTCGACCCGGACAGGGCCGTCAGCCAGCCGATGCCGACACCTGCGGCCGCGGAGGCGAGCACGAAGACCGCGGCGAACACGCACAGGCCGAGTCCGGCGATCTTGGCGAACAGCAGGGTGGGGTGGGGCAGCGTCGCCCCGGATTCCTTCGGCGCCTGTTCGGCACGCCGTTCGCGTTCGTGCAGCATCCAGATCCACACCAGGAACGGCAGGGCGATACCGGCCGTGGCCTTGATGGCGACCGCGATCGCGACGACGACGATGCCGAGCACATGCCTGCGCTCGAGCACGAGTGCGATACCGGCGCACATCAGCCCGACCATCAGCAGCTCGTTGTGCACGCCGCCGATGAGGTGGATCAGCACCAGCGGATTGAGTACCGCCAGCCACAGCGCAACGGTGGGCTTGCCGCCGAGATGTTTGGTCAGATACGGGATGGCCCACATCATCAGCGCCAGGCCCGGCAACATGACCAGCCGCAGAGCGATGGTGCCCGTGACGACATTGTCGTCGGTGATCGAGGTGATCGCCCGGCCGATCAGCAGGAAGATCGGGCCGTACGGGGCGGTGGTGGTGGTCCAGACGGTGCTGACATTGTCCAGCAGCACACCGGGATTGGCGACCGGGCCGACCTTGTACGGGTCGAAACCGTCGCGCAGCAGCGCACCCTGTGCCAGATAGGAGTACGCGTCCTGGCTGAACATCGGCACGGCGAACAGCATCGGGAAAACCCAGATGCCGACGATCGCGCGCAGCTCGTTCAATGTGACGCCCGCGCCCGAGTAGTTGCCCCGGCCGAGCGTGGCCCGGCCGAGACGCACCCAGGCGGTGATCATCAGCAGCACGCCGATCCAGATGAAGATCGTCGACAGCGCGTAGCCGTGCCCGAAGCGCAACCAGGACAGGTGCATCGCTTCCAGCAGCGGATCGCGTTTGCGCACCGCGCCCGCGCCGAAACCGCCGAAGGTGATCATGATCGCGCCGACGAGGCCGAGCAGCGCCGCATGTCCCTCGGGACTGCGGGCGAAATCGGCCGTGGTGCGCAGCCAGGACCGCAGCGTCTGCGGGCTACCCGCGGCCGGCGCGGTGGTGGTTGTGGTGGGTCGTGTCGCGGGTGTCGGGGACACGGCGGCCGGTACCGGGGAAGTCACTTGGGCAGTCGTTTCCGGGGGTGGCATGTGGTGTCGTTCCCCCCGGTGTGGTCGGCGGTCGCAACCGCGAGCTGATAGGTCGGCGCTTAGTTTACGGCTTGTTCGCGCGGGGCTGTCCCGATGGTGCGCGGGGTTTCGCTTCGGCGGGGTTTCTGCGTGCCGATGATCCGGTTTGCCGCGAGTTTTCCGGATAGTAGCGCGGTCGGCACGCCGACGCCCGGCGTCGTGCCGCAACCGGCGATAACCACGTTGTCGCTGCCGCGCGGCAGGTTGCGTGGCCGGAACGGCCCGGTTTGGCGGAAAAGATGGGCTGCGGAGAACGGCGTGCCGCTCAACATGCCCTGCTCGAGCCAGGTCTGCGGGGTGTCGAGGTGGTCGAGCCGGAAGTGCTCGGCGATGCCGTGGTAGCCACGTTGCTCCAGGACCGCGAGCAGCTCCCGTAGATAGGCGGGGCCGAGTGCGGGCCAGTCCAGTGACGCCGAATCCAGGTTCGGGCAGGGGGCCAGCAGCGAGAACGGCTCGTAGCGGCCGTCGGCGCGGTCCAGATACAGGCCGGGGTCCGACAGTGCGGGCCTGGTCAGCAGCAACGACGGGTCGCTCATCAACCGGCCGCCGCGGGGTGCGGCGATCTCGGCGAACGTGCGTTCCCAGGCCGCACCGAAGTCGATGGTGTGATGCGCCTGGATCGGCCAGGTCGCGGCGACGGCCGCCGGAATGGTGCCATGGGCGACCACTGCCGACGGCGAGGCCCGCAGACCCCGCCTGCGTCGCAGGCCGAAACGTTCGATGCCACCGAGGTCGGCGGTGACGACGACCGCGTCGCAGTCCACCGTCGCACCGCCGGCCAGCCGGACCCGGCTGGCTCGTTTCGCGGCGTATTCGATGCCGGTGACCTCAACGCCGAGCTCCAGCCGCCCGCCCGCCGCGACCAGCGCCTCCGCCATGGTCTCTGCGACTGCGCGCATCCCACCTTCTGGGAAATACACCCCGAGCGAGGTATCCATGTGGGGGATTGCGCCGTAGACCGCCAATGCCTTGGCCGGTGGCACACCCGCGTAGAGCGCCTGGAAGGTGAACAGCCTGGTCAGCCGGGGATCGCGCAGGTAGTGCCGCACACGCGGACCGAGCCTGCCGAACCCGCCGAGGCGCACCAGTTCCAGCAGGGCGGCGCGTTTGCGCGGCAACCGCACCATATCCAGCGGCGAGTCGAAGTTGGTGTCCATGAACTCGCCGAACTCGGCCCGGTAGATCCGGGCGAGCCACGTACGCAGCCGTCGATAGTTGCGGGCTTCGCCGGGACCGCAGGTCCGCTCCACTTCGGTGGCCATCTCGTCCGGGTCGGCGAAGACGCGAATATCGGAGCCGTCGGCGAAACGTGCGTGATAGGAGGGCGCGAGCTGGTGGATGCGCAACGGCCGCGCACCGGATTCACGGTCGTGGCCGACGGCGGCAAGCGCATCGTCGATCAGCTCGGGCAGCGTCAAGACCGTTGCACCGGAATCGATCTCGTAGTCGTCGAAGCGGTATCGGCCGACCCGCCCGCCGATATGGTCGGCCCGCTCCAGCACAGTGACGGCGCGGCCGGCACCGGCCAGGTACAGCGCGGCGGCGAGACCGGACAGTCCCGCACCGACGACGACGACACTGTCGGTGACCCCGTTGACGGTCTTCATCGGGCATTCCCCGTCGGAGGGTATGACACAGGGACGACCGATGCCACGGCCGCGGCAAGTCCGGCTGGTGCGAGGTACACCGGCAGCTGGGAGGACCGCTGTGTCCGGAGACGGCCCAACATCGACCCGATCATGCCGTGCGGCGGGTGGCAGCCAGCGCCATGGCGTGCAGATGGTCCTTGGCGGCGGCGGTAGCCGAGCTGCTGTCGATGGCGGCCAGCGCGCGCTCGGTCAGCTCGCTGATGCGGGCTTCGACCGCCTCGACGGCGCCGAGCTCCACCAGCACCTCGCGTAGCCGGTCGACCTCGGCGACGCCGAGGTCGGTGCCGACGCTGGTGCGCAGCAACTCGGCCGCGGCCGGATCGGATGTGTCACCGCGCTGCAACGCCTCGGCGATCAGTACGGTGCGTTTGCCCTCGCGCAGATCGTCACCGGAGGGTTTACCGGTCACCGACGGGTCACCGAACACGCCGAGCAGGTCGTCGCGCAGCTGGAAGGCGATCCCGATGTCGGTGCCGAAATCACGGTAGGACCGGATCAGCTCGGGTCCGGCGTCGGCGAGCGCCGCTCCGAGGTGCAGCGGACGCTCCACGGTGTAGGCGGCCGTTTTGTACCGATTGATCCGCAGCGCCGCCGCCACCGATTCGTCACCGCTGGCTTCGCCGTGGATATCGAGCAACTGCCCGCCGAGCACCTCGGTGCGCATTTTCGCCCAGACGGTCGCGAATCGCGCGACGGCCCGCGGGGCGAGTCCGGAGGCGTGCACCATGTCATCGGCCCAGGCCAGGGCCAGATCACCGATGAGGATGGCCACACCGGTGCCGAAGCGGGGCGCGTCACCCGCCCAGCCGCGGTCGCGATGACGCTGCTCGAAGTCGACGTGCACGGTGGGGAAGCGGCGCCGGGTGCGCGAGGCATCGATGATGTCGTCGTGGATGAGGGCGCACGCCTGCACCAGCTCCAGCGCGGCACACGCGTTGAGCACGGCGGGCGCGTCGGGGCCGTGGGGGTCGCCACCCGCGCCGAGCCAACCGGTCCACGCGAAACCGGGTCTGGTGCGTTTGCCGCCGCGCAGCACGAACGACTCCAGTGCTTCGGCCGCATCGACGAAGATCGGTCCGAGCTCGCCGACCGTGTCACGCCGGGTGGCGAAGAAAGCGGTCAACGCCTGTTCCACGGCGGCGGCGAAGGCGGGCGTCCCTGGGGTCGCCGAGGTCGGGCTCGGCCTGGTCGGGGTACCGGGTCCGGCGGACAGGATGGCCTCCAAGGATGTCCGGGGAAAGGGGTCGGCTCGGCGGATGGCGGCCCACGCGCCGGTGGCGGCGCGGACGGCGGTGCACCCGCTCATGGCTCGAACAATACGCGTCCGTCCCCATGACGCTCAGGGCCGGAGGCCGCTCACCTCTACACTGAACCGGTGACTTTCGACAACGTGCGGGGACGCTCGACCCCTGGCCGGCCGTCCTCGACACCACCGATCGTCTCGGGGACGCCATCGGTAGTGCAGAGTTTGCGGCTGCACTCCAGCAGGGCGGTGCCGTTCTCCGTCGAGTTCAACCCGCCCCGTGACGCCGCCGGGGAGGCCAGGCTCTGGCGTGCGGTGCGGACCTTCGAACGTATGCATCCGGCGTTCGTGTCGATGACCTACGGTGCGGGCGGGTCGACCAAGGACCGTACCGTGCGGGTGACCGGTGAACTGGCCGGTGAGACCACTCTGCTGCCGGTGGCGCATCTGACGGCCGTCGGGCACAGCGTGGCCGAGCTGCGCTCGCTCGTTGGCGCCTATGCCGACTCGGGTATCCGCAATATCCTCGTGCTGCGCGGCGACCCGCCGGGCGATCCGCTCGGCGAATGGCACAAGCACCCCGACGGCGTCGAGTACGCCGAGGAGCTGGTGCGCATCGTGCGCGATCTCGGCGATTTCCATGTCGGCGTCGCCTCGTTCCCGCAGGGTCATCACCGCTCGCCCGATCTCGACCACGACACCGAGTTCCTGGCGGCGAAACTGCGTGCGGGCGCGGAGTATTCGATCACGCAGATGTTCTTCGACGTGGAGCACTATCTGCGGTTGCGGGACCGGATCGTCGCTCTCGACCCGGTCGAGGGCGCCAAGCCGATCATTCCCGAGCTGATGCCGATCACCTCGCTGCGCACGGTCAAACGAGCCGAGGAACTCTGTGGCCGCGCGCTGCCGCGGTCGGTGGTCGAGCGGTTGGAACGGGCTGCAGGCAGCGGCCCGGAGGAAGACACGGCAGCGGTGCGCGCCGCCGGCATCGAGATCGCCACCGAAATGGCCCAGCGTCTCATCGACGAGGGCGCGCCGTGCCTGCACTTCATCACCCTGAACTTCGCCAAGGCGACCGGCGAGGTGCTCACCAACCTCGGCTACGGAGTCACCGCGGCGCCGATCAGCGCCTGATCGGCCGGTAGCCGAACGACGCTAGCTCGCGCGGTGGCTGTTGACGGCAGCTGCCGATTCGTGCACGCGTACCGCAACCCGCCCGCTCCGCTGGATCACTTCGAGAACACGGTCCTCATGTCTGATGAGTACACCGGGCGCACCGTCGACGAGGGCACGGATGTGCACACCGGCGATCCGATCGCCGTCGTGGTCGAGCCGGTCACCGGGTTTGGCGGTGACGAAGACGCGGTCGTCGACGACCCACCAGGTACCCGGTACGCCCGCCAGCTGTTCGGGCTGGTCGGTGAGCCAGTGCACCGCTGTGGGGCCGATCGAGGCGAGCGACTCGCGCAGGGTTTCCACTGGCGCCCCGGGCCGTGCGAACCGGGCGGCGACGGAGTGAGTCGTGGCGGCGGTCATCGAGTGAGTCCTCCTGCATGTCCAGGTGTTTCCGGATGAGCATCCGCAGCGGCGGTCGGGCAGTGGGTGCTGTCCGGGCCGGGCGTGGTGGCGCATCGGCCGGGTCGGCTCATCTTGCTCCGCAGCGAAACAGCAGCACAACGGTAGGAATCAGGGTGAGTTCAGAGCTTGTCCGAAGCCGCGCCGGCGACGCGCCCGACTCGAGCGGGAGCGAATTCGCCGGTGCCGCGCGGTAGCGGGAGTACCGTGAGCTTCCGCCTGTGCGCGCGGCGTCTACCGACACACGGGCAGGCATAACCACACCGTGGGCCGAGGATGAGGAGTCTTCGCTGTGACCGTGTTGCGCCGTCTGACCACCTGTACCGCCATCGTGTCGTGCACGCTCGGGTTCGCCCTGGCCGCGCCTGTGCTCGCGACGGCCGCACCCGACCCCGCTCCCGCGGCGGCCGTCGATCTGCCGGGCACCGTCCGTACCGCCACGCCGGGCGATCTGCTCGGTGCCTATCAGTCGGCGGTCGAGGCGCTGCGCGCCCTCGGCGTCGAGCCGTTCCTGTATCCGACCGCCGCCGCGTTCTGTCACGACACCAACGCCCTTGGCCTGGTTCCCGCGGTAGCAGGCGCTGTACCGGGTCCGTGGCCGACGATGCCGTTCACCGTGCCCGGTGTCGACCTCAGCGCCGTCAAGGCCGGGCAGACCATGTTCGCGTTCGTGCCCTACGGCATCACCGAGGACGGTACGAACACCACCGGAATGCAGGTCGCCTGGCTGAATATCAGCAATGGCCGCGGCGGGTCGGCCGCGATGGGCCCGATGGCCGAGGTCGTCACCGGCATGATCCCGCCGCAGATCCCGGTCGAACTGCGGCCGACGGTCGAACGCATCATCAGTGACTTCTTCCTCGCGGCACTGCCCGCCGGCGGCGTCCGCGCCGTCCCCGTCGACACCGGTTCCGGCACCGTCCTCGCCGCCGTCTTCGGCACCGTCCAGAACGGTGACCGCTCGTGCTTCTTCCTGCCGACGGTCGGTATCACCGAGGTGCCATGAGCGGCAGACGTTTCGGCGTGGCCAGGTGGCTGGTAGCGCTGTTCGGCGAGGGCCGTCCGGTGCGGCGAGCGCGGTGTAGTTCGGGCGACTACGGCGTTAGCCGGCGGCCCTTCCAGGCAAGCGTCCTGTGCCGTCGGGCGCGGCGCGACCTCGCCCACAGATAGAGGTAGGCCGCGACCGACAGCGGATGCGCCAGCGACGCGACCACGTCGTCGCCGCGCGGCGCCCCGCCGGTTTCCAGGCAGCGGGTCAGCACGCGGCCCGTCACTGCCGCCGTATAGCCGACCAGACCGATCCGGCGGATATCACCACGCCCGGCGACGGCGGCCAGTGGCGGCAGCCAATAGGCCAGGGCGGCAACGGCTCCCACTGCGAGACCGCCCGCCGCCGACCCGCCGTACGCGGACCAGAGCCACCGCGTGTAGCCGGCCTCGAGCTCGGCGGCGTCGCGGTACATGCGGGTGCTCGCCAGTCGTCCTGACGCGACCACGGCGGTGCGCATGCCGTATCGGCGCAATGTCCGGGCGATATCGAGATCTTCGGTGACACTGCCCGCCACCGCCGCATGACCGCCGATGGCCCGGTAGGACCGGGCGTCGAAGACCAGGAACTGCCCGCACGCCACCGCCATCGACGGCCGAGTTCCCCGGTCGGCCACCGACACCGGCAGCGTGGTGGCCCACGACCAGCACAGCAGCGGCTGGACCAAGCGTTCGGCGGATGAGACCGCGCGCTGCCGCGGCCACGGCGACACCAAAGCCATCTGACGCGCCCGCAGCTCGGTCACCGCCGCCGCGATCGCGGTGGGCGCCAGTCGCACATCGGCGTCGACGAATACCAGCACCTCAGCGTCCGCTGCTGCGGCAAGCCGGTCACATGTGGCCGCCTTACCGGTCCATCCCGGTGCGGGTTCGTCATGGCAGCGCAGCACCGTGAACCGCGGGTCGCCATCGGTCGCGTGCAGTGCGGCTTCGTAGGTTCCGTCGGTTGACCCATCGTCCAGAATCAACACTCGCAGACCCGGAACCCCCGTCTGCGCACGCAGATCCGCGATCAACTCCGGTAGCCGCTGCGCCTCATCGCGCGCCGGAACACAGACGGCGACCACCTCGTCGACCACTGTGCCGGGAACCAGCCGCCGAACGGTCACCAGATTCCACACCGCGACAGCGCATCCCGCGGCTGCGATCGCCGTGCCCGCCCGAATAGCGGTATCGGCCGCCGACCTCCACCGTCTCGGATCGCGCGGTGCCCAAGGCCCGGCGTCAGCGGATCGGCGCCGCATCACGGCCACCGCGTTCGGCCCGCCGCCGCGCTCGCGGCACCAGAGATCACCTCACCTTGCTGCGTACTTCGCGCCACCAACGCGCGATATCGAAGCTGGGAGCCGGCGCGTTCGGCGGGGCCGGGTTGCGGTTGACGTAGGCGAGGGCCGCGACGACGGCGGCGACGGCGAGGGTGATGCCGCCGACGATCCCTGCCCAGCCCGCGAAGGATCGGGTGTTGGGGTCGGCGTAACTGACCTCGGCGCGCATATTCGTCACATCGCCGGGCGGCAGCTTCCACGACACCACCGAATCACCCTCGCGGGTGCCGTTGGTCTTGGCGATCCTGGCCGGGAACGCGATGCTGAACTGCACGTCCGAGCCGTGCGGTGGCACCGATTTCAGATCCACCCGGCCGTTGAGGCTGACCAGGTCGCCGGTGCGCTGGAACTGCAACTGGAACATGCCCTGGGTCTGTTCGGACAGCTGGCCGAGCTGCTGCACCTCACCGAAAGACAGATCGTCGAAGAACACCTGGCTGCCGACGTAGCCGTCCTGGGTGTAGGGCTCGACCCGCATCTTCGTGGCAAGCGTTTCCGGTGCCTTCAGCTGCGGGCCCTTGTCCTCGGGGTTGGCCGGGATCACCGCGGCAACGATGCGTCCGGACACTCGGTCGTTGGACGACACACCCATCGATGCCTGCACCCGCAGGCATCCGGCCAGCACCGGCACCAGCAGGGCCGCCAGCAGCACGGCCGCCGTCACCCGGATCCCGGGGCGGGGTGAACGTGGCGCGGTGACCGGAGTGTCGGGCATCGTGGTGTCGGGACTCGGCTGCACGGGTGACATCGTGCCAGGCGCGTGGTCCGCGATGCACGCGACACCGCGGATCGGCGCCGTAGTCGCTGGTCGGGCCGGCTACCGGCGCGACGCCACCGCGTCATCGTGGCGGCGATGGGCCCGTCGCAGCAGATCCATCAGCTCGTCCTCCTGCCGGATCCGGCGGCGATACTTCTCCGGCAGCGCCCGCAGCCGCTGTTCCTCGCTGCGCAACAGCCCGAAGACGCGGTCACGTTCGGCCTGGTCGGTGGTGTAGCCGAGGTCGAGATATTCGGTGGCGTGCCTGCGTGCGTTGGCCACGGCCTGCTGGGCGCGTCCGCGCGCGCTGACCACCGAGGCGACGACGGTGATGACGAGAACACCGAGAATCACCAGTAGCGAGGCGCCCGTGCTGATCTCGACGACGTGCACCGGGTCGCCGTTGTTGATGAACGGCAGATTGTTCTCGTGCAGCGCATGCAGGATCAATTTGACGCCGATGAAGCCGAGGATGACCGCCAGCCCGAACGACAGGTAGATGAGACGGTCGAGCAGCCCGTCGATCAGGAAGTACAGCTGCCGCAACCCCATCAGGGAGAACGCTGTCACGGTGAACACCACGTAGACGTTCTGAGTGAGGCCGAAGATGGCGGGGATGGAGTCGAGCGCGAACATGACATCGGTGCCGCCGATCGCCACCATCACCAGCAGCATCGGGGTCAGCATGTGCTTGCCGTCGCGCACCGTGAACAGTTTGTCGCCGTCGTAGTCGGGGGTGGTCCGGAACCACGCCTTCGCCACCCGGATCACGATATTGTCCGCCGAGCGGCCCTCGGTTTCGGCCGGCGCGAGCATATTGCCCGCGGTCACCAGCAATAGGACGCCGAAGATATAGAAAACCCAGGCGAAAGCATTGATCAGGGTGGCGCCGAGAAAAATGAATCCGGTCCGCGCCAGCAGCGAGAATACGATCCCGACCAGCAGCACCTTCTGCTGATACTCCCGCGGCACCCGGAAACTGCCGATGATGACGAGGAATACGAACAGGTTGTCCACCGACAACGCCTTCTCGGTGACATAGCCGGCGAAATACTCGGTGCCCATCTGCACTCCGCCGAAAATCAGGACCCCCAGTCCGAACAGCACCGCGATCCCCACATACAGCGCGGACCAGATCGCCGCTTCGCGCAGTGTGGGGGTATGTGACCGGCGCACATGGAAGAAATAGTCGAACAGCAGCAGTGCGATGATGACGGCGACGGTGGGGATCCATACCGCGGTGGATACCTGCATCTTCCCTCCGGATCGTTGACGACGAAGCCGATCGGGCGTCGGGGCTGCGCGTGTCCGTCACGATCGGCCCGCGCGATACCGCGTCCGGGCCTGTCCGTTCATACAGCCGACGAGTCCGAACCTACTCGATCCGTGCCCCGACGTGGGCGAACCCGACCGGAACTGCTCGACCTCACCCGGCGTTCGAGCGCGCCCCCTTGCCCCCGTGAACCAGCCGCACCAGCAGCGGAACGCCGAGCAGCGCCATACCCGTCGCGCCGTACAAGGCCGAGGCGGGCAGATCCAGAAACACCGCATGGGCCAGCGCTGACCCGAGCCAGGTCCACAGAAATACGGCGACAGGCACGGCGACACCACCATGTCGCGGTGGCGCCGTCCGCTCCCATCCGGTGAGCAACACCGCCATCACCAGCGCGACGATCAGCCAGCCCAGATAGTTGGTGAGCGGAATATGCTCGACGCCCGGCAGCCCCGCATCGGTGACGCACCACTGCCATTGACCATCGGCGACCATCTGCGGGTCGAGGAACAGATCCCAGCCGACCGCACCGATAGCCATCAGTGCCGTTCGTACCAATGCCCGTTCGGTCAGCAGGCCGGCCACCACCCAGATCGGATAGATCCCACCGGTCCATGCCAGCGGCACCACCAGCGGCACCGCGGCGACCGCGAGTCCGAGTCGATCGGTCGCGTACTCGTAGCAGCCGAACGGCATTCCGGTGGCGGTGCCGATGATCTCGGCGAGCAGACCGAGCCCGGAAACGATCACAAGGAAGCCGAGCGCATAGCGCGGGCCCCGGGTGTAGGCGGCGTGCGCAAGGGCGGTGGCGGCGGACAACAGCACCACCGCCACCGTCACCCGATCCCTGGCGGCGCCGCTGGTCAGCGGATACGCGATCTGGGTGAGCAGCCATAACGCGGCGAGCACACCGGGTAGCAGCGCAGCGAATCCGGCCTGGCGGATCTGCTGGAATGTGCGCGAAGCAACGCCCCACCCGGCTGCGCCTTCAGACTTGGCCGGGCGACGATCCGGTGCACCGGCATTCATCGCCCGCGCAGCCGCGCGAACCGACCACGGTCGCGCAGCACCAGACGTGCGGCGGTGCGGCCGCTGGCGCCGGAGACACCGCCGCCGGGATGCGTCGACGCCCCCGTCAGATATAGCCCCGGTGCGCCGGGCACCCGCTGACCCGACAGCTCGGGCAGCGGCCGCCACAGCATCATCTGGTCCAGCGACATCTCCACATGCATGACATTGCCGCCGAGCAGCCCGAGCTCCTGCTCCAGATCGGCCGGAGTCTGCACGAACCGGCGCAGCACCGACGCCGCGAAGCCGGGTGCGTAGGAATCGACTTCACCGATGATCCGGTCGGCCTCCGCGTCCGCGTGTGCGGCCCAGTCGCTGCCGTCGGCCAGCCGATAGGGATGCCATTGCGACCACAGCGACAGCTGATGCTCGCCCGGCGCGGCAATGCTCGGATCGACGGCGCTGAAACTCATCGCCAGCACCACCGGCCGCGGCGGCAGCTCTCCGGCCAGCGCGGCGCCGTGCGCGGCACGCAGCTGCCTGCGCTCGGAGACCAGGAATTGCAGCCCGTGCGCGGATTCGGCCGCTGCACTGCCGGGATAGGTCGGCAGCGCGTTCGTTGCGGCCCGCACCACCATTCCGATACCCGGCCCCACTCGGATCCGCCTGCGCCAGTCGTCGAGCGTGGCGGCATCGAAACCGCCCGTGCCGAGCAGATCCAGCGTGGTCAGGATGTGGGTCCCCGCGACGACGGTACGCGCGGCGAGTTCACGCCCGGACGCGGTGCGAACCCGCCAGCCGTCACCATCGCGGCGCAGCGTGGTCACGGCGTCGCCGGCGCTCACCACACCACCATCGGAACGCAGTCGCGCCACCAGCGCCGTGGTCAACGCCCCGCTACCACCGACGGCCCGGCCCGGCGGCAATGTGTGCATGAGCGCCGCGAACCCCACCATCGGCGCGGTGCCCGGTTCCGACATCGGTGGACCGGACTGTGCGCCGAACCATGCCAGCGATGCCTTGAGTCGCTCGTCGTCGAACAGGCTGTCCAGCAGCGCGTCACCGGATTGCAGGAATTCGTGGGAGAGCGCGCTGCCGCCCGCACTAGCGTCCAGACCCCAGAACGAGCGCAGCAGATGCCCCGGTGTCGGGCCGCCGCCGAAAGCGCGCATCACCCGCGCGCTGCGCGGGCCCCACTCCCGCACGAAACGTCGGTAGGCATCGGCATCATGCTCACCACAGGCCGCGGCGACCGACCCGCAGGTGCGATCCAGATCGCGACGGAAGACGATCGGCGCCGCGCCGTCCGGGCCCGCGGGGGTGAAACCCCATGGATCGCAGTCGATATAGCGCAGGCCGAAGCGCGCCAGCTCCAGCTCCTCGACGATCCCGGTATGCCGGATCATGATGTGCGCAGAAGAACCACGATCGACCAGGTGCCCGGGAAAGCGCTGCACGGTCGACACCGCACCGCCGAGCACCTCGTCGCGTTCGAGTACCTCTACCCGTTGCCCGGCTCGCGCCAGATAGCAGGCCGCGACCAGCGCGTTGTGGCCGGAACCGACGACAACGACCGTCATCGCGACCTCACAGCGGCAGCCGCCTGCCGAGGATCGCGAATTCCCTGTTATCGCCTGCGAAGACGAAATGCCTGACCACATCGCCGAACCCGGCCCTGCGATACAGCCGCCAGGCCCGGTTGTCCTCGGCGTCGACCTCCGGGGTCGACAGCAGTACGGCCCGTTCGGTCCGCTCGCCCACCAGACGGGTCAGCAGCGTCGAACCGATGCCGCGGCCCTGCGCCGCCGGATGGACGTGCAGTTCGGTGAGCTCGAAATAGTCCGCGAGCAGCTCGCGCGCCGAATGTTCCGGCCAGCCCGAGCGGCGCATACCCGTATACACCTGCTGCTGCCACCACTGATGCGGCGCGCCGCGATATCCGTAGCCGATCGCCACGAGCGGTGCGGTGCGCACGTCGAAGTATCCGGAGTCGTCCGGGATCAGCGCGGCGACGGCCTGCCAGCCCGGACGCGTGGTGTGCTCGGTCCACATCGGCGCGCGATGGTGTTCGGTGCCGCGCGGATAATCCATCGCCGCGACGTATACCGCGAGCGCGTCGTGCAACCGGGCGCGCAGTGCCGTGACCGAGAGGTCGACGACGACTGGGGCGGGGGTGTGATGTGGCTTGACGGCGGTCATGGCTCTCGTGTGGGGGAACGCTGTGCGCGCGTGCGGACAACTTGTCGGTGGTCGACTCTATATTCACACTCAATTCAAACGTTCGAATACCTGTTCGGTTCGTGCGGTGCCGACCGTCCGGTCGGCCATCGGTCTCGGGCCGGGGTGTGCGACTGGCGGAGGGACGGCTGATGTCTGGTCGAAACGTTCATCCGGGCCGGCCCGGGCGTGCGGGCATGTTGCTGCGGCGCGCCGACGGGCTGTTGATGGAAGCGGCGGGGGAGCACGATCCGCGGGAACGATTCCGCACCGCCTACCTGGCCGCCTTGCGTGGGGCCGGTGCGGTCCTCGCGGCCACCGGAGCCGATGCCGCGCCGCGGGCGCGCTCACGTAATGCGTGGGTGATGTTGCAGCGCGCCGCTCCGGAGTTCGTGATGTGGGCCGACTACTTCAGCTCTCATTCCGAGACGCGGGCGGCGCTGGAGGCGGGTCTGCCGCGCGAGATAGGACACACCCAGGCCGACGAGTTCTACTCGCGAGTGGGTGCGTTCCTGCACGATGTGGAGGATTTGATCGCGCCGGAGGCCCGATTGCGTGGTCCGGCGGAGCCGGAGTTGCGGATCGGCCCGCGAGTTATCGGCGAGTAGGTGGTACGGCCTTCATCGAACTCGTATCATTGGTGACAGATAGCCGCCAAGGTCGGCTATCTGTCGCCTACCCGGAGGCGACAGCCACGTCCTAGTGCCGGGGGAGGTACCGTGCCACTCTCCGAGCACGAGCAGCGCATGCTCGAACAGATCGAGAGCGCTCTCTATGCTGAGGATCCGAAGTTCGCCTCGTCCGTCCGCGGCGGACGCCTTCGTACGACCTCGAGTAGACGCAGACTCCAGGCCGCCGCTTTGTTCGTCCTCGGCCTGTTCCTACTCGTCGCCGGCATCGCCGCGCCAGTGAAGCCCGGCGGCTTCCCGATCATCAGCCTGATCGGATTCATCGTCATGTTCGGCGCCGGAGTGCTCCTGCTGCTCGGCGGCTCCAAGAAGGCCGGCGGCAGCAGCGACCGCGGCGGCGATGCGCCGTCGAGTGGTCCGTCCGGCGGCAGCACTTCCGGTGGGCGTGGGCGCCAGCGCCGATCCGGCGGCTTCTCCGAGCGTATGGAAGATCGCTTCCGTAGAAGGTTCGAACAAGAGTAGCTACCCGGTCGCCCGAGGTTTGACGAACGGCGGTGCGGCATCGGATTTCCGGTGCCGCACCGCCGTTCGTCTGTCTGTCCATACCCCTTGCCGCTGACGGCGTGTCGTCCCGACCGGTCGGCACGGGCAACGGTGGTGCGCTGAACCCCCACATCGCCCCACGGCGGTGCCCCACCTTCCCCCACCGGTCGACGCGATAGGCCACACCAGGGCGTTTGCTGGTTGTTGTCGGGCACCGTGTCTTCTGACGCGCGCGGGGAGGTGGGACACCCGAAAAGTTCTTCCACACAGTGATAGCTGGGATGACCTGCGGAATCGCCGAAGCGGGGAGCCAGATCACCCCGTGTTTCGATTGAAAGTGGGGGAAAGTGGGGTAATGTGGAGCGCGCACTACAGGAGAGACCGTAAGGCGCTCGGCTGGAGCGAGTTCCGGCCATGCGTGTTCGAGGTGGTCCGGTAGGGAGGTATCGAGATGTTTCTCGGTACCTACACACCTCGATTGGACGACAAAGGGCGACTCACGTTGCCTGCAAAGTTTCGAGACGATCTGGCGGGAGGGTTGATGGTCACGAAGGGTCAGGACCACAGCCTTGCCGTGTATCCCAAAGAAGAGTTCACCGCGCTCGCGCGGCGGGCCGCGGCGGCGTCTCGAAGCAATCCGCAGGCACGAGCGTTCGTCCGGGCTCTCGCGGCAGGCACGGACGAACAACGTCCGGACGCTCAGGGCCGGATCGTGCTGTCGGTAGACCATCGTCGCTACGCCAACCTGTCACGGGACTGTGTGGTGATCGGCTCGGTCGATTTCCTCGAAATATGGGACAAGCAGGCGTGGGAGTCCTACCTCGCCGAACACGAGGAGGACTACGCACAAGCGAGAGACGAGTCGCTGGGCGGGATCTTCTAGCCCCGAACGAGTGCCACGCGGCCTCTGCCCGGATGTGGACCCTGACGTACTTCCCCGACGCCAGGTGCCGCTTCGGTCAGAGACCACGGGGCATTCGTCACCGATACCCGGTCCGAGTCCCGCAGCGTTCGCTGCCGACAGCAATCACCGCAGAGCAATCACTCAACACAGCACTACCCATCTACCCGCAGTGTTCGCCGAAAACACTGTGGAACAAGGCGACCCGATATCGGTGCGTTGACGAAGCGAGGCAAGATCCGGGAGGTCGAGGTGAACCGTGAACAGCACGGCCCGCGCCATGTCCCGGTCCTGCTCGAGCGCGCCGACGAGCTATTGGGGCCGGCCCTCGGCGAGCCCGGCTCCGTCTACCTGGACGCAACCCTTGGATTGGGCGGTCACGCCGAACATTTCCTGCGCACCTACCCGGACATCCACCTCGTCGGGCTTGACCGCGACACCGCCGCACTCGAGCTGGCGGGGGAGCGGCTGCGACCGTTCGAGGACCGAATCACGCTGGTGCACACCCGATACGACGGCATCGCCGACGCGCTCACCCAGGCGGGACTGCCCACTGTCGGCTCGGTCAGCGCGATCCTGATGGACCTCGGTGTCTCGTCCATGCAGTTGGACGAGACCGACCGCGGCTTCGCCTACTCGGTGGACGCGCCGCTGGACATGCGGATGGACCCCACCACCGGGCCCACCGCCGCCGACGTGCTCAACACCTACAGCCACGGCGATCTGGCCCGGATCCTGAAAACGTATGGGGAGGAACGCTTCGCGGGCCGTATCGCCAGTGAGATCGTGCGGCGCAGGCAGCAGCGGCCGTTCACCACCAGCGCACAGTTGGTGGACCTGCTCTACGACGCAATCCCCGCGGCGACCAGGCGCACCGGTGGTCATCCGGCCAAGCGCACCTTCCAGGCGCTGCGGATCGAGGTCAACGGTGAGTTGGAGTCGCTGCGGGCCGCGCTGCCCGCGGCGCTGAACGCGCTGCGTGTCGGCGGGCGGATCGTCGTCATGTCGTATCAATCGCTCGAGGATCGGGTCGTCAAACACGAACTGGCGCAACGCGCGGCCTCGCGCACACCGGTCGGCCTTCCGGTCGAACTGCCGGGGATGGGGCCGGAGTTCCGGCTGCTCACCCGTGGCGCCGAACAGGCCACCGAACACGAGATCGAGGAAAACCCGCGCGCGGCCCCGGTACGGATGCGTGCGGCAGAACGGATTCAGGAGGTTGCATGAGCACGGCGACGACGCTCGCGCAGCCTCTCGTGGGGAAACCGGCGGCCGTCCGCAGCAGCGGATCGGCGTCCGGAGGCGGCAGCTCTCCTGAGCACGGAGAGCGGCCCGGTCATGCGAAGGAGGACGCAGCGTGAGCGTGCGGACACGGACCGTCGCCGAACCCGGGCGGATCGCCCGCCGAGTGCAGGCCGCCGAACGGGTGAAATCGGGTGCGGCGCAACGCGCTTATGCCCGTCGCAGGCTGCGTGCCGAGGGGGCCGGAGGTGCCGATGCGGTGCTGCCCCGTACCTCGATCATGGCCACCCGCATCCCGTTCGTGGCGGCGATCCTCGCCATGCTCGCCTGCGGACTCGCACTCACGCTGCTGCTCACCACCCGCGCCGCCGAGGACAGCTACCTGCTCAGTGACGCAAGGAAGCTGAACCAGACCTTGGCCGATGAGCGGGCAGCGCTGCAACGCGAGGTCGAGGCGGCCGATTCGGCGCCCGAACTCGCCTCGCGCGCCAGGGAACTCGGCATGATCCCGGCCAAGGACCCGGCCCGCCTTGTCGTCGCTCCCGACGGCACCGTCACCGTGATCGGCGACCCGAAGCCGGCCGAGGGCGCACCCGTGCCGCCGCTGAACCCGCCGCCGACCCGAGCTTCGGATCGCCCCGGCGCACCGCAGAACCAGGGAGAGCGGGTCGTCCCGGTCACCACCGCGCCCCGGCCCGCCTCCGAACGGCCGGGCGGCGCCCAGACCAACGCCGCGCCGCCGGTCGGTGCGGGGATGACTCCTTCCCCTGACCTGCCCAACCCGACGACGCCGAACGGCACCGCCCCGGCGGCCGGCGCGCCGAACCCCGCGCCCGCCGGTGTGGCCCCAGCGCCTGCTGGTGTACCGGCTCCCGCTCCGGCCCCGGCTCCCGGACTGGACGGAGCCACTGCTCCGGCACCGGCCGCACCACCGGCGGACGCCCCAGCCCCCGCGCCCGCCGATCCGGCGGCAGGCCCTGCGCCTGTTCCGGCTGCGTCGCCTGCCCCTGCGGCGGAGGTTCCTCCGGCTCCGGCCGAGGGGGCTCCCGCGCCTGTCGCTGCTCCGGCCCCTCAGGGAGCACCGGCAGCCGCTCCGGCGCCTGCCGACGCACCTGCGCCCGCAGCAGCGCCCGCACCGGAGGCTCCGGCGCCGCCTGCTGCCGCGGCGACACCTGCTGCGGTCCCTGCTTCCGCTCCGGAACCTGCGGCAACACCGGCTCCGGCCCAGATGCCGGGACAAGTCGCTGCCTCGGCCCCAGGCCCGGCGGCCGTCGCTGGACCGGCCGCAGATGGGCAGCAGCCGGCGGTCGAAGTGCCTGTTCCCGCACCCGCGGGGAGCGCCGTCGCGGCACCTACGCCCGACACCGCCATCGCCGTCGGTGGTCAGCCTGCAGGTGCTCCAGCCGCAGACCCTGTCCCGGCGGCAGCCCAGAATGCGCCCGCTGCGGCTCCGGCCGCCGCAGGCACCCAGCCGGCCGCACAGCCGGCCCCCGCACCTGTCGACCCCACACAACCGGCCCCGGCCGCCGTTCCCGCCCAACCCCCCGCTGAATCCGCACCCGCCGCACCGGCGCTCATCGAGAACGCGCCAGGTCAGCCAGCCGTCGCGCCGATGGCGCGGCCGACCTCGGGGGAGGCCACACGATGAGGCGGCCCGGACCCGCGAAGCGTTCGCGTCGCGGGCCGGTGAGAAGACGCGGATCGGCGCCGCGGCTGGACCGGCCGATCCGGATGCGGTTGGGCGCGGGACGGATCGCGATGTTCGGCGCACTCGCCGTCGTCGCGATCCAATTGTTGTGGGTACAGAGCATTTCCGCGCCTGGCCTGTCTGCGCAGGCGGCCAGCCAGCGCACCGCGCACTGGGTCGACGAGGCCATGCGCGGGCCGATCACCGACCGGAACGGCAAGGCCCTCGCGTTCACCGTCACCGCGAAGGAGTTGCACTTTCAGCCGATCAAGGTGCGTAAGGACCTGGCGGAGGCCAAGGCCGAGGACGACTCCGCACCCGACCCGGAACAGCGCCTGCGCGATATCGCCGCGACCATCCACGACAAACTCGGCGACAAGGGCCCCAGCGAGAAGAAGCTGCTGGAACTGCTGAACAGCGACGAGCAGTTCGTCTATCTGGCGCGCAATGTGGACCCACGGATCGCCGCCGAGATCGTCGTGGAGTTCAGCGAAGTCGGCGCCGACTCGCAGAACCCACGGGAGTACCCCGGCGGATCGTTGGCCGCCAACGTCATCGGTGCCACCGGTTGGGACGGGCACGGCCAGATCGGGCTGGAATCGTCGCTGGACTCCGTGCTCGCGGGCACCGATGGTTCGCACACCTACGATCGCGGCGCCGACGGTGCCGTGATCCCCGGCAGCTGGCGTGACCGCGTACCCGCGGTGAACGGCTACGGCGTCGAGCTGACCCTCGATTCGGACCTGCAGTACTACGTCCAGCAGCAGGTGCAGCAGGCAAAAGACATGTCGGGAGCGAAATCGGCGTCCGCTGTGGTGCTGGACGCCAAAACCGGCCAGGTGCTGGCGATGGCGAACGACAGCACCTTCAATCCGTCACTGGGCCCGGAACATTGGAAGCCGGAGGACCTGGACAATCCGTCGATCACCAAGCCATTCGAACCCGGCTCGGTGAACAAGATCGTCACAGCCGCAGCGGCCATCGAATACGGGCTCACCAATCCGGACGAGGTGCATCAGGTTCCCGGCCAGATCCACATGGCCGGTGTCACCGTCGGTGACGCGTGGGACCACGGCGTCGCGCCCTACACCACCACCGGAATCTTCGGAAAGTCCTCCAATGTCGGCACTCTGATGCTCGCGCAGCGCGTCGGTGAAGACCGCTTCGCCGATATGCTCACCCGGTTCGGCCTCGGCCAACGCGCCGGTGTCGGCCTGCCCGGTGAGAGCCCGGGTCTGCTGCCTGCCCGCGACCAGTGGTCCGGCGGTACATTCGCGAACCTGCCGATCGGCCAGGGGCTTTCGATGACGACTCTCCAGATGACCGGCATGTACCAGGCCATTGCCAATGATGGCCTGCGGATCCCGCCACGCATCCTCAGGGCGAAGATCGCGCCCGACGGCACCCGGACCGAGGAGCCGACCCCGGAGGGTGTGCGGGTGGTGAGTCCGCAGACCGCGCAGACGTTGCGCACCATGTTCCAGGCGGTGGTCCAGCGCGACCCGATGGGCGTGCAGATGGGCACCGGCGTCCCCGCCGCGATCGAGGGCTATCAGATCGCGGGCAAGACCGGCACGGCGCAGAAGGTCGACCCGGCGTGCGGCTGCTATTCGACCTCGTCGTACTGGATCACCTTCGCCGGTATGGCGCCGGCCGACGACCCGCGCTACGTCATCGGGATGATGCTCGACGCACCGGTGCGCAGCGCCGATGGCAGCGGTGGTCAGTCCGCGGCACCGCTGTTCCACAACATCGCCTCCTGGGCGTTGCAGCGCGATCGCATTCCGCCGTCCACCGAGCCCACCAGGCGCTTCGTGCTCCAGGCCTCGTGAGCTCGTGCCGCTGCCGTCACCCGCTGGACCTGCCGCGACCCATCGCACGGTGGGTCGTCACGAGTGCGGCGGACCCGAATCCGTGAACCGCGTTGCCTGCCCTGAAGTGGGCGTCGGTAACCTGACTCGTCGTCGGTGTATGCACCATAAATCGCAGAGAGGAACCTTGTGCCCGCGCAGTCCAGCCAGCACGCGCTACGACCGGCCGAGCCGAAGTCGTCGCCGCTGTCCGACCTGCTGGATCTGACCGGCGCCGAGCCGTGCTCGGACCTGCCGTCGGGTGTGGTGATCACCGGTATCGAACAGCGTTCCGATGCTGTCGTCCCTGGTGATCTCTTCGCCGCTCTGCCGGGGTCTCGGGCCCACGGTGCACGGTTCGCCCGTGCCGCCGTCGACCGCGGCGCGGTGGCCGTGTTCACCGACGCTGAAGGCGCTGAGCTCGCCGGTGAGCTCGGCGTGCCGGTACTGGTGCGGGAACGTCCGCGCGAGGTGCTCGGCGAGCTGTCGGCGGCGATCTACGGCCATCCGTCGGATCGGCTCCGCATCGTCGGCATCACCGGAACCTCCGGCAAGACCACCACCTCCTATCTGGTGGAGGCGGGATTGGCCGCCGCCGGGTTGTCCACGGCGCTGGTCGGCACCATCGAGACCCGGATCGGCGGTCGCCGGGTGCCGAGCGCGCTTACCACACCGGAAGCCCCGCAGCTGCACGCGATGTTCGCGCTGATGGTCGAGCAGGGGGTGGATGCGGTGGTGATGGAGGTGTCCAGTCACGCGCTGGCGTTGGGCCGGGTCGACGGCGTGCGTTTCGCGGTGGGTGCGTTCACCAATCTGTCCCAGGACCACCTGGATTTCCACGCCGATTTCGAGGACTACTTCGCGGCCAAGCGCAGGCTGTTCGAGCCGCAGTCGCCGGTGGCCGCGCGCACCAAGGTGATCTGCATCGATGACGAATGGGGCAGGCGCCTGGCCGACGGGCTGGCCGACCCGGTCACCGTCGCCACGACCGGTCCGGCCGATTGGCAGCTGTCCGGCACAGTGCGCACCCATGGCGGCGAACAGGACTTCACCGCGGCCGGTCCGCACGGCGAAACCGATGTGCGGCTGCGTCTTCCGGGCCGCTACAACGTCGCCAACGGCCTGCTGGCGGTGGCGGTGTGTGTAGCCGCGGGCGTCGACGCGGCCGTTGCCGGGCCCGCGCTGGCCACCGTCGATGTACCGGGCCGCATGCAGCGCGTGGAACGCGGCCAGGACTTCCTCGCGCTGGTCGACTACGCGCACAAGCCCGCGGCGGTGGAGTCGGTCATCGCCACCCTGCGCGCCCATCTCACCGAATCCGCCACAGGCGGCAGGCTCGCGGTGGTGGTCGGCGCGGGCGGCGACCGTGACGCGGGCAAGCGTGCACTGATGGGAGCGGCCGGAGCGCGCGGAGCGGACCTACTGATCATTACCGATGACAATCCGCGCACCGAGGACCCGGCGGCCATCCGTGCCGCCCTGCGCGAAGGCGCGCTCGGTGTGGCGGAATCCGACCGCGGCGAGATCCGCGAGATCGGCGACCGGGCCGCGGCCATCAACGCGGCGGTGGCCTGGGCCCGCACCGGTGACGTGGTGCTGGTCGCGGGCAAGGGACACGAGGCAGGGCAGGAGATCCACGGGGTGAAGCACCCGTTCGACGACCGCGAGGTACTCGCGGCGGCGATACAGCAGCGAAGTCCGCAGAGTTCGGACGCGGAGGACTTGACGGTTTCATGATCGAGATGACACTGCGGGATATCGCGGACGTCGTCGGCGGCACGCTGCACGACGTCGCGGACCCGGAGGCGAAGGTGACCGGTTCGGTCGAATTCGATTCGCGCCGTATCGGTTCCGGAGATATTTTCCTCGCCCTGCCCGGCGAGCGCGCCGACGGCCACGATTACGCGGCGGTAGCGGTCGAGGCCGGTGCCGTCGCGGTGTTGGCAGCGCGTCCGGTGGGTGTGCCCGCGATCGTGGTCGCGCCGAGTCCCGGTACCGTGCCCGCGAATTCGGCGGTGGTGGCCAATGATCCCGACGGTTCGGGTGCCGCGGTGCTGTCGGCGCTGGCGAAGCTGGCGCGCGCCAGCGTCGAAGGTCTGGTCGCGGCAGGCGGTTTGACCGTCGTCGGCGTGACCGGATCCTCCGGCAAGACCTCCACCAAGGATCTGCTCGCCGCGGTGCTCGCGCCGCTCGGTCCGGTGGTGGCGCCGCCCGGCTCGTTCAACAACGAACTGGGACATCCGTGGACGGCGTTGCGTGCCGATGCCACGACCAAGTTCCTGGTATTGGAGCTGTCGGCTCGCGGGCCCGGGCATATCGCCGCGCTCACCGAGATCGCACCGCCGAACATCGGCGTCGTGCTCAACGTCGGCACCGCGCATCTCGGCGAGTTCGGTAGCCGTGAGGCCATCGCGCAGACCAAGGGCGAACTGGTCGAAGCACTACCGTCGACCGGCCTCGCGGTGCTCAACGCCGACGATTCGCAGGTAGCCGCGATGTCGGCGCGTACATCGGCGCGGGTCGTCATGGTGGGGCAGGCCGAGCGTGCCGATATCCGCGCGACCGACGTGATGCTCGATGACGAGGCCAAAGCACAGTTCACGCTGCACACCCTGGCGGGCAGCGCGCAGGTGCGCCTGTCGGTGCACGGCGAACACCAGGTCGGCAATGCTCTCTCCGCGGTGGCCGTCGCCCAGGAATGCGGCGCCGACCTCGACACCATCGTTGCCGCACTGTCGGGCGCACGCGCGGCCTCGGCCCGCAGGATGGATGTGCGGACCACCGCCGACGGCGTCACCGTTGTCAACGACTCGTACAACGCCAACCCTGATTCGGTGCGCGCCGCGCTCAAGGCGCTGGTCACCATGTCCAAGGCAGGTGACACCCCGCGCCGCAGCTGGGCGGTGCTCGGTGAGATGGCCGAACTCGGCGAGGAATCGGTGATCGAACACGACGCCATCGGACGGCTCGCGGTCCGCCTGGATGTGGACCGGCTCATCGTGGTCGGTACCGGGCGGCCCTCCCGGGCGATGCACCAGGGTGCGGTGATGGAAGGCTCATGGGGCGAGGAATCGGTCCTCGTTCCCGATATCGGTGCGGCGATCGCGCTGCTCGACGATGCGGTCGAGCCGGGTGATGTGGTGCTGGTCAAGGCATCGCAGTCGGTCGGCCTATGGGCCGTCGCCGAACATCTGACCGGTGACACCCGGCCGGATGGACGCAGGGGTAGCGCGGAGGCAGTGCGATGAGACAGATTCTGTTCGCGGCGGGGATCGCGCTTGCGGTGTCGATTCTGTTGACGCCGCTGTTGATCAAGATGTTCGCCAAGCAGGGCTTCGGCCAGGAGATCCGGGTCGACGGCCCGGCCAGCCATCAGGCCAAGCGCGGTACGCCGACCATGGGTGGCGTCGCCATCATCATCGGTATGTGGGCCGGTTACCTCGGTTCGCACCTGATCGGTATCGGTTACGACGCCGAAGGTCCGTCGGCGTCGGCGCTGCTGGTGCTCGGGCTGGCGACCGCACTCGGCGCGGTCGGCTTCGTCGACGACTTCATCAAGATCCGCAAAGGCCGCAATCTCGGCCTGACGGCCGCGGGCAAGTACATCGGTCAGCTCACCGCCGCGGTGGTGTTCGGCGTGCTGGCCCTGCAGTTCCGCGGCGACAGCGGGCTGACCCCGGCCAGTAGGCATCTGTCCTATGTCCGCGACATCACCACGGTGTCGATGGGCGTGATCGTGTTCCTTGCCTTCGTCTGCCTGCTGGTGGTGGCCTGGTCGAACGCGGTGAACCTCACCGATGGCCTCGACGGTCTCGCCGCCGGATCGATGAGCCTGGTGCTCGGCGGCTACGTGATCATCACGTTCTGGCAGTACTACCACGCCTGCGAGACCAAGCCGGAGACCGGTTGCTACAACGTGCGTGACCCGCTGGATCTGGCTCTGGTGTGCGCCGCGGGCGCCGCCGCGTGCATGGGCTTCCTGTGGTGGAACGCGGCACCGGCCAAGATCTTCATGGGCGATACCGGGTCGCTGGCACTGGGTGGTCTGCTCGCGGGCCTGTCCATCACGACCCGCACCGAGCTGCTGATGGTGGTCATCGGCGCGCTGTTCGTCGCCGAGGCGGCGTCGGTGGTGCTGCAGGTCGCGGTGTTCCGCACCACGCGCAACCGCTTGTTCAAGATGGCGCCGTTCCATCATCACTTCGAGCTGAGTAAATGGGCCGAAACGACGGTGATCATCCGGTTCTGGCTGCTGGCCGCGATGGCCTCCGCGGTCGGACTCGGCCTGTTCTACAGCGAATATCTTTCCGCGGTCGGGTGAGCTGATTATGGTCGAACATTCTCCGCGGGCCCTGCGCTCGCCGGGTCCCATGCTCGAATTCCTGCGTGGCCGTGAGGTGCTCGTGGCCGGCTGGGGTGTGTCCGGGCGTTCGCTGATCGAGCCGCTCCAGGACATCGGCGCCAAGCCGGTCGTCACCGACGGCGGCGCCAAGGCCTTGACCGAGGCCGCCGAACTTGGCCTCGAGGTCGCCACCACCGCCGAACTCGAACACACCGACTGGAGTCGTTTCGCGCTGGTGATCACCAGCCCGGGCTGGCGCCCGGACTCGCCGGTGCTTGTCGCTGCGGTGTCGGAAGGTATCCCGGTCTGGGGTGATGTGGAGTTCGCCTGGTGGGTCGATCAGGCCCGCATCTACGGCGAAGTCCGCAAATGGCTGGTAGTGACCGGCACCAACGGCAAAACCACCACCACCTCGATGGTGCACTCCATCCTGCGTGCCGCGGGCATTGCCAGCGTGGCCTGCGGCAATATCGGGCTGCCGATCCTGGACGCGCTGCGCCGCAATCCGGGCCCGCAGGTGCTCGCGGTGGAACTGTCGTCGTTCCAGCTGCATTGGGCGCCGTCGGTGCGGCCGGAAGCCGGTGTGGTGCTCAATGTCGCCGAGGATCACCTCGACTGGCACGGCGGACTCGACGCCTACGCCGCCGCGAAAGCGCGTGCGCTGGTCGGCCGGGTCGGTGTGGTCGGCCTGGACGATCCGGTAGCCGCTTCGCTGGCCCGCAAGTCCAAGGCCAAACGCACCGTCGGTTTCCGGATCGGTGTCCCCGCCGACGGTGAATTGGGTGTCGTCGACGGCAAATTGCTCGATCGCGCGTTCACCAAGGCGGCGATCCTCGCCGAAACCAAGGAAATCAGCCCGCCCGGACCGGCCGGTGTCGCCGACGCCCTCGCCGCGGCCGCGCTGACCAGGGCCATCGATGTGGCGCCGCAGTTCGTGCGTGAGGGCCTTGTCGAGCACAAGGTTGGCCCGCATCGGGCGGCGTTCGTGCGCGAACTGGGCGGCGTCGAATTCATCGACGACTCCAAGGCGACCAACCCGCACGCTGCGCGATCGTCGATCCTGGCGCATCCGCATGTGGTGTGGGTGGCAGGCGGTCAGCTCAAGGGCGCCGGCGTCGAGGACCTCCTCGAGGAGGTCGCCGACCGGCTCGTCGCCGCCGTGCTGATCGGTACCGATGCCGAAGTCATCGCGGCCGCATTGGCGCGACACGCGCCCGAAGTCCCCGTGGTCGAGCTGGCCTCGGGAGACTATGCAGGCATGGGTGACGATGATTCGGGCAGAGCCGGCGCCGATGAGGTGATGGCGCAGGCCGTGCGCGCGGCGGCCGGATTGGCCCGTCACGGCGACACCGTGCTGCTCGCGCCTGCCGCAGCCTCACTGGACATGTTCGCCGACTACACCCATCGTGGCCGTAGCTTCGCCGCCGCGGTGCACACCCTGGAGGACGGGGACATCGGGCGGCGGTTGTGACCCCGGCGCGGGCGCCACGGCCGGGGACTCGGTTCGGCGTCTGGCTGGCGCGCCCGCTGGCGTCGTTCCACCTGGTCGTCACCATCGCCACCCTGCTCACCGTGCTCGGGCTGGTGATGGTGCTGTCCGCGTCGAGTGTGGAGGCCTACGCCGACGGCGGTTCGGCGTATTCGCTGTTCGTGCAGCAGGCGATCTACGCCGCTCTCGGTGCGGTGCTGTTCTATCTGGCGTTGCGGATACCGCTGCGGCGGCTTCGCCAGTTGTCGTTTCCGCTGTTCGCGCTGTCGGTGGTCGGGCTGGTGCTTGTGCTGATCCCCGGAATCGGTTCGCGGGTCAACGGCGCGCGACGCTGGATCGACCTGGGTGTGTTCTCGATTCAGCCGTCCGAGATCGTCAAGGTGACGCTGGTGGTGTGGGGTGCGCATCTGCTCGCCTCACGCCGCTCCGAGCACGCCTCCCTCAAGGACATCCTGGTGCCGCTGGTGCCCGCGGGCCTGCTGGTGTGTCTGCTGATCGTGTTGCAGCCCAACCTGTCCACCACCATCGCGGTCGGCATCGTGCTCGCGGCGCTGCTGTGGTTCGGCGGACTGCCGGTGCGGCTGTTCGTGACGATCGCGATCTCCGGTGTGATCGCGGCAGCGGTGCTCGCGTTGTCGGCCGGCTACCGCTCCGACCGGATGCGCGCCTTCTTCAACCCCGGCGACGACCCGCAGGGCGCCAACTATCAGGCCATGCAGGCGAAGTTCTCCCTCGCCGACGGCGGTATCTGGGGCCGAGGTCTCGGGCAGAGCCGCGCCAAATGGAACTATCTGCCCAACTCCCACAACGACTTCATCTTCGCCATCATCGGTGAGGAACTCGGCTTCCTCGGCTGCGCGCTGGTGCTCGGGCTTTTCGCGCTGTTCGTCTACACCGGACTGCGCATCGCCGTCCGTTCCGCCGATCCGTTCCTTCGACTGCTGACCGCGACGGCGACCACCTGGATCACCGGACAGGCATTGATCAATATCGGCTACGTCGTCGGGCTGCTCCCGGTGACCGGTCTGCAGCTGCCGCTGGTGTCGGCGGGAGGCTCCTCGTTGGCGATCACCCTGCTGATGTTCGGCATCATCGCCAACGCCGCTCGTCACGAACCCGAGGCTGTCGCGGCCTTGCATGCGGGCCAGGACGGCCGATTCAGTAGATTGCTACGACTGCCCAAACCGGAGGTGTACGCACCGGCCAAGGCCGAGGCGGCCCGCGCCCGGTCGGCGGCCCGCGGCAAGCCGGGGCAGCGCGGTGGACAGCCGCCCGCACGCAAGCCACGCTCAGGTGGGCAGCGCTCGGGCTCGGGCAGGCAAGGCACAGCCGAACCGCGCCGCCGGTCGGCGCAGAGCCGGGGCACCAGCTCGGCGCGCGCGACCCGCGCCTGGGAACCGAACTATCCGGTCACACATGCGAGAGAACGAGGAAGATCCAGGTGAGTGCAAGCCAGTCCGCGAACGAGAACTCCGCAGTGAGCGGGGCGAGCAGCACCGCGGGCGCGAAGGGATCGGCACTCTCGGTGATCGTGGCGGGCGGTGGCACCGCCGGGCATATCGAACCGGCCATGGCTGTCGCCGACGCCCTGCGCCGCCTGGATCCGTCGATTCGGGTGACCGCGCTCGGCACCGAGCGCGGACTCGAGACCACGCTGGTGCCCGACCGCGGCTATCCGCTGGAACTCATCCCGCCGGTTCCGCTGCCACGTAAGCCAAGTGCCGATCTGCTCCGTCTGCCCGGCCGGGTACGGGCCTCGGTGGCCAAGGCGCGTGCCGTGATCGACGCCGTCGACGCCGACGTGATCATCGGTTTCGGCGGCTACGTCGCACTCCCGGCGTACCTGGCCGCCGGCCGCGGTGCGCTGCGGCGTCGGCGATCGGTGCCGGTGGTGGTGCACGAGGCCAATGCCAAGGCAGGTATCGCGAACAAGGTCGGCGCGCGGGTGGCCGCGCGGGTGCTGGCCGCGGTGCCGGATTCCGGGCTGCCAGGCGCCGAGGTCATCGGTATCCCGGTCCGCTCGGCCATCACCTCACTCGACCGTGCCGCGCTGCGCGCGCAGGCCCGCGAACACTTCGGCCTGCCCGCCGACGGCCCGGTGCTGCTGGTATTCGGCGGCTCCCAGGGCGCGCGCACCCTCAACGACGCGGTCTCCGGTGCGGCGAAGGAACTAGCCACGGCCGGTATCCCGGTGCTGCACGCGCACGGCCCCAAGAACACCCTCGACCTGCCGCCGGGCACGTCGTCGGCACCCTATGTCGCCGTGCCGTATCTTTCCCGGATGGATCTGGCATACGCCGCCGCCGACGCGGTGGTGTGCCGCTCCGGTGCGATGACGGTCGCGGAGGTGTCCGCTGTCGGGCTGCCCGCGGTGTACGTTCCGCTGCCACACGGCAACGGTGAGCAGGAGCTCAACGCCAGGCCCGTCGTCGCCGCGGGTGGTGGCAGAATTGTGGCCGACTCCGCGCTGACGCCGACCTACGTGATCGATGAGGTGATCCCCCTGCTCATGGACCCCGCACGGCTGACCGAGATGGGCCGCGCCGCCGCAGGCGCCGGACACCGTGACGCCGCCGACGAGGTTGCCCGCATCGCCCTCCGGGTGGCGGGCCGATGACCGGGGATCCGAGCACCGACGCGCGGTCGGCGTTGCCGCCCTCGCTCGAGCGCGTGCACATGGTTGGCATCGGCGGAGCGGGCATGTCCGGGATCGCGCGCATCCTGCTCTCGCGCGGTGGCGCGGTGTCCGGCTCCGACGCCAAGGAGAGCCGCGGTGTACTCGCCCTGCGCGCTCGCGGCGCCCAGGTGCGGATCGGCCACGACGCCAGTGCGCTCGACCTGCTGCCCGGCGGCCCGACCGTCGTCGTCACCACCTACGCGGCCATTCCCAAAACCAACCCCGAACTTGTAGAAGCGAATCGGCGCGACATCCCGGTGCTGCTGCGCCCGGCCGTGCTCGCCTCGCTGATGAGCGGTCACCGCACGCTGCTGGTCTCGGGCACTCACGGCAAGACCTCCACGACGTCGATGCTGATCGTGGCGTTGCAGCACTGCGGACTCGATCCGTCCTTCGCCGTCGGCGGAGAACTCAACGAGGCCGGCACCAACGCCCACCACGGCAGCGGCGACATCTTCGTCGCCGAGGCCGACGAGAGCGATGGCTCGCTGCTGCAATACGACCCCGACGTCGCCGTGGTCACCAATATCGAATCCGACCACCTCGACTACTTCGGCTCTGACGAGGCCTACACCCAGGTCTTCGACGATTTCGCCGACCGCCTCGCCCCCGGCGGGCTGCTGGTGGTGTGCCTGGACGATCCGGGTTCGCTGGCGCTGGCAGGCCGGATCGGCGACCGGCTGGCGGACAAGGGCGTCCGGGTACTCGGCTACGGCTCCGGCGATCTCAGGGACGCTCCCGTGCCGGTCGGTGTCCGGTTGCACAGCTGGGAACCCCGCGACGTCGGCGGGCTGGCGCAATTCCAGCTCGAGGGCGAGGCCGCGCCACGCACCCTGCGGATGTCGGTGCCGGGCAGGCATATGGCACTCAACGCGTTGGCCGCACTGCTCGCCGCACGCGCGGCCGGCGCCGACATCGACGAGATCATCCAGGGCCTGGAGGGATTCGGCGGCGTGCATCGCCGGTTCCAGTTCGTCGGGCGCGAGAACGGCGTTCGGGTCTTCGACGACTACGCCCACCATCCGACCGAGGTGCGTGCGGTGCTCGGTGCCGCGGCGGCCCTGGTCGAGCAGGAAGCCGCCGATGGTGCGCGCTCGCGTCGCGGCCGGGTGATCGTGGTGTTCCAGCCGCACCTCTACAGCCGCACGGCCACTTTCGCCGGTGAGTTCGGCGCCGCGCTCGGCCTGGCCGACGAAGTGGTGGTGCTCGACGTCTTTGGGGCACGCGAGGAGCCGCTGCCCGGCGTCAACGGCGCGCTGGTGGCCCAGTCGGTCACCAAACCGGTGCACTACCAACCCGATATGTCCCGGGTGGGACGGCAGGTCGCCGGTCTGGCGCTGCCCGGCGACGTGGTCATCACCATGGGTGCGGGCGATGTGACCATGCTCGGCACCCAGATCCTCGACGGACTACGCGCGCGTCCGCAGTTCGGGCGGTGAGCGCGGGTGCGATCCGGAGCCGAGCTGTTCGGTGCGCGTCGGTGGCGCCGGATCCGGCTGTGGGGATTGCCCGCGGTGTGCCTGCTGGTGACGCTGTTCGTGGCGGCCTGGTTCACGCCGTTGCTGTCGGTGCGCACGGTGGAGGTCGATGGCTTGTCCGCGGTGCCGGAGGACCGGGTGCGGGAGTTACTCGAGATTCCGCAGGGCCAGTCGATGCTGCGCATCGATACCGCCGCGATGGCCTCGCGGGTGGCGGGCATTCCAAAGGTGCAATCGGTGCGGGTGCAGCGCTCGTTCCCGTCGACGGTGCGGGTGACGGTCATCGAGCGCACGCCGGTGTTGTTCTATACCAGCGAGCGGGGCGCCCATCTGCTGGATGCCGAGAGCGTCGAGTACGCGATCGAACCGCCGCCCATCGGCGTGCCGGAACTGAAGGCCGAACATCCCGGCGGTGCCGACCCGTCGACCCAGGCCGCGGTCGCGGTCATGGCGGCGCTGCCCCAGGTGCTGAGTTCGCAGGTGGGCGAGGTTGCGGTGCGGTCGATTTCGGATATTTCGCTGAGACTGCGCGATGGCCGCACGGTAGTGTGGGGCGGGGCGGACGACGCCGAGCGCAAGGTTGCGGTAGTGCAGCCGCTGCTGACTCGTCCCGGAACGGTGTTCGACGTGTCGAGCCCGAACCTGGTGACGGTAAAATGATCTACGAACACCGAACTCGGCGCGATACCGCTTGTGTCCGGCGAGTTTTCGGTGAGGATTCCGGAGGCATCCCAGTAACGGGATTCCCGCCGGGGGGCAACCGACCACGATACGACGTCCGGCGTGTCGGCACGAGCGGGATCACACAAGATTCTGATTCTCGTCTCGGCGCGCCTGCGCGCGGATCGCGTCGGCTGCGAATAGCGTTCGGCACCAGTCGGATACTTGACATAACGCCAACCCTATGGTTGAGGTTTAGGGTTTGCTCGAATCGCGGACCGCTGGGAGACACGGCCCGGCCGATGCGGATCGATGCCGAGCATCCGAAAACGACAGGCTTTGGATCGAAGGAAGGCGAGAGCCCATGACGCCCCCGCACAACTACCTTGCAGTGATCAAGGTCGTCGGTATCGGCGGCGGCGGCGTGAACGCCGTCAACCGGATGATCGAACAGGGACTCAAGGGAGTCGAGTTCATCGCGGTCAACACCGACGCCCAGGCGCTGCTGATGAGTGATGCCGACGTCAAGCTCGACGTCGGCCGCGAACTCACGCGCGGCCTCGGAGCCGGCGCCGATCCCGAGGTCGGCCGCAAGGCCGCCGAGGATCACAAGGACGAGATCGAAGAGGTGCTCAAGGGCGCCGACATGGTCTTCGTCACCGCGGGCGAGGGCGGCGGCACCGGCACCGGTGGCGCCCCGGTCGTCGCCAGCATCGCGCGCAAGCTCGGTGCGCTGACCATCGGTGTGGTCACCCGCCCGTTCTCGTTCGAGGGCAAGCGGCGCGGCAACCAGGCCGAGGTCGGCATCAATATGCTGCGCGAGTCCTGCGACACGCTGATCGTCATCCCGAACGACCGGCTGCTGCAGCTGGGCGATGCGGCGGTGAGCCTGATGGACGCCTTCCGCTCCGCCGACGAGGTGCTGCTCAACGGTGTTCAGGGCATTACCGACCTGATCACCACCCCTGGTCTGATCAACGTCGACTTCGCCGACGTCAAGAGCGTTATGTCCGGGGCGGGTAGCGCGCTCATGGGGATCGGCTCCTCGCGCGGTGAAGGCCGATCGGTGAAGGCGGCCGAAGCGGCGATCAACTCGCCACTGCTGGAAGCATCAATGGACGGCGCACACGGCGTGCTGCTCTCGATCGCGGGTGGATCCGATCTGGGTCTGTTCGAGATCAACGAGGCGGCCTCGCTGGTGCAGGAAGCCGCCCATATCGAGGCCAACATCATCTTCGGTACCGTCATCGACGATTCGCTCGGCGACGAAGTGCGCGTCACCGTCATCGCGGCGGGCTTCGACGGCGGCGGGCCGGCCAGGCGCACCTTCGATGCGGCGACCACCCGCGGCACCATCGGCTCGGGTCGAGCCGGCGAGATCGGACAGAGTCGTGCGAGTGAGGTGAGCGCGCGCCCAGCGGAGACCACCTCGACCGCGTCTGCCAGCAGCGTGAGCCGGGGCCCGGCGCCCAGCTACCGCGATGTCGAACGGCCGCGTCCGGCAGCCGATCCGATCGCTTCGCACACCAGCCGCTCGCATACCCCGCCGCCCGACACCGGCGACGATGACGACGACGATGTCGACGTCCCGTCGTTCATGCGGCGTTGACCACATCCGGCACCCTGCGCTGACCCGGGTGTGAGCCGGAGCCGACTACTCTCGTCGGCATGACATCGGTTTCGGTTCGCACTGTCCGGCGGGTGGTGACGACGCGGGCCGGAGGCTTCTCCGCCGCGCCCTACGACTCGTTCAACCTCGGCGACCATGTCGGTGACAATCCGGAGGCCGTGCGGCGCAATCGTGAGCGCCTGGCCGAGACCATCGGCCTGCCGCCGCGGCGGCTGGTCTGGATGGAACAGATCCACAGTCGCACCGTCGAGATCGTCGACGGACCGCGCGACGAACCGGTGCCCGCGACCGACGCGCTGGTCACTACCGTGCCGGGACTGGCGCTGGTGGTGGTCACTGCCGATTGCGTGCCGATCCTGCTCTCCGATGACGAGGCCGGGGTGATCGCCGCCGTGCATGCCGGACGTATCGGTGCCCGGATCGGCATCGTGCCCCGCGTCCTCGATGCCATGGTGTCGGTCGGCGCCCGCATCGACCACATCGGCGCTTTCCTCGGACCGGCGGCCAGCGGGCGTCAGTACGAGGTGCCCGCCGAGATGCGCGCCGATGTGGAACGGCATCTACCCGGCAGCGCGACCACCACCGAGCGTGGCACACCTGGACTCGACCTACGGGCCGGGCTGCGTCGTCAACTCACTACCGCAGGCGTCGGCGCCGTCGCCGTCGACCCGCGCTGCACGATCGAGGACAAAACATTGTTCAGCCACCGCCGTGGCGCGCCGACCGGCCGACTCGGTGGGGCGATCTGGATGGAGGAAGGGGAACCGCCCGCGTGAGCCCGATGAGCACTGCTCAGACCCTCGACCGCCGCACCACCGAACTGGCCGCCAATCTGGCCGGACTGCTCGACCGCATCGACGCCGCCTGCGCCGCGGTGGGTCGTGATCCGGCGACCGTGCGCCTGCTACCGGTGACCAAGTTCTTCCCGGCCGCGGACGTGGAGATCCTTTATAGCCTCGGGCGTCGAGAGTTCGGTGAATCACGTGAGCAGGAGGCCGCCGCAAAGGTGGCCGAACTCACCTCGCACCCAGATGTGCGCTGGCACATGATCGGTCGGCTGCAGCGCAACAAGGCCAAGGCCGTGGCGCGGTGGGCGCATGCGGTGCACTCGGTGGACAGCGAACGGCTGGCAACGGCCCTTGACGTCGGGGCCGCCGCCGCGCTCGACGCGGGGGAGCGCACTACGCCGCTGGAGATCCTCATCCAGGTCAGCCTGGACGAGGACCCGGCGCGCGGCGGTGTTGCGCCGGATGCCGTTGCGGCACTTGCCGATCAGATCGCGCAGGCGCCTGCGCTGCGGCTGTCCGGCCTGATGGCGGTGCCGCCGCTGACTGTCGAACCGGCCGCTGCCTTCGCACGTCTGGCAGCCGTACACGCCGAGCTGACCGAAGCTCACCCAGGCGCGTCGGAATTGTCCGCCGGAATGTCGGGAGATCTGGAATCGGCGATCGAATACGGATCCACGTGTGTGCGTGTCGGTACCGCCCTCATGGGCGCTCGACCGATAACCTCGGCGTAGCAAAGAAACCTCATCAGTCACATTCGACACATATGCTGGGACCGACGAGGGGCTGAGCAAGACTTCAACACCCGGTGCCTCACCGGGGCCGAAGGAAGGTCGACCAGGATGAGCGAGCGAAGTGAGCGAGCGATACACACCGCCACCATCGTGGTCACGGCGGAGTCGAGTGTCGGCAAGGGGGAGGAAATGAGCGAGCGTGGGACCAGGGCCGTCGTGGCCATGCCCGAGGCGAGCGTTAGCGAGGTGGAAGCATGAGCGAGCGGAGCGAGCGAGCAATAGACACTGCTACGAGAGTGCTCGTGCTGGAGCCGAGCGTTAGCGAGGTGGAAGCATGAGTACTCTGCACAAGTTCAAGGCTTACTTCGGCATGGTTCCACTCGAGGATTACGAAGACGACTACGTCGACGATCGTGGCCCTCGGCCCATGGACGAGCGCGGCTCGCGGCGGCCCCGTGAATACTCCGAACGTCCCGGCTACGGCACCGACCGCTACGCCGACGACCGCTACGACGACGCCGAGTTCGAAGAGCCGGCCTACAAGTCGCCGTACCAGGCCGGCTACCCGGCCGCGCGCCGCGACGACTACACGCCCGACAGCTACGGCGAGGATCGCTACGAGGCGCCGCGCCGCCCCACGCGCATCGACGCCGCAGGCGCCGGCCGGTTCCGTGCGGGCGGCAGCGCGCCGATGATGCGTGGCGCCACCCGTGGTGCGCTCGCCGTCGACCCCGAGGCCGAGGAACGGCGACTGGAAGAGCGGATGCGTCCCGACCCGGTCGCCGCCCGCCGTCCTGCGATCTTCGAGGACGGAGGTCCCTTGTCCAAGATCACGACGCTGCGCCCGCGTGACTACAGCGAGGCCCGGATCATCGGCGAGCGGTTCCGCGAGGGCAACCCGGTGATCATGGACCTGGTCGATCTGAGCAATGCCGATGCGAAACGGCTGGTCGACTTCGCCGCAGGCCTGGCATTCGCGCTGCGCGGCTCGTTCGACAAGGTCGCGACCAAGGTGTTCCTGCTCTCACCTGCCGATGTCGACGTATCGGCCGAGGAACGCCGCCGGATCGCCGAAACAGGCTTCTACAACCAGAAATAGGACGATGAACCGGGGGGAGAGTCGGATGCGGGTCGAACTGGGCGGCGCGGTCATTTTGCGCGACGCCGATTTTGCGGCAGAGTGAGGTCGTGGCCTTGTTCGCGGTGCTGTACTTCGTGCTGTTCATCTTCTGGCTGTTGCTCATCAGCCGGGTGATCGTCGAGTTCATCCGTAGCTTTGCCCGTGACTGGCGCCCCAGTGGCATCGTGGTCATCATCCTGGAGGTGATCTTCACGATCACCGACCCTCCGGTGAAACTCCTGAGGCGGTTGATCCCACCGGTGTCATTGGGGGGAATTCGGCTCGATCTGTCGATAATGGTCCTGCTATTCATCGTCTTCATCCTGATGTCGATCGTGAGCAGGCTCGGGCAGCCGGTAGCCCCGGTGTGACAGAATGGGCCGAGGACACAGCTCGCCAGATCTGCTAGATCTCCAAAAGACGCGTGAAGGGATCCTTCCATGCCGCTGACCCCAGCCGATGTGCACAACGTCGCGTTCAGCAAACCGCCGATCGGGAAGCGCGGCTACAACGAAGACGAGGTAGACGCCTTCCTGGATCTTGTGGAGCAGGAGCTCTCTCGCCTGATCGAGGAGAACGCGGATCTGCGCCAGCGGGTTGCCGAGCTCGATTCCGAGCTGGCCGATGCGAAGAAGAATCGCGGTAACGCGGCGGTTGCCACCGCGAAACAGCCGGTCCAGCAGGCACCTCCGCCAGAACCGGTGAAACCGCCGGTGCCGGCGGCGCCGCCGGCACCGATTGCTGCGCCTGCGCCGGCTGCCAAGGATCCCGCGGGTGCGGACTCGAACCTGCAGGCCGCCAAGGTGCTCAGCCTCGCCCAGGAGATGGCCGATCGCCTCACCAGTGACGCCAAGAGCGAGTCCGAGAGTTTGCTGTCGAATGCGCGGGCAAATTCCGAGCGACTCGTCGGCGATGCCCGCACCCGGTCCGAGGCGATGATCGCCGACGCCCGTCAGAAGTCGGACGCGATGCTGTCGGACGCCCAGACCCGCTCGGACAACCAGCTGCGGCAGGCCAAGGAGAAGGCCGACGCCCTGCAGGCCGACGCCGAGCGCAAGCACACCGAGATCATGGCGACCATCACCCAGCAGCGCAGTGTGCTGGAGAGCCGGATCGAGCAGCTCAAGACCTTCGAGCGCGAGTACCGCGTGCGACTGAAGTCCTATCTGGAATCGCAGCTCGAGGAGCTGGAGAACCGCGGTTCCGCGGTGCCTGTCGACGGCGGCGAGGCCTTCGACACCGCTTCGAACAACCTCGCGCCCGCGTCGTTCGCCAAGGGTGGCAAATAGCCACACCTCAGACGCAGTCGGGCCGCCTGGCATCCCCTGGGGGTCACCATGCTCGTCTTGACGCTTGTCCTCGCCGCGATCGGCTTCGCCCTGCTGGTAGCAGCACTGACCACCGGTTCGGTGGTCTGGGCGTGGGGCTGCATCGTGGTGTGTGTGGTCGGTGCTGTGTTGTTGCTGGTGAGCGCATTGTCGATGCGTAAACCCGAAAGCGACGACCGGCCCCCGCAGGGTAGGCATGCCAAGCGCTGAGCGTTTGCCGGTTCGTCTGACCGCCGCCTCGTCGCGGCACCCGAAATACTGGTTTGACCGAACTGGTTAGAATCAAACATGAATACGGCGTCGATCCGGCCATCACCGGGGAGTCTTCGGAAGAACGGTGTGTCCGCCCTGGTAGGGGCCATGGCACGCTCATTAGAACCGAACGGGAGAGCCCGTCACAGCTCGTGACGAGAGGTCCGGCGCCGGTTGGGCGCCAGGACAAGCGGGGTGGTACCGCGGTTGCGGCGCATCGGGCGCCGGAGTCGTCCCCGTGCCGAGGAGATTGCGCTACGGCGCACGGGCACGAGGAGACGCACCGCGATGGCGGACGAGACTTCCAGTAGCAGCGCATATCCCCGCGTCGACCTCGGCGCCGGGCCGGGTGCATCGTTCCCGGACCTGGAACGCGCCGTGCTCGACGCCTGGGCCGCCGACGACACCTTCCGTGCCAGCATCGACAACCGTGCGCAGGAAGGCACTTCGGGCGACGACGAGTTCGTCTTCTACGACGGGCCACCGTTTGCCAACGGTCTGCCACATTACGGTCATTTGCTCACCGGATATGTGAAGGATCTGATCCCGCGTTTCCAGACGATGCGCGGTAAGCGCGTCGATAGGCGATTCGGCTGGGACTGTCATGGACTTCCCGCGGAAATCGAAGCGGAAAAGCAGCTCGGTATCACGGACAAATCACAGATCGACGCCATGGGACTCGCGGAATTCAATGCCGCGTGTAAAACGTCGGTACTTCGATATACCGGGGAATGGCGTGACTATGTCACCCGCCAGGCCCGCTGGGTCGACTTCGACAACGACTACAAGACCCTCGATCTCGACTTCATGGAGTCGGTCATGTGGGCGTTCAAGTCCCTCTACGACAAGGGCTTGATCTACCAGGGTTTCCGGGTGCTGCCCTACAGCTGGTACGAGCAGACTCCGTTGTCGAACCAGGAGACCCGCCTCGACGACGCTTACAAGATGCGCCAGGACCCGGCCGTCACCGTGGACATGGCGCTGAAGGTGCCAGCCGAGCATCCACTGCACGGGCTCGACGGCGCCAACGCCCTGATCTGGACCACGACGCCGTGGACGCTGCCGTCGAACCTTGCCGTCGCCGTGCACCCCGATGTGCGCTACGTGCATCTGCGGGTGGCCGACGGCAAGCGCTATCTGCTCGCCGCCGAACGGGTCTCGCACTACACGCGCGAGTTCGGTGAGGAGCCGGAGGTGCTCGCGGAGTACGACGGCGCCGCACTGGTCGGGCTGTCCTACGAGCCGCCGTTCGATTTCTTCCTCGGCCATCCGAACGCGCACCGGGTGCTCTCGGCCGACTATGTCACCACCGACTCGGGTACCGGCGTGGTGCACCTGGCGCCCGCGTTCGGTGAGGAGGACATGGATGTCGCCTCGGCCAATGGCATCCAGATCGTGCAGCCACTGGATCCGGGTGGCAAGTTCACCTCGATGGTGCCGCCGTACGAGGGCCTGATGGTCTTCGACGCCAACCCGGTGATCATCAAGGATCTCAAGGCGGCGGGAAAACTGCTGCGGCACGAGACCATCGAGCACTCCTACCCGCACAGCTGGCGTTCGGGTCAGCCGCTGATCTACATGGCGGTGCCGTCCTGGTTCGTGGCGGTCACCCAGTTCCGTGACCGGATGGTCGAGCTGAACAAGCAGATCACCTGGGTGCCCGAGCACATCCGCGACGGTCAGTTCGGTAAGTGGCTCGAAGGTGCGCGCGACTGGAACATCAGCCGGAACCGGTACTGGGGCAGCCCGATCCCGGTGTGGGTCTCCGATGATCCGGCCTATCCGCGCCTGGACGTCTACGGTTCGCTCGACGAGCTCGAACGTGACTTCGGCGTGCGCCCGACCGATCTGCACCGGCCGATGATCGATGATCTCACCCGCCCGAACCCGGACGACCCGACCGGCAAGTCGACCATGCGCCGGGTGCCCGAGGTGCTCGACTGCTGGTTCGAGTCGGGATCGATGCCCTACGCCCAGGTGCACTACCCGTTCGAGAACAAGGACTGGTTCGACAGCCACTTCCCCGGCGACTTCATCGTCGAGTACAACGGCCAGACCCGCGGCTGGTTCTACACGCTGCATGTGCTGTCCACCGCGCTGTTCGACAGCCCGGCGTTCAAAACCGTTGCCGCGCACGGAATCGTGCTCGGTGACGACGGGCTGAAGATGAGCAAGTCCAAGGGCAACTACCCGGACGTGAAGGAGGTGTTCGACCGCGACGGCTCCGATGCGATGCGCTGGTTCCTGATGAGCTCGCCGATCCTGCGTGGCGGCAACCTCATCGTCACCGAGCGCGGTATCCGCGAGGGTGTGAGCCATGCGCTGCGCCCCCTGTGGAACGCGTGGACGTTCCTGCAGCTGTACGCCTCGAAACCGGGTGTGTGGCGCACGGATTCGGCACATGTGCTCGATCGCTACATCCTGGCCAAGCTCGCCGCGACCAGGGATACGGTCACCGAGGCGCTCGACGCCTACGACATCGCGGGCGCGTGCGATGAGCTGCGCACCTTCGCCGATGCGCTGACCAACTGGTACGTGCGCCGGTCGCGGTCGCGGTTCTGGGAAGAGGATCGCGACGCGGTCGACACCCTGCACACCGTGCTGGAGGTGACCAGCAGGCTCGCAGCTCCGCTGCTGCCCTTGATCTCCGAGGTGATCTGGCGCGGGCTGACCGGTGGTCGCTCGGTGCACCTGACCGATTGGCCCGCCGCCGACGAGCTGCCGCACGATCCGGAGCTGGTGGCGGCGATGGATGAGGCGCGCACGGTGTGCTCGACGGTGCTGAGCCTGCGGAAGGCGCAGAACCTGCGGGTGCGGCTGCCGCTGGCGGAGGTGACCATCGCCGCGGGTGACGCCGAGCGGCTGGCACCCTACGCCGACATCATCGCCGACGAGGTGAACGTCAAGAAGGTGGATCTGACCACCGACGTCGCCGTGCACGGCCGCTTCGAGCTGGTCGTCAACGCCCGTGCCGCAGGCCCGCGCCTCGGTAAGGATGTGCAGACGGTGATCAAGGCGGTCAAGGCCGGCGAGTGGTCGGAGAACGCCGACGGCGTGGTGAGTGCGGCCGGGATCGAGCTCCTGCCGGAGGAGTACACCCAGCGCCTGGTGGCGGCCGAACCGGAGTCCACCGCGGCCCTGCCGGGCAATGCCGGTCTGGTGGTGCTGAACTCGGTGGTCACCGAGGAACTGGAGGCCGAGGGCTGGGCCCGCGACCTGATCCGCGATCTGCAGGAGACTCGCAAATCGCTCGGCCTCGAGGTGTCCGACCGGATCAGAGTGGTGCTCGAGGTGCCTGAGGACCGGCAGGCGTGGGCGCAGACTCATCGGGATCTGATCGCCGGCGAAATCCTGGCTACCGAGCTGACATTCGGTACCGCGGGCACTGGTGCCGCCGAACTGGTCGGCGGGGTCCGCGCGGAGGTCGCGAAGGTGTGAACTTGCCTGATGTGGGTGGCGGCGTGAACCGTCACCCACGCCGGGTCTCGCGTTGGCGGGCCTGCGGGCTGAGAGGTGGTTTGCGCTGGTCGGGTCCGGGGGTGAGTGTGGCGAATCGGGCGATACCGCGTTCGGATGCCGGCGCCGGATCGCTGCCGTGCCGGGCGCGGTGGGTCGGGTGGTCTGGCCGGCGACCTGCTCAACAGAGACGTGCCGCGGTATGAAAGTGATGTAAATCACACACTGAAGATTTGCTGAAGTCGAGGTGTGCCAATTTCCGGCGCGGCACAATCAGGGCTGTTGCTGCTGGGGCACATGATCCTGCTGGTGCCGCAGTGACTATCGGTACGGATTGTTCTACCTGATACGCGTCCCGGTGGGCGGCTCGTCGGCCGGGCCGACCGAAGGGCGAGCACGTGACGAGAACCCCGCTGCGCCGGATACTCACCGGACTCTGCTTCGCCGCCCTCGCGGCATGCCTCCTGACCGGGCCCGCCACGGCCGATACCGGAAGCTCCTCCGGTAGCGGCGACTCCGGGTCGTCCTCCGGTTCCGGATCGGGTTCCGGCTCCGGCAGTTCCAGCGGTTCGGCCGCACTGCCACTACCGAGCGCGGCCGGCCTCGGCGCGCTCGCCGCGGCCGTCACCCAAACCGGCAAACCCTACGAATGGGGCAGTGAAGGCCCCCATTCGTGGGACTGCTCGGCACTGGTCCAATGGGCATTCGGGCAGGTCGGGGTGCGGCTACCGCGCACGACCTGGGAACAGGCCGAGGTAGGCGCCAAGGTCCCGCGGTACGCGCTGTCGCCCGGCGATGTGGTGATCCTCAACGCCGATGCCTCGCACGTCGGGATCTACGCAGGGTTCGGTCAGATCTTCAACGCCTACGGACGCGGTGTCCCCGTGGGTCTGGCGCCGTTGAGTGAGTTCGAGATCTACAGCATCCGGCGCTTCTGATCACTCCGGAGGGCAAGGGCAAGGGCCGCCGAGGGAAACGTCCCCGGCGGCCGAGCCGTGCGCGATGTCGTGACGTGTGCGCTCAGTCGACGAGCTGGCGCAGCCGCGGGCCGTAGTCGGGATGTGCCAGCGCCGAAGCGAACTGGGCCACCAGGTAGTCGGCCGGATTGCCGGTGTCGTACCAGCGGCCCTGGATGACCTGTCCATAGACGGCGTGCGCCGTGGCGAAGGCGTTGATGGCGTCGGTGAGGTAGACCTCGCCGGTGCGATGGGTGTACCAGCGTTCGGTCTGCTGGCGCAGCTCCTCGATGATGCCGGGAGTCACCACGTACCCGCCGATCGCCGCGTACGCCGAGGGCGCGTCTTCCGGCTTCGGCTTCTCCATCAGCCCGGAAATGCGCAGCAGACCGTTGTCGAGGTCCTCATGCACCATCGGCACGCCGTAGCGCTGCGATTCGTTCGGATCCATCGGCATCAGCGCCAGCACCGGGCAGCCGGTGGTTTCGTAGGCGGTGATCAGCTGCTGGGCGCGCGGGACGTCGGCGACGAAGACGTCGTCGGGCCACAACACCAGCATGGGCTCGTCGCCGAGCGCGCGGGCGGCGTTGAGCACCGGGGTGCCGTTACCGTAGGGGCCGTGCTGGTCCAGGTAGGTGATGTGACCGGCCCGCGAGAGCTCGCCCACCTCCTCGACCGCGTCGGCATAGGCGGTCTTGCCATCGGCGCGCAACTGCGCCACCAGCGCCGGATTGGGCCGGAAGTGGTCCTGGATCAGCGATTTACCGCCGCTGACCACGATGGTGATATCGGTGATCCCGGAAGCGACCAGTTCGCGCACGGTGTGCTCGATCACCGGCTTGTCGCCGACCGGCAGCATCTCCTTGGGGATCGCCTTGGTCAGCGGTAGCAGGCGGGAACCGATACCGGCAGCGGGAATCACAGCCTTGCGGATCATCATGGACCGATCATCACATATCCCGGCCCACGACGAGTCCGATCCCCGGGCCGAATCGGCGGTTCCTCGGTGCTGGACCCGCTGGAATCAGGGCTGGTCACGAGCGGTTCCGCCGGAATTCAGGGCGATCAGGAATCCACAGTCAATCCACAGCGACGGATCGGCATCCGACCGGCGTCCCGGGGTTCCACACGTGATCCGGGGCAACCTGTCGGTGCTCGGGCGTAAATTCCCGGTCATGTGCGCCAGTCCGGGGACCGTCATCGAGCGCGGCACGTCACATCCGGGCGCGGGCCTGATCGGCGCTGGGCCGCCACGTGTCCGGGCTGACAGATCCACTGGGAACGTCGACCCGAACGTTGCCGCTCGGGTGTGGGCCGTCGCGGTCGGCGGACGGCCGGGGCGGGAGAGCGGCGCCGGGACCAGCCAACCGCTGGCGAAACGCTGGTGAGCGGTCAGCATCCGGTCGCATTCACCGACCCGGCGGCCGATCCGGGGGCGGTCACTTCCCGGCGGTGGGTATTGCACATCGACATGGACGCGTTCTTCGCCTCCTGTGAACAACTCACCCGGCCGACCTTGCGCGGCAGGCCGGTACTCGTCGGTGGTACCGGGGGGCGGGGAGTGGTCGCCGGAGCCAGCTATGAGGCGCGGGTGTACGGGGCGCGGTCGGCGATGCCGATGCATCAGGCCCGGCGGCTGGTCGGGGTGACGGCGGTGGTGGTGCCGCCACGCGGTGCGGTGTACGGGGTGATGAGCGGGCGGGTGTTCGACGCGCTGCGCAGCCGCATCCCGGTCCTGGAGACATTGTCGTTCGACGAGGCCTTCGGCGAACCCGAAGAACTGGCGGGTGCCTCGGTGACGCGGGTACGGGAGTTCTGTGCCGAGCTGCGGGCGCTGGTGCGTGAACGCACCGGGCTGGTCGCCTCGGTCGGTGCGGGTTCCGGCAAGCAGCTCGCCAAGATCGCCTCCGGCCTCGCCAAACCCGACGGCATCCGGGTGGTGTCGCCCGCCGAACAACAGCAGATGCTTGCCGCCCTGCCGGTACGCAAGCTGTGGGGGATCGGGCCGGTCGCCGATGCGAAATTGCGTTCGCTCGGTATCGAGACCGTCGGCGCGTTCGCGGCGCTCCCGGAGGCGGAGGCGGTGTCGATCCTCGGTTCCAGCATCGGCGCCGCGCTGCACCGACTGGCGCGCGGTATCGACGACCGGCCCGTCGCAGAACGGGCAGAGGCCAAACAGATCAGCGCCGAGACCACCTTCGAACACGACATCGTCACCCTGGACCGCTTGCGCCTGGCGATCGAGGACATGGCGGCGTCCGCGCATCGACGCCTCGGTCGTGACGGTCGCGCCGCCCGCACCGTGGTGCTCAAACTCAAGAAGTCCGACATGAGCATCGTCACCAGGTCCTTCACCCTGCCCTACGCCACCGAAGACCTCGCCACCCTCACCGCCGCCGCCCAACGTTCCGCCATCGACCCGCAGGAACTCGGCCCGATCCGTCTTGTCGGCGTCGGCTACGCGGGCCTGTCGGATGTGCGCCAGGAATCGCTGTTCCCCGAACTGGACCGGATGCCGGAGCTCGGAGCCGTCGGACGGGACGATGCGGTGGTTGTCGAGGAGCCCGCGTTCACCACGGTCACGGCCGCCGGACGCAATGGCTACCAGGGGTCGCCGCCGACTGCTGACGGGGGCGCGGTGTCGCCGGTCGGCGCGCCGCCCGGCTGGATGGACGAAACGGTGCCACCCGATGACCCCCTGCCATGGCAGCCCGGCACCGACGTGCGACATCCGGACTTCGGCCACGGCTGGGTACAGGGTGCGGGGCATGGACGAGTGACGGTGCGGTTCGAGACGCGCTCGACGGGTCCCGGCCCGGCGCGTACGTTCGCGGCAGAGGATCCCGGTCTGTCCCGGGCCGATCCGCTGTCGAGTCTGGACTGACGAGTGCTCGCCGGTCCGACCGACGGGTAGCCTTGGTACCTCGTGCAGCGTCGCCGGTCGGGCGGGGCTGCCATAGTGCCAACGACACAACCCCACTCGAACGCAAAGGACGAGCAGTTGAAGCTTCGTAAGACCGGACGCATCGCCATCGCGGGTCTGGCCATTGCCGCCGCGCTGACCATGACCGCGTGTGGTAGCGACGACAAGGATTCGGACAAGCCGGCCAAGTCGACCACCACCAGCCAGTCGACGACCGACGCTGCTGCGGCCGACCTGCCGCCGGTTCCCACCGCCGAGGAGCTGAACGCTCAGCTGCAGCGGGCGCTCGACCCGAACGTGCCGAACGAAGAGAAGCTGGACGGAATCCAGGGCGCCGAAGCAGATCCGAACCTGCCGGGCACGCTGACGCAGGCCTACCAGCAGTCCGGCGCCACCATCGAGGTCATCAGGGTGACCGCCCTTGGCGACACCGTGAGCGCCGACGCGAACTTCGTGATCAACGGTCAGGCGAACCCGGTCCAGGTGCCGTTCGTCGCCGAGGACGGCAAGTGGAAGGTCCAGCAGAAGTGGGCCTGCGACATGTTGGCGCTGGCCAACCTGCAGTCGGCGGCCTGCCCCGCCGCCTGACCGGGTCACCACCCGAGAACTCGAACAACGGCCGGTGCCCGATATGGGCACCGGCCGTTGTTCCGTCAGCGGCTCGATCTCCGTGACTCGACCGAACCCGCTGGTCTCCGTGCCGGCCGCCACCCCGATCGAGGCCGGGACCGACGCACAGCACTACCCGCTAGTATCGAGCTCCGTGGCTGACACGATGGTGTGGGCGGGCGAGCGGCCCGGCGAGACGACCGATCCCCGTCCGGCGCAACCCGATCGCGGTGGTTGGGCCCGGCAGGTCGCGATTGTCGCCGCACTCATCGGTGCGCTGTGTGCGCTGGCCGTTCCGTTCCTGCCGGTGCGGATGGACGCGGCGACGGTCAGCTGGCCGCAGAACGAGGCGGCCCGCAGTATCGAGGCTCCGCTGGTGTCCTACGCGCCGATCGGGCTGACCGCCGAGATTCCGTGTGCCGCGATCTCGCAGCTGGCAGGCACGGGCGGCGTCGTGGCGTCGACCATTCCGCGACAGTCGGCGGATATGGAGCGCTACGGCTTCGTCCTCAAGGTCGTCGCCGATACGCCCGAGCGTCCGGGTCGTGTCGATGCGGTGTCGCGCAACACGCTGCTGTGGTCGGCGCCGCTGGCCGAGGTTCGTGACCAGGCCTGCGCGCTGTCGATCGACGTGTCGACGACGCGATCCGAGATCGCGGTGACCGGTGCGGGACCGGCGGGTGCGGTCGTCGAACGCGATGTGCGACCGCAGGTGGTCGGTGTGTTCAGCGATCTCGCCGGCGCCGCGCCCGAGGGCATGCGCGTCGATGTCGAGGTCGATTCGCGGTACGCCACCTCGCCGACGCCGCTCAAGCTCGTCGTCATCGTGCTCGCCGTGCTGGCGGCGCTGGTGTCGCTGGTGGCGTTGTACCGGCTCGATCGGACCGACGGGCGCTCGTCCCGGCGGTTCCTGCCCTCGCGCTGGTGGCGGCTGAAACCGGTCGACTGGGTTGTGTTCGCGACGCTGCTGGTGTGGCATTTCATCGGCGCCAACACCTCCGACGACGGTTACATCCTCGGGATGGCGCGCGGCGCCCAGAGTTCGGGCTACATGTCGAACTATTACCGCTGGTTCTCCGTCGACGAGGCGCCCTTCTACACGCCCTACACCGACGTGATCGGCTGGATGACGCATGTGTCGGTCGCCAGTACCTGGGTGCGGCTGCCGGTGCTGCTGTCCGCGCTGGTCTGCTGGTGGGTGATCAGCCGTGAGGTGCTGCCGCGACTCGGTGCCGCGGTGCGTGGCAGCAAGATCGCGGTGTGGACGACCGCACTGGTGTTCCTGGCGTTCTGGTTGCCCTACAACAACGGTCTGCGCGCCGAGTTCGTGGTCGCGACCGGAGTGATTCTCACCTGGGTGTCGGTCGAGCGCGCCATCGCCACCCGTCGTCTGCTACCCGCGGCGCTGGCGATTCTCATTGCCGCGATGACATTGACCGCCGCACCATCAGGTGTGATCTGTGTGGCCGCGCTGATCGCCGGTGCGCGCGCCATGACGGCGGTGATAGTGCACCGCGCCAAGACCGTCGGTTACCTGGCGCAGCTGCTGCCGTTGCTCGCGGTCGGGGTGGTTGTGCTGCCGGTGATCTTCGCCGACCGGACCTTCACCGCGTTCACCGAGATGCTGTACGTGCACGACCGGATCGGCCCCGGCGAATCCTGGTTCTTCGAATACCTCCGCTACCAGTACCTGATCCAGCCCAGCGGTGACGGCTGGCTCACGCGCCGCTTCGGTGTGTTCCTGATGTTCCTGTGTCTGCTGGTCTGCGTGGTCACCATGCTGCGCCGCGGAGGACACATCCCCGGCACCGCGGCCGGGCCGTCGCGGCGCATCATCGGCATCACCTTCGGCGCCATGCTGCTGATGATGTTCGCGCCGACGAAGTGGAATCACCAGTTCGGCGTGTTCGCCGGGCTGGCCGCGTGTGCCGCGGCACTCACCGCCGTCGCGGTGAGTGCGAAGGTGATGCGTCCGGTGCGCAACCGGGCGCTGTTCGCTGCGGCAGTGTTCTTTACCCTGGCCATGAGTTTCGTCGCCGCCAACGGCTACTGGTACGTGTCGTCGTGGGGGATCCCGTGGTGGGACAAGCCGCCCTCGGTCGCGGGCTTCGGCATCTCGACGTTCCTGATGGGCCTGACGGTGCTCGCGCTGGCGGTGGCCGCCTGGTTCCATATCCGTCCCGCCGCCGACCCGGCGCCGGATTCGGTGACCGGACGCTTCGCCCGGGTACCGGTGCTGATGATCGTGGCCGCCGCCATGGTGGTGTTCGAGGTGGCCTCGTTCGCCAAGGCCGCCGTCTCCCAGTACCCGGCGTATTCGCTGGCGAAATCGAATCTGGCGGCGACGTTCTCGGGCGGGTGCGGTCTGGCCGACGATGTGCTCGTCGAGCCGAATCCGAATGCGTCGATGCTGCGCCCGCTGTCCGGTGATCCCGCCGCCGCCCTTTCCGGCACCGAATCGGCCGGATTCACTCCGAACGGTGTCGCCCCCGTGCTGGTCTCCGAGGAAGTCGAAACCAGTACCGGCCGGGCCAATACCGTGTCGTCGGATCCGGACGAGATTCGCGATGCGCAGGCATCGGCGGGTTCGACCTCCGAGACCTCGACCGGCAGCGGTGTGAACGGCAGCAGTGTCCCGCTGCCATTCGGACTCGAACCGGCCACGACCCCGGTGCTCGGTACCTACAGCCCCGCCGACCAGGGTCCGGCCGCGCTGACCACCGGCTGGTATCAGCTACCCGAGGTCGTCGACGGCAGCCGCGGCGACATCATTGCCATCGCGGTGGCCGGCCGGATTCGTTCGGTGGACGCCGACGGTGTGGAGCGCCCGGGTCAGCGGCTCGAACTCGAATACGGCACCACCCAGCCCGATGGCAGCGTGGCGCCGCGGGGCATGGTCATGCCACTCGATATCGGCCCCGCACCGGTGTGGCGCAATGTGCGCGTGCCGCTGGATCAGCTGCCCGGTGATGCCGATGTGGTGCGGCTGGTCGCCGAGGACAAGGATCTGGGCGGCGACCAGTGGCTGGCTGTCACCCCGCCGCGGGTTCCGCAGACGACCACGATCAACCAGCTGCTCGGTTCACAGACACCGGTGCTGCTGGACTGGTCGGTCGGGCTGAACTTCCCGTGCCAGAACCATCTGCCCACCCGCTACGGCGTCTCAGAACTGCCGCAGTACCGGATCCTGCCCGACCGCGGCGGCGCCGCCATCACCAATATGTGGCAGGCCCACGACGGCGGCGGCCCGCTCGGCTGGACCCAGTTGCTGTTCACCGCACGAACCCTGCCCGCCTACCTGAACCATGACTGGGACAAGGACTGGGGCTCGATCGAGCAGTACATCCCGATCGACCCGGACGCCGAAGCGGCGCGGGTTTCCGTCGAACAGGTGCGGCGTTCGGGGACGTGGACGCCGGGCCACATCATCACCTCGTTCTGAGGTCGGTTGTGGTGGGCGCAGATCCCGCCCACCACAACCGAGTCCGGCGCGCGTGCCGGCTAGCCCGCGTTCTTCAGCACGATCCGATGTGCGAGCACGACCAGATCGTCGCCGGTCAACCCCGGGTAGCCGTGCAGTATCCGGCGCCACTCGGCGGGCACCGCCGACGCTCCCCAGCGGGCGCCGAGTAGCGCACCAGCGATGGCCGCGGTGGTGTCGGTATCGCCGCCGGCGCGCACACACCGTTCCAGCGCGCGCGGAAGGTGTTCGGGCCCCGACTGTTCGGTGGTGGTGATGGCCCACCACGCGGTCTGCAGGGCGTGTACGACCCAGCCGTTCTTCGGGAAGTCCTGCGGCGTACCGGTTTCGGCCTGATCGAGCAGCGGCATCCAGTAGTCGGCGGCTGGGCAGCGTGCGGCGTACTCGCGGACGCCGTCGAAGCCGGCCTCCACGACGGCGTGCCGGATGGCGTGGCTCCACATCTCGCACGCCTCGATGGCCTGTTGGTCGTGATGGGTGAGCAGGCCGATCGTCCCCGCCACTCGCGTGCATTCCTCCGGCCGGTCGAGGAAGGCAAGGGCGACCGGCCCGGTACGCATCAGGGAGCCGTTACCGCCGGTCAGCCCTGGCAGGGACATGGCGACCGCCTGCATATCGCGGGCCGTGGCCGGTCCCGCACCGAGCACCTTCGAGGTCTGCACCCCGACATCCGGCGGCTGCGAATCCCACCACCGCATGAACCCCGCCGCCACCTCGTCCAGATCGATGCCCCCAGCGGACTTATCGGCCGCCAGCGCGATCGCCATGGCCATCGAAGTGTCGTCGGTCCATTGGCCCGGCGCCCAGCCGAAGACTCCGCCGCCGATCATGCCGATCTCCGAGTCAGGGCCGGGATGGGTGAATTCGTAGCCTGCGCCCAGCGCGTCTCCGGCGGCGCTGCCGACTAGTGCTCCCGCGGCCCGGTCCAGGATCTCGTCGTTCACAGCCGTCCGACCTCCGATATCAGTGCGCTCCATGGTGATCCCGACGTGATGCCGGGATCGAATCGCGGAGAATCTAACCGAAACGAGCTCGTCGCGCCCCTTTTCTGTGTGGTTTCACAGTCGGCCGGGCGACCGGAGCGATCGTTGCCCTGAACCGACCTCAGCGCGCGGCCGGTCGAGGGCCGGGGTCGCCGGGGCGGGATCGACCAGTTCGGTGGCGCGGGTTCGCCTGCGCACGCAGACCGACGCATACCTGGTGAACACCGCAAGCGCCGCCCAGACGAGTGCGAAACCGGCCCACCGCGAGGTGGGCATCGGTTCAGAGTTTGATGACCTGAAGGTCGGGCATATCGTCGTAGTCGCCATCCTGGGTGACGACAGGAATGCCGTGTGCCAGTGCGGTAGCGGCGATCCAGCTGTCGTTGATCGGTGCTCTTCGTCCTGCTGCGCGCAAGCGGGAGACGAGCAGTGCCCATGTCTCCGCGACCATTTCGTCCACCTCGATCGGCTCGAATCGCTGTGCGAGCTGGTATGTGGACAACCTGCGGGCCGCGGATTCAGGATCGCGAGCGTTGATCACCCCGAGTCGCAGTTCACCCAGCGTGATCACCGAGACCCCCCACTCGTAGTCCTCGAATCGGGACGAGTCGTATCGCTTGGCTTCCAAACCGATGAATATCGAAGTGTCGGCGATCGCTCGCTGCGCGCCTACCACGGCAGGTCGTCGGTCGTGTCGGGCAAGGTCTCCCGCAGCTCTTGGGCGAATCCCGTGGTGTCCGGCCCAAGCCGCAGCAACTCCTGAGTGATCTCCGCGGCGGGCACCCACCGGCGCCGCCGGGGGAGTGGAATGATCTTCGCGACTGGCCGGTTGTCCTTCAGAATTTCGAACTCCTCACCCGCTTCGACGCGACGGAGCACATCAGCGGTGTGATTACGAAGCTCCCGGGCAGGCAGTGCACTCATGCTACGAGCGTAGCCCGTTGCTACGACTGTAGCAAGAAGTTGCCTGGGGCATGGCCGGGAGCGCGAAGAATGCGGGGAACGAGCCCGCACCGCCTACGTTGCGACACCTAACCCGACACACGGGATCGGCTTGGCCCGCACTCGTCCGACGGCACTTCGCGCTGACCCCTACCGCCGCATCGCTTCTGGCGGGCACGTGGGCCCGGTCGTGCGCGCTGAGAAGGGCTGCGTGGTCGGCCGTCGCTTAGGCTGGCAGCCATGTCGATATCCGTGCAGGCGCCGCGTTCGACCGGGCTGACCGCTGCCGAGGTGTCCGAGCGCCGTCGTGACGGCCGCACCAATGATGTCCCTGACCGGGCCAGCCGCTCGGTGCGCGATATCGTCCGCGCCAACGTCTTCACCAGGATCAATGCCATCCTCGGCGTGCTGTTCGTGCTGGTGATGGCCACCGGCTCGGTGATCGACGGCATGTTCGGTCTGCTCATCGTCGCCAACAGCGCGGTCGGCATCATTCAGGAGATCCGCGCCAAACGCACCCTCGATCAGCTGGCGATCGTCAGCCAGGCCAAGCCGACGGTGCGCCGTGACGGGCAGTCCGAGCAGATCGCACCGAAGGATGTGGTGCTCGACGAGCTGATCGAGCTCGGCCCCGGCGATCAGATCGTGGTCGACGGTGAGGTCGCCGAATCCGAACTGCTCGAGGTCGACGAATCGCTGCTCACCGGTGAAGCCGACCCGGTGCACAAGGAGCTGGGCGCACAGGTGCTCTCGGGCAGCTATGTGGTGTCGGGGTCCGGCGCCTACCGCGCCACCAAGGTCGGCAGGGACGCCTATGCGGCCGAGCTGGCCGAGGAAGCCAGCAAGTTCACCCTGGTCAATTCCGAACTGCGCAATGGCATCAACACCATTCTCAAGGTCATCACCTACCTGCTGATCCCCGCCGGTGCGTTGATCATCTACAACCAGCTGTTCTCCAGTGGCCAGTCGTGGCGGCCCGCGGTCACCGGCATGGTGGCGGCGCTGGTGCCGATGGTCCCCGAGGGCCTGGTGCTGATGACCTCGATCGCGTTCGCCGTCGGCGTGGTGCGGCTCGGCCGGCGCAAATGCCTGGTGCAGGAACTGCCCGCGATCGAGGGCCTGGCCCGGGTCGATGTGGTGTGCGCGGACAAGACCGGCACCTTGACCGAGAACGGTATGCGGCTCGCCGATATCAAGGTGCTCGGCTCGGCCGACGACGCCGAGGTACGGCGGGCGCTGGCCGCTATGGCCGGTGACGATCCGCGCCCGAACGCCAGCGTGCAGGCGATCGCCGAGGGGCTGCCCGAACGGCCGGACTGGCAGTACACCGCGGTCGCGCCGTTCTCCTCGGCCAAGAAATGGAGCGGGTTCTCCTACGGCGAGCACGGTGACTGGCTGCTGGGCGCGCCGGATGTGCTGCTGGATCCCGGCTCGGAGGACGCGCGGGTGGCCGAGGAGCTTGGTGCCTCCGGGTTGCGCATCCTGTTGCTCGCGCGCGGGGACCGTCCCGTCGACGCACCCGACGCCCCCGGCACCGTGACTCCGGTCGCGCTGGTGGTGCTGGAGCAGAAGGTGCGCCCGGACGCCCGCGAGACCCTGGACTATTTCGCGAGCCAGGACGTGTCGATCAAGGTCATCTCCGGCGATAACGCGGTGTCGGTCGGTGCGGTGGCCTCCTCGCTCGACCTGCCCGGCGGCGACCATGCGGTCGACGCGCGCGGACTGCCGGAGGACCGCGCGGCACTTGCCGACGTGCTCGACGAGCAGACGACCTTCGGCCGGGTGCGTCCCGATCAGAAGCGCGCCATGGTCGGTGCGCTGCAATCACGCGGGCACACCGTCGCCATGACCGGTGACGGCGTGAACGATGTCCTCGCGCTCAAGGACGCCGATATCGGCGTCGCAATGGGTTCGGGCAGCCCCGCCACCCGCGCGGTCGCCCAGATCGTGCTGTTGGACAACAAGTTCGCGACCCTGCCATACGTGGTGGGGGAGGGTCGCCGGGTTATCGGCAATATCGAGCGGGTCTCGAATCTGTTCCTCACCAAGACCGTGTACTCGGTGCTGCTGGCCTTCCTGGTCGGCCTGGCCGGTGTCGGCTCGCAGATCTTCGACTACGAGCCGATCGGGTACCCGTTCCTGCCGCGCCATGTCACCATCGCCGCCTGGTTCACCATCGGCATTCCGGCGTTCATCCTGTCGCTGGCGCCGAACAACGAGCGGGCGCGAACCGGTTTCGTTGGCCGGGTGATGCGGTTGGCGATCCCGTCGGGTGTGGTGATCGGTGTGGCCACCTTCGTGGCCTATCTGATCGCCTATGCGGGACCGGAAGCCACCGAGGAGCAGACCGTGCAGGCGGGCACCACCGCGCTCATCACCCTGATCATGATCGCGGTCTGGGTGCTTGCCATCGTGGCGCGGCCGTACGTGTGGTGGAAGGTGGTGCTGTTGGCGGCGTCGGTGCTGGCCTACCTGCTGCTGTTCAGCATTCCGTTCACCAGGGAGTTCTTCAAACTCGACCCGTCCAACGTCTCGCTCACCACCGCCGCGGTGATCTGCGGTGCGGTCGGCATCGTGTTGGTCGAGGCGGCCTGGTGGGTCACCGCCTCACTGCGCGACGAGGACCACAAGCTCATCCCCGCGTCCCCTGGCGGGGCGGCCTGAGCGACGCGCGGAACCCGGCTGCGGATCGTGCCGCGGCCGGGTCCACGCGTTGACGTCGGGAAGCTCAGGTGAACTGGGCCATGCGTCGTTCCATTTCGTCGGGGGCGACGTCCTCGACGTGGGTGGAGACTGTCCACTGGTGGCCCCACGGGTCGGTGAAGCTGCCCGAGCGGTCGCCGTAGAACTGGGTTTCCACGGGGGTGATCGCGGTGGCGCCTGCGGCGATGGCCGCGTTGTAGGCGGCGTCGGAGTCGGGCAGATAGATATTGAAATTGACCGGGGTGCCGCCGACGGTCTTCGGGTCGCGGAAGTTCATTTCCGGAGACGGATCACCGAGCATGAGCACGGAGTCGCCGACCAGCAGTTCACAGTGGGCGACCTTGCCATCCGGGCGCGGCATACGCATGCGCTCGGTGGCGCCGAAAATCTTCTTGTAGAACTCGATCGCCTCGGCGGCGCCGTCTATGGCGAGGCCGGGACAGATACGGGGATAGCCCTCGGGAATCGGGGAGACATCGGACATCGCAAGACCTCCTGGGTCTCGATCGGTTGTCGGACGGTTCCGAGCCTAGGCCCGGGCACCGACAAACAACACCGATCGCGACACGCGGCGGCCTCACTCGCCCCAGGACACCCGGGTGCTGATCGTCTGACGCAGCCGCGTATCTGTGCGCGGATCGAGGTAGGACTGCTGCCCACCGATATCGATCGCCCCTGACACCGGCAGCGGCAGGCCGAGATCGACGATGATCGTGCCCGCGCCGGTCATCATGTAGTCCTCGATCTGGAGGGTGCCCGCCTCGTTGGGCAGATTCCAGATCCGCGACTTCGGTGTCTGGGCGACCGCCAGGTCGATGGTGAGCCGGTTCCCGTCGCGTTCGGTCAACGTCGCGGTGGTCACCTGATCGAGTGACACCCCGCCGGTCACCTCCTGCCGCACCGTCCACACCGCGCCCACACCGACCGGCTCGTCCGGGAGCGTGATCGACTGGTACACCGCCTGATAGAACGCCTGCTCGATCGCGGCGCGCGCCGAGTTGGAGGTATCCGGTGAGGGGGCAAGGCGCAACGCGGTGATCGAGCCGAATTCGCTCATATCCAAACCGGCGTGCGAACCGTCGGCGGCCGTCAGCGCCTCCGATAACGACGGATCGGGGGTGGTGACGGCGCCGAGGGTGAGGTCGACGCCCTCGGCGCCGGTGCGCGCTGTCAACGGGATGGTCAGCGCCGGATTGGAGAAGTCACGGGCGGGCTGATCGTTGATCTGCTGCTGGATGCGGTGATCGGTGCGCAGCGTCACCTCCTGCACGGTGCCGTCCGGGAAACCCGCGCGCAGCGAGCTGCGCGGCTCGCTGCCCGGCGAATCGACCGTGGCCACCGCGGCGGCGATCGGCACAGTCACTTCGCGCCCGATACCGAGCGGCTCGGTGCCCTCGGCCTCCGACGACGGCTCGGAACCGTCGCTGCAACCGACACCGAATGCCGACAACCCGACCGCGAGCACCATGATCAGCACTCCGGAACGCGCGATCCGGGGTGCGTGGGGAGAAGACAACACCGTCACGAGCAACAGACTACGACCGCTTCCTGAGTGTCAGCTGGGACGTGCGGCGCCCGGATCCTGAGGATCCGCTGGGACATGCGGTGACCACAGCACAGCGTCGTTCGCGCCTCGAGAGATGATGGTCGGCGTGAGTGACGACCGGCCACCCGAGCCAAGCACCGCCGACCAGCCCCCCGAGGCTCCGGCGCGCCCACCGCAGCGACTGCGGCTGTTGCTGGTGATCGCGGCGGTGCTGTTCGCGCTCGATCTGCTCACCAAGATCATCGTGGTCGCCACGCTGACCCCCGGCGAGCCGGTGTATCTCATCGGCGATTTCGCGCGGCTGAGCCTGGTGCGCAATCCGGGCGCGGCCTTCTCCATGGCGACCGGAATGACATGGCTGTTGACGCTGGTCGCGACCGCCGTGGTGATCGGGGTGATCCGCATCGGCCGGACGCTGCGCTCGATGTGGTGGGCCATCGGCCTCGGCATGGTGCTCGGTGGTGCGCTCGGCAACCTGGTGGACAGGTTGTTCCGATCGCCGGGGCCGTTGCAGGGTCATGTGGTCGACTTCGTCGCGGTCGGCTGGTGGCCGGTGTTCAATGTCGCCGATTCGGCCATCGTGTGCGGTGCCATCCTGCTTGTCGTGCTCACGGTGTTCGGGTTCGAGCCCAACGGAAACAGGATCGGACGCGGTGAGGATTCGGCTGAGACCGACACCGCTGACACGGGGTCCGCGGCCGCCGATTCCGAGACCGCCGACCGCGATGCCGACGACGAACCCGGTTCAACGGGCCCCGCAGGCGATGCGCCGGATACCGGCCCGAAAGCGGCGACGACCAGCGCTGCCGAGCCGACCGACACAACCACCGACGGCGAATCGGCGAAGGCCGGCGAGGGGAGCGCGGCGTGAGGGAAACCAGGACCATGCCGGTGCCCGATGGGCTCGACGGCATGCGGGTAGACGCGGGCCTGTCGCGGCTGCTCGGCCTGTCGCGCACCGCGGTGGCGGCGCTGGCCGAAGAGGGTTCGGTGCAGCTGGACGGTGTGGCCGCCGGTAAATCGGATCGGCTGACCGCGGGTGCCTGGCTCGAGGTGGTGTTCCCCGAGCCGAAGCGCGAGCTCACCATCGACGCCGAGCCGGTAGAGGGGATGAAGATCCTCTACGCCGACGACGATATCGTCGCCGTCGACAAACCGGTCGGCGTCGCCGCGCACACCGGTGTCGGCTGGACCGGGCCGACAGTGGTGGGCGGGCTGGCCGCGGCCGGGTACCGCATCTCCACCTCCGGCGCGCACGAACGTCAGGGGATCGTGCACCGGCTCGACGTCGGCACGTCCGGGGTGATGGTGGTCGCGCAGTCCGAGCACGCCTACACCATGCTCAAGCGAGCGTTCAAGCAGCGCACCGTCGACAAGCGGTATCACGCGCTGGTGCAGGGACATCCGGATCCAAGCAGCGGCACCATCGACGCCCCCATCGGCCGCGCCCGCGGAAACGACTGGAAGTTCGCGGTCACCGCCGACGGCCGTCCCAGCGTCACCCACTACGACACCGTTGAGGCATTCCAGGCGGCGAGTCTGCTCGATATCCACCTGGAAACCGGCCGCACTCATCAGATCCGGGTGCATTTCTCCGCGATCCGCCACCCCTGCTGCGGTGACCTGACCTACGGCGCCGATCCACGCCTGGCCGAACGCCTCGGCCTGCAACGGCAGTGGTTGCACGCGCGTTCGCTCGGCTTCCAGCATCCGGCCGACGGCCGGTATCTGGAGATCACCAGCGAGTACCCGGCCGACCTGACCAACGCCCTCGATGTTCTGCGCAATGCCTGAGCGCTGCCCCCGAGACCAGGCGTCCCGGAGCAGGTGTTGACGGTGCCCGGCGAACCCGACGGGATCGACGCCGCGCCGGACGAGGACGGCGGTGGTTTCCGGACGACGCGCGCCGTGCGGGCGGTGTTCGCGGGGGTCGTCGCGGTGGCCGTGGTCGTGCTGATCGTGGTGGGTGCGATGCAACCGCAACGCTCGGACGGTGTGTCCACCGATCGGCTCGGTCCCGAGCAGGGTGAGGCCGTCGCGGACTATCTGGCGCGGGCGCAGGATTCGCTGACCGGCACCGATACCGGCGAGCATTGGGCGCTGGTGTCGTTCACCGAATATCAGACCCCGCAACAACTTCTGGAACGTTCAGGTGGTCTCCGGATCGGCCGAGTGCTGTATCAGGTGCCGCTGCCCCGCGTGCACACACAGTTGATGACGGTGCAGGTCCCGGCCGGTGACGCGGTGGTTCTGCGTTCGGCGGAGGACGCCGCATGGCAGCTGCTGGATCAGCTGCGCCGCTCCGGATATGTCGACGAGCGCATGCGGAAGGTCACGGAAGTCTCGGTCGCCCGGCTGCGGGCCGGGTGTGCGTGCGCGGTCGGCCTGATCGTGCGCGCCAGCCTGGATCAGCTGCGAAACCTGGCTGCCCAGAACGGAATCCGCGCGGTGGAGGCGTTGCCAGCCGACGCCGCCGCCGGCGGTTTCGCGATCGTCCCGCTGTTGCCCGACGCCACCGAGTTCGTGACGACGACGCCCGACGACGGTCCGGTCCCGGACTTCTGAGTCCGGGCGCGTCAGCGATCGTCATGGCGAATGACGAGGCCGCGTCGACTCTCGCGATTGTGGCCGCCCGCGATGCTGCCGAGCGGTGACCGATGTCCGCGCATCCGATCTGCTGGAGGTCAGCGTCCACGAGAGATGAACGGTGGATGCGTCACCCCTCGTCTGGCAGCGTCACCACACCGTCCAGGTACCGCCGGCATCGGCCGATGAGCAGCACCCGGTCGCCGACCAGCTCTGTGCGCAGCAGACCGCCACGGCGCGAGAGCTGACGAGCGGTCAGCAGATTGCGGCCGAGCTCGCGGCTCCATAGCGGCACCAGCTGGGCATGAGCGGACCCGGTCACCGGATCTTCGGGAACACCGACGCCGGGGCCGAAAAACCGGGAGACGAAGTCCACCTCGTCGCCGCGTGCGGTGACGATCGCGCCACGGGGCAGCGGCGGAAACCGGTCCAGCGCGGGCCGCAGGGTACGCACCTCCTGCTCGGTGGCCACGACGATCACCGCATCGGCGCCGGTGTAGGCACGCACCGGCCGTACGCCGAGTGCCGCGACGAGCATCGGATCGGGGTCGGTCTCGATCGACGGAACCACGGGGAGGTCGAGCACATATTCGTCGTCATCGGTCCGATCGACGTGCAACCACCCGCTGCGGGTGTAGAAACTGACCCGGTCGGCGCCGGGCTGGATATCGGTCAGGATCTGCGCCGCACTCGCCAGCGTCGCGTGCCCGCACATTTCCACCTCCACCCGCGGGGTGAACCAGCGCAGGTGGAATGCGGGCCAGTCGCCGGGCGGCGGCCCCGCCTCGGCGGGTAGTCCGGGCGTATAGAAGGCCGTTTCGGCGAGGTTGTTCTCCTCGGCCAGATGTTGCAACAGCGCATCGGGCAGCCACGTGGGCAACGGCATCACCGCAGCCGGATTGCCCGAGAACGGTGCGTCCGCGAACGCGTCGATCTGATGCAGCAGAACCTCCATGCGCAAGAAGGTACTCCAACTCTGAATATTCGCTTCGCGCAAGGTATCTCGTGGCGTGCCAGGTCATGCGTCCACTTGGGTGCCGGTGTGGTGCGCGGCGGCACGGAGACGCGGATCGGGCGTGTCGCGATGATTTCCGCCGCCCGGCCCCGTCCTATCGTTGACCGACCCTTCGACCGGGAGAATCGACGATGGACCGTGATCAGATCCTGATGTGGTTGCGTGCGGAGCGGCTGGCGTTCGCCGACTTTCTCGATGAGCTGAGCGAGGACGAATGGGCGCGGGATTCGCTGTGTGCCGGCTGGACGGTCCACGATGTGCTCGCCCACCTCACCTCGCCCGACGCGGTCCGCGACACTGTCGTCGGTCTGATCCGGGCCAGGGGCAATTGGGATCGGATGACCGCTGAGATGGCGCGTGGCCGCTCGGCGCGATTCACACCCACCGAGCTGATCGCGCAGTTACGCGAATCGGCGGGGTCGTCACGGCGGGCACCGGGCGCGGCACCGGCCGATCCGCTGGTGGACATCATCGTGCACGAGCAGGACATCGCTCGCCCGCTCGGCCGCAGCAGGCACACCCCGCCGGAACGGGTCGTCGCTGCCCTCGATCACGTTCTCGCCAGCCGGTTCTACGGTGCGCGTCAGCGTCTGGCGGGAATGCGACTCACCGCAACCGACGTGGAATGGGCCTATGGTACGGGCCCCGAGCAGGTCGACGCCCCGGCGATCGATCTGCTGCTCCTAGCGACCGGCCGCGACTTCTCACGAACGTAGAAACCATCCGCAAGGGTGGTCCGGCCTCAATACCCATACGGCGGACCCGATCCCCCTCACGGACCGGGTCCGCCATATGCACGGGGATTACCCGCGGGCGATGGACTCGAACACTGTCGGGTCGACCAGGGTGGAGGTGTCGCCGAGTTCGCGGCCTTCCGCGACGTCACGCAACAGGCGTCGCATGATCTTGCCGCTGCGCGTCTTCGGCAGCTCCGGGACGATATGGATATCACGGGGCCGGGCGATCGGGCTGATCTGCCGCGCCACTTCGGCCTTCAGCTGGGTGATCAATCCGGCACGGTCGCCGTCGACCGCGCCTGCCTCGGCGGTGAGGATGGCGAAGGCGACGATGGCCTGGCCCGTGGTGGTGTCGGTGGCACCCACGACGGCGGCTTCGGCGACAGCGCCGTGGGCGACAAGGGCCGATTCCACCTCGGCGGTGGAAATGCGATGTCCGGAGACGTTCATGACGTCGTCGACGCGGCCGAGTACCCACAGGTCGCCGTCGGCGTCGAGCCGTGCGCCGTCTCCAGCGAAGTACCAACCGGAGGCACCGAAGCGGTCCCAGTAGGTCTCCTGGAAGCGCTGCGGATCGTTCCAGATGCCGCGCAGCATCGACGGCCACGGCTGATCCAGTACCAGCAGGCCCGACTTGCCGCGCCCGAGTTCGGTGCCGTCGTCATCGACGACGCGCGCGGAGATGCCTGGCAGGGGGGTCATGGCGGCGCCTGGTTTGGGGGCGGTGATGCCGGGCAGTGGGGAGATCATGATGGATCCGGTTTCGGTCTGCCACCAGGTGTCGACGATGGGTGTGCTGCCGGCGCCGATGACCTCGCGGTACCAGCGCCACGCCTCCGGGTTGATCGGTTCACCGACCGAGCCGAGCACTCGCAGTGATGACA
>NZ_JAAGUY010000015.1 GCF_010868145.1 Nocardia cyriacigeorgica
CCAACATGGTCCCCGTACCATGCGCCTCCACCACATCAACCTCAGCAGCAGACACCCCCGCATTCGCCAACGCACGCCGAATCACCCGCTGCTGCGACGGCCCATTAGGCGCAGTCAAACCGTTGGACGCACCATCCTGATTCACCGCGCTGCCGCGCACCACCGCCAGTATCTGATGCCCATTGCGCTGCGCATCGGATAGCCGCTCCAGCACCAACACACCCGAACCCTCACCCCACGCCGTCCCGTCGGCGGCTTCGGCGAACGGCTTACACCGACCATCCGGTGCCAACCCCCGCTGCCGGGAGAACTCCACAAACATTGACGGAGTGGACATCACCGTCACCCCACCGGCCAACGCCAGCGAACACTCCCCCGCACGCAACGCCGACACCGCCTGATGCACCGCCACCAGACTCGACGAACACGCCGTATCCACCGACACCGCAGGGCCCTCCAACCCCAACACATACGACACCCGACCCGACACCACACTCGCCGAACCGCCGGTCAACCGATAACCCTCGGACCCGGTTACGTCGCCGGTACCCGAACCGGCGTCGTACGAATGGTCGGTCACGCCGGCGAATACACCGGTGTCGCTGCCGCGCAACGTGGCCGGTTGGATTCCGGCGTGTTCGAGTGCCTCCCACACCGTTTCCAGCAGTATCCGCTGCTGGGGGTCCATCGCGATCGCCTCGCGCGGACTGATACCGAAGAACTCCGCGTCGAACTCGGCCGCGTCGTAAAGAAATCCGCCCTCATTCGTGTACGACTTACCCGCAACACCGGGCGCGGCATCGAATACCCCGTCCCAACCACGATCGGCCGGGAACCCCGAAATCGCGTCACGCCCGTCAACCACCAACTGCCACAATTGCTCCGCAGATGACACCCCGCCCGGGAACCGGCACCCCACGCCCACAATCGCCACCGCCTCCGACGACGACAGTGATACCACCCGCGCCGATTCCGATGCCGCAGCGACATCGGAATCGGTGAGCTGGGTGAGGATGTGCGCGGTCACCGCGTCCGGCGTCGGATAGTCGAAGACCAACGTCGCAGGCAGCCGCAACCCGGTGACGGTGTTCAACCGATGACAGAGTTCGACCGCGGTCAAGGAATCGAAACCCAGATCCCGGAAACTTTGGTCAGTGTCAATGGCCGCGGCCCTGCTGTGCCCCAGAACCAGCGCACTCTCACCCCGGATGATTTCGGTGAGCAGAGCCCGAGCTTCGTCCACTGGAAGGTGAGCCAGCCGTCGCCGCGCCACACCCGAGTCCTCGATTGCCAACGGCTGCGTGTCCAGGCGCTGATCGGTATCGAGCATGCCTGAATCGCGGTCAGCACTCACCGATGTCGCGGCGGTTGCGTGCGTGTTGGCCAGCCAGAACCGGTCCCGCCTGAAGGCATAGCTCGGCAACGTTACCCGGCGTCCGCCCGGAAACAGCTTCACCCACTCGACCGAAGTGCCCGCTTCGAAGGCCCGGGCCAGGGCATGCATCACAGCCAGCGCTTCTGGTCGCCGTTTCCGCATTGTCGCTAATGTCAGCACATCACTTGCCGGAGACGACTGACCGACCAAACCTGCCAGTCCGGCGGCAGGACCCAGCTCGATGAACTTGGTTACCCCCAGCTCACGGAGCAGGTCCAATCCGGCCCCGAAACATACGGTCTCTCGAACATGGCGTACCCAATACTGTGCTGTCCCATATCCTGGACCCGCCAGGCGGCCATCCACATTGGACACCAGTGGGATCGCGGGCTCGGCCGCTGCGAGAGTCGCCGCCGATTCCGCGAACTCGCCCAATATCGGCTCCATCATCGGTGAATGGAACGCGTGTGAGACATTCAAACGTGTCGCTTGGACGGAATGCCGTTGAAGATACTCACCAATCTGTTCGATCGAGTGTTCAACACCCGCGACAACTACGGCGTCCGGTCCGTTGACCGCAGCAATGTCGACGTCGTTGATCGCCAGGTCCTCGAGCATCGGGCGGACATAGTCCGCGCCGGCGCGTACCGCGAGCATCGCGCCACCTGCCGGTAGCCGTTGCATCAACCGGCCACGCGTCGCGACCAGCAGCACCGCATCCTCGAGCGACAAAACGCCGGATACATGCGCAGCGGCCAGTTCTCCGACAGAGTGACCGATGAGGAAATCCGGTGTCACACCCCAATCCTCGAACAGCCGGAACAAGGCAACCTCGACCGCGAACAAACCCGTTTGGGCAAATACTGTTCGCGTGAGCTTCTTCTCATCCGACCCCCATAGCACCGCACGCAATTCGCCCCCCAGATACGGCTCGAGCTCGGCGAGCACGGCATCCATGGCTGTGGCGAATACCGGGAACGTCTCATACAGTTCCCTGCCCATTCCGACCCATTGCGAGCCCTGACCCGGCAGAACGAACGCCATCTTCCCCGACCTGGTCGCCGCCGAGTGCGCGGTGACGATCCCGGGCTCCGCTAGTTCGCGCAGCTCACCGAGCAGCTCCTCACGATTGGATCCCACCATTACTGCGCGATGGTCGAACAACGACCGAGTCGTCAACAGCGAATAGCCCACATCCGCCGGCGACAGGTCGGGATGTTGCTGGACATACTCCAACAGCCGTCGTGCCTGGCGGTGCAGTCCGTCGCGGGTCCGTGCCGACACCACCCACACCAACGGTGCCCACTCCGGCGCGGGCTCCGGTTCGGATGCGATCGGCGGCATCGTTTCCCCGGTCGCCGGAGTCTGTTCTTCGTGTACGGGTGCCTGTTCGAGGATGACGTGCGCATTGGTGCCGCTCAGGCCGAATGCCGATACCGCGGCGCGACGCGGCCGATCTACCATCGGCCAATCACGGTGCTCGGTAAGCAGTTCCACCCGCCCGGCATCCCAATCCACATGGGTGGACGGCATATCCACGTGCAACGTCTTGGGCAGGATTCCCCGACGGAGCGCGTGCACCATCTTGATCACACCGGCCATACCCGCCGCGGCCTGGGTATGCCCGATATTGGATTTGATCGACCCCAACCACACCGGCCGATCCGCCGGCCGGTCCTGCCCGTAAGTGGTCAGCAACGCCTCCGCCTCGACCGGATCACCCAACCTGGTCCCCGTGCCGTGTGCCTCCACCACGTCGACCTCAGTGGCGGACACCCCCGCGTTGGCCAACGCACGCCGAATCACCCGCTGCTGGGAGCGCCCGTTCGGAGCGGTCAAACCACTCGACGCACCATCCTGGTTCACCGCACTGCCGCGGACCACAGCCAACACCTGATGCCCGTTGCGATGCGCATCGGACAACCGCTCCAGCACCAGCACACCCGAACCCTCACCCCACGCCGTCCCGTCGGCAGCGTCGGCGAACGGTTTACACCGGCCGTCGGCAGCGAGCCCCCGCTGCCGGGAAAACTCGACGAACGTCGCGGGTGTGGACATCACTGTCACACCTCCGGCCAATGCCAGCGAACACTCCCCCGACCGCAACGCCTGGACCGCCAGATGCAGCGCCACCAACGATGACGAGGCCGAAGTGTCCACCGAAACTGCCGGGCCCTCCAACCCCAGCACATACGACACCCGACCCGACACCACACTGGATGAACCGCCGGTCAATTGATAGCCCTCGACGTCGACCGGAACCTGTCCGCCGGCGCCGACCCCGTAGTCGTTGTGCATCACCCCGCAGAACACTCCGGTGTCGCTTCCGCGCAGTGCCGATGGGTCGATGCCCGCCGATTCCAGCGCCTCCCATGCGGTTTCGAGCAGCAACCGCTGCTGCGGGTCCATCGCTAGCGCCTCGCGAGGACTGATCCCGAAGAACTCGGCGTCGAACTCGGAAGATCGATGGAGGAACCCGCCCACGCGCACATAGCATTTGCCCGGCACACCCGGCTCCGGGTCGTACAGGTGTTCCAGGTCCCAGCCGCGGTCTGCCGGAAAATCCGATAGACCATCACGACCGTCGATTACCAACTGCCACAGGTCTTCAGACGACTCCACACCGCCTGGAAACCGGCAGCCTGTACCCACTATCGCGATCGGCTGCGTCGGCTCGGGCTCATCATCGAGAAGCTCAGCGCGCCCTGGATATACCCGAGTCATACCAATCCCCTATCCAAGTCGAGTGAAGTTGGGTTGCGATGTGTTGTGGCAGGTATCCGTCGGGATAAACCACGACATGGTCGTGAAGGACATCGGCCACGTCGACGATCTGGCGTGTTGCGGGCTGGACCAACCCAGGATCGAACCAGGCCCTGGATTTCTAGGTGCTCGCCGAGGCGTAGGCCGCTGAAATCGGATCGAGCCGAGGAACCATCGACATTTCGTGCCGAGCAGTCGCATCCACAAGGTCGACACTGCATTCGCAATGATGGGCGTAGGCATCCAATATCCGAAACGCCGCAATCGCCGACATATGACTCCTCATACCCGATTCCCACCCTCGGACCTGGCCGAACTGGCGAGCAGAACCCGAAAGTCAGCACGGGCGCGCTCCCAGGGACGGTTGATCCCCGAAGCCGTTGTGCCCGTGCCCGGCAGGATCGTCGGGCCGGTCAGAGCCTCTTCATCAAGGTAGAACACGTTCCTGTCTGACGCAAGCAATTGCGACGAACTCCGACGTACACCTCCTTCTATGCCGCTGTTCGGACCGACGTCGACTGGTGAACATGTTCCGACGATGGCGTGGACAGACTGCTAGCATCGGCGAGTGGCCCCGCATATCGGCTGGGTTCCATCGCCTGGAGGGGGCACACCATGACAGTTATGGAATTTCGCGACGCCGAGAGCTCGGCCCGACGCATTGTGCGGTGGTCTCGAGAATGGGGACGGTTTGCGTCCTTGGCCTTCGTACCCGCGATTCCCGATCGATTCAGCCGACTGTACGACGATTTTCTTACTGCATCCAACACGCTGGGCGAGGAATCGCTGTTTCTGAACCTGGGTTATTGGAAGGACAGTCCCCAGAATATCGATCAAGCAAGCGCGGCGTTGGCTCGGCTGGTGGCGACGGAAGCGTGCCTCGGGGCCGATGATGTGGTGATCGACGTCGGCTGCGGATTCGGCGATCAAGATTTTCTCTGGGCGGATGAGTTCGGCCCGAAACGAATTATCGGGGTGAATATATCCGCGAAACAGGTCGAGATAGCGACCGCACGAGCCGCTGGATTAGGACTCAGCGATGCCATCGAGTACACGCACGGGTCAGCAAGCGAACTGCCTCGGTCCGATGGGTCCGCAACGAAAGTTACCGCGCTCGAATCAGCGCTTCACTTTCCGTCGCGGTCACAATTTTTCGATGAAGCATTCCGAGTCTTAGCGCCTGGCGGTCGATTGGTGACCGCCGATGTTGTGCCGCTCGCAAACGAGTATGTTCCGAGCGGAACCAGCCGGTCACGCCTCCTGGGCAAGGTGGTGCACGGCATATTCACGACTGCCCGCCAGAATCACACCAATGCGGCGGAATACCGCGAAGCGCTCATAGCAGCGGGCTTCGAAGATGTGCGAGTCTACTCCATCCGCCATCACGTCTTCCCTCAATATGCGGAATACGTCAGCCGCAGATTCGAGCAGCCCGAAATGAAGAGAATCAATCCGTTGACTCGGAGCTTTTTCGGCCGAAAAGGAGTCGCGCTCTGGGCTCCTTGGCTGGACTATATCGTTGCCGTTGCGGACAAGCCGCCGGTGGGAGATCGTCGGTAGCCCGGCCACACCAGCCTCGAGGATCTGCCGCATCAACGCCCGCGCCCACACCCCGCTCGCTATTGCGCTCGCCGGTTGGCGTCGCGGTTGCGGCTCGCTGCCCTTTTTCCGGTGGTGCCGGACCGACGATGACCGCTGCGCCTCGCCGCGCCTGCGCTGGACCGCGCCGAGGCGACTCGACGACACCCGACAGCCGCGGAACGCTCGGCACCAAGGGCTGAGGTAATTTCCCCACTCTGTTGAACTCCAGCCGACGCGCGTGCGTATCCCCTCTACGACGTCGTGGAGGTAACGCATGCGGGTGACCAGGTCGACGGTGGATCTGTCGGGGTATCCGGACCTCGTGGTGATCTATCTCGGCATGCGGGTGAACAAGCCGCGGGGAATGCTTCGGCTGCTCGGAGTGGGGCCGAAACTGTATCAATCGCATCGGGATCGGCCCGACGGGCTGCTGCTGCACGAGGATGTCGTCTGGTCGCTGTTTCCGCCGCACTGGGGGGCGCGGCAGTACTGGCGCGACCTCGACAGCCTCGAACGCTGGACCCGGTCCGCGCCGCACCGGGACTGGTGGCAGCAGTTCCTGCGCGACTCCGGCGGCACCGGGTTCTGGCACGAGGCCTACTTCCTGCGCGGCGGCATCGACGCGATGTACGACGATATGACCACCCCGACCGGGCTGGCCCGGTTCGCACCTGTCAAGGCCAGCCGCGGCCGCATGTTCTCCACCCGCGGCCGGGTGCACGGCGAACCTCCGGCATACCCACCGGTGGTGACCGAAAACGATTACTACCCCGGCGATTCCGTAGGATAACGACCGACCGCAGCTATTCGCACGCCCCGCAAACACACCCGAACACGAATCGGAGCCCGCGCGGCGATTGTGTACAGCGTGCTAAGCGCAGATGAATATGTGGCCGTGCGAGTGTGATATTGCACTTTACGTACTTCTGGTCGGTAATCGCGCGATTTACCGTATCCGCATGCACGTCCTGTTCGTCTGCAATGGCAATGTGTGCCGTTCGGTGATCGCCGAACGGCTCGCACGCGCCATTGCGCTCGAACACGGCCTCACCGGGCTCACCGCCGAGAGTGCGGGCACCAGGGCGCTGGTCGGATTCCCCGTCGAACCGCTGGCCGCCCAAACGATCGCCGGGCTCGGCGCGGACCCGGACAACTTCCGTGCGCGCAAGCTCACACCCGAGCACATCGACCGCGCCGACCTGGTCCTGGCCATGACCGAACCCATCCGCGAGCACGCCGCGAGCATGGCTTTCGGCGCCGCCGCGCGCACCTTCACCCTGCTCGAGGCCCACCGCATCGCCAAGGTCACCGGCGCCCGCACAGTCGCCGATCTGCAGCAGGCCCGCAACGACCTGTCACTGGTCGGCCGGGAGAACATCGCCGACCCGGTCGGACTGTCCGAACCGGCCTTCTGCGCCGTCGGTGACCGCATCGCCGAGGCCCTGCTGCCGCTACTGCTGGCCCTCCACACCGACGTTCCACCACTCGCCGACGACGAGCGTGCGGGACTGGTGCTGCAACCCGCACACGGACCCGCGCCGCTGGCCACATTTCTCGCCGCCCAGCGCACCGGCTGGTATGCCTGACGCCCGCGCCGGAAAGGACTACACTCCCGCGAAAAGACTTCCGCCATCGAGGTTTCGACCCGGTGGCGCCCTCCGAACACACGACAGGAATCAGACATGCCGAAACGCATTTCGGATGTTTCGCTCCATGTTTATGTGACACCGGAAAACCTTGAGCGCATCGTCGAGGCCGTACGAACGGCACTCGACGACCACCTACAAGACCGTGACGTCTTCGCCTGGCGCTTCACGCTACCGGCGGCCCCGGACGACCCGCTCCACAGAGAATTCGAAAATAACTGGCGCGCAGAGAATTCCGATGCGCTACCGGCCGAATACGGCACCTACGAGATCGCCCTGAGCTTGGTCGGCGATCCCGCCGAGCTCACCGATTCCGATACGGCCGTCCTGCAAGCTCGGCTACGGGCCGGCATCACCGGGGCAACCGCACAGGAGGTGCCGTTCCACGTTCACGCGCATCAGCGCACCGACGTCGACCTCTACCCCACCATCGAACGCATCTGAACTGGCCTGCGCCCGCAGTATCCGGGCGCAGGCCGTGCACGCTCAGCGGCGGGACGGGAAGTGGCGGATCAGCCCTTCCTGCACCGTCGTCGCAAGCAGTTCGCCGGTACGGGAGTAGAAGCGGCCGGTGGCAAGGCCGCGCGAACCCGCCGCGACCGGGGATTCGGTGGCGTACAGCGCCCACTCGTCGAATCGGAAGGGACGGTGGAACCAGATGGAGTGGTTCACCGTCGCCGCCACGATCCGGTCCAGACCCCAGGACAGGCCGTGGGTGGTGATGATCGAATCGAGCACCGTGGTGTCGGACGAGTAGCCGAGGGTCGCCACGTGGATCAGCGGATCATCGGGCAGGGTGCCGTCCGCGCGCATCCACACCCGGTTGTGGTTGAGCCGCTCACCGGTGCCCTTGAGGATCCAGGACGGATCATTGGTGTAGCGCATATCGATCGGATGCGGCGCCTTGACGAACATCTCCAGCTTGTCCTCCAAGCCTTCGAAGCTCTCCTCCACCCTCGGCAGCGTCTCCGGGTCCGGGACCTCGGGCTGCTCATGGGCGTGTTCGAGACCCTTGCCCCAGTCCTGGAAGGCAGCCAGCATGACGAACAGCTCCTGGCCGTCCTGGCTGGCGGTGACCGTGCGGTTGGCGAAGGAACGACCGTCGCGGTGCCGGTCGACCCGGTACTCGATCGGCTTCTTCACATCGCCGCCACGCACGAAATGCGCGTTGACGGCATGCACCGGACGATCCCCGACCGTCCGGCCCGCCGCCATGATCGCCTGCGACACCAGCTGTCCGCCGAACGTACGGCTCCATACCTTCTCCGGATGCTGACCGACGAAGACGTCCTCGCCGGTCTGGTCCAGATCCAGCAGATCCAGCAATACGTCCAAGTCGGATTGACGCATGGGTGCCGAAGTGCTCACTCTAATGGTCCTCCTCACCGATACGGTGCACGTGGATCAGGTTGGTGGAACCGACGGTACCGGGCGGGGAGCCCGCGACGATAACCACCAGGTCGCCCTTCTGATACCGATTCATACTCAGCAGCGCCTGATCGACCTGCTTGATCATGGCGTCGGTGCTGTCGACCGTCGGGACGATGAAGGTCTCGGTACCCCAAGTCAGCGCCAGCTGGCTGCGCACCTCCGGCAGCGGAGTGAACGCCAGCAACGGCAGCGGGGTGTGCAGCCGGGCCAGGCGGCGCACGGTGTCACCGGACTGGGTGAAGGCCACCAATGCCTTGGCGTTGAGCCGCTCGCCGATATCGCGGGCCGCGTAGGAGATAACACCACGCTTGGTGCGCGGCACATGCGTCAGCGGCGGCACCCGGGTGGATTCGGTTTCCACCGCGTGCACGATGCGCGCCATGGTGCGCACCGTCTCGATCGGGTACGCGCCGACCGAGGTCTCACCGGACAGCATCACCGCGTCGGCGCCGTCGAGCACCGCGTTGGCGACGTCGGAGGCCTCGGCCCGGGTGGGGCGCGAGTTCTCGATCATCGACTCCAACATCTGGGTCGCCACGATGACGGGTTTGGCGTTCTCCCTTGCCATCTGGATGGCACGCTTCTGCACGATCGGCACCTGCTCGAGCGGCAGCTCCACGCCGAGATCACCGCGCGCGACCATGACCGCGTCGAAGGCGAGCACGACGGCCTCGAGGTTGTCGATGGCTTCGGGCTTCTCCAGCTTGCCGATCACCGGAACGCGGCGGCCGACGCGGTCCATCACGTCGTGCACCAGCTCGACATCGGAGGGCGATCGCACGAAGGACAGCGCGATGAAGTCGACGCCCAGTTTCAGGGCGAACTCGAGGTCCTCGATGTCCTTGTCCGACAGTGCGGGCACCGACACGTCCATGCCGGGCAGCGAGACGCCCTTGTTGTTGCTGACCGGGCCGCCCTCGGTGACCCGGCACACCACGTCGTTGCCGTCGACAGCGGTGACGGTCAGGCCCACTTTGCCGTCGTCGACCAGCAGGCGGTCGCCGGGCTTGGCGTCCTCGGCGAGTTCTTTGTAGGTGGTCGAGACGCGGTCATGGGTGCCGTCACAGTCCTCGACGGTGATGCGCACCTCTTCGCCCGTCGCCCAGACGGTCCGGCCTTCGATGAATCGGCCGAGTCGGATCTTGGGGCCCTGGAGATCGGCGAGAATGCCGACGGCGCGGCCGACATGGTCGGAGGCCTGCCGCACCTTCTTGTAGTTATCGGCATGGTCCGAGTGCTCACCGTGGCTGAAATTCAGCCGCGCCACATCCATACCGCTCTCGACGAGTTCTCGAATACGGTCCTCGGTGGCAGTGGCCGGGCCGAGGGTGCACACAATCTTCGTCCGTCGCATCACGAGTAGAGCCTAGTCCCGACACGGATGTGGGGCGCGTTGTGGCCGTGCCGAGTCGCCGCGGCTGGGAACAGTCGCGCTCACCGCGCACTGAGCGCGCGCGCGTAATTCACCTGATGCAGCAGCATCGGGAAGGTCTGCTGGTTCTGCGCCGGGATCATCGTGGAGTGGTAGCGGCCCTCGCTGGTGACCGTCACCTGTACGTAGCCGACTGTGGTTTTCTCCTTGACCAGCAGGAACAGCAGGCCGAGGAAACACAGCGGGAACAGCAGGATGGCCAGCACCACCGCGTAGGTCGGGATCTTCTCGGAGGTCTGCGACATATCGGTGATCGTCCAGATCGCGCCGCGCAACGGCATGCTGCCTGCTGGGGTTGTGACGGAGTCCTCAGAGATGCCGATATCGCCGATCGACATCAGGAACCCACCGGGCACTCCCATCGGCATCGCTCCGGGCATGCCTGGCAGCATGGCCGGGTACATCCCGCTCGGCACCGGCGGGAACGCGGCCGTGGGTCGCGGGCCTGCAGGCTGCTGCGGATAGCCCGAGAACGCGCCCGGCTGCGCCGGACCGCCGTCGGCCGGATACGCCTGATCCCCAGGATGCGCACTCGGCGGCGGATCGGTGGCCTTGCGCAGACTCGGCCCGGTGCCGGGCGGACCGTACTGCGGTCCCCCGGATCCCGGCACCTGCTGATCTGACTCGGCCACTCGCGTCCTCCTGTCCTGCGGGCGCTCGCGCCGCCCCCCGATACTCGTCCTCGCCCATACCCGGCCCGTGCGGGCCTACCGTCCATTCTGTCGGGCGGGCGCCATCGCTGTCGCGCGAACGGGGTCCGGCAGCACGATACGCCCGCACGCGCGCGGGTCCGGGCGATAGCCTGCCGATCAGCTGCCCTTCTTCACCCCGGCAGCCTCGCTCGACTCCGTACCCTCACCGGCCCCGGCGTCATCGCTCGACTCGACGCCCTCGGCCGACTTCGCGTCCTCACCGGCCTCGGTGTTTTCGCCCGACTCGGCGACATCACTCGCGTCGGCATCCTTGCTCGACTCGGTGGTGCCGGAGTTTTCGGTCGTGGACTCGGCGTCATCGCCGGACTCAGCGTCATCGCCTGATGTTGCGTCCTCGCCCGCCGCGTCTTTGCCGGACTTCGCGTCCTTGTCCGACTTCGTGCCCGGCTTCGCCTCCTCATCGGATTCGGCCTTGTCGGCAGTCTCGGCCTCATCGTCGGCCGCGTCGGCCGCGACGCTCTCGACGCCGTCCTTCTCGGCGGCCACGGCCGACGCCGCACCGGCGCGGCGCAGCGCTCCGATCTGCCACGGCCACGGCCGCTTTTCCGCGCCGGGCTGAAGTTGCTCGGGGGTCTCGCGGCCCTTGGTCGCGAAGACGAAGTAGGCGATGGCGGCCAGGAAGACCAGGGCGGAAGTGAAGGAGTTGATGCGGATGCCCGCGATCTGGGTGGCCTCGTCGTCGCGCATGAGCTCGACGAAGAAGCGGCCGAAGCTGTAGCCGGCGACATAGAGGGCGAACAGGCGGCCGTGGCCGATACGGAAACGCTTGTCGATGTAGACCAGCAGCAGCACGACGGCCACATTCCACACCAGTTCGTACAGGAACGTCGGATGCACGACCTTCTCCACCACTCCGGTGGAGACCCCGTTCATCATGTCCAGGCGGCCCTGATCGTCGAAGCGCTGGTAGATCTCGAGACCCCAGGGCACCTCGGTCTCGCGACCGTACAGTTCCTGGTTGAAGTAGTTGCCGAGGCGGCCGATGGCCTGGGCCAGCAGGATCGGCGGGGCGATCGCGTCACCGAGGGCTGGCAGCGGGATCTTGTAGACGCGGCAGCCGATCCAGGCGCCGATACCGCCGAGGAACACCGCACCCCAGATGCCGAGGCCGCCCTGGTAGATCTTGAGCGCGTCCATCGGGTTGCCGTCGGCGCCGAAATACTTCTGCCAGTCGGTGGCGACGTGGTACAGCCTGCCACCGATGAGACCGAACGGGACGGCGAACATCGCGACATCCAGCACCGCACCCTGCTGCCCGCCCCGCTCGCGCCAGCGCCGCTCACCCCACCAAATGGCGACGACGATGCCGAGGATGATGCACAGCGCATACGCCCGCAGCGGGAACGGCCCGATCTGCCATACGCCCTGCGGCGGGCTCGGGAGATAGGCGAGCACGTCGGCGGCGCCTGCGCTCAGAACGCCGTCACCGCGCGTGCCGATGCTGGAAACACTGTCTGCCAGGACTCGTAAGGTCACGGGGGCCACCGTAGTCGAGCGGCGGGCCGGTGTGCCTTCGGGTCAGGACGCGACGGTCGCCGAACGTACGCCTTCGGCCAGTTCCGCGGTCAGCGTGCGCACGGCATCCAACCCTTCGGCCGCGGCGGTGACCAACGCCGACCCGACGATCACACCGTCGGCGTAGGCGGCGATCTCGGCGGCCTGGGCACCCGAACGCACACCGAGCCCGACACCGATCGGGATATCGGAATGCGCGCGGACCCGTGCGCACAGCGCGGGCGCGGCCGAGGACACGGCGTCACGAGCGCCGGTCACACCCATGGTGGAGGCGGCATAGACGAAGCCACGCGAGGCTTCCAGGGTCTTGGCCAGCCGCTCCTCGGTGGACGACGGCGCGACCAGGAAGATCCGGTCCAGATCGTGGGCGGCCGAGGCGACGAACCATTCATCGGCCTCGTCCGGGATCAAGTTCGGGGTGATGATGCCCGCGCCGCCGGCGGCCGCCAGATCACGCGAGAACCGGTCCACCCCGTACTTGAGCACGGGATTCCAGTAGCTCATGACCACGGCCTGCGCACCGGCCGCGGTGACGGCCTCGACCACGGAGAACACATCGCGCACCCGCACGCCGCCGCGCAGCGCCTGTTCGGCGGCCTGCTGGATGGTCGGCCCGTCCATCACCGGATCGGAGTAGGCCACGCCGACCTCGACGATGTCGCAGCCGGCCTCGACCATGGCCCGCACGGTGGCGATCGAACCATCCAGATCGGGGTAGCCGGCGGGCAGGTAGCCGATCAGCGCCGCGCGGTGGTCGGCGCGGCAGGCCGCGAAGGTGTTGGCGAGTCTGGACTGCTGGCTCACTACGCGTTCCCCTTGCCCTCTGCGGCGTCGTCGTCGAACAGTCCGAACCAGCGGGCGGCGGTGTCCATATCCTTGTCCCCGCGCCCGGACAGGTTCACCAGGATGATGGCGCCGGGTCCGAGCTGCTTGCCGAGTTCGAGCGCACCGGCCACCGCATGCGCGGATTCGATTGCCGGGATGATGCCCTCGGCGCGGCTGAGCAACAGCAGCGCGTCCATCGCGGCGGTATCGGTGACCGGCAGGTACTCGGCGCGGCCGGTGTCCTTGAGATAGGCGTGCTCGGGACCGACACCCGGATAGTCAAGGCCCGCGGAGATGGAATGCGATTCGATGGTCTGCCCATCCTCGTCCTGCAGCAGGTACGAGTAGGCGCCTTGGAAGGCGCCGGGCGTGCCACCGGTGAAGGTGGCGGCGTGGCGACCGGTCTCGACGCCGTCACCGGCGGCCTCGTAGCCGACCAGGCGCACACCGGGATCGTCGATGAAGGCGTGGAAGATGCCGATGGCGTTGGAGCCACCACCCACGCAGGCGGCGACGGCGTCAGGGAGCCTGCCGGTCAGCGACTGCACCTGCTCACGGGCCTCGAGACCGACGACGCGCTGGAAGTCGCGCACCATGAGCGGGAACGGATGCGGTCCCGCGGCGGTACCGAAGCAGTAGTAGGTGTTGTCCGCGTTGGAGACCCAGTCGCGCAGCGCCTCGTTGATGGCGTCCTTGAGCGTCTGCGAGCCGGTGGTCACCGAGACGACCTCGGCGCCGAGCAGCCGCATCCTGGCGACGTTGAGCGCCTGCCTGGCCGTATCGACCGCACCCATGTAGATGATGCAGTCGAGGCCGAGCAGCGCACAGGCGGTCGCGGTGGCCACACCGTGCTGGCCCGCGCCGGTTTCGGCGATGACGCGGGTCTTGCCCATGCGCTTGGCCAGCAGCGCCTGCCCGAGCACATTGTTGATCTTGTGTGAACCGGTGTGGTTCAGGTCCTCACGCTTGAGCAGGATGCGCGCGCCACCGGCATGCTCGGCCAGCCGGGCGCATTCGAACACCGGCGACGGACGCCCGGTGTAGTCCCGCTGCAGCCGGTCGAGCTCGGTCAGGAAACCGGGGTCGGCACGGACCTTGTCGTATTCGGCAGTGACCTCTTCGATGACCGCCATCAGCGCCTCGGGCACATGCCTGCCGCCGTAGACGCCGAAGTGGCCGCCGCTGTCGGGCTCGTGTCCGCTCCGGTGGGCTACGCCCGCGCTGGCAGCAGGCAGCTCGCCGCCCGCCATTACCGAGCCCGCCGGGCAGGCTTCGGGCAGGACGGGTGAGTGCCAGCTGTCACCAGCTGCGAGACCGCGGCACGCGGGTCGCCGCTGGTCACCAGGCCCTCGCCGACGAGCACGGCATCCGCGCCCGCACCGGCGTAGGCCATCAGATCGGCGGTACCGCGCACACCCGACTCGGCGATGCGGATGACCTCGGTGGGCAGCCCGGGCGCGATCCGCGCGAAGCAGTCCCGGTCCACTTCCAGGGTTTTGAGGTTGCGTGCGTTGATACCGACCACCGAGGCGCCCGCATTGAGCGCACGGTCGGCCTCTTCTTCGGTGTGCACCTCGACCAGCGCGGTCATCCCGAGCGATTCGGTGCGATCGATGAGCGAGCTCAGCGTGTCCTGCTCCAGGGCGGCGACGATCAGCAGGATGACGTCGGCGCCGTGGGCGCGGGCCTCGTGGATCTGGTACGGGCCGACGACGAAGTCCTTGCGCAGCACCGGGATGTTCACGGCGGCGCGGACTGCGTCCAGGTCGTCGAGCGAGCCGTGGAAGCGACGGCCCTCGGTGAGCACGCTGATGATGCGGGCGCCGCCGTCTTCATAGGCCTTGGCCAGACTGGCCGGATCGGCGATCTCGGCGAGCGCACCCTTGGACGGGCTGGCCCGCTTGACCTCGGCGATGACGCCGATGCCGTCTTCATGCAGCGCCGCGAGCGCATCCCGGGGTGGCGGCGCGGCGGCCGCAGCGGCCTTGATGGCCTGGAAATCCAGCAGGGATTCCCGTGCGGCCACATCCGCGCGGACCCCGTCGAGAATCGAGTCGAGTACCGTCATCTGGCTCGAATCCTTTCTGGGGAGACGGACTCACTGCCTGAGAAATCCCCCCAGGCGCTGTCTCACCGGTGCTGATCAAGAGTAAAGGGGTGGGTGTGGCGCGCGTACGCCGGGGTTGGCACCCGGGTTGCGGGCACCCGCCACTTGTGCTGCGGCGGGTCGCCCGGCCATCGGATCATCTGTCGTCGGGCCTGGACGCGTCGTCGTCGCGGCCGTGGTTCGGGCAATCTTCGGTGGGGTCGGTGCCGGCGTCGAGCGCGTCCCAGAGCACCCGCTCGGTAACCGGTGCCGCAGTGCCGTCATCGTCGGGGCCGCGGCCGGTGACCAGGTCGGTGGCGGCGGCGCGACGGACGACCGGAGTGTCGTACTTGCCGGACAGCGGTGCGCTCTCCTTCGGCATCCTGGCAAGCAGCACGCCCGCGGCGAAAGCGGCCAGCGCGCCGACCATGGTCAGGATGGCGGGCAGGGCGGAGGTGGTCACCTCGTCGACCTGTGCGCGTCCGGGGAGTTCGGCGAGGGTGGCCGCACGCTGCGATGTCGCACCGGAACCGGTGAGGACAGCGAGCGCTGGCACCGCGACGACGGCGCCGACCAGCGCCACCAGCACGCCGACCACGCGACGCAGCCAGCCCTTGGTGGCCAGTACCGCCGCGATGGCGGCCAGCAGCACTAGGGCCAGCGGGGTGAGCGCGCCGAACCACGTACCACCGTCGAGATCGTCGGTGCGTGGTTCGGTGAGGCCGTCGGAGGAGGTGACACTCACCCACGTCATCCGCGACGAGCCCCACAGGGCAGCCGCGGCCAGTGCGAGCAGCACGACCGGGACAACGGGATACCGCCGCCGTGCCGCGACAGGAACCGCCGCCGCGACCCCTTCCTCCGACGAACTGCCGGTATCCGGATCGTGCTCGGCGCTCATTCGGGGGCCTCGTCGCCGGCTTGATCCGAACCATAGGCTCGCACCGTCTTCGCGGCCGCGACCGCGCGCAGCACCGCCATGGCCTTGTTCCGCGATTCGGTGTCCTCGTATTCGGGTTCGGAATCGGCGACGACACCGGCGCCGGCCTGCACGTAGGCGGTGCCGTCCTTGAGCAGAGCGGTTCGGATGGCGATCGCGGTATCGGCGTCACCGGCGAAATCGAGATAGCCGACCACGCCGCCGTACACCCCGCGACGGGTGGGCTCGAGCTCCTCGATCAGCTCCATCGCGCGCACCTTCGGCGCACCGGACAGGGTGCCAGCGGGGAAGCAGGCACGCACCGCGTCCAGCGCGATCTTGCCCGGCGCCAACCGCCCGGACACCGTCGACACCAGATGCATGACATGGCTGTAACGCTCGACGTGCCGGTAGTCGGTGACGCGCACCGTGCCCGGCTGACACACCCGGCCCAGATCGTTGCGGCCGAGATCGACGAGCATCAGATGCTCGGCATTCTCCTTCTCGTCGGCGAGCAGGCCCTTCTCCAGCAGCAGATCGTCCTCTTCGGTGGCGCCGCGCCAGCGGGTACCGGCGATCGGATGCGTGGTGGCGACGCCTTCTTTCACCGTCACCAGCGATTCGGGGCTGGAACCGACGATGGAGAATGCGGTGCCGCCGGAGCCATCGGGCACATGCAGCATGTACATGTACGGGCTCGGGTTCGACGCGCGCAGCATTCGGTACAGGTCGATCGGCGCGCCGTCGTAGTCCATCTCGAAGCGCTGCGACAGCACCACCTGGAAGGCCTCGCCCGCTTCGATCTCCTTGACCAGCCTGCGCACCCCGGCGCCGTACTCCTCGGTGGTGCGCTGGCGCAGGTACTCCGGTTCGGGCTGGCCGAACACCGACACCGTCGACGGCGCGGGCGTGGCGAGCGCGGCGGTCATCCGGTCCAGCCGGGCGACGGCGTCGTCGTAGGCCTCGTCGACCCGATCGGCGGTGCCGTTCCAGTTGACGGCATTGGCGATGAGGGTGATTGCGCCCTCATGGTGATCGAAGGCGGCGAGATCAGTGGCAAGCAGCAGCACCAGATCGGGCAGTTGCAGATCATCGGTGGCCAGTGCGGGCAGCCGCTCCATTCGCCGTACCGCGTCGTAGGCGAGGTAGCCGACCATGCCTCCGGTCAGCGGCGGTAGCCCGGGCATGCGCTCGGTACGCAGCAGTTCGAGGGTTTCGTGCAGTGCGTCGAGCGGATCACCGCCGGACGGGGCGTCGGCGGGGGTGGTGCCGAGCCAGGCGGCCTCACCGTCGACCACCGTCAGCGCCGAGGGGCTGCCCGCACCGATGAACGACCAGCGCGACCAGGATCGTCCGTTCTCCGCGGACTCGAACAGGAAGGTGCCCGCCCGGTCACCGGCCAGTTTGCGGTAGGCCGACAACGGAGTCTCGGAGTCCGCCAGCACCTTTCGGGTCACCGGGACCACCCGGTGTTCGGCGGCGAGCTGATGGAACTGCTCGCGGGTCGTCGTGGTCGTGGTGTCCTGGCGGTGGGATGCGCCCTGCATCGGTCCATCATCCCAGGCCGGTCCGACCGGCCGATGAGCGCACCCGTCGGTACTGTCGATCCATGAAGACTGGCCAGCTCGCTCCGCAGTTCGAGCTCCCCGATCAATCCGGCACCCCGCGTTCCCTCGATGCCCTGCTCGTCGACGGCCCGCTCGTGCTCTTCTTCTATCCCGCTGCCAATACCCCGGTCTGCACCGCCGAGGCCTGCCATTTCCGTGATCTGGCCGAGGAGTTCGCCGCGGCCGGTGCGAGCTGCGCTGGCATCAGCGCCGACGCGGTCGACACCCAGGCCGGGTTCGCGGGCAAGCAGCGCCTGGAGTACCCGCTGCTCTCGGACCCGGACGGCGTGGTGGCCCAGCAGTTCGGTGTCAAGCGCGGACTGCTCGGCAAGCTCGCGCCGGTCAAGCGTCAGACCTTCGTCATCGATAAGGACCGGACCGTGCTCACCGTCATCACCGGTGAACTGCGCGCCAACGTGCACGCCGACGAGGCCCTGCGCTTCCTGCGCGAACGCACCAGCTGATCCTCCGCCGGTCCGGGACCATCCTGGACCGGCACTTTTCCTGCCGAAACACCGGGCCGATCACCGGCACGCCCGCACCGGTGCGACCTACGCTGGATTCATGACCACGCCCGAGCGCACGCCGGACACGCGGACATCCACCTCGATCTCCTGGCGCACCCGGATCATCGCGGGAACCGTCCTGGTCGTGGTGCTGATCGTCGCCTACCTCATCCTCGCGGCGTTCATTCCTCGCTGGTGGGCCCAACGCGTCGGCGAAATGGTCGGCGGCAGTTTTTCCAAGGGCATCGGCTGGGGTCTGGTCTACGGCGGTCTGTGTACCGCCGTTCCGTTGTTCCTGTTGTTGGTCGCGGTACTGGTCTGGAAGCGCCGCGGCGGCAAGGTCATCGCGGGCGGCGCGGTGGTGCTCGCCGTCATCTTCGCGATCCCGAACCTGATGACACTGACAGTGGTGCTCGGTGGCAACAACGCCGCGCACGCGGGCGAACGCATCATGGACGTCGACGCTCCCGCGTTCCGCGGCGCCGCACTGGCGGGCGCCCTCATCGGGCTGTTGATCTTCCTCGCCGTGGTGGTTCTGGTGGTCAAACGCGGATGGCGGCGCCGCGCGCAAGCCAAGGCGGCCGTCGAGGCGGGCTGGGCGGCACCGATCGAACCGGCCGAGACAGTCGGCAAGACCGGCCTCGCTCCCGGAACCGAGGCTCACCGCCCGGAAAACCTGTGAGTGACCTCACGTCATTCAGCGTCTCGCAGACGACCGAGCGAAGTCGTGGCAAACTCGTGTGCGCGGGTGACTGTTAGTGCGAAACCACGTCACTTGGCTCGAGAGAAGGCGCACAGTGACGAAGTGGCTAAATCCAGTAGAACAACGAGCTTGGCGGGCGATTGTCGCGTTGACGACACGCCTGCCGGGCGCTTTGGACACCCAGCTGCAACGCGAGTCCGGCGTCACCCACTTCGAATTCTGGGTGCTGTCGCTGTTGTCGGAGGAGCCGGGGCACCGACTTCAGATGAGTGAGCTTGCCCACAGGGCAAATGCATCGCTATCGCGACTGTCTCATGTGGTGTCGAAGCTGGAGCGCATGGGCTTGGCCGAGCGAACCGTCACCGCCGGACGCCGCGGTGTCCAGGCCGTGCTCACCGACGACGGATACAAGAAAGTAGTCGAGGCCACGCCCGGCTATCTGGATGCGGTCCGCAGGCTGGTCCTCGACGGGCTGGACGCCGGTCAGACCGCCACCCTCGCCGAGCTCGGTGAGGCGATGACGACCCAGCTCTCCGACGGCCTCGGCAGTCCCATCCGGACGACGGACGACACCGCAGGCTACTGATCCGGGGCCGCGGTCAGGGTTGCGCGGCGAGTAGTACGTCGGAATCGAAACAGGTGTGGGTGCCGGTGTGGCAGGCCGCACCCTCCTGGTCGACCACGAGCAGGACGGTGTCGCCGTCGCAATCCAGGCGCACTTCGTGCACGTACTGGGTGTGTCCGGACGTCTCCCCCTTGACCCAGTACTGCTGCCGGGAGCGGGAGTAGTAGGTGCCCTTGCGGGTGGCCAGCGTGCGGGCCAGCGCCTCGTCGTCCATCCACGCGACCATCAGCACGTCGCCGGTGCCGCGTTCCTGCGCGACGGCGGCGAACAGGCCCGCCTCGTTGCGCTTGAGGCGGGCGGCGATGGCGGGGTCGAGTGTCATGTCACCGTTATAGCAGTGCCATCTCCTCGGCGAGGATCACGACGGTCTCGCGGATCTGCTGCTCGCTGTGGCAGGCCGTGACGAAGAACCGCAGGCGCGCGAGGTCTTCGGGGACCGCCGGGTACAGGATCGGATTGACGTTGACGCCGCGTCCAAGCAGTGCGTTGGACAGCTTCAGCGTCTTCAGTGAGTCACCGACAATGCACGGGATGATCGGGGTGTCGCGACTGTCACCGGTATCGATGCCCGCCTCCCGTGCCAGCGTCAGGAACAGCTGGGAATTGCGCCGCAGACGTTCGAGCGGTTCGGGATCGGTCCGCAGCTGACGGATCGCCTCGGCGGAGGCCGCCGCGTTCATCGGGGTCATGCCGACGCTGTAGACGAATCCGGGCGTCGTGTATTTCAGGAAGCGGATCAGCTCGGCGCTACCCGCCACGTAACCACCGCATCCGGCCAGTGCCTTAGACATGGTGCCCGACCACAACTCGACATCGCGCCGGTCGACATCGAAATGCTCGCCGATGCCGCCACCGTTCGCGCCGAGCACGCCGACGCTGTGCGCCTCGTCGATCATCAGCATCGCCTTGTGCCGCTTCTTGATCTCGATGATCGCTGGCAGGTCGGGGATATCGCCGTCCTGGCTGTACACCCCTTCGATGAGGATCAGGACCCGGCGGTACCGGGGCCGCAGCTCGGTCAGCAACCGGTCGAGCGCGGCATGATCATTGTGCGGGAACGGCCTGCGCGTGGCACCGGACAGCTTGCAACCCTGCAGGATGCTGTCGTGGGCCAGGCTGTCGTGGATCACCAGATCGGACGGTCCGACGATATGCCCGATGATGGTGACGTTCGTGGAGTGACCACCGACCAGCGCCATCGCGTCATCGGTGCCGAGCAGCGCGGCGAGTTCGGCCTCGAGCTCGCGGTGCACCGGCTTCTCCCCGGACAGCACCCGGCTCGCCGAGCACGAACTGCCGTAGCGTGCGACGGCGTCCTGGACCGCGTCGACCACGGCCGGATGCCCGGACAGGCCGAGGTAGTTGTAGCTGGAGAAGTTGACGACCGGCCGGCCGTCGATCACCGAGGTATCCCGCGTGACACCGTCGTTGACCAAGAAGTACGGATTGGACAGCCCGATGGCCTCGGCGCCGGCCAGCCGTCCCTCGATCGCTTTCACCTCGGCGAAATCTCTGATGCTGTACTCCGGCTCGACGAGCGGGAGCTCGGGCGCGGGATCGGATGTCATCGGAGCGATCGTGGGATTCGGCATCGTCCCAGACAGCTCGTGTTCCGTGGTCGTCACGGTGAGCGCCGAATCCTGGACCGGCGCACCCGGATTCACGTGCTGAAGCATGCCATCGGCGCCGCGGTTCCCAACCGGCGCGCCTCGGTCCGCCACGTAGGCAACGATATCGCCGAGCGTCGCCTGTTCCCCGAATCGAGCCGGGTCGATGATCAGCCCTGTCGCCCGCCGGGAGATTCCGGTGAACAGATCGGCGGTCATGATCGAATCGAATCCGAGGTCACCACCGAGGGTGTGACCGTCACGGAGCCGATCGGCCGGATATCCGGTCACCCTGGCCGCTTCCGCGTGGACGATTCCGGCGGCGTGCGCGATGCCGATGGCGCCTCGGCCGGCACCGGTGCCGACCACCGGCTCGCTGACGCCCGGGACATCGGCGACAGCGGCGCCGACAGCCGCCCCGGCGATCGACGAGGGCGCGGGCGAATCAGCGGGGGCGTGCGCAAGCCTCGCCAGCAGCGCGTTCTGTTCGCGGAAGAGCGCGATCATCTGATCCATGGTGGTGTCCTCGGGTTGTGCTTGGGAAGTCGTGATGGTTCGGAGTTCTTGTCGTACTGGAGAATTCGAGTCGATGCCCGGTTCGGGCTGCGCCGGCGACGTGACGCCCGCCGGTTGCTCGAGCCAGAACCGGTGCTCGGTGGAGAACTCATATGCCGGCAGGCGGCGGCGCACCCGCTGGCCGGGTTCGTAGAGCGGTTCCCAGTCGGGGTCGAAGCCGTCCCGGTGCAGCGCGGCGACGACGTCGGAAAGCTCGCGGCCCGTGGCTCCGGGGCCGGGGCTCGGCGCCAGGCAGCGAGTAGCCGAATCCGGCTGGTTCCGGCCGACCAGCGGGGTCAGCACCTTACGCGGCCCTACCTCGACGATGTGGGTCGGCGTAGTGGCCAGTGCGGCGTCGATGGCTTCGCCGAAACGGACAGTGGCACTGATGTGTTCGGTCCAGTAGGTGGCGTCCATCGGCTCGCCGGGCTCGAGCAGGCGCCCGCGCACGGTCGAATAGATCGGCAGGTTGGGCGCCCGATAGGTGCATGCGCCCGCGGCCGCCTCGAACTCGGCCAGCATCGGCTCCATCAGCGGGCTGTGAAAGGCGTGGGACACGGTGAGCGGCTTCGTGATCACCGCACGCGCGTCCAGGTCCGCCCTGATCCGCGCGATCGCGGCGGCGTCGCCGGAAAGCACGAGATCGGCCGGACCGTTGACGGCCGCGATCGCGACCCGCGGTTCGGCCGCGAGCAAGTCGGCGACCGCCGCCGCGGCCGCGCGCACCGCCACCATCGCTCCCCCCTCGGGTAGCTGCCGCATCAGGGCGCCTCGCGCTACGACCAGCCGGCACGCGTCGTCGAGGTCGAAGACACCCGCGACCGCCGCGGCCGCGTATTCGCCGATGCTGTGTCCGACCAGCCAGGCGGGCCGCAGCCTCAGCTCGGCCAACGACTGCGCGAGCGCGTATTCCATCGCGAAGATCGCCGGCTGTGCCAGTTCGGTGCTGTCGATGCGGGCCTGATCGTCGAGCAGTAGCTCCCGCACCGAGCGGCCGAGGTGCGGGGCCATGGCCTCGTCTACCATGCCGAGGGCGCGCCGGAAACCCGGGCTCGCCGCGTGCAGCGCCCGGCCCATGCCGCTGAATTGCGAACCCTGCCCGCTGAACATCCAGCCTGCGGTAACCGGTTGCGCGACACCGGCTTCCGGGCCGCCGCGCAACTGCGCGATCGCTTCGTCCCGATCGGCGGCGACGATCGCGAGCCTGTTGCGGCCGGAGGACTTCACCTGGTTGCTGGTCCAGCACAGTTGCGCGAACTGGTCGCCGGGCACGGTCGCCAGCGCGTCGGCCATCCGCAGCGCATTGCGACGCAGCCCGTCGGCGTTGTCCGAGGACAGGGTCAGCACCCCGCCGGACGAATTTCCCAACCCGTCGGCAGAATCCGACGAAAGTCCGGACCGACCGCCGAACCCATCCCCGATGGCGGACGCGTCCGGCGAGGCATCGCGGTCGTCGACCGTCGGCACAGCCGGTGCGCTCGCCAGCACGATGTGCGCGTTCGTCCCGCCGACACCGAAGCTACTGACCCCGCCGACCGACGGCTCACCGAGCGGCATCGGCTCGGCGAGCAGCCGCAGACCGTGCTTGGCCATCCGTAGCTTCGGGTTCTCGGTGTCGGCGAATCGCGACGGCGGCACGACACCGTGATGCAGGCCGAGTGCGACCTTGATCAGGCCTGCGACACCCGCGGCACCTTCGGTGTGGCCGAGATTGCCTTTGATGGAACCGATTCCGCACGGCTGGGCGCGGTCGCTCGAATGCAACGCGCCGAGCGCTTTGACCTCGATCATGTCGCCGAGGACGGTTCCGGTGCCGTGCGCTTCGACGAAGTCCACCTGCTGCGGTCGCACACCGGCCCGCTGATAGGCCTGTTCGACGACCTGCTGCTGCGCCCACCGATTCGGTGCGGTGATGCCGTTGCTTCGGCCGTCGGAGTTGACCGCGCTCCCCTTGATCACCGCGTAGATCGGCAGGCCCGCCGCCTCGGCGTCGGCCAGTCGTCGCAGCACCAGGACCGCGGCCCCCTCGCCGCGCACGATCCCGTCGGCGTTCGCGCTGAACGGTTTGCACCGGGCGTCGGGAGCCGACAGTCCGGCCTGGGTGTAGAAGATGCCGACCGCGGGCGTCAATACCAGATTGACCCCACCGGCGAGCGCCTGATCACACTCACCCGCAGCAAGGGCAGCACAGGCGAGATGGATCGCGACCAGCGATGACGAGCAGGCGGTGTCGACCGCCATGCTGGGGCCCTTCAGATCGAGCTGATAGGACAGCCGGTTCGCCGTCATGAAGTAGCCGTTGCCCGAACCGTGCTGCGCTGTGATCGCCGCGTAGTCGCCCATCTGCAGGTTCGCCCATTCGTTGGCCATCACGCCGACGTAGACGCCGGTCCGGGAACCGGCTTGGGCGCGCGGATCGAGCGTTGCGTCCTCGAACGCCCGCCACGCGGTCTGTAGCAGCAGCCGCTGTTGCGGATCCATCGCTTCGGCTTCGCGGGGAGCGATGCCGAAGAACTCGTGATCGAAGGCGTCGGCGTCGTCGAGGAAACCGCCGCTGCGCGCGTTGATGGTGCCTGGAGCGCCGGCGGGGTCGTGGAAGTCGTCGGCGTTCCACCGGTTCGCCGGGACCTCCGAGATCACCTCACCGCCGCCCATCAGCAGCTGCCACAGCGCGGCCGGATCGGGGGTGTGCGGGAACCGGCAGTCGAGCCCGACGATCGCGATATCGCTTGGTTGGTCGGTGCTCATGCGGCAAGGGCGGTTTCGGCCGCGAGGAAGGCGGCGATATCGGCGATGGTCGGATAGTCGAAGACCAGCGTCGGGTCCACGTCCAGTTCCCATCGGTCCTCGATCTCGCCGCACAGTGCGACCGCCGAGACGGAGTCCATGCCGAGTTCGGCCAGCGGGACGGCCGGATCCACCTGATGCGGCGCACGCTCGGTGTAGTCGGCGACTCGCTCGGCGAGCCAGCCGGTGATCGTGGCCGGATGGGCGGTGGGTGCGGTGTCGAACATCTGCGGTTCCTCGGTGGGGTATCGGTCGTCGGGGTGGAAGGTCATCGGCTCAGCGCCGGTTCGATATCCTGGTGCAGCACACCGTCGACGCGGCGTCGCAGAAACGCGGAGCGCATCGAGCTGCGCTGCACCTTGCCGCTGGTGGTGCGGTGCACCGAGCGGGGTTCTACGAGCACGACATTCGGCGCGGGCACGTCGAATCCGCGGGCCACCGCGGTCTTGATCGCAGAGGTCAGCTCCGTCAATGTGGCGCCGTCCAGCAACGCCGGTTTGACGCTGTGCAGCACCACCAGTCGTTCCCGATCCCCCGCGTCGACCGACACCGCGACACCGGCGCCCGCGAGCGCCGGGTGCAGACCGCGCACCAGCTCCTCGATGTCCTGCGGATAGATATTGCGGCCGTTGACGATCAACAGGTCCTTACGGCGGCCCGCGACGAACAATTCCCCGTTCTGAAGTACGCCGAGGTCGCCGGTGCGCAGAAACGGTCCCTCGGTGCCGATGTAGGCGTCGAAATCTGCCGCGGTCTCTTCGGGGCGGTTCCAATAGCCGGCGGCGACGCTGTCACCGCGAATCCAGATCTCGCCGACAACCGTGTCCGGCACGGGCTTTCCGGTGACGGGATCGACGATGCGGATGTCGATTCCGCGGGCCGCCTGGCCGCAGCCTACGAGGCGGGTCTCGTCGCCTGCGTCGAGAAACACCGGGTCCGTGGCGCGCGGGCTGGCGCTGGCGAGCAAGGTGACCTCGGCCATCCCGTAGGCGGGCCGGAAGGCGGTCGACTTCCAGCCGACTGGTGCGAACCGGTTCTGTACGGCGGCGATGGTTCGTTCGCGCACCGGTTCGGCACCGCACAACGCGATCTCCAGGCTGGACAGATCAAGTCGCGCCAACTGCTCGTCGGTGACGCGGCGGGCGATCAGTTCGTACGCGAAATTCGGTGCGGCGGTGATGGTTGCGCGATAGGTGTCGATCGCCTCGAGCCAGCGCACCGGCCGTTTGAGGAAGGTGGTCGGCGCCATGAACACCAGATTTCCCCCGGAGTACAACCCACCGAGCAGCATGCCGATCAGGCCCATGTCGTGGAAGTGCGGGATCCAGCTGACCCCGATCGAGGTGTCGTCGACGCCGAGTGCGGCCATGGCGGCTTCGTTGTGCAGCAGATTGCCGTGGGTCACCACGACACCCTTCGGCGTTCCGGTCGATCCCGAGGTGTACTGCAGGAAAGCGATCGTCGCGGTGTCGATGTCGGGCATGCGCCATGCGTCGGGATCGCCCAGTGGTCGGTCGGTGGTGGCGACCATCGTCGACGTCGCGCCCGCGATCAGCGGCTGGAGGTCGGAAGTGGTGAGCACCAGGTCTGCGCCGGAATCGGCGATCACACCTTCGACCCGCTCGGCACTGCGCTCGTCGTACGGAATCGGTGCGGGGACCGCGACGACACCCGCGTACAGGCAGCCGAGGAACGCCCGCAGGAACGCCATCCCGTCGAGATAGAGCAGCACGACCGGCTGCGCCGATTCCGGCTGACCGGCCAGCCATACGGCCAGCGCCCTGGCCTCGCGATCGAGGTCACGGAAGCTCGCGGTCTCCTCGACGAGTGCGCGGCCGTTCTCACGGAGGTAGGTGTAGGACCTGGTGTCGCCGTACGTGGCGACTTGCTGCCGGACATGCTGAACGTAGCCGTCGTGCACGGGGGATTCCTTCGCGGTGGAGGTGGCCATAGCTGGGAACTATGACTCTGTCCGATCCACCGGCCCGGAAACAGGAACCTCAGGTGACCCGCGTCGAACCCCAAGGGTGCGCGCGATCCCACCCTGGGTGGGACTCCGCACGCGAGGTGCTACCGGACGACGACGTCCGCCTTGCGCATCGCGTCCTTGACCTCGGGGATGCTCAGATCACCGAAGTGGAACACACTCGCCGCCAGCACCGCGTCCGCACCGGCCTCTACCGCGGGCACGAAATGCTCGACCGCACCAGCGCCGCCGCTGGCGATGACCGGGATCGACACCGCGGCACGCACCGCCCGGATCATCGGCAGATCGAAGCCCGCTTTGGTGCCGTCGGCGTCCATCGAGTTGAGCAGGATCTCGCCCACGCCGAGTTCGGCGCCGCGCACCGCCCATTCGACCGCGTCGATACCGGTGCCGCGTTTACCGCCATGGGTGGTGACCTCCCACCCGGACGGGGTGTCGGGCTGGCCGTCGGGGACGGTGCGCGCGTCGACCGAGAGCACGATGCACTGCGAACCGAACCGCTGCGACATCTCCCGCAGCACCTCCGGCCTGGCGATGGCCGCGGTATTGACCGACACCTTGTCGGCGCCGGCGCGCAGCAGCCGGTCCACATCGTCGACGGTGCGCACGCCACCGCCGACGGTGAGCGGAATGAAGATCTGCTCGGCGGTGCGGGTGACCACGTCGATCATGGTGCCGCGGTCACCGGAGGACGCGCTGACGTCGAGGAAGGTCAGCTCGTCGGCGCCTTGGGCGTCGTAGAGGGCGGCCAGTTCCACTGGATCGCCCGCATCGCGCAGGTTCTCGAACTTGACGCCCTTGACCACCCGGCCCGCATCCACATCCAGGCACGGAATCACGCGTACCGCGACCGTCATCGCCTCATCCTTCCCTGCCACCGCCCGCGGCGGTGGGTTCTGTTTCCGCCGACACCGCGCCGATCATCTCCAGCAGTTCGGCGTGCACGCCCGGCGCGGCGGCCAGCACCGATCCGGATTCGATATGCCACGGGGCACCGGCCAGGTCGGTCACCACACCGCCCGCGGCGCGCACCAACGCCACCCCTGCGGCGTTGTCCCAGGGATGGTGCCCGAAGACGATCGCCCCGCCCAGCGCACCGGAGGCGGTGAAGGCCAGGTCGATGCCGGTGGAGCCGTGCATCCGCACCCGCGACGACAGCCTGCTCAGCGCGCCGAGCAGATCGAAGCGGAAGCGGCCGGGGATGCGGCCCGCCGAGTCCACATTGAACGCGCCGAAGCCGATCATCGCCTCGGCGAGGGTCCCGGTCGGCAGCGGCGGTTGCGGCACACCGTCGAGCAGCACCGGGCCACCGGCGACGGCGGCGTAACGGCGGCCGAGGACCGGCAGCCACGTCAAACCCAGCACTGGTTCACCGTCACGAACCAGCGCGAGCAGCATGCCCGACAGCGGATGCCCCGACGAATAGTTGAACGTGCCGTCGATGGGATCGAGCACCCACGCGGTACCGGAGGTGAGCTGGGGGCCGCCGAATTCCTCGCCGTGCACCTCGATACCGGTGAGCTGGTGCAGCCGCGCGGAGATGGTGCGTTCCAGTTCCAGATCGAGTTCGGTGGCGAAATCGTTGTGGCCCTTGTCGACCGCGCTCGGTGCGCCGAGGCCGTCGACGAACCGCACCGCGGCGGCGTCGAGCACTTCGGCGGCAATGGGCAGCAGCGCTGCGGGATCGGGGTTCGGGACGGTCATCTCGGCGGGCTCAGCGCACCGCGGCGAGCGCCTCGGGCAGCGTGAAACGGCCCGCGTAGAGCGCCTTGCCGACGATCGAGCCCTCCACCCCTTCGGGCACCAGTTCGGCGATGGCCTCCAGGTCAGCGATGGTGGACACACCGCCGGAGGCGATGACCGGGGCATCGGTCGCGGCGCAGACCTCGCGCAGCAGATCCAGGTTGGGGCCGGTCAGGGTGCCGTCCTTGGTGACGTCGGTGACGACGTAGCGCGAGCAACCGTCGCGCTCGAGGCGTTCGAGCACCTCCCACAGGTCGCCGCCGTCGCTGACCCAGCCGCGTCCGCGCAGCCGGTATTCGCCGTCGATGATGCGCACGTCAAGGCCGACCGCGACGCGCTCGCCGTACTCGGCGATGGCGCGGGCGCACCACACCGGATCTTCCAGCGCGGCGGTGCCGAGGTTGACTCGCGCGCAGCCGGTGGCCATGGCGGCCTTCAGCGATTCGTCGTCGCGGATTCCGCCGGAGAGCTCCACCTTCACATCGAGTTCACCGACGACGTCGGCGAGCAGCTCCCGATTCGATCCGCGCCCGAACGCGGCGTCCAGATCCACCAGATGCACCCATTCCGCGCCGGCTTCCTGCCAGGCGAGCGCGGCCTCACGGGGCGAGCCGTAGCTGGTCTCGCTACCGGCCTCCCCCTGTACCAGGCGCACGGCCTCTCCATTGGCGACATCGACGGCGGGCAGCAGCACAAGACTCACTCCGAACAGCCTAGTAGCTCACCCTCGGCAACCCGGCCCCGGGCCTGCGGGTACGGGCGGTCACGGTCCGGACCTCGGCGGCTCGACGACCGTGGTCGTGGGCGCGATCGTTGGTGGACGCCGATACGCCGCGATCACCGGTCGCGCGGCGCTACCAGACCGGATTCATAGGCAAGCACGACCAGCTGGGCGCGGTCGCGGGCGCGCAACTTCGTCATCGCCCGGTTGACGTGGGTTTTCGCGGTCAGTGGGCTGATCACCATCTGCTCGGCGACCTCATCGTTGGACAGGCCGCGTGCGACCAGAGCGACGGCCTCACGCTCCCGGTTGGTCAGTTCGTCCAGCCCGGCGCCGCCGCCAACGGCGACAGGGCGGGTGCTCACGTACCGATCGATCAACCTGCGCGTAATCGACGGCGCGAGCAGCGCGTCCCCGCGCGCGGCGACTCGAACCGAGTGCAGGAAGTCCTCCGGCTCGATGTCCTTGACCAGGAATCCGGCGGCGCCGGCCCGCAACGCCTCGAAGACGTACTCGTCCAGGCCGTAGTTGGTCAGGATGACGACGTGCACCCTCGCCAGCTCCGGGTCCGCGGCGATGTGCCTGGTCGTCTCGATGCCGTCGAGGACCGGCATCTGGATGTCGATGAGCGCGATATCGGGACGATGCTGCCGGGCCAGCGCCAGCCCCTCGCTGCCGTCGCCGGCCTCGGCCACCACATCGATATCGTCCTCGAGGTCGAGCAGCGCGCGGAATCCGCTGCGGATGAGCGGCTGGTCGTCGACCAGCAGAACGCGGATCATGCTCGCTCCACGGGGAGTTCGGCGTGGACGGAGAAGCCGCCTTCGCTGCGTGGCGCGGCCCGCAGCCGCCCGCCGAGGGCGGTGACGCGTTCACCCATTCCGAGCAGCCCGACACCGGGGGCCGGCCTGCGGTCCGGGGTTGCCGTGCCGTTGTCATCGACCCGGATGATGAGGGCGTCGGGCCGGTAGTCGATGCGCACCGACACCGTGTCGGCGGCGGCGTGGCGGGCGATATTGGTGAGCGACTCCTGCACGATCCGGTAGCCGGTCCGGTCCACCGCGGCGGACAGGTCGTGGCGCTCGCCGGCAATGGTGAGCGTCGCGTCCACTCCGTTCGCGCGGGCCCGGTTCACCAGTTCAGGCACTTCGGCGAGACCGTGCGGCGGGGTCTTACCGTCATCGCGCAGCGCCGCGAGGGTCGCGCGCAGCTCCCGGGCTGCTTCCCTGCCCGCGTCACGGATCGCCAGCAGCGCCGACGGCACCTCGTCACCGCGTTTGCGGGCGACATGGACCGCGGCCTCGGATTGCACCTTGATGACCGAGATCTGATGAGTCAGCGAATCGTGCAGTTCGCGCGCGATGTGCAGTCGCTCCTCATCGGCGCGGCGCCGTGCGGCCTGCTCCCGGGTCCGTTCGGCCTCGTCGGCGCGACGCTCGGCCTGCCGCAACGCTTCCCCGGCCGCACCCGCCGCGAGCAGCCAGGCCAGCTCGAGCGCACCGCGGGCCTGCGCGAACGCGGCTGCGGGATCGCGCAGCTCGGCCAAGGCTGCGAGCTGGAACGCGATGAGCAGCAGCACCGAGGCTGCCACTGTGAGCACGCGGTGTCCGGCCCGCACCGCGGCGTACACCGCGAACAGGAACGCCACGGCGGGCACCTCGAAGCCGAGGGCGCGGTAGCCGAGGGCACACAGCCCGGTCACCGCCAGCACCGCCAACGGCGCCCGTCGGCTCGCGGCCAAGGCCAGGCCGCTACCTGCCAGCGACAGGTAGCCAAGCGGGGCGAGAGCGCCGGCGTCGGCGTGGTCGGACAGCCCGGCGACGAGCAGAATCGCCGCCACCACGACGGCGATCACCGAGTCGCCGAGCGAGCCCCTCGTCATTCCTGAACCCTAACGGGCCGACCGCGCCGGCGAATCCGGTACTCGGATGATTCAGCACTACCGCGTCCGCGGTAGTACCACCCGTGCACCACTGCGATCGTGGTACCCGGTTACCGCCGCATCCGCAGGGCGAATTGCCTACTCCCGCACGATGATCAGCGGCGGTGGCGACGCGCATGATCGAACCCGGATCATCCGGATCGATGAAGGAGCCTCTCATGTCCATGCGTGCATTGCTCGCCCTGTTGGCAGCTGCGCTGTCCGCCGGAGCAGCTGCCGTAGCGCCCGCGGCAGCCGCGGTGCACCAGTCCGCACCGACCGGAATGACCTCCGGACGGCTCGGCCCAACGCTGACTGCGCTGGTCGGAATGATCGGTGTGGTCGCAGGCAGCCTGGCGCTGGCCCGCGCCCGCCGCCGTGCGGCCAGGGGCCGAGCAGGCACCGTCGCGCTGACAGCGGGAACGGTCGCCGTGGTTGTGGGCACCTGGTTCGCCGCCACCGCGGCCGGCGGCCCCGGTACCGGCAATGGCATCGTCGGCGCCTGGATCGCCATCACCCTCGGCCTCATCGGCACGACACTCGGTGGTGCGGCGCTCGCCCGTTCCCGGGGCGCTACCGATACAGCGCGGTGATCGGGCCGGTGGTGGGTGCCGCCGCGTTCCGGAAGCCCCGACCGGTCGACCAGAAGCGCGCAGGACACCGACCACACGCGTTCTCCGAGCGCATCTGGCAACGGTCGGTAGCGAGCTGACTTACAGCGACCGCACCCAGTTGCGCAGCAGATGCGCCCCCGCATCACCGGACTTCTCCGGGTGGAACTGGGTGGCCGACAGCGCGCCGTTCTCGACGGCGGCCAGGAACTTGGTGCCGTGTTCGGCCCAGGTGAGCTTCGGTGCGGCGAGGTGCTCGCTGGGCGGCAGGTCCCACTGCTGGGCCGCGTAGGAGTGCACGAAGTAGAAGCGGGTGTCGGCATCCATGCCTGCGAAGAGCACGCTGTCGGCGGGCGCATCGACGGTGTTCCAGCCCATATGCGGGAGCACGGGGGCGTCGAGGCGGGCGACGGTACCCGGCCATTCGCCGCAGCCATCGGTTTCCACATCGAATTCCACGCCGCGGTCGAACATGATCTGCATGCCGACGCAGATGCCGAGCACGGGACGTCCGCCGGCCAGTCGCTGTCCGATGATGCGCTCCCCGCGCACGGCACGCAGCCCCGCCATGCAAGCTGCGAACGCACCGACGCCGGGCACCACCAGCCCATCGGCGGCAAGCGCGGCTTTGGGGTCGGCGGTCACCTCCACCTGGGCACCGGCCCGCACCAGGGCGCGTTCGGCCGAATGCAGATTGCCGGAGCCGTAGTCCAGCAACACCACCGACGTGCTCACAACGCACCCTTCGTCGACGGCACACCGCTGACGCGCGGATCGGGTTCGACAGCCGCGCGCAGGGCCCGTGCCACGGCCTTGAATTCGGCCTCGGTCACATGATGCTGATCGCGCCCGTATAGCACGCGCACATGCAGCGCGATGCGCGCGTTGAGCGCGATCGATTCGAACACGTGCCGGTTGAGCACCGTCGAATAGGGTGCGCCCGGCTCGCTGCGCCCGCGCACCGGCGATCCGGGAATCACCGCGTGCAGCAGGTGTTCCGGCTCCCCGATGTGCACACAGTAGGGCCGCCCGGAGACGTCGACGGCGGCGTGGGCGAGGGTTTCGTCCATCGGGATGTAGGCGTCACCGAAGCGGCGGATGCCCTTCTTGTCGCCCAGCGCCTGACCCAGCGCCTGACCGAACACGATGGCGGTGTCCTCCACCGTGTGATGCGCTTCGATTTCGATATCGCCGTCGGCGCGCACGGTCAGGTCGAAGCTGGCGTGTGCGCCGAGCGCGGTCAGCATGTGGTCGTAGAACGGGACACCGGTGGAGATATCGGTGCGTCCGGTGCCGTCGAGGTTCAACTCGACGACGATGCTCGACTCCTTGGTGGTGCGCTCCACCCGCGCGGTTCGGTTCATGCTCGCTTCCGTTGTGCCGGTCATCGGGCGGACCCGGGGGTCAGTTCGGTGCCGGCCAGTTTCGCACTGACCCGCAGGAATTCGTCGTTCTCGGCGGCGAGGCCGATGGTGGTGCGCAGGAAGCCGGGAATGCCGACGTCCCGGATGAGCACACCTTCGTCCAGATAGTGCTGCCAGGCGTGCGGCGCGTCGGTGAACCGCCCGAACAGCAGGAAATTGGCATCGCTTGGCACGACCTCGAACCCGAGCGCGGCCAGTTCCGCCGCCACCCGATCCCGCTGGGCCGCCAATTCCGCCACGCTGCCGAGGGTTTCGTCGGCATGGCGCAGTGCCGCGCGAGCAGCGGCCTGGGTGACCACCGACAGGTGATACGGCAACCGCACCAGCAGCAGCGCGTCGACCACGGCGGGCGCGGCCACCAGGTATCCGAGACGACCACCAGCGAAGGCGAAGGCCTTGCTCATCGTCCGGCTCACCACCAGTTTGGTGGGGTACTCATCGATGAGGCCGAGGGCGCTCGCCTCGGCGGAGAACTCACCGTAGGCCTCGTCGACGATCACGATGCCCGGCGCGGCGTCCAGGATCCGCGCCAGCTCGGCTGCCGGAACGCTGTGCCCGGTCGGGTTGTTCGGGCTGGTCACGAACACCACGTCGGGGTGACGTTCGGCGATGGCGGCCAGGGCCGCATCGATATCGAGGGAGAAGTCCGCGGAGCGTTCGGCTGCGATCCATTCGGTGTCGATGCCCTCGGAGATGATCGGATGCATCGAATACGAGGGCACGAATCCGAGCGCGCGACGGCCCGGTCCACCGAAGGCCTGCAACAGCTGTTGCAGGATCTCGTTGGAGCCATTGGCGGCCCACACATTGCTCGCGTCGACCGCGATACCGGTCTGGCGCGTCAGGTAGGCGGCCAGATCGGTGCGCAAGGCGACCGCGTCACGATCCGGGTAGCGGTGCAGGTCGGCGGCGGCGGAGCGAATGGCTTCGGTGACATCGTCGATGAGTGCGCGGCTGGGCGGATGCGGGTTCTCATTGGTGTTGAGCTGCACCGGCACCGTCAACTGTGGTGCGCCATATGGGCTCTTACCGCGCAGGTTCTCCCGCAACGGCAGATCAGCGAGACCGATACGGGCACCGGGCACGGCGGCGGTCACGACAGCGCCTCGAACCGCGCCTGCACAGCCTGGCCGTGCGCGGGCAGGTCCTCGGCATTGGCCAGCGCGACCACGTGACCGGCGACATCCTTCAACGCCGCCTCGGTGTACTCGACGACGTGGATACCGCGCAGAAATGTCTGCACGCTCAACCCGGACGAGTGCCGCGCGCAGCCCGCGGTGGGCAGCACGTGGTTGGAACCAGCGCAGTAGTCGCCCAGGCTGACGGGGGCGTACGCGCCAACGAACACCGCGCCCGCACTCCGCACGCGGGCAGCGACGGCTGCGGCGTCGGCGGTCTGGATCTCGAGGTGTTCGGCGGCGTAGGCGTTGACCACGCGCAGACCCTGGGTGAGGTCGTCGACCAGCACCGTCCCGGACTGGGCGCCGGTGAGCGCCTCGGTGACCCGGTGCGCATGCTTGACCACCGTCATCTGCGCGGTGAGGGCGGCGTCGACGGCATCGGCCAACGCGACGCTGTCGGTGACCAGCACGCTCGCCGCGAGCACATCGTGTTCGGCCTGGCTGATCAGGTCGGCGGCCACATGCACCGGGTCTGCGGTGGCGTCGGCGAGGATGGCGATCTCGGTGGGGCCTGCTTCGGCGTCGATGCCGACCAGGCCGCGGCACAGCCGCTTGGCCGCGGTGACATAGATGTTGCCGGGGCCGGTGATCATGTCCACCGGCGCGAGCTGCTCGCCGGTGGTGTCGGTGCCGCCGTAGGTCAGCAACGCCACGGCCTGGGCACCGCCGACGGCCCACACCTCGTCGACGCCGAGCAGCTGCGCCGCGGCCAGGATGGTCGGATGCGGCAGCCCACCGAACTGCTCCTGCGGCGGCGAGGCCACCACCAGCGATTCCACGCCCGCGGCCTGCGCCGGGACGACGTTCATCACGACGCTGGACGGGTAGACGGCATTACCGCCCGGCACGTAGAGCCCGACCCGCTCGACCGGAACCCACCGCTCGGTGACCGTGCCGCCGGGCACCACCTCGGTGACGGTGTCGGTGCGCCGCTGATCGGCGTGCACGGCCCTGGTGCGTTCGATGGCGACCTCGAGCGCGGCCCGCACGGCCGGATCGAGCCGCTCGAGCGCGGCGCTCAATTCCGCCGCGGGAACCCGCACCGCAGGTGGGGCGACACCGTCGAACTTCTCGCTGAACTCCTGCGCGGCGGCCACACCACGGTCGCGGATCGCCTCGACGACCGGACGCACCTGATGCAGCACCGAGTCCACGTCGACTCCGCCGCGCGGCAGCGCAGTGCGCAGCTCGGCAGCAGACGGAGTGCGACCGCGCAGATCGACGCGGGCGAGCTCGATGCGGGATGTCATATCGGTGTCGATCCTTGTCTCCAGCTGGTTCACAACAGGAAAGTTGCGTCTACCAGCCTAATGGGCGGATGCCACAGGTTATGCGTGCGGTCTGCCACGCGCGGGTATTACGACGCGGGACCGTATCCGATTCGGTGTGTTCAGGCGCAGCGGCGGCGTAGTTCTGCGACACCGTCGCCGGTGAGGTCGTCGAGGGCGACGGTGCGGCCGACCACCGCGAGCGCGATGGCCTCGCCCGATCCACGCACCTCGGGCCCGTCACCGGAGGTCCACGACACGTCGGTGGCGACGAACCGCAGCCCCTTCATGCGCCGGCCGGGCAGGGCGAACGGGTCCGGGTGGTCCAGGACGGTGATCAACCGGTCCTCGGGGATCTCGCGGCTGCGGCCGAGGGGGCGGCGGATGTCTTGTTGATGCACCATCAGGTCGGCGAGCATCAATGTGGGCGCGTATTTCGACAGTCGGCCCGCGCCCGCCATGGCATCGATCAGCTGCGCGGTGGACAACGCGGCGGATGTGGTGACGATCGCGTTGTTGGTCTTGTCGACCGACCCGAGGCTCTTCACCACCACGGCCGCGTACCCGAGCGGCGAGTACGTGTCCTGCAGCAGGTGCCCGACCACATCGCGCACCCGCCACCCCGCGCACAGCGACGGTGATTCCCATTCCGCGTCCGACAGATCCCGCAACAACTCGACCAGCTGTGCTCGCTCCGCGGCCAGCATCCCCCGAATACTCATGCGCCCGAGCCTATCCGGCGAGCTCGACCGGCGAAAGGGTTGCGAGCCCGCTAGCGGGTGTCGCTGTCGATGAGCAGTCGCCCGCCGCCCGCATCGATGATGCGCAGGCTGGGGTTCTTGCTCTCGCCGCCGTAGGTGAGGCCGGTGACGAGCATGTCGACCGATCCGTCGCTGTTGACGCCACCGGGGGCGTAGATGCGGCCGAAGCTCTGGATGGTGCGACCGTCGGCGCTCCAGTATTTCCGGAAGCCCTGCTGATCGGTGTAGACCTTCTGCGCGGCGGGTGTCAGCAACGACCAGGAACCCTGCGGATCGCTGTAGAACCGCTCGACCAACTGTCCGGCGGCACCGATATCGGTGACCTTGCCGCCGACGCTCGGAGTGCTCCCGAGAGCGGGTATCGCAGCCGACGTGCTCGGATCATCCGAAGGCGCAACCGCAGACGACGACGCCGAGTCCTGCGGCGAGGACCCTTCATCCCCACTGTTGAACGCGCTGACCAACAGTGCGGACACGGCCACGACCGCGCCGGCCAGCGCACCGATGAGCACCGCGCGTCTCTTCCCCGCTGCGCCCGAGGTGGGTCGCGGCTGGGCGGTGGTGCGCGGATGGGCGTCGGTGTCGGACTGGTCGCGGGACGGCTTCATCGGCCGGTGCGCGGCGGTGTCGACCGCGGCGGAGCTGCGCACCGGCGGACGCTGGCGCTCGGTCGCGGGGCCCGCGGCGGCCGCACGCGTGCGCAGCGCTCTGGTGGCGACGACCTCGGTGGCGCCTTCGCCGTTGCGGCGGCCGTAAGCCTCACTGGCCGGAACGAATCCGGCGGGCACGGCGTCCTCACCGGCGTCGGCGAAGGCGGCGAGCTGATCGCGCGAGATCCGCATCGTCGGCCGGTCCTCGGGCTGCGGGCTCAGCAGTTGCAGCAGGAAATCGGTTGCGGGACCGGCGTTGTGCGGCTCGCTGACCTGTCCGTTGGCCGCCGCGTACAGCACGGCGAGCGGGTTCGAGCTTGCGCCGTAAGGCGGTTCACCTTCGAGCGCGTGAAACAGGGTGGCGCCCAAGGCGAAGACGTCGGCGGCGGGTGTGGGATCGGCACCGCGTGCCACCTCGGGTGCGAGATAGGCGGCGGTACCGCAGATCAGGCCGGTTTCGGTGAGGGTGACATCGCCCGCGGCACGCGAGATACCGAAGTCGGTGATCTTCACGGTGCCGTGGTCGTCGAGCAGAATATTGCCGGGTTTCACGTCACGGTGCACGATTCCGGCCTGATGCGCGGCGATCAGCGCCGAGGCCACCTGCTCACCGATCCGGGCAACCTGGTTCAACGGCACCGCGCCCTGGGCCGACAGCACTTGCGCGAGGCTGCGCGACTTCAGGTACTCCATCACCAGGCAGGGGTCGCCGTTGTGTTCGGTGATGTCGAAGACGACGATCGCGTTCGGATGCTGGAATCTGGCCGCGTTGCGTGCTTCCCGGATGGCACGCTGACGCAGCACGTCACGTTCGGCCTCGGGCAGGCTCGGCTTGATGTGAATCTGCTTGACCGCGACCGACCGTTGCAGGCGCTCGTCGATGGCACGCCAAACTACGCCTGTGCCGCCGCTACCAATCCGCTCGACCAGGCGGTAATGCTCCGCGATCAACTGACCGGTATCGATGGCGCCTACTCCGAACCTTCTCGAAATGTGACAAATCGCGTACTGACCGCTCGCGCGTTCGGCACGAGTGTAGCGGGCGCGCGGGCCGCACCGGCCACTGATACACCCCTCGAGCCCCGTCAGCGCCCGCCCCTACCCCGCCACCTGCGGGCACTGTGCTCATACCTGGGCGGATATCTCCGCACACTCCGCGACACGCCGTGCAACACGCCGATGGCATGTCCGGCCCGCCGCCCGGCACGATCGGCCGCCGGTGCCGCTGCCGTGCACCCTCGCCGGGACAGACGCCGCCGTCATCACGCGATCTTGCCCGGATGCGGTCACCTTCCCCTGCGCACCAAACCCTCGCATCCGCCGACGCTGCCGGGTGTACGTCTGGCCCACCCGACCTCAGCAACCCGCGCGCAGCATCAGTCCCGCACCGGGACCGCATCCGGCGATGAGCGCATCCCGTCAGCAACCCCACACAGCAGGCACACACGCGCACCCGTGGGCACGCACCCTAACGCCCCTGGTCAGCGACTCGCGCGCAGCATGCGACCCGCCGCCTCGACCGCCGGCGCGGAGCTGCCCGCATCCGCCACGAACACCGCGAATGCCAGGTCGCCGTCGATCCCGACGAACCAGCCGTGCGCATGGGAGTTGTCGCCGTACTCGGCGGTGCCGGTCTTGCCGAGCAGGCCCTGGATGTCGGCGAGCTGGGTGGCGGTGCCCGCGGTGATGGTCTCGCGCATCATCGACCGCACCTGGTCGGCGATCCCCGCTTCCAGCGGCTGCGGTGTCCGGTCTGCGACACCCGGCGCACCCGTGACCAGCATCGGGGTCGGCGGGCTCCCGTGCGCGAGCGAAGCCGCGACGAGTGCCATCCCGAACGGCGACGCGGTGACAGTGCCCTGCCCGATGCTCGATTCGACCCGCTCAGCGGGTGTGTTCGCGGGCGGAACCGAACCGGTGACGGTGGTGAGGCCGGGTGTGACGTAGTCGATGCCGAGTCCGAGCTGTTCGGCGGTCGTGGCCAGGGCGTCCGGCGGCAGATTCACCGCGAGCCGGGCCATGGTGGTGTTGCAGGAGCGGGCGAAGGCGGTGTGCAGCGGCACCTCGCCCAGGTCGAAGTTGTCGTCGTTCGGAATGCGGCGGCCCTCGATGTTCGCCTCGCCCGGGCACGGCAGCACGGTGTCCGGGGTGACGGTTCCCGCGGCCAGCGCCGCCGAGCCGGTCACCGTTTTGAAGGTCGAACCGGGTGGATACAGCCCGGTCAGCGCGATCGGGCCCTGCGCGTCGGCGGCGTCGTTCTGCGCGACGGCCACCACCTTGCCGGTCGACGGTTGCAGGGCGACGATGGCGGCCGGTTGCGCCAGGGGTGTCAGCGCCGCCTCGGCCGCCTGTTGGAGATCGATGTCGAGGGTGGTGGTGATGTCGGTGGTCGGTTGCGCATCCTGGCCTGCGATGCGTTCGGTCCCCTCCGTGGTCTGCGCGCGCACGGCCCAGCCCGCGGCGTCGTCGGCGCGCTGCCGCCACAGCTCGTTCAATCCCGACAGTGTCGGCCCGGACAGCGACTTGTCGGTGGTCAGCAGGCGGGTTTGCGGGGCGAGGGTGACGCCGGGGACCGCAGCCAGCGCGTCCTGGATGGGGGCGATGTCGGTGGCGCGCAAGCTGATCGGGGTGATCGGTTGGCCACCGCTCTTCGCCAGATCGGCGTTCAGCGATTCGGCTGTGATGGTCGGTGCCAGCGGGGTGAGCAGGGCGGCGACCGCCGCGGTGTCGGCGCCGGGCGCGAGGTTGACGAGCGTGACGACCTGTTCGGTCATGAGTTCCCCGCCGGTCGCGTCCAGTACCCGTGCGGGTTCTGGATAGACCGGCGCAAAGGTCAGCGGTCCCGTCGCGAGGCCGGGCGCGATGGTGGCCGGATCCCAACGCACCTTCCAGTCATCGCCGGATTCGGCCGCCGTGCCGGTGGTGGTGTAGGTCCACTCGTCCTTGCCGTCCTTGCCGAGCTTCCAGGTGGCGGCGAGGGTGAAGCGGTCGTCGTCGGCGCTCTCGACGTGAAAAACGACCTCCGAGCCGAGTCCTTCGTACAGCCCGCGCAACGCGTCCCCGGCCTGCGCCGGATTATCGGTGAGCGCCGCGGCCGCAGGCAGATCGTCCCGGTTCAGCGCCGCCACGAACTCCCCCGCCACCGTGTCGGGCTGTTCCGGCCCCGACGAGCACCCCGCCGAGAAGAAGGCGATGGAGGCCAGCAGCACGAAGACTTTCCGATCGGTGCGCACCCGCCCGAGGGTAACCATGCAGACCATGTCATGCCGGGGACCGCGGTCCGAGCGTGTCTCGGATTGCCGTCGTCATCGTCAGATGTGCGCGCCGATGCCGCGAAATATTTCGGTCCGGTCGATGCAACCGCTGCGGACATCCTCCCAACGCAACCGGTCGGGATCGGCGAGGAAGGTATCCAGCCCCTGCTCGGCGTCGAACTCCAGCACCTGCACCTCGGTGGGACCATCCTGCGGATCGACGATGCGGACCCGGTTGAGTACCCGACCGCCGTGGCGCGGCATCAATGCCAGCACCCGATCCTCATAGTCCGCCAGCGCCTCGTCCTGGCCCGGATGAGCCCACAGCAGTACACACAAGATCACTGGCAGAGCGTAGCCTGCCGCGTACCCGCTTCCGACTGCTTCAGGCCCCGCCACCAGGGCAAAGGATGCCGCTCCGCAGCGCATCGAATCGGCCATCGAAGTGTTGTCAGAACTGGGAACGACGAAGCCTCAGTTGGGCTGGTTCCGCCGAGTCCAAGCAGCCGTGATCAGTGCGTTGGCGTCCTCATCGGTGAGGTCGATATCGAAGACCTCGGTCAGGATCTTGGGGAGCTCGCCGAGTTCGAGTTCGCGGGATTCGCTGGTGCCGTCGGGGTATTCGGTGGTCCAGGTGGTGCCGTCGAGGATGTGGTGGGCGCCGGGGTGGAAGCGTTGCACGAAGGGTCGCTGGGTGAACGGCGAGCGCGGTGAAGTCGAGACGAAGTGGTTGCCGACCTCGTAATCGATCCGGTACTGCGGGTTCAGGGTGAAGGTGTAGCGATCGACCCAACCGTCGCGGGCGAACTGGTGCAGGGTCCACAGGTCGGTGCCGAGTTCGCCGTGGCCGCGTTCGAGGCGGAATCGCCAGTCCCCCAGAGTGAATTCACCCTTCGACTCGGCGAGTTCATACGGCTGGGCGGGGCCGGCACCGAAACCTACGTCGACGATCCACACTCGATCGTCATCGGTGGTGGTGACCCGCAACAGCGCGTGCGTCGCCGGGCGCAGCCCGCCGGATCCCATCGTCACCCGCCCGCTGAGCCCGGTGACGCCGAATCCGAGTCGTTCCAGTGCCGCCGCGAACAACCCGGCGTTCTCGTAGCAGTACCCGCCGCGCCGCCGCCGGACCAGCTTGTCCTGCAACGACTCCACATCCAGCGGCACCGGTCTGCCGAGCACCGCCTCGAAATTTTCGAACGGAATCGAGGTGGTGTGCGCGGCCACCAGTGCCCGCAGGGCAGCCAGTGTCGGCATCCGCTCTCCCGCGAAGCCGATCCGGGTCAGGTACGCGTCCAGGTCGAGTTCGGCGTCGTCCCAGCGGTGGGCCGGATCCGCAGGCTTACTCATGGGTCCTCGATTCGTCGCAGTGTCCTCCCGGACAACCACTGCGCGGCCACGCATGTTCCACCGGCGCCGCGAACACCGGAGGCCCTGACCACTGCCGCGCGGACGGCATCACGGAGTGCAGGGCTCAGGGCATGGGGGTGCCCAGTGACACGGCCGGCAGAGTGGCCATACCACCGCACCGGGTGATTGGCGTCACATTGCAGACCGATCGGGAACCCGGCGCCTCGTTCTGCGTCCAAGTCGTTGTAAGACAACCACATTCGAGTGAGGATTTCGATATGAGGCTTCGGACCGCAAGCGTCCTCGTCTCGGCGGCGATCGCCGGTTTCGGCATGATCGCCACCGGATCGGCCATGGCCATGCCCGTCGGCGGCGGCACGCACGCCGCCGTCTCGGCCGACGGCTGCCCGCCTCCCCCGCTGGGCCCGGACGGCAGGCCGCTCCCGCCGCCGATCGGCCCGGACGGTAAGCCGCTGCCGCCGCCGATCGGCGCCGACGGCAAGCCGTGCCCGCCGCCGGTCGGCCCTGACGGCAAGCCACCGCAGCCGCCCGCTGATCGCTGACGCGGCTAGCCGAACCGCCGAGTCATCACGCATCGACCGGTATCACCGCCACGGACGGGCAGCGCGCTCACGCAGGTGGTGCAGATCTGCGGGCGGCTACGGATTCGATGCTGCGAATTCGTAGTCGTCGGCGTCGTGCCACGCGGCTTCGTGTGACGCCGACGGCTTCCCGGCGACTGCCTGCCGATGAACCCCGGCACTGCGCGGCATCGAACCCGACGCCGCGCAGCCAGGTGCCACTCGCGGGCGATCACGCCGCGCACTTGGCATTCAGTGGGGCGGGCGGGGCCGTGACGACGTTGGCGGCGACGTCGACGACGTAGTCCCGGTCGGGGCCGTCGACGGGTTCGGCGCCGAGAAGCAGGCGTTCGACCACGCAGCCGCCCTCGAAGAACGCGGGGCCGATGCTGTGATCACCGGGCATGACGGCCCCGTTGAGGTCGCGGCCGCTGACCACCGTGTACAACGAGCTCGGCTTACCCGAAGCCAGCAATGCGGCGCGCATCTGCATCGACGCCGCGTACGGCACGATCGGATCGGCGATACCGTGGATCAGGAAAGCCCGCCGCACACTCATCCGCCCGGCCAGCAGCGCGGGCGACCGCTCGGCATAGGCCTGCGGGCACACCATCGGTGCGCATCCACCCGCATCACGTTCGATCTGCGCGCGCATCACCGGGTCACCCGCCGCGCCCATCCATCGGGTGAACACGTCAGCCGGGCCGTAGTTGTCCACCCAGTAGTCGAACAGTCCCCGCGGACCATGTGCCGCGGCGAGCCCACTCGTCGTTCCGCCCTGACTCCAGCCCCAGAGCACGGTCCGGCTGATCGGATGTTCACTCTTGTACCACTGCGTCGCCGCTACGACATCGCGCCAGCCTGCCCACAGATTCCATTCCCCGGTCCGCCAACCGCTGGTCGCGCTGCGCAGATCCATCACCAGCACGGGTGTGGCACTGCGCCGCGATATCGAACTCAGGTATTCCGCGAAGTCCGCCGACGACCCGTCATGCCCGTGCACCGCGACCACCAGTCCACCGCCCGGCCCCGCACATCCACTCGGCTCGTACACCCGCCCGGTGGCGGTTTCTCCGTCCACCGGCAGCGCCACTGCCCGAACCTGCACTGTGCAGCCCGGCGCGGCCTGGGCCTGCGGCACCCCGACCACCACCGATAGGCAAGCCCCCACCACAACCGAGAGCATCCACCCGAAACCCCGCGTCACACGCCTCATTCGACGCATGGTTCCACGCGTTCACGCCAATTCCGGGATGCTGTCCGGGATGTCGACTCTCTATGCCGATCGTCGCGCCCAGACAGCCCGATGTTCAGGTAAGAGTACGTGCGGCGGCTGGGGTACCGATTCCCTATCAGGGACGGCGGCTACGGAGGTTGGACCGATGGAGCTCTACACCAACGACCAGATGCGGCATCCGCGCGGTGGCTACGATCAGGCCCGCGTCGAAGCAGCGCGCCAACAGATGCGAGCCGGTGAGCGCGCGTATCGGCTGTCCGAGCCACGAGAGGCGCCACCCGAGTACATCTGAGCTCGAGTCACAGGGCCTCGCTCGCCGTCGCCAGCGCTCCGGCCAGCAGGTCGTAGTCGACGGCTTGACCTTCTACGACATCGGCGGTCTTGCGGTCACCGTTGCCCATCGACCGCAGTACGCCCTTGACCGCCGCAACCTCGGATGCGTTGAACACCATGAACGACACCTTGTTCTTGGCGACGTGGATGACCGCGGCGTGCTGCCCGCCCTTGAGGAAATGCGGTTTGTTGTATTGCATCTTCTCCTCGACGTCGGGAATGACCCGGTGGATCATGGCCCGCAGGTCATCGCAGACCGCGACCTGCCACGGCGCCGCCTTGCCGATGTAGTCGGTGACTTCGCTGTTCATCGTGTCCTCCAATGACTTCCAACTGGATGCGCTCGAGCGCGTGTATTCGGTAGGACGACGTACACGACCAGGAGTCATCGGTGGCGGCGGGAACGATTCACACCTCGTCGGGATGCAGGGCGTCGAGGATCAAGGTCAGGCCGAAGTCGAACTCGTCGGCGTAGGTGTAGTCCGGGCGCAGGGCGTGGTCGGTGATGAGTTCGCTGAGGTGCGGGTAGGCGTCGGTCGGGGCGGCGTGCAGGATGTCGGCCGCGACGTCGTCGAGTTCGGCGCGGTTGGTGAACGGCAGGCTGAGCTCTTGCAGGACGAATCCGTAGACGTAGCTGTCGATTACGGAGAAGGCGTGCGCCGCCATCGCGACGGAGAAGCCCGCTGCGCGCAGCACGCCGAGTACCGCATCGTGATGGCTCAGAGTCGCCGGACCGGGGTGGCTGCGGGAATCGAGGAGTCCGACGGCCCACCGGTGCCTGCCCAAGGCCGCACGAGTCGAGGCGGCGCGCTCGCGCATCGCCTGCTTCCAGTCGGCCCCTGGCGCCGGCAGATCGATCTCGCCGAACACCGCGTCGACCATCCCGTCGAGGATGCCGTCCCGCCCGGCCACATGGTTGTACAGCGACATCGCCTCGACGCCCAGCCGACCGGCGATCGCCCGCATGGTGGCTCCGGCCTCCCCCTTCTCGTCGGCGAGCGTCATCGCGGCGGCGATCACCCGATCCCGGCTCAGCGGCTCCCGGTGTGCGCGCCTGCTGCCCTGCCCGCTCATTCAGCTCCTTCCCTTGACCTACTTACGTTGTAAGCCTACCGTGACTTACAACGTAAGTACGCCCTACGGCAAGGCAGTCAGGAGCACAGGACATGAGCACGGATCAGATCCGGAAGGTGTGCATCGTCGGCGCCTCCGGCAAGCTCGGGCAGTACATGGTTCAGCACGCGCTGGAGCGCGGTTACGAGGTTGTCGGCGTGTGCCGGGAACGCAGCGTCGGCAAACTCGACGCCTACGCCGACCGAATCACCATCGTTGCCGGCCAGACCAACGAACGTGAGGTGATCCGCACGGCTGTCGCCGGATGCGACGGCGTCCTGACCGTGCTGGCGCCATGGGGCATCCAGCAGTACTCCTCCGGCACGGCGCAGGCCGTCCTCGATTACGCCGAACCCGATGCGCGCCTGATCTTTTCGTGCGGTTGGCACGTCGCCCCCGACGACAAGGACCGCTACTCGTGGCGGTTCAAGACGATCGTCCGCATCACCACCTGGTTGGCCCGCCTGGTCCGCGCCGTCGAAATCGACGACCAGGTCGAGGCCGCCCGGCGCATCTTCGCCAGCGACCGCCGCTGGACCCTGGTCCGCGGCAGCGATCTGGAGGAAGGTGAGAGCCAAGGCCTACCGGTATGGAGCCGCCACGTCGGCGATCCGATCCTCGCCTCGAACCTCACCCGCCGCGTGGATTTCGCCCTGTTCATGGTGGCGGCACTCACCGATGACACCCTCGTCCGCGAGGCCCCGGCCATCGTCGGACGCCTGTCCCCCAGCGCTCTGGCCCACGCCGGCACCGACAGGTCCCAACCCCACCGAGAGCACCACAACGCGGACTCGCCGCGTCTAGCAAGCGATTACGGCGAGGATGGGCGCGGGCGATGAGCACGGATATCCACCGGTCGCCCGTCCGGATCGCGGGCGGTCATCGTCCATTGCGTCGGCAGGGTCTCGATCTCCCCGACCGTCAACCCGGTGGCCAGGAGTCGGTCCCGAACCTGCACCAACTGTTCGTATGTTCCCACTCGTAAGCCCCACCCGGCCCGTCCCAACGGGTCGAGTTCGGCTGTCGAGCCGCTGCCGTTTTCGACAATCAGCAGGTGATCGGCCCCACCGACATCGACGACGGCGATCCGTGGATCAGTGCCGGTAGCCGCGCGCTCGAACGCGAGTCTCGCCCCGAGCAATTCGGTGTAGTACCGCACGAGCCGGTCGAGATCAGCGGTGGACAGTGTCAGATGGTTGATTCCGTGCAGTTCGGGCATTATCGCCCCAACCTACTGGCGCGGAGCGGCGAAGTGGGTCCGTAGCGGCCACATCAGTACCACCGATCCGCGCCATGACCAGCGGGTCGTGTCAGCCGAGTTCGTAATCGAACCAGATGCGATGCGTGCCGTCGGGGTCGACGGCTATTCCGCCGGTGCCGGTGATGCCCGCGAGGGCGGCGGTGCCGCTGCCCGCGACGATGACGAAAAACTCCGCCGAGCGGTCGGTTCCCGTGGTGGTGGCCGAATGGGCGAAGCAGAAGGTGCCGGCCGCGCCTTGCATCGAGCCCTCGAACGATTCCATCGCGATGTACGTGCCCGCCCCGCGTTCCTCGTCGAATGCGGAGGTGAACAAGGTAGCGGCACGTCCGGATACCTCACCCTCGAACTGCTTTTCCATCCGCGCCAACCCGACCGGAGCACCGGTCGCGATCGCGGGTTCGGGAGAGACATCGGTAGGCGTGAACGACTTGACGCTGAACGTTCCGTTAGCTCGCATGCCGCGACCCTAGCGGGACCCACCGACATCCGAGAGCCGCCGCTTGGCCGGGGGCCGGATCGGCGAGCCAGGAGCGCCAACGGCGCTCACACCCGGAACGCCGAACCCATGGCACTACAGACTAGCGAGCTACGCTGAATCAGGCAGCGATCAAACTTGCTGCTCGGCAAGGATACTGGTCACGTCGGCGCTCTGGAGGTAACAACGGATTCGCTCAGCGAATCCGGGTGCGCCGGCGTCACGGAGAGCTTCGGGCAGAGACTTGCCTTTCCGGGGCACCCAGTACGCCAATTGTTCATGCATGACCTTACGGATCAGCATCGGATTCGAGTCGTCGATGAGTTCGAAGAACGCATCTGGACCGTAGACCTCGTACTCGAGGTCATCAATCTCCTCGAAGTCAGAACCGTTCGAGGTCAACACCATGTCGATCCGACCGTGGAGTGCGGCGGAGTGTACATGCGCGTCGAACACATCGGGGTAATCAAGTGCACGGTCGATCGTATAGCCGGTGATCAGGCTCCCGTCGCCCAGCGCTGCGATGATGCGACGCCGAGTCCCTCCGATCTGCTCCTCCGACAGAAACGGATTGGCTTTGCGTAGCTTGTACAGCGTCTCAGCCATGATGTCTTCGGTCCAGAAGAGCGCGAACATCTGGTCTCCGCCCCGGACCTGGAGCATGCAGGTCCAGTCGCGTAACGTCCTCGAGTACAGGATATTTGCGTCCACCAGAACGCGCGTCAGCACTCGGTCTCCCAGTGAGCGCCGGGCACCGGACGACCGCGTCGCGCGCTGGAATCTTCGTCATCGTTCACTCGCGGATTCCCCACTCCTCTTCGAGCGCTCGCAGTTCATCGAAGGCCTGACTCTGCGCTTCCAGCTGTGCGCGCCGGAACTCGAGCACGTCCCTGCTGTACAGACGCGTGTGCGACCCGACCTTATGGGCTGGAATCTTTCCGTCCCGGATCAGTTTCATCAGCGACGGACGGGAAAGTCGTAGCATCCGTGCCGCGACAGTCGTGGTGACTTCGTTAGGGATGCTGCCGATGGTGACGGTGCAGCCACGACCGATGAGATCGACAAGGTGAAAGACGAGAGCCGACAGTTCGGACGGCATCGTCAGGTTGCGGCTCGCACTCGGCCCGGCGGCGACCGCCAGACTCGCGAGGAGCGATCCGGTGTCGTCGAGAAACGCTTGTACCTCGCGGGCCTGCTCGATCTCACGCGGGCTCACGGCCACGGTGGCGCGACCATCACGTTGTAGCGTGTCCACAGCCTGGCCTCCTCTCATTTCCGCAGTACAAAGACATCTGTTCCGAGCCAACGATACGGGCATTTCACTTATAAGTGCAACACCGTGCAGATGCAACCGCATTCTTCATCGTCGGGGTCGACCACCGCCGCCGAAGTCGCGCGATACATTGCGCTCGATCGAGGTGGGGCACCGTAGCTCTCGGCCGTAACAGGTTCGTGGCGCAGGCACACATCCGACATGGCCGCGACCCTAGCGGGACCCACCGACATCCCGAAGGAGCAGCAGAGCGCGGGACCGCCGGCTCCAACCAATGGGCAACAGCACAGGCCGACGAGGGGAACATGAGGCGGGTGACACGCCGATGCCGCCGGTCTCATGTCCCCCTCGTCCGATTGGCAGACTACTTGCGGAGGTGGGCGGCCCTTCCTGGTCGAGGGGCCGGGGTTATGGGTGGTCGAAGCGGCCGGAGCGGGTGGTGGTGAGGAAGGCGTCCCAGGCGGTTGGGGTGAAGATGAGGGCCGGGCCGGTGGGGTTCTTGGAGTCGCGGACGCCTACGCGATCAGCCTCGAGATGTGCGACTTCGACGCACTCACTGTTCGGCGCACTCATGGAGGACTTGAACCACTCGGCCCCAAAGACATCGACGCTCACTGCATAAACTCCCTTGCTATTCGTCTTAGGAGGAGTTTGCTGTCCCCAGGCGACAACGCTACTCGTTTCAATGCTTGGTGCGCCTGCCGATATCCATGAACCGTGCGGACGTGATCGTAGTAGATGTTGGTATTCAGCTGCTCCAGGTAAACAACCGATGGCTCATTCACGAGCTCCAGGATCACGAACGATCCGATGTGACCACCGTACGGATAGGGTGCGCCGATTGGTATCACTCGCAGCTCGACGTTCTCCGACATATCCGCCATGTGCCGAGCTTGTTCGGCCATAACGGACAGACCGCCAACCACCCTACGCAAGACCGCTTCTTCCACTACGACATCCAGCGGCAATGGTGACCTCGACCGTGTGACCAACCTCTGCCGCCGCGTTCGGATGGCTACTGCGTCGTCGATCTCCTCGGGCGGCATATCACTCAGCCGACTCAACGCTCGGATGTAGCTCGGGGTTTGGAGTAAGCCTGGGCACAGTGACGGCTGATACTGCGTCAACCTCGTCGCATTCGCCTCCAGGCTGAGATACGACGCGAAGTTGTCGGCGAGGAACTCCTCGTACTGGTGCCACCATCCCTGGTCCGGCTTGCCAGCTTCCTGCGACAGTCTCACAAGTCCCGCCAGCTTGTCCTCCGCGTTGCAAAGCTCGCAGATCCCTTCGAGATCGCTGACACGAATGCTGTTCGCCGTTCCCGTCTCCAACCTCTGCACTGTCGTCGCGCCGCGCCCGAGCAGCCGGGCGAGATGTTCGATGGAAAGCCCCGCTCCTTGGCGGATTTCCCGTAGCTGCCGACCGAGTTGCCTGCGCGGGATATTGGTCGGCATCGGCTTGGTGGTCATCGTTCCCCTTCCCCCTTCTGGATGGATTCACGCTCGTTCGCGGATGGGATTCGGCCCGCTGACGGAGGACCCTCTGGGGAACTCGACGAACTCCTCTGAGCACCCCTCAAAACCTGGAATCCGCTGGCAGAGCCGTGTTCTCCTGTCGCCGGCCACCAGGGCCGGGACAGCCGAGCCGGGAGGATGGGACCCCTTACCGATCCCCGGAACGGACATTCGCACGATGCCTGGAGCGCGGGTTGTGGATGGCGATGCCCCTCGCCCCGGCCCTGGCGGCTCCCAACCAATCGTGAGGATGACGTGGACGACGATACACCGGTAGCGCTGGGGCTCATCCGGTTTCGCAGTGAACTGAAAACCACGACACGCTGGGACGAGGCGCGCATCCATCGGCTCGCCACTCGCCTCGGCTACACGCTGGGGCATCCGATTTTCGTCTTCGGGCCGGAACCGTCGTTATGGGAATCCGATATCACCGACGCTATCCGCCGGTACCGCGCCGAAGCGCTTTTCGTCCCCTCACTGATGCACCTCGACTACGCCTTCCGCGCACTGGAGCAACTGGTCGATGTGATCACCCTCGATCCGTTCCACGTGTACGCCCGCTGGCCGCTGAAGAATCTGGAGACCTTCGAATGATCACCGAATCCATGTTGGAACCGCTGCTCGGCCACGCCAGACTCCCGGTCATGGACGTCACCACCGCGCATCTGGTGATGCAGAAACATCGTCACTGCCTCACCACCAACTGCCCGATCCGACATCAGGCGAAAATCCCGCTGGTGCAGGCGAAACGAATGGTTCCGGCGGACTGGCCGCATATGTGATGTGCCGCCCGAGCGCCATGAACGTCGACACGGCGACGTCTTCTCCCCGCGCCGCGTCCGGACGAGAGCTCGACATCGAGGCATGGCGGTGGCCGTACGCTATTCCCCTCAGTGGGCGTAAGGCATGAGCGGCGGCTCCCCGCCCAAGGTCGGCGCGAACAGCGTCGCCTGGATCGACTCGTTCAGCGCCATAGCGGAATTCGGCACGAAACTCGCCGGATCGACACCGGGCATCAGCATGTCGGCGCAGCCCGCGCCACCCACCCGATGGGGTTGCGCGGGACCGTCATGAGTGAACGCATCGACTGCCAGCTGGAAGGCGGTGTTGTCGTAGGCCATACCGAAGTGTTCGACCAGCCGACCGGGACACAGGTCCTGGACCGCCACATTGGTGACGTTGCTGCCCGACGGGAGGTAAGCCGAGGTGTAGGGCATGACGATCTCGTCCAATTCGGTCGCGACCACGGTGTAATCGACCTCGGCGAACGTTTCGGGCTGACTGTTGAGGGCGGTGAGGAAGTTCGAGCCTCCGGTCTGCTGCCATCGCGCGGCCGAGCACTTCTTCGTGCGATGGCAGTCCTGCACGGGGTGCTGCGATCCGTGGTTCGAGGAGGCGAATCCGACGTAATCGTCGACCATGGCACGGGTTTCCGGCCAGAACGCGAGCGCCCACCGCGCCACCATGCCACCTTGACTGTGGCCGAGAATCGAGATCGGGCGCCCGGCGCGTTCGAACATGATCTGGATGGCGCGGGCAACGTACTCACCGTTCATCTGGATATCGGCCGTCGCGTTGTCCGGTGATTGCAGATCGCAGTGCGCCCAGCCCTGCGCGTCCAGGTAGCGGTCCCAGTTCCACGACCAGTTCGCCACGGACGTGGAGGTGGTGCCGTGCAACAGCAGCAGCGGCGTCGGACCGGTACTCAGGTCGCCGGTGCAGGTGAGTGCCTGCTCGACGGTCTGCACCGATGGCCGCAATGCGGGGGCGGCGCTGTCCGGTGCGGCAGCGGCGACGCCCGCGCCCAGCGCGAGCGATAGCACGGTGGTCGCGGCTAGCAGGGCGCGCCGGGCGATGGTCGGCCTCATCGTCGAGGATCCTTCCGGTGTTCGTTGGCGGAGAAGTCAGCGGTTGACGATCCCGGCGTCACCTATCGCGGCGACGATGCGGTCGGCGACGCCACGGTGGCCCGCCAGGGTGGGGTGGTACGGCAGCAGCGTCTGATCGGCGAGGATCGGGTCGAACCAGCGCACCGACGGATCGGCGCACATACCCGCCGACGGCGAGGCGACGACGGTATCGATGTAGATCGCGCCGTGCGCTGCCGCTTCGCGGCCAACGACGCTGTTGAGGCGGGCGAACTTGGATTGGATGTAGGGCGCGTCGGTGTCGCGCAGACCGAGCATCGCGGGGCAGCTGGACGCACCGAGGTAGGTCGGCCAGCCATCGACGAAGATCGTGGCATGCGGTGCGCGGCGGGAGATCTCGTCCAGCGCTGCGGCGTATGCCGGGGCGATCGCGTCGATATCGGCATCCCACTGTGGGTCGGCGGCGGCCGCACAACCGCCGGTCACCGCACCCGCATGGCAGCCGCCCAGGATGTAGCGGGTCATGTTCGCGTCATTGGCGCCGATGTGCAGTGTGACGATCCGGGTATTCGGGCCAAGCGCGTCCAATTGCGGTCCGGCACCGGGAGCTTGTGAGCGGGTCAGGTCGGGGATTTTGGCGGAACTGCACGTCCGGTCGTCCAGTTCGAGGCCCAATCGCTGCGCCACAAGCGTCGGTGCGTTCGAGTTCGATCGGATACACGCCAACGGCGCCGTCGGGTCGACGTCCACGACTCCAGTCGTCGCGGCTCCCGAATCACCGAGCGCCACGTACTCCGCACCAGCTGCCGGAGCCGCGTGAACGGTCGCCGCCGAGAGCATGGCCGGCACGGAGAGTGCGAGCACCATGGCGAGACGATGGAGTGTTGTGCGCATCGGAATGACCTCGGTATCGAACTGTGGCGGCATGACACCGTGGTGCCGCACCGCTCCCGCATTGAGACGCTGCCGTCTCATTACGGGCACTCTAGCGAGACCGACCGTCGCCAGGGGCGGTTTTGCGTCGATTGGCGATCGATACCGGAGCCACGTCACCGATCCTCCGGACGCCGCGCAAACAGCGGCGACGTGCAAGTCGTGGTGGCGCCGGCGTCGACCCCAGTACCGGACAACAGCAGCCGGCGGTCCGGCGCTCACTCCTGGCGAAAGCGCAGGCAGCTCGCGATGAAGTCGTGGACGGCGGACGCAGCGCCGGTCGCCGGGTCCCAGGCGACAGCCACCTGAGTCGACGGAATACCCGTCACCGGACGGTATACGACACCAGGGCGCTGGAAGTAGCGCCCGGACGATTCCGGAGCGAGGGCGACGCCGTAACCATTGGCGATCGCACTGAGCCATTCATCGGTGTGCTCGGTGACGGCGCCGATCCGTACCGGATGCCCTTGGCGTTCGCTGGTGGCCAGCCAATAGTCCCGCCATTCGCCGGTCGTGCCCACGGCGGCGATGAACGGCTCGTCCCACAGCTGATGGAAGGCGATGGTGTCGGCACCGGCGAGGGGGTGGGTGCTCGGCAGCATTACCCCGCGCGGTTCTGTCAACAAGACTTCGATACGCCAGGATTCCTGGCCGGGAAACGGCACGCGCAGCAGCGCGGCGTCGACGTCGCCCGCCGCCAGCCCGGCCGTCGGATCCCCCCAGGAGCTCTGCCGCATCTCCACCCGCCAGCCGGGCCGGAGTTCACCGAACGCGCCGATGATGTCGGGGGTCGCCTCGTTCGCCGCGCTGGCGAGAAATCCCACCCTGAGCACCCGATCCTGTTCGGCCGCAGCAGTTTTCACTTCCGCCACCGCACGCTGCCAGTCCACCAGCAACAGCGGCACGGAACGGGCCAGCACCTGCCCCGGTTCGGTGAGCGTCATTCCGGCCCGCGATCGGACGAACAGCGGCACACCGAGCAGTTCCTCCAACCGGCGGATCTGCTTGGTGAGCGAGGGTTGGGACACGTACAACCGTTCGGCCGCGCGGCTGAGGTTGCCCTCGTCGGCGACCACCACGAAATAGCGCAGCAGCCGGGTGTCCACATCCATGCCATCAGGTTATGGATGCAGGTATTGGACGGGCAACCGGGTCGGCGGCAAGGCTGAATGTGCATCTCGTCGAAGAAGGAAGGCCCACTCGTGTTCGCCCTGTACGTGACTCTGACCTGCATCACCGCGCTCGGCGCATTCGGCGGAGTGTGGATGAACTTCACCCGGCATCCGGTGACCGTCGCCGCAGCCGAACAGGTTCGGGTACCGCTGTCGTGGACGCGGCCGATCGGCACCGTGTTTCTCGCCGGGGCGCTGGGGTTGGTCGCCGGGTTCGCCCTGCCCGCCGTTGGCATCGCCGCGGCCGGCGGGCTCGTCCTGCATTTCGGGTGCGCGATTATCGCCCATCTTCGTGTCCGCGACTTCGATCTCATCGGCGCCGGGGTAGCTCTCACGCTCGTCACGGCGAACTTCGCCGTGACCCTCGCGTACTACCTCGGCTGAGCACACCGGCTCGGAGGTTTTCGCGACCGTCGACGGCGCGCTGTCATTCCAGCCGACGGCCGCTGGTGGCGCGCGATCGGCCGGACATCGAGCTGCCGCATGCCCACCGTAAGCTCCCGCTCATGGCCCTCAGCGCGACTCTGTACACCTTCACCATCCAGTTGGCCGACGTCGATCGCGGCGTCTACCAGGACCTGGAGTTGCGGGTCGCGCGCCATCCGTCCGAAACCGCCGAGTTCATGCTGACTCGCCTGCTGGCCTACTGCCTGGAACACGAGGACGGCATCACCTTCAGCGACGGCGGCGTCTCCTCCACCAATGAACCCGCCGTCCTCGTCCGCGACCTCACCGGCCGCCTCACCACCTGGATCGACATCGGTGCTCCCGACGCCGACCGCATCCACCGCGCCGCCAAACTCGCCGACCGAGTCGCCATCTACACCCACCGCGACCCCACCAAAGTCCTGGCCGCCCTCACCGGCAAGCGCATCCACCGCGCCGACACCATCCCCCTCTACAGCTTCGACCGCGAGGTCATCGAGTCCGCAGCCGCCGCCATCGACCGCCGCACCGATGCCACCATCTCGGTCACCGAACGCCTGCTGTACCTCGATCTCAACGGCTCGGCCTTCAGCACCGCGATCGAGGAGCACCGGCTGACATAGGCGCAGTGGACCGATCCGGCGGGCCGAAAGAGTCGCCGGTATGGATCCGGCGACGATCTTCGCGGCCGAACTGGTCGACCACCTGCTCGACCGCATCCTCGGACCGGCCGGCCGCTGAGACTCGGCCGGCGGTTCAGCCGAGTTCGGCGAGTTGCGGAACTACCGGGGCCATGCTGTCGATCCACTTCGCGGGCGAGCCGTCGAGTGGCATCGTCACGACCATGTCGATGCCGAGCTTCGCATAGTCGGCCATCACCCTGACGAATTCGTCTCTGGTGTCCGGGGTGGCATAGGAGTGGTCGGCCATGACGGTTTTGCGGATGGCTTCGTAATCGCGACCGAGGGTGTCGCAATGCTTGCGCAGGACGCCGAGTTTGTGTTCGACCTCGGCGGGTGAGGTGGCGAACAGGTTGCAGGCGTCACCGTATTCGGCGACCAGGCGCAGCGTCTTGCGTTCACCACCGCCACCGATGAGCACCTTCGGACGGTGGATCGGCTGTGGGGAACACAGGGTTTCGGCGAGCTGGTAGTGCTTGCCGCCGAAGGGCCCGTTGTTCTGCGGATCCCACATCTGGGCGCAGATGCGCAGCGCCTCCTCGAGGCGTTCGAAGCGTTCAGAGATGGCAGGAAACGGGACACCGAGACCCTCGTGTTCACGGTCGAACCACGCCGCACCGATGCCGAGTGCCGCACGCCCGCCCGACAGCACGTCGAGGGTGGTGACGATCTTGGCGAGCAGGCCCGGATGACGGTAGGTCACACCGGTGACGAGCAGGCCGAGTTCGACCGTGGAGGTGTGCGCGGCCAGATATCCCAGGGTGGCGTACCCCTCGAGCATGTTCGCCTCTGCCGGCATACCAGTCGGCGGAATCTGGAAGTAGTGGTCCATGAACGACAGCCAGGTCGCACCGGACTCCTCTACCGCCGCACCCACTCTGGCCAATTCGCCGGCAATCGCGCCGGTACCACCGTCGATGTCGAAGTTGGGAATGTGAAAGCCGAGGTCCATTCGATGATCTCCTCAGATCGGCAGCCGATGCGACACAGGCTATGACCTGGAGTGCACTCCAGGTCAAGCGTGTCCGCCGAACGCGTCGTCGCGGGCAACGGCGTATTCGCCACAGGCCCGCCCGCGGCGGCACATGGCGCCCGCTGGGTCGAGTGTGCTCGAGTCCACCGCACCGAGCCGAGGGAACACCATTCGCTTCCGACTTCCCATCACGGGGGTTTCCGTGCACATCGCCCTGGCACGAGGTGAGCGGTACGCTCCTTCCGGCCCCAGATCTACGCGGGCCGTTGGCATTCCAGCTCTGAATCGTCTGTTGCTCATGTGCTACCCACATCGAGGAGTCACTGTGCGTACTGGTCGGATGTTGTCGATTACCACTGCGGGAGTATTCGCCGCGCTCGTCGCGATCGCGGGTCCCGCCGCCGGGCAAGGTTTCCCGCAGTACGCGCACACCGGGCTCGACGCGCACAACAACTATCGGGCCCGCCACGGGTCACCGGCCATGTCCCTGACCCAGGATCTGGTCACCAGGGCAGGCAAATGCGCCCAGTACTACGCCGACAAAGGGACGATCGACCACTCGTGCCCGCACAAGAACGGCGCCGGCGAGAACCTCTTCATGGCCACGGGCGGCACCTCGGATGCGGTGCACAATGTCGAGGTCGCGACACAGGTCTGGTACGACGAGATCGCCGACTACGACTACAACAACCCGGGCTTTGCCAACAACACCGGCCATTTCACCCAGCTCGTATGGAAGGCGAGCACGCGACTCGGTGTCGGATTCAGCACGAAGAACAACAAACACATCGTCGTCGCGCTCTACCTGGAGCACGGCAATGTCACAGGGCGCAGCAACTTCGAGCAGAACGTGCCGCGCCCGCGGTAAGGCGGCGCCCGGCCCACATCGGGAGCATCACTCGGCGAATCCCCCGGCGAAGGGCGTCGCACGCCAATGCTCGATCGCCGACGTCATGTACTCCACCAACACTGGAAGTTATGGGGCGAGCGCGAGATAGGCGACGACGCGCAGCATGCCAATGGCGTTCACGAACCTCATCACGCCCGCGTCCAACGTCCGCATGCTGTTGCGCCGCGCACCACGATCGTAGGCGGCTTCCAGATCGGGCCGAGAGCCGCCAGATCCCATTCCACCGACCCCAAGGTAACCAGCTCGAAATCGGAGAACAGATCGCCATCAACCCCGGCGAACGCCAGAGTGTCATCGAGAAACCGTCGCGCTCAACGGGTTCGCGTGACACGAGCCGGCTGGGCGGGATCACCGGGCCCCTGCTCCGCGATCCAGTGCGCCACGTTCAGTTCTGATCGCTGACGGCGCGCCAGCCCCTCGAGTCCGCCATTGCCGGGCAGAACAGTCGGAATCCGCGCCACGACCGGTGCGGGCGCCAGATGCACCACCACGGAGAACAGGTCGTGCAGCACCCGCGGATCGGTGACGGTGAGCCCCAGGTCTCGCGCAACCGCGACCGCGGCGTCGACAGCGGACGAGGTGCGTCGGGCCAGGTCCTCCGCGCTCAGACAATCGGACATGGCCCGATCCTGCCAGGGCCTCCGGCGCATCGGATGCCATGGTTGCCGATGACCCCGTGTCGGCGCCGACTCCGGCTATTATTCGCATATGCGTTCGATCGACACCGCACAACGACGGGCACGGCTCGGGGTCAGGCATCGACTGGTGTGGCAGGCGCGGACCGGGAATGTCGCCGATATCGCCCGATCGCTGGTGGTCCTGCACGCGACCGATCCGGCGACGGTGTTTCTATCGGTCGCCGCACGTGGCGACGGGATCGCACCAGGCGATATCGAGCAGGCGCTGTACGAGGACCGTTCACTGCTGCGGATGCTGGCGATGCGGCGCACGATGTTCGTCGCGCCGGTCGAGCTGGTTCCCGTGCTGCAGGCCTCCTGCGCGGACGCGCTGGCCGACAAGCAGCGGCGCACCTACGGAAAGTACCTGGAGCAGGCCGGAATCGGCGACGGTGACGTGCCGTCCTGGTTGGCTGCGGTGGAGGACGAGACGCACCGGGCGCTGCTCGCACGTGGCGCCGCGACCGGCGCACAGCTGAGTAAAGACGTGCCACTGCTGCGCACGCAGGTGAATCCCACTCCGGACAAGGCCTATGCGCGCCCCACCAACATCACCACCTGGGTCCTGGTGACGCTCGGCGCGGAGGGGCGGATCGTGCGCGGGCGCCCCAACGGCAGCTGGTCGAGCAGCCAATACTCGTGGGCGCCGACCGAATCGTGGTTACCCGACGGTGTGGTGTCGATTCCGGCCGACGCGGCGCGCGACGAACTGGTCCGGCAGTGGCTGCGCGCATTCGGGCCCGCACCGGTCAGCGACATCAAATGGTGGACCGGATGGACATTGGGCGAGGTGCGCAAGACATTGGCCCGCCTCGACGTCACCGAGGTCGAGCTCGATGACGGCACCGGCGTCGTGCTGACCGACGACCTCGACCCGGTCGAGGAGCCCGAACCGTGGGCGGCGCTGCTCCCCGCCCTCGACCCAACGCCGATGGGCTGGCAGTCGCGCGCCTGGTACCTCGGCGACCACGCGAGCGCACTGTTCGACCGCAACGGCAATATCGGGCCGACCATCTGGTGGAACGGCCGCATCGTCGGCGGCTGGGCGCAGCGCAAGGACGGTGAGATCGCGCTGCGACTGCTGGAGGACGTCGGGTCGGACGCCGTCACCATGATCGACGCCGAAGCCGAGCGCATCGGCGCCTGGTACGGCGAGGTCCGCCCGATCCCCCGCTTCCGCACCCCGCTCGAACGCGAACTCACTGCCTAGGTCCGGTTGCGCACGTGGCCGACGGCCGCCGTTTCGGTGCCTGCGCAGCGCTCACCTGCCGTGGTTACGAGATGCTTTCGGCTTGCGGATGATCAACAGCGCACCGACCATGACCAGCAGCAGCCCGACACCGACAGCACCGATCCCGGCAGTGAACATGCTGGTCTCCATCGGGGCCTGAACCCCCCTTGGAGTGCCCGTCGGCTCACCGAAATTCTCGAGATCGCCGGTGTATGCCTTTGCCGAAGTGTCGATCTCCGGTGGAGCGCCGGCCGCGCGGACCGCTTCAGCCGCGTTGATCTGCCCGGCCCCGACGAGGGCATCGTGCCCGCCCGCCGGGTGATCGGCCGTACTCATCAGGATCGCGCGGGTTTGCGCCGGAGTCAGGTCGGGATTCACCGCGAGCATCAGTGCGGTCACACCCGAGGCCAGCGCCGTGGCCGGAGAGGTGCCGTCGACCGGGCTGTAGCCGCCGTCCTTGTCGGCGCTGACGATGCCGACTCCGGGGGACGCGATGGTGTTGTGCGTTCGCACGGTGCTGAATTCGGCGCGCCCGCCGCCGGGCTGGGTCGCGGCTACGGAGATGACATTCGCGTAGCCAGCTGGGAAGTTGCCCTCGTTGACTTCATCGCTGCCGCCGCTGTTTCCGGCGGCCGCGAGCAGCGTGACGCCCTTGTGCACGGCGCGGGCGGCGGCCGCGACCTCGGTGCCGTCGAACTCGGCGAACAGGCCGCCGCCGAGAGACATCGAAATCACGTCGGCACCATTCTCGACAGCCCAGTCGATCCCATGGGCCACCGGTGTCACACCGTCCGTGGTGCGTTCCAGCTTGCCGTCCTCCTCCTGTTGGTCGTTGGTCACCCGTGCGGCGATGATTCGAGCCTTCGGGGCGACCTTGAGAACATCGGAGACCATCGCGGTGCCATGGATGCCGTACTCGGCGTCGCCCGCCTGAAGGCCGTCGGAGTTGTAGAAATCCGGTCCGACCATGTCCACGCGTCCTGCGAGGGCTGGATGGTCGGCGTTGATGCCGGAGTCCAGGACGGCCACGGTCACGCCCTCGCCCTGAGTGCTCGCATGCGCGGCCGACAGGCCGAGGGCATCGAACTCCCAGCTGACAGGTGCGTCCTCGGCGGATGCGGTCGGCGCCGCACCGAAGGCGACGGCTATGCACAACAGGCCGGCCGCGACAGCGTGGACGCCGCCACGGAGGGATCGCATCGTCACCGCAGATCTCCGTTCTTCAGCTCGACCAGATGCCCGGAGAACAGGTCGACCAAGTCTTGGGCATTGGCGTGCCACGCATCGCGGTCGGTGTCCTGGCCGCCGAGCTCGCCCCACTCTTCGGGCAGTTCACCCGCCACGTAGCCGTCCACAGAGCCGATGCTGGCTCCGATGGCGTACGGAAACTCATTGCCGTACATCGCATGCAGGTAGGAGCCGTTGCGGTCCTTCCACCCGGCGGCCAGCGTGTCGGGGACCGCGTACGGGGCGACAGCGCCCTCGATGAGCCGGTTGTCCAGGTAGACGTCGGCGACCTTGTTCTTCGGGCCGCTCTCCTCCGGTCCCATCGGCAGCACGATCAGCGCGACCGTCGCGACCATGTTGGCGGTCGTGTCCACGTAGGTGGCTCGCAGTACCGCCTTGCATCCGTTGGTCTGCGCTGCCTCCAGCGTGTGCCGCGTCAGGCCCTTATCGCATTCGGTGTCGGCCGAGATCCCCACCCGGTTCCAGATCGCCTGTTCTGGGTCGTAGAGCCCGCCCCCGTAGCCGGTCCGGCCGCCGAGTGTCTCGGGGAACACCTTGTCCACCGGTTCATCCCGCCATAGGTTCTCGCCGTAGGCGGCGTTGGGAAGCAGCTGCTGATGGTTGCTGTAGGCGTTCTCGGCGAGTACGCCGCCACCCACAAGAGCCAGGACGCCGACGAATCCGAGTATTCCACCGAGTACCTTGCGCCCGGCGCCGCCGCCCGGAGGCGGCGTCTGCTGGTACGGAGGTTGCGGCGGCCACGGCGCTTGGTGCGGAGGCGGCAGGCCGGGCCCACCTGGCGGCCGGGGCGCCGACATCGGCGGTTGTTGGACATACGGCGGTGCGCTGCCTGGACCAGGCGGCGGGTAAGACATCTCTTTCCTTCTCCCGAGCGGATCGGCTTCCGGCGGAGCGGTAGCTCCCCGACCTCGCCCGCGTAGGCGGCAAAGTACACACGGAGACAGGCTCTCGATCCGCCCCCTGGGGCCGCCCGTGCGAGCGACACCGTGCGAGGTACGCAAACACGGAGCTATTTCGAGTGTCAAACCCACAACCTGCCAGCCATGGCAATACCCATCCCCGGATCCGCAGCGCATCGAACCGCCCATCCGCGCAGGCTATTGCCCACTGTTCGCCCGGTGATCACTACGATCGAGGCCATGGACGCTCGCCCGTTTCAGGAATCCGACCGCTCGGCGCTACGAGAACTGTTCGGCCGCGCAGGCGCCGGTTCGCCCACCGAAAGTCTGTGGGGACACCTCGACTCCGAGGCGGCGGTGTACCTCGATCCGTACATGGACCTCGAACCCGATTCGTTGTTCGTGGCAGAAGCCGACGGGCAGCTGATCGGGTATCTCGCCGGGTGCGTGAATACCTCATCGTTCCCACCCGAGAGCGAGCGGATGGAGCAGGCGTTTCGCCGCTACCGCTCGATCTTCCTGTCCCGCTCCGCACTGTTCTTCGCCCGCGCCGCCGTCGACACGATGACCGCGAAGATCCGGCGCACCCCCTCCTCGGAAGACTTCACCGACCCCCACTGGCCCGCTCACCTGCATATCAATATCGCGCCAGAAGGACGCGGCACCGGTGCCGCCGACGCGATGATGGAGCTGTGGTTCGCGCGTCTGCGTTCGGTCGATTCACCGGGCTGCCACCTGCAAACCCTGGTCGAGAACGGTCGAGCGGTGAAGTTCTTCGAGCGCATGGGATTCCGCGCGCACGGGCCCGAACCGCTGGTTCCTGGCGTGCGATATCAGGGCCGGAAGGTGCGTCAGCGGACGATGGTCCGGGAGTTCTGAACGCTCAGCCGACGTCGAGGATCGTCCGGCAGACCGCAGCGGTCGGCTCGCCAATGGTGTCGATGGCCCGCAGATGTGGGGTCGCCGCAACATCGTTGACCACGGTGAACGCGGCTTGGATGCGGATGCGGGTCTCCTCGGCATCCCACTGCGGATGAATCTGGCGTAGTAGCTGCGCCCACTCCGCGATGTATTCGCGTTGCACCAGGCGCATACGCTCGCGTTCACCGTCGGGCAGCCGGTCGGCTTCCGAGGTCAGCAGGCGCATCAGATCGTTGTACTCGAGGACGAACTCGCAGTAGCTGACGATGAGTCGGTGCACGGCGTCGGTGGTGCTATCTGCCCGTCCGAGCTGGCGGACCATATCGGCGCGCAGCAGTTCGTTACCGCGGCGCATCGCGGTGGCGAGGATATCGGCTTTGCTGTCGAAATGGTTGTAGATACTGGGTCCCGCGATACCGACCGCGGCGCCGAGATCGTCGTTGCCGACACCGGCGAATCCGTCGCGCGCGAACAGCGTTGTCGCCGTGCGCAGAATCGCCTCGCGCCGGTTCGGTGACCACTGTGGCTCGGGTGCCATGGCAGGGCGCGGCGGCGGCAGCGGTGCGACGGGCACACCTGCCGCGGCTCGGCTGATACCGGCGATCAGGGCGGCAAACCGATCGGCAGGCAGCTCGAGATGGTAATACGAGGCGCTGGTGGTGACCCCGAGCACGCACCACGACAGGAAATCGGCCTCGGCAGGACCGAGCTCGGGCCTGCCGCGGCGCAGGATCTCCGCCAGCCGCGCGCCGATACCCCGCAACTGGTGCCGCAACTCGGTGCGGACGTCGGCACTCAGATGCCTTGCCTCCGCATGCCAGAGCACCCCGACGCCACGATGGGCGAGCATGGTTTCGGCCAGGGTCGCGGCCGGATCAGCGGCCGGGTCGGCGATGAGCCCATCGAGGGTGGCGACGACCGTGGTCAATGTGTCGGCGACCACGGCGTGCAGCAGATCATGCTTCCCGCCGAAGTGGCGATACAGCGCCGATGGGCCGATCGCGACGGCATCGGCGACATCCTTCATCGACACGCCGGAATAGCCGTTGCGGAAATACAGATCGGCTGCCGCCGCGATGATCAACGCCCGCCGATTGGCCGGGCGGGTACCACGAGCCGGGCGGTTCGGCGCTACCGGCTCGGCTCGGCTCGCGGTCACGATCTCCTCCTCACGCATGGTCCGGGAAAGGGTATAGCGAGCGTGTGGCCAGCTCGTTCAGCACTGTGTCAGAAGTTGAAACCGCCGCCGCAGATGAGGGTCTGGCCGCTGACATAATCCGATTCCGGGGTGCACAGCAGGTACACCGCACCGGCGGCCTCCGCGGGGGTCCCGGCGCGGCCCAAGGGAATCGAGCGTTCCATGGCGGCGAGCAGATCCGGATTCACGCCGACCTTCAGCTCCTTGCCCTGGACGTCGATGGTGCTGCTGCCATCGGCAGGCGCCTCGGTCAGGCGAGTCCGGATGAGACCGAACGCGACCGCGTTGACGGTGACGTTGTAGCGGCCCCATTCCTTGGACAGCGTCCTGGTCAGGCCGAGCACACCGGCTTTCGCGGCCGAGTAGTTCGCCTGTCCCGCATTGCCGCCGGTGCCCGCCATCGAGGAGATGTTGACAACCTTGCGGCACGGCACCGGCTCCCCCGCCTCCTTTGCCTGCTTCACCAGCCCGGCGATGACCGGCTGAGCGGCGCGCAGTATCCGGAACGGCGCCTTCAGGTGCACGTCGAGGATTGCATCCCACTGATCGTCGGTCGTCTTCTGGATCACCGAATCCCAGGTGTAGCCGGCATTGTTGACGATGATGTCGAGGCCGCCATAGGTGTCGACAGCGGCGGACACGAACCGTTCGGCGAAGTCCTCGTCGGTGACACTGCCGGGTACGGCCACCGCCTGGCCGCCAGCCACCTCGATGGCGGCGACGGTCTCCTTCGCCGGTTCGGCGTCGAGGTCGTTGACGACCACCTTCGCGCCCTGCGCCGCGAATTTCAGCGCGATTTCACGGCCGATGCCCCGCCCGGCCCCGGAGACGATGGCGACCTTGTTGTCCAGATTTCCCATAATGAATGTCCTTGTGGTGTCAGACGGCGATGACGGCAGGATCGAGTGGCATGTGTCAGCCCACCTTCTGGTAGAGGGTGACGACGGCGGCGCCACCGAGCCCGATGTTGTGCTGCAAGGCGACCTGCACGCCGTCGACTTGACGCTGCTCGGCCTGCCCCCGCAGCTGCCACACCAGTTCGGCACACTGCGCAAGTCCGGTCGCGCCCAGCGGATGCCCCTTCGACAGCAACCCGCCCGACGGATTGGTGACGACCCGGCCCCCGTAGGTGTTGTCGCCGTCGGCGATGAACTTCTCGGCCGTCCCCTCCGGGGTGAGCCCGAGCGCCTCGTAGGTGAGCAGCTCGTTGGTGGTGAAGCAGTCGTGCAATTCGACAACCCGGATATCCTCCGGTCCGATTCCCGCGCGCTCGTACACCTGTTGTGCGGCGGAGCGGGCCATATCGGCGCCAACGATATTCATCATCGAACCGCTGTCGAAGGTCGCGGCGCCATCGGTGGTCATGGCCTGCGCCGCGATCGCCACATCGCCGCGTAGGCCGTGCTGACGCGCGTAGTCTTCACTCACCAGTACGGCGGCAGCCGCTCCGCAGGTCGGCGGGCAGCATTGCAAACGGGTGAGCGGACCGTAGATCTGCGGTGCGGCCAGCACTTCCTCGACGGTCACCGGATCACGGAACACCGCGTACGGATTGTTCGCCGCATGCCGACGCGCCTTCACCGCGATCTGGGCGAATACCGCCGGATCCATGCCGTACTTCTCCGCGTACTCACGGCCTGCGCCGCCGAAGTACTGGGCCGCGAAGGGCGCCTCGCTGGCACCCTGCAACCCGTCCACGACGATGCCGAAGGTGTCGAACGGGCTCGGCCGGTCGGTGTAGGACATGGTCAGCGCGCCGCGCTGCATCTGCTCGAAGCCGACGGCGAGCACCACGTCCGCGACGCCGTGCTCGATCGCCTGCCGGGCCAGAAACAGCGCCGACGAGCCGGTCGAACAGTTGTTGTTGACGTTGACCACCGGGATACCGGTGACACCGACCCGGTACAGGGCGGCCTGGCCGGAGGTCGAATCCCCGTACACGTAGCCCGCATAGGCCTGCTGGATGGTGGTGTAGTCGACGCCTGCGTCGGCGAGTGCCGCGCGCACCGCCCGTTCGCCCATCACGTCGTAGGTCTCGCACGTGCGCGGTGTGGTGAACGGAATCATCCCGACACCGGCGACGAGAGTCTTCACTCCCATGTCATCATCTCCGATCAACTATCGGTGGTTCACTTACATGTTTGCACCACTGCTCTCTCCATTGTCAATACCAATAGAGCACCACGAAATGGGCCAGAGGAGGCCATTTACACCTACCTATTGTTCACTTACACTCCCGGGTGTGACCTAGGTCGCAGACTGCTCATTCACTTCCTGGAGGACACGATGTACCTCACGCAATCCCTGCATCGCGCGCTACAGCAGCGGCCCGACGGCATCGCCACGATCTGCGGCGACCGGGTGCGCACCGTCGCCGAATCGGCGGATCGGGTGGCGCGATTGGCCGGCGCCCTGCGCGGACTCGGCATCGAGCAGGGCGAACGCGTGGGAATCCTGGCGTTGAACAGCGATCGCTACCACGAGTACTACTTGGCGGTGCCGTGGATGGGGGCGGTCGCGAACCCGGTCAACATCCGCTGGAGCGTCACTGAAATCGTGTATTCCCTACAGGATTCGGAGACCACGGTACTGCTGGTCGATGACGCCTTCGCGCCGATGATCGCACCGATCCGCGCGGCGTTCGATCAGCTGCGCACCGTGATATTCATCGGCGACGGCGACGCACCGTCCGGCACGATCGCCTACGAAGAACTGATCGCCGACCACGAACCCATCCCCGACACCCGCACCGGCGGCGACACCCTGCTCGGCATCTTCTACACCGGCGGCACCACCGGACACCCCAAGGGCGTCATGCTCAGCCACAACAACCTGGTCACCTCTGCCCTTGGCTCGCTGTCCACCGGTGACGTGCTGTCACACGGTGGACGCCTGCTGCACGCGGCGCCGATGTTCCACCTCGCCGACTTCGCGCTGTGGACGGTCGGCAATCTGGCGGGCGCGACCCACGTGTTCGTGCCGAGCTTCACCCCGGCCGGGGTGCTCGACGTCATCGCCAGGGAGCGGATCACCGATGCGCTGCTGGTGCCGACCATGATCCAGATGCTGGTCGACGATCCCGCGGCGGCCGACCACGACCTCACCAGTGTGCGGCATCTGGTCTACGGCGCCTCACCGATCTCGGAAGCCGTACTGGAACGGGCCATGACGACCTTCCCGGATGCGGGTTTCACCCAGGCCTACGGCATGACCGAGCTGTCGCCGATCGCGACGCTGCTCTCCCCCGCCGACCATCTGCGCCCGGAACTTCGCCGATCGGCAGGCCGGGCGGCCCCGCACGTGGAGGTCCGCGTCGTCGACGAGACCGGCGCCGAAGTGCCACGGGGCGAGGTCGGCGAGGTCGTCGCGCGCGGTGACAACGTCATGCTCGGCTACTGGAACAAGCCAGAGGCGACAGCCGATGCGATCCGCGACGGATGGATGCACACCGGCGACGGCGGCCGGATGGATGAGCAGGGCTATGTGTTCATCGTCGACCGGATCAAGGACATGATCATCACCGGCGGCGAGAACGTGTACTCCGTTGAAGTCGAAAACGCAGTGGCCGCACACCCTTCCGTTGCCTCCTGCGCGGTGATCGGGATACCCGACGAGCAGTGGGGCGAGCGCGTGCACGCGGTCATCGTGGCACAGCCGGGTGCCGAGCTCACCGCGCAGGACGTGCAGGAACATTGCAAAGCGCTGATCGCCAACTACAAGATCCCGCGCAGCGTGACCTTCGCCGACGCCCTGCCGATGTCCGGGGCAGGCAAGATCCTCAAACGTGAACTGCGTAAGGAGTTCTGGGACGAAACGGCACCCGCCGTCCACTGACGGGCGGCATAGTCGGCCCGAACGCCGCCGGTGAGCGTACGGTGTTCGAGTCCCCTTGGCCCCATCAGCATCGGCGACGACGCGGGCCGGCCTGAGCCGGGGCTACCGGCCGGGGCGCCGTGTTGCGCGGTGCCCACACCGTCCTACATATCCAGGCCGAGGTCGAGCACTGCGACCGAATGGGTGAGGGCGCCGACGGCCAGATAGTCGACACCTGTCCGGGCGTAGTCGGCGGCGACATCGAGGGTGAGCCCGCCGGACGATTCCAGTTTCGTCCCCGGCGATGTCGTGTTGCGGCGCTGAACCGCGGCCTGGGTCTGCCAGAGCGGGAAGTTGTCCAGCAGGACAAGTTCGACGTCTTCGGCCAGGACTGCGTCGAGCTGGTCGAGGCTGTCGACCTCCACTTCGCACTCGATATCCGGGGCGAGTGCGCGGACCGCGCGCAGCGCCTCGACCACCGAACCGGCGGCGACCACGTGGTTGTCCTTGATCAGGGCGGCGTCGCCCAGACCCATCCGGTGGTTGACGCCGCCGCCGACACGGACCGCGTACTTCTGGAGACCACGCAAGCCGGGCAAGGTCTTGCGGCTGTCACGGATGCGGCATTCGGTGCCCGCCACCGCATCAACCCACGCGGCGGTCGCGGTGGCGATACCGGACAGGTGGCACAGCAGGTTCAGCATGGTGCGTTCGGCGGTGAGCAGCCCCCGCGTGGGTGCGACCACGCTCAGCACCGACTGCCCCGGCGTGACGCGCGTTCCGTCGGCGATCCGCTCGGAGACCTCGTAATTGCCCGCACCGATGACCTCGTCCAGCACCAGCAGCCCGACGTCGATCCCGACCACCGTCCCGTGCTGTCGCGACACCACTGACGCCTTCACCACCGCGTCCTCGGGCACGGTCGCCATCGTGGTCACGTCCGGGCCGTACCGCAGGTCCTCATCCAAGGCGGTCCGAATCAGCGCGAGCACTTCCTCACGCGCCAGCCCCGCATCCACACCCATCACAAACTCCCTACTCTCATGTCTTCGGTCGGCGAGTCGCACCTGGTCGAGAGGTCTTCTCGCGTTTTGTCGCAGCCAGGTGCCATTCGGCGGGTCATCCGGTCGGGACGGGCACCGTCAACGGCGTGAGGTGCGGGGTGCCGTCGGGGGCCAGGCGTATTGCGAGGCTGTGGCGGGCGGCGTCCACCGGCGCGGGGTGATCCGAGCGGGTGTGGCAGCCGCGGCTCTCCTCGCGCGCCGTTGCCGCGAGCAGCAGCGCGCGGGCGGTCACGGTGAGGGCCGCGTCTTCGAATGCGGCGATGCGCTCGGCCAGCCGTTCGGTCGGGCTGCCCTCCCGGATTTCGGTGAGAGGCCCCTGCGCACCTTCCGCCGCGATCGTGTCAGGTATGTCGCGTCCACCACCATGCGCAGGCAAATTCCCAACCTGTCGCAGCGCACCAGCTACCGCCGGCTCGGCGTCCTGTCCAGCTGCCTCCGCCTTCGCGAGCGCATCGTTGGCGGCGGTCAGACCGGCGGCTTCGCGGACAACCGCGGCGTGATGTGTCATCAGCTGCTGCACGAGCTCTCGCGGCGCCGCCGGGCGGGCAAGCTGTCCCTCCGGCGCGAAGTCGGTCGGTTCGCCGAGACGGACTACCGCCGCCGCGCCCGCGCGTTCACCCACGACCAAACCCTCGAGCAGGCTGTTGGAAGCGAGGCGATTGGCACCGTGCAGGCCGGTACGCGCTACCTCGCCCGCAGCGTAGAGGCCCGGCACCGACGTGCGGCCGCAGGTGTCGGTCACGACACCGCCGCACTGATAGTGGGCGGCGGGAGCAACCGGAATGAGGTCGGTGCGTGGGTCGATGCCGACGGCGAGGCAAGAGGCGGTAATTGTCGGGAAGCGCCTGGTGAACTCGTCGACGGCGCGGGCATCCAGGTAGACGTGGTCCTCGCCGAGCAGACGCATGCGGTCGGCAATGGCGCGCGAGACCACATCGCGTGGCGCGAGGTCACCGCGCGGATGCACACCGGCGGTCACCGACTCGCCGCGCGAATCCACCAGCACCGCGCCCTCACCACGGACCGCTTCGCTGATCAGCGGACGACGTCCCAGCCCGCCCGGTGTGTGCAGGACCGTGGGATGGAACTGCACGAACTCCAGATCGGCCACCTCGGCACCGGCCCACAGCGCGAGCGCGATGCCGTCGGCGGTGGCGCCGGGTGGGTTGGTGCTCAGTGCGTACAACTGCCCGAGCCCGCCGGTGGCCAGCAAGACCGCAGGGGCGTGCACCGCGCCGATCCCCCGCTCGGACACCGCGATCACTCCGCGAACCCCACGTTTCCCGGTGACCACGCGCAGAGCGGCGGTGCGGAACAGCACCGGCAGCCCGGCCGCGTTCAACGCCCGCTGCACCTCCGCACCGGTGGCATCCCCACCGGCGTGGATGATCCGCCGGGTGCTGTGCCCGCCCTCGCGGGTCCGGGAGATCTGGCCGTCGCGGCCGAGATCGAACACAGCGCCCAGATCCGTCAGCGCGGCCACCGCGTCCCGCCCGCCCGCGACGATCGATTCGACTGCCGCGACATCGCAGAGCCCGCCCCCGGCCTCGACCGTGTCACGCACATGCGATTCGACCGAATCGCCATGCGTCGCAACCACCGCGATGCCGCCCTGTGCGTACTGCGTCGACGTATCGGTCGGCCCACCCTTGCTGAGGACCAGCACCCGCAGACCACGCTGCGATGCGGTCCGGGCGGCGGTCAACCCTGCGACCCCACCACCGATGACGACGAAATCGGCGTCCTCGGTCCAGTCGAAACCCATCGCGTTCATGCTTTCTCCCCGCTTCCGCGGTTGGTGCCCACCAGGCCACGGCCGAAGCCGCACGCGCGGTCGTCGAAGTCGGTACCCTGACGCGATGCCGAGCCTGCGGGGACGGTCGCCGCACGGCCCAGATGATCGACTGCCGAGGCCATCGTGACGCCGACCATCACGTATTCGCTGATCGCCGGAGATGACCGGGCAGCCCGGTGCCAGGCCGGGGACGGTTCACTCCCCGCCGCCGGGGTTGCCGATCTCGATCATGCGCTGGACCGAATTGCGGGCCAGGGCGGCAGTTTCCGGGTCGACGTGGACTTCGTCGCTGTTCTCGGCGAGGCTGCGCAGCAGGGCGGCCGGGGTGATCATCTTCATGTACTTGCAGGCAGCGCGGTCGTTGACGGCTTGGAAGTCGATGCCGGGCGCGGCTTTACGCAGCTGGTGCAGCATGCCGACCTCGGTGGCCACCAGAACCTGGCTCGACTTGGCGGCCTTGGCCGCGTCGATCATGCCGCCGGTGGACAGGATGTGCACCCGGTCGGCCGGGAACGAGCCTTCGCCCGCCAGGTACAGCGCGGAGGTGGCGCAGCCGCATTCGGGGTGCACGAACAACTCGGCGTCGGGGTGGGTGCGCGCCTGCTCCTGCAGTTCGTCACCGTTGATGCCCGCGTGCACATGGCATTCACCCGCCCAGATGTGCATATTCTCGCGACCGGTGACGCGCTTGACGTGCGCGCCGAGGAACTGGTCCGGCAGGAACAGCACCTCACGGTCGGGGTCGATCGAGGCGACCACGTCGACGGCGTTGGAGGAGGTGCAGCAGATGTCGGTGAGGGCCTTCACCGCCGCGGTGGTGTTCACGTACGACACCACGACGGCGTCCGGGTGCTCGGCCTTCCACTCGCGCAATTCGTCGGCGGTGATGGAATCGGCGAGCGAGCAGCCGGCACGCTGATCCGGGATGAGGACGGTCTTGTCCGGGCTGAGGATCTTGGCGGTCTCGGCCATGAAGTGCACACCGCAGAAGACGATGGTGTCCTCGGGCGCCTCGGCCGCGATCCGGGACAGCGCCAGCGAGTCACCGACGTGGTCGGCCACGTCCTGGATCTCGGGCAGCTGGTAGTTGTGCGCGAGGATCGTCGCGTTGCGCATCCTGGCCAGGCGTTTGACCTCGCTCGCCCACTCCGGTGTCGCCTCGACCCCGGCGAACCCCAACGGGGTGTCGGTGACCCGCTCCAGCAGTGCGGGGGCGAGATCAGTTCCCATCATCGTCATGATGGCTCCTTCCTTCGTGCGACCCGGCCCTATCGCCGATTCGCACCAAACCAGGTTTTCGACTTATGATCGAAAACGTGCCCCATAGTAACACCATCCACGAATCACTCACCGCGGTGTTCCAGGTTCGCCGCTTCCCTGCCACCATCGCCGCAGGTCACAGCGGTGACGAGGGCGCCGGCGAGCTGAATCGGCGCTGCCCTCCTGGTCAACGGACCGAATTGGCTGTGTTGCTGTGGCAGCGGGCGCTCGACCCACAAGCGGGCACCTGGTCGCTACCCGGCGGGCGCTTGCGCGACGACGAGGACCTCGATATCTCCGCACGCAGGCAGCTGGCCGAGAAGGTCGACGTCCAGGAGCTGACCCACCTCGAGCAGCTGTCGGTATTCAGCGCACCTGATCGCGTGCCGGCGCCGCGCCGCATCGCCTCGGCCTACCTGGGCCTTGTCCCCCTGACGGCCGACCCGCAGCTGCCCTCGGACACCGCATGGCACCCGGTGACCGCACTGCCGAACATGTCGTTCGACCACGGCGTCGTGGTCGACCACGCCCGAACCCGCTTGGCCGCCAAACTCTCCTACACCAATATCGCCTTCGCCCTTGCCCCCGCTACCTTCACCATGTCGACGCTGCGCGAAATCTATTGCGTGGCACTTGGTTACGACGTCGACACCACCAATTTGCAGCGAGTTCTCAGTCGCCGCAAGGTGATCACCCCCACCGGCGACACCGCCGCCCCCGGCCGGGCGGGCGGTCGCCCCGCCGCGGTGTACCGCTTCACGGACAACGAACTCCGCGTCACCGACGAGTTCGCCGCCCTCCGCCCACCAACCTGAGCCTGCCGACGTCGGGCCATCGCCACTGCTGTGGCAAACGCGCGCACACCCCATGGAGAGGCCGGGACCCACAGCTTGGGGCGAGTACGCGTTTCGCACTGTCGGCCGCCGAGAAGTGCGCCCGCACGCCGGGCGCCCCACTGGCCGGGCGAGGGTTGGGACTAGGCGAGCGCGGCGTCGGTGACTGCCGACTGCTCCATGACGTCCAGGAGCCTGGTCTGCGGCGCACCACGCAAGGCCGGGGCATTCGCCGGGGTGGACCAGATCGCCGTGGTGAGGAAGTCCAGGAACCCCTGCGCCTGCTCGGCGGTGTCGAAATCGAGTTCGACGTGGACGTGATCGGCGACGCCGATCGGGCGGCGGATGCGGTGCGCGCGGACTCCCGCGGAGTGGCGGGCGGAGGCGAAACGGTCGAAGGCCTGTTTCCAGACCGCGTAGTCGGTGATGTCGTGCTCGATTGCCAGGGTGATCATGGCGCTACCTCCGGTAGGTAATCGCGGGTCGCTGACGAACCTGCTGGTCACCCCATACTCTGCGGACGCCGGCGTGCGCGGTATCCCAGAAATCCGGGGAATTCGGCTAGTACGCTTCGCAGGGTGGACACCTCGGCCACGCGGCGTATACGCGCCGATATCGCCCGCCTGTGCGCGGCGGGCGGTGAGTCGCGGACACTGCGACGGGCGGTGCTGGATCGGCTGGCCCGAACGCTGGATTTCGACTACTTCGCTTTCGTCCTCACCGATCCGGTGACCTGCGTCGGATGCGATCCGCTCGCCGAGGTCCCCGCGATCGACGAGCTGCCGCGATTGATCCGGCTGAAGTACGCGACGGCGGTGAATCGGTGGACCGGACTCGACGATGTGGGGCTGTTGAGTATCGCTACCGCGGGACATCTCGAGCAGAGCCCGATGTGGCGCGAAGCGCTCGCGGCGCACGACGTCACCGATATCGCCTCGGTAGTGTTCCGAGATCGCTATGGCTGCTGGGGATTTCTCGACCTGTGGCGGTGTGCGCCCGCCACGCCGTTCACGCTCGCAGAGGCGGACCTGCTCGCTGAGATCGTCGCACCGGTGACCGCCGCGCTGCGTCGCACCCAGGCCGCCACCTTCGCCGAGGAACACGCCGCATCCACCGAACGCAATCCGCTGGTGCTACTCCTGGGCCCTGATCTCCGCATGCGCGCGCAAACCCCGCAAACCCACGACTATCTCAGTGTATTACTGCCACCCCCGCCCGCACGTTCACCGGTCCCCGCATCGGCCTACAACGTGGCCGCTCAGCTGCTTGCGCAGGAGCTCGGCGTGGACGACCACCCCGCCAGAACGCGCGTGCACCTGACCGGCCGCGAGTGGGTGACATTGCGCGCGGATCGAATCGGCGCCCCACCCGACGCCGACATCGCAGTGACGATCGAACGCGCGACACCGGCCGAACGCCTCGACATATTCTGCCGGGCCTCGACGCTGAGCGCACGCGAAAGCGAGCTGATCACAATACTTTCCACCGGCATCGCCACGCGCGAAGCAGCGTCGGCACTGCACCTGTCCGAGCACACCGTCCAAGACCATCTCAAGTCGATCTTCGCCAAGACCGGCACCCATAGCCGCCGCGAGCTCCTCGCGCGCGCACAGGGCTGAGCGGTGCGCGGGCGCGGCCGGTGCCGGGCGAACTGACGCCGCTGCTGCGTTCGCGGTGACAGGATCCGGCTCGGCACCTTCGCCCGCTCCTTACAGCTCGACCTGAGATCGGCGCGGGCGGCAGATGAACGCCGGAAAGCCTGTGCGGCAGGCAGGGCCCCGGCTTCACGCAGTTCACGAAACCCGGAAGGCCCGCCGGTAGGCACCGGGCGTCGTTCCCACCTGAGCACGGAACCGGCGACGCAGGTTGACTGCCGAGCTGAGGCCGACTCGGACCGCGATCGCCTCCACCGGCAGATCTGTCTCTTCCAGCAGAGTCCGCGCCTCGGCCACTCGACGCGACAGCAGCCACGCGCCCGGGCTGGCGCCGAGCTGATCCTCGAACCGTCGAGCCAGAGTGCGCGGCGAGATGTTGAGGTGGGCGGCCAGGTCGCCGACGGACAGTGGTGTCGCCAGGCGCTCGCCGGCCCAATCGAGTAGCCCGTTCAGGGCCTCCCCGGGTGGCGCGGGTGGCGCGTACTGTGCCTGGCCGCCGTCGCGGTGTGGTGGCATCACCATGTGCCGCGCGAGGAGGGCCGCATGCGCGGCGCCGTGGTCGCGCCGCACCAGGTGCAGGCACAGATCGATTCCGGCGCCCGCCCCGGCACTCGTGGCGACGTCGTCGTGGTCGACGTAGAGCACGTCCGGCTCCACGCGCACGTCCGGGAACTCCGACTGGAGCTGGTCGGCGCGCGCCCAGTGGGTGGTGGCCGAGCGACCGTCCAGCAGACCCGTCCGGGCCAGCGCGAACACCCCCGAGCAAATGGTGACCAGTCGCGCACCCCGCGCGTGCGCCCGCAGCAGCGCACGACGCACACCATCGGACAACGGCGCCTCCACCGGCGCCCAGCCCGGGATGATCACGGTATCCGCCGACGCGAGCGCAGAAAGACCCCGCGTGACCGTCATCGAGTAGCCGGCTGACGTAGGCACCGGTCCTGGCGTTTCGGTGCACACCTCGAACTCGTAATGCTGCGGTACCGCAGCGCGCGGGGTGCCGAACACTTCCGCGGCGCAGCCGAGCTCGAATGTCGACTGCACCGGCCGCACCAGAGCAACCACGCGATGCATGGCAAGAAAATACCTCATAGTGTCTTTGTTGCCACTGTCGCCACCGTGCTGGCGCCGGCACCGTGGCAGGTATGTACTCCGAGATCCTCGCCCAAGAGGGCTATACGTCCGTATCCGTAGCGGAATCGCCTGTCCGCGAACTGTTTCCCGGAATCCGCGTGCGTCCGCTCTGGACCGGACCGACAGGCGCGCACGCCAATGTGCTGGAAATGGACCCGGGCACATCGTGGCCGCAGCGCGACGTCCACGAGCCGGGACCGGAGGAAGTGTATGTGGTCACCGGCACGTTCAACGACGGCGCACGTGACTACCCGGCCGGGACATTCCTGCACGCGCCGGCCGGTTCCTGGCATGTGCCCGCCACCACGACCGGCTGCACGCTGTTCGTGTTCTATCCGGAGGGGTAGATGGCACCCGACAGGGATCGCCGGCGCGCTACGCCTCCGCCCGATCGTCGCTGGATCGACACGGCGGGCAGCGCCGGCTGATCTGCACATTGCGGCCCCCGCTGCGCCGGGGTATCAGCGGTAGTCCGCTGTCGCATGCCTGCGTTCGCGTCGGTAGCGGCGCTTGTTCGGAAGGGGCTGGGCGGCATTGGAACTGCGCAGCGCGTGGCGTTTGCGCCAGGCGGTGAGGTCGGGGCGTTCGGCGGGTACCTGCGCCTCGCCGTACGCTGCCGGATCATCTGCCGCCAGATGCGTTCCGCTTCGCATATCGTCACCTCCTCTCGGTGATCAGGGAACGCTGTCGCGCTCCGATGAATGCCGTGCAACCGTAGGTCGAGATGGGCCCGGTGAGCCACAGATTTTCCCACTCGCGTCACGCGGATCAGACGGTGCCGGGCAGGCGACCACGGGCGTGGCCATCGCGTGGCGATCGGCAGATGCCGGACGCACCGTCGTCGCTACCGCCGGCGGTTCGGCCAGTACCTGTCAGGCCGACTTCATATCCGGGGCAGGCGCGGGTTCGGGGCGACGGCGGGTCATACGAAAGATCGCCCAGGCGATGAGTTCGATGAACCAGAACAGGATCAGATACACGGTCACGACGAGGACCGGTACAGCGAGGAACAGGATCGACAGCACGGCCACGACGAGGAACAGCGCGATATCGCTCGCTGTCGCCCCACGCAGACGGTTGGCGAAACGGACAGCCGCCCACATCATCCAGCGACGCGGCACCGATACGCCGAGTTCCCGCAGGGTCCGCCGGAAGATGCCGTCGGCGTCGGCCACACTCACCGCGCCGGAACTGAGCAGATAATCGTGCAGGATCGCGGCTTTGGTATAGGCGCCGTAGCGCGGGATCAGCCACACCACCGGTCGCGGCACCGATGCGAAATCGGTGCGAAAGCCTTCCGGCACCACGAATCGTTCAGTGGCACCGCGGTATTCCAGCGGTTGCGCCACCCGCCAGAACTTCTCGTCGAGCTCCTCGACGAGGATCGCACCATCCGCGAACGGCATAGCTCACTCCCCTGAAAGTCCAGCGTATGAACTGATTCTAGGGTTGGTGGGTATCTACTCGACCGAACGCGAGGCAACAGTTGGGCCACTACCAGCCCGTGTGATCCGGAAGATGCGGGTCAGTTCGTCGAATCACGTTCCGGCAGCGCACCCGGCTGCGGCGCATTCGCTCGCGGCGGCGTATTCCCTTGCGGCGGCACGATCCCCTGCTGCGGCACACTCCCTTGCGGCGCCGCACCGTACACGCCCGGTCCCGCCGATACTCGCCCGTACGGGTCGTACACCATCGCCGGGTCGTAGACGTATTCCTCGACCGGCCGCGAGGCACCGAAAGGCCCCGCATATCCGGTCCCCAGGTCCTCCGACGTGCTCAACGCGGCGAGGAACAAGACCACCAGCGAAGCGATCAACGGTTGCGGCACCAGCGCGAGCCAGGTACCGACCTCCGGCGGCAGTGCGACGATCTGGCCCACCGGCGGGTCGGCCGGGCGCGGGTTGTTCCATTCGGCGATGTACTCACCCAGCCACGCCATGATCCAGCCGCCTGCGATCGAACCGAACAGCAGACCCGCATACGGGATGGGCCCGCGCATGCGCCGCCACCGCCACGCACCGACGGCCGAGAGCAAGCCGATCACCGCGCCCGCGCAGACGAAGATCGCCACGGCGTCGAACTGGTGCGCGCTCTCTCCGGTGAGCGCGGCACCGCGCCCGGGCTGCACGACCAGCAGATGTTCGGTGGGCGCGAGCAGACCCCACACCACGGCACCGACGAGGTTGGCCACGATCACCGCGGCCGCGATCACGCCCGCCGCGCCCACCTCACGGCGCACCGCGGCACCCGGGTCCGTTGTCGCCGGGTGCGCCCGCGTATTCACTCCGCCCATGTGCTGGATTATGACCGACAGCTGCCTGCACTGCCTCAGCGGCGTTCCAGACTGGTCGAATCGGTGACTCCGTGCCGGGAGCATTTGGCCCACCAGCCGTCGGGGTTGACCTGCACGATCATCCGGCGGCCGCAGTGTTCGCAGAACCGCGGCGGTTCCAGCCCGAGCGCGGCCGCCTGCGGCATCGGATCGTCGAGACCGGGCACGATCCGTGTGCCGGTGAACGGGTTGTAGCGCTCGTCCATGTTCGTCGTCACCGCGTCAGATGGTGTCGTTGAGCGCCTTGATCGGCATCTTCAGCTCGCCGAGCAGGTCGAGGTCGCTCTCCGCGGGACGGCCGAGGGTGGTCAGGTAGTTACCGACGATGACGGCATTGATACCGCCGAGGATGCCCTGCTTGGCACCGAGATCGCCGAGGGTGATCTCGCGGCCGCCCGCGAAACGCAGGATGGTGCGCGGCAGCGCGAGCCGGAACGCCGCCACCGCACGCAGCGCGTCGGCAGCCGGAAGGACTTCGAGATCACCGAACGGGGTGCCCGGACGCGGGTTGAGGAAGTTGAGCGGGACCTCGTCGGGTTCGAGTTCGGCCAGGTTGGCGGCGAACTCGGCACGCTGTTCGAGGCTCTCCCCCATGCCGAGGATGCCGCCGCAGCAGACCTCCATACCGGCTTCGCGCACCATGCGCAGGGTGTCCCAGCGCTCCTCCCAGGTGTGGGTGGTGACGACATTCGGGAAGTGCGAGCGCGAGGTCTCCAAGTTGTGGTTGTAGCGGTGCACGCCCATGGCGGCGAGCTGGTCGACCTGCTCCTGGGTGAGCATGCCAAGCGAGCAGGCGACCTGGATGTCGACCTCGTTGCGGATGGCCTCGACACCGGCGGCGACCTGCGCCATCAACCGCTCGTCCGGGCCGCGCACGGCGGCGACGATGCAGAATTCGGTGGCGCCCGTCTTGGCGGTCTGCTTGGCGGCCTCGACCAGGCTCGGGATATCGAGCCATGCGGCACGCACCGGCGACTGGAACAGGCCGGACTGGGAGCAGAAGTGGCAGTCCTCGGGGCAGCCACCGGTCTTGAGGCTGATGATGCCCTCGACCTCGACCTCGGGCCCGCACCACTTCATCCGGACGTCATGGGCCAGCGCCAGCAGTTCCTCCAGCCGGTCGTCGCCGAGCCGCAGCACCTCGAGGGTCTGGTCCTGGGTGAGGCCGACGCCGCGTTCGAGCACCTGCTCGCGGGCGATGGCCAGAATGTCGGTCTTGACGGGTGCCTGGGTCACTGCACGAATCCCTTTCGTCCGGCCGGGTGCGGCCTTCGGTTGTGGCCGATCGAGGTGGCCATGCAACTTGAACGGTGTTCAGGATAGGCTAGCTCGAGAGTGAGTCACAACACGACGGGAGGGTTCACGCGTGCAACTGCACCGGTCCGATGTGGTCGACGGCGCCATCGCCATCCTCGACCAATACGGTCTCGCCGATCTGACCATGCGGCGGTTGGCCGGATCGTTGCGCGTGCAGCCCGGCGCCCTGTACTGGCACTTCCCGAACAAGCAGGCGCTGCTGGGCGCGGTGGCCGACCGCATCCTCGCCCCGATGGAGGATCCGCTCACCGCCACCGACTGGCCCGGCCAGCTCACCGAGCTCGCCCACCGGCTGCGCAACTGCCTGCTCGCCTACCGCGACGGCGCCGAACTCGTCTCGGCCACCTACGCCTCCCGCCTCACCACCAGCAAGGGCCGGGAGCGTTTCGCCGGAGCTGCCATCCGCGCGGGAATGCCCCGCGCCGAGGCCGAGCTCGCCGCCTTCACGCTGCTCTATTACGTCCTCGGACACACCGTCGACGAGCAGTCGCGCATGCAGATGGACTCCGCAGGCGCCCTCCCGGAGCCGGATTCTCCGCTCGAAGACAACGAGTCCCCCGACCCCACAGCGCGTTTCGATTTCGGGCTGCAATTGTTCGTCGGAGGCATCCGGCAGCTGCTCGGCACGCGCGTCCGTTGAGGACCCGGGTCAGTCGAGGACTCGGATGCGATGGCTGGCCGGGCGCGCGAACTGACTCTCCGGACGTGGCAGCCCGAAGTGATCACGCAACGTGGTCCCGGTGTACTCACTACGGAACAGCCCGCGTTCACGCAGAATCGGCACCACCGTCTCGGTGAACACCTCGAGCCCACCCGGGTAGTACGGCGGCATGACGTTGAACCCGTCGGCGGCGCCGTTGCGGAACCATTCCTCGATGGTGTCGGCGACCTGTTCCGGTGTTCCGGCGAACACGCGGTGCCCGCGGGCACCGGCCAGGCGGTGCAGCAGTCCACGCACGGTGGGGCGCTCGCGCTCGACGATGCCAGCCACCACTTGTACACGGCTCTGCGCGTTGTCGGTGACATCGCCAGCGTCGGAGAACAATTCGTACGGCACCGGCTCGTCGAGTCTCAGATGCCGCAGGCTTTTGCCCGCGATGCTTTCCAGTTGCGCCAGACCGTATTCCGGCACGGTCAGCTCGTTGAATTCGCGTTCCAGCCGCAGTGCCGCGGCTTCGGTGTCGGCGATGAACGGGCTGATTCCCGGCAAGATCTTGACATGATCGGGATTGCGGCCGAAGCCGCGTGCCCGCTCCTTGATGTCGCGGTAGAACCGCTGCCCGTCTTCCAGACGCTGGTGTGCGGTGAAGATGGCTTCGGCGTAGCGGCCTGCGAATGCCCGGCCGTCATTGGAGGCACCGGCCTGCACCAGAACCGGATAACCCTGAGGGGTGCGCGCGGAGCTGAACGGGCCACGTACGCGCAGGTGTTCGCCCTCGAAGTCGATCCGGTGGATCTTGTCCGGGTCGGCGTAGCGTCCGGCCGCGCGGTCGAACACGATCGCCTCGTCCTCCCAGCTGTCCCACAGCGCGACCACGGCGTCGACGAATTCCCGCGCTCGGGCATAGCGCTGGTGATGATCAGGATGCTGGTCGAGACCGAAATTGGCCGCGGCTTCCGCGGTTCCGGTGGTGACGATGTTCCAGCCCGCCCGGCCGCCGGAGAGGTGATCGAGCGAGGAGAACAGCCGCGCCAGGTTGTATGGCTCGTAATAGGTGGTCGATGCCGTCGCGATCAGGCCGAGATGGGTTGTCGCCGAGGCGATCGCGGTCAGCAGGGTGATCGGTTCGAGCCCCGGTGCGGCGTTGTATTCGACATTGGCGCGCAGCGCGGGCCCGTCGGCGAAGAACACCGCGTCGAAGGTCGCGGCCTCGGCGGTGCGACCGATCTGCTGGTAGTAGGACACGTCGTAGATGCGGTCCGCGCCGCTGTCGGGGTGCCGCCACGCCGCCTCGTGGTGCCCGGCGGGGTAGATGAACGCATTGAGACTCAACTGTCGTGGTTCGGTCATGACGCCTGCTTCACCTGCGCTGCCCGCGGCTCGACTCCGAGCCCGCTGAGCAGCTCCCCTCTGTACCGATCGAATGCCGGATCGCTGTGCCGGCGTGGATGTTCCAGTTCGATCTGCCGGTCAAGTGCGATTCGGCCGTCCTCTAGGACGAGGACGCGGTCGGCCAATGACACCGCCTCGTCCACGTCGTGGGTGACCAGCAGCACGGCCGGTGTGTGTTCGGCGCACAGGTCCCGCAGCAGTGTGTGCATCCGAATCCGGGTCAGTGCGTCCAGGGCGCCGAACGGTTCGTCGGCCAGCAACAGCGCGGGTTCACGCACCAGTGAACGCGCCAGCGCGACCCGCTGCTGCTCACCGCCGGACAGTTCACGCGGCCACGCCTTCTCCCGCCCGGCCAGACCCACTTCGGCGAGCGCGGCGCGCCCACGGTCGGCAGCGCCGGAACCGGTCAGCCCGAGGGTGACGTTGTCGAGCACGCGGGTCCACGGCAGCAACCGCGAATCCTGGAACACCACAGCCTTTTCCGCGGGCACCGACAACTCACCGGAGCCGGGGACCTCGTCGTCGAGTTCGGCCAGCGCCCGCAACAGGGTGCTCTTCCCGGAACCGCTGCGCCCGAGCAGGGCGACGAACTCACCGCGCGCGATCTCGAGGTCGATGCCGTCGAGTACCACCCGGTCACCGAACCCGCGGGTGAGGTTCCGGGCCCGCACGACGTTCAGTCGCCCAGTGTCTGGCGCCATGACAGTGTCTTCCTTTCCACTGTGCGTACGGCGAGATCGCCGAGCAGCCCGAGCAGGCCGTAGATGACCAGGCCGACCACGATGACATCGATCTGTCCGTACGTGCGGGCCTGGGTCATGAGGTAGCCGATGCCGCTGGTGGCATTGACCTGTTCGACCACGACCAGCGCGAGCCAGGAGATGGTCACCGCGAGCCGCAGCCCGGTGAAGAACCCGGGCAGCGAACCGGGCAGTGCGATCCTGCGGATGAACGCCGTCCGGGACAGGCCCACCGTTTCGGCGAGTTCGACGTAGCGCGCATCGACACTGCGTAGTTGCGCATGGGTGTTGATGTAGATGGGGATCAGCACACTGGTGGTGATGACGATGAGCTTCATCTGCTCACCGATACCGAACCACACGATGAACAGCGGGATCAGCGCGAGTGTCGGGATCGAGCGTTTGATCTGGATCGGCCCGTCCACCAGCGCCTCACCGAGCCTGCTCAGTCCAGCGATCAGTGCGAGCACCACCCCGATGAGGACACCGAGCGCCAAGCTGAACCCGGCCCGCCGCAATGAGGTGAGCAGGTTGGCTTGCAGGCGGCCGTCGGCGATGAGGTCGCGTGCGGTCTGCGCGACCGTCCACGGTGCGGGCAGGGTTTCCGGGTCGAGTGCGCCGGACGCGGAGCCGATGACCCACGCGCCGACCAGCAGCGCCGGACCAAGGGCCGCACCGAACGGGATCGCCCGCCCTGGCCCGAGCCTGCGACGGGTCCGCTGACGTGTGGCGAGTGCGGGAGCCGAGGTGGTGCGGGAGATACGTCCGAGAACGCCCGCGTCGGCAGTGTGAACGGCCATCAGTTGCTCCCCGGTTCGAAGCTCGCGCCGACCTGGCCGACGGTTTCGGTGATGACGGCGTCGAAGCGCAGGTCGAAACCGTCTGCGGCCTGGATCTTTCGTGGCAACTCACCCGCGGCGTCGATGGCGTCGATGGTGGCCTGCTGGCGATCGATCAGCCGCTGGTCCAGATGCGGGAAGGTGATGGTGCCGCGCGATGCCACGATGTGGCTCGCATCGTCGATGCCGATCTTCTGGTTGTCGACGTAGTACTTCTGGGCCCACTCGGCCCGGTGATCGTTCACCCACTGCCAGGACCGCACGTACGCGGCGACCAACGCCCGGGTGGCGGCGGCCTTAGCCGGATCGCGCACCACCTCGCGGCGGGCATACAGGTAGGTGAGCCCCGGATAGGTGCCCGCGGTGTCGGCGTCGGGGATCAACGAGGTGCCGGAGGTGCGCAGGAAGCGGGTGACATTCGGTTCACCGAGCGGCGCGATATCGACCTGACCGGTGCGCACCGCGTCGAGGAATTCGGCCAGCTGGATCCGTACCAACTCCACATCGGAGGTCGCCAGACCTGCCCTGTCGAGCAGCCGCAGCACCGCGGCCTGCTGCGAGGTGCCCTCGGCGTAGGCGATCTTCTTACCCTTGATATCGGCGATGCCGTTCACCGAAACGCCAGGCGCCACCGCGAATTTCAATGACGCGGGGTCGATCTGCGACGCCGCGATGATCGGCACGTCCTGCTCGGCGGCGAGCGCGTGGATGGGCGGAACATCACCGACCCACGCCACATCGGCGGCACCCGCGCGGAAGGACTCCAGGATGGCCGGGCCACCGACGAAGTTGGCGAATTCGACCTCGAACGGCAGCTTGTCCAGCTCACCCGATAGCAACAGCTGGTGGCGCAGCAGTTCGGATTGGTCAGCGATCACCAGCTTGGTGCCCGGCGGCACCTCGGTGGGCAGCGGCCCGTCGACGACCGACCCCGCCTCGATATCGTCGGAGGCGCATCCGGTCAGCGCGAACGTCGCGAACGACAGTGCGGCGAGCAGGGCGGCGGCGGTCCGGCCGCGTGGGCCGGTGCGGAGGATACGAGGTCGAGCCATGCGGGGAATTCAACAATCCGGGCGGCGGCCCGAACACCGTTAACGACAGCGTGATCCGAACTCTGCCACTCAGCGACCGGCGTCGACGCGTGCACCGATCTGCTGTTCGAACCGCTGCACGAACGGCGCCACCTGCTGGGCGATGACGGAGTTGTACTCGACGGGACGTTGCCGCGGGTTGGCGTGCCCGGTGCCGTGCGGCAGCACCACCAACAGCGCGCCGTCGACGCCGCCGACCTCGTCGACGAGCACCTGGTGGGTACGTTCGACGTCGACCACCCCGTCGCGGGAGGGATTGTGCGGGCGGATGAACACGATCGCCGGGCGCGGTTTTCCGTCGGCGGGTTCGGACAGGGCCCGCAGATTGTCGATCGAACCGCCGGCGACGATGGCCAGGAACTGCGATTCGATCAGGCCGTTGCTGGCAACGTCGCTGGAGAAGATCTTGTCGCGCAGCACCTCCCCCACCACCGCACGCAGGTCGCCGACGTGGATACCGGGCACACCCTCGCGATCGATGACCCGCTCACGGCGGGCATAGGTTTCGACGACCAGCCGCAGGGTCCTGCTCTCCCTGGCGCCGGGCAGCCAACCCATCCAGCGCACCATGTCCTGTCCGCGGCCGCGCTTATCGGGACGGACGGCGTTCAGATCCAGCGGTGTGCAATCCAGCATTACCGCGACCAGGCGCAACTCGCTGTCGGTGTGGATGTGCTGGCCTACCTCGAGTGCGATGACGCCACCCATGCTGTGCCCGGTCAGCACGATATTGCGGATCCCGGACATGATCGCGGCCCGGATGATCAGATCGGCAATGACCTTGGTGTCGATACCGCGATTGTCATAGCGGATCGCCCACACCACCCCCATCATGCTCAACGAGGGCAGAGCTTCGGCGGTGTCGGAGGCATTGAGCCCGCCGAGGCCGACCATATCGACGACCGCGGTGTCCCAATCACCGGGATCGGCGGGCGCCGAGATCGGGAGCAACGCCGGTTCGGTGCCGGCAAGCCGTTCCCGCTCCGGCGCGACATCGTGCACCAAGTACTGGACGAAACCGATCACCACGATCAGCACCACCACCGCGACCCGCGACAACGCCAACCGGGTGCGGCGCAACGTCGTCCAGGTGTGCCCGAACCGGGTTTCGGCCAGTCGGGCCCGCCGTCGCGCGTCGTCCCAGTCGGTGACAGTGGACGGGTGCCGATCGTCGGACGGCGACATAATGTCACTGTAGGCACGCCGCGCGTGGCGCTGCCATGACCGCGACCCGGCGCCGAGCAGAACCCGACCGATCGGTAGAGTTCGGCCTCACCCTCGGTGGGTGCGGGAATCCGGTGCAAATCCGGGACGGTCGCGCCACTGTGAGCGCCCTGAGGGCGCGAGTCAGACCTCCCCCACCGGACGAACTCTGGAGAGGCCGCGACTTGCCTGTGGAGCACTGTTCATCGATGGTGCGCGCGCGATGAGCCGTGTCCATGTCACGGTCGTGGTCCCGGTGCTGCTGGCCGCCTTGATGGTGGTGATGGTCCTGGCCACCGGGTTCGGGGCCGAATCGCTGCCGGTGTCCGGTGTGCTGGAGGTCCTGGAGCACCGGCTGACCGGGCGGATTCCACCGGACCCGGGGATGGACACCATCGTGTGGCAGCTGCGAGTGCCGCGCACGGTGCTCGCGGCGATCGTCGGTGCCGGTCTGGCCTTGGCGGGGGCCGCGATGCAAACGCTGGTGCGCAATCCGCTGGCCGATCCGTTTCTACTCGGCGTGTCCTCCGGTGCGGGTGTCGGGGCGGCCACGGTGATCACCTCCGGGGTGTTCGCGGGCGCCGGAATCTGGGCTTTGTCCGGTGGTGCCCTGGCAGGTGCGTTCGCGGCGGCGGCGTTGGTGTTCGCCATCGCGGTGAGCCAAGGTGGGCTGACGCCGCTGCGGCTCGTGCTGACCGGCACGGTGCTCGCCTCGGCCTTCTCGGCGATGACCAGCTACCTGATCTTCCGTAGTACCGATCCGGCAGCGGCACAGTCGGTACTGTTCTGGCTGCTCGGCAGCCTGGCGGGTGCGGACTGGACCAAGATCGCGGTGCCACTTGTGGTGGTGGCCGCCGCCGCGCTGGCACTGGTCGCGGCCGCGGGCTGGCTCGATGCGCTGCACATGGGCGCCGATACCGCCGCATCGGTCGGCGTTCCGGTGCGTGAGCTGCGGATCGCGCTGTTCGTGCTGCTGGCCGTGCTGGTTGGGGTGCTCGTCGCGGTATCGGGCGGTATCGGCTTCGTCGGACTCGTTGTGCCGCATGCCGCCCGCCTCGTCGTCGGGCCACGACACCGCGCGTTGCTGCCCACATGCGCGCTGCTGGGCGCGTTGTTCCTGGTGATCGCCGACGCCGCGACGCGAGTCCTGGTTCGCCCCACAGAAATTCCGGTAGGTGTCTTGACCGGACTGATCGGAGCCCCCGCCTTCCTGATCTTGATGGGGCGGCGATACTACAGGTTCGGCGCGTCGTGACCGGCGCGATCGTCACTGCCCATGATCTGGCCTGCGCGGCCGGTCGGCGTCAGGTGCTGACCGGCGTCGGCTTCGAGGTACGGGCCGGCGAGATGATCGGCATCGTCGGGCCGAATGGCGCAGGCAAGACGACGCTGCTGCGCACGCTCGCGGGTCTGACGAAGCCGCAGCATGGGCGTGTCCTGGTCGGCACCGAGGACCTGCATGCTCTCTCGCCGCGGCGACGAGCGCGGACGGTGGCCCTGGTGTCACAGGACGAACGCCCGCCCGACGATCTACTGGCCTGCGAGGTGGTCTCACTCGGCCTGACGCCGTATCTGCCGCCGTGGGGTGCGGGTTCGGCGCGTGAACGCGCGATCGTCGACGATGCCCTGGCCGCGGTCGATCTCGCGGGCTTCGGCGACCGCCCGGTCCACCGTCTCTCCGGCGGAGAACGGCAGCGGGTGCTGCTGGCGCGCGCACTCGTCCAGGACACGCCGGTGCTGCTACTGGACGAACCGACCAACCATCTCGATATCACCCATCGGCTCGAGCTGCTCGCCCATGCCCGGCGCCTGGATCGCACCGTGATCGCCGCGCTGCACGATCTGGCGCTGGCCGACCGCTACTGCGACCGGGTGCTCATCGTGCACGACGGACGTGCCCATCCGCTCGAACCACCCGAAATCGCCCTGCGCGCCGACACCGTCGACACCGTGTTCGGAGTCAGGGCCACCCGTGTGCCGCACCCCGAGACCGGCGAGAACCACCTGTTGATCACCCCGCGAGAGGCGGCGTCATGACACACCCGATCCGAATGCTGTCCGCGGCCGCGCTGGCCGTGACGCTCGCCGCCTGCGGCAGCCCGAACGCCGCGACCGGTGATCTCACCGTGCGCAACTGCGGTGTGGAGTCGCGCTTCCCCGCTCCCGCCGAGCGTATGTTCGTCAACGACAGCAATATGATCTCGATGGCGCTGGCGCTTGACGCGCAGGACCAGATCGCTGCGGTTTCGAGCCTGCAACAGGACATCGACGTTCTCCGCAAGCACTACGGTCCCGCGGTGGACGCGCTGAACTCGGTCGCCGACGAATCCCCTTCGCGCGAAACCGTCCTCGCCCAGGGGCCGGACATCGTCGTAGCCGGCTGGAACTACGGCTACGACGAATCCAAGAACCTCACCCCCGAGTCGTTGCGCGCCGCAGGCATCGCCTCCTACATCCTCACCGAAAGTTGCAGGCAGCAGTCCGGGCAACGCCCCCGGGGCGTGGTCGAACCGTGGGCTGCGCTGCGCGAGGACCTCACCAACCTCGGCGCCATCACCGGCCGCGCCGACCGCGCCACCGAACTCGTCGACGATCTCGATCGCAGGCTCGCCGCCCTCGAGGCCGCGCCGAGACCCGAGCGGACCCCGCAGATCTTCCTGTTCGACAGCGGCAGCGACACCATCTTCTCCAGCGGCAGTTTCGGTGCGCCGCAGGCGATCCTGGACGCGGCAGGCGGACGCAACGTGCTCTCCGACGTCCCCGACACCTGGACCGCGGTCTCCTGGGAGCGGCTTGCAGGTGCCGACCCGGACGCGATCATGTTCGTCGACTACCCGATGCAGAGCTACGCACAGAAGGTCGAGATGCTGCGCGCCAAACCCGGCATCAACCAACTGCGGGCCGTCACCGAGGGGCGTTTCCTCAATCTGCCCTACGCCATGTGGACGAGCGGCCCGCTCAATATCGATGCGGCCGAACAGATCCGCAAGCAGCTCGAGCAGTGGGGCCTGGTGCCACCGTCGACCATCGAGCCCCGCTCGGACGACGCGATTCGCTGAGCCGGCTATGCCCTGCCGGCCGCGCGGCCGGATCCGCCCATGCGCGTGAGGCTCATCACATTCGCGCAGGTAGGGCGGCGTTTCGGGAAATCTCACACGCATTTTGTCGGACCCCGGGTCTACCGTCGACCGAGTGAGGCACACCTCGCACGGCCGTCATCATGCCGTCCCCCTCAGCGGTCGTGACGTTGGACACAAACGCGCGATATTCGCTTGTACGCGACTATCGCATTGCCAATATGATCGCGCGGTGGCGAGTGAATTGGGATTCGGGGACGCGCTCGAGCGTTTCCTGACGGGCCTGTTCAGCGCGAGCCGATCCGACAGTGCCGACAAACTGGTCGAATTGGATCTGTCGCTCTCCCAGGCGCGTACCTTGTTCGTCCTCGGCCACGACGATCGTCAGCAACTGCCCATCCACGCCATCGCCGAACGACTCTCGTTATCGGTGACAGCGGCGGGGCGCAATGTGGATCGGCTCGTTCGTCTCGGGTTGGTGACCAGGGACGAAAGCCCAGAGGACCGCCGGGTCAAACTGGTCGGCCTCAGCGAGCACGGTCGCGAGGTCATCCACGATCAGATGATGTGCCATCGCGAAGCACTCGACCAACTGGTCGAACGCCTTCCGGACGACGTTCGTGACGATCTGCACGCCGCCATCATCGGCGTGCTCGACTCCGGGGCACTCGCCTCGGTACCAACCCCAGCCGTATCGACGGGAGACCCCTCGTGAGCAAGTCCGCCGGCAGTACCGCCGCAGCGGTACCCGACAAGATAGACGGCGCCGTCCTCAAGGTCGCCGGTGTCGTCGTCCTCGGCGCCATCATGTCGATTCTCGACATCACCGTGGTCAACGTCGCGCTGCCGACGTTCCAGACCGAGTTCGACGTCGCCAACTACTCCACGGTGGCCTGGACGGTCACCGCCTATACCCTCGCCCTGGCGACAGTGATCCCGCTGACCGGCTGGGCCGCAGACCGATTCGGCACCAAACGCCTCTACCTCGCCGCGCTGGTGCTGTTCACCGCCGGTTCGGTGCTGTGCGCGCTGGCCTGGAGCATCGAGGCGCTGATCGCGTTCCGCGTGATCCAGGGCCTCGGCGGCGGCATGCTGATGCCGCTTGGCATGACGATCATGACCAAGGCCGCCGGACCCGAGCGGATCGGCCGCCTCATGGCCATCCTCGGTGTCCCGATGCTGCTCGGCCCGATCCTCGGCCCGATTCTCGGCGGCTGGCTGCTCGACAACGCCACCTGGCACTGGATCTTCCTGATCAACCTGCCCATCGGCGCCATCTCGCTGGTCTATGCCTACGTTGTGCTACCCAAGGACGATCCGCAGCCGAGCGAGAGCTTCGACTTCATCGGCATGCTGATGCTCTCGCCCGGTCTGGCACTGTTCCTGTTCGGAGTTTCCACGATTCCGGAGGAAGGCACGGTCACCGCGCCGAAGGTGTGGGCGACGATGCTCATCGGCGGACTGCTGGTGATCGCGTTCGTGTTCTACTCGTTCAAGCCCGAGCATCCGCTGCTGGACCTGCGGCTGTTCAAGAACTTCAACCTGTCGATCTCGACGATCACCATGTTCCTGTTCGCGGCCTCCTTCTTCGGTGGTTTGCTGCTGGTGCCCACCTACTTCCAGCAGGTGCGCGGTGAGAGCGCGCTGATGGCGGGTCTGCTGGTCGTACCGCAGGGTCTCGGCACCATGCTGACCATGCCGCTGGCGGGTGCGCTGGCCGACAAGCTGCCGGTCGGCCGGATCGCCCCGATCGGCTTGGCGGCGATCACCGCCGCGATGTTCGGGCTGTCGCAGACCGATGCGCACACCTCCTACCCGGTGCTGATGGGTCTACTGTTCGTCCTCGGTCTCGGTATGGGTGGCACCATGATGCCGCTGATGACGGCCGCGCTGCGGACCCTCGCCGAGCATGAGGTGGCCCGTGGTTCGACGCTGCTCAACATCGCGCAGCAGATCGCGAGTTCGGTCGGTGTCGCCATCATCTCGGTGGTGCTGACCAACCAGTTCAAGGCGTCGGAACCGGTGTCGGCGGCGCAAGCCGTCGGTGAAGCCGAACGCACCGGCACTCCACCGGATCCGTCGATCCTGGAGTACATCCAGTCGCTGGGCGCGAAATTCGAGTCGATGGTTCTCGACGATATGGCGTCGGCGTTCTCCACCAGCTACCTGGTCGCGGCATTCCTGTGCGTGGTCACGCTGATCGCGTCGTTCTTCCTGCCCCGCAAGAAGGAAGCGGCGCCCGCCGAGGGTGAACAGCCCAAGGCTCCGGTCATGATGCACTGAGTCGAGCAGTCGGCGAATGTCGATGATCCCCGCGTGAATCGTTCACGCGGGGATCATCGCGTTCATCGACCGGGAATGTCTACACGGAGACGTTGCCCATGCTGGCCGCGATATTGTCCGCGTTGGCGATCCGTTGTCCTCGCAGTGAGCGGTCGCTTCGTTCGTAGTACTCATCGAATACCGCCGCCGCAGCGCCCGGCGTATCTGTGGCCTGCAACCTGCGATATGCAGCGGATTCCTCGCCGCGCAGCTCATGCATCATGAAGTCGACCTGAGTCTTCCAATCACCGACCGGCTTGCCCTGCGCCGCGGCGAAGGCTTCGAGATTCTGACGCCGTCCACCGAGCCATTGGCACAACCCATACGCACCTTCTTTCGGGTTGTAGGCCCCGGTATTCAATCCGGGCGCTTCGACCTGCATATTGCCGAGGACTCCCGCCGCTTGCGCAGGGGTGAGTCCGTGCTCGAGGAGTCGCTTGTAGATGTTTTCCGCCGTAGCCCGCTCACCACCGTCCAGCGGTGCTGCGGTCGCGTTCGTCGCCGGGCTACCGCCCTCGTAGATATCGGCGGGCAGATTGCTGCCGAAGTTCGGGGTCCACGATGGCGCCCCACCGCTCGCCGGAGCACCGCCGTTCTGCGCATTCCCTCCTCCTGGAGGCGAATTCCACGCCTGCCGGTCCAGCTCATTGAAGGCATCCCACACAGCGTCGACCGCTTTGCTGATGACCTTGCCCATCGCCTCTGTAGCGCCGAGCTGCTCAGCCAAAGTCGGACGGTGCGGTGGGTCGTCGACAACGTCGGCCAGAATTTCGTCGACGGCCTTCTCGAGAGCATCGACTTGGGCAGTCACCTCATTGGCCACATCAGCAGACGCGGCAGCCATCTCGGCGATCTGATCGTCGAGCGAGTTCCATTGGTCCTTATAGTCCTTGACGTCGCCGGCGCGAAGGTTGTACTTCTTCTTCAGCTCGCCGTCGCCCGGCATCTTCGCATCACCGAGTCCATCCAAGTACTTGGCCGTGATCCGGGTCGCGGTCTTGTCACCGAGCCCCTTTTTCAACGCCTCCAGCGTCGCTTCGGTGCGAGCGATATACGGGTTCAGGATGGGTGCGTCGGAAAAACGCCGAAAGCTCACTGGATCCGGGGCCACCATCCACCTCCCACACACACCGCACGGCGGCGACTCTGTCCCGCCGTGCCGGTCGAGCATCTGCATAGATAGCAGAAGACGCATACCTCCGCCGTCGCCGATGCTCCCATACATGGGAAGAACTCCGATCGGCCGCGAGCACCGAGGTCGACGTGCCGCGGACAAGCCACCGATCGCCGATCAGATCACGGTGCCGACATCCTTGGCGACGAGATGATCGAGTGCGCGTTCCGCCACCGCCGCGATCGTCATCGACGGATTGCAGGCGGCGGTATTGCCCGGCATCAGCGCACCGTCGAGCACGTAGAGTCCGCGCTGGCCGAGCACCCGGCCCTCCAAATCGCAGACGGTGCCCATGCTCGCGCCGCCCAGCGGATGCCAGGTGGACGGGAAGGCGGCGTTGGTGTCGAGCAGGGCGGTGCCGGGACCGGCGATGCGATGCGCGAGCGGTCCGATGTGGTTGTCCTGGATGACGCAGTCGCCGCCGGTCGGCCAGTGCAGCACCGCCTGTTCGGCCGCCGAATCGTAGGTGAACGCGCCGCGGCCGTCGCTGACGCCGTAGCCGACCATCATCGTGGACTTCGGGTCGATCGGCAGCGGCGGAATCGATGCCTGGATGAGAGTGCAGGCGTGCCGCGGGTCCGACCAGTTCAAGCTGCCGTAGACGACCGGGCCGCCCTGCGCGGGACCGAAATCCGCTGCGGGGTTGGTCCACACGTAGATCCGGTCGGCGTTGGTGCCCCAGTTCTGTCCGAGCGCGTCGGGCAGGTCGGGAATCAAGCCTCTGGCGCCCGCTCGCACCAGCAGTTTGGTGGTATTGAGGCTGCCAGCGGCCAGCATGAGGGTGCCGGTGGTGATGACCTTGTTCTCCTGGACGACGCCCGCGGTGTCGATGCGGTCGACGTGGACGATCCAGCGTCCGTCGGGGCCGCGCTCGATATCGGTGACCTCGTGCAGGGTGCGCACCTGGACCCGTCCGGTCGCCTCCGCGGCCGCGATGTAGGTGACGTCGACGGAGTGTTTGCCGCCGTTGTTGACGCCCATCGCGCTGTCGCCGTTGGTGTACGACGGCTTCATCTCCCCACGCAGCTCCGCGAGGGCGAAGTCCCAGTCGATCGGCATCGGGATCTTCGACAGTGGCAGTCCGGCGCGTCGCACATGGTCGGCGAAAACGCGCGCCGCAGCGTAATTCGGGCCTGCGATCAGCTCGTCGGGTGCGACCGCGAGACCGAGCATCCGCGCAACCCGGGGGTAGTGCACGCGGTCCATCGTCGCCCAGTCGAGTTCCGTCGGGAAATGCGTAGTGAACACCGCTTCGTCCGGCTGCAACGACATCCCTTGGTAGATCAGCGAACCGCCGCCGAGCCCCGCCGCACACAGGGCGGTCATGTTCTCCCCCGGCACCGCCTCGACCAGACCGGCGTAGGGCTCGAAAGCCAAGGGCCGCCCGAACAGGTTCGGACTGGATCGGTGCCACAGGATGCGCTTGTCCGGCGCCGATGCCCGCGGGAAGGTTTCCGCGTCGGGCCCCGTCGGCCAGCGCATCCCGCGTTCCAACAGCACTACCGGCACGCCGGCCTCGGCCAGTCGCAGTGCCGCCACGCCACCACCGAACCCCGACCCGATCACGACCACCCGATGCTCCTCCCGGGTGAGCGCAACGCTGTTGACCCTGGCGGCGATTCTGGGTTTCGGATCGAATGCCCGGGTACCGGCGAGCACGGCGCCCGCGGCGACCGCCCCGGTCAGCAGCGAGCGGCGGGAGATCACTGACATGAAAGATCCTTACGACGAGACAACTCGGGCGCCACACGTCAGCGCCGGTAACCCAGTTACCGAGTAACGAAGTTACTGGACCCCTGCTCGCGCCGGGCGAAAACCGGCAACTTCGATCCGACGCCCGCCTGCCGGGCAGATAGCCTCGCATTCGGGCACGCTCGGATGGAGGCGCGGAGGCGATGGACGACGATCCGCATATCCACGTCGAGCGGCAGATCGCGCAGGTGCGCGGCTTCCCCGCGCGGCAGATCCTCCGGTCAGGCGAGCAAGAAGCGCTCGACCCAGGGTGCGTCGAACCAGCCCGCCGCGTCGGCCCGGAATTCGTTCGGCGATTGTGTACCCACACCGGCCGGGATCGTGCCGACCAGCTCGACACCGGTCACCCGAGGCAGATCGCCGCGGTTGGTTTCCATGGCCAGGTCGGGAGTTTCGGGCCAGGAGCCGATCACCAGACCCGCACAGTCCACACCGGCCGCGGCGAGGGTACGGGTGGTGAGCTCGGTGTGATTGAGGGTGCCGAGGCCGGGAGCCGTGACGACCACGACCGGCGCGGCGAGTTTCGCCGCCAGATCGAGCAGAGTGAATTCGCCGATGCGGACCAACAGTCCGCCCGCACCCTCGACGAGAACGAGGTCGGCGGTGAGTTCGGTGATGGCCGAGAGGGTTTCGTCGATGGTGAGCAACGGTGCGCCGCAACGGCGGGCTGCCGTATCGGGGGCCAGCGGTTCGGGATAGCGGGCCAGTTCGGCGGTTCGGGTGACACCGGAGAGTCGCGCGATGGTCGCGAGATCGCCGGGTTCGTCCGGGGCGGCACCGGTCTGGGCCGGTTTGCATACCGCTACCGAGCGCCCGGCAGCCATGGCGGCGGCGGCCAATGCGGCGGTAACGATGGTCTTGCCGACATCGGTCGACGTTCCGGTGACGAACAACAACGTCATCGAGCGCTCCCCTGACGTGCGATGCACCTCACGCAGGCACTACCTGACGTGCGGTGGACAGGACCTCGCCGAGAACCGTGGCGATGACATCGATGTCGGCGGGAGTCAGATTCGCACGAGCGGTGAGCCGCAGCCGAGAGGTACCTTCCGGTACCGACGGCGGACGGAAGCACCCCACGTCCAGCCCGCGCGCCCGGCATTCCTGCGCGGCATCGAATGCGACCTGCGCCTCCCCCAGCACCACCGACACCACGGCCGAATCCGGTTGCGGCACCTCGGCGATACGGGCGATATCGGCGGCGCGGTCGAGTACCCGCTGTGCGATACCCGGATCGCCGCGCAGAATCCGCAGCGCCGCGCGTGCCGCGCCGACAGCCGCGGGCGCGAGTCCGGTATCGAAGATGAACGTGCGGGCAGCGTCGATCAGATGGGCACGTACCCGGCCGCTGGCCAGTACCGCACCGCCCTGGGCGGCAAGGGCTTTCGACAGCGTCGCGGTGATCACCAGATCCGGTTCACCGGCCAGTCCCGCCTCCTGCACCAGTCCACGTCCGCCCCTGCCGCGCACGCCGAGGCCGTGCGCCTCGTCGACAACCAGCACGGCGCCGTTCGCGCGGGTGACCCGATGCAGTTCGGCCAGCGGCGCCAGATCACCGTCGGCGCTGAATACCGAATCGGTGAGCACCAGCGCACGTTCCTCCGTGCGGCTCGCCAGCAACCGATCCACTGCCGCCGCGTCACAGTGCGGTGCGATCTCCACCCGCGCCCGCGACAATCGGCAGGCATCCACCAGCGAGGCATGACTGCCCGCATCGGAAACGATCAACGAGCCCCGTCCGGCCAATGCTGTCACCACACCGAGATTGGCCGCGTACCCGGACGCGAATACCAGCCCGGCCTCCGCACCCACGAACTCCGCCAGCTCGGCCTCGAGCGATTCGTGCTCGGTGGTGGTTCCGGTGACCAGCCGTGACCCGGTCGATCCGGCGCCCCACCGGCGCACCGCCTCGACCGCACCCTCGATCACCTCGGGATGCCGGACCAGGCCCAGATAGTCGTTCGAGGCCAGATCGATGGATGACGATTGCTGTTCCCGCGCCCGCAACTCCCGCCGCAGCCCCGCCCCCACTCGCTCGGCAGCACGCGCGTCCAGCCAGCTCAATGGATCGGTACTCACAGCTGAACACCATACTTGAACGGCGTTCAGGAGCATGCCGGGGGCCGCTGACGGCGCATGGCCCGCCCTTCAGCCGCCGAACCAGCTGGGCATATCGGTGCGGAAGAGATCACCCGGTGCGAGAGCCCGAAGGTCGGCTTCGAGCGCGGTCATCCGCTCGGCTCCCAGAGCGTCCGTCCAGCGCGCGTGGATGCGGTCGAAGGTCTCGGCGGATTTGTCCAGGAAGTCGATGCCGCGATCGGTGAGCGTGTAAACCTTGCGCCGCGCGTCTGCCGGATCATGGCCGCGACGTAAGTACCCGCGGCGTTCGAGATTCTCGATGTGCTTACCCGCGGCCTGCTTGGAGATGCCGAGCGCACGTCCGAGGTCGGCCGCGGTGCACCCCTGCGGCCCGGTACGCACGATCGCCTGGAACAGGAAACCGTGCATCGGCCGCAGGTCGGGGTGTCCGCGCTCGGCGAGATCGGCATGCACCTCGTCGATGGCCGCACGGAATGCGCCCAGCATCCGCAGTGGTAGCTCGAAGCCACCGGCATCCCTTGACATATTGGACAACCTCGTTGACTATATGGACAACATTATTGTCTATCTTAAGGGCGTGCCGCCATGACCGTCATCCGACACTCCGAAACCCGCCGCACCGAAACTCCGGCGGGCGTGATGACCACCCTCGCCTCCCCCACCCAGGGCGGCTCATCGTTGTCGCTGTGGCGAGTGGAGGTCGCACCGGGTATATCCGGGCCGCCGCATTTCATCGATGCCGAGCAGATCTGGACCGTCCTCACCGGCCGCGCCGAAATAACCCTGAACGGCACTGATCTCGTCGTCGACGCGGGCGACACGATTGTCCTGCCGCCCGATGCGCTGCGCCAGATCTCCGGCGGCGCAGAGGGTTACACCGCCGTGGTCGCCGCACGGCCGGACGCCCGAGCAGGCACCCCTGACGGCACGGGCACGATCGTGCCGCCGTGGATCGCCTGAGGCGCCCGCACGAACGCTATCCGACGCACGCGGCGGCCACCATTGCCGCGGTGATTGTGGCGACGTCGGTAGTGGTGCTGATGAACGGTGGCATGCAGTAGATGAGGTTGCGGAAGGGGCGCAGCCAGGCGCCCGCGGCAACCGCGGCATCGGTGGCGGCACGCATATCGATCGGGTGATCGAGTTCGATGACGCCGATCGCGCCGAGCACCCGCACCTCAGCGACGCCGGGCAGCTCACGGGCGGCGGCAAGACCGGATTCCAGTTCCGCTTCGATGCGTTTCACCTCGCCCTGCCAGTCTCGGGACAACAGCAGCTCGGTGGAGGCCACCGCGATCGCGCAGGCCAAGGGATTACCCATGAAGGTGGGACCGTGCATGAGGCCGCCGTGCGCGGCGCTGAGGGTTTCGGCGATCCGCTCGGTACACAGGGCGGCGGCGAGGGTCAGGTAGCCGCCGGTGAGGGCCTTGCCGACACACATCACGTCAGGGGCGATGCCGGCCTGCTCGGCGGCGAACAGCGTTCCGGTGCGGCCGAATCCGGTGGCGATCTCATCGAAGATGAGCAGCACGCCGTTGGCGTCGCACAACCGGCGCAGCTCGGTGAGGTAGCGCGGATCGTGCCAGCGCATACCGCCCGCGCCCTGCACAACCGGTTCAACGATGACGGCGGCGAGCTCGTCGGCGTGCTCGATCATCGCGCCCTCGAGTTCCGCGATATAGCCGGGGTCGAAGGCGCGCGGCGGGGCGGGGACGAAGACCTGCTCGGCCAGGATGTCGGTCCACAGCGCATGCATGCCACCCTCGGGGTCGCACACGCTCATGGGAGTGAAGGTGTCGCCGTGGTAGCCGCCGCGCCAGGTGAGCAACCGCCGTTTGCCGGGCCGCCCCAGCGCGCGCTGATATTGCAGGCACATCTTGACCGCGACCTCGACCGACACCGAGCCCGAATCACAGAGGAAAACCTTGTCCAAGCCGGGTGGGGTGAGCTGAACCAGCAGCTCGGCCAGCCGGGCCGCCGGTTCATGGGTGAGCCCGCCGAACATGACGTGACTCATCCGCTGCGACTGCACCAGCAGCGCCGAGTCCAGCACTGGATGCCGGTACCCGTGCACCGCCGCCCACCAGGAGCTCATCCCGTCGACCAGCTCACGCCCATCGGCCAGCGTCAGCCTGGTCCCCGACGCCGACGCCACCACCAGCGGCTCGGTTGTCGCCGGGAACCCGCCGTACGGGTGCCACACATGTTCGGCGTCGATGGCGGTGATCTCGTCGGGCGTCAGCACCACAGCGGCAGTCCTTCACACAGCGGACGTCCCACTCCGAACCGGAGCGAGCTTGAACACCGTTCAAGTTAGCATCGGACCTGGTGTCCCTCCAGAGCGGTCGGCGTACGAGTCGCACACCGCGGCCAACCCGGCACACATGGCATCGAACTCACCGGCCCCGAGCCGCCGGCGAAGATCCCCCTCGATACGCCCGATGCGATCGGCGGCCAGCCCGAGCGCCGTGCGCCCCGATTCGGTGAGAACCACAAGCCTCGCCCGACGGTCGGCGGGGTCGACGCGCCGCTCGACGAGCCCCTGACGTTCCAAGTGGGTGACGAGTTCCCCCATGGACTGCTGGGTCATCCCTGCCGCATCAGCAAGCGCGGTCACCCGCGAACCCGCCGGGTCCAGGTAGCGGAACACCGCATAGTGCGCCGGACGCAGGTCGCCACCGAGGACCGCGCGCAGTTCGCGGTTCAACTCCCGTTCGACGGCCCTGGTCGCCAGCGTGAGCAGTTTCAACACAGAAGCCTCAGCCATTGACACGATAGAAAGGTTACCTTTATATCTTGAGGATGCCCGAACAAGCCCTCACCTTTCGCAACGGCCACCGCGTCACATTGATCGACGAAGGCGTCGACGACAACGGCCCCTACCTGCGCCTGCAACATCTGCTGCCGGCCCCGAAACGCCAGGCCGGTCCGCACTGGCATCCCGAACTCGCCGAACACTGGACCATCCGCGCCGGACGGATTCGCTTCCGCATCGATGGCACCGAGGTCATCGCCGACCCCGGCGACACCGTCACCGCTCCCCCGCGCACGGTGCACGAATTCTGGAGCGAGCTGCCCGATACCGTCATCGACCACGAGATCCGCCCACCCCTGCGGCACTGGCAGATGTTCCAGTTCTGGTCCACTCTCGACAACGCGGGCAAGACCACCGCCGCTGGCCTCCCGCGCAACCCGATCGCCCTCGCCTTGCTGTGGGACCTGCAGGACGGCTACCTCGCGAAGATCCCGGTGCCCGTACAGCGAGTCCTCCTGGGCGGCTTGGCGCGTCTCGCCCGCGCCACCGGCTACCACCGCCGCTGGCTGCCACTCACCGACGACGCCTGATCGGCACAGAAGACCCACTACCTGATACCGCCCACCCACCCAACGCGCAGGGCCACAGCGGCCGCACAGTAACGCCCGTTAGTGTCGTTGCCATGGTTTCGCCCGCCTCCGCATCCGCCCCGGCACCGCTCGGTGTCTGGCCGGGGAGCGCCTATCCGTTGGGCGCCACCTATGACGGGGCGGGAACGAACTTCTCGCTGTTCACCGAGGTCGCCGACGCGGTGCAGTTATGCCTGGTCGACAAGCAGGGCGGCGAGACCCGGATCGGGTTGGACGAGGTCGACGGGCATGTCTGGCACGCGTACCTGCCGGGCGTCGGGCCAGGGCAGCGGTACGGGTTCCGGGTGCACGGACCCTACGATCCGGAGCGAGGGCTGCGCTGCGATCCGAGCAAGTTGCTGCTCGATCCATACGGCAAGGCGTTCGACGGCGTGTTCTCCGACCATCCGTCGCTGTACACCCCCGGCCAGGATTCGCTCGGCCACACCATGACCGGCGTGGTGATCAACCCGTTCTTCGACTGGGGTGCCGACCGCCCGCCGAAACGGCCCTACCACGAAACGGTGATCTACGAGGCCCACGTCAAGGGCATGTCCATCACCCACCCGGATGTGCCAGAGGAGCTGCGCGGGACCTACGCGGGCCTGGCACATCCGGCGATCATCGAGCATCTGCGCGGGCTCGGGGTCACCGCGATCGAACTGATGCCGGTACACCAGTTCCTGCACGACCGCATCCTGCTCGACCAGGGCTTGCGTAACTACTGGGGTTACAACAGCTTCGGGTATCTGGCACCGCATCACGAGTACGCGGCGGGCGGCCGGGCCGGCGCGGCGGTCACCGAATTCAAGGCAATGGTGCGGGCATTGCACGCCGAGGGCATCGAAGTGATCCTGGATGTGGTGTACAACCACACCGCGGAGGGGAACCATTTCGGGCCGACCATCGGTTTCCGTGGCATCGACAATGCCGCCTATTACCGGCTGATGGACGACGAACCCGCGCATTATATGGACTACACCGGCACCGGGAACAGCCTCAATGTGCGCCATCCACACACTTTGCAGTTGATCATGGATTCGCTGCGCTACTGGGTGCTGGAGATGCACGTCGACGGGTTCCGCTTCGATCTGGCCGCAACGCTGGCCCGCGAACTGCACGATGTGGATCGGCTCTCGACGTTCTTCGATCTGGTGCAGCAGGATCCGGTGGTCAGCCAGGTCAAGCTCATCGCCGAACCCTGGGATGTGGGTGAGGGCGGCTATCAGGTCGGCAACTTCCCGAGCCTGTGGACCGAATGGAACGGCAAATACCGCGATACCGTCCGCGATTACTGGCGCGGTGAGCACGCGACGCTCGGCGAGTTCGCGTCCCGGTTCACCGGTTCCTCGGACCTGTACGAGGCGACCGGTCGCAGGCCGAGCGCATCGATCAACTTCATCACCGCGCATGACGGGTTCACCCTGCGCGATCTGGTGTCCTACAACGGCAAACACAACGAGGCCAACGGCGAGGGCAACCGCGACGGGGAGAACCACAACCGGTCCTGGAATTGCGGCGTGGAGGGGCCCACCGACGATCCTGAGGTCCTCGCGTTGCGGGCCAGGCAGTCACGCAATCTGCTGGCCACGCTGATCCTGAGCCAGGGCACCCCGATGCTCGCCCACGGTGACGAGATGGGCCGCACCCAGCTCGGCAACAACAATGCCTACTGCCAGGATTCGGAACTGGCGTGGATGGATTGGTCGCTGGCACACAAGAATGCCGACCTACTCGACTTCACCCGGGCCGCGATCGCACTGCGCACCTCACATCCGGTGTTCCGTCGCCGCCGCTTCCTCGCCGGTGGCCCCATCCGTGAGTCCGGCCATCCCCGCGATATCGCCTGGCTCACGCCCACGGGTGCGGAGATGACAGACGCCGACTGGGACAATGGTTTCGGCCGGTCGCTGGCGGTGTTCCTCGATGGTGACGGCATTCCGGAACCGGGCCCACGCGGCGAACGCATCACCGACGATTCGTTCCTGCTGTGCTTCAACGCCCACGACAGCGCCCTCGACTTCACCCTGCCCGCCCCCGATTTCGGCGCCGAATGGTCGGTCGCCCTTGATTGTTCGACCCCTGACGGACGCGCCGAGGCCGGCTATGCCGCGGCGAGCACCGTCACCCTCCCCGCCCGTTGTCTGCTCGTCCTCCGCCGCCGCACCGCCTGACCGATACGAACATGACCGAGAAGAACCTGACCGCCACGCATCTCACCGATCCGCAGTCCATGCGCCGCCCGGCACGGTCGACGCCGGTGCGCAGCACCTACCGGCTGCAACTGCGCCCCGACGCACTGACCTTCACCGACGCCGCCGCCATCGCGGAATACCTGCAACAGCTGGGTGTCTCGCACCTGTACCTGTCGCCGGTGATGACCGCCGCGCACGGGTCGACCCACGGCTACGACGTCACCGACCCGACCACGGTGTCGGCGGCGCTCGGCGGTCCCGGCGGCCTCAAAGCCCTCGCGGACGAGGTGCGAAGCCGCGGTATGGGGCTGATCATCGATCTGGTCCCCAACCATGTGGGCGTGGGCGATCCGCGGCAGAACGCCTGGTGGTGGGACGTGTTGCGGCACGGCCCGGATTCACAGTTCGCGCATTACTTCGATATCGACTGGAGCCCGGCCAATGGTGCGGGCGGGCGGCTGGCGCTGCCGGTCCTGCAGAACGAGAACGATCCGGCGGCGTTGACCGTCGACAGGTCCGGTCCGGAACCGATGCTCGCGCTGCACGATCTGCGCTTCCCCATCGCCCCCGACACCGACGGCGACAATGCGCTGCGCATCCATGACAAACAGCACTATCGGCTGGTGAGCTGGAAATCCGGGCTGTGCAGCTATCGCCGGTTCTTCGCGGTGAGCGGGTTGGCGGCATTGCGGCAGGAGGACCGGGAGGTCTTCGAAGCCACCCACCGCGAGCTGGCGGCGTGGTGTGAGCACGAACTGATCGACGGTGTGCGGGTCGACCACCCCGACGGCCTGTCCTATCCCGCGGCCTACCTGTCGCGGCTGCGTAGCCTCATCGGACCGCACCGACTGCTGCTGGTGGAGAAGATCCTGGCCAATCGGGAACCGCTGGACGCGACACTGCCCATCGACGGCACCACCGGCTACGACGCCCTCGCCGATATCGGCGGCGTGCTGATCGACCCGGACGGTGAGCAGACGCTGACCGAGCTGTCCCAGCATTTCGCCGGACACGGCAGCGACCGCGCCTGGATCGGCGAGAAGCAGCACCGCATCAAACGCGCTGTCGCCGAGAGCATCCTGGCACCCGAGATCCGGCGGCTCGTGGCGGCGGTCAAACGCGACGCGGGCGTGAACGGTTTCGACGCCTCCGGGATCAGCGATATGGCACTGACCAACGCGACCATCGAGGTGCTGGCGTTCCTGCCGGTGTACCGGGTGGACTACACCCCGCTGGCCGGGATGGCCGGCGCTGTCGTCGCCGACGTGGAGAAGCGCAACAGCGAACTCACCGCACCGCTGTCGGTGCTGGTGGCGGCGTTGGCCGCCGGCGGTGAGGCGGCGGTGCGGTTCAGTCAGGTAGGTGGCGCGATCACGGCCAAGGCCGTCGAGGACACCATGTTCTATCGGGCGGCACGGCTGGTGTCGCTCCAGGAGGTAGGCGGCAACCCGGGCCGGTTCGGGCATTCGCTCAACGAGTTCCATCTCGCCAATAGCGAACGCGCACAACGCTGGCCTGCCACCCTGACCGCGCTGTCCACCCACGACACCAAACGCGGTGAGGACGTGCGAGCCCGCATCGGAGTGCTGTCGCAGATGTCGACGCGGTGGGCGCGGTCGGTGGCGACCTGGCAGAAAATCACGCCCGGCCCGGACGGCGCGACAACGCTGTTCCTGCTCCAGAACATGTTCGGGGTGTGGCCGGCCGACGGACGTCCCGCCGCGTCGGTACCGGGACTGCGGGATCGACTGCATCGGTTCGCGGAGAAGGCGATACGCGAAGCCGGCGAGCACACCTCATGGGAGGAACCCGATCCCGAGTTCGAGACCGCGGTGCACACCTGGCTGGACGCGGTGATCGACGGCCCCGTCGGCTCCGGTCTCGGCGACCTGGTGCACGAACTTGCCCCACACGCGTGGACCGACGCGCTCTCGCAGAAACTGCTGCAGCTGTGCGGGCCAGGCATCCCGGATATCTATCAGGGCTGCGAGCTGTGGGAGGACTCGCTGGTCGACCCGGACAATCGGCGGCCGGTGGACTTCGCGACCCGGGTGGGCATGCTGCAATCGCTCACCGGCACACCTGGTTTGGACACCACCGGCGCCGCGAAGATGTGGATCGTCGCCTACGCGCTGTGGTTGCGCCGGGAACGACCCGACTGCTTCGTCGGCGGCACCTATCTGCCATTGTTCGCGACCGGCGAGCAGGCGGGCAAGCTGGTGTCCTATGCCAGGGGGCGCACCGGTGAGGCGCCGGAGATCATCGTGGCGACGACCCGGCACAGCGTTTCCCTGGCCGAGACCGGATGGGCGGACACGGTCCTGGATCTGCCGCCCGGCACCTGGACCGACCGGCTCACCGGCCACACCTTCCAGGGCCGGGCCCGGCTGGAGAAGCTGTTCGCCCGGCTGCCGGTGGCGCTGCTGGTGCGCTGAGCGCGCCTGGTGGAAGTTCGTTCGCGTTCTCGCTACGTCCCGCTACGCCCGAGATATCGTCCCGGCGAGATACCCACTGTTCGCCGGAATGCCGCGAGGAAGGCGCTGCTGGTCCCGTATCCGACGGCGTGGGCGGCCCTGGACACGGGCAGGCCCTCGGCGAGCAGCACCAGCCCGGCCTGCAACCGCACGTGAGTGCGCCACCGTTCGAAACTCATGCCGGTGTCCTGCACGAAAAGCCGGCTCAGGGTACGCCTGCTCACCCCCGCAGCCCGCGCATGCGACTCCATGGACCGCGAGTCGGCTGGATCAGCCAGTAGCTCGTCGGCGACCGCACGCACTCGTTCGTCCACGGGCCGCGGTACGACGATAGGGGTCGCGGGCAGTGGCCGCAGCAGGTCGAGGACCACGGCCTCGGCACGGAGGCGCATATCATCGGCCAGGTCCCGCTTGGCCAGGTGGACGATCAGATGTGCGAGCAGACCGTCGACCGCCACCGCTGTGGGCTCGGTCCATGCCACGTGGCAGCGGTCCGGTTCGAAGTAGAGGCTGTGCAGTACCGCATCGCGGGTCGCGCCGGTGCGATGTACGACGCCCGCCGGTAGCCAGAGTGCGCGAGTGGGTGGCAGCACCCAATACGCGTCGTCGACAGCGACACCGAGCACCCCACTGCGGGTCCAGGCCAGTTGGTGCTGTGGGTGGTAGTGCGACCGGATCCACTGTCCCGCGGGCAGCGGAAACTTTCCGACGACGATCGTCCCCACGCCGGTCGGCGCGGCTTCCATCACGGGTTCAGACACCCTCCCAGGGTATGTCCTCAACGCGATATCAGACGGCCTGGTGGCGTATCGCCGCCACGGCGAGCTCCTGACACGGTGGTTTCATGACAATGATTTCCACTACGGACCAGGGCGTGGCCCCGGGCGGGCGCCGCCGAATGGCGCTGATCGTGCTGTGCTTCGTGCAGTTCATGCTGGTGCTTGACGACAATGTGGTCAGTGTGGCGTTGCCGACCATCCGCGACGAGCTCGGATTCAGCCATGCCGGCCTGCCCTGGGTGGTCAATGCCTACTTCCTCGCCTTCGGCGGACTGTTGTTGTTGTCCGGTCGAATCGCCGATCTGATCGGCCGCCGCCGCGTATTCCTCTGCGGTGTCGCGCTCTTCGGAGCCGCGAGTGCGCTCTGCGGGTTCGCGCAGGAACCCTGGCAGCTGGTGGCGGGCCGCTTCATTCAGGGGGCCGGTGCGGCGATGGCGAGCCCGGCCGCGCTCGCCCTGCTCACGCTGCTGTTCCCGGGAGCCGGGGAGCGCGCGAAGGCCATCGGGATCTGGGGCGGAGTCGCGGCGCTCGGCGGCGCCCTCGGCTTGGTGATCTCCGGTGTGCTGACCGGGCTGACCTCCTGGCGCTGGGTTTTCCTGATCAATCTGCCGGTAGCGCTCATGGCCCTCGTGCTCGTCCCCCGTCTCGTCGCGGAGAGCCGGGCCGAATCCCGCCGCCGGATCGACGTTCCCGGGGCCGTATTGATCACCGGCGCACTGATGCTTCTTGTACACGGCCTGTTGCAGGCGTCCGAAACCGGTTGGGGTCATGCGGCTTCCACGATCCCACTGGTGCTCGCCGCCGTGCTGGCCGTGGCATTCGCGGCCGTCGAGACACGGACCGACGAGCCACTGGTGCCGCTGTCCTTCCTGACCGTCCGGACGCGCGCGGTGGCCAACGGCGTGATCCTGTTGTTCTCCGCCGCCTTCTATGCCATGGCATTTCTGCTGATGCTGCACATCCAGACCGTGCTCGGATATGAGCCGCTCACCGCCGGCCTGGCCTACCTCCCCTTCGGCGCGGCGATTCTGACCGGGATGTGGCTGTCCTCGCGGGCGGTGCAGCGGCTCGGTACTCGCCCAGCGCTGGTTGTGGCGCTGCTGATCAGCGCGGCGGGACTGTTGCTGCTGTCCAGCGTCGGTTCGTCCGACAGCTACGTCTACGGGGTGCTGCCCGGGCTGCTCGTCACGGCGCTCGGGTGCGGCCTGACCCTGCCCGCGCTCACGGTCGTCGCACTCAGCGGCACCACCGAGGAGGATGCCGGACTCGGCTCCGCCGTGCTCGGCTCGGTCCAGCAACTCGGCGGAGCGGTCGGGATCGCGGTCCTGGTGACCCTCGCCGCGCACCGCGGCGACACCTCGGACGGTTCACTCGACCAGCGACAGGCCGCGACGGAAGGGTTCTCCTACGCACTCACCGTCGCCGGTGCCCTCGTCGCCGTCGGAGCGGTGCTCGCGGCAATACTGCTGCGAGACCGGCCCGGCGCCAGGGCCACCGCCTGATCCGGTGCGCCGGGCCCACCCGATCACCGCCCCAGTTCGGCGCTCACCGGGACGGTCTTCTCGATGAGATCCTCCGGGAACATCCCGCCGAAGTCCTCGCGCCAGCGACGGATATTCACCGGGCCGTAGTCGCCGTCCTGGGTGCAGGAGGCCAGGCGGATGCCGATATCGTCGGCGATGCCTAGCTTGCGCCAGGAATCCAAGTGGAACCGCGGGCTGCGCGGATTGCGCAGCGTGCGCAGCAGATTCAGGATGCGGTAGCCGATGCCGAGCGAATCGTGCCTGCGCATATGGTCGGCGCCGACGCAACGTTCGGACAGGCTCTCCAACCGGTCGCGGTCGAAGACCAGCCCCACCGATTCGGCTTCTGCCACCATCCAGCGGAGCGTGATGTCCGACAGCCCGCATTCGGCGTAACCGCCGCCGATATCGCTGTGCACACCCTCGAACCACACCTGCTTGACTCGCTGGAAACCTCTGCGGTACTTCACGTTCGGCTCCACCGGGACTTCCCACAGGCAGGGTTCGAAATTGCGGCGGCGTTCGTCGATGGCCAATGCCTGCCGGGCGCAGTGCACGTTGGTACCCAGCCGGACGTCGTGGAACTTGTGCCGCAGCGAGGTCAATCCGGGCACACCCAGCGCGCCGACGGTGTCGAAGACGCCGAGGAAATCGATCTTCGCCGGGTCCGGATGGCAGTTCTCGCGGCGGAAGTCCTCCCACTGCGGCGGCATGACACCGTCGGGCGGCACCGGCTGCTTGTGGATGGCGAGCGCCTGCGGATACTTGCCGTCGATCATCGCTTCCGGCGTCATGATGCCGATCCGCCCGATCAACCCGGCCAGGCTACGGGCGGTGTAGGCGCCGCGGCTGAAACCGAAGATGAAGATCTGGTCGCCCGGCTCCCAGTTCAACGCCAGATGCCAGTACGCGGCCGATAGGTTCGCCTCCAGACCCAGCCCGAACGCACCGCCCATCAACCGGTCGGCGAAGAAGCCCTGCGTACCGGGCCCGGGGACGTAGGTGACCCACTGATGGACGGGCTTGCCCTCCGCATCCGGTGTCTCGAACCGAATGGTCTGCGCGATCTTGATGATGTTGGATACCGTCGTGCTCGACTCGGCCTTCCAGGTGCCGTCACAGCACACCACAAGTCGTTTCATAACCCGATCCTCCCGCCGCGGCCACCTCGAGTCCCGCGTACTCGACTACCCGAATATTCGTTCCCGCCCCCTGGGCTGTTAATCACCCGAATACCTGGGCCGGCCCGACCACCCGGGTTGACCTTGACCCTGCGTCAGGGTTGCAGGCTTATCGCATGGCGAACAACAGCACTTCCCCAGCTCGGTTCACTCCCCCGGTCGGAGGGTTCCAGGACATCGACGGCCGCCGTATTTTCGTACATCGGTCGGGCACCGGCGCACCGGCCGTCGTGTTCCTGCCGGGAGCGAGTGCGGTCGGCCTGGACTATTTCGGTGTCCAGCAGCAGGTTTCGCAGTTCACAACCGCCGTGGTGTACGACCGCGGCGGCACCGGGTACAGCGATCCCCTCCCACTGCCGCGCACCGCCACCGCGGTCGCCACGGAGCTGCGCGAGCTGCTGCGCGCCCAGAACATCGCCGGCCCCTATGTTCTCGCGGCGCACTCTCTCGGCGGGTTGTACGCGCACAGGTTCGCGCAGCTGTACCCGCAGCACGTGGCCGGACTGGTCTGGATCGATGCTCTGCACCGCGACTGGGACGAGTACATGCCCGCCGAGGCGAGTCTGGCCGCCGCCGAGCAGTCCGCACCCGACCTGGAACAGCTCGAACAGATGCGTCCCGCGCTGCGGGCGATGTACGCGGAACTGCGCGCGGACTACCCCGAGCACATGCACCAATCGCTGATCGAGGCCAAGGTCAGTGATGAATGGACCCGCGTCGGTATTGCCGAGCGGCGCGGACTGGCCGCCCTCGCTGCCGAGCTGCGGGCCGGGCCGGACATTCCCGACGTCCCGGTGATCGCTCTCAGCGTGGTGGGGGTCGATCCCGCCCAGCAGGGGCTGATCCCGGAGCACACACTGCAACAGATACATGACGGCAGGACGAGGATGGACGCGGCCGTGGTGGGTGCCTTCTCGCAAGGCGAGCAGCGCATCCTTGCCGACACCCTGCACCACCGGATCTGCTTCGATCGCCCCGATGCCGTGGTCCAGGCGATCCGCGACGTCGTCGGCCAGGTCGCTCGTCCCTAGACTCGAACACCCGCTACGAACACCCGAGGAGGACGGTGCTCACGATCGGCCAGCTCGCCGCGACCGCGGGCGTGACAGTGCGCGCCGTTCGCCACTACCACCACGTCGGCCTGTTGCCCGAGCCCGAACGTGACGCCTCCGGCTACCGCCGCTACAGCGCGCAAGCGGCGGTGGATCTCATCCGGATCAGGACCCTCGCCGACGCCGGCGTGCCGCTGGCGCGGATCGACGCGCTGCTGCACGCCCAGCCGAACGAGTTCGCTGCCGCCATCACCGATATCGACGCCGAGTTGCAGCGCAAGATCGACCAGCTCACCGATAACCGCCGCCGGATCGCCGCATTGGCCGTCGGCGAAAGTCTCGTCCTTCCTGTCGAGGTGGTCGCCATCCTGGACCGGATGCGCGGTCTCGGGGTCAGCGAGCGCAGGGTGCGACTCGAACGCGACTCCTGGATCCTGATGCAGGCTGTGGAACCGCGCGCCATGCCCCAGCGCATCCAGGACAAGAACTCCGCCCTCGACGACCCCGAGACAACGCGCCTGTACCTCACCTGCGACCAATCGGTCGACTGGGACCCACACGATCCACGCCTGGACCAGCTCATCGACGACCTGGACGCCTGGAAGATCCGACACGAAAAGGACACCGGCCGGACCGGGCACGTGAAGCTGGTTTTCTCTCGGATCTCCGAGGAACCATCACCGGCATGGCAACGCATTGTCGATGCGCTCACCCACCGTGCCGAACGCCGCCGAGGCGCGGGGCAGGAGAGCTGACGCAGACTCCGGGTATCGCCGACACCGCCGTCGCCTGCTGCATCTTCTCGCCGTGCCGGTCGGTGCCGGTCACGAATGACACGCAACGAGCGGTCGCAAACGGTGACAGCGCGCGGATGTCGGCACAGCGTTCAGGCAAGTGGTTCGTCGCGAACCGGCAGGTCGGCTAATCCATATATTCGACGCCCGAGTGCCCGGTTCAGCCTTCACGCAGCGGCAACCGCGACAGGCCGCTCGAAATGCGGACCATGCGTACCTTTTCCGCGGGCGATCTCGGCGCGCGGTAGCCCTGGGCACAGGTCAGAGAATCTAGCAACGCTAGACAGCGTTGGCGTTCCAGTGTTACCGTTGCTCCAGTTTCTAGCGTTGCTAGAATTTGGAAGGGAAGCCACAATGCTCGTTGTCACCGGCCAGATCATTGCCGTCGTCGCCGTTCTCGCCAATGCCGTCGTCTACGGCACCGATGTCTGCGGGGCCGCGATCACCCGGTCCGTATATCGCAAGCTCGATGATGCGACCGTGACCATCAGCGCGGGATGGGGTCACTACTACGGCGACAAGCGCATGCCGGTCTTCGGCGTGAGCGGTGTGGTCACCGCGGTGCTCACGCTGCTGATCGCGCTGGTAGCCGGGCAGATCGGTGCCGCCGTCGCGGCGGGGATCACAGTGGCGGCACTGCTCACCTGGCTCGCCTTCTACGTCCGCATCGCCAAGCCGATCAATACCAAGCAGACGGCCGCCGCCCAGAGCGGCATCATTCCGGCGGATGCCCGTGCGCTCCAGGACAAGTGGGACAGCATCCTGAAGTACCGCGTCACCCTCCAGTTCATAGCCATTGCCGGACTGTGCGCCGCGCTGATCCTGTTCTGATCTCACCCCACAAATTCCGGCTGATCGCCGTTCCGAACACCTGATATCTCACCGAGGAGTAACCACCATGACCTTCACCATCGCCGAACAGCAGTTCCTCGCGGAGGCCGGGATCGGCCGACTGGCCACCGTGTCGCCCGACGGCATTGTGCAGAACAACCCGACCAGCTATCGGGTGAACGCCGACGGCACGATCGATATCGGGGGCATGCGTATGCGCGCCAGCCGCAAGTACCGCAACGTCGAGGCGGGCAGCCGGGTATCGTTCGTCATCGACCAGCAGGTTTCCCTTGACCCCTACGTGATTCGCGGAATCGAGGTCCGCGGCACGGCCGAGGCGCTCGACGACGAGGAGCCTCTGTTCCCACCCCAGGAACGGGCGATCATCCGCATCCGGCCCGAACGGATCATCTCCTGGGGCATCGACGGCGGATCCTTCGACTTCACCAGTCGCGACGCCGAGTAGTTCCGGCATGGTGGGCGCTGGTGGATCACTCAGGGATGAGTGATCCACCAGCCCGCGCCCGCGAGAAACGCGTCCCAGGCGCGCGGTGCGAAGACGAGGGCAGGGCCCTGGGACACTCTCGGACTTCCGGACACTGGGCAATGTCCGAAATATGTTGCGGAGACTTGTAGTCGAATGGCCCTCCGTGAACCAGTGAATCAGGGCGGCGCATGCGCTCGGTAAGCGGAACGGGTGGACGACAGCCCTGCTACTGGCCGCTGTCAGCATTGCAAGGGCGCCATGTCTCGACACCTCAGCTCAGGACGGGGCGTACCCACCGCACCACCCCGGGCGTTGCCGGTGGCCTGAGCCAGTCCCCACAGAACCAGTGCGGCGAGTGCGAAGGCCGCGCCGATCCAGCAGGACGCCGACCATCCCCAGTTTCCGTATGCCCAGGTGACCGCAAGCGCGCCGACGGCCGAGCCGAGAGAATAGAAGGCCATGTAGGCGCCTATGACGCTGCTGGCGTGATGTGGGTGCGCTGCGGTCAGCAGGTGCTGGCTGCTGACATGTACCGCCTGGACTGCGAAGTCGAGCACGATGATGCCGATGATGAGCAGCCACAGGGTTGTTTCGATCCGGGCGATGAGCAGCCAGGAGACAGCGAGCAACGCCAGTGCGGAACCGGTGATCGCCTGTGCGCGATCGGAGTCGGCCCATCGCCCCGCGCGAGCGGCGCCGAGCGCTCCGGCCAGGCCCGCCAATCCGAGCAGGCCGATTTGTGTGGTGCCGAGATTCCAAGGCTCGGCGCCGAGCGGGAGGGCGAGCCCGCTCCAGAGGGTTCCGAAGGACGCGAAAAGGAAGAAGGCGATCAGTCCTCGGCTCAGGAACAGGCGATCAGTGCGCGCGAGTCGTCCCATCGATGCCAGCACCTGCCCGTATCGCGCGCCGGGAGTTCCGCGGTCCGGATCGAGTGTCACGCAGACAGCGAAGGCCAGCGCCACGCACAACACGGCGAGCACCGCGTACACCGCACGCCAGCCGACCGAGTCGCCCAGAACACCCGCGAGGACACGGACACCGAGGATGCCGATCACCACACCTGAGGTGACCGCCCCGATATTACGACCCCGCTCGCCCGGCGCGGACACGGCGGCGACATACGCGACAGTCACCTGAACCACCACCGCGAACAGACCCGCGAGCGCCAGCCCCGCCACCGCGACCGCACCGTTCGGGGCGGCGGCCGCTACCGCAGCCCCCGTCGCGGTGAGCACCAGCAACACCGCGATGAGCCGCCGACGATTCACCACGTCCCCGAGCGGAACCAGCAAGACCAAACCGGCGAAGTAGCCGATCTGTCCGGCGGCGACCAGCCCGCCGACCGACTCACTCGCCAATCCCAAGTCGGCGCCCACCACCTCCAGCACCGGCTGGATCGCGTAGATCGTCGACACGGCCACCGCACACACCAGCGCCAAGACCGAACGCCGCGACGTCGTGATTCCTACCGCCACCGAACCTCCCAATTAGTAGCAAAATGCAACTGTTCGGAGCGTAAGGCATAATAGTTTCAAATTGCAACCGATTGGGAGGCGGCTCATGACCACGACGCTGGGTTCCGGCCGAGAGTGGACCGATCCGACCTGCCCGGTCGCGCGGGCCGTCGACCTCATGGGTGACCGGTGGAGCCTGCTGATCGTGCGCGACGCCATGGACGGCGCGGCGTCATTCACCGACTTCCAGCAACGACTCGGGATAGCCCGCAACATCCTCACCGACCGGCTGCGCAGGCTCGTCGATCACGGCATCTTCACCACGACCACCGCCCCCGGCGGCAAGCGGCACACCTATGAACTCACCGACGCCGGGTTGGACCTGTTCACCGTTGTCGTGGCGTTGCGACAATGGGGAGAACGTCACGCCTTCACCGATAACGAACCACATTCGACACTCGTCGGCAGTGACGATAGCCCCGTCGCCCGGCTACGCACCGAAGACCACGGGGGCAACCTCGTCACCGCAGCGACCACCCACGTGCGCAAGGCGGGAAGTGGCGCTTCGGAATCGAAGGCATGATCAGCCGAGCAGAGATGCCGGCGCTCGCCGCCGCTCGGGTGGATTCACCGACCGAACGAGCTCGGACGACGCAGGGGTTCGCCGGCACCGTCAGGCAGCGGTGGAACCTGGCTGCGCATAGTGACGCAGTCGTTCATGGTGTTGTTCGCCGGCTCGTTCGTTTCGCAGGTGGATACGTGAGAGTGTTTCGGCGAGTAATTCGTTGGCGTGGTGGCGGTGGTTGACTCGCGGCGTTCGGTGGGGGTCGATGTGGGGTGGGGCGATCCAGGCGGTGCGCCCGGCATGAGGTGAGCGCGGGCCTTCGGTACGGGTTTTCCAGCCTCCGGGGCCGTCGTGGATGAGTGCGTGGCAGGCGTCGCAGGCCAAGGTGAGGTTGGTGATGTCAGTGTGGCCGTTGTCGCGGTAGCCGAGGACATGATGGACTGCGGACATGCTCGCGGGGGCATCGCAACCCGGGCGTGAGCAGCCCTTCAGGGCAGCGATCAGCGCGATCCGCTGCGCCGAGGAGGCGAGCCGTCTGGTTCGGCCGAGGTGCAGGGGTAGACCGTCGTGGTCGAATACGGCGAGCCAGGGTTGGGATCGTTGGGCCAGGGCGAGTGCATCTTGAAGGGGGACGGTGCCGCCGGTAGCGGTCGTCGCGACCCCGGCGCTGCGTTCGATGTCGTCGATGCTCATGGTGAGGATCGTGTAGACCGGCAGGCCGCGGTGGGCGCCGAGCCGCTCGGCGATCAGGCCGGAATTGAGAATAGCTTTGAGCGCATCATGGTTTCGCTGGGAGCTGGTGCGGTGGTCCCGTGCGGCTGCCTCGGCGAGTGCGGTGGGATCTGTCCAGATGCCGTCGGGCGGCTCGGGTGTCACATCAGTGTCGGAGGGTTGCCGGGCCGGGGTGTGTTCACCGGTCTCGGATGAACGCCGGGCGGGAGTGGGGCTTTCGGGGTCGTCGGGGTTGCACATGCCGGGGCGGGCGTACTTGGCCAGCAATGGATCCAGCAGGGCGCGTAGGACGGGGTCGATCTCGCCTCGGATCGGGCTCATCCCATCGGGGCGTTGGCGGCCGATGATGATGCCGCGCATGCGGGCTCGATCATGATCGGTGGTGAGGCGGCCGTCGGGGTCGAGGTAGGCCAGGATCTTGTCGCCAACCTTGCCGATATCGTCCGGGGACCCGGTGCGGGCGAAATCGGTCAAGATTTCCTCGGCGGCCTGCCGGTCATCATGTGTGGCGCCGCGCGGGACACGATTCATTACGGTGGCGATACCGCGGGCGTGATCGCCGGAGATCTCACCGGCGGTCAAGGCTTTCGCGGTGTGCGGCAGCAACGGTTCGACGGGATCGCCACCCATGTCATGAAACGTCGCCACCGAGTGTGCCTGGTGCACGCGGGCACCAGCGTCCGCACTGGCGAGGTTCAGGGTTTCCATCACAAAGCGTTTCAACGACTTCGACCCGTTCCGGGCAGGCAGCGACCGCTCAGAAGCCTCCACCAGCAGCCGGTGGCGCACCATGGTCAGCATCCGCGAGCACCGCTCCACCTCCCGCATCATCGTGATGACACCGGCATCCGACAGCGGCGTCAGCGGCTCATCGAGCAGGTCGGTGACGGCCGTGTGCAGGCGGGCCGCCGCGCCTTCTTCGATCCCCCCACTCGAATGCATGTTCGAATAATATCGCACCCGCCGCCCCAGAAACAGCGAAATCCACATCTGAACTGCACGTCTTCACACTGGACGCACGACCGAAACAGCGGAGGCCAGAGGCCCTACTCGATCACCGATCGACCAACGAATTCACGTCGACGGCAAGCGAATTGATGACGGCTGGAGAGAGGTCGGCGCCCCACCGCCGCTCAGGGCATGGGGCGCCGGGTTTCTCACGGACGATCGAACTCGCCTCTTCGCGCACCGGCGAGGAATGCATCCCACTCGCCTGGAGCGAAAACGAGGGCTGGGCCGGTGGGGTTCTTGGAGTCACGGACACCGACGATGCCTGTATCAAGGTGGGCTACCTCGACGCACTCTTTGGTCGACGAGCTCTTGCTGCTCTTGAACCACCGGGCTCCAGCTAGGTCGACACTCATCGCTGTAACTCCTTCGCTACATTCAGGAGCAGGTCACGGCTCCCTTGCTCGTTCAACGCTACACGGGAAATCCGCGCCAGCAGCTTGCGATATCGGTCCACCTCGGGCTCGTCCTCGATGTACAGATCGCCGGAATAGCCTTCGACATAGACCACAGGCGGCTCAGGGATCTTCGGCGCGGACAGTGGCGGAAACTCCAGCATGAGAAAGCTTCCCGCCAACAGCCCGGGGTGGCTTGCCGCATCGAATGGCACGATCCGAATCGAGATACCCGGCCGATCCATCAACTGCGTCAGCCGCTCGAGCTGCCCGGCCATCACCCCCGGGCCGCCAGTCTGCTCATGCAACACCGACTCCGACAGCAATACGTCCATCGCGAAGTCGTCGTCATCCAACCGCGACTGCCTGTGATTCGCCACCGCGATCCGCCGTTCGATCGCCGCGGTATCCACGTCCGGCGACTCCGCCCATGCGAGTGCTCGGCGATACTCCGGAGTCTGCAACAGACCGGGTATGACCGCGATTTTCCACGCCGTAATCCGGCTGGCCGCATCCTCCAACGCCAGGTAGTGGTCGAAGCCTGCGCTGAGCTGATCAGCAAACGCCCGCCACCATCCACCGCCCGACTTCTGCGCCGTTCGGAACTCTTGAAGTAGACCCAACAGCACCCGCCGATCACCATCACTCGCCGCATACCGATCGCACAGCGCGTTCACCTGAAGCGACGACACCCGCGTCCCGTGCCCATCCTCGATGCGCCCGATGCTTTGCGGCGACAACTCGATCGCCCGTGCCGCCGCCGACTGGCTGATCCCGGCTCGTTCTCTCAGTTTGCGCAGTTCCCGCCCCAATGCCCTGCGCGGAAGCGTAGTTCCCACCCTGCTCACCTCTCCGTACTGGAATGCTCCGAATTGGAACGATTTGACCTAGAGATGCCCGCACACGAAGTGTGGCAGCGCGGTGCGAGAAATGCCAGTGTGCGCGTGTCGATTTCGGCGCGTCGCGTGTCTACTGATCGCAGCGCACGACGGCGGGAAAGCCTCGCCGCACATCCGGCATCGAGTCCGGAGTACTCAGTTCCTGGATGGTTCATCGGGTCCCCGCCCGCAGCACCCCGTTGAACCCCGCCGTCGTGCGCCCCATCAGAAACTCACAGCGAGGGAACGATATGAAAGCCGTTGTGTACCTGAATGCGTCGTACTGCGAAGATCGTCGGCAGGGTTATGAAATGGAAGCGCGCGCCTTCGCCGCCAAGCAGGGCTATTCCGTCGCCAGAACTGTGGTCGAAGCCAAGAACGACGCACTCCCCTGGCTGCTGCTGAAGGCGAAGCAATTACAGGTGACCGCGATCGTGACACCGTCCATCGATCACATCGGCGCCCGCGCCCAAGACGTTCTCGACCGCTGCGACCTCCTGATCGTCTACCCCAGCGGCTTCCTCCCTCACGGCACCCGCCTCGCCATCCCGGCTCACGCCTCCCGCCCATGACCGGCCCCTACGGCCCAGACCTCGGCCTCGGCCTCGGCGGCGATATCCCGATCAACCACGACGCCCCGAAACCCGGCACCGGATTCTTCCGCGACGAACTCGAATCAATGCTGACATACCACATAACCTGCGCCCCATGCGCTTTCAAGACAGAACTACTGAACCTGCTGGAACGAATGAAGCATCATGACATCACCTTTGCCCGCGTGAGCTATCAGAAAGGGAATGTCGGATCAGAACTACCGCGAGCCTGGATATCTGATGTGAATGACGGCGATGAATAACGGCGGAGCTCTGGTATCGCAGCATCCTGTCGCCTTCGGCGAGACGCAACGGATCCTCAGCGACGCAGAATCCAACACCGGCGCCGGCATACCGAAATCCGGCCGGGCACATGCCGACCGGATTCGGGTTGTTCATTTATGGTTTCGAGCGTTTCGAAAGTTCAGGCTCGCTTCAGTCCCACATATTGCAGGACTGCGAATCCGCCGACGGTGATTGCCTGGAGTACCGCCCAGATCGCGCCTACCACGGTCAGATCCAGGCCGGCGGCGGCGAGGGCGACCAAGCTGAGGACGACCCAAGCAGCGTTGCCTGCGATGACAACCCGGACCGCTGCGGAGTTGATGTTCGCCTGGGCGCCGACGAGAGCCACGCCGATGCCGTAGAGCAGCAGGAAGATGCCGACCGGGATACCGACGGCGGTGTCGAGGCCGAGCAGGGATTCGATCGGGCCGGACAGCGCCAGGTAGGCGAGGCCGTTGGCGGCGGTCACCACCGCGTCGAGGCGCAGCGAGAACCGCAACAGTGCGGGCCCGGGGGCGAGCAGCGTGGACAGGTGGCCGGGTGCGGTGGTGGTCATGATTACTCCTGAAAGATTCGGGGGGAGGCAGGATCAGGCGGCGCTGGGGACCTTGTCGAGGAAGCCGTAGACGCTGGCGATGCGGCCGTCGGCGATGATCGCGACGTCGAAGCCGACGACGACCGCGGGGCCGTCGACGGGGCCGAGCTCCCACGTGAAGCGCACCTGGTCGTGGTGTCCGTCGATGGGGCCCGCGGGCCGGAACACCCAGCCAGGGAACTGAGCCTGGACTCCCCCGATGGCGGCGGCCAACTGCTCATGGCCTGCGACCGACACCAGCGGGTCGACGTAGGTGGCGTCGGGGGTGAAGACCCGTTCGACGGCGGCGGCGCGGGCCTGCGCGTCGGTGGTGTTCCAGGCTTCCAGGTACTGCGCGACGAGAGTGTTCATCCTGTCCTCCATAACGTCTGATCTGCGGTTTCTCCGCCTGATCGGTTGATGAGAACTACGTTATGGGCGGGCAGGGGGTCGCCGAATCAGTCATCTATAAGTACTTTTCGGCCGCGGTTACCTATGCCCCTTCGGGTCGCTCGGCCGGGCGATGCCGGTGCCAACCCATGCCCGATCGCGCAGGGCCTCCGGGCGAGAGCGATCCCCGCTCCTCAGATGACCGCGGCGGCGGCTTCGAGTTCGGCGATGCTGCCGGACATGATCGTGCGCACGTGCTCGGTGATGTGCTCGAGCGGCCAGTCCCACCACGCCACCGCCAGCAGCCGGGCGACGTCACACTCGTCGTAGCGAGTGCGGATGAGACGGGCCGGATTGCCGCCAGCGATGCCGTAATCGGGGACGTCGGAGGTGACCACGGCGCCGGCGCCGATGATGGCGCCGTGGCCGATCCGCACGCCTGGCAGCACGGTGGCACCGTTGCCGATCCAGACGTCGTTGCCGACCACGGTGTCACCGCGATTCGGCAGGTCGGTGAGCAGGTCGATGTGGTCGGACCAGGCGCCGCCCATGGTGGGGAACGGGAAGGTGGAGGGCCCGTCCATGCGATGGTTGGCTCCGTTCATGATGAACCGCACCCCGGTGGCGAGCGCACAGAACTTCCCGATGATCAACTTCTCCGGGCCGTAGTGATAGAGCACGTTGCGGCTTTCGAACACGGTCGGATCATCCGGGTCGTCGTAGTAGGTGAACTCCCCGACTTCGATGAGCGGTGAGGTGAGCAATGGTTTCAGCAGCACCACCCGCGGCTGTCCGGGCATGGGGTGGAGCACGGTGGGCTCCGTGGGGAGGCGAAAGGGACCGTTGGGCACGAGGAATATCCTTCGGGCGGTGAGGTTTTCGGGCGGATGAGAGCGGGAGACGTCAGACGGTGACCGGTACCGGCGCAGACAGGGCGAGCTCGGCGCCCCGCCATCGCTGACGCAGCCGGCGATCGTGGCTCACGATCACCAGCGCACCCCGGAAGTCGGTCAACGCGGCTTCCAGATCCTCGACCAAGCCCGGCGAGAGGTGATTGGTCGGCTCGTCGAGCAGCAGGACATCGGTCGGCTCGCTGAGCAGTCGCGCCAGAGCCAGCCGCTGCCGCTGCCCCGTGGACAGGTTCGCCACGGGCGTGGCGAGCTGGGTGCGGTCGAACAAACCGAGCGACATCAGCCGTTCGGTGTGCTCGGCAGGCTCGCCGGTCCGGCCATGGGCGAAGGCCGCCAGCAGCGTCTGCCCCGGCACGGCGGGCGGGGGCTGCTGGGCGAGGTAGCCGATGCGTCCGCGGCGGATGACAGTACCGCTGTCGGCGGCGCGTTCGCCGGCGAGCACCCGCAGTAGGGTGCTCTTGCCCGCACCGTTCGGGCCGGTGATCAACAGTCGATCCCCGGCGGCGAGCGTGACACCGACGCTGCCGAGCCGATCGGCTACCGCGACATCGGTGGCCTCCACGACGGCGCCGCGCGCCGCGCCGGTCCGCAGCGTCGGCGTGAAACGCAGCGGTTGCGGTGGCGGCGGCACCGGGTCCGCGAGCAGCCGTCGCAGCCGTTCCTCCGCATTGCGGACCCGGCTCGCCAGCGACTGCTGTACGCGGCCGGCCGCGCGGTCATAAGCCATTTTGTTGTTGTCGCGCATGGCCCGCCCCGGCGCGACCTGCCGCGCGGTGGTCGCCGCGGTCTCGCGGAGCCGGGCGATATCGGCCTGCCATTGCACATGGGCCTGCGCCCATCGCTGCCGCGACGCGGCCTTGTCAGTGAGGAACCCTGCGTAGCCGTTGCCGTGACGCACGACCTGACGGCGATCGGCGTCGACCTCGAGCAGACTCGTCGCCACCCGGTCGAGGAAGACCCGGTCATGGGAGACGGCCACCGTCGTGCCGCGCCGGGCTCGCAGGTGGTCTTCGAGCCAGGTCAGGGCATCGTCGTCGAGATGATTGGTCGGTTCGTCGAGCAGCAGCACCTCGGGCCCCGCGGCGAGCAGGGCTGCCAGGCGCAACCGGACCTGTTCGCCACCGGAGAGACCGCCTACCAGACGCCACCGGTCCACCAGACCGAGCCCAAGTCCGTGCAGCGCCTGCTCGAGCCGCGCGTCGGCGTCATAACCGCCGCGCACTTCGAAAAGCGTGAGCAGTTCGCCATATTCGGCCATACCGGACTCGTCACCGTCCGACATGGCGAGCTCCAGACTCCGCATACGCCATTCGATCGTGCGCAGCTCGCGCATGGCACGGTCGACGACCTGCTGGACGGTCAGCCGCGGCGGCAGCTGTTCATCTTGGGCCAGATAGCCGACGCCGCCATCGGACTGGACGACGATCTCACCCGCATCGGGCTGCTCGGCACCGGCGAACAGGCGCAACAGGGTCGATTTACCCGACCCGTTCTCGCCGATGATCCCGGTGCGTTCACCCGCGCCGAGCGAGCAGGTGATCTCGTCGAGGACGCGCTTGCCGTGGAAGGACTTGGTGACCGCGCGCGCGGTGATCTGGGTTGGCATACACACACTCCGAAGCATTCGAGGACGACGCGGCCATCGGTGACCGCAGGGTCGGGTGAACACTTCGAATGAGCATCGGCAAACCTCACTAGTGCGACAACTGTCGTAATAGAATGGCAGGGCAAACTCGTTCCGTCAAGCATCGGATGATCGACGATGAATTCCGCACTGGATAACAACCGGCAACCCGCACCACCCCGCACACGACCGGGCGGCCGCACCGCCCGCATCCGCACCCAGGTGCTCGACGCGGTCCACGCGGAGCTGACCGAACACGGCTACGACGCACTCACCATCGACACCATCGCGGCCCGCGCGGGGGTGCACCGCGCGACGGTGTATCGGCGGTGGCGCGATGTCGGCGGGCTGATCGCCGACGTGTTCGCCGCGGCCGGCGATATCGACTGGCAGCCACGCGACACCGGTTCGCTGCGTGGCGATCTGGCGGCGCTCAACGAGGAGATTCAGAATTCGCTGACCGAACAGCCCTCGATCGCCGCGGCGTTGATCGCGGTGTCGTTTCGGTCAGCGGAGGCGGCGAGCGCATTGCAGCGGTTATGGGAGAACCGGTATGCGCAGTGCGAGATCGTCATCGAGCGGGCGATGCGGCGAGGTGAGATCCCGGCGGAAACCGACGCGCGGGAGGTGCTGATCGCGGCGACCGCACCGATCTATCACCATCTGGTGCTGTTGCGGACACCAGCCGACCCGGATCTTCCCGAACGGGTGGCCGACAGCGCGGCGCGGGCCGCGGCGGCAGGTGCGTTCACACGGCAGCACACCATCTGACCGCTCGACGAACACGTCATCATCAGCTACCTCTCACCGGATCGGGCCGCCGGTGACAGGTTCGATCAGGGATTTCGGCAGCGACCACCGCATGATCGCGAGACTGGTGTCGGCGAATCGCTTGCCGATCTCGGCAGCCCGATCGTCGGAATCGAGGCGGTGGCCGATCTGCTGCCCGCCGGGCGGATGGAGCGGGAAGTCGCTCTGCGCCGCTGATCGTTCGGGAGGGAACACCAGGCACTACCGTTGGGCACATGCTGCACGGGCGGGACGCCGAACAGGCCGAGATAGACCGGCTTCTTGATGCGGCGCGCGCGGGGCGCAGTGGGGCGCTGGTACTGCGCGGCGAGCCGGGCATCGGGAAGACGGCGCTGCTGGATTATGCCGCAGCACAAGGCATTCCCGCTGCTCGTAGCGCGGGCATCGAGTCCGAGGCCGAACTGCCGTTCGCGGGCCTGCATCTGCTGGTCCGGCCCGGTATGGCGCTGGCGGACCGACTGCCCGAGCAGCAGCGCGATGCTCTGCGCGGCGCATTCGGGCTGGCGCCGCGCGATCCGGGCGACCGCATGCTGATCGGCCTGGCCGTGCTGACGCTGCTGGCCGAGGAATCCGCCGACGGACCGCTGCTGTGCCTGGTCGACGATGCGCACTGGCTCGACCGAGCCACCGCCGAAGCGCTGCTGTTCGCCGCGCGCAGACTCGACGCCGAGGGCGTGGTGATGCTGTTCGCCACCCGCGCGGGCGATTCCGACTTCCCGGCACCCGGGCTCCCGGAACTCCGCGTGACCGGCATCCCGCAGGACGCGGCCGCCGCCCTCGTCGACAGCCGGGCCCCCGACCTCGCACCGGTCCTGCGATATCGGCTACTCACCGAGGCGATGGGCAATCCGCTGGCACTGCTGGAGCTACCCGCGCTGCTTGCGGCCGAAGCACCCGATGCGGGCCCGAACCCACTGCCACTCACCGACCGGCTGCGGGTGGCGTTCCGAGGCCAAGTCAGTGGACTGCCGGAACCCACGATGACGGTGCTGCTCGTCGCCGCCGCAGCGCACACCGCCGACCTGACGACAGTGCTGCGCGCAGCCGAAATACTCGGCGCCCAGCTGAGCGATCTACGACCCGCCGAAGATGCCGGGCTGGTGTACAGCGACGGTCGCGCCCTCACATTCCGTCATCCGATGCTGCGCTCGGCGGTCTATCAGGGCGCGAGCCTGACTCGAAGGCTCGCGGCCCATCGCGCGCTGGCGGAGGCCGCGACCGCTGAAGAGGACGCCGACCTGCGCGCCTGGCATCTGGCCGCCGCGACGACCGGACCCGACGAGGCGACCGCTGCCGCGCTGGAGGACACCGCCGAGCGTGCCCGCGTGCGCAGCGGTTACCACGGGGCTGTCGCGGCGTACGAGCGCGCGGCGGGACTGAGCACAGAGTCCGGTGGCCGGGCTCGGCGGCTGGTGCTGGCCGCCGAAACCGCCGTGGAGGCAGGACAATTCGACCGCGCTCGCGCGTTGGCCGAACGAGCGGGAGAAGCCGATGCGGGCGCGCTGTCGGCGCGGCTCGACCATGTGCGCGGCACGGCCGAATTCGGCGCCGGCCGCCCACGCACCGCACATGAACTGCTGCTGAGCGCCGCGGAGGCCGGCACCGACCCGTCGCGGACGGCACGCATCCTGACCCAGGCCGTCCACGCCGCCTGGTACCTCGGAGCCGATGAGCTCGCCGAGGTCGCCGATCGGGCTCGTGCGCTCAGGCTGCCCCCGACAGATCCGATGGCACCGATCGTCGATTACCTTTTCGCCGCCACGCTCGATCTCCACCCCCAATTCGCGTCCGACAGCACTGTGCCTCGAGCAGAGGCACACCCGGCATCCCCGCGTATCGACCTGCGCACCGCGGCCACCGCTGCGCGACGCAACGGTGCCGACAGTCCGCGCGATCTGGTGCAGATGTGTGGCGCGGGGTTGGTCGTCGGCGCGGATGAGCAGGTGGGGGAGCTGGCAAGGGAACTGCTGGCGCAGTGCCGCGATCAGGGCCGGATCGCGCTGCTGCCACCCCTCTTGTTCTTCCGGGCGGAAGCCGAACTGTTCCTCGGCAGGCCACGGGAATCGCGGGTCGCGGCCGCCGAAGGGTTGCGGATCGCCGAGGACATCGGCAACGGGCACTGGATCAGCCAGTTGTGCGGATTCCTCGCGTATCTCGGCGCGCTCGAAGGTGCCGAACGCGAGTGCGCCGAGTTCGTCGGCAAGGCGCTGGCCGATGACCTCGGCGGTCCGGATGCAGCAGGCGCGACGTGGACCCACGCAGCGCTCGGCCTGCTCGATCTGGGGCTCGGCAAAGTCGACGGGGCGTTGTCGCGGCTGACCGCGCTCACTGTCGAACCGGCGCGTCATCAGGTCATCGGGTTGCGCGTGCTGCCGGATCTGGTCGAGGCGGCGGTGCGCGCCGATGCCCCGCAGCAGGCTGCCGAAGCCCGCGACCGGCTGACGACGTGGGCACGGGCCAGCGGCGCCGACTGGATTACCGCACTCGACCACCGCGCCCACGCACTCACCACACAGGACGAGACCGCCGAACAACATTTCCGCGATGCACTCCCCCTTGGCGGTCGCCCCTTCGATACAGCGCGCACCCAGCTGCTGTTCGGTGAATGGTTGCGCCGCGACAAACGCAAGACCGAGGCGCGCACCCAGCTCGAGGCCGCCGCCGAAACCTTCGATCGGCTCGGATTCACACCGTGGGCGCAGCGGGCCAACGGGGAGCTCGCGGCGCTGGGTGTCGGGTCGGCATCCCGCCCGGTGCGGGGTCCTGCCGCCAGTTTGACGCCGCAAGAGCTGCAGATCGTGCGATTGGCAGCCCAGGGCTTGTCGAATCGCGATATCGCCGCCCAGCTGGTGCTCAGTCCGCGCACGGTCGGGCATCACCTGTACAAGGCGTATCCGAAGCTCGGGGTGGTATCGCGCGGCGAACTAGTGGATCTGTCACTGGGGCCGGACTGAGTGAACGGCTCGACCACCGCCCGGTTTCTTCGGCGTCAACCGCGCGACGCGGGTGACTCGATCGCGCCGCCATGGAGGCCACGCGGCGTCGGGCCTGGCAAGCCGGCGGTCAGGAACGCGCGCGAACCAGCCCGACGATCCACACCAGGCTGGTGACAGCCGCTGCAGCGAGCACGGCGACCTGCCCGGAACCGACGATCAGCGCCAATGCCAGACCAGCAAGCACACCCGCGACCAGCGCTTCCAGCTTGTACACCGGCCAGGCGCTACCCGCGATATCGATCGTCGCAGGGCGAGCCGGCAGTGCGCGGCTCGTAGCGCGAAGTTCGGGGTGGTACGCGGTCATGTCCTCAGGGTATACGGACAGCAAAGTTAGGGCCAGCGAACTTTTTGTCGCGGGCGCCACATACATCGGTCAGCGGCCGGAATCGCGGCCCACGGGAACAAGGACGCGGCCCCTCGCTGTTGCCGCAGATATGCCACTTACAGGGGAATACGCACCGAGCACATCTGATTGGGCCCGCAAGCAGGCGGAGACCTACGAGAACTCCGGCGGCGAAAAGGGCACCACGATGAACGGCGTGCCCGTCGTCCTGCTCACCACCCGCGGGGCGAAGACCGGCAAATTGCGCAAAACGCCGCTGATGCGGGTCGAGCACGACGGCGAGTACGCCGTGGTCGCCTCGCTGGGCGGGGCGCCCAAGCATCCGGTCTGGTATTTCAACATCAAGGCCGAACCGCATGTCGAACTCCGCGACGGCACTGTCACCAAGGACTACACCGCGCGCGAGGTCGTCGGTGCGGAGAAGGCGCTGTGGTGGGAGCGTGCGGTCGCGGTATGGCCGGACTACGCCAACTATCAGACCAAGACCACGCGCCAGATCCCGGTCTTCGTCCTCACCCCGCACTGACCTCCACTACCACCCGCCGCAGCGGCGCCGCGCGGCGGGTGGCACCATATTCGGGTGTCGGATCCGCTTCGTGTTCTCGCTGAACTGTCCACCCGTCCGCCGTTGAACGCGGACGAGATCGACGCGGCCGCGAAGCGAATTTCCGACATTATCGAGCCGACCCCGTTGCAGCTGTGCCCGCGCCTGTCCCAGCTGACCGGCGCGCAGGTCTACCTCAAGCGCGAAGACCTCACGGTCGTCCGCTCCTACAAGCTGCGCGGCGCCTACAACCTGGTCGTTCAGCTCAGCGAACACGAACGCGCCGCGGGCGTCGTCACCGCCAGTGCGGGCAACCACGCCCAGGGCGTCGCGTTCGCGTGCCGCGCGATGGGCATCAAGGGCCGTGTCTACGTCCCCACCACCACACCGAAGCAGAAACGCGATCGTATCCGCATCCACGGCGGTGAATTCGTCGAGCTGATCGCGGTCGGCGAAACCTACGACGCGGCCGCCGCGGCCGCCGCCGACGATGTGGCGCGCACCGGCGCGACCATGGTGCCGCCGTTCGATGACACGCGCACCGCGGCCGGGCAGGGCACCATCGCCGCGGAGATCCTCGACCAGCTCGGCAGTACCCCCGATCTGGTGGTCGTGCCGGTCGGTGGCGGCGGCTGCCTGGCCGGTATCGGCACCTACCTGCGGGAACGTTCACCACGCACCGCCATCCTCGGCGTCGAACCCGCGGGGGCCGCCTCGATGACGGCGGCGCTGGTCGCGGGCGGCCCGGTGACGCTGCCGGAGATCGACCCGTTCGTCGACGGCGCCGCGGTGCGCCGGATCGGCGATGTGCCGTATGCGGCGGTCGCCGGATTCGGTGGCCGGGTGGTCACACACGGATCGCTGCCGTTACTGGTGGCGACCGAATCCCCGTCCGGTGCGGGGTCGTTCCGGATGCTGCAGGTCGACGAGGGCGCCATCTGCACAACGATGCTCGAGCTGTATCAGAACGAGGGCATCATCGCCGAACCCGCCGGTGCACTCGCGGTGACGGCGCTGGCCGGTATCGAGATCGAACCGGGTTCCACGGTGGTGTGCCTGGTGTCGGGCGGCAACAACGATGTCTCCCGCTACGGCGAGGTCATCGAACGCTCCCTCGTGCATCAGGGCCTCAAGCACTACTTCCTGGTGGACTTCCCGCAGGAACCGGGTGCGCTGCGCCGCTTCCTCGACGAGGTCCTCGGTCCCGACGACGACATCACCCTGTTCGAATACGTCAAGCGCAACAACCGGGAGACCGGTGCGGCGTTGGTCGGTATCGAACTCGGCGCTCCGGAAGAGCTCGAGCCGCTGATGGCGCGCATCGACGCCTCGCCCATCCAGTGTGAGCGCCTCGAACCGGATTCACCGGCCTACCGCTATCTGACCTGAGCACCGCTCGCTGGGTGCGCTGCGTCGACCACGAGCGCACCCTGCGAGCGATTCAGCGCGCCCGCGGTGTCCAGAACAACGAAGGAATGCCCCGCGATCGTTGTGGTTCCTTCGCCGTGCGCCGGCGGATCCCAGTGCAGCAGCGATTCTCCGGCGATCGGCACGGTCACCGGGTCGGTGGCCAAGTTGTACGCCAGCACCAGCGTGCCTCGACGGATCACGATCCAGCGTGCGTCCTCGTCGTAGTCGATATCTGTTGCCGATGCCCACGAGTCGGTGATCTCGCTGCGGCTGCGCCGGAGGGCGATCAGCTCGCGGTAGCAGGCGAGCAGACGGGAAGGTGCGGCGTCGCCGGTTTCGGACCAGTCCAGCGTCGAGCGTTCGAAGGTCGCCGGGTCCTGCGGATCGGGTACGTCGTCGGTGGACCAGCCGTGTTCGGCGAATTCGGCGCGTCGCCCGGCCGCGGTGGCCGCACCGATGCCGGGATCGGTATGCGAGGTGAAGTACTGGAACGGGGTGCGCGCACCCCACTCCTCCCCCATGAACAGCATCGGAGTGAAGGGCGAGAGCAGAATCAGTGCCGCCTTGATGGCCAGCTGACCGTCGGACAGGTAGGCGCTCGGACGGTCGCCGGTGGCCCGGTTGCCGATCTGGTCGTGCGTGCAGGTGTAGGCCAGCAGTGCCGAAGCCGGAAGCGCCGCACGGTCCAACGGTCTGCCGTGCCTGCGACTGCGAAACGTGGAATATGTTCCGGCATGGAAGAATCCGTGCGACCACGCCCGAGCGAGGCAGGCCATGGAGCCGTAGTCGACGTAGTAGCCCTGGCGTTCGCCCGACACCGCGGAATGGACGGCATGGTGCAGGTCATCGTTCCACTGGCCGGTCAGCCCGTAGCCGCCCGCCGCGCGCGGGGTGATCAGCCTCGGATCGTTGAGGTCGCTTTCGGCGATCAAGGTCAGCGGGCGGCCCAGATGCGTGGCGAGACGGTCGGTGTCGGCAGCGAGTTCGGCGAGCAGATGGGTCGCGGTGGTGTCGGCGAGCGCATGCACCGCGTCCAGGCGTAGTGCGTCGATATGGAAGTCGCGGAACCAGCGCAGGGCATTGTCGATGATGTAGCGGCGCACCTCGTCGGAGCCGGGCCCATCGAGATTCAGCCGCTGCCCCCAGGTATTGCGCTGCTCGGCGAGATAGGGCCCGAACCTGGGCAGATAGTTGCCCACCGGGCCCAGATGGTTGTAGACGACGTCGAGCGCCACCCCCAGACCACGCCCGTGGCAGGCGTCGACGAACCGGCGCAGCCCGTCGGGCCCGCCGTACGGCTCGTGCACCGCGTACCAGAGCACTCCGTCGTAGCCCCAGTTCCGCGGCCCATCGAAGGCATTGACCGGCATCAACTCCACCACCGTCACGCCGAGCTGCACGAGATGGTCCAGCTGCTCGATCGCCGCGTCGAATGTTCCCGCCGGCGTGAACGTGCCGATATGCAGCTCGTAGACGATCGCATCCGGCAGCTGCCTGCCGGTCCAGCGGGTGTCGGTCCAGTCGCTCGGCACGATGTTGTGCAGTGCCGAACGGGCGTGCACACCGTCGGGCTGACGGGGAGAGCGTGGGTCTGGGAGGACGGTCGGATCGTCGTCGAGGAGGTAGCCGTAGCGGGCGTCCGGTGCGGAGTCGACCTCGGCGCGCCACCAGCCGTCGTCGGATCGCGTCATCGGATGCACGACGCCCGCGACATCCAGCCGCACCAGATCGGGCGTCGGCGCCCACACCTCGAACCAGGTCACCGGGCCAGCATCGCATGAGGCGACATGATCGCCCGGCTGCCCGGCCCACCGCGGATGCCGGGCACCGAGAGGCGCGCACTGGTGCGCACGTGTGGTTGCTGACACAGTGGAGGCCGTGGGTATCTACAACGATCGCGTCGTCCCCCGGCTGGTCGACGTCGCCTGCGGGATCAGGATGAATGACAAACTGCGGGAGCGAGTGTGCGCAGGGCTGTCCGGACGGGTGGTGGAGATCGGGTTCGGGTCCGGGCTGAATGTGCCGTTCTATCCGCCGACACTCCAGTCGGTGAGCGCGGTCGAACCAGCCGATCTGGGATGGAAACTCGCGGAGAAACGGGTGGCCGCGGCAACGGTACCGATCGAGCGCGCCGGGCTGGACGGGCAGTCGCTGCCGTTCGACGACAACAGCTTCGACGCGGCGGTTTCGACGTGGACCATGTGCACCATCCCCGATATCGATGCCGCCCTTGCCGAGATCCGGCGGGTGCTGGTTCCTGGCGGCACGCTGCACTTCGTCGAGCACGGGCTCGCCCCTGACCCCCGGGTCCAGAGCTGGCAGCATCGGCTGAATCCGATCCAGAACGTGGTCGCAGGCGGCTGCAACCTGGATCGGGATATCCGTGGGTTGATCGAGAGCGCCGGGTTCGAGATGCGCGAGATCGACGTCTTCTACGGTGGCCGGCCGAAGTTCATGGTGGCGCAGACGCTGGGTGTCGCCGTCTCGCCATAGCGGCAAGACCGGTCGAACAACTGCCGCTGTTCGTCCGCGCTACCGCAAGCCAGCGGTCCGCCAGTATTGAATTGATCGGTCCAAAACTGCTAGGGTTTCCCCATGGCACGACCACGCGGCTTCGACGAGGACACAGCGGTCGACGCAGCCATGCGCGCGTTCTGGTCCGCGGGCTACGAGGCCACCTCCACCCAGGACCTGTGCACCGCCACCGGCCTCGGCCGCAGCAGCATCTACAACACCTTCTCCAGCAAGCACGACCTGTTCGAGCGGGCGCTCGCCCGCTATATGACCACCAAGAACGCCGCCACCGAGACGGTCCTGGACTCCGACGCTTCGGCCAGGGAAAAGATCCACACCCTGCTGTGGCGGACCGTCGACACCCCCGACGACGATCCGATCGGCTGCCTGGTGGTCAACTCGACCGTCGAACTCGGCCCGCGTGACACCACGGTGGCCGCAGCCCTGAAGACGGATCAGCGATACCGCCTCGACCTGCTCACCGCCGTCATCGCGAGCGGACAGCGTGCCGGCGACATCGACCGAACCAAGGACGCCCGCGCCCTCGCACTGTTCGTGATCGCCACGATCAGCGGCATCCAGGTCGCCGCACGCGGCGGCGCCGACCGTGACGAGCGCGCAGCCATCGCCACCACCGCCCTCGACGCCCTGTAACCCGCACTCCCCCGGCGGCTTTCGAGCCGCCGCCTTTCTTCTGCCCATATTTTGGACTGATCAATTCAAAACAAGGAAGGTCTCTCGTGCCTGTAGCCATCTACATCCTTGGCTTGTCGATATTCGCCCAAGGCACCTCCGAACTCATGCTCGCGGGCCTGCTCACCGAGATGTCCGCCGACCTCGGCGTATCGGTTCCTCGCGCGGGACTGCTGATCTCGGCCTTCGCCCTCGGCATGCTGGTCGGCGCACCCGTCCTTGCGGTGCTGACCCTGCGCTGGTCGCGGCGCACCGCGCTGCTGGCGTTCCTCGCGGTATTCATCGCGGCGCATATCGTCGGGGCGCTGGCCACCGAGTACTGGGTGGTCTTCGGAACGCGCGTGGTCGCGGCGTTCGTCTACGCCGGTTTCTGGGCAGTGGCGGCGTCGACCGCTGTCGGCCTGGTACCGCCGAATATGCGTGGGCGGGCGATGAGCGTGGTGGCGGGCGGGTTGACCGTCGCCACCGTCGTCGGGCTGCCGTTGGGTACCGTCATCGGCCAGAATTTCGGCTGGCGGGCCGCGTTCTTGGCCGTCGCGGTGCTGTCGGCCCCCGCCGTACTCGGCGTGCTGGCGAAGATCCCCGGTGGACATCCCGCCCAGCCACCGCGGGTACGAACGCAGCTGAGCGCCATGGCCCGGCCGAGCCTGTGGCTGTCCTATGCGATGACCGCCGTGGCGACCGGCGCGCTGCTGGTCACCTTCTCCTATCTGGGCGCCATGCTCACCGACACGACCGGCCTGCCCGAATCCTGGGTCCCCGCGGTCTTGGCCGGATACGGCGCGGGCGCGCTGCTCGGCATCATTGTCGGGGGGCGGACCGCCGACGCACAGCCGATGCGCACGTTGACCATCGGTGTCATGGGGCTGATCATCACCTCGGTGCTGATCGCGCTCACCGCCGTGCACATCGCACCGATGGTGCTCCTCGCGATCGCGTTGGGCGCGTTCGGTTTCGGCACCAACCCCGTTCTCAACTCCCGTGTCTTCGCCCTGGCACCCGATGCTCCGACGATGGCGGCGGCAGTGAACACCTCCGCGTTCAATGTCGGTATCACGGTGGGGCCATGGCTGGGTGGGGTGGCGCTCACCGCCGGGTTCGGGTATTCGACGACGGCGTGGATCGGTGCGGCGCTCGGCCTCGCGGCATTGGTTCTGGTGGGCTGGGTAGCGACGCTCCAACGGCGCGACAGGTCCGTCCCCGCCGGCCGTGCGGCGGCCGGTGACGAGGTCGCGTCCGCGACGGAACCGACGCCGGTCGGTGTCTGAAGCACGGCCGATGATCGCCGCGCCTGAAAGCGATGCGCAGGCGCGGCGACGCACGTCTACGGCGCGGGTGGTCGCGGCTCCCGTTTCCGGGGCTTGTTCGGGCGGCGGGCCACTTCCTGGGCGACCTGTGCCCGGCGTTCGGCAGGGACAAGAGCGATGATGTCGTCGCGGGAGGTGATCGTGAGCTTCTGGAAGATCGCGGCCATCTGGGCGTCGACGGTCTTGAAGGAACTCCCACGACGCGCGGCGATCGCGGTATTGGTCCAGCCCGCCGCCGCGAGGGTCGCCACATCCTGCTCCGCCGCGGACAACTCCTGCCAGCGGGTCGGGCGGTGCCGCCGGACCGGATGATGCACCGGCAGGGCATCCAGCGACAGGGTGCCGAGGGCCAGTGCGGCCACCTCGCCGAGTTCGGGGCGCAGCATCGCACCCTCCTGCTCGGCGGCGGTGAAGCCCGCCTCCCCCAGCACCGATCGCGAGATCTGCGCCGCCCGCTCGGTCTCCGCCCGGAACGGAGCGAGGTTGGTGAGATCCACGCCGAGACGCCGGCGCAGCGTTCCCGCACCGCCGAGGATCCACGCGACCTCCAGCGCCCATTCACGCGGCAGGCCATCGCGCCCGGGTGGTTGACCGCAAGCGTCGGCGATCTTGCGCGCGAGTGCCCACGCGTACATATGGACAGCCCACACCGCGCCCCATTGATCACGCATGGCCAGCTGGTTGGCCAGGGTCGTGCGCACGGTGGCCAGTGCGGTCTCGGTGTCACTGTTCTTGATCAGGGCGAGGGACCAGCTGAGTTCGGCCCAGGATTGTTCCCAGCGTGCCCCGGATCGGCCGGCGTCGTCGAGGTGGCGTCGGGCGGATTCGAGCGCCTGCGCGGGTGTTCCGACGAAGCCGGTGGCGAGGACTTCGAACATCTCGGTCATCGACGCCGCACCACGGTCGCCTGCCGCGAGGAACTTCCTGCGCGCCCGCGCGAGCACCTCGATCGCACGAGAGTCGTTGTGTGTCAACATCAACTGACTGCCCCGGGTGAACTCGACCGGCGCGGGCAGACCGAGATCGACCTCCGGTTCCCTGCGCGCTCGCGCCACAGCGCCGGGATCGGTCACACAGGCAGCGACGCAGTCATCGAGCAGACGTTCGGCATCTGCGGGAATGCCCTGGCACAAACTGATCCACCCGATCATGGCCATCGCGGTGACCTGCAACTCGACCGGCTGCGGGTCGAGATCGCGGGTAGCGGCGAGCGCCCGTTCGGCCAGGTGCCTCGACTCGCGCAGCGACCCCTTGAAGAACGGAACCCGCAGGGCGATCAGCCCAACCATGATATCGAGCCCGACCGTGGCTTCGCCGGGGGTGGCTTCGGCGCTGTCGATCGCGCACAGCAGGTTGTCCCACGCGGCGCGCGCCCACTCCAGCAACACCTGCTCGTCCGGGCCGAGCCACTCGATGCCCGCCCGGGCGACCTTGTCGCGGTAGTACCGGCGGTGCCGGTCGCTGAACCGTGCGGTCTCCTCACCCCCCGCGCGCTCGCGCAGCCGTTGCTGGGCGAACACCCGGAAGCTCTCGAGCAACGAGTACCGCACCGTGTCCTTGGTCAGATGCACAGACACGATCGATTGGTCCACCAGGCGATCGAGCAGCCCCTCGACCTCGTCGCGGGCGATACCGTCCGCGCCCACGTCGGCGGCCTCATCGCAACAGACCGCTTCGATCGCCTCGAGATCGGCGCCGATATCGCAGGCATCGGCATCGCCGGGATCGGGGTCGTAGCCCGCCGCGAACACCGACAAACGCTCGAACAGCAGCCGCTCCTTGTCATGGCACAGGTCGTAGGACCAGGCGATGACGTCGCGGATGCCCTGATGCCTGCCGTCGGCGCCGACTCGATGCCCCGGCGACCAGCCCAACCTACGGTCGGACGCCTCACCGGTCAGGTCACGCAGGATCATCGACAACGGTTGCCTGCGCAGCCGGGCGGCGGCGAGCTGGATGGCCAGCGGATGGTTGTGCACCCGGCGGCAGATCGCCGTCGCCAGATCATGATCCGCGGTGCCGGAAACACTGTGACCGGTCAGTTCGGCCCGCTTCTGGAACATGGTCAGGGCCTGCTCCCCCGACAGAGACCCGACCGGCACGAGGTACTCGTCGACCCAGCCGATCGCCTCCCGGCTGGTAGCGACCACGGTCAGGCCGGGGATCGCGCCGATCAGGTCGGCGATGACCCGGCCCGCGCCCTCGAGCACATGCTCGCAGTTGTCCACCACCAGGATCGTCTGCACTGTGCGTCCAACGGCGTCGGTGCGGGTCAGTGTGTCGGCCAGCGCATCCCAGGCCGGGCGTCCGGAGAAGTCGTCGCTGACCAGCGACTGCGCCAACTCGTTCTCGACCGCCGCCGCATCGGCGCCGCGCGGCAGTCGCGCCAGCCTGACCCAGTGCACCGACACCCGTTTGGCCTTGTGGTACCGATGCACCGCCTCGGTCGCCAACCGGGTCTTGCCGATACCGCCCGCACCGATCAACGTGATCAGCCGGGTCGAACCGAGCAGCAGGGTGGCGATCTTCTCCAGCTCACGCTCGCGGCCGATGAAGTCACTTGCGGTCGCGGGCTGAGCACCGACGCGCGGAGATCTGGCCGTCACGGTGGTGCAGCATAGCGGGCGCACGCGTCCGAGATCGTGCTGTTGCCACGGATGCGTGAGATCTACCTATCGGCGCATCGTGATGGATCTGATTCGTCGCCCGAGATGGCCAGTGGACCGCGGGCGAACACCGATACTGTCAGGACAGTGCCAGATGACCTCTCTGCGCGATGACCGTGACCCTGCGGCGGCCCGGTTCGAGACATGGCAGGACCCGTGCCGGATACGGGTGCGATTCGACGACCCGGCCATCGAGTTGACCTATCAGGACGAGCGCGCAATCGCGGCGACCTTTGCCGTGGCAGCGCGAGCCGTCGGTCTTCGCGTGAGCATCGACGGCCAACTCCAATGCGGTCTGCCCGCGCTGCCGTGCCGGAGATTGTGGACCTGACGCGGTGACCGCATCGGCTACCGATGTGGTGGTCCTACCTATCGGCCGACGCTTGCGGTGTTGATGCCGTTCGATACCGGAAGGATCCGCAAGTGGGACAGATACAGGTAGTGGGGGCCGGCGAATGCGGTCTGCCATTGGCGCTGCGGTTGCAACGCGGCGGACATGACGTCTCGCTGGTCACCGACCGGGATGCCGAGGCTGTGCTGTCGGGCACGGCGACCAGCACCCAGGTCAAATTCGCGCGCACGATCGCCCTCGAAGCGGCTGCGGGGCTGGACTTCTGGGAAACGAAGGCGCCCGCGATCGGCGGTATCCGTTTCACCATGGCCGTCGACGGTCGCCCGGTCGCCGGCTGGTCGGGGCGGATGAGTAGTCCCGCGCGCAGCGTCGACCAGCGCACCGTCTTCGCGCGCTGGTTCACCGAGTTCGAGGCCGCGGGTGGGCGGGTGGAGATCACCGATCTATCACTCGCCGAACTCGACCGCAGAGCCGCCGCCCACGACCTCACCGTCGTCGCCCGGGCCTCGCGCGAGCTGGCCGCATGCTTCTCCGTGGACACGACGGCCGCACTGCCGAACGAGCCCGTCCGCAGCCTCGCCGCGCTATACCTGGACGGGGTTGTCCCCGATCCGGAAGGGCTCGGGATCTACGTCGCGCTCCCCGGGCTGGGTGAAGTCGTTTCCACACCTTCGCTGACCGGCCCACCCGGACAGGAAAGACGCTGCGACACCTTGATGTTCGAGGCGCTGCCCGGCGGTGGACTCGATGTGTTCACCGCCGGCAGCACGCCCGCCGAACGGCTGCGGCAGGCGCGCGAGCTCCTCGACCGATACCTGCCACCCGCGCTGGCCGCCCGCTTCCGCGATGCCGAACTCACCGACGCGGGTGCGACGCTGGTGGGTGCGATAACCCCGGTGCAACGCGATCCGGTCGGCATCCTGCCGTCCGGACGCCCCGTGCTCGGCGGCGGTGACGTCGTATGCCGGATGGACCCGGGTGGCGCACAGGGCGCCAACAACGCCGCTCACTGCGCGGCCTACTTCGCCCAGGCGGTGGCCGACACCCCTGACGGGCCGTTCGATGCGGCGTGGATGGCGGCGGCGGCGAAACCATGGCTCACCGACATCGCCCGTCCGGCGGCAGTGTGGACGATGACCCTGCTGGACCCGCCGCCCGTCATGCAGCGGCTCATGGACGCGGCCCAGCACTATCCCGAGCTGGCCGACGCGTTCGCCGAGACCTTCATCGTCCCGGCGAACATGTCGCAGTTGGCCGCTGCCCTGCCCTGACCTGGCGGCCGGTCGTCTGTCACGCCGGGGATGCGGGAAAGACGACCGGCAGAGCGGCCAGGGCCCGGTGGAACGGCCCTGGCCGCCAGGACAATTGGTGCACGGGCACTGCGAGCCGCATGTCGGGCAGCGCGTCGAGCAGCTGGTCGACGGCGTCCTGGGCGATCAGATAAGCCACGGCGCTGGCCGGGCAGGCATGCGGACCGGCACCCCACGCCAGATGGGACCGGTTGCCCGTGATCGTGCCCGCACCGATCTCGGGATCGTTGTTGCAGGCAGCCAGCCCGATCACCACCGGCTGGTTGGCGGGCAGCCAGGTGTTGTCGATCAGAATCGGCTGCCGCGGATAGGTCACGCTGAAGTTGGCCATCGGCGGATCGTGGAACAGCACCTCGTCGAGGGCGTCGCGCGTGGCGAGGCTGCCGTCGAGCATGCTGCCCGCGAACCGCTCATCGGTGAGCATCAGCAGCAACGAGTTGCTGATCAGGTTCTGCATCGGCTCGTTTCCGGCGCCGTAGAGAATGCCGAGCTGGTGGATGAGCTCCTCGTCGGTGAAACCAGCCGGATGGTCGATCAGGCGGGAGGTGATGTCGGCGGCGGGGTCGGCTCGCTTCCGGTCGATCAACCGCAGCATCGCCGCGGCGAGGCGCTGATCGCTGTGCACGGTATCGACGCCCTCGAAGATCGCCGCTGTCGCCGCTGCGATCTCGTTGCCTATCTCCGGCGGGCAGCCGAGTATCGCGTTGATCGCCCGGAAGGCCAGCGGGGCTGCGTAGGCATGATGCAAATCGGCGGCGCCGGACGCACGAAAGGTATCGATCAACGTGGTCGCGATGTTTTCCACCGTGTCGTGCAGGCTGTGCAGATCCACGCCCTCGATGCTCGCGGTTGCGGCTCGCCGGTATCTGTCGTGTTCGGCGCCCGCACTCCGCAGGGCGTTCGGGCGCCAGGACAGGATCGGCAGCACCGGGCAGTCGGGGGCGATCCCGGGTTCCCACGCACGGGGATCGGCCGGGAAATGCTCGGGGTCGTGCATGATCCGCACCGCTGTCCGGTAACCGATCACCAGCGTCGCCGGTACGCCCGGAGCCAGCGCCACCGGCACGATCGAGCCGTACCGGGCACGCATGTCCCGATAGGCACTATGCGGATCGGCGGCGAATTCCGGGGTATGCAGCAGGACCCTGTCCTGATCGGTGTGGACAGGCGAGCTGTGATGCGGCACCGGGCACTGCCCGGGTCGGTCGGATTCCTGCGGCATGCGCAATGGCGGGCTCCCACGGTAGGACCGGTGACGAAAGCCATGAACCGGGCCGTGCGGCGCGGTCGACGACGGACCGAGAATGCGCCGATAGGTAGATCGACGGCATCGGTAGGTGCCGAGTGTGTTGCGGTCGCGCCGTCATCTGGGTGTCCGATCAGGACAGTGATCGAGGCTGCCATGCCTCCGGTGAACGACGCGCCGACGACCCATTTCGGGCGACACGCCGAGCTCGGTGCGACCTGTCTCTCCCTGCCGGAGAGCCTCGGCGAAGCTGTCGGTGCCCCAGCCTAGAATCTGATCGCCAACCCCCGTCGAGACCTTGGGAGGAAGGACCGTCTTGGCCGACTCGTCCGGATCGTTCGTTCACCTGCACAACCACACCGAGTACTCGATGCTCGACGGCGCGGCCAAGATCTCGCCGCTGTTCGCCGAAGCCGATCGGTTGGGTATGACGGCGGTCGGGATGACCGACCACGGCAATATGTACGGCGCCTCGGAGTTCTACAACTCCGCGAAGAAAGCCGGGATCAAACCGATCATCGGTATCGAGGCCTACATCGCGCCCGGTTCCCGGTTCGACACCAAACGTGTGCAATGGGGCGATCCAAGCCAGAAGGGCGACGACGTCTCCGGCTCGGGTGCCTACACCCATATGACCATGGTCGCCGAGACCGCGACCGGCCTGCGCAACCTGTTCAAACTCTCCTCGCTCGCCTCCATCGAAGGCCAGCTCGGCAAATGGGCGCGGATGGACGAGGAGATCATCGCCCAGCACGCCGAGGGCATCATCGCGACCACCGGCTGCCCCTCCGGTGAAGTGCAGACCAGGCTGCGCCTCGGCCACGACCGCGAGGCCCTCGAAGCCGCCGCCAAATGGCAGGAGATCTTCGGGCCCGAGAACTTCTTCCTGGAAGTCATGGATCACGGCCTGTCCATCGAGCGCCGTGTGCGCGAAGGCCTGCTCGAGATCAGCAAGAAGCTCGGCATCCCGCCGCTGGCCACCAACGACTGCCATTACGTGCACGAATCCGATTCCACGAATCACGAAGCGCTGCTGTGCATTCAGACCGGTAAAACGCTGTCGGACCCGACCAGGTTCAAATTCGACGGCAGCGGCTATTACCTGAAGCCGGCCGCAGAGATGCGCGCGATCTGGGACAGCGAAGTTCCCGGCGCCTGCGACAACACCGTGCGGATCGGTGAGCGCGTGCAGTCCTACGACGATGTGTGGACCCACCGCGACCGCATGCCGAAATTTCCGGTTCCCGCGGGCGAGACCGAGGCGTCGTGGCTGCGTAAGGAGGTCGCGCGCGGCCTGGAGTACCGCTTTCCGGACGGTGTCCCGCAGAAGTACCTCGACCAGGCCGAATACGAGATCGACGTCATCCTGACGATGGGCTTCCCGGCCTACTTCCTGGTCGTCGGTGACCTGATCAACCATGCCCGCGAGGTCGGCATCCGGGTCGGGCCCGGCCGTGGTTCGGCCGCCGGTTCGCTGGTCGCCTACGCGCTGAAGATCACCAATATCGACCCGCTGCCGCACGGTCTGCTGTTCGAGCGGTTCCTCAACCCCGAGCGCGTGTCGATGCCCGATATCGATATCGACTTCGACGATCGCCGCCGCGGTGAGATGGTCCGCTACGCCACCGAGAAATGGGGCAGCGACCGGGTCGCGCAGGTCATCACCTTCGGCACCATCAAGACCAAGGCGGCGATCAAGGACTCCGCGCGAGTGCTGTTCGGCCAGCCCGGTTTCGCCATCGCCGACCAGATCACCAAGGCGCTGCCGCCGCCGATCATGGCCAAGGACATCTCGGTGTCCGGCATCACCGACCCCGACCACGAGCGCTACAAAGAAGCCGCCGAGGTCCGTGAGCTCATCAACAACAATCCCGATATCGCGAAGATCTATGAGACCGCCCGCGGGCTGGAAGGGCTGATCCGCAACGCCGGTGTGCACGCCTGCGCGGTCATCATGTCCTCCGAACCGCTCACCGACGCGATCCCGGTGTGGAAGCGCGCCCAGGACGGCGCCATCATCACCGGCTGGGACTACCCGTCGTGTGAGGCCATCGGTCTGTTGAAGATGGACTTCCTCGGTCTGCGCAACCTGACCGTGCTCGGCGATGCGATCGACAACGCCAAGGCCAACCGCGGCGTCGAGGTCGATCTGGACGCGTTGCCGCTCGACGATCCGAAAACCTTCGACCTGCTCGCGCGCGGTGACACCCTTGGCGTGTTCCAGCTCGACGGTGGGCCGATGCGCGATCTGCTGCGACGCATGCAGCCCACTGCCTTCGAGGACATCGTGGCCGTCGGCGCGCTGTACCGCCCTGGCCCGATGGGCATGAACGCGCACAACGACTACGCCGACCGCAAGAACGGGCGGCAAGAGGTCAAGCCGATCCATCCGGAGCTAGAGGAACCGCTGAAGGACATTCTCGGCGAAACCTACGGCCTGATCGTCTATCAAGAGCAGATCATGCACGTCGCGCAGAAAGTCGCCGGATACTCGCTCGGACGAGCCGATATCCTGCGCCGCGCGATGGGTAAGAAGAAGGCCGAGGTTCTGGCCGCGGAGTTCGAGGGCTTCGAGGCGGGCATGTTGGAGAACGGCTATTCCAAGGCCGCGATCAAGGCGCTATGGGACACCATCCTGCCCTTCGCCGGCTACGCGTTCAACAAATCCCACGCCGCCGCCTATGGCCTGGTCTCCTACTGGACCGCCTACTTCAAGGCCAACTATCCGGCCGAATACATGGCCGCGCTACTCACCTCCGTCGGCGACGACAAGGACAAGGCCGCGATCTATTTGTCGGACTGCCGCAAGCTCGGCATCACCGTCTTGCCGCCAGACGTCAACGAATCCGAACAGAACTTCGCCTCCGTCGGCACCGATATCCGGTTCGGGCTCGGCGCGGTGCGCAACGTCGGCTCGAACGTGGTGTCCTCGATCATCGCCGCGCGCAAGGAGAAGTCGAAGTTCACCGATTTCTCTGACTACCTCAACAAGATCGACGCGATCGCCTGCACCAAGAAGGTCACCGAATCCCTCATCAAGGCAGGCGGTTTCGATTCGCTCGGGCATCCACGCAAGGGGCTGCTCCTGATCCATTCCGACGCCATCGACGCGGTGATGTCCACCAAGAAGGCCGAGGCGATCGGTCAGTTCGACCTGTTCGGCGGCATGGACGACGGCGACGACTCCATGGCCTCGGTGTTCAACGTGAAAGTTCCGGACGAGGAATGGGAGACCAAGCACAAACTCGCGCTGGAACGGGAAATGCTCGGCCTGTATGTGTCCGGGCATCCGCTCAACGGCGTGGAGCATGTGCTTGCCGCCCAAGTGGATACGCCGATCCCCACCATCCTCGAGGGCGAGGTCAAAGACGGCGCCCAGGTCACCATCGGCGGCATCCTGGCCTCGGTCAACCGCCGCATCAACAAGAACGGCCTGGCGTGGGCGTCCGCGCAGCTCGAAGACCTCACCGGTGGTGTGGAGGTACTGTTCTTCCCGCAGTCGTACTCGGTGTACGGCATGGACGTCGTCGAAGACGCGGTGGTGCTGGTGAAGGCAAGGGTCTCGGTGCGCGACGACCGGATCTCCTTGATCGCCAACGACCTCGCCGTCCCCGATCTGTCCGCCATCGGCGTCGCCAAACCCCTCGCCGTCACCATCCCCACCCGCATGTGCACCCCGGACAAGGTGACCGCGCTCAAACGCGTCCTGTCCAGCCACCCGGGCACCTCCGACGTCCACTTGCGCCACGTCGGCTCCCGCGACAAGACCACGTTGCTGAAATTGGATGACAGCCTGCGGGTTTCGCCGTCCTCGGCGTTGATGGGTGATCTGAAGGCGCTGCTGGGGCCGGGGTGTTTGACTAGTTAGCGCTGTCCGCCCTGGTCTCGATCACTGTCTGTCGCCGAGACCAGGGCGGTGAGACGTGCTGCGCGAGCACCCGATGCCGGGTTGTCCGCGTCAGGGCGGGCAAGTCAGGAGGAGAACAGCATTCTGCCGAAACCGCGCTGATGGTGGTGGTGGCCATGGCCGTAGTGCGGTGCGGGCGTGCCCCACGCCGGGGCCGGTGCGGCGGCCGGGGGCGGCGGTGCCACGTACCCCGCCTCCAGCCGGGTCAAATTCTCGAGCTCGCCGTAGTCGAGGAAGATCCCCCGGCAATTACCGCACTGCTCGATATGCACCCCGCTGCGGTTGTAAGTCTGCATCATTCCACGACATTTCGGACACTGCATTCCCGGCACGTTACCGGTTTCGGTGGTGTCATGCAGACATGACTATCTGTGCGGCCGATGAGGTCGACCGCCGGGTTATCGACGATTGTGTGGCACCGGAACTCAGCCCACCGCGGACGGGATCTGCTCGGTGATGGGGGTATCGGCGATGCGCAGGCAGGCGTCGACCAGTGCCGTGTCCAGCTCATCCAGTGGCCGGCCCGTCGCCACCACCAGCGCCGCCGCCTGGACGACGACGGCGCGAGCCGGCAGATCGAGGGTCGCCCACACGTCACCGCCGGGTGCGACGGCGGCGCCGCCGGCCGCGCGGTAGGCGGTGAGCAAGCGTGTCCAGGCGACCGGTTCCAGGATGCCCGCGGCGTAGAACGCGGCGGGTCGGGCCAGGTCCCATGCGGGATCGCCGAGACCGAGATCGTCGAAGTCGATCAGCCGCCACTCGCCGGGCGCTGCGCAGACGAGCTGACCCAGGTGGAAGTCGCCATGAACGAGTGACTCTGGTGCGCAGACCAATTCGGGCAAGCTGTCGAATGCGCGCCACACCACTGCCGCTGGGGTCGCATCGACGATATGACCGGCGTCGCGAAGTCGGCGCATCGCCCGATGCACCCGGGCCGGACCACCGGCTACGGGCAGGTCTCGGCGGTGGGTGATCGGTGTCGCATGCAGGGTCGCCAGCAGCCGTGCCGCCGACTCCCATGGCGCAGCATCGGGATGGTCCGGGTCGACCGGACTGCCGTACGGCCACACCGTGATCAGCCTGCCCGCTTGCGACAACACCACCTCACCGTCGACCGGTAGCGGGCCGAGCGCCGCCGATCTCAGCTCCGGTGAACCCGCCACCCGCAGCCGAGCGCGCAGGGCGGCGAGGTCGGTATCGGTGGAATGCGCTTTGACAACGATTTCGCCGACCCGGACCACTAGTGCGTCCACTCCGTCGGCGAGCACCTCTGCTGGCCCCAATTCGCCCATCTGCCGAGCGATTTCGGTCATCGCCGCCGCCACCTCGCGGGTCGGCGCCGCCGGGTCGGCGTTGGCGTTGGCGTTGGCGTTGGCGTTGGCGTTGGCGTTGGCGTTGGCGTACAGCATCACTGGCTCCTCCCCCGACCGGTCGGCCGATGATCGGCCGACCGGTCGCCCAATCCGCCACGTCCGTCCGGCTGGCGGCTACCAACTCATCCGGCCGTACCGTTGATGAAGGCTACCCAGGGGATCGTGTCGCCGATGCAGGCACCGGTGACCTGTGCGCCGGCCTGGAATCCAGCAACGGTTGCGACAGGGTTGACGGGCTGACTGAAGGAGGCGACCCCCATCGTCCACGGCCCCCACACCGCACAGGTCCAGTCCTCGGTATAGGTGGGGTCCCCGACCCGGACGGCCCCGGGATTGGTGTCAGGGACGATGATCGGGCCCGCTGACGCGACGCCGGCCCCAAGGACAAGTATCGGCGCGATAGCGGCGGTGGCAAGCGCCGAGCGCAGTGCAATTTTCTTCATGGAGGTCACCTTCCGTTGGTCCGACCGGCAACCGTGCCGGGCGAGGGTTGTTGTCGATCCGGTTGGACCGTGCAAACAAGGTTCATTCACTGTGAGTTGAGAAAGCTTCCCCACCAGGGTGGAATTCAGTCACACCTGCGCAGCGGGGGTGAGGAAGTCCCACCCTGTCGGGGATGACCAACGTCCGGTGCAGCGGCAAAACTCGACGAATCATCAGCGCGATTCTCGCGCCCCTGCCAAACGAAAGATTCGTCATGAAATCCCTATCGCTCCGCACCGCCGCGCTGATCGGCGCCGTTGTTCCCGCCGCTCTGCTCCTGTCGGGAACGGCTGCTGCCGGACCGGCTGCGGTGGACAGCCAGGCGGCGGTTGTCCGTGAAGTCGACAAGACCGGCTGGTACGGCGGATTCGCGATCACCGTCGACGAGGTCAGCGCGAAAGAGGCCGACAGCGGGACGACCAAGGTCGAGGTGAAACTCGGATATGAGAACCTCATCGGCGCAACTCTTGCCCCACCCGAGAAGGCGTACCTCGAGGTAGACGGCGGCGAGGTGGTGGACCTACGACTCGACAGCAAGAAGATCGCCGGCTACGGCAAGGGAAAGGGCACCGCCACCGGGTCACTCGATACCACCGAAGGCTCCATCGATGACGTCCTCGACGACGTGGTCCTGGTCTACGGCAAGACCGACGGCAACTTGACCAAGATCCCGTTCGCCTCGAAGGAGAAGGTCGAGAGCATCGAGCCGAAGGGGATCACCGTCGGTCAGACGATCGGCGGCCACCCGGTCGCCGTCACACTGTCCAAAGCGTTTCTCTGGCCGAGTTATCAGCCTGGTGAAAAGGGCAAATACGAACTGTGGGTGGAAACCGATCTAGCGCTGAGTTCCGAGTACAACGGCTACGGCTACAACGTCTACCCCAAGAATTTCAGCGTCACTTCACCGTCGGGCGAGAGCGATAGCGCGGATAAGCGCAGCAGCTTCACCTCCGAACTGTTGAGCAATGGTGGCTCGATCGAAGGCGAATGGCTGGTCTTCCTCATCGATGGGCCTGCCAAGGGCGATTACGGTTTCGACGTCGATATGAACAGCACGCCCACCTCCGACAAGAGCAAGGTGGATCTGACCACCACGATCGCGCTGTGAGCCCGCACCTCGCCACACGCGTACCGCGATGGTCAGAGACCAGATCGGGCCGTCCCACCCGGGAAGGCCCGAACTTCCGTCACCGCCCTGACCAGGGCATATGCGCGGATCTAGAATATGAGTAGCTCGCCGCCCGCTGCACCGCAGAAAGGGGGTGGACCGTGACCGGCAATGTCGCCGAGCAACCGCGGCTGATCTACACCGACGACGCCGGCCATCGCCGGGAGATGCCACTCGGCGCCGGGACGGTGCGGATCACGATCGGGCGGTCATCGCAGGCCGATATCTCGCTCGGCACCGACGGCAAGGCGTCGCGACTACATGCCACGGTCGAATGGTTGAGCGGGCACTGGACCATCGTCGACGACGGACTCTCCCGCAACGGCACCTTTGTGAACGGGCAACGGCTCACCGGACGGCACCGGTTGCAGCCGGGCGACAGCATTCGTATCGGTTCGACGAGGTTGACCTACGTGGACCTGAGCCGGGCCAGCGGCGCCCACACCATCGTCTCGGCCACGATGCCGACACCGCAATCCATGACGCAGGCGCAGATGGCTGTGCTGATCGCACTGTGCAGGCCGTACAAGGACAATGCCGCGTTCGCCGCTCCGGCGTCGAATCAGCAGATCGCGCAGGAGCTTTTCCTCGCCGCGGAGACGGTGAAGACGCATTTGCGGGCGCTGTTCATCAAGTTCGGTGTGGAGGATCTTCCGCAGAATCAGAAGCGATTGCGATTGGCGGAGCGTGCAATGCACAGCGGGATCGTCAGCGACCGCGATTTGTGAAACACATGGGTACGGCCCCGCCGAATTGCCAGCGGGGCCGTAGGTTGGCGAAACACACAATGTGTGTCGCGGCTCGAGTTCATGATCGCCGGTCCGTAGGGGCGACGGTCAGAATCTCATCACCGCTCAGACGAACCGTGGGGTGACCACATTGTCGGCGACGTAGGTGCCGTCGCAATAGAGCTCGACGTTGATCGGAATCATCGGGAGAGCCGGGTACCTTGTCGGAACGTTGACCGGGACGGGCGCACTGAGTGGCCCGACGCGGATCTGGCAGGCTGCCGGGTTGGGCGGAACGCCTGTTGTCACTGTGACGGTGTAGCCCCACGCCTCGGGCACAACGGAATACCCGATGACCCCCGCCTGAGCCGTACCCATGCCTGCCATCAGTGCCGCCGATGCCAATGCACCGCTCGCAACCGTAGCCGCGGCTACGCGAAATGCAGTTCTGCTCATTGTCTTTCTCCTTGAATCTTGTCCTATGCGAGGGGCACATGATCAATCGTCGGTAGTGAGTTTCGAGTAATTCCCTCGTATTCGTGATCGCCGTTCTGCGATCACTTCCAATCCTGATCGGAAAGCAGATCGGAAACATCACCGCGAGGGGGGAAATCAATCACCCCGATCGAGTACCGGCGCGTTCGTACCGTGCGGTAGCCGCGGATCCACCCGGCAACCACTCCCCACACTGGTAGGGTCGCCCGGCAGCAGGCGTGATCCCATCCATGACAAGCCCTTTGAGGTGGTCGATGATGACAAGCAAGCTCGCTTACGCCGTTCCGGCGGCTTCCGCTCTGGCCGTGGCCGCGCTGGCCGTGTCGGCGGCGCCGGCGGCGGCGGTGAACGGCGGCAAGTTCCAGACCGTGTACTCATTGACCGAGGGTCTGTGCGTCGCGCAGATCGAGGCGGCGGTGAACGGCGATGGCTATCCCGAGCACGCGGCGTTCACGGTCGCGTCGACCATGTGGGGCGTCGGTGAGTGCCAGCTTCCTGTCACGCTGACCTGGCGTAATCTCGAGACCGGCGAGACGGGTAGCAAGACCCAGACGCCACACGGTCCCGGGTTCTGGATGAACGATGGCAAATCGGCCCTGTTCGCGCCGGGGATCGGGAAGTTCTCGGCGACCATCACCATCGGCGCGGCCCATGTGCCGGAACCGGGAACCATCGAGTTCACGGTCGCCGAGTACCAGGGCTGACCAGCGCGCACGCCGAGGCGAATCACGAACCTCGCGGCCCCGGCGCGGCCTGCGGAATCACCGATCGACTACGCCGACCGGTCCCTCGCACGGCTGAGCAGGTCGCGGTCTCGGTGTGGCGGCAGCGATCGGGCCGCCACGCCGACGATCAGCGGCACAATCGGGGCATGAACGGTCATCGGCAGGCAGCGCAGATGCAGCGCGCGGTACCGGTCGCACGCGGGGAGCACGGTAGGCGTCTCGGCTCGGCGCCGCAGCTCGGAGGACTCGGCCTCCCCCGCGGCCGCGCAGGCGCATGACCACCACGATCGTCGCGATCGCGGTCACCGTGGTGGTGCTTGCGGTGGGGCTGTTGATCTGGTCGCGGACTCGGCGCGTCGTGACGACCCCGGCCGAACGGGCGGTGCATACGGCGCTGCACACCGCCTCGCTCGCGGCCCGGCCGTTGCGGCGCGGGCTCGACGAGAAGTCGGCCGCCGAAGCAGCACCGCATCTGCGTGCACTGACTGGGGCAGAAGCGCTCGGTGTGGCCGATGCCGAAGGTGCGCTGGTGGCCTGGGACGGTCCTCATACCGATCTGGGTGAGCAGTTCACGGGGGCGGCCCGGCGCGCTATGGCGGGCGAGCGGCCGGTCCTCGTTGGCGGCCCGGGTGGACCGCCGCGCTCGCGGGGTGGGGACCACGCGGGGCGAACCCTCATCGCGCAACCACTGATCATCGAGGGTACCGGGGTGGTCGGCGCATTGGGGGTCGTCACCACCGGAACGCCCGGCCCCGGCACGCTCGGCGCGGTCGCCGAAGTCGCGCGATATGCCTGTGGCCAGCTGGAGCTGGCCGAACTCGACGCATCACGGGCGCGGCTGGACCGGGCCGAGGTGCGGGCGCTGCGGGCGCAGATCAGCCCGCATTTCATCTACAACGCGCTCAACACCATCGCCTCGTTCGTCCGCACCGATCCCGCGCGGGCCCGCGAACTCATCCTCGAATTCGCCGACTTCACCCGCTACTCGTTCCGCGCCGCGGGCGAATACACGGTGCTGGCCGATGAATTGCGCAATATCGAACGCTATCTGGCGCTGGAACGGGCCCGGTTCGGTGACGCACTACAGGTCAGGTTGCAGATCGCGCCGGAGGTCCTCGGCGTGGTGCTGCCGTTCCTCGCGCTGCAACCGCTGGTGGAAAACGCCGTCCGGCACGGCCTGGCCGGGTCTCCGGAAGGCGGAACCGTCAGCATCGTGGCCGCCGACGCGGGCACCGACTGTGTGATCAGCGTGGAGGACGACGGCGCGGGCATGGACCCGGAACTGCTACGCTCCGGGGAGCTCGATGCCGTCGAATCCGGTTCCGGCACTACCGCTTCCAGCGAATCCGCACATGTGGGCCTTGCCAATGTGGACGATCGTCTGCGCGCGGCGTTCGGCAATGACTACGGGCTGGTGGTAGAGACTGCTCCGGGCGCGGGCACGAAGGTCAGCATGCGGGTGCCGAAGTTCCGGGCGGGAATCCAGGCCTGACCGGGGGTCCGAAGCAGCACCGCCGCGGCCTGCCCCCGCACGCACCACCGCACTGTCTACGATGGGTGGGCTGTGATGTAGGACACCGAAAGGGGCTGGCGATGCTGCGGGTGCTGGCCGTCGATGATGAGAAGCCGGCCCTGGACGAGCTGGTCTACTTGCTGCGGGCGCAGGCAGCGGTGGCGCAGATCCACGCCGCGGGCGATGCCACCAGCGCACTGCGGCTACTGCGGGCCCACCCGGTCGACGCGGTGTTCCTCGACATCAATATGCCCGGACTCGACGGGATGGAGCTGGCCGGAATCCTGTCGGAATTCGCCGCACCCCCCGCGGTGGTCTTCGTGACCGCCCACGATGACAAGGCCGTCGCCGCCTTCGACCTCGGCGCGGTGGACTATCTACTCAAACCGCTGCGTGAGGCCCGGCTGGCCGAGGCCGTGCGCCGCATCGCCGCCGCCCGCACCGCCGCCACACCGGCCGAGTCCGAGCCCGACCCCGCCGACACCAACGAGGTCATCCCGGTGGAACTCGGCGGGGTCACCACACTCGTGCACCGATCAAGCGTGAGCTGGGTGGAGGCCGACGGCGATTACGCCAGGCTGCACACCAGCGCCGGATCGCATCTGGTCCGCATCCCGCTCTCGGCGCTGGAGGCCCGCTGGCAGGATGCCGGATTCCTGCGGGTGCACCGCTCGTATCTGGTGGCATTGCGGCAGGTGACGGGGCTGCGCACGGTCGGAAGCGGCACCGTGGTGTGCCTGCGCGGCGAGGGGGCCGCGGCGGCGGTCGAACTGCCGGTCAGCCGACGTCAGGTGCGTGAACTCAAACAGCGGCTGGTCCGCGGCCCGCGCCAGACCTGGACCGGGCGATGACGAACCCGCAGCCACGTCCGCCCCGTGAACGCGTGGTGCTGGCCGAGCGGCGCGGCGCCCGCCGGGTGCACACCAGGATGGAGGTGGCGGAACAGACCGAAATCGGTGCCGCCATGATCGGCGGGCTCATCCGCGCCCAACTCGGGCTCGCCCTGCGCCTTGCCCTGGTGACGGTGGCGACGCTCGGCGCGCTACCGCTGCTGTTCGGCATCGAATCCCTCGCAGACGCACACGTTCTCGGCGTCCGGGTGCCGTGGTTACTGCTGGGTGTCGCCGCCTTTCCGGCGCTGTATGCGATCGGCCGCCTCTATGTGCGGCTGGCCGAGCGCAACGAACACGATTTCCTCGAACTGGCCGAGGACTGAGATGGCCGACGCGTCGACGGCCGGAACCTGGCTGACGGTGGCGGCGCTGTTGCTCGCGGCGGCGGCTACGGTCATCATCGGCGGGTACGGGGTCCGGTTGGCGCGCACCACCTCCGACTTCCTTGTGGCTTCGCGCAGCGTCGGCCCGCGCTGGAACGCGGCCGCCGTCTCGGGTGAATACCTGTCGGCGGCTTCGTTTCTCGGCGTCGCCGGGCTGATCGCCAAGTACGGTGCCGACGCGCTGTGGTATCCGGTCGGATTCACCGCGGGCTATGTCGGGTTGCTGCTGTTCGTCGCGGCACCGCTGCGCCGGTCGGGCGCCTACACGGTGCCCGATTTCGCCGAGTTCCGGCTCGGCTCACTGCGTTTGCGACGACTCGCGGCATTGGTGGTTGTGCTGATCTGCGGGGTGTATCTGATCCCGCAGTTCCAGGGCGCGGGCCTGACGCTGCGCATCCTGCTCGGCGTTCCGGGCTGGGTGGGTGCGGTGGCGGTCGGTGCGATCGTGATCGCCAATGTGGTCGGCGGCGGCATGCGCTCGATCACGCTGGTGCAGGCCTTCCAGTACTGGCTGAAACTCACTGCCGTCGCGCTACCCGCGCTGGTACTGCTCGGACATTTTCTCGGCGCGCAACAGCCCGTCGGCTCCCCTGCCCCGCCGACCGTCACCCAGCCCACCACCGTCGAGGTCACCACACCGGTGATCGTGCAGGTCGACTCACCGCAGCAGGTGACGATCACCGGCACGGTCGACGGCCGCAGCGTAGACGGTCCGGTCTCGCTCGGTCCCGGCGAACACGAGCTGGCCGCCGATACCCGGCTGGTTCTCGACGCCGGTGCCACGGTCCCCGTCGTCGCGGGCGCACCCGCCGACGGCGCGGCCTGGCTGCTACCCGGCGGCGGCTTCGGCGACCCGCATCCGCTGTACCAGGTGTACTCGCTGATCATCGCCACCTTCCTCGGCACCATGGGACTGCCGCATGTGCTGGTGCGCTTCTACACCAACCCCGACGGTCGCGCCGCCCGCGCCACCGCGCTGGCCGTCATCGGGCTGGTCGGCGGGTTCTATCTGTTCCCGATCCTGCTCGGGGTGTTCGCGCGCTTGTATGTGCCGCAGCTGCTCATCACCGGTACCTCCGATGCGGCGGTGCTGCTGCTCCCGGGGTCGGTGCTCGACGGCCTGCCCGGACAGCTCATGGCCGCACTGGTCGCCGCGGGCGCGATCGCGGCCTTCCTCGCCACCTCGTCGGGGCTGCTGGTCAGCATCGCGGGCGTGCTCAGCACCGATGTGCTGCGCGGGCGCATCCGTGATTTCCGGGCGGCGGCGCTGGTGGCCGGTGCGGTACCGCTCGGGCTGTCGTTGACGGTGGTGTCGCTGGATTTGTCGCGGACGGTGGGCCTGGCGTTCGCGGTCGCGGCCTCGACGCTGTGTCCGCTGCTTGTCCTCGGTATCTGGTGGCGTGGGCTCACCGCCACCGGCGCGGTCGCCGGGCTGATCATCGGCGGACTGGCCTCCGGCGGCGCGACCGTGGTGTCGGTCCTCGGCGGGGTGTCCGCCGAGCTCGCCGACGGCTGGGCAGCGGCACTGCTCGGGTATCCGGCGGCGATCAGCGTGCCGCTGGCGTTCGCGACGATGATCGTGGTCAGCACGCTGACGCGACGACAGGACGCGCTGACCGTCGCGCGGATCTTCGTCCGCATGCACGCACCCGAACGCCTGGGGATGGGCGCCGACCGCGAAGGTGGGCTGGCGGCGGGCTGACCGTTCGCCGCACCCATCCGACCGTTCACCGCACGGTCGAATACGCCTGCCGAGTGACTCAGGCCACAGCATTTTCCGCGGCCGGCCCTGGTCGTAGCTTCGATACACACCGTAAGCCACGTCACAGGTAGGGACCGGGTGATGACCACAACCGATACCGACGCCGCACCGCCGCGGCGCACCCCGACGCCGGAGGAATTCGTCCGGATGCAGGCCGGCCCGGAGTTCCAAGAACTGCGAACCCGCTTGCGGCGCTTCGTCTTCCCGATGACCGCACTGTTCCTCATCTGGTACCTGGTGTACGTGCTGCTCGGCGCGTACGCGCACGACTTCATGGCGACCAGGCTGTTCGGCAATATCAATGTCGGGCTGATGCTCGGCCTCGCACAGTTCGTGTCCACGTTCGTCATCACCGGGCTGTACGTCCGGTTCGCCAACCGCGAGCTCGACCCCCGCGCCGCGGCCATCCGCGAGGAACTCGAAGGGCCCGAGGCATGAACCTGCACTATCTGGCCGCCGACGCCACCGTCGGAAATCCGGTTGCCAATATCAGCATTTTCGCGCTGTTCGTCGCGGTCACCATGGTCGTGGTCATCCGCGCCAGCCGTAAGAACACCACCGCCGCCGACTATTTCACCGGCGGACGCGGCTTCTCCGGCCCGCAGAACGGCATTGCCATCGCAGGCGACTACCTGTCCGCGGCCAGCTTCCTCGGTATCGCGGGCGCCATCGCCGTCTACGGCTACGACGGGTTCCTCTACTCCATCGGCTTCCTGGTGGCATGGCTGGTCGCGTTGCTGCTGGTGGCCGAAATGCTGCGCAACACCGGCAAATTCACCATGGCAGACGTGCTGAGCTTCCGGCTGAAGCAGGGGCCGGTACGCACCGCGGCGGCGTTGACCACGCTGACGGTATCGCTGTTCTATCTGCTGGCGCAGATGGCGGGCGCGGGCGGCCTGGTGGCGTTGCTGCTCGATATTTCCAGTAAGACCGGACAGGCCATCGTGATCGCCGTGGTCGGTGTGCTGATGATCGTCTACGTGCTCGTCGGCGGGATGAAGGGCACCACATGGGTGCAGATCATCAAGGCGGTCCTGCTGATCACCGGCGCAGCGGTGATGACGGTCGTGGTGTTCGCCAAGTTCGGGTTCAACCTGTCCGACATCCTCGGTTCCGCCCAGGCCGCGGTGAGCGGTTCGGCCAACGACGCCGTCGCCGCCCGCGATGTGCTCGCCCCCGGTGCACAGTACGGCGGCAGCGAGATGTCGAAGCTGAACTTCCTGTCCCTCGGTCTGGCACTGGTGCTCGGTACCGCCGGTCTTCCGCACGTGCTGATGCGGTTCTACACCGTGCCAACGGCCAAGGAAGCCCGGCGCTCGGTGGTCTGGGCGATCGCCCTGATCGGCGCGTTCTACCTGTTCACCCTGGTGCTCGGCTACGGAGCCGCGGCTATCGTCGGCCCGGACAAGATCCTCGCCGCGGCCGGTGGCCAGAACTCGGCGGCCCCGCTACTGGCCTTCGAACTCGGCGGTGTGCTGTTGCTCGGCGTGATCTCCGCGGTCGCGTTCGCCACCATCCTCGCGGTCGTTGCCGGCCTGACGATCACCGCGTCGGCGTCCTTCGCCCACGACATCTACGCCAGCGTGCTCAAGCGCGGCAAGGCCGATGAGGCCAGCCAGGTGCGGGTCTCGCGTATCACCGCTGTGGTGATCGGCCTGCTCGCCATCGGGCTCGGCATCCTGGCCAACGGTCAGAACATCGCGTTCCTGGTGGCGCTGGCCTTCGCGGTTGCCGCGGCGGCGAATCTTCCGACCATTCTGTACTCGCTGTTCTGGCGGCGGTTCAACACCACCGGCGCGCTGTGGAGCATGTACGGCGGCCTGATCTCGACCATCGTGCTGATCGTGTTCTCCCCCGCGGTGTCGGGTTCCACGTCGGCGATGATTCCCGGATCGGATTTCTCCTGGTTCCCGCTGTCCAACCCCGGCATCGTGTCCATCCCGTTGGCCTTCGCACTCGGCATCGTCGGCACCCTGGTCGGTGGCAGCGACAGCGAGGACCCGGCCAAGGCGGCCGAGATGGAGGTGCGCTCGCTGACCGGTGTGGGTGCGGAGAAGGCGGTGGCGCACTGACCACTGACCGCTTCCCATTGTCCCCCTTGCTCATTCGATAGGAGTGAACGCGTTGACCACCGTCACCGTCGACCATCTCGACAGCCCCGCCGCCTACCCGCCCGCAGCCGAATTCGCCGCCGACGCCAATGCCGGTACCGCCCTCTACGACCGGGCGGCTGCGGATCGGCTCGAATTCTGGGCCGAGCAGGCCCGGCGGCTGCACTGGGACCGGCCGTGGAGCCAGGTGCTGGATTGGAGCAACGCACCGTACGCGGAGTGGTTCGTGGGCGGCACGCTCAACGTGGCCTACAACTGCGTCGACCGGCATGTGCTGGACGGTCACGGCGACCAGGTCGCGATTCACTGGGAGGGTGAGCCCGGCGATTCGCGGTCCATCACCTACAGCGACCTGCTGGCCGAGGTCAGCCGCGCGGCGAACTACTTCACCGAGCTGGGGTTGGTCGCCGGTGACCGGGTCGCGATCTACATGCCGATGGTGCCCGAAGCCATCGTGGCCATGCTCGCCTGCGCGCGGCTGGGACTGACACATTCGGTGGTGTTCGCGGGATTCTCGCCCACCGCGCTGCGGCAGCGGGTCGATGACGCCGGCGCCCGCCTGGTGGTCACCACCGACGGGCAGTGGCGTCGCGGTACCGCGGCGCCACTGAAGGCGGCGGTGGACGAGGCAATGGGCGTACCGGGTGAGACCACGGTGGAACACGTGCTGGTGGTGCGCCGCACCAACGTCGAGGTGCCGTGGACCGAGGGCCGCGACCTGTGGTGGCACGACACCGTCGCCCAAGCCTCCCCCGAACACCAGCCACAAGCCTTCGACGCCGAACACCCCCTGTTCATCCTCTACACCTCCGGCACCACCGGAAAACCCAAAGGCATCCTGCACACCAGCGGCGGCTACCTCACCCAAACCGCCTACACCCACCACAACG
>NZ_JAAGUY010000016.1 GCF_010868145.1 Nocardia cyriacigeorgica
CCTTCCGCGATACCGATCACGCGGCGGCGCTGTTCGGGCTGGCCGAGCCCGGCAACATCTACACCCGCATCATGAACCCCACCCAGGACGTGGTCGAACAACGCATCGCAGCCCTGGAAGGCGGTGTCGCGGCACTGCTGGTCGCCTCCGGGCAGGCAGCCGAAACCTACGCGATCCTCAACCTCGCCGGCGCCGGTGATCACATCGTGTCCAGCCCCCACCTCTACGGCGGCACCTACAACCTGTTCCGCTACACCCTGCCCAAACTCGGTATCGAGGTCACCTTCGTCGACGACCCCGACGATCTCGACCAGTGGCGGGCCGCGATCCGCCCCAACACCAAAGCCTTCTACGGCGAAACCATCGCCAACCCCAGCAGCGCGGTGTTCGACATCCCCGGCATCGCCGCGGTCGCCCACACAGCCGGGGTGCCGTTGATCGTGGACAACACCGTCGCCACCCCCTACCTGATCCAACCCCTGACCCACGGCGCCGACATCGTCGTCCACTCCGCCACCAAATATTTGGGCGGGCACGGCGCGGCCGTGGCCGGGGTCATCGTCGACGGCGGCAGCTTCGACTGGACCATCCGCGACGAGAACGGCGCCCCACGGTTCCCCGGGTTCACCACCCCCGACCCCAGCTACCACGGCGCGGTCTTCGCCGACCTCGGCGCCCCCGCCTACGCGTTGAAGGCCCGCGTCCAGTTGTTGCGTGACCTCGGGTCGGCGGTGTCGCCGTTCAACGCCTTCCTCATCGCCCAAGGCATCGAAACCCTCAGCCTGCGCATCGAACGCCACGTCACCAACGCCACCGCGGTCGCCGAATACCTGCAAGGCCACCCCGACGTCGAATCCGTCGCCTACGCCGGCCTCCCCTCCTCCCCCTGGCACGAACGCGGCAAACACCTCGCCCCCAACGGCGTCGGCGCCATCGTGTCGTTCGAACTCCGCGGCGGCCTCGACGCCGGCAAGAAATTCGTCGACGCCCTCACCCTGCACTCCCACGTCGCCAACATCGGCGACGTCCGCTCCCTCGTCATCCACCCCGCCTCCACCACCCACTCCCAACTCACCCCCCAACAACAACTCACCGCAGGCGTCACCCCCGGCCTCATCCGCCTCGCCGTCGGCATCGAAAACATCACCGACATCCTCACCGACCTCCACACAGGATTCACGGCGGCGCACTAGATTCCGCGGAGGGGTTCGCGCCCGTCCAACGCGAATCCGCACCGCGGTCTGGTGATGGCGTCACCGGAAGTTGGATGCGCGCCGGTAGTTGAGGGGACCGGCACGCACAGTCAACCCTTCAGCCAATCGATCGCGATGGCAACCACGGCCACATTGAAAAAGAAGCTGAGAACGCTGTGCGCGGTGACCCGGCGGCGCATCGCGGTGCTCACGACCAACACGTCCGACACCGCGAACGAGGTGCCGATGACGAAGGAGAAGTACACGAATTCCGTCAGCCCGGGTGTCGGGCAATCCGGAAAGCGCAGACCTGCACCGGCGAAGAACGCGTGCGCGTAGATCTGCGCGAACGCCGTATGCAGCAACAGCCACGACACCAGAACGGTGGCCGCCGACACTCCTTGCGCGAGTTCGTCTCCCGCATTGGTATCGGCGACCATGACGAAACCCGCCGTCAGACCCGAGCCGCTGGCCACCAGTGCAAGCACGGTTGTGTACCAGCGGGGGCCGAACAGCTCTTCGGGGCGCGCGGCGGGCAGGTCGCGGCGAAGCAACAGCCAGCCCGTCACCATATAGACGATCGCCAGCCCGTTCCATATCACCAGCAGTTCGACCCCGGCCTCCGAGCGTATGGACGCCAGCAGCCAAGCCAGTCCCACCGCGGTCAGGCCGACCTCGAGTGCGCGGAGCAGCTTTCGGCTCACGAAACCTACCTTTACCAGGTCTGCCGCCGGAGTATCGCGGATTCGGCGAGGTTGTCGGCCGACAGGGAGGCAAGTGCCCCGGGCGGCGGTCACGCCGATTTCGGTGACATGAACTCATCGGCCTGGTCCGCGGCCAACACCGCGATTCTGGACCGAGTCCGCAGCTGATCGACCGGTTCGGCACCGCTACCATTCCCGCGTGAGCGGATACGAGCACCTCGACACCTCGACGCTGCCGCCGCGGCAGCGCAGCATCCTCGCCACCATTCAGCGCTGGGTCGTCGAGCGCGGCTATCCGCCGAGCACCCGCCAGCTCGGGGACGCGGTGGGACTGCGGTCGGCGTCCTCGGTGTCGCGGCACCTGAAGGCATTGGAGGAGAAGGGCTTTCTGCGCCGCGGCGATGCGGTGGCGCGGCCGATCGATGTGCGACTGTTCCTGCGCGACACCGAGCAGCGGGTGGCGGCCGAGGATACCGTCGCGGTGCCGGTCGTCGGTGATATCGCGGCAGGCGCGCCGATCCTCGCCGAGGAACACAGCGACGACATGCTCACGCTGTCGCGTGAACTTGTCGGACGCGGAACGGTATTCGGCCTTCGGGTGCGCGGTGACTCGATGATCGACGCCGCCATCTGTGACGGTGACATCGTGGTCGTGCGCCAACAGCAGGAGGCGCACTCTGGTGACATCGTCGCGGCCATGATCGACGATGAAGCCACCGTGAAGGTGTACCGGCGGCGCAATGGGCACGTCTACCTGGAACCGCGCAACCCGGCCTACGACGTCATCGACGGTGACCGCGCGGTAGTACTCGGCAAGGTGGTGTCGGTGATGCGGCGCATCTGAGCCGGTCAGCGCACGATGATCGTGCGGCTGTGCCAGCCTGTCGCGCCGTCGGGGAAAGGTGGTGTGCGCTGGTCGGTTTGGCGGTAGCCGGTGCGGTCGGTCGCGCGCACACGCAGGGTGTGGTTGCCCGGCTGCGCCTGCCACGGCCAGAACCATTGCCGCCAGGTGTCGGTCGAGTACTCGGTGGCGAGAGTGGCCGGCTGCCAGGGCTGGTCGTCGACCTGCACTTCGACCAGATCGATGCCAGCGTGCTGTGCCCAGGCGACTCCCGCCACCACGATCTGTCCGGCGGGCAGGGTGGCGCGGTGGCGCGGAACATCGATGCGTGAGGCGGTCTTCACCGGCGCGCGCTCGGCCCACCCGCGACGCGTCCAATAGGCCTGCGCCGCATCGAATCGGGTGACTTCGAGTTCGACGACCCATTTCGTCGCCGAGACATAGCCGTACAGACCGGGCACGACCAGCCGCGCCGGGTAGCCGTGTGCCACCGGCAGCGGTGCCCCGTTCATTCCGACCGCGAGCAGGGCGTCGCGGCCGTCGGTGAGCGCGGCCAGCGGTGTGCTCGCGGTGAAGCCGTCGGTGCTGCGGGACAGCACCATATCCGCACCGGACGCCGGGCCTGCCTCGGCGAGTAGTTCGGCCAGCGGGTATCCGGTCCACAGGGCATTACCCGCCAGATCGCCGCCGACTTCGTTGGATACGCAGGTCAGCGTGATCATCCTGGCCACCGCGTGCCTGGCGCGCAGATCGGTGAAGGTGTATTCGACCGGTCGCGCCACCATGCCGTGGATGCGCAGCCGCCAGTCGTCGCTGGTGAGGGCGGGTAGGCGCAATGCGGTGTCGACGCGGTAGAAGGTGTGGTTGGCGGTGACGAAGTCGGTGATGCCGTCGATCGGCAGCTGGGTGCCGTCGGGAACTGCGGGGGCGGGCGTCACGGGGGAGGGCACCGTGAACCCCGCCCGGTCCGCGGCAACGTCACGCAGGCGATCGCCGATCCAGTGACCGAGTGCGGCCGAGCCCGCCGCGACGGCGCCCGCGGTGGCGGCCAGTCGGAGGAATCGTCGACGCGAGGAATCGGTGTCGTCCGGCTGTCCGGGCGCCCGATCCAGTAGGAGGCGTAGTGCGCAGATGCCCGCGACCACGCCGATGAGGGTGGGTAGAGCCCAGCTGATCGTCGCGTCCGGTCGACGCACCGCCGCCCACATGACCGCCAGCCCGGCCACCGCGAGCAGCACGCTGCCGTACCTGTGGCGTCGGTCCAGCAGCCCGGCGACGGCCGCGGCGACCGTCATCACCACCGCCATTGCCAGGAACAGCACCGCCTTGTCACCACTGCCGAACTCCCGGATGGCCCATTCCTTCAGGGCATGGGGTGTGGTGTCGACGACGGTGGAACCGATCACATAGACCGGCGAAGCGTCCGGGGCGAAGAGAGCGGCAACCAGGTGTCCGATGCCGAGAACGATCGCGCCCGCCAGGATTCCCGCCAGGGCCGCGGCTGCCGGGCTCGGTGTCCGCACGGGCGAACCGAGCTCGGGTTCGGGTGTGGCCGAATGGATTCGATTGTTCATGATGGCCTCGCCCAAGGTTCGCCGATGGCCGATGGATCCGATCCTACGGACAGTACTCCCGTGCCGAACCTCCTGGCAGTGCCGGCAGAGACTCACCCGATAGGGGTAGATAGCTAATTTCGAGCAAGCGCACCTGGCGATTACTTGCGGGTGGATTTCAGGCAAAGGTTAGGCTAACCTCTTGGCTTTGGCCCGCTAGATGCAAGGTAGAGCACGATGAGATCGTCCGGCGAAGTCGGTGAGTCCCTGCCGTTGGCGTCGGCGCAGCGCGAGGTGTGGTTTGCCCAACAGCTGCTGGGTGACGTGCCACTCACGACCACCCAGTACATCGACGTCGTCGGTCCGCTGAATCGGATCGCCTATCAGGACGCGGCCCGGATCGCCGCCCGCGAGATGGGTGCCTATCTGCGATTCGACGTCGAGTTCGACGGCCAGGTCCGCCAGTGGATCGACTACGACCAGGACGACGAGATCGGCTATCTCGATCTGCGTGCCGAGCACGACCCCGAGTCGGCCGCGCGCGACTGGATGCGCGCTGACCAGTGCACACCGTTCGACCTGCGTAATGACCCGCCGCTGCAGTCGACGATCCTGCACATCGGCCCGGACCGGCACTTCATCTACAGCCGCGCGCACCACATCGCCCTCGACGGCTACGGCGCCATGCGGCTGCAGCAGCGGCACGCCGAGCTGTATGCGGCGATGGTGCGTGGCCAGGAGCTGCCCGCCGGGACGGAGCAGTCACCGGCCACCCTGGTCGACATCGATATCGCCTATCGGCAATCCTCGCGCTACGAGACCGACCGCCGCTATTGGGCGGACAAGGTCGACGACCTGCCCGAACCGGCGACGCTCGCGACCCGCCCCGGCGCCCCGGCCGCCCAGGCAACCGTCGTCGGTGACGTACTAGAGCCCCGGCTGCACGCGGCACTCGAACGAGCTGCCGCCGGCGCGGGTACCGCCGGAGTGCTGGTCGCCGCGCTGGCCGGATATCTCGCCAGGATGACCGGACTGCCCGAGGTGACGTTGAGTCTCCCGGTCACCGCACGCACCACCGCTGTGCTGCGCCGCGGCGGCGGCATGGTGACCAATGTGGTGCCGCTGCGGGTGGCCACCGGACCCGCGGCCACCACGGAGGAGATCGTCGCCGCGGCACGGCGCGAGCTGAGCGGAGCGCTGCGCCATCAGCGTTTCCGTGGCGAAGACGTCGCCCGGATCGCCCAACGCGGATCGGACGAGCGGGGATTCGGCCCGGCGGTCAACATCATGAACTTCCGCGCCGGCGTCGATCTCGGCGCAGCCACCGGCACGCTGCATCTGCTGTCCACCGGCCCGGTGGCCGATCTCGCGCTCAATATCTACCCGGCCGCCGATACCGGCCTGCGGATCGAATTCGAGGGCAACCCGAACAGGTATACCCGCGATGAGCTGATCGCTCACCACGGGCGCTTCGTGCGATTCCTCGCCGACCTCGTCACTCTGCCCGCCGACACCGTCGTGCAGTCGCTCGAGGTGCTGCGGCCGGCCGAACGCGCGCAGCTCGTGCCATGGCAGGGAACCGATGCGGTATCCAGTGTGCCGTTGGCAGAGCTGATCGCAGCCGCGGTGGCGCGCAACCCGCAGGGAACGGCGGTCGTACACGGCGACCGGCGCTGGACGTACACCGAGTTCGACGCCTGGACCGACCGGCTCGCGCGGGCCCTGATCGCCGCGGGCGCGGGGCCGGAGACCCTGGTTGCCATGGTACTCGAGCGCTCCGCCGAATCGGTGGCCGCGGTGTGGGCGATCAGCAAGGCTGGCGCCGCGTTCGTGCCGATCGATCCCGGCTATCCGCCCGAGCGCATCGCTCATATCCTCGGCGACAGCGGCGCGGATCTCGGTGTCAGTACCGAACCGTTCCGCGCCGAACTCCCCGATTCAGCGACCTGGCTGCTGCTCGACGCTCCCGCCGTCATCGCCGGTCATGCCGCCGGACCGATCACCGACGCCGACCGCCGCGCGCGGCTCGACCCTGCCCATCCGGCCTACCTCATCTACACCTCCGGCTCGACTGGCCTGCCCAAGGGCGTCCTGGTGACCCACGGCGGCCTGGCGAATCTGGCCACCGAACGTCGCGACCGCTACGACCTGCATCCGCAGGCCCGCACCCTGCACCACGCCTCGCCGGGCTTCGATATGGCGGTCGGCGAGCAGCTGTGCGCACTGGCGGGTGCGGCAACGCTCATCGTCGCGCCGCGCTATGTGGTGGCCGGTGCGGATCTGGCCGAGCTGATGCGCCGCGAAGCGGTGACCAACGCGATCATCACCCCCGCCGTGCTCGCCACGCTGGATCCTGCGGCGCTGCCGTCGCTGCGCGTGCTCGGCGTCGGCGGGGAGGCCATCCGATCTGATCTGGTCGACGCCTGGGCGCCCGGACGGCTGATGCGCAACGGCTACGGCCCCACCGAGGCCACCGATATCGCCACGATCGGCGAACTGGTCGCAGGCAATCCGGTCACCATCGGTGCCCCGCTGCGTGGCTTCCGCGCAGTCGTGCTCGACGCACTGCTGCGCCCGGTACCGCCGGGGACACCCGGTGAGCTGTATATCGGCGGGCCTGCGCTGGCGCGCGGCTACCACGGCAAGCAGGGGTTGACCGCGACCCGTTTCGTCGCCGACCCGTACCGGCCCGGCGATCGGCTGTATCGGACGGGTGATCTGGTGACCATCACCGACGGACCGGATCCGGCGCTGATCTACCACGGCCGCACCGACTTTCAGATCAAGGTGCGCGGACATCGGATCGAACCGGGGGAGATCGAGACCGTTCTGACCGCGCGCAAGGAGATCGCCCGTGCGGCGGTCACCGTTCACACCGATCCACGCACCGGAGCGCATCTGGTGGCGTACCTGGTGCCAACACCCGCCGCGCACATCGACATCGACACGATGCGCGCCGAGCTGGCCGACGCGCTGCCCGCCTATCTACGCCCGGCCGCCTACATGGTGCTCGAGGCGTTGCCGCTGACCCCCAACGGCAAGCTCGATACCCGTAAGCTGCCGGCACCGGTCTTCGGCCGCACCGGATTCCGCGCGCCTGCCACTCCCGCGGAACGGCAGGTGGCCGCGGTGTTCGCCGACGTGCTCGGCGTCGAATCGGTCGGTGCGGGCGACGACTTCTTCGCACTGGGCGGCACCTCGCTGACGGCGACTCAGCTCGCCGTGCGCCTCGGCACCGGAGTACGCACGGTCTTCGACGCACCGACCGTCGCGAGCCTGGCGCTTCGCATCGACTCCCGTCCCGGCGAATCGCTTGTCCCCACCGCAGGTCCACGCCCGGAACGCATTCCGCCGGCACCCGCCCAGTTGCGCCTCTGGTTGCTCAACCAGCTGATGCCGGAATCAGCGGCCTACCATTTGCCGGTCGCGCTCACCCTGACCGGTCCACTGGATTCGGTGGTCCTCGAAGCCGCCGTTACTGCGGTTCTCGACCGTCACGAGGTGCTGCGCACTGTCTATCCGGAGACGCCTGCCGGGCCGTATCAGCGAATGCTGCCCACCACCAGGGCTGCCGAGCTGATCGACCTCGCGCCCGTCGACATCGACCGCGCGGACCTCGGCCAGCGACTGTCCGCGATCACCAGCGCGCCGTTCGACGTCACCCGCGATCTCCCGGTGCGAGTGCGGCTGCTGCGACTCGGCGCCACCGAGCACGTCCTTGTGCTCGTCGCCCATCACATCGCCGCCGACGGTTGGTCGTTCGGGCCCCTGGTCGCAGACCTGACCACGGCCTACGCCGCACACGCCGCCGCCTTTGCGCCCGCATGGACGCCGTTGCCGGTCCAGTACACCGATTACACACTGTGGCAGCAGAATCGGCTCGGCGGCAGTGCCGACACCGGTTCGGTGGCCGCTCGTCAGCTCGCGCACTGGACCAACACCCTCGCAGGTACTCCCGGCCAGTTGGCATTGCCAGCCGACCGCCCCGGCGCGAGCGAAGGCCCCGGCGCCACGGTTGATGTCGAGATCGATCGGTCGACCGCGGCCGCGCTCACCGAACTGGCCTCCCGCAACGAGGCCACCGTCTTCATGGTCACCTACGCCGCGTACATCATGCTGCTGCACGAGTTGTGCGGCAGCAGCGATATCACCGTCGGCACGCCGGTGGCCGGTCGCGGCCATCCCGCGCTGGACCACCTGGTCGGCATGTTCGTCAACACCCTGCCCGTGCGGGTGCGGGTCGAGCCCGGCGAACCGTTCACCGCGCTGCTGGCCCGCGTCCGGGCGGCGACACTGGACGCCTTCGACAATGCTGATGTTCCGTTTCACCAGATCGTCGAGGCGGTGAATCCGCCACGCGTCGAGGGGCGTTCGCCGCTGTTCCAGACGGTGTTCTCCTTCGAGAACCTGCCCGCGCTGCCACAGCTGGAATTGGATGGGCTCCGCGTGGCAGCGCTGGACCTTCCGCGCGAGAGTACACATTTCGAACTCGCGCTCACGCTGCGTCCCCAGCCCGCAGGTGAGGGGATCACCGCCGAATTCCGTTACGCGACCGAACGGTACGACCGGGCGACCGTGGCGGGCATCGCACGGCGCTTCCAGGATGTCGTGGCTCGGATCGTCGGTGATCCGGCGAGTGTCCTCGGTGGGCAGGAGGGCTCACCGGAGCACGGGCATGCACTGCAGGATCAGGGCAGGGCCGCTGCCATCGCGGCCAACGCCCCTACCGCGAGCGACTCGAGCGCCGTACCCACCACCGAACGCGAAATCGCCGTAGCCGCGGTCTTCTCCGATGTCCTCGGTATCGACACGATCGGTCTCGACGACACCTTCTTCGATCTCGGTGGCACCTCGCTGCTCGTGTTCACCCTGCGTACCCGGCTGGCCGAAGAACTCGGCATCGAGGTCGATCCGCGCACCGTCTTCGAACAGCCGACGGTACGCGCGATCACGGCCCTCGAACCGGCCGCCGAACGTGATGACCGGTGGGTCGCGGGCCTCGTCGCCGACACGCGCCTCGACCCGGCCATCGATATCGCCGACCTGGTGCCGCCGGTGGACACCGGTGACGTCCTGCTCACCGGTGCCACCGGCTTCCTCGGCGTGCATCTGCTGCGGGAACTGCTCGACCGCACCGATTCCCGCATCTGGTGCCTGGTGCGCGGCCGTGATCGCGCAGACGGGTTGCGCCGAATCACGACCGCGCTGGCGCGCTACCAGTTGCCCAACCACGATCTGGCCGAACGGGTCGTCGCGGTGCCCGGTGACCTCGAGCAGCCGCGACTCGGGCTGAGCGAGGCCGACTTCGCCGATCTGGCCGCCCGGATCAGCGTCATCCACCACAACGGCGCCCGGGTCAATCACCTGGAGTCCTATGCCGATTTGCGCGCGGCCAATGTCGGCGGCACCACAGAGGTCCTGCGGCTGGCGACCACCGTCCGGATCAAACCGGTGCATTTCGTCTCCACCCTCAACGCCGTACTCGGCACCGAGACCAGCGGAGTAGTGCTGGAGGACAGCGATATTCCGGCGGCCGAGGTCACCAGGCACGGCTATGTGGCCGCGAAATGGGTGGCGGAGCAGTTGGTGCTCCAGGCGGGCGCGCGCGGTGTTCCCGTCGCGGTGTACCGGCCCGGTCTCATCTGCGGTTCCGTCGATACCGGCGTGATGAGTGCCGACGACTCGATGTGGACCATGGTGCGCGCCGCCGCGCTGCTCGGTGTCACGCCGGATCTCGGGGACACCGCGGTCTCGCTCGCCCCGGTCGACTACGTGGCTCGTGCCCTGGTTGCCATCGCCAACACCGGTCTTCCCGATGCCGACCGCTATCACCTGGTGAACACCACGCCGACCCGGGTGGCCGACATCGTGGCCGGGCTGGTCCGGATGGGCTATCGCATCGACACCGTCGATCTGGACGAAGCGAAGCAACGCCTGACCGAACAGGCCGTCGGCCATGACGACCTGATGCGCGCGACCCTGCTGCTCGGCAACTACGCCGACCTGGGCGATCCTGGTGTCGCCGATGTGATTCTCGACGACAGCGCGGCGCGTTCCGCCCTCGATCCGGCGGGGATCGTCTGCCCGGCGATCACCTCCGAGGTCATCGACCGGTACCTCGCCGCGTTCCGCGCGGACGGAGTGCTGCCGGAGCCGCGGGACGCCGAGCGCGCCACGACGTAGCCGACCGGTGTGCGGGTAGCGGGCCTACTCGCACACCGGATGCTCAGGCGCTTCGATCGGCCGTCAATGATTCGGCGCCCGGTTCCGCGGATGCCTGTTCGGTCCGCGACCGCGCGAACATCACGGTCGCCACGCCCGCAGGAATATTCATCAGGAAACCGTAGACGGCGGCGGGCACGGCCATCGTGTCGTTGTTCAGCACCGTCGCCGCGACCGCGATGGCCAATGCCGCATTGTGCACACCGATTTCCATACTCGAGGCGATCGCATCCCCGTGGCGCACACCGAACAGCCGCGGCACTCCGTAACCGATGCCGAGCCCGATCGTGCACAGCAGCAGCGCGATTGCCCCGAGCTCGCCCACATGGTCGGTGAAGGCGTCGAATTCGGAGAACAGCGCGGCGCAGACCACCAGGACGAGTACGACGCCCGAACCGATCTTCACTGTGCGCTGCCTACGGAGCGCCCACTCGGTCCACCGGCGGCGCACCCACATACCGAGCGCGACGGGCACCAGCACGATGGCGAAGACCTGCAAGAACTTGGCCGGTTGCAACCCGAGACCCGCGCCGTCGTCGAGAAAGACCGCATACGACAGGCCGACCACAACCGGAAGCGTGAACACCGCGAGCACCGAATTGATCGCGGTGAGCGTCACGTTCAGCGCCACATTGCCGCCCGCGATATGGCTGAACAGGTTCGCCGACGAGCCGCCGGGTGAGGCGGCAAGCAGCATCATGCCGACAGCGAGTGCGCCGTCGAGCCCGAAGGCCTTCACCAAGCCGAAACAGATGATCGGCATCACGACCAACTGGCAGGTCAACGCCACCAGCGCCGCCTTGGGATATTTCACCACCCTGGCGAAATCCTCGACGGTCAGCGTCAACCCGAGACCGAACATGACGATGCCGAGTGCGACCGGTAGCGCGACCGCGAAAACAGTTGAGCCCATGCGCATCCTTCCGCCCGCCGATCGTGTCGGCCCGCCGATCGTGTCATATCGCGGTGACCGACGCCGAACGGCGGCCATTGCCACCATGGGCGAAACCCTGTGACCCACCCCATGTCACGTCACTGTGATTGGAATCACGTTCCACCGTCGATTCGCAGGTCGGCGTGGCGGTTCGTAGGGGTGGTCGGGGTAGCGGAATGTTTACTACCGAGCAGAAGCGGGTATCGAAGTTCTTCGTGTCGAGCCCTCGGCCACAGCTGTGGCCGATGGGCTGAACGAATCAGTGCCGGTCGAGCCAGCAGGGGTGGTTCGGCGGGCCGGAGAGGACGTGCTCGTGACGGACCGAACACCGGAAGCCGGGCGAATCAAGAGATCGGTCGCCGCGTCGGCGATGGGAAATGCCACCGAGTGGTTCGACTACGGTGTCTACGCCGCGACGGCCACCTACCTCACCGACGCCTTCTTCCCCGGCGAACTCGGGACGCTCGGCACCATGCTCGGCTTCGCCATCTCCTTCGTGCTGCGGCCGCTCGGCGGCATGGTGTGGGGTCCGCTCGGCGACCGCGTCGGGCGTAAAGCCGTCCTCGCGACGACGATTCTGTTGATGGCCGCCGCGACCGGTCTGATCGGTGTGCTGCCCACGCACGGTCAGGTCGGTGTGCTCGCGCCGATCCTGCTGATCCTGCTGCGCGTGATCCAGGGCTTCTCCACCGGCGGCGAATACGGTGGTGCCGCGACCTACCTGGCCGAATGCGCCAACGACAAAAGGCGCGGTTTCCTCGGTAGCTTCTTGGAGTTCGGCACCCTCGGCGGGTTCGTCGGCGGCTCGGCCGTCGTGCTGGCCTGCCAGCTGGCCATCGGTTCGGATGCCATGCACGACTGGGGCTGGCGGATCCCGTTCCTGCTGGCCGTCCCGCTCGGCCTGATCGGCTGGTACCTGCGGGCCCGGCTCGACGAGTCGCCGGTCTTCACCGAGGTCTCGGAGAACCCGCACCCGCCGACCGGTCTGCGTGAGCTGGTGACCTCCTACCGGCGCGAACTGCTCACCCTCGCCGGGCTCGTCGTCGCGTTGAACGTGGTCAATTACACCCTGCTCACCTACCAGCCGACGTATCTGCAGAAGACGATCGGCCTGGACGAATCGACCACCACCACGATGATGCTGATCGGCCAGCTGGTGATGATGGTGTGCATCCCGTTCTTCGGCGGGCTCTCCGACCGGGTCGGGCGGCGGCCGCTGTGGCTGGTGTCGCTGGTCGGGCTCGCCGTGCTCGCGGTGCCGATGTACTGGCTGATGGGTGTGGGCACCGCATGGGCCGTGCTCGGCTTCGTGGTGCTCGGACTGTTCTATATCCCGCAGCTGGCCACCATCTCCGCGACGTTCCCCGCCATCTTCCCGACTCATGTGCGCTACGCCGGCTTCGCCCTCGCCTACAACGTGTCGACGGCGGTGTTCGGCGGTACCGCGCCACTGGTCAACGAGGCGGTCATCGAATCGACCGGCTGGTCGTTGTTCCCTGCTTTCTACATGATCGGCGCCGCACTGATCGGCCTGGTCGCCTGGGCGTTCCTGCGAGAGACGGCAGGCACCTCGATCCGTGGTACCGAGGTGCCCGATGCCAGCACCGACGAGATTCCGGCGACACCGAAGGCTGTGGTCGCCTGACCCGGTCAAGGGCCGGAGGCGGTAGCGCAGCGTCACCACGCAGGCCCTCCGGGGCAGGCGAATTCGACACCGCCTGACCTGGTCAAGGGCCGGAGGCGGTAGCGCAGCGTCACCACGCAGGCCCTCCGGGGCAGGCGAATTCGATACCGCCTGAGTGGTCAGTGGGCGAGCTTCAGCCCGACCACACCCCCGACGATCAGCACCAACAGGGCGATCTTCAGCACCGACACGCTCTCCGAGCCGGTGGCCATCGCGTAGAGGACGGTGAGTGCGGCGCCGATGCCGACCCACACCGCGTACGAGGTGCCCACCGGCAGGGTGCGCATCGCGTAGGCGAGGCCTGCCATGGACAGCACCAGCGCGACACCGAACACCGCCGACGGTGCGAGTCGGGTGAACCCTTCGGATTTGCCGAGTGCGGTGGCCCAGACGGCTTCCAGAATGCCGGACGCAACCAAAATTGCCCATGCCATGGCGGTTATTCCTTTCGGGAATACCGTCTTGTCGCTGCCCGGGTACGGTTTCGATCGTCCGGTCGGCCGCGGGAATGGGCGACCTCGATACAGATGATAGCCGTCTTTCGCGGACAGCTCAGCCGTGCCAGTATTGGCGATGTGCCAATATCGGGCTCGTTCCGAGGGCACGCCCATTGTCCGGCTGTCGCCGGACGCTCGAATCTGTTGAAAGGACGGTTTGCCCATGGGCGACGTTGAAACGCCACCCTTCACCGAGATCGTGAACGGGGCGATGGAATACACCATCCCCATCGCGCACACGATGGGCGTGCAGGCGGTCGAGGTGCGGCGCGGGTATGCGGCCACCTCGGTGCCCGCGGAGGGCAACGGCAATCACTTCGGGGTGATGTACGCAGGGGTGCTGTTCACCGTCGCCGAGATCCTCGGCGGTGCGATCGCGATCGCCACCTTCGACAATTCGGAGTTCTATCCGCTGGTCAAGGATCTGCACATCTACTTCCGCAAACCGGCCAAGACCGATGTGCGCGCCGAGGCGACCCTCTCCGAGGAGGAGATCGCCAGGATCGTCGATGAAGCCGCCGCCGCGGGCAAGTCCGATTTCACACTGAAGGCGGTCGTCACCGACACCAACGGTGTGGTGGTCGCGGAGACCGAGGGGCTCTATCAGCTACGCGCGCACGGCAAGTAGCCGAGGCGAGGGCCGCCTGACCCGGGTGCCTGCGTGGTGACGCTGTGCTGCTGTCAGTTGTCCTGGCTCAACCGGATGCGCAGGACGTCGCCGCCCTCGGTGCCCGCGAACACCGTGGCATCCGGGCCGGGCGATACGGCCAGAGCGGTGATCGGCTGGGTCGCGGCCACCGTGCAGGTGCTGCCCGTGGCGGCATCGACACGAGCCAACCGGCCGGTCGCCGTGCTCACATAGAGCATGCCGTCGGGGCCGACGGTCAGATCGTCGGGCAGCGCAGGGGGATTCGACTGAGGAGACAGATCGGTCACCACACTCGGATGCGCGGGGTCGGCGATCGGGACGCGCAGGATCCGCGCCGTCGGGCTCGACAGCAGCGTCACATACAGCGCGTCGCCCTGCACCACGATGCCGTTGAGGCCGAAGTCCTGTGGCGCGGCGGCGGTCCACTCACGGTCGATGCTGCCGTCGCGGCGCACCCGGATGATGCCGCCGCCGGTATCGGTGATGTAGAGGTAGCCGTCGTCGTCGAAAGCAGCGCCGTTGGCCATGCCGATGTTGTCGACGAAGACCTCGGGCACCGGGTTCGGCGCGGACGGGTCGAAACGGACGACACCACCGGTCTTCATGATCGTGCTCGTGGTGATGTTGCCGAAGTTGACGTACAACAGCCCGTCCGGGCCAGGGCGTACCGCACCGGGAAAGGTGACCGGGACGGTGGCGGTGAGGTTGCCCGCCCTGTCATAACGCTCCACCACATTGCGGAAGATGCGCGAGACCCAGAGGTTTCCGTCGGCATCGAAACCGACGTTCTCCGACCAATCCAGCAGCGGTACCCGCGCGGCCGTTGCGGTGGACACCGCGGCGGGCGGGCAGGACGCGGGGTCGGCGAGTGCGGGAGCCGGTGCCAGGAAACCCGCGGCGACCGCGACCAATGCGGCGGCGGGTGCGCCGAGGAAACGGCGGCCGGTGAAGCGGCGGCGCGGACTGTGGTGTCCCGGATGCGCGTTCGGCAAGACAATCCCGTCTCTGCTGGTGTTCGGTGGGCCGAGCGGGATCGTAGGATGCCGAGCGATGCCCCCGCAACCCGTCGGTGCGAGCGAGCGGGCGGACGCGGAGTTCGCGGAAAGGTTGCCGCCGTGCCGATTTGCGCACCGCCCGGACCTGCTCCCCCCTCTCGGAACAGGTCCGGCCGGCACCGATGACGATGCCGTCGTGATCTTGACGCGGCCTTAAGGCGGACTTAAAGGGTTGTTCGGCTCCGGCTCAGAGCACGGCTTGGGTCTGGGTCACTTTCGCGACGAGTTTGTCGGCGTCGTCGTGGATTTCGGTTTCCACCACGATGAACCGACGACCGGGGTGCAGTGCCGTGCTCGAGGCGACCGCGTGACCCGACCGGATGGCGCGCAGGAAGTTCGACTTGGACTCCACTGTCGTCGTGCCGGTCGCGCCCTCGGGCAGGTTGAGGAACGCACACACCGCGGCCGTCGCATCCGCCAGCGACATGAGCACGCCGCCGTGCATCGCCCCGCCGAGGGTGCACAGCGACTCGTCCCATGCCAGTCTGCTGCGAACCAGCCTCGGACCGTGCTCGAGTACTTCGACGCCGAGCCGTTCGGTGAACGGCATCGTCTGGTGGAACAACCTGGTGCCCTCGGTATCGATCATGATCACGAGTCTGCCCGAAAGCGATCAGCTGAACTTGGCGATCACCGCACGCGGAAGCCGGGGTAACACGAGATCGAACAGCCGCCACGGCCATCCGGGGACGCACGCGCGCACCCGCTCGGCCTCGATCGCCTCGACCATCGCGCCGACACCCTGCTCGAGCGGGGCGACCAGCCGAGTGTCGCCGGAGGTGGCCACCATATCGGTGGCGATGAAGCCGGGCAGCAGGGTCGTTACCGCGATCGGTGATCTCCTCAGCTCGACGGCCAGCCCGTCGCCGAGTGCGGCCAATCCGGCCTTGCTCGCCGAATAGGCGGCCCTCGTGCCGGGGAACCCGCGGACCGCGCTCATTGAGGAGACCAGGACCAGATGGCCGGAGTTCTGTTCCCGGAAGATCGCCAGCGCGGCCTCGGTTTGCGCCAGTGCGCTGACGAAGTTGGTGGTGGCGGTGGCGAGGTTGGCATCCGCGCGCCCGGTGCCGATCTTGGTGCCCTTGCCGATGCCCGCGTTCACGATCACCCGGTCGAGGCCGCCGAGTTCATCACGCAGTTCGCCGAACACGCGGGGAACCGCGTCGTGATCGTCGACGTCCAGCGCGCGCACCGTGACCGTGATGCCGGGGTAGGCGGCGGTCAGCTCGTCGCGTAATGCTTCGAGCGCGTCGAGGCGCCTGGCGCACAGCGCCAGATCGCGGCCCTTCGCGGCGAATGCCCGCGCCATACCCGCGCCGAGCCCCGCGCTCGCGCCGGTGATCAGAATCTTGGTCCTCGTCATGGTCCGACCCTAATGCTGTTGAACGGCGCTCGATAGCGCGTGATCGGGGCAGCGGCTCACGATGTGGGCCGGCCGCTTCGGTCAGCCGCGGGTCGGCAGGGTGCCGGCGGAGCCGCTGTTCGGCGGCGTGGGCAGCTGGCGCCATGGCCCGCAATTCACCGTCCGGAACGCCACATCGTGCGCTTCGATGAGGACTCGGACCGGGGTATCGCGGGTGTAGTTGTTGGCCCGGACATAGCGCATATCGGTGTTGTCACCCTCGACCTTCCACAGCCGCCGCCAATCACAACCATGCGCTTGATCCGGCGTTCCCGGTGCTTCCCACAGTCCGGGGGAGATATCGACACCGACGATATAGACGCCGTCCTGCGGCATCACCGGGGCTGGTGCGGCGGCAGCGGTACCACCGCCGAGCAATGTGGTGACCGATGCAATGGCCCCGGCAATGACCAGCGTGCCTGCCCGCATGACGATGTCTCCTCGAATCCCGCTTATTCGCCGCACGGCGCGGCCTGTCTCGAGAGATCCCCGAATCTCCCTGCGCAGATCTACCAGAATGGTGTGCGCCATTCGGTCGAATCGGGGATTTCTGTCGATTCGCACAAATCAATGTCGTGAGAGTGATGTCACTGAGACTCTCGGCTGCGATAACTCTTACATGACAGGTTGTCGCTCGGCTCGAATGGTTTCCGGATCCGCGTGCGCGGCAGGCTGTGCCCGATTGTGCACCGATGACGGACTTGCGTCCGTGCTGGCCGAGGATCGCGCACTATTGCACTGGCGGGCGATGCACGCGCTGGGCGATCAGGGGCTGGCCGAGCAGGCCGTACAGGAGACGCTGCTGCGGGCCTGGCGATCATGTGCCCGCTTCGATGAACGCAAGGGCAGCATCCGGACCTGGCTGCTGGCCATCGAGCGCAACGTCATGATCGATATGGCACGGGCGCGTGCGAGCAGGCCAGGCGACACCGGCTGGGAAGAGGTGTCCGAACTCAGCGACGTCCGTTACTCCCATCCCGACTTCGCCGATGGCCTCGTCGACGGTTTGCTGGTCGACGATCTGCTGGCCCGGCTGCCCGATTCGCAACGCGCGGCGGTCGTCGAAGTGATCCTGCGTGACCGGGCCTATCAAGAGGTCGCGGCCGATTTCGGGATCCCGGTCGGCACGGTCAAGACCCGGGTCCACTATGCGCTGCGCGCCCTGCGGCAATTGCCGCGAGTGGCCTGACCTGCGCTGACGTCTCTTCCTTCGGCACTGACGGTAAACAGTCATGTCTCAGATCACACTTCGATAACGGGGGTTGCGCTGCGGTTGCCGCTGTGACCAGAGTGAACCACTGGGTTTGGTGTTGCTAGTGGGAAGCTAGTGGGAAGGGAGGGGCGCTCCGTCCCGGGGCGCCGACCGCACATGAAGCCGAACATCGTCAAGGCCGGTATCTGCGCCGCCGTCAGCGCGGCGATGACGGTCACCCTGTCCGGTGTCACCGCGTCCGCCGAACCGATTTCGCCGGACATGGCCACCAAGCTGGCGGGCAAGACCGTTTTCCTCGATCCCGGCCATCAGGGTCCGAACCACACCGAGAACTTGTCCCGCCAGGTCAGCGATGGCCGCGGCGGCACCAAGGACTGTCAGACCACCGGCATGACCTCACTCAACGGGGTCGCCGAACACACCATCAACTGGAATGTCGCCCAGTTGGTCAAGACCTCGCTGGAAAGCCTCGGTGCCGAGGTGCTGCTCAGCCGTCAGGACGACAGCGGCTGGGGCGGCTGTATCGATGAGCGGGCCAGGGCCGCCAACGAATCCGGTGCGGCCGTCGCGGTCAGCATCCACGCCGACGGAGCTCCCGCGCAGTATCGCGGATTCCATGTCATCGTGCCGCAGCTGCCGATTCCGGATGCCGCTGCCGACCGGGCGCAGTCGACCGGCGGTCTGGCGGCGTCGAAGTCGATGCGCGATGCCTACCTGTCGTCGGGGTTCCCGTCGGCGAACTACGCGGGCGTGGTCGATGGTCTGCAAACCCGCGCCGATGTGGCCGGACCGGCATTGACCACCGTGCCCGATGTGTTCATCGAAATGGGCAACGGCGCCAACCCGGAGGACGCCGCACTGCTCGAAAGTGACGATGGTCAGCTGAAGCACGCCATTGCCATCACCACCGGCCTGGTCGGCTACCTGCTCGGTGCGCCCCCGGCGGGCGACACCCCGGTGGCGGCGCCCGAGAGCGGTGTCGACAGTCCGGCGGTCGCGCCGGCTCCGGCGCCGCAGACACCCGCGGCCGCACCCGAGAGCCCGGCGCCGTCGACGACCACGACGCCGTCGACGACCACGGCGCCGACGACCGAACCCGCTCCGGCCGGGGCGCCTGCGCCGTCCACCTCCCAAGCGCCGACCACCACGACCACCACCACGGCTCCGGCCGCGCCAGCGCAGCGACCGGGCATCAACAACTCCCGGACCGCTCCCGGCGCGAACGCACCGCAGTCGACGCCCTCGACCACTACGCCGAAGGCGACGCCGGGCACCACCACACCGCCGAGCGGATCGAGCAGTAAGACGCCCGAGCCGGAGTCCGACAACGGTGTGGTCGGCACGGTGATGGAGTTGCTGATGCCGCTGGCCAAGGCGCTCGGCATGGACGACACCGCGATCACCGCGGAACTGATCAACCTCGCCTACACCCTGGCCGCCGCGCTGTTCTCACCGACAGACTGAATCCACGGCCTACCCGGATGCCCACCTGCCCGTAGCCGGTGGGCATCCGGCTGTGCGGAAGGTGTCGGCCGGTGCCAGTAGGGTGTCCGGGTGGCCCAGTCGATTCCTGTCGTGATCGTCGCCGGGTTTCTAGGGTCCGGCAAAACGACGTTGCTCAATCATCTGCTCCGCGACAACCGCGGCACCCGGATCGGAGTCGTTGTCAACGACTTCGGCGCGATCAATATCGATGCGATGCTGGTGGCGGGCCAGGTCGATGCCATGGTCTCGCTCGGTAACGGCTGCGTGTGCTGCGCGGTCGACGTCAGCGAGCTGGATGAGCTCTTCGATCGCCTGGCCCAGCCCAGTGCCCGAATCGATGTCATCGTGGTCGAGGCCAGCGGCCTCGCCGAACCGCGCAACCTCATCCGGATGGTGGTCGGCAGCGATAATCCGCGTATCCGCTACGGCGGGCTGGTGGAAGTGGTCGACGCCGAACAGTTCCCGGACAACCGTGCGCGGCATCCGGAACTGGCCGACCATCTGCGCCTGGCCGATCTGGTGGTGGTCAATAAGGCCGATCGCGTCGATCAGTCCCGGCTGATGAGTCTGCGCGAAGAGATCGCCGCACTCATCGACCCGGCACCGGTATATGCGACTACGCACGGCCGGATCGAACCCGGGCTGCTCTTCGACGAACCGTTGCGCGAAGCGCCGCGGGCGGCGCAGCAATTGAGTTTCGACGAATTGCTCGCCGAACATCACCACGATCCCGCCGACGGGCATCGTCATCTGCACGACGAATACGACACGGCCTCGTTCACCAGTGCAGGCGATCTCGATCCGCGATTGCTGGCTCGTTTTCTGGAGGATCCGCCGGCCGGTCTGTTCCGTGCGAAGGGTTTCGTATCATTCGCAGTCGCGGGCGAACACCGAAAGTTCGTGCTGCATATGGTAGGTCGGCATATCGTGTGTGGGCCGACGAATTGGCGCCGCGGTGAGGAACGCACCACCCGGTTGGTGCTCATCGGTTCGGGTCTGGATACCGAGCTGGCCCTCGAGCGTTTGGGCGAGGCCGTGCACGCAGGCGATGAATTGCTCGACGCACAATCAATGCTGCCGATCTGGCGTCACGTGCCGCACTGAATCCGAAATTGGCGCGTTTATCACTAATCTGGCGCAATAGGCGCTGGCGTCGCCGCACTCATCGCACAAAACTCGAAACATGTTCGCTGTGTCGCCGCGCTAGGCGTGTCGCCTAGCGATAGCCCCGGTGCAATGCGGACAGTACCGAGTTCGCTCGACGAGGGGAGAGTGCCATGTACGCCACCAGGGAGACCGCCACCGCCTATGTGATTGCCGCGCTGGAAGCCAAGGGAACGGCGACCCGCTACGATTTCGACGTACCCGCCATCGTCGCCGCCTCGCACGCTGCCGCCAGAAGCTGGGACTTCCGGTCCATCGAGGGTGGAACCTTCTGGCGCATCGCCGCCCGTTTCCTGAAGTAGCGCCCACGGCCGAACGCCGCCGGCCGGCCGGCGGCGTTCAGTCCAACTGCTCGCAGCGGCGGTGTGCCGGGGTGACCGACCAGCGCTGTGCCGCACGCCGAATCGAACCCGGATCGGTGTAGCCGAGCAACTGGGCCTGGCGGGCTCGGGTGAGGGGACCGGTCGCGGTGGCCTCCGCCAATCGGATCGCGCGCGCCCGGTCCACCTCTTGACGCCACGTCGTCCCGGCCTCCATCAGTCTCCGCTGCAAGGTCCGTGGGCTGGTGGCCATCCGCCGGGCGACGGCCTCGAGCGATATCTCACCGACCTCCAGCGCCTTGGCCAGGGTTGTCGCGACCTGGTCCGCCCAGGTGGTGGCCAGCGGGGGCGGCGGCGGCAGCGCGTCGGCCAGTGGTCGCAGCACCGTGGCAAGCGATGGGTCGGTGGACGTCAGCGGCAGATTCATATCGGCCGCCCGGAACGTGACCGTATCGACGGACGCGTTGAACTGGATATCGGTTGTGCCGAATACTTCGACAAACGTGTCCAGCGACCTCGGTGCCGCCTGGCGCAGCCGAACTCGGACCGGGATCACCGGTGCCGCGATCACCAGGCGGCTGCGGGTCACGGCCGCCGCCAGTGCCCACAGATGGATTTGCTGACGGCTGTGGCCGTCGGTATCGACCATCTCGATGGAGAGGGTGATTTCGTCGTCGCCCTCGGGGACCAGGCCCCAGCGGTGATTGGTGGTCACCGCGGTGACGTACGGTCCGAGGGTGTGTAGGCCGGAGCCGAGGTCGGGCGCCGTGGAGAACAAGTAGTCGTAGAGGCCCAGGCAGCCAAGGCTGTATCTGTTCGCCACTCGTAGTGGGACATTCGGATCACCGAGTTCGTGTTCGGCGACTTCCCACAGCCGTGCGAAGATCTCGCTCGGAACATGTGCCTCCGGGCTGGCCAGTGCCCACCCGGGAAGGCCGATGTCGCGGATCAGCTTGTCGCGGTCGAGTCCGGCCGCGGTGAGCTCGCCGATGACGAAGCGATGCAATGAGATCTGGTCAGTTCGCAATGCCCCTCTCCTGTTCGGGAGACCGTTCAGCGCCTGGGGGCAACCGTATACGGACATCCCACGATTCGTCATGAAAAAGGGCGCAAAGTTTACCCGATGGAATCTCGGGGTAAACATGGAAAAACTGTCGCGTGTGCGACATCTCGAGCTATGGGCGAGTGTCGCGCCGTTGACATCGTCAGCCGCAGGCGTTGACCCACTCCGACAGTCCGTCGGCGAACAGCTGCCGCTTCCAGATCGGCACCTCGTGTTTGATGCGGTCCACCAGCTCGGCGCAGGCAGTGAATGCCTCGGCCCGATGCGGTGCCGCGACCGCGACGACGATGGCCAGATCGCCGACCGTCAGATCGCCCACCCGATGAACGGCGGCCACCGGAAGTCCCGACGATGCGGCCTGCTCGGCGCAGCACCGATGCAGGAATCGTTGGGCTTCGGGGTGGGCCGAATATTCGAGCGCCGAAACCGCCTGCCCACCATCATGGTTGCGCACCACGCCGGTGAACACGACGACCGCGCCGTGCTCGGGACCGGCAACGGCGGCATCCACCGCGACCGGATCGAGCGGTTGATCACTGATCTCGGCCAATCGCACCAGATCATCCGTTGTCATGGTCACCGCCTCCTGCGACCTGTGCGAGCAGATGCTCGAGCAGCGGCTCGAGCACTGCGATACCGTCCTTGACGCCGCCGGGTGAGCCCGGCAGATTCACCACGACCGTCCGCCCGGCCAGACCCGCGACACCTCGGCTGAGCGCCGCGAGCGGGAACTTCGCGGTGCCACGCTGCCGGATGGCTTCGGCCACGCCGGGCAGTTCCCGATCCAGCACGGCAAGGGTGGCTTCCGGAGTGGAATCGGTGGGGGACGCGCCGGTGCCGCCGGTGCTGAGGACCAGGGCGGGGGCTTCCCGCAAGGCATCGGCAAGCCCAGCCGCGATATCGGCGTCGGCGTAGATCAGTGGACCGCGCACCGAGAAGCCGAGTGCGGTCAACCATTCGGCGAGCGCGGGTCCGGTGGTGTCGGTGCGGGTGCCTGCGGCGGCTCCGGTCGAGGCAACCAATACGACGGCCGATCGATTCGGAAGCGCGGGTGTCGGCTCTGGCGCCGCGGCAGTAGTGACCGATTCCGAGGCGGTGACCTGACCATCCGGTGCCGCTGTTTCGACTAGGCTGGTGCCTGTCCGCGACTCCGGTCGCTCCCAATGTCCACGTTTGCCACCCTCTTTGGTGAGCAGCCTGACCCCGGTGAGCACGGCAGCCGGATCGACGGCCTTGACCATGTCGTGCAGCGTCAGCCCGGCGACCGCCACAGCGGTCAGCGCCTCCATCTCGACACCGGTGGGGCCCTTGGTCTTCGCTGTCGCCTCGATGGTGATCGCGTCCTCGGTGAATCCGAACGCCACCTTCACCGACGACAAGGCCAGCTGATGGCAGAGTGGGATCAGTTCGGAGGTCTTCTTCGCACCCGCGATACCGGCGATCCGCGCGGTGGAGAGCACATCGGCCTTGGGCAGATCATCGGCCCGCACCAAGGCGACCACATCGGCGGTGGTGCGCAATTCACCCGCCGCGACCGCGACCCGTGTGGTCTCGGCCTTGGCACTCACATCAACCATATGGGCGCGACCCTCGGCGTCCACATGCGACAACTCGTTCACAGCGACCACACTCGCACAGGCGCACCGACCGGCAGGGCACCGACCTCGGCGGGCACATCGATGAGCACGTCGGCCGCTGCCATGCTCGCCACCAGATGCGAACCCGGTCCGGACACCACCTCCACCGCGCGCGGCCCGCCCGCCGTGTGCGCCAGACGCCCGCGCAGGAACTGCCGCCTGCCCTGCGGTGATCGGATCGCGGTCAACAGCGGCAGCTCGAACACCTCGATCTCCGGCAGCCCCGCGAGACGACGCAGTATCGGCCGCGCGAACACCTCGAACGACACCATCGCGCTCACCGGATTTCCTGGGAAGCTGAGCACCGGAACACCGTCGACGACGGTCAGGCCCTGCGGCCCACCCGGCTGCACGGCGACCGAGCCGAAGTGCCCGCCCATCGGTTCCAGCACATCCTTGACCACCTCGAAGTCCCCCTTGGAGACTCCTCCGGTGGTGAAGACCACGTCCGCGGAACCGGTTGCGGCGGTCAGTGTTCGGCGGAACTGGGCGGGCTGATCGCCACTGTGCTCGACGGCGGTGACGGTGACGCCGTTGGCGGTGAGCGCCGCGGCCAAGGCGATGCCGTTGGAGTTATAGATCTGTCCGGGCCGCAGTGCGGTGCCCGCGGGTACGAGTTCGTCACCGCTGGTGATCACCGTGGCGCGAACCGGCTGGAACACCCGTACGGTCGGCAGTCCCACGGCAGCGAGGGCCGCGATATGCCGGGCAGCCAGCGTGGTGCCCGCGCCGACCAGCTCCTCGCCCGCGCGGACATCGGTGCCCGGCTCGCGCACGTATTCGCCTCGGCTGCGGCCTCGCTCGATGGTGACCGAGCCGGCCTCACCGCCGGCGTCCTCCACCGGGACCACGCAATCGGCGCCCGGCGGAATCGGCGCCCCGGTCATGACTTTGCGCGCGGTCCCCGGCGCCAGCGGCTCCAGACCGGGATCGCCTGCCGCGACGACACCGGACAGTGGCAGCGTCACCGGTGTGACGGCGACGTCGTCGGAGCGCACCGCATAGCCATCCATCGCGGAATTGCGGAAGACAGGTAGATCCAGGGGTGCGCGCACCGTATCGGCCAACTGCCTGCCCAACGCGGCGGACACGGCGACGGTCTCGACCGGCCGCGCCGCGAGCGGACGCAGCAGCGCTTCGATGCTGTCGCGGTACTCGTCGACGGACCGGACAGCGACGGTGGCGGACCGGATAGTCATGCGATCAGCCTAATCGCAGGTCGCGGGCATGGTCACCGCCCTCATCTCACCTGCGCGCATTGGAGTTCGTGAGGTCGGAAGACGGCGACGGCACCGCGGCCCCGCCGGGTGCAAGGGTCATAATGGAGGGGTGACGCTGGTCGAGATGGGTATCCCCGCCGTGCGGTCAGGGCGTCCCTCGCTCGAAGGCCGCCCCGAAACGCCGCTGCTCGTGGACCGATTCGGCCGCGTCGCGCGCGATTTGCGGGTCTCCATCACCGAGAAATGCTCGCTGCGCTGCACCTATTGCATGCCAGAAGAGGGCCTGCCCGCGATCCCGCGCGACGAACTGCTCACCGCCGCCGAGATCGTGCGTTTGGTCACCCTCGCGGTGCGGGAGCTCGGCGTGCACGAGGTCCGCTTCACCGGTGGCGAGCCCCTGATGCGCCGGGACCTGGAAAGCATCATCGCGGGCTGCCATGAGCAGGTCCCCGATACGCCGCTGGCCATGACCACCAACGGCGTCGGCCTCGAGCACCGGGCCCGTGGCTTGGCGCGGGCCGGGCTCGGCCGGGTCAATGTCTCCCTCGACACCGTTGACCGCTTCGGGTTCGCGACGCTCACCCGTCGCGACCGGCTCGATTCGGTGCTCGCCGGTATCCGCGCCGCCAGGGATGCCGGATTGGCGCCGATGAAGGTCAATGCGGTGTTGATGCGCCAGACCCTGGCAGGTGCGCCCGATCTGCTGCGCTGGTGCCTCGACGAGGACTGCGAGCTGCGGTTCATCGAGGAGATGCCGCTGGACGCCGACCACGAATGGGCGCGGACCAATATGGTCACCGCCGCCGAACTGCTCGATGTGCTCGGCACCCGATTCGAACTGACTCCCGCCGGACGATCCGACCCCTCGGCCCCTGCCGAACGGTGGCTTGTCGATGGTGGCCCCGCGACTGTCGGCATCATCGCCTCGGTGACCCGCAAGTTCTGCGACACCTGTGACCGCACCCGGCTCACCGCCGACGGCATGCTGCGTTCCTGTCTGTTCAGCGATCAGGAGTTCGACCTGCGTGCGGTACTGCGCGCCGGGGCGGACGATACCGAGATCGCCGAACTGTGGCGCGGCGCGATGTGGAACAAATGGGCAGGCCACGGCATCGACGCGGCCGGTTTCATCCCACCCGAACGGACGATGGGAGCCATCGGTGGTTGAGGTCCGCTATTTCGCCGCCATCGCCGACGCGGTCGGCAAGGACACCGAATCGCTCGACCTACCCTCCGGCGCCACCATCGGCGACCTGCGCACGGCGCTGGCCCGCGCCTACGGCCCCGGTCTGGACAAGATGCTCGACGTCTGCGCCTATCTGGTCGGCGACGAACTCACCCGCGACGCCGCCGCGGCGCTGACACCGCGAGTCGACGTGCTGCCGCCGTTCGCGGGTGGCTGACACCGCGCTGTCGAGAAATGCGATCCCCATCCGTCGTGCTGATGAGAGGGGTATCGGGCTCCTCCGATTCGAGGAAGGAAGACGCCATGCATTACCTGGCATTGCTCGTCGGGCGCGATGACGATCCGGAGGCCCTTCCGGGCAGCCCCGAGTTCGATGCGGAAGTCGAACGCTACGCGGAGTTCGACCAGCGGGTCGCCACAGCGATCGCCGGCGGCGCCGCACTGTATCCGTCGAGCACGGCGGTGCACCTCACCCGCGATGGCGACACCACACTGGTGACGGACGGTCCATTCGCCGAAGGCGCCGAAGTGGTCGGCGGGTTCTACGTCTTTTATGTCGCCGACCTGGACGAGGCCATCCAGCTCGCCCGGCAACTACCCGCGGTCGAGTCGGGCGCGATCGAACTCCGTCCGCTGGTGCAGTGGATGCCGCACGGCACACCGGCCGCCGATTGGTGGATGGCGCTGCTGTGGGATCGCGCCGACGCGGTGATCGAGCCGGACACACCCGAATGGGAAGCCATGGCCACCGAGCATCAGCGGTTCGCCGAGCACGCTGGTGCGGCGATCCGTGGCGGCGGCGCGCTGCGTCCGCCCTCGACCGCGACGACCTTGCGCGGGCGCGATGGCGAGTTGCTGATCACCGACGGCCCATTCGGAGAGACCGCTGAGGTCGTCGACGGGCTGTACCTGTTCTCGGCGTCCGATCGCGCCGCCGCCGCCGAGATCGCCGCGCTGATTCCGATGGGCGACAAGGGCCGCACCGAACTGCGGCAGGTTGTCGACCTCGGCGAATGACGCGCCGACCATGACCGATCCGGCCGGACTCGATGACGTCTACCGCGCCGAGTTCGGCCGGGCGGTCGCCACACTGGTGCGGTTGACCGGCGATATCGGGCTCGCCGAGGACGCGGTGCAGGAGGCGTTCGCCGACGCGCTACGCACGTGGGGGCGTGCCGGCAGACCCGACAACGCAGGCGCGTGGATCACCACCGCCGCCCGCCATCGGGCCCTCGATCGTCTGCGGCGGGAATCCTCGCGGGACGCACGGGAACTGGCCGCCGCCCAGCTCGTGCCGGACAACGAGGAGCCGGACGTGTCCAGTATCGCCGACGATCAGCTGCGGATGATCTTCACCTGCTGTCATCCGGCGCTGGCACCCGAGTCCCGGGTCGCGCTGACGCTGCGGTTGGTGTGCGGGTTGCGCACTGCCGAGATCGCCAGGGCGTTTCTGCAATCCGAATCCACTGTCGCGCAACGACTCAGCCGGGCGAAGGCCAAGATCCGCAATGCCGCGATCCCACTGCGTGTGCCACCAGAACACCTACTGCCCGAGCGCACCCCGGCGGTGCTGTCGTGCATCTATCTGGTGTTCACCGAGGGCTACTTCGCCACGTCCGGACCCGACGCGGTGCGTGATGAATTGTGCGACGAGGCGATTCGGCTCGGCACACTGCTGTGCGCGCTGCTACCGGGCGAGCCGCAGGCGCGGGCCTTGTTGGCGTTGATGCTGCTCACCGATAGCCGTCGCAGCGCGCGTCACGGCCGCGATGGCGAATTGCTACCGCTCGAGGAGCAGGACCGCGGTCGCTGGAATCGGACGGCCATCAGGGCGGGCCTGTCCTGTCTGGTATCCGCCGCCGAGAACGGTGGTGCCGGAAAGTATCTCGCCCAGGCTCGGATCGCGGCGGCGCATGCCATCGCGCCGAGCTGGGAGCGGACCGACTGGGCCGTGGTCGTCGCCGCTTACGATGACCTGAGCGTCTGTGCGTGGACACCGGCGGTCATGGTCAATCGTGCAGTCGCCGTCGGATTCCGTGACGGTCCGGACGCGGGACTCGAGGCATTGGACGAGATCGCCGACCATCCTCGGCTGGCCGGCGGGCATCTGGTTCCCGCTACCCGTGCCGATCTGTTGCGCCGGTCCGGACGCTGCCGAGAAGCGGCCGTGCACTATCGCACCGCACTTGCTTCCGTCGGCAACGATCCAGCCGCCCGGTTCCTGCGCCGCCGCCTGGCCGAAGTGCTCGCGGCCGGTGGAGCGGACACAGACGAGGAGCCGGAGCGATCGCGCCAGTGACCGGGACTGCCGCCGATCTCGCGAGCGCCCGCTGTGGCGCCGCAGTGCCGCTTCAGCGCCACCAGTCGTCGAGAGGAGTGACTGGAACGGTGCGCTTGTGGCGGGTCCTGGTGTAGATGGCTTCCACCCGCTCGGCGACCTCCGCGGTGACCTCTTTGCCCTCGAGGTAGTCGTCGATCTCGCTGTAGCGCAGGCCGAGTGCTTCCTCGTCGGGAAGGGCCGGGCGATCGTCTTCCAGATCAGCGGTCGGGACCTTCGACCAGATGGACGCGGGTGCGCCGAGCTCCTGGAGCAGTGCCGCGCCCTGGCGCTTGGTCAGGCCGGTGAGCGGAGTCAGGTCGACGCCGCCGTCGCCGAATTTGGTGAAGAATCCGGTGACCGCCTCCGCGGCGTGATCGGTGCCGACCACCAGCAGGTTCTCCTGTCCGGCGACGGCGTATTGGATCACCATGCGTTCGCGGGCCTTGATGTTGCCGCGCACGAAATCACGCAGCTTGTCGGTCTTCAGGCCCGAGGCGACTTCCGCCGCAACGGCATTGGCGCCCGGCCTGACATTGACCACCACCGACCGCTGCGGTGCGACGAAGGTCATCGCGACTCGGGCGTCGGCCTCATCGGACTGGACACCGTAGGGTAGTCGGACCGCGATGAAGGTGGCGTCGACCCCGTCGGCCTGCAATTCCTCGGTCGCCAACTGGCACAGCCGCCCGGCAAGGGCGCTGTCCTGGCCGCCACTGATGCCGAGGACATATCCCTTGGTATGGGTGGCGCGCAGGTAATCCTTGAGGAAATCGATCCGGCGCCGGACCTCGGTTTTCGGCTCGATGGACGGCTGGACGCCGAGCTCGGCGATGATCTGTGCACGCAGGTTCCCCATAGCCGCTCACTCTACTGGCGCTGGTGGCCCCGCCACACGACGAACGAGCCCTTCCCAATGATCTCCGATCTGATCTCTGGTGTAGCCGAGGGCGCGGATCTGGTGCAGCACCAGCGTCGCGCTCAAGGCGGCGAGCAGAGAATCGGCCAGGAGCGGGATATCGCCGGGGGTTCCCGCCTCGCGCAGCAGCATCGACACGTGGGTTTTGAGAAGGTTGTAGGGCAGCCCGCCGTAGCGCTCGTCGGCCGGCCCCATCTCGGCCGCCCGGTGCAGCTCGCCCTCGACCTCGATATCGAGCAGCCGTGCCCGTCCGAAGGCCACCAACCGCTCCACCGGCGGTGCGCCGGGACCCAGCGGGGGTGGCCCGAACATGAACGCTTCCTGGGATTTGCGTTCGGAGTGGTCGAGTAGCGCCAGCATGAGCCCGGTCCGATTGCCGAACCGGCGGAACACCGTCCCCTTACCGACGCCCGCGCGTTTGGCCAGCGCGTCCATGGTCAGGCTGTCCACCCCGTGCTCGCGCACCAGCTGTTGCGCCGCGTCCAACAGCAGCTGACGGTTGCGCGCGGCATCGGCGCGTTCGGTGGGTACGGAGGTGCCGGGCAGCGGTGCCCCGATCGACAGCAGCGGTCGGGGGTCACCGGTGCGACCGGACGCGACGGGGTCGGTCATAGGGGTGTTGTAGCTCACTGGGGGCTCGCCTACTCCGATTGGAATGATTCGGACCGTGGTCCGGTTATTACTCGGTAGCTTACATCGGCAGTCATATCCAGTAGACCAGGAGAAGTCATGAGCAAGACCCGCATCCTCACCCTCGTTGGGAGCCTTCGCGCAGGATCGATCAACCGGCAGCTTGCCGAGGCCGCGGTGCAGATCGCGCCCGAGGGCGTCGAGATCGCCATCTATCAGGGACTCGCCGACATCCCCTTCTACAACGAGGACGTCGACGTCGAAGGTTCGGTGCCCGCCGCCGCGCGGCAGTTGCGTGCCGCCGCGGCCGAGGCCGACGCCCTGCTGCTGGTGACCCCCGAGTACAACGGCACCCTGCCTGCCGTTCTGAAGAACGCCATCGACTGGCTGTCGCGGCCGTACGGCGCCGGTGCCATCAAGGCCAAGCCCGTGGCGGTGGTGAGCGCCTCCATCAGCCCCAACGCAGCCAAGTGGGCGCACGGTGACGCGGTGAAGTCGGTCGGCGTGGCCGGTGGGCGTGTCGTGGAGACCGCGCATCTGCACTTCGGCACGATCGGCGAGCGGTTCGGTGCGGCACATCCGCGCGAGGATGCCGAGGCGCTGATCGAGCTGGGCGCCACGATCACCGAGCTTGTCGGGTCGGCGCGTGCGGAGCTCGTATCGGCCTGATCTCTGGACTGCCTCCGGTGCCGCCCTCATCCCTGCCGGGATGAGGGCGGCACTGCTGTGTGCCGGGGGCGGTGAGTGGCCCGCCGGACGTGGTGGCGGTGGGGCTCGATAGACGCAGGAGGCGCTCGAGGCGCTTGTGGCCGGCGTGATGCAAGGGTTTGCTGGGGAAGCGCCACAGCGCCAAATCGTGATCTGTGCCACTGCTGTGTCGGCTTGCGAATCGAGTGTCCAGGGACTTACGGCAAAGGAATTTCATCTTTGTGACTCGCAACATGTCGTGTTGTTCCAATGTGTCGGCCACTAGGTGTAGTGTCTTCGGTACTGGAGCAGGGCAAGCGCGAGTACCTCGCCCGACCCAGTGAGGACCGGCCCGAGCAGGGGATTTCGGGCCAGATCCAAGAGTTTGCGCAGCAACATCGGATCTTGCTGTCACAGGCACTGCATACGGATCACCGGCTGTGGATCAGGCATAGGAGAGAGGGACATCAATTGACCATCACCGTGTACACCAAGCCCGCTTGCGTCCAGTGCAACGCCACCTACAAGGCCCTCGACAAGGCTGGGGTGGATTACGAGATCATCGACATCTCCGAGAACACCGAGGCGCGTGACTACGTCATGGCGCTTGGCTACCTGCAGGCCCCCGTCGTCGTCGCGGGCGAGGTGCACTGGTCCGGCTTCCGGCCCGACCGCATCAAGTCGCTGGCCGTCGCGGCCTGAGTAGCCGCATCCGGCCTTCCGGTGGAGAAGGGAGGTGGCCATGTCCGAATCACCGGACTATGCGCTGGTCTACTTCTCCAGCGCATCGGAGAACACACATCGTTTCGTCGAGAAGCTGGGTATCCCGGCGACTCGCATACCACTGCACACCGCCGATTCGCTGCGCGTCGACGAACCCTACGTGCTGATCGTTCCCACCTACGGGGGCGGTCGGCACGTTCTCGGGGGGAGCCGGTCCGATAAGGACTTCGTACCGCGGCAGGTCGCCAAGTTCCTCAACGATCCGCACAACCGCGCTCTGTTGCGCGGCGTCATCGCGGCCGGTAACACGAACTTCGGCGAGACCTTCTGCTATGCGGGAGAGGTGATCTCGCGTAAATGCGGAGTGCCGTACCTGTATCGCTTCGAACTCATGGGAACCGCGGAGGACGTCGAGCGCGTCCGAGAGGGATTGGGATTGTTTTGGCAGCAACAACGACAGCACCGTCCGGTAAGACGGCCCGCCTAGAGCAGGCCCCGATCCGGGGCGCGGAGGGCGGCGAGGTACTCGACTACCACGCTCTCAACGCGATGCTGAACCTGTACGGACCGGACGGTGCGATCCAGTTCGACAAGGATCGTGAAGCCGCCCACCAGTACTTCCTGCAGCACGTCAATCAGAACACCGTCTTCTTCCACAATCTGGACGAGAAGCTGGACTATCTGATCGACGAGAACTACTACGAGTCCGAGGTGCTGGACCAGTACAGCCGGGAGTTCATCAAGAGCCTGTTCCAGCAGGCCTACGCCAAGAAGTTCCGGTTCCCGACCTTCCTCGGCGCGTTCAAGTACTACACCTCGTACACACTCAAGACCTTCGACGGCAAGCGCTACCTGGAGCGGTTCGAGGACCGGGTGTGCATGGTCGCGCTGACCCTGGCAGCCGGTGACGAAGTGCTGGCCCGCGAGCTGGTCGAGGAGGTCATCGACGGTCGCTTCCAGCCCGCGACCCCGACCTTCCTCAACTCCGGTAAGAAGCAGCGCGGCGAGCCGGTCTCCTGCTTCCTGCTCCGTATCGAGGACAACATGGAGTCCATCGGGCGCTCCATCAATTCCGCACTGCAGCTGTCCAAGCGTGGTGGCGGTGTGGCGTTGCTGCTCAGTAATATTCGTGAGCACGGCGCACCGATCAAGAAGATCGAGAACCAGTCCTCCGGCGTCATCCCGATCATGAAGCTGCTCGAGGATTCGTTCTCCTACGCCAATCAGCTCGGCGCACGTCAGGGCGCGGGCGCGGTGTACCTGCATGCGCACCACCCCGATATCTACCGCTTCCTCGATACCAAGCGGGAGAACGCGGACGAGAAGATCCGCATCAAGACCCTCTCGCTCGGTGTGGTGATCCCAGACATCACCTTCGAGCTGGCGAAGAAGAACGAGGACATGTACCTGTTCTCGCCGTACGACGTGGAACGCATCTACGGTAAGCCGTTCGCCGATATCGACGTCACCGAGAAGTACTACGAGATGGTCGACGACAAGCGCATCCGTAAGTCGAAGATCAAGGCGCGCGAATTCTTCCAGACCATCGCCGAGCTGCAGTTCGAATCGGGCTACCCGTACATCATGTTCGAGGACACGGTGAACCGGGCCAACCCGATCGCGGGCAAGATCACCCACTCCAACCTGTGCTCGGAGATCCTGCAGGTCTCCACACCGTCGGAGTTCAACGACGACCTGTCCTACGCCAAGGTCGGCAAGGACATCTCCTGCAACCTTGGTTCGCTCAACATCGCCAAGTCGATGGACTCGCCGGACTTCGCCAAGACCATCGAGACTTCCATCCGGGCGCTGACCGCGGTCTCGGACCAGACCCACATCTACTCGGTGCCCTCGATCGAACAGGGCAACAACCAGTCGCATGCGATCGGTCTCGGGCAGATGAACCTGCACGGGTACCTGGCGCGTGAGCGGATCCATTACGGATCCGCTGAGGGCATCGACTTCACCAACATCTACTTCTACACCGTGGTCTACCACGCGATCCGGGCGTCGAACCGCATCGCCATCGAGCGCGGTAGCTACTTCGGTGGTTTCCCGGAGTCGAAGTACGCAAGCGGTGAATACTTCGACAAGTACACCGATCAGGTGTGGGAACCCACGACCGACCGGGTACGTCAGCTGTTCGACGATGCGGGCGTGCACATTCCGACCCAGGAGGATTGGCGCGAGCTGAAAGCCTCGGTCATGGAGCACGGCATCTACAACCAGAACCTGCAGGCGGTGCCGCCGACCGGCTCGATCTCCTACATCAACCACTCCACCAGCTCCATCCACCCGGTGGCGTCGAAGATCGAGATCCGTAAGGAAGGCAAGATCGGCCGCGTCTACTACCCGGCGCCCTATATGGACAACGACAACCTCGAGTACTACGAGGACGCCTACGAGATCGGCTACGAGAAGATCATCGACACCTACGCCGCGGCCACTCAGCATGTGGACCAGGGTCTGTCGCTGACGCTGTTCTTCAAGGACACCGCCACCACCCGCGATCTCAATCGGGCCCAGATCTACGCCTGGCGCAAGGGCATCAAGACCCTGTACTACATCCGCCTGCGTCAGATGGCACTGGAAGGCACCGAGGTCGAGGGCTGCGTGAGCTGCATGCTCTGATGCGCAATCCCACCTAGAACGTGGCGCGGGCCGGTGAACGCCGGTCCGCGCCATCTCTTTTGGACGGCCTGTCGGTGGACGGCGCTATTGTGGACACATAGGGAGTGTGTGACGCACAAGGGGCGGTGGCCATGGGTGATGTCGTGTTCGTGATCGATGGTGGTTCGCGCCGAGGGCCGGACTGGCTCGACCAGGTGACCGGCGAGCTGCGTGCCGACCTGGAGGAGATCCGCGGCCTCAGCGTGCGACAGGTTTCCGGCGTGGCCGTCGACGGTGCGAAATCCGGTGTGGTGGAACAGATCGGACAGCTTGCGGTGTCCGGCGGCGCACTCGGCACAGCGGCCTGGGTGGTTCGCGATATCGTCGCCAAGTTCATCGACCGGGCGGGCGCGCGGTCGATCACCATCAAAAAGGGCAAGAAAGAGGTCACCATCACCGCGGCCTCGGCCGCGCAGATAGACCGGCTGCTGGAGCTGCTCAGCGATGAGTAGCCCGGCAGGGCAACGCATCGCGTTGTTCATCGCCAACGACACCTACCATTTCGACGGGCTGTCGCGGCTCTACGCGCCGGTCTCGGATGCCGAACAGTTGCGAGAGTTGTTGCGTGATCCGGAGATCGGCGGGTTTCGCCCCACCGATTTGCTGGTCAACGAATCCAAGGCCGAGATCGAGCGCAGCATCGAACGATTGTTCCGCGGCGCCTGCCCCGACGATGTTGTGCTGCTCTACTTCTCCGGACACGGCCTGCGTACTCGGCAGAATCTGTATCTGGCCACCAGCAACACCGATCCGCAGCTGCTGTCGAGCACCGGGATCTCGGCCACCTTCATCCGCGAACTGATCAAGGATTCGGCGGCCGCGGCGAAGGTCATCCTGCTCGATTGCTGCTACAGCGGCGCCTTTCTCGGTGCCGACGTCATGAAGTCGACGCCGACGATCGACGACGTCGGCCAGGAACTCGCCGCAGGTGACGGCATCTGTGTGCTGACCGCGACCAGCGCGGTGGAAACCGCCGAGGACGGCCGCGGCGCCGCCGACCAGTCCGCGCCGCTGTCGATCTTCACCGCCGCCATGGTCAAGGGCATCGGTACCGGGCTCGCCGACAACGGTAGCGGTCGTATCAGTGCCCACGATCTGTGGACCTACACCCTGGCCGAAGTGCGCAGCCGCACCAGCAGGCAGACACCGAACCACTACGGCCTGCTCAAGGACGAGGTCTATATCGCCAAGGTGCGGCGCAGACATCCGGGCAACGCCGAGGTGGGCGATCGGGTCCAGCTCGGGGGTCTGCTCGGTCGGCTGGAGCAGGACTCCGCGCTCGGCCTGCGCGCCGAAGCCTGGTGGGGCACAGGACGTTTGAAGGTGCCGATCGGTCAGGAACGCCGGACCGATGGTGCGGCGGGGGAGACGGTGTGGCTGGATCTGGCAGGCCCGGACGGCAATCTGCTCGTCATCGGACGCGCAGGCGCGGGTAAGAGCACCCTGCTGCGCACCCTCGCCGGATCGCTCGCGCTCACCCACGCGCCCGACGAGGCGCAGATCTACGTCCTCGAATCGAGCAACCGCCTCGGCTCGATGGGTGCGCTGCCGCATATCGCCGGAGTCGCGGGCGACGACGAACCCGAACAGGTGCTGTCGCTGTTGCAGACGCTCGTGGCCGAGATCCGGGCCAGGAAGAAGATGTATCGCGCCAACAACATCGACTCGCCCGCCAGCCTGCGCGCGGCACGCTCGGTGCTGGTCGGCGGGCCTGCCGCCGACATCTTCCTGCTGCTGGATCGGTGGGGTGATTTCTGCGAGCAGATACCGGACTTCGCCGCCATCCTGCGTCACGTGGCCAGCGCAGGCCCCGAATACGGCGTCCATGTGGTGGCCACGGCGCGTGACTGGACCGAGGCGCCGGACTGGCTGGCCGATCTGCTCCCCGCACATATCGAACTGCGGCTGCATCGTCCGCACGAATCCAGGATCCATTCCGAGCGGGCGGGGCGACTGCCCGACGGTCCCGGGTGGGCGCTGTATCGGGGACGGCCGTTCCGCGTCGCGATGCCCGACCTGCGTGAGCTGCCGCCGGACAAGATGGTGCTGCCCGATCTTGCCGATGGCGCGGCCGAGCTGGTCAGCCGGGTGGCTGGTGCGTGGCCGACCCGACCCGCCGACGGTGAGGTCCGGCGCCCGTCCTTCGGCGGCAACGTCGATTTCGCCGACCTGTTCGGTATCGGCGCCGATGACCGGCTCGACCTCGAGGTGGCCTGGCAGCACCGGTCCAAACACGAGCGGCTGCGCATCCCGATCGGTGTCACCCATCAGGGCGAGACGGTGGAGCTGGACCTCAAGCAGGTCGGCGAATCGGGGATGGGGCAGTACGGGCTGCTGGTCGGCGCCACCGGGTCGGGTAAATCGATGTTGCTCAAGGACATCGTGCTCGGACTGGCCGTCACCCATCCGCCGGAAGCGGTGAACTTTCTGCTCGTCGATTTCCGCGGCAGCGAGACCTTCGACGGGCTGCAACCACTCCCGCATGTCTCGGCGGTGGTGAATGCGCTGGCCGCCGAGCTGCCCCTGGTCGACCGGCTCATGGCCACGCTCGCGGGTGAGATCGAACGGCGCAGGCAAGCGCTGCGGCGGCACAACTGCGCCGATCTCGCGGCCTACGAGTCGGCCCGCCGCCGCGGCCGGGATCTGGAAGCGCTCCCCGCGCTGGTGCTCGTCATCGACGAGTTCACCGAACTGCTCGCGCAGAAACCGGATTTCGGCGACACGCTGGTCGCCATCGCGCGCCGTGGCCGTGCGCTCGGGCTACACCTGCTGCTGGCGTCGGCTCGGCTGGAGGGGTATCGGCTTGGACCGTTCGAGGCCTATTTATCGTTCCGGATCGGCCTGCGGATGTTCTCCGCCGCCGAATCGCGGATGGTGCTCGGCGTACCGGACGCCTACGAGCTGCCGAGCACGCCCGGATTCGCGTACCTGAAAGCCGATGCCGCCGCACCGATCCGGTTCAAGACCGCCTACCTCGCCCGCCCGGAGCGCCGCCACGATCAGGACAGCGAGACACGGGGCGTGCAACGTACTCTGCTGGATTCGCTGGTGTCACAGGTGCGGGCCGCGGGGGAACAGGCCCGCCGGATCTGGTTGCCGCCGCTGTCGGAACCGGTGACGGTCGCCGAGCTGCTGAGTGACCGGCGGTGGGCGCCGGGCGGATTCGGCAAGCTGGAACTGCCGGTCGGCATCGTCGACGATCCATTCGAGCAAGCGCAGCGGGCACTGGTGCTGTCACTGGGCGGTGACGACGGCAATGTCGCGGTCGTCGGTGGAACGCGTGCGGGGAAATCGACGGCATTGGCCACGATCGTGCTGTCGGCGGCCGCTTCCCATACACCCGAACAAGTTCAGTTCTACCTGCTCGATATCGGTGGCTCACTGGCCGATCTCGACACGGTGCCGCATGTGGGTGCGGTGGTGGGGCGCAACGAACCGGATCGGATGCGGCGCACCGTCGCGGAGGTCGCCACGGTGCTGAGCACCAGGCGTCGCCGGTTCCAGGAATGGGGTGTCGGCTCGATGGCCGAATTCCGGCGGCGCCGCGACATAGCCTCGGATCCGGTGCGGTCGGACGAATTCGGTGATGTGTTCCTCGTCGTGGACGACTGGGGCTATGCGCGACGCCACGACGAAACGCTCGAACAGCAGCTCATCGACCTCACCGCCGACGGCCTCGGCTACGGAGTGCACGTCATCGTCTCGGCGGTGCGGTGGGCGCATCTGCGACCGGTGTTCCGGGAGCGATTCGGCACCAAACTCGAACTGCGCCTCGATGATCCGGGCGAATCGGAGTTCACCAGAAATGATGCCGCCAGGGTTCCCGGCACACCGGGACGCGGTGTGATCCGCGCCGGAACGGCGGTCAAAGCGATGATGATGGCCCTGCCGCGGCTGGAACCGGAGCCGGATCCGGGCGCCGCACCCCATGCCGCTCTCGCCTCGGCCCGCATGCTCGCCCAGCGATATCCGGACCGGCGCGCGCCCGAAGTGCGCGCGTTGCCGACGCGTGTCGCCCGGGAGAACGTGCTGGCGATCGCGGCGGCGGAGGGGATCGAGCAGACGGCGGGCCATCTGGTGGTAGGCCTGCGGGCCACCGACCTCGCCCCGCTGGTACTGGATTTTACGAAGCAACCACATCTGCTGGTCTTCGGTGACGCCGATTCCGGGAAGACGACGCTGCTCGCCAATATCGTCGACGGTATCGGCCGCTCGGCTACCACCGACGACGCGGCGATCGTCATCATCGATCCGGCGCGCAAACTGCTGGATGTGTCGGCTGGGCTGCCACATGTCGTCCGGTACTCGCCGTCGGCGCAGGGGATCAGCGGATCGGTCGACACCATCACCCAGTACATCGAGAAGCGGGCGGCTGGGCCGGATGTCTCACCGCAGCAGTTACGTGACCGCAGCTGGTGGCATGGGCCCGAATTGTTCGTGATCATCGACGACTACGAGCGGGTCTGCGCCGCGTCCACCGGTAATCCGCTCGCGCCGCTGGCCGAACATCTCGCGCATGGCCACGATATCGGGCTGCACGTGATCATCGCGCGATCCAGTTCCGGCGCCGGCCTCGCGCTGCACGACCCCGTCCTCGGCCGTATGCGTGATCTCGGCGTCGATGGTGTGGTCCTGAGTGGTTCACCCGAGGAGGGCGCGCTGCTCGGCGCCGTCCGCCCCGCCACCCAGCCGCCCGGCCGAGGCACCTACGTCACCCGTTCTCGTCCTCCGGAACTGGTCCAGATCAGCTATCTGCCGCAGCTCTGAGCTACCGACACGCCCGGGAAGCAAAACGCCGTGTGACGACCGTGTCGATGCGCGACCGGCGAAGATGGGATGTATCCTGCACACGAATGCGTTTGCATGAGTACCGGTGGTCGACCGTCCGCCGGTAGGTGCCTGCCAGCGGTGTGACGCGGCGGCGAATCCGGAGGAGGTGGTGTTGCGATGCGCAGCGAACCTCCCAGTCGAAGGCCGCGCGGCGCCGCGCCTTCGCATACCCGGTAGCAGGTTCTTCCGGCGGTAGCGACTGGCGTGAGCGCCCGCGGTGTGACGTCGTTTTCCCGATTCACTCGCAACTCACTGCTGTGCCGAGGACGTGCCATGTCGCAGACCGAACTGATCCACGAGCGCCCCACGCTGTCGGAATCCTTGCAGGATGTCGTCGAACGCCATCGCGTCGACGCCACCCTGCACTGGCTCGACACCCATCCGCCGCATGTCATCGCCGATGAGATCGCCCGCATGGACGCCGTCGGTGCCGGTGTCGCGTTCCGGCTGCTGGACAAAGACCTCGCATTGGCGGTGTTCGAGGAACTCGAACCGGTCGATCAGCAGCAGATCCTGCAGGGCATGCGCGACCAGAGTTTCCGCGAGCTGGTCGAGGCGATGGCACCCGACGACCGTGCCCGCATGCTGCGCGAGGCGCCGGCGAAGGTCGCCAAGAAAGCCCTTGCCGGGCTGAGCCCGCGCGAACGGCGCATGACCGCCGCCCTGCTCGGCTATCCGGAGGGCTCGGTCGGGCGGTACATGACGCCGGAAGTCGTTGCGCTGCCGGGGAATCTGACCGTTGCCGAAGCGCTGCGCACCGTGCAGCTCAAGGGCACCGGCGCCGAAACCGTGTACACCCTGCCGGTGGTCGACGCCGGGCGCCGACTGCGCGGCATCGTGGAACTGCGTGAGCTGGTGCTCAGTAGTCCCGAAACAATGGTCGCCGACCTGGTCGTCACCGAGCCGGCGTTCGTGCGTGCCACCGATTCCGCGGAGAAGGCGGCGCGGTTGATGCGCGAGACCAACGACCTCAACCTGCCCGTCGTCGACAGCGAGGACCGCCTGGTAGGGCTGCTGACCTTCGACGACGCGGTGGAGGTCATCGAGGCCGCCGACAGCGAGGACGTCGCCAAGCAGTCCGGTTCGGCACCGTGGGAAGGCCACTACATGGCCGCCGGGGTGTTCCAGCTCGCGCGCTACCGCGCGCTGTGGCTGCTGCTGTTACTGCTCGCGGCGACCTTGACGGTCAGCGTCACCGACTTCTTCGAAGGCACGCTCGCACAGGCTGCGCAGCTGGCGCTGTTCATCCCGCTGCTCATCGGCGCGGGCGGCAATGCGGGTGCGCAGGCCGCCACCGCCTGCGTGCGCGCGCTCGCGGTGGGTGAAGTGCGTGGCGGCGATCTGTTGAAGGTGATCTGGCGCGAATGCCGGGTGGGGCTGGTCCTCGGGTCCATGCTGGCCGGCGCAGGCGTGGTCATCGGGGCGTTCTTCGTCGGGCCACGGATCGCCGTGGTCGTCGGCGTCACGCTGATCATCATCTGTGCCTGGGCCGCCACCATCGGCGGCACGATGCCGCTGCTGGCCAAGCGGTTGCGTATCGACCCGGCGGTCGTGTCGGCGCCGATGGTGACCACTCTGGTCGATGCCACGGGGCTGATCATCTACTTCACGACCGCAAAACTGGTACTCGGGATCTGAGCTCCGGGCCGCGATCAGGGGATCGGGAACATCGTCATCAGCTGATCGCGGGTCCGCTCGACTTCCTGCTGGTTCTTGCCCAACACGGTGATGACGGGTAGCGCACCGCCCGGAAGTTCCGGGCCCACCGCGAAGGTGTAGCCGATGAACTGTCCACCCCCGATCCGGCCGACATAGACCGGGCGGTCGTCGACGGTGATGGTGTCGTCGCGGCGGATCTGGTCCTCGGTCTGATACCCGTACTCGATGGCCGTCGGTGCATCGGCACTACCGAACCGGCAGATCTGTGCGACTTGATAGTCATGCACCGGTAGCGGCGTGGCGCCGAGTTTGGGCAGCGCTTCGCACGGATCGGCACCGGTGAGCACTGTGCGCACCGCATCCGGTGACGTGCCGAAGGCCGGGCTGGTCGGCAGTTGCTCGATCGCGGTATCGATCAATGCGTTTCCGATCGCGCAGGTGTCGACCGGCGACGTCGCCTCGACATCGAGGAAGACCTGTGCCATGGACGGGAATTCCGCGGTCACCCAGCAGTTCTTCGGTTCCGCGGTCGACCCGAGATCCTCCGGGGAGAGCACCTCGACCTTGACCTCGCCGACCCTGCGGGTCTCGTCGACCGCACTGGCCTGCGGTGCCCACACCAGCGACCACGTCACGTCGACCGGCGACCCACCGGCATCGAGGCCGGCCCGGCAACCATTGATCGTCTGTCCCCCGACCCGCACCTCACCGATCTTTCCCTGCTCCTCCAGCACCGACCGCGGCACCAGTGCGCACGCGTCGACATTCCGAATGCGCTGGAAAACGTCGGAGATCTGTGCTTCCGATGTCGCAGGCTTGGACCAGATCTCATCGACAGACGTGGAAGGGCTCTGCTGCTGACAGCCGACGCCGCCCACCAACACTGCGGCAATGATCGTCAGGCGACGCAACAACGAAACTCCCTCGGGTGGATGCCGACCCACCGATGGGGGACCGGTCTCCCGACAAAATATCTCGAGCCCGATGCCACGATCGAATCGTGGGCACCGGGCTCGAGACGCTCGGAAGCGGGCTAGAACTCCCAGTCCTCGTCTTCGGTGTTGACGGCCTTGCCGATGACGTAGCTCGAGCCGGAACCGGAGAAGAAGTCGTGGTTCTCGTCGGCGTTGGGGGACAGCGCCGACAGGATGGCCGGGTTGACCTCGGTCTCGTCCTTCGGGAACAGGCCTTCGTAGCCGAGGTTCATCAGGGCCTTGTTGGCGTTGTAGCGCAAGAACTTCTTGACGTCCTCGGTGAGGCCGACCTCGTCGTAGAGGTCCTGGGTGTATTCGACCTCGTTGTCGTAGAGCTCGAACAACAGCTCGAAGGTGTAGTTCTTCAGCTCGTCGCGTTCGGGCTGGCTGAGCTGCTCGAGGCCCTTCTGATACTTGTACCCGATGTAGTACCCGTGCACCGCCTCGTCGCGGATGATCAACCGGATCATGTCCGCGGTGTTGGTGAGCTTGGCACGCGAGGACCAGTGCATCGGCAGGTAGAAGCCGGAGTAGAACAGGAAGCTCTCCAGCAGGGTGGAGGCGACCTTGCGCTTGAGCGGATCATCGCCTCGGTAGTAGTCCAGCACGATCTCGGCCTTGCGCTGGAGGTTGCGGTTCTCCTCCGACCAGCGGAAGGCGTCGTCGATCTCGCGGGTCGAGCACAGCGTCGAGAAGATCGAGCTGTAGCTCTTGGCGTGCACCGACTCCATGAACGCGATGTTGGTGAGCACCGCTTCCTCGTGCGGCGTGACAGCGTCCGGGATCAGGCTCACCGCGCCGACGGTGCCCTGGATGGTGTCGAGCAGGGTCAGGCCGGTGAAGACCCGCATGGTCAATTGCTTCTCGTCGGCAGTGAGGGTGTTCCACGACGGGATGTCGTTGGACACCGGCACCTTCTCCGGCAGCCAGAAGTTGCCGGTCAGCCGGTCCCAGACCTCGGCATCCTTCTCGTCGGGCACCCGATTCCAGTTGATGGCCGACACCCGATCGATCAGTTTCATCCTGCCTCCACGCCTTTCCCGCGCACATCCGAGCACGCTGCTGTCACGGAATTCTCTACACCCAGAACACTACTCCTAGTGGGTGACAACTCCGAGCAGCACAACACCTTGTGTTGTAGCGACTATTCTCACCATCCGCTGGTGTGCGGACGGCGGTCGCCCGCGTGCGCCCCATTGTCCGCCATGGTCGGCGTGGGCGGTGCAGCGGCACGGCCCTCTCGTCGATGTTCGCGGGTGATTTGCCGGAAAGCCGAGGTGGGGCTACGCGCGAGACCGAGCGCCGGCCGGGTGTTGTCAGGATCCGGTCGTACCGGGCCTGGACAGGCAGACCCGGATGGCGGCTCCGCAGCGTGCGGCGTTGCGCACCATGGTGGCGAGTTCGGATGTACGAACTCAGTCTCCGGGCCGATCGGTGTCCTCGCTCGTGGAATCACCGGAGTCGGACTTCGATGTCGATGAGAACGCGACCCCGAGGGCGAGACCGATAGCCATGCCGAAACCGATACCGAGGGCGAGATTGTCGAAAACGGTGAGGCCGAACACGGTGCCGATCGACAGGCCGAGGCTGAGACCAATAGCGATGCCATTGCTCAGGGAGCGGTCGGGTGTGGAAGCCATGATTCGATGCTAACTACCGCCTGCTGGCGCGGCGGTACCCAATGGTGGCCGGTACCGCGAAGAGCACGATCGCCGCGGCCGACCAGGCCAGGGTGAGGGTGAGCGGCCGGGCCAGCGGGCCGCCGTGGGCGAGGGCGCGCATGGTGTCGACGGCGGTCGACATGGGCTGGTTGTGCACGATCGGTTGCAGCCATTGCGGAAATGCGGCCAGCGGCACGAAACCGGTGCTGAAGAACATCATCAGCGAGGTGAGGATCGCAATGCCTTCCACCAGGGTCGCTTTGGCCGTGTAGACGGCGACAGCGGTGACGACGGTCGCGAAGGCCAGGCCGAACAGCGTTGGAACGAGCAGGAACCCGACGGTCGCGACCACCCCCTCATGGAAACGGAACCCGAGCAGGTATCCGACGATGACCACGGTGATCGTCCCGGCGAAGATCCGGCAGCCCTCCGCCACGATTCGGGATGCCAGGCCCGACGCGCGATGCACCGGCAGGACCCAGAACCGTGCGAGCAGACCGGCGTCGCGTTCGCGTCCGAGCAGCACACCGCCTGCGACCGCGCCGGACAGCGCGCCGACGAGCGCGACCATCGGCACCGAACCGTAGAGCGCGTCCTCGCCGGTGAATTTCTGGATCTGGCCGCCGACCACGATGTCGAGCATGAGCAGCAGCAGACAGGGGATGAGCAGTGTCTCGAGCAGGGTGACCGGGTTGCGGACCCAGCGCAGTAGCAGGCGCTGAGTCTGGATGACGGTGTGGCGGACCAGCGCGGACGGCGAGGTTTCGGGGCCGGTGCGCAGATCGGCGGGGCGGCCGGCGGGCAATGTCGTCATCATCGGCTCCGTGCACTCAGTCGCACGGCCACCGGCACGCACACCGCGAGGATGCCGAATGCCCATGCCAGCGGCGGACCCATCAGCGACCAGGACACCTCGCCCGCATTGCCAAGGGTGTCGCCGGCCAGCGCGCGCAACGCGATGACGAACTGGGAGATCGGCTGGTTGCGGACGAACGGCTGCACCCATTCGGGGAACTGCTCGGCGGGCGCGAGCCCGGTCGAGAGCATGCCGAGGATCAATGGCGGTAGCACCAGCACCTGGGTGGTGGCTTCCGGGCTCTTCGACAGGGTGCCGATCACGTCGGCGGCGAGCGTCAATGTGATGCCGATGAGCAGTGCGAACAACAGGAATCCGAGCGTGTGCCAGCCGTCCAGACAAAACCGGAACCCGATGACGTGTCCGCAGGCCAGTGCTGTCGTCAGGGCGATGGCCAGCCGGAAGACATTGCCCGACATACGCGCCGCGACCGGAACGAACGGGTTGATCGGCATGGCACCGAAACGCCGGTTGAGCCCGGCGACGGCATCGGTGGCCGAACGGAATGCGGCCGATATGGCCGTGAACGCCGCCGCCTGCAGGATCACGATCGGCATCATGAACTGGGCGTAGCTGCTGAATCCGGTGCCCGCGAACATCATCACCGTCTTCAGCGGCAGGTAGAAGCTCGCGGTGAAGGCGATCGGCGCGAGGACCGAGGCCAGTACCTCGCCCGATTTCACCGACGGCACGATGAACCTCGTGGTGAGCACCCACCATTGGGCGGTGGTGACGGGGGCAGCCCGTGCGCTGGTCATCCAGATGCCTGCGGTCATGACAGTGCCTGTGCGGCGGCCGGTTCCGGCTCCGCCTCGGGTTCGTCGGAGGCCAGATGCCCGGTGAGCTGGAGGAACACATCGTCGAGAGAGGGACGGCGCAGGGCGATGTCGACCAATTCGATCTCGGCGGCGTCCAACCGCCGCAACGCCTCCGCGAGGGTTTTCGCACCTTCCGGTGCGGGTATCGCGATGCGGTCGGATTCGGTGGTGAACATCGCCCGATTGCCTTCCGGCAGTAGCGCACCGAGCGCGGCCGCGATGGCAGGGAGATCGCCGAGGTCGAGTGGGACGACCTCGCAGTAGCTGCCGCCGGTGCGGGCCTTGAGCTCGTCGGCGGTGCCCGATGCGATCACCACACCGTGATCGATCACGATGATCCGGTCGCTGAGCGCATCGGCCTCTTCCAGATATTGGGTGGTGAGCAGGGTGGTGATGCCCGCGCGCTGGAACCCGCCGACCAGATCCCATACGCCTTGGCGGCTCCGTGGATCGAGCCCGGTGGTCGGTTCATCGAGGAACACCACGTCCGGGCGCACGACCAGCCCGCACGCGATATCGATACGGCGCCGCATACCGCCGGAATAGGTCCCGACCCGACGGCCCGCCGCCGCGACCAGATCGAATCCGGTTATCAGTTCATCGGCGCGGGCGCGGGCGGCGCGTTTGCGCAGACCCATCAGCCTGCCGAACATGACGAGGTTCTCGTAGCCGCTGAGCATATCGTCGAGCGCGGCGTACTGCCCGGTCAACATGATGGATCGGCGGACCGCGGCCGGATCGGTGACCACATCGTGCCCGGCGACCAGTGCACGGCCGCGGTCCGGCGTGATCAGGGTGGACAGGACGTTCACCATCGTGGTCTTGCCTGCCCCGTTCGGGCCGAGGATGCCGAGCACCTCACCGGGTGCGGCGCTGAAATCCACACCGCGCAGGGCGTGTACCGCACCGAACGATTTCTCGATGCCTTCGACGACGACGCCGTGTTCGGGATTCATTGTGGGCCTCCCAATTGGGTATCGAGCACCTGCGCGATGATCGAGAGCGCATACGGTGTGGTCATTTCGTCGTGGGTGATCTCGACGTCGTGGTTGGCGATCGTCCCGGTCACATAAGGTCGCCAGCCGTCCGGGCCGAAGATGTCGGAGCTGTCGACGGTGGCGCTGAAGTAGAGGATGTCGCCGTCGTAGCGCGGACGGCGATAGCCGGTGCGGGTGCGGGCGGAGGCGTTGTAGGACCCGGCCATGCGTTCGATGGTGTCGGCGTCGATGATCGAAATGCCGCCGAACCGTTCCCGGATCAGCTCGGCCGCTTCCCGAGCGGTGGCGTCGGCGGGCACGTTGTCGATTCCGAATACGCTGCCGAAGCTGTTGACGAACCCGCCGGGGGTGAGTCGCTCGATCGAATCACCGTCGATATCGGCGGTGTCGGCGTCGAGCAGTGCGACCACGCCGACGGTCTGGCCCGCGGTGCGCAGTTTCGCTGCCATCGCGTGCGCGATCAGTCCGCCGAAGGACCAGCCCAACAGGTGGTAGGGCCCGTCCGGCTGGACGGCGCGGATCTCGCGGATGTAGCGGTCGGCGAATTCGTCGATGGAGCGCGCCGAGGGTTCTCGGCCCGACAGGTCGGGTGCCTGAAGTCCGTAGATGGGTCTGCCGGGGCGCAGGCGTTCGGCCAGACCGAGGTAGCTCCACGCCATCCCGGAGGAGGGGTGCACGCAGAAGAGTGCGGGTTCGGTGCCGTCGGGACGGATCGGCAAGAGCACGTCGAGGCCGAGTCCCGAGGTGGGTGCGGCCGCACTCGGTGCCGCTTCGGTGAGCTGCGCTTCGGGCGACTGCGCATAGGCGGCGGCGGCGCCCAGCGCATCGACCCACAGCGCGGCCAGTTCCTCGACCTCGGCCCGGTCCAGCAGGGCGCCGGGGTAGCCGAATACGGCATGTAGCCGGTCACCGATGACGACGGCGTCGACCGCGAGCGTCGACATCAGCGGAACATCGGGGTGCTCGGCAGCGGGCAGCTCGCCGAGATCGTCGGTGGGCAGCCAGCCCAATCCCTCCAACCCCGCCGGAATGTCGGCGGTCGAATAGCGGCCGAGGTAGTTGAAGGCGATCTGGCCGGGCAGTGTCTGCGGCAGTTGTGCTGCCGTGGTGGAATTCAGGTAACGCAGCAGCCCGAACCCGATGCCTTTATCGGGGACCGCGTGGAGTGTGCGGTCGACCGCGCGCAGGGCGGCACCCATGGCGGGTCCACCCGCGAACGCGTCGTCGACATCGATACCGGTGAGCGTGACGCGGACGGGGTAGAGGCTGGTGAACCAGCCGACCGTCCGGGAAAGGTCGGCGCCGGGAACGACTTCCTCTTGCCGCCCATGGCCTTCGAGCCGGATCAGCGCGGTGTCCTCGATGGTCCCGCGCCGGGCGCGCCGGCGCACCAGCGCCAGTGCGAGAGCGGCGAGCAGGGCGTCGTTGACACCACCGCCCGACAACCGCGGCAGCGTGCTGAGCAAACCGCCCGTGACCTCGGCGGACACCTCGACCTCGACAGTGCGCAACGTGTCGGTCCGGTCGATCTCCGGATCCAGCTCGCGCGGCCCGATCAACGGATCGGGGGCGGCGAGAACCCCACGCCAGTAATCGAGTTCGGCAACCCGCCGCTCGGCATGCGCCTCCTCGGTCATCGCATGCGACCAGCGCCGCATGGAGGTGCCGGTATCGGCGAGCACCGGCGCGGTACCCGCCCGGACCTGCGCCCAGGCCGCGATCAGGTCCGGCACCAGGATGCGCCAGGACACCGCATCGATCGCGAGATGGTGCAGGACGACGATCAGGCGGCCGGGCGCGGTGCGGGCCCCGGCGTCACCGACCGGATCGAGCCAGAGGAACTGCGCTACGACACCGGCCGCAGGATCGAGTCGGTGCAGTGCGGAATCCAGTTCGGTGACGGCGAATTCGTGCACATCGACGGCATCGGTGACGGCGTTGTGCTCGATCCGGTGCACCAGCGCCCCGACATCGATCGTCCCGGCGTCGGCGACGCTCAACTGCCAGTCCTCGCCGTGCCTGCGCAGCCGGCACCGCAGCATGTCGTGCCGATCGATGACGGCGGTGAGGGTCGCGACGAGCTGATCGCGATCGATTCCTTCCGGAAGTTCTAGCACCGCGGTCTGGGCGAACCGGTCGAAATCGCCTCCGCGCTCGATCATGTACCGCACGATCGGGGTGAGCGCCAGCTCGCCGACACCACCGCCGGGCAGCTCTTCCAGCGCCACCGCGGGACCGGTGGCGTCGGCGGCCGCAGCCAATGCGGCGACGGTGCGGTGCTCGAACACCTGCAAGGGTGTGCAGGCGATTCCGTGCAGTTTCGCGCGTGAGACGAGCTGGATGGCGAGAATGCTGTCTCCGCCGAGTGCGAAGAACGAATCGTCGGCACCGACCCGCTCGCGGCCGAGCAGTTCGGCGAAGACGTCGGCCAAGGCCTGCTCGGTCGGTGTGCTCGGCGGCCGGTACGCGGTGTCGTCTACGGCGAATACCGGGGCGGGCAGCGCATCGCGGTCCAATTTGCCCACTGCGGTGCGCGGGATCTCATCCAGGATGACGAACGCGGCGGGCACCATGTACGAGGGCAGGATGTCGGCGGCGAAGGCCCGGACCTGTGCGATATCGATCTCGGTGCCCGGCGCGCGCACGAGGTAGGCGGCGAGCGCTGTCGATCCCGTCGGGCCCGCGACACCGAGTGTGACCGCGACATCGACACCGTCGGCGCGGGTGAGCACGGCATCGATCTCGCCCAACTCCACCCGCTGACCACGCACTTTGATCTGGAAATCGGTGCGGCCCACATACTCCAGCTCGAGCGTCCCCGCCGTGTCCCGCACCCAGCGCGCGAGGTCGCCGGTGCGGTACAGCCGTGACCCCGGCGCACCGAACGGATCGGCGACGAAACGTGCGGCCGTGAGATCGGGCCTGCGGTGGTAACCGCGAGCCAGGGCAGAACCACTCAGATACAGCTCGCCCGCGACCCCCGCCGGGACCGGACGCAGGCGATCATCGAGTACCAGCACGGCCGCGCCGCCGATCGGGCCACCGATGGTGACCGGCCGGTCCGGTCGCAGCGCTGCGGACGAGGTCGCCCAGATGGTGAACTCGGCGGGCCCGTACAGGTTCAGCATGCGACGGCCCGAGGTGGCGCACCATCGATCGACGAGTTCGGCGCCCACCGCCTCACCCGCGACCGCGAGCACCCGCACGCTCGATACCGCGGTCGCGTCGACGGTGGCCAGCGCCGATGGTGTGATCACCAGATGGGTGACCTGCTCGGCGTCGATCAACTCGGCCAGCGGGCTGCCGGCGTAGACGTCCGGTGGCGCGACCACGGCGGCCGCACCTGACCCGAATGCCATCAGTGCCTCGAAGATCGAGGCGTCGAAACTCGGTGACGCCACCTGGAGGACACGCGACTGTTCGTCCAGTGCCAGGATCTCGCGTTGGACTTCGACGAGGTCGGCGAGCCCATGGTGGGTGACGGTGACGCCCTTGGGCTTTCCGGTCGACCCGGAGGTGTAGATCACCCAGGCCGGGTGGTCGGGCCGGGGTTCGGCCGTGGTCGAGATCGCCCCCGGCGGTTCGTTCACCGGGAAGTCGTCCAGGACCAGCCACTCCGTGCTGTCGGGCAGCGATGGCCGGTGCGCGGCGACGGTGACGCCGAGGCATGCCCGGGAATCGGCGAGCATGTGCTCGATCCTGTCGACCGGATGTTTGGGATCGACCGGAAGGAACGCGGCGCCGGTCTTCGCGGTCGCCCAGATCGCGGTGAGAAGTGCCGACGACCTCGGCATGCCCAGGGCGACAATGGTTTCCGGTCCTGCGCCCGCGGCGGCGAGTAGTTGAGCCAACCGGTCGGAGTCGGCGTCGAGTTCCTGATACGTGCGGGTCTGTCCATCGGCCACCACCGCGGGTCGGTCCGGATACCGTCGCGCCGACTCGGTGAGGATCCTTGCGAGCGTAGTGGTGCCCGAGCTCGTGGGACCACGCATCGGCACCAGCGCGGTGCGTTCGGCATCGTCGAGGATGTCGATATCGGCCGGTGCGACAGCGGGATCGGCGACGATGGCCGCGAGCAGGCGCAGCCACCGACGGGCCAGCGTGGCCGCGGTCTCGGCGTCGAACAGGTCGGTCGCATACGTCAGCAGACCGTGCACACCGTCCTGTCCGCCCTCGCCGAGGCGTTCGCGCAGGTCCAGCATGAGATCGAACTGGGCGGTGTCGCGCTGGAAATCCTGCACCTCGACCCGCAGCCCCGGCAGTTCGAGCACCGGTTCCACGAAATTCTGCAAGGACAGCGACACCTGGAAAACCGGATGATGTGCGGTCGACCGTGCGGGGTCGAGGATCTGCACCAGCCGCTCGAACGGCACATCGGCGGCAGCGAACGCATCCAGATCCGTTGCCCGCACCGAGGCGAGGACCTCACCGAACCCAGCGCTCAGGTCAACCGGTGTGCGCAGCGCGAGGGTATTGACGAACATGCCGACGAGCCGGTCCAAGGCCTGTTCACCGCGACCGGCGACGGGGGTACCGATCACCACGTCCTCGTTACCGCCGAGCCGGGCGAGCAATGCCGCGAGCGCCGCATGCAACACCATGAACAAGCTCGACTCGTGGCTCGCCGCCAGGTGGGTGAGCCCGCGGTGCAGCGCGGCGTCGATGCGCACCTCGACATCCGCGCTGTGCATCGACTGCACCGCAGGCCGCGGCCGGTCGGCAGGGAGATCGAGTACATCGGGGGCGCCGGCGAGCGCGTCGGTCCAGTACCGGATCTGTTGTGCCGCCAACGACTCCGGATCGGATTCCGCTCCGAGCAGTTCCCGATGCCAGAGTGCGAAATCGGCGTATTGCACATCGAGCGGGGCCTGCCCGGTATCCGGTGTGCTCATGGCCGGTCCGCCCACCGGGACCGATCGATGCCGGGAGTAGGCGGCGACCAGGTCGGTCGCCAGCGGAGCCATCGAAAAACCGTCGGCGCTGATGTGATGCACCACCAGAACCAGCACATGCACCGGCTCGGCCGTGCCGGTGAGCCGGAACAGGCCAAGCCGCAGCGGCGGTTGCTCGGTGATGTCGAATCCGACTCCGGTGAGTTCGCCGATCCGGATACGCAGGGCCGCGCCGTCATCGGTATCGGTGACCGCGAGCGCCGGTGTGGCGGCCTCGGCGCTGATGATCACCTGACGCGGTCCCTCGGCGTCCGCGGGATAGAGCGTACGCAGGCTTTCGTGTCGTTCCACCACATCGGCGAGCGCCTTCCGCATGGCCGTCAGGTCGAGTTCGCCGGTGAGGCGCAACGCGACGGCGATGTTGTAGGCCGATGAGGAGGGGTCCATCCGGTTGAGCACCCACATGCGCTGCTGGGCGGGGGAGAGCGGCACCCGGTCCGGGCGGATCCGTGGTGCGAGCACGAATCGCCCGCCCGCACCGTCGGTGGCGGGCACCACACGCGCCGACAGCTGGGCGACGGTCGGCGCGTCGAACAGGTCACGCAGAGCGATCGTCGAGCCGAGCGACGAATTGACCCGCGCCACCACCCGCGTCGCGCTGAGCGAATTGCCGCCGAGTTCGAAGAAGGATTCGTCGGCGCCGATACGGTCGTTGCCGAGCACCTCGGCGAATACCTCGGCGACAGCCTGCTCCACCGGTCCACGTGGGGCGAGATAGGGGCGCCGGCCCGCGGCGAAGTCCGGTACCGGCAGCGCCGCCCGGTCCAGCTTGCCGACCGGGGTCAACGGAACCTCGTCCAACACGACGATGTAGCCGGGCACCATATAGCCGGGTAGCTCCGCCGCGACCCCCGCCCGCAACTGTTCGACGTCGAGGGTGGACCCCGCGACGGGCAGCACATACGACACCAGCACGGTGGTACCGGCGGGCCCGGTGCGGCCGATCGTGACCGCGTACTCGACATCATCGATGGCCGACAGCACCGCATCGATCTCACCGAGTTCGATGCGCAAACCGCGGATCTTCACCTGGAAATCGCTGCGGCCCAGGTATTCCAGTACCAAGGTCGAGTCCACACCGCGCACCCAGCGCACCATGTCCCCGGTCCGGTACATCCGTTCACCCGGCCCACCGGACGGGTCCGCGACGAAACGCGCGGCGGTCAAGGCGAACCGGTTGAAGTAGCCACGAGCCAGTGCGGGTCCGGCCAGATACAGCTCACCTGCCACACCCACCGGGACCGGCCGTAACCAGGTATCCAGCACCAGCGCCGACGCTCCACGGATCGGCCCGCCGATGGTGATCGGTTCACCCATGACGAGTTCGGCGGGCCCGGTGGCCCACACACTGAACTCGGTCGGCCCGTACACGTTCACCATCCGCCGACCCGGCGACCATCGCTGCACCAGCTCCGGAGTCGCCGCCTCACCGGCCACGGCCAACAGCCGCAGCTCGGGCAGGCCGGTGGGTTCCATGGTCGCAAGGGCGGAGGGTGTGATCACCGCATGGGTCACCGCCTGCGTGCGCAGCAGACGCTGGAGTTCGCTGCCGCCGTACACATCCGGCGGCGAGACGACCAGCCTGGCACCGGCACTGTGTGCCATCACCAGTTCCGATACCGACGCGTCGAAGCTCGGCGACGCGACCTGCAACACCGAGGCGGACGGGTCGATGCCGAGCGATTCCCGTTTGCCCGCCGCGAGATTCGCGATGCCGCGATGGCTGACGAGGACCGCCTTTGGCTTGCCGGTCGAGCCGGAGGTATAGATCAGATACGCGGTCTGGTCCAGGTCGATCGGGCCGCCGCGCTCCGCATCGGTGATGGGTGCGGCGGAGACGGTCATGGCGCGCCGCATGGTGTTGAGATCGTCGAGCAGCAGCCAGTCGATGCTGGCGGGCAATGTCGCACCGATCTCGGTCACGGTCACGCCGATCGGCGCTTTCGAATCGGTGAGCATGTGCTCGATCCGTTCCACCGGATGGCTCGGATCCAACGGCACGAACGCCGCACCGGTTTTCGCCAGCGCCCACACCGCGACCACCGATTCCAGGGACCGTGTGAGGGCGAGGACCACGAACACCTCGCGGCCGATCCCGCGCCGCAGCAGTACCCGTGCGAACCGATTCGACCAGGCATCCAGATCGCCGTAGGTCATGGTGAGCTCACCGGCATCGACCGCGACGGCGGCACTGTCGAGGCGGGCGCCGTCGGCGAGGATCGCCGGCAGTGGCCGCTGCGGCGCCGACGGCGGGCCCGATACCGGTGCGAGTTCGGCCAGTTCGGCGTCATCGCAGTAGCCCAGCCGTGCCACCGGCATCTGCGGATCGTCGGCGAGCTGGGTGAGCAGCCGCACGAAACGACCCAGCAGCGGACGGGCGGCGCTCGCATCGAGTTGATCGGCGAGGTACTTCAGGGTGATGCGCAGCGAATCGCGTCCGTCGATCCCACGCAACGGGATCACCATCAGATTCAGCGGATAGGGCGTGGCATCGGTCCCCGCCACATCGAGCACCCGCATCCCGGCGATGTCGAGGGCCTGCGACAGCGCCTCCCGATCGATCGGATAGGACTCGAAGACCGCGAGCGTGTCGAACAGTTCCGGCAGGCCGACGGCCTGGTGGATCGCGGCGAGCCCGACGTGCTGATGGTCGAGCAGACGCGCCTGATCGGATTGCACGCGGGCGAGCAACCCGGCCACGGACTCACCGGGCTCGAACCGGACCCGGACGGGCAGGGTGTTGATGAACAACCCCACCATGTCCTCGACCCCCGCGAGTTCGGGCGGCCTGCCCGACACCGTCCCGCCGAACACCACATCCGTGCGCCCGGTGAGCATGGCGAGCAGCATCGCCCACGCCGCCTGCACCATGGTGTTCACCGTCGCTCCGCAGGCACGGGCCGACGACTCCAGGTGCGCGAGGGTCCGCGCGGTGAGTTCGATGGAGATCTCGGCGGTGTCGGTGGATTCGATATCGGCCAGCGACGCGACAGCGCGAGTCGGCGTATCGACGCCTGCGAGATAGTCCGACCATGCGGCGACCGATGCGTCCTGGTCCTGATCGGCCAGCCAGGCCAGGAATTCGCGGTAGGAATGCGCGGGCGGCAACGCGGTGGTGTCGCCGGAGGTGACATAGAGCGTCAGCAGTTCGCGCACCAGCAGCGGGGTCGACCAGCCGTCCAGCACCAGGTGGTGATTGGTCATGATCAGGCGGTAGGCGTCGGGTGCGGTATGGATCAGAGTGAAACGCAGCAGCGGTGGGCTGGTGAGGTCGAAGCGGGTGTTCGCGTCGAGGGCGATGAGCCGATGCAATTCCCGGTGCAGTTCGGTGTCCTCGGTGGTTCCGGTGAGATCGACCTCCTGCCAACCGATCTCGGCGGCGCCGAGCACGAGCTGACGCGGGCCGTCGTCGGTTTCGGTGAACGCCACCCGCAGGTTCTCGTGCCGATCGACCAGCGCTTGCGCCGCACTACGCAATCGGGCGGCGTCGACGGTGCCCGCGAGGGTGAGCAGCGACTGCACGGTGTAGCCGTCGGCGGTATCGGAGTCGTATCTGGCGTGGAAGAGCAGACCGTATTGCAGCGGCGACAACGGCCATACGTCGACCAGGTCGGGATAGCGCCGCTCCCATGTGTCGATCTGCGATTGCGTGACGACGGCGAGGTCGAAATCCGACGGCGAACGCCCACCGGAGCCCGCGGTCTCGGCGTGGGCGACCAGAGCCCGCAGCGCGGCGGTCCAGTGTTCGGCGAGCTCCCCAACGTCGTCCGCGTCCAGCAGGCGGGTGGCGTAATCCCAGGTCACCTCGAGTCCGCTGTCGGTCATGACGGCATTGATGTCGACCACGGCGGGCAGTGGTGCGCGGTCGTCCTGAGTTGCGGCGAATCGGCGCGGCAACCATGGGCCCGTGTCGCCGGAGGCGGCCCGGCCGAGGTAGTTGAAGCCGAACTGCGGTTGCGGCGCCGGCTCGAGCACTATCGCGGCCTCGGGATTCAGATGGCGCAGCATCCCGTAGCCGACACCCTTGTCCGGTATGGCTCGCAACTGTTCCTTGGTGGTCTTCACGGCCGCACCGGCCGCCGCACCACCGGCGAACGCGTCGTCGAGATCGATACCGGCCAACTCGATGGCGACCGGATAGATGGTGGTGAACCAACCGACCGTGCGCGCGACATCGGCGCCCGGCAGGACCTGCTCGACCCGGCCGTGCCCTTCCAGGGTGATCAGCGTGCCGGTCCTGGCCCGCCAGCGGCACACGGCCATCGTGAGCGCGGCGAGCAGTACATCGTCGGCGCCGCAATGGAAACGGTCGGGCACGGTGGTCAGCGCCGGGTCGGCGATCTCGCTGGGGACGGTCGTCTGCCATCGGCCCTGTGATGCGACGACGTCGAGGACCGGGTCGAGTGCTCGACTGCCGATCACCGGGTCGGAAGTCGACAGAATGCGTTGCCATACGGGCAATTCGGCCGCCCGATGCACGGCCTGCTCGGTGTGCGCGTGGGCCCAGCGCCGGAACGAGGTCCCGACCGGTGCCAGCTCACCGCCCGCGGCGGCGATCGCCAGATCCGGCAGCAGGATCCGCCAGGAGATGCCGTCGGTGACGAGGTGGTGCAGCACCAGCCAGCACAACGGATCAGCATCCTCACCTTCGATGAGGACGAAACGCGCGACGACACCCGCTTCGGGATCGAGCTGATCGGCCGCATGCTGGAGTGATCCCTCGCAGGCGGCTTCCGGATTCGGCCCGGCATCGACGACCTCGATCAGCGCATCGACGTCGACCGAACCAGGCTCGGAGACAACCCATTCCCACGTCGCGCCATCGGAACGCAGCGACGACCGGAGCACATCGTGCCGATCGATGACGGCCCGCACGGCAGAACGCAGCTGTTCTCGCGCGAACCCGGCAGGTAGTCCGATGAGTACGGCCTGCGCGAAGCGGCCCCAGGTCGGTCCCTGGGCGAGCATCTCCCGCACGATCGGCGTGAGTTCCACCGCCCCGACCCCGCCACCGGGCAGCTCCTGCACCGCCTCCGCCCGCACATCCGTGGCCACGGCGGCCAACGCGGCCACCGTTTTTCGTTCGAACACATCGCGCGCGCTGAAACCAAGTCCCGCGGCCTTGGCCCGCGATACCAGCTGGATCGACACGATGCTGTCGCCACCGAGGGCGAAGAAACTGTCGTCGACCCCCACGGCGTCCAGCCCGAGCACCTCGGCGAACAATGCCGCGAGGGTGTACTCCGCCGGTGTGGACGGCTCCCTTCCTGCCGTCACCCCGGCACTGAAATCCGGTGCGGGCAGCGCCTTTCGATCAACCTTGCCCAACGGGGTGAGCGGAACACGGTCGAGAACCATGATTACCGCGGGCACCATATAGGCGGGAAGTGTCCGGCCAACGGCCGCACGTAGGGCCTCCGGATGGGTGTCGGCATTCGGCGCCATCACCACATACGCCACCAGTGCGGTAGCTCCGGAAGGGGTTTCGGAGCCGAGGGTCAGCGCGAACTCGACATCGGGTTGCCGTTGCAGCGCGTCGTCGATCTCACCGAGCTCGATCCGGAACCCGCGGATCTTGACCTGGAAATCGCTGCGGCCCTGATACTCCAGCGCATACCGCCCCGCCACCTCGATCCACCGCACCAGATCACCGGTGCGGTACATCCGCTCGCCGGAGGAATAGGGATCGGCGACGAACCGGCTCGCCGTCAGACCGGTACGACGGTGATAGCCCCGCGCCACACCCGGACCCGCGAGATACAACTCGCCGACCGCGCCCGGCGCGACCGGACGCAGCCAGGGATCGAGCACCACCGCGCGGACCGCGCGCGCCGGGGCGCCGATGGTGACCGGCGCGCCCGGTGTCATCGGTTCGGTGAGAGTCGCGGTGATAGTGGTTTCGGTCGGCCCGTAACCATTGATGAGGGCGCGGCCCGTCCAGGCCTGCGCCAGCTCCGGCGGGCAGGCGTCACCGCCGACAACGACGGTGCGCAGCTGGGGCAGGGTAGCCGGGTCCAGCGATCCGACCACCGTCGGTGTCACATTGAGATGGGTGACCCCGTGCGTACGCAACACCTCGGCCAGCTCCTCGCCGGCGAACGCCGAGGGTGGCACGACCACGAGCGTCGCACCCGCGGCGTAGGCGATGAGGATCTCCTCGACCGAAATATCGAAGCTCGGCGAGACAGCGTGCGCCACCACAGCATCCGGGCCGACGCTGAATCCCGCGCCGGACCCTGCGGCCAGGTCGGCGAGGCCGCGATGGGAGACCAGCACACCTTTGGGCAACCCGGTGGATCCCGAGGTGTAGATGACGTAGGCGATCTGATCCGGGTGGATGGATGCATGGCGTTCGGCATCGTCGACCGGCGCGGGGGCCTGCCCGGCCACCGATTCGGCCGTGGCCGCATCATCGAGCACAAGCCAGTCCACCTGATCGGGCAACCCATCCCGTGCTGCCGCCATCGTGACCCCCGCGACCACGCCGCTGTCGTCGAGCATGTGCTCGATGCGGTCGACCGGATAGGTCGGGTCGACCGGCACGAACGGTGCGCCGGTTTTCGCGATGGCGAACGTCGCGAGCACCGATTCGACCGAACGCGCGATAGCCGTCGCGACACCATGTTCCGGGCCCGCACCCGCCGCGATCAGTACCCGCGCCAGCCGGTTGGTGTACTCGTCGACCTCGCGGTAGGTCATGCGCGTCGCGCCGCCGACGAGCGCCACGGCGTCCGGATCACGCATTACGGCGAGCAGCTCGGGGAGCGTGCGGGTCCGCCCACCCGCCGGGCCGCGCGCGGGCGCGAGCCTGCCGCGCTCGGAATGGGACAGCGCCTGGATCGAGGCCAACCTCGCCTCGGTTCCTGCCGCGAGGAACCGCTGCAGGAACAGCAGGAACCGTTCGTGCTGGTCCGCCAACTCGGAATCGCTGTACAGGTTCGCATTGGCCTGGAAATCGATGTGGGTGCTCTCCCCGCCGACACCTGGATACAGGTTGACGAACAGGTCGTCGATCAACCCCGAGGTGAGCACATGCAGCCTGCCGACGACGGCGCCGAGCGCGATCCTGGTGTCGGCCATCATCAGGTTCACCGTCGGCCCGAACGACACGGCCTCATCCATGGACCAGCCGAGATCGCGGATGATGTCCTCCTGCCGGTAGCGCTGCCGTCGCAGCGCACCGGTCAGCTCGCTCTGCGCGGCCAGGATCGCGGCGCCGACGGTCATCGTCGGCGGCAGGGTCAGGCGCAGCGGGACGACATTGGCGATCATGCCGCCCGACCGTCGCAGGGCGGCGGTGATGCGCGCGGAGACCGGCAAACTCAGCACCACCTCGGGCGCGCCGGTCATCGCCGCCAGGTAGGCGGCGAACGCGGCGACCACCGTCGGCGCCATCCCGGAGCCCGCCGCCTCGGCGACATCATCCAGCTGTGCGGACGTCTCGGCGGGCAGCGCGCCCGCGACCCGCGTCGGATGTGCGTCGACGTCGGCTGTCCGCCCGGCCAGATTCACCGGGTCTGCCATGCCTGCCAGGTGCTCGCACCAGTAGTCGCGGTCGGCGGTGAACCGATCCGAGCTGCGGTAGGCCAGATCGGCGTCGACAATCTTTCGGAGGTCCTGCGCCTTGGCCTGCGGCGGCTGTTTGTCCTCGATCGCCGCGTTGTAGAGCTCGGCGGTGCGTTGCACCATCGCCAGCGCACCCATGCCGTCGAGCACGATGTGGTGGATCCGCGAATACCAGAACCAACGATCGTCGCCCAACCGCAGCATCGCCATCCGCACGAGACGGTCGCGAGCCAGATTCAGCGGCGCGGAGTACTCGGCGACCATCCAGGCATGCGCCGCCGCCTCCGGGTCCGGTTCCCTCCGCAGATCGAGTTCGATGATGCTGTCGTCCAGCGTGGCGTCGACGACCTGGAACGGATGCCCGTCGACCTCGACCAGCCGCAGATACCCGGTACCGAACTCGCGCCCCGCCTGCCGGGCGGCGGCGGCCAGCGCAGTCGCGTCGACCTGCCCGGCCAGTTCGATGTACTGGGCGATGGAGATCGGTGTCTCGCCCGCGACATGCTGGGCGAACCAGATACCGCGCTGCGCGGCCGAGAGCGGGAACGCCTCGGCGGGCAGGCCGGTGTCGGTGTCGGTGTCGGTGGGTGACGGTGATGGCTGTGGCATGGAAGTCCTACGTTCCGACCGCGCTGTAGCCGACCGAGGCAGTCGCCCCCCGTAGCTACCGCGGTGGTGGTAGTACTCGCCGCGCAGCAACAACACGGCAAGTCCAGTGTGAACCGGCGCGGCGTGCGCCGTGGGCGTATCGGCCACACTGCGCTACCCGTTTTTCCGGGACCGGGTAGCGCAGGTGGCGGTGAAACCGCAGATCAGGCCGATCGTGCGATGACCGCGAAGTCGGCCTCGGTCAGCGGGTCATCGGACCCTGCCAGATAGCGCTGCAGAGTCGAGCGGTCATCGAGGACCAGCCAGTTGATCCGGTCGTCGAGCTGCGGCCGCTCCTCCTTGGTGGTGACGCCGATTCCGGTGCCGAAGACCGTCGAGTCGCCGGTGTTCATCGGCATCGGGACACCGCCGATCTTGACGATGGCGCGTTCGGCGACCACGGCCTCCACCGGCTCGTCGACGGCGATCGCGACGCGGATGCCCGGACCCGCGCCGAGCTGCAGCAGCAGCCGGGCCAGCCGATTCGACCAGCTGTCGAGCTCGGCGTAGGACAGCGAGACATCGGCGGCCGACACCACAACGGCCTGCGGGTCGACCGCGGCGGGCCGAGCCACCGGCAGCACGGCGATGTTGTCGGTCTGCGGTGCGGCGGGAGTGTGCATGCTGTCGATCTCCTCGGGAGCGAAATGGAAGGCGCTGTTCTTTGTTCTTCCACTGTCGCGGTCACGAGGGCGCGGCGGCAGTAACCCAAGGCGCTGGCCCGGGCACTCCGAGGGTGCCGGTTTGCCCACCCCAGGGTGCGTCGACCGGTCTCGCGGTCAGTCGGTGACGTAGGCGTTGAGGGTATTGCGCAGGTCGGTGACCACGGCGCGCGCGGCAGTGAGGCCGCGGGTGTGCCATATGGTGTCGTCGACGGCGAAGACGCGGCGGTCGGTGGCGGCGCCGAGCTCCTTCCACGCATCCGAGCGCAGCACGGATTCGCCGTGCTCACGCCCCTCGGGTCCGGCGAACATGACGTAGATCAGATCGCCCTCTACCGGCAGCAGCTCGGACTCGTCGACATCGAACGAGCCCTCCCGCTGCGCGGTGGGACGGTGGGCACCGGTGGCAGCGAGGACCTGCGCGGCCATGGTGTCGGTACCGAGGACTCGGGTGCCGTCGGCGGTGAACCGAACGATGGAGGCCTGAGTGAGGTTGGCCGACACCGCGTTTCCGGCATCGGCCGCCTCGGTCCGGTAGTTCTCCAGCGCCGTCTCGGCCGCTCCGGCGCGACCGAGACTCGCCGCGACGGCGGTGAATTCGTCCTGCCAGCTGCCCTCGCGACCGACCAGCACGGTGGGTGCGATTCCGGACAGGGCGCCGAAATCCGCGCCTGTCGCGGGAACGTCGCCGATGATGAGGTCGGGGTTCAACGCCGCGATCAGGGCCGGGTCGGGCTGGGTCACCGGGCCGACGCCAGGGATCTCGGCGATCCCCGTCCCGAGGTAGCCGGGCTGCGGACTCGGTCCGTCGACGGTGGCCGCACCGACGACGCTTTCCCACGACCCCACCGCGCACACCGCGTCCAGCGCCGCGGTGCTGAGCACAACGATGCGCTGAGGGTCGGCGGGAACCTCGGTGACACCGAAGGGGTGGGTGATGGTGCGGGTGGCGCCTGCGGCCGGATCGGGCGCGGTGGGCAGGCTGCACGCCTGCGCGGTGTCGCGCTCGATCCCGACCACACCCGCGCCCGCGATATTGGTGGTGGTGCGGACGATCGAGGCCGAATCATCGGCAGGCGTCGAACAACCCGCGACGACGAGCGCCGCGCAGCCGACGACGACGGCACCCATGATCGTGCGGATTCGGGTGCGTCCATGAACCATCGCGCTCACCGGCATGCCGGTGAGGGTACATGCGCGCACCCTCGATCCGCAGGTGAGGTCGGCCGGTGCTCAGCCCTTGTCGCCCCCGAGACTGAAGCGCGCGCCGTTCGGGTCGATGATCGTGGCCATCCGGCCGTAGGGGGTGTCCTCGGCGGGTGCGGTCACCGACGCGCCCAGTTCCACCGCCTTCGCGATCGTCGTGTCGACGTCGTCGGCGCCGAAATACACCGACCAGCCACCCGGCGAGCCCTCCGGAAGGAAACTCGAACCATCCATGACGCCACCGAGCATCGGGCTGGTGGAGTGCAGCGTGCTGTACCGGAACTCTGGTGAGTCGGAGATCGGGAACAGGTCGTTCCAGCCGAACACCGCACGATAGAAGTCGACCTCGCCGGTGAAGTCGCGGGTGGTCAGTTCGAACCACGACGGTGCGCCGTGGTGATCGCGCCACTGCCCGCCTTCGACGAGCCCGGCGGTCTCGAACCCGCCGAAGGTGCCGGCTTGCCAGATGCCGACGCCCGCACCCGCGGGATCGCCGAGGATCGCCATCGACCCGAGATCATCGACCTCCATCGGCGGTACGACGACCTGCCCGCCGCGGGCGGTGGCGGCGTTCGCGGTGGCCTCCGCATCGTCGACCGCCAGATAGATGGTCCACTGATCCGGACTGTCCGGATCGTCGGGCATGCGGCCCATCCCGCCGCCGACGGCCTTACCGTCCTTGCGGAAGGTGATGTAACCGCCGAAGTCCTCGTTGCGTTCGGCGGTCCAGCCGAACAATTCCCCGTAGAAGGCGATCGTGCGATCAGGGTCCGAGCTGTAGACGTCGACCCAGCAGGGATCGCCGACCCGGTGCGCTGCGTTCTGTGCCATGAGCGGTCTCCTCCGCGCCTGTGCCACCGCCGGAACGGGCAGCGGCCTCATCGATGCAGACGAGGGCGGCGAACAGAACTCATCGGTGGCCGCCCGGGCCGACACACCACGCCGAGGCAGCGAAAACGAGTGTCGGCGGGCCGCGAATACGACACAGAGTAGGACCCGCTCGGTCCGCTGCGGCAGCACGGTTTACGATTCGAAGAGCGCAAGCTAACCGTCGTCTGTCCGGACGCCCCCGGACCGATGCTGACAGTGGAGCCTGCGGAGCGACCTAAAGGCACCTTCAGGAGGATCAGTGACTGCCGTAGAGCCCCAGCCAGTCCCTCAATTAGAAGCGACTCGGCCTTTTCCGGCGCGGACCGGTCCCAAGGGGTCGTTCATCTACAAGATGGTCACCACGACCGACCCGAAGGTCCTTGGCGTCATGTACCTGACGACGTCTATGGTCTTCTTCCTCATCGGTGGCCTGATGGCGCTGATGATGCGTGGCGAGCTGGCGCGACCGGGCCTGCAGTTCCTCTCGCCCGAGCAGTTCAACCAGCTGTTCACCATGCACGGCACGATCATGCTGCTGTTCTACGCGACCGCGATCGTGTTCGGCTTCGCCAACATCATCCTGCCGCTGCAGATCGGCGCCCCCGACGTCGCCTTCCCGCGCCTGAACGCCTTCAGCTACTGGCTGTACGCGTTCGGCGCGACCATGGCGACCGCGGGCTTCATCACCCCGGGTGGTGCCGCGGACTTCGGTTGGACGGCCTACGTGCCGCTGACCGACATCCTGCACTCGCCGGGCGTCGGCACCGACCTGTGGATCCTCGGCCTCGCCGTCTCGGGTCTCGGCACCATCCTCGGTGGTGTCAACATGCTGACCACCGTCGTCTGCCTGCGCGCACCGGGCATGACCATGTTCCGGATGCCGATCTTCACCTGGAACATCGCCGTCACCAGCGTCCTGGTCCTGCTCGCCTTCCCGCTGCTGACCGCCGCCCTGTTCGGCCTGGCCTACGACCGCCACCTGGGTGGCCACATCTACGACCCGGCCACCGGCGGCATCCTGCTCTATCAGCATCTGTTCTGGTTCTTCGGCCACCCCGAGGTGTACATCATCGCGCTGCCGTTCTTCGGCATCGTCTCCGAGATCTTCCCGGTCTTCAGCCGTAAGCCGATCTTCGGTTACACCACGCTGGTCTACGCCACGCTCGGTATCGCCGCCCTGTCCATCGCGGTGTGGGCGCACCACATGTACGCCACCGGCGCCGTGCTGCTGCCGTACTTCTCGTTCATGACCTTCCTGATCGCGGTCCCGACCGGTGTGAAGTTCTTCAACTGGATCGGCACCATGTGGAAGGGGCAGCTGACCTTCGAATCACCGATGCTGTTCTCCATCGGCTTCATCGTCACCTTCCTCTTCGGTGGTCTGTCCGGTGTCATCCTGGCCAGCCCGCCGCTGGACTTCCACGTCACCGACTCCTACTTCGTGGTCGCGCACTTCCACTACGTGCTCTTCGGCACCATCGTGTTCGCCACCTACGCGGGCATCTACTTCTGGTTCCCGAAGATGACCGGACGCATGATGGACGAGCGCCTGGCCAAATGGCACTTCTGGACCACCTTCATCGGCTTCCACACCACCTTCCTGGTGCAGCACTGGCTGGGCGCCGAGGGCATGCCGCGTCGTTACGCCGACTACCTGCCCAGCGACGGCTTCACCACGCTGAACACGGTCTCCACCATCGGCGCGTTCGTGCTCGGTGCCTCGATGCTTCCGTTCCTGTGGAACGTGTTCAAGAGCTACCGTTACGGCGAGGTCGTCACCGTGGACGATCCGTGGGGCTACGGCAACTCGCTGGAGTGGGCCACCACCTGCCCGCCGCCGCGGCACAACTTCTACGAACTGCCGCGGATCCGGTCCGAGCGTCCGGCCTTCGAGTTGCACTATCCACACATGGTCGAGCGGATGCGGGCCGAGGCCCACGTCGGCTGGGGTTCGGGCAAGCATGCCACCGAAGTGCATGAAGGCGCCCTGACCAAGTAGACGGCGGAAGACAGCATTCCGGATGAGTGTGCACCTGCTGGGGTGACCAGCGGGTGCATGCGCACCGACCATTCGTAGTTGCGGCGTCGGCGGCCCCCTCGGGGTGATCCGTTGTACGCCGCTTCTGCGTTGCACAGACTGGAGCGCAGGTTTTGGCAGACACCACAGTTCTCGTCACCGTCACCGGTCCCGACCGGCCCGGTGTGACGTCGGTGCTACTCGCGGCGTTGTCGCGACACGAGGTCAGCCTGCTGGACGTGGAGCAGGTCGTCATCCGAGGTCGGCTGACCCTCGGCGTGCTCGTGACCTGCCCGAACGATCCTGAGGAACTGCAGGACGAGCTCGAAGAGGCGATGAACACCGTCGGCATGCATGTCGACGTGGACATCGACGCCGAGCCTGTCCGCGCGCCGGTCCCCACTCATGCGGTGGTGATCCTCGGTGCCCCGGTGACCGCCCGTGCGTTCAGCGCCGTCTCGAGCCAGCTCGCGGCACTCGGCGCGAATATCGACGCCATTCGCGGTGTCGCCGACTACCCGGTGACGGGTATGGAGCTGATGGTCTCCGCTACCGACACCGGCGACGACACCGATTCCCGCCTGCGCACGGCACTGGCCGACGTCGCGGTCGCCGAGGAAGTCGACGTCGCGGTGGAGCGGGCCGGGCTGGCGCGGCGCGCCAAGCGGCTCATCGTGTTCGACGTCGACTCCACGCTGATCCAGGGCGAGGTCATCGAGATGCTGGCCGCGCACGCGGGCGTCGAGGACGAGGTCCGCAATGTCACCGAGGCGGCGATGCGCGGCGAGATCGACTTCGGCGAATCGCTGCGCCAGCGGGTGGCGACGCTGGCCGGTCTCGACGAGTCGGTCATCGAGGAGGTCGCCGAACGCATCGAGCTGACCCCCGGTGCCCGCACCACTATCCGCACCCTGCGCAGACTCGGTTTCCGCTGTGGCGTGGTCTCCGGTGGATTCCGCCAGGTCATCGAGCCGCTGGCGCACGACCTGGAACTGGACTTCGTCCAGGCCAACACGCTCGAGATCGTCGACGGCAAGCTCACCGGACGGGTCGTCGGCGATATCGTCGATCGGGCCGCCAAGGCTACGGCGTTGCGTAAATTCGCCGCCGAGGCGGGGGTGCCGATGGAGCAGACCGTCGCGGTGGGTGACGGCGCCAACGACATCGACATGCTCAATGCCGCCGGGCTCGGTGTGGCGTTCAATGCCAAACCCGCGTTGCGGGAGATCGCCGATGCGGCGCTGTCGCACCCCTACCTGGACGCCGTGCTGTTCATCCTCGGCGTCACCAGGGACGAGGTCGAGGCCGCCGACGCCAAGGACGGACTGCTGCGTCGCGTACCGCTGGGCTGAGGCGCGATGACGAACGCTCAGGAGTCCGTCGACCCCGTTGACGCTGCGGACCCGGTACCCGCCGAACCGGTTCGGGTGACCGACGGCGACTTCGCCGCCAGGCATGCCGAACTCGCCGCCGGATACGGCGGAAACGGCGATCCGGACGATCCCACACAGGTGCAGGCCATGCAGATGGTGCTGTATCTGCCCAAAGCCGATCCACCCGCCCGCAGTGCGCTGCTGGCCGCGGCCGCTGCCTCCGCCGTGGCGTTGTGCCTGGATCCGCGGGTCGGTGCGGGCGGGGAGTGGGAGCCGCGATATCTGACGTGGAAGCGGTCGCGGATCCGCAAGGTCGCCCGCCGTGCGCGTGGCGCGCAATGGGCCGCGGCCAACGAGGTCGATGGCGTCACCGTCGAGCTCGACGGCGCTCAGGCGCGCGCATTGGTGCCCGGTCCGGTCGGCGAGATCGATCAGCGGATTCGCAAACTCCAGATCGGCGGCACCGACCTCGACCACGACGACCCCGGCCCGCCCGCTCCCGAACTGCCTGTGCTGTGGGTCAATTCGGCGCTCGGTATGACGCTCGGCAAGGCCGCGGCGCAGGTCGGGCACGCGAGCATGCTGCTCGCGGGTGCGCTGCCGGCGCGTGCTGCGCGAGTGTGGGCCGAGCACGGTTTTGCCTGTGCGGTACGAGAATCGGGCCCCGAGCAGTGGGCCGAGCTCAGCCGTGCGGTCGCGACGGGAACCGCCGTCGCGGTGCGTGACGCCGGATTCACCGAAGTGGCACCTGGTTCGATGACGGTGATCGCCACCCCCGGCCTGCTCACGCGCTGAAGGGGCGGTATCTGTCACCGCGGGTACGCGGGCCGGTCGTACGCGTCGCCGAGTTTTGAGCCAAGATGGAGCGCGTGCCGCAACCGGATCCCGATCTGCTCATCGACTTCACCGACGTCACCATCCGCCGCTCGGGGCATACCCTCGTCGGCCCGGTCACCTGGCAGGTCGAGCTCGACGAACGCTGGGTCGTGCTCGGCCCCAACGGCGCGGGCAAGACCTCGCTGCTGCGGATGGCCGCCGCGGAGGTGCATCCGACCTCCGGTCACGCGCATCTGCTCGGAGAAATACTCGGCAAGGTCGACATCAACGAACTGCGGCCGCGCATCGGTTTGTCCTCTGCCGCAGTGGCCGGCCGGGTGCCGCGCGACGAGAAGGTCAGTGACCTGGTGGTCTCGGCCGGATACGCGGTGCTCGGTCGCTGGCGTGAGCGCTACGACGATATCGATACCGACCGCGCCATCGACATGCTGGAAAGCCTCGGTGCCGAACATCTGGCCGACCGCACCTACGGCACCCTGTCCGAGGGCGAGCGCAAACGAGTGCTGATCGCCCGCGCGCTGATGACCGACCCGGAACTGCTGCTGCTGGACGAACCCGCCGCCGGGTTGGACCTGGGGGGACGTGAGGAGCTGGTGGAGCGGCTCGGTGATCTGGCCGCCGATCCGGACGCGCCCGCGACAGTGCTGGTTACCCACCACGTCGAAGAGATCCCGCCCGGGTTCACCCATGGTCTGCTGCTCAACGAAGGCGCCGTCATCGCCCAGGGGCTGTTGTCGGACGTGCTCACGGCAGAGAACCTGAGCGAGGCCTTCAGTCAATCCATCGCGCTCGATCGCGTCGACGGGCGGTATTTCGCGCGGCGAGCCCGCCGCTTCGGCAGTCACCGCTCGCGCTGAGCGGGAATAGAGCGGTTGCGTTTAACGAATGTTAAACTTGCTGTATGGGCACGATTGCATTCCGGGCGACCGAAGCCGACCAGGCGCTCGTTCAAGAGCTGGCTCGTGAGGGCGAAACGACCAGTGATGTGTTGCGGCGTGCGCTACGGGTTCTGGAACGGGAGCGCTGGCAAGCCAATATGCAGGCCGATGCGGATCGGATCGAAGCCAAGGGCGAGGACCTCAACGCCGAACCTGATGCCTGGTGATCCGGGGAATGGTGTACCGAGTCGATCTGGGGGACGCCAAGCGCGGACATGAACAGCGCGGCCGACGCTATGGCGTAGTGCTGTCGCGCACCAACTGGTCGATGGTGACCATCGTTCCGACATCGACAAGCGCGGCCGCGTCTCGATCGCGAGTGGAGGTCGATGTGGCGGGCCGGTCGACGCGGCTACTTGTCGATCAGATCAGGTCGATCGACGCCGGCTACCTGGTTGGCGACCCGGTCGGATTTCTGAGCGTCGAGGACATGCAGCGCCTCGACGCGACCATCTGTCACTATCTCGGACTCGGGCGGCCGTAACAGGCGCAACCAAGCGGGCGTTAGGGTGCAGGAATGAGTGATGTGGTGCTGCCAAAGGACGCTTCGACGGTGATGCTGGTGCGCGACGGGGCCGCCGGTCCCGAGGTGTTCCTGCAGCGCCGCGTGGGAGCCATGGCCTTCGCCGCGGGAATGACCGTATTCCCCGGCGGCGGGGTCGACCCGTCCGATGCCACCGCCGATATCGCCTGGGCCGGTCCGGAACCGGCCTGGTGGGCCGAGAAGTTCGGCACCACCGAACCGCGCGCGCAGGCGTTGGTCTGTGCGGCCGTGCGCGAAACCTTCGAAGAGTGTGGGGTTCTGCTCGCCGGACCCGCCGCCGACCAGGTCGTCGCCGATACCACCAGCTACCGCGACGCCAGGGGCAAGCTGGAGCGGCGTGAGCTGTCGCTGGCCGAATTCCTGGTCCGGGAGAACTTGGTCGTGCGCGCGGACCTGCTACGGCCGTGGGCCAACTGGATCACTCCGGTCGTGGAGCCGCGCCGCTACGACACCCGTTTCTTCGTCGCGGTGCTGCCCGAGGGCCAGCTGGCCGACGGCGCCACGACCGAGGCCGCCGAAGTGCAGTGGCGCACGCCGGCCGAAGCGCTCGACCGCTGGCGGGCTGGCTCCGACATCCTGCTGCCGCCCACCTGGGCCCAGCTCGACGCGTTGGCCGGATTCGCCGACACCGCCGAGATCCTCGCCGCCGAACGCGCTATCGATCCGATCGAGCCCGTCTTCAGCGCCGCCGAGGGTAAGAAGGCGCTGAGCTTCCCCGACGCCGCGCGCTACTTCGACGACCTGCCCGATCAGCGCAAACTGCAGGGCTCCACGCGCGAATGAGAGATCCGGCGCGCACCCGGTAGCGTGCCAGCCATGGCCGAATTCGTGACCGTGGACGAGCTGGACGGCGAGACCGAACGCCGGGTGGCGGTACTGCGTATCGCCCGCGCCCCGATGAACCTGCTGAACATCCAGGTGGCGCGGGAGCTGGCCGCAGCGGCCGCGGCGGTGGCCGAGGACTCGCGGATCGCCGCGGTGGTCGTCTACGGCGATGAGCGGGTCTTCTGCGCGGGCGACGATCTCGCCGAACTGGCGGCGCTCTCACCCGAGCAGGCCACCGCCGTCGCCGCGGACCTGCAACACGCGCTCGGCTGCCTGGCACGGCTGCCGCAGCCGACCGTGGCCGCGATCAGCGGCTATGCGCTCGGCTCGGGCCTGGAACTCGCGCTGGGCGCCGACCGCCGCATCATCGGTGACAACGTCAAGTTAGGGCTGCCGCAGATCAAGGCGGGGCTGATCCCGCTGGCCGGTGTCCGGCGGTTGACCGCGCTGATCGGACCGGGCGCGGCCAAGGATCTGGTGTTCACCGGGCGCTTCGTGGAAGCGGACGAAGCGCGCACACTCGGTCTGGCCGACGAGGTCGTCGCACCCGATGACGTCTACACCGCGGCGCTGCGTTGGGCGCGCGGCTTCGTCGACGGCCCGGCCCGTGCCCTGGCTGCGGCGAAAGCCGTTTTCGAGGCGGGCCCGCACGGCCATGATCGGGCTCGGATCGAGTGGTCGGAGCTGTTCCGCACCGAAGATCGCCTGATAGGAACACGTTCTAGTTTGGCCGACGGTCCCGGCTCCGCGGAGTTCGTCGGACGCTGAGTCCAGAGGCACCGGGGTGATCGCTACCCTCTGGTATGAACAGGCAAGATCGGGCATTAGGCTAGGCGACCATGACGGTACGCCACGACGACCCCGCGCCGAACCCGCATGCCACCGAGGCCGAGGTCGAAGCCGCGCTCAAGGACACCAAACTCGCCCAGGTGCTCTACCACGACTGGGAAGCCGAGACCTACGACGACAAGTGGTCGATCTCGTATGACGAACGGTGTATCGAGTACGCGCGCGGCCGCTTCGACGCGGCCGTCGGGCCGGCGCCGCTGCCGTACGGCCGGGCGCTGGAGCTGGGCTGCGGTACCGGCTTCTTCCTGCTGAACCTGATGCAGGCCGGGGTGGCAAAGAGCGGCTCGGTGACCGACCTGTCGCCGGGGATGGTGAAGGTCGCGCTGCGCAATGCGCAGAACCTCGGCCTCGACGTGGACGGTCGCGTCGCCGACGCAGAGACCATTCCCTACGAGGACAACACTTTCGACCTGGTCGTCGGCCATGCCGTGCTGCACCACATCCCCGATGTCGAACTCGCGCTGAAGGAATGCCTTCGCGTGCTCAAGCCGGGCGGTCGTCTCGTCTTCGCGGGTGAGCCCACCACCGCGGGCAACTTCTACGCCCGCTGGCTCGGACGCATCACCTGGGGCGCCACCACCAAGGTCACCAAGCTGCCAGGTCTGGCGAGCTGGCGGCGTCCGCAGGAGGAGCTGGACGAATCCTCTCGCGCCGCGGCCCTCGAGGCCGTCGTCGACCTGCACACTTTCACCCCCGACCAGCTCGAGGCGATGGCGCGCTCGGCCGGTGCCGTCGAGGTGGCCGCACACACCGAAGAGTTCGCCGCCGCGCTGTGGGGCTGGCCGGTGCGCACCTTCGAGGCCGCCGTGCCCGCCGAGAAGCTGACCTGGCGGTACCGCATGGCCATGTACAAGGCGTGGCTCGGCCTGAGCTGGGTCGACGAGAACGTCATGAGCCGCGTGGTTCCGCGCCAGTTCTTCTACAACGCCATGATCACCGGTGTGAAGCCGGGCGCCGCGGACCAGTAGTGGGCTACGGCTTCAGCCATGAGGACGTCGTCTTCCTGGCCGGTGCGGCGGGTGCCGCCGCGCTGGCCGACGTGGACCGGCTGGAGTTGACCCCGGCGACGCACCTGCGCGATCTGGAGCGGGTGCGTCGCGATCACGGTGACCGGGCGGCGCCACTGATCGAGACCGTGCGGTTGCGCCGTCGCGCTGCTGCCAAACTCGCCGACGCGGGGGAGTGGCTGTTCACCGATGACGCCCTCCAGCAGGCCACGCCGACACTGGTGGCGCGACATCGGGCAGCCCGGCTGGCCGGACGTGCGGTGCACGACGTGACCTGCTCGATCGGTGCCGAGCTGACCGAACTGGCCCGGGTCTGCCCGGCAGTGGTCGGTAGTGACCTGGACGAGGTTCGCCTCGCGATGGCACGGCACAATGTCGTTCGTGCCGCCGCTGTTCCCGCGGCCGTAGTGGATTCAGCGGCCGGAGCCGAACGCGGGGTGAATCCCGCTGCGGCAGAAGGCGTGTTGCCGCACGATGCCGGCAAGCCGAGCGGTTCGGCCCGCGACCGGAATGTGGTGCTGGTCCGCGCCGATGCGCTGATCCCGTGCAGTCGTGACACGGTGATCATCGCCGACCCCGCCCGACGGGCCGACGGCAAACGCACCCACGATCCGGCAAAGCTGCAACCACCGTTACCCGATCTGCTTGCGGCCTATCCCAACCGCGATATGGCCGTGAAGTGCGCTCCCGGACTGGATTTCGACGCTCTCGAATGGCCGGGCGAAATCGAGGTGGTGTCCCTGGACGGTTCGGTGCGTGAAGCCTGCCTGTGGACGCCGGGACTCACCGAGTCCGATGTCACTCGCCGTGCGACCGTGTTGTCGCCCACGGGTCGGTCCAGTGTCCTCACCGACGCCGAATCCGATGAGATCCCGGAGCGGGAGCCGGGTGAATGGATCATCGACCCGGACGGTGCCATCGTCCGCGCGGGCCTCGTCCGTCACTACGCCGCGAAACACGGCTTGTGGCAGCTGGACCCGCGCATCGCCTACCTCACCGGCGACCGAGTGCCAGCTGGTGTCCGCGGCTTCCGCGTGCTCGACCGGCTCGCCTTCCGGGAGAAGTCGCTGCGCGCCGAATTGCGTCGCCGTGATTGTGGCGCATTGGAAATCCTGGTGCGCGGCGTCGACGTCGATCCCGACCAGTTGCGTCGCCGCATGAAACCTGCGGGCTCGCAGCCGCATACGCTCGTGATCACCCGCATCGGCCGCGACGCGACGGTTTTCCTGTGCGAGGCCGCATCCGCTCGATGACGCGCCCGCCTCCGTCAGGCGATCGCCTCCATCTTCTTCACCACGCGCTGCACCGTCAGCCAGGTGCGGGTGGTGATGTCCTTGCCATAGGTGCGTTCCAGCCACGCCATGAAATCGGGGGTCCGGGGCGTGCTGTTGTCGACGACGAACAGGAAGACCCGGGCAGCGGGGTCGTAGCCGACGACGCGGGTGAGCGGATCTGGATCGTCGGGCAGCTCCACCCGAGCGTCGTCGGTGGTCTTCCGGAAGGTCGCGGTCAAGTAGGTGCCGCGCCCGTGGGTGAGCCCGTCGAATGGGTCGGAGTCCAGCAGCGCGCGCAGTGCGTCGTAGTCGCGGATGATTGTGCCGCCCGGGATGCCGAGCTCCCGGTTGAGGGCCTGCTGGATCCGGTCTTCGAGTTCGGTCGGATCGGTCTCGTCGGTGCGGAAGACGATATTGCCGCTCGACACCACCGACGCGACCGCCTCGAAGCCGAGTCCGGTGAACACACCACGCAATTTGTCGTTGGTCATGTTCGGGTTCATCGGGGCGATCCCGCGCAACAGCGCCGCGTACCTCGTCATGGGCCGACCGTAGCCGACCCGACCGACAGCTGGGGCTTCTCAGGCCTGAGCAGTGGCGCCGTTCTTCTTCCGTTCGATGTCCTCGAGCGCGGCGAGGTAGGCGGCGCGCTGCTCGGCACCGGACTCCCACGCGGCCTTGCGGTTCTTGACCACCTTCGCCGGTGCGCCGACGGCGATGGAGTAGTCGGGGATCTCACCTTTGACCACCGCATGCGCGCCGAGCACACAGCCGCGCCCGACGCGGGTCTCGCGCAGCACGGTCACCTTTGCCGCGATCCAGGTGTCGGGACCGATGCGGACCGGGCTCTTCACGATGCCTTGATCCTTGATCGGCAGGGTGATGTCGTCCATCTTGTGGTCGAAGTCGCAGATGTAGCACCAGTCCGCGACCAGCGTGGATTCGCCGATCTCGATATCGAGGTAGGTGTTGACCACATTGTCCTTGCCGAAGACCACCTTGTCGCCGATGCGCAGCGAACCCTCATGGCAGCGGATGGCGTTGCCGTCGCCGATGTGTACCCAGCGGCCGATCTCCATCCGGCCCAGCTCCGGCGTCGCGTGGATCTCCACCCGGCGGCCGAGGAACACCATGCCGCGCAACACGATATGCGGGTTGGTCAGCCGGAACTTGAACAGCCGGTAGTACCGCACCAGGTACCAGGGCGTGTAGGCGCGGTTGGCCAGCACCCAGCGCAGCGAGGCAAGGGTAAGGAATCGCGCCTGCCGAGGATCACGGCGACGCGATCCCCGCCACCGTGAACGCAACGGTGCGCCCCACATGCTCGTCACGAACTGTTCTCCTGTCGTGTGTCCGGGTACTGCCAGGTCGGTCGTCGCTGACAGGTTGCCCTGTACCGCGCTCACAGCCTACTGACGTGCTGCCCATGGCGGACCGATACCCGTGGGCTAACCTCACTGGCACGCGCGGGCGCGCGGGGAGACGACCACGGCAGAACGCGTGAGAGGGAGAGCAGCAGGTGCGAATCGGCGGCGTACGAGCTGTATCCGGACGGCCACGGTCGCGAGTGACCACGGTGGCGGCCGCGCTACTGGCCGTCGGCGCAGTGGTCCTCACCGGCTGCGGTACCGACGTCGACGACATCACCGTCGGTCCGGGCCTCGGCTGGCCCGGTCCGCACCACGACGGCCACAACAGCGGCACCAGCCCGGTCACCGGTGCACACGACCTCACGTTGAGCTGGTCGCGTCCGGTCGGCGGCCCGATCGCGACACCGGTCGGGGTCGCGGCAGAGGGGCAGATGTTCGTCACGACCCGGACGCCGACGGGCTGCAACATCTTCTCCCTCCAGATGCCCACCGGTCGCAAGCGGTTCTGTAATCCGCTGGGGCCGAACGCGATCTCCTCCCCGACGGTGATCGATGGACTCAACAATGTGTACGTCGGTGACGACAGCGGCGTGAGCTCGATCAACTACCTCGGTCAGCCGCGCTGGCGCACCGCGGTAGCAGGCGTACCCGTCTCATTGCAGTTCACCGGCGACAGCAATCTGCTGACCATCACCCAGACCGGCCAGCTCGACGTGCTGTCGCGGCAGACCGGTAGGCGCCTGGTGCCCACCATGCAGCTGCTCGGCCAGCCCGACTATCTCGAACTGCCCGCACTCAGCTGGCCTGCCTCCGGCGACGGCCTTGTCGACTGCCGCGACGGCGGCCCGCAGTGCGCGGTGGCCAACGTCTCGCCCATCGATACCTCCTCCGGACGCTTCTACGTGACGGTATGGCGCCCCGGTGAGGCACGCGCGTCGCTGGTGGCATTGCGCTACGGCGACGGCGCGGTGGAACAGCTGTGGAGCACGGAGATGCTCGAGGGTGGCAGCGCGACCAGCCCCGCCCTGTCCGCGGACGGCAGCACCGTCTACGTCGGTGACAACAGCAACCGCCTCATCGCCGTCGACGCCGTCGAGGGCAGCACCAAATGGGTACATCCCCTGGAGTGGACGCCGCGCCGCGGCATCTCCGTCTCCGGCGACGGGCTGATCATTCCGGCGGGTGACGAGGGCTATCTGCTCGCGCTGCGTGACAACGGCGACTCGGTCGAATCAGTCTGGGAGCGTAAGGATCTCACCCAGCGCGGTACCCCGGCGCAGACCGCGGGCCACACCGGCTACACCGTCGCGGCCATCGGTGAGGGCCTCGACCTGATCACCTTCGACACCGAAACCGGCGAGACCCTCGATTCCGACGCCCTGCCCGGCGCGTCCGGGACCACCACCGGAACCTCGGTCAGCGCCGACGGTGAGGTGGTCGTTGCCACCCGGATCGGCGAGATCTTCGTCTTCGCGCCGCAGGGGTGAGCGGACAGGTCAGACGGGCTGGCCGGGATCGCGTTCCGGTAGCGGACGCATGGTGATGACGGGACGGCCGAGCGGGCTCCGCACGCGCCGTTTCGCGGCGGTGTACACCTGCGCGGTCTCGGCGGCGACGACGTCCCAGGCGAAATCGGCAGTCAAACGCTCACGCGCGGCGTAGGCGCGTTCCTGAGCGGCGGCCGGATCGTCGAGCACGGCGCGCACCGCTTGCACCAGACCATCCACATCGGCCGGTTCGAACGACGCACCGGTCACGCCGTCGATCACGGCCTCGCCGAGCCCGCCCGCCGTCGAGGTGACCAGCGGGGTTCCCGCGGCCGCGGCCTCCAGCGCGACGATCCCGAACGGCTCGTAGCGGCTTGGCAGCACGATGGCATCGGCGCCGTGCAGCCAGCCGAGCAGTTCGGTGTGGTCGAGCTGGCCCGCGAAGGTGACCGCGCGCGCGACCCGGTGCACCCTTGCCCGCTCGCGCAGCCATTCGAATTGGGTGCCGACACCGGCGATGGTGAGTGTGGTGCCGGGGTGGGCGCGCCGGATCCGTGGCAGTGCCGCGATCGCGTCCTGCACGCCCTTCTCGTATTCGAGCCTGCCCACATACAGCAGCCGCGGCGGACCGCTGCGCGGTGGACGCGGCCGGAAGGTCCAGGCGCCGACATCGATGCCGTTGCGGATGACGGTGAGCGGGATCCGGTCGGGGCCGTAGAGCCGCTCCACCTCGTCCTGCATGGACGCCGAACAGGTGATGAGGGCGTCGGATTCGTTGGCCAGCCACCATTCCACCGAATGCACCTGCCGGTTCACCCGGCCCGACACCCAGCCGCTGTGCCGGCCGGCCTCGGTGGCGTGGATGGTCGATACCAGTGGTACGTCGTAGTACTCGGCCAGTGCGATGGCCGGATGCGCGACCAGCCAGTCGTGCGCGTGCACCACATCGGGGGTCCAGCCGTCGCCGATGCCGGGCTTGCCCAGCGCGACACCTGCTCGCACCATGGCGTGGCCCATCGCCAGCGTCCACGCCAGCATGTCCTCGCCGAAATCGAAGAACGGCGGGTCCTCGGCGACGGCGACCACCAGTACGCCGTCGGCGATGTAGGAGTGCGTGGGATGGGTCGACGGATCGGTGCCGGTGGGGCGGCGCGCCAGTACGACCACCTCATGGCCGGCGGCGGCGAGCTCGGTGGCCAGGTGATGGACGTGTCTGCCCAGCCCGCCGACGACGACCGGCGGGTATTCCCACGACACCATCAAGATCTTCATGTATGTCCTTCTGAGGTGGCAGCGCGCAGCCGACGCGCGTCCAGGGCCGGGAAGAATCCGTCGGCCGCCCCCCATCCTGCCGCCAACTGCCGTGCTTTGGCGAGCTGACCGGCCCCGACGGCCGCTGCGATCTCGCGCACCGCGTGCGCATGCTGGTGTGCGCGTTCGCGCGCGTATCCGGCGGCGGAGTCCTTGCTGACCATGAACGCCCAGTCGCTGGACACGGTCAGGATCGCCTCGCGCAGCAGCTGGTCTGCCACTCGGTCGCGGCCGGTCATCGGTCCGCTCGCACGCATCTTGTCGACGGTGTCCAGCGCGAGGGAGACGATGTCATCGTTGAGTTCCACCAGGTCACGCACCTGGTCGCCGGCCCAGACCCGCCAGTCCTTGCCCGAACCCCAGGACGAATCGGTCAGCTGCACCGGTTCGCCGACGTAGCCGCGTGCCCTGGCGTCGGCGAGCGTTCCCACGGTGACGCCTGCCTCGGGTAGCGCCCGCAGCACCTGGGCCAGCCATTGCGGTCCCTCATGCCACCAGTGCCCGAACAGTTCGGTATCGAATGCGGCGACCACCAAGGCGGGTCTGCCGATCCGCTCGGATTCGGTGACGAGTCGTTCCCGGACCGTCGCGACGAAATCGTCGACGTCGGCGCGCACGGCCGCGGACGCCAGCTCCGGGTCGTAGGGCGCCTTGTCCGGTCCCGCGACCGATTTGCCGGTCACCCGAGCCGGTTTGAGACCGGTGGCGTGGTCGTAGTGATGGAAGTCGCGGTAGGCGCTGTGGCCCGGATAGCCGGACTTGGGCGACCACACCCGATAACTGACCTGCAGATCACGCCCGAATGCCACCACCTCGGACTCGCGCACCGGCCGTCCGAGGGAGGAATCACCGCGCAGTGCGGGACCATCCACCATGAAATGCGTCACACCGGCGGCGTCGTAGCCGACCTCCATGCCGGGGGTGTAGCCACACTCGGGCGCCCAGATTCCGGCCGGGGTGTGACCCCAGCGCAGGCGGGCATCGGCCAGTCCCTCGGTCAGCTGGAATTCCCGCAGCCTCGGGTTCAGCAGCGGCTGGAACGGATGCGCCAGCGGACCGCCGAGCAGCTCGATCGCTTCGGCGTCGATCAGCTGGCGCCACACTGGTGCGGCACCGTGGCGCCAGTGCTGTTCGAATTCGGCCAGCGCGGCGGCGGCCAGCTGGTGTTCGTGGCGGCCGAGTGCGATATTGCCCGCCATCGCGGCCTCATCGGCGCGCAACTGCCAGTTGCCCAGCCAGTGATGCATACCGGCCAGGCAGTGCGGATCGTCGAGCTGGGCCGCGAGCACCGGCGTGATGCCGAGCGTCAGCAGGTGCGAACGACCTTCGGCGGCAAGGGTTCTCAGTACTTCGACGACCGGAAGGTAGGACGCGGCCCAGGACTGGTAGAGCCATTCCTCGCCGACCGGCCAGCGTCCGTGATGCGCCAGCCAGGGCAGATGTGAATGCAGGACCAGAGTGAACTGGCCCGGCACGGGTTGTGCGTTGTCGGTCAAGGCTTCACCGCGATGGCCACCAGATCCAGGCTCGCATCGATATCGTCGGGGGTCAGGGCGAAATCGTCGATGCTCACCGCGGCGACATCGGCGGTGAGCTCGGCGGGCCAGGGCTGCCCGGCCAGCGCACGTTCGATCTGGGCGTCGATGAACGAGCCACCGTGCTTGGCGTCCAACGCTTTCAGTGTCGCGCCGTGGTGCACACCCGTCATCAGTGAGACCTCGAAACCGGCCTCGACCAGCAGTTCGGTGAGCTCGGTGGCATTGAGTTCCCTGGTGTGGAACGGGTTGAGCGGGGTGTCGCGGCCGGGGGAGAAGGTGATCCGGTTCGGGGTGCTGATCAGCAGCTCACCGCCGGGACGCAACACCCGCAGGCATTCGCGCAGGAACTGGCCCTGATCCCACAGATGTTCGATCACTTGGAAATTCACCACGACGTCGACCGAGGAATCCTCCAGCGGCAGCTCGGCGAGGTTGCCCTGGATCATCTCCACGCGCGGGTAGCGCGCGCGTACGTGTTCGACCGCGCTCGCGTCGTAGTCAAGGCCGATGACGCGGGTGGCGACGCCGGCGATCATGTCGGCGCCGTAGCCCTCACCGGAACCCGCTTCGAGCACGGTCTTGTCCGCGCAGCGTTCGAGCAGGCGCGCGTAGACGATCTCGTGCCTGCGGAACCAGTAGTTCTCCTCGGCGATTCCGGGCACGGTGCGCTCGCCGGTCAGCGGCAGCGGGTCGAGGGCGCCGGGCGTCTCGGCGGTCATGGGTGCCGGTTCGCCTACTGCGGCAGGAATCACAGCCTCGCTCATCGTCCTGACGTTACTGGTACGGCCAGGTGAACTTGTTCCCGGTCTGGTGTTCATGACCCTCGCGGAGTAAGTTACCCATCAGTAACTTAACGTAGGGTAGTGTCACGCCCTGAGCGACTCACATGGACGTACGGCCCGCCGGATCGTGCGACCGACCGCCCATACCCGTGTACCCAGAACAGGAGGTCGACGAAGACCGATGCCGAACATCGTCGTACTCATCAAGCAGGTTCCCGACACCTGGTCCGAGCGCAAGCTCTCCGATGGTGACTTCACCCTCGACCGCGAGGCCGCTGACGCGGTGCTCGACGAGATCAACGAGCGCGCCGTCGAGGAAGCGCTGCTGATCAAGGAGGCGCAGGGCGGCGAGGTCACCGTGCTGTCGGCCGGACCCGACCGCGCCACCGAGGCCATCCGCAAGGCGCTGTCCATGGGCGCCGACAAGGCCATCCACATCAACGACCCGGCGATCCACGGCTCCGACGCCGTGCAGACCGCATGGGTGCTGGCCGGCGCGCTCGGCCAGGTGGAAGGCGTCGAGCTGGTCATCGCCGGTAACGAGGCCACCGACGGCCGCGCCGGTGCCGTGCCCGCGATCATCGCCGAGTACCTGGGCATCCCGCAGCTCACCCACCTGCGCAAGCTGACCGTCGATGGCGAGAAGATCACCGGCGAGCGTGAGACCGACGAGGGCGTGTTCAAGCTCGAGGCCACCCTCCCGGCCATCGTCTCGGTGACCGAGAAGATCAACGAGCCGCGCTTCCCGTCCTTCAAGGGCATCATGGCCGCCAAGAAGAAGGAAGTTCAGACCTTCACCCTGGCCGACCTTGGCATCGACCCCTCCACCGTTGGCGTCGCCAACTCTGGCACCGCGGTCACCGCGTCGACCCCGAAGCCTGCCCGTACTGCGGGCGAGAAGATCGCCGACGAGGGCGACGGCGGCACCAAGATCGCCCAGTACCTCATCGGTCAGAAGATCATCTGATCCGCCCGCACGAGACTGCTTAGGAGACAGAACAAATGGCAGAAGTACTTGTGCTCGTCGAGCACGCCGACGGTGCGGTCAAGAAGGTCAGCACCGAACTGATCACCGCCGCCCGCAGCCTGGGCTCGCCGTCCGCCGTAGTGCTCGGCGCCGCGGGCACCGGTGAGAAGCTGGCCGACGCGCTCGCCGCCGCCGGCGCCGAGAAGATCTACATCGCCGAGTCCGACGATGTCGACAACTTCCTGGTGACCCCGAAGGTCGATGTGCTGGCCGGACTGGTCGAGGCCGCCTCGCCCGCCGCCGTCATCGTCTCCGCCTCCGCCGAGGGCAAGGAGGTGTCGGGCCGCCTCGCCGCGCGCATCGGCTCCGGCCTGCTGGTCGACGTCATCGGTGTCAACGGCGACGGCTCGGTCGTGCACTCCATCTTCGGTGGCGCCTTCACCGTGGACGCCAAGGCCACCGGCGACGTGCCGGTGATCTCGGTGCGCCCGGGTGCCGTCGAGGCCGCCCCGCAGGCCGGTGCCGGCGAGAAGGTGACCGTCGAGGTTCCGGCGCAGGAAGAGGGCGTGGTCAAGGTGACCTCGCGCGAGCCCGTCGTCGGCGGCGATCGTCCGGAGCTCACCGAGGCAGGCATCGTCGTCTCCGGTGGCCGTGGTGTCGGTTCGGCCGACAACTTCTCGGTTGTCGAAGCGCTGGCCGACTCGCTGGGTGCCGCCGTGGGCGCGTCCCGCGCCGCGGTCGACTCCGGCTACTACCCGGGCCAGTTCCAGGTCGGTCAGACCGGTAAGACGGTGTCCCCGCAGCTCTACATCGCCCTCGGCATCTCCGGCGCCATCCAGCACCGCGCCGGTATGCAGACCTCGAAGACCATCGTCGCGGTCAACAAGGACGAAGAGGCCCCGATCTTCGAGATCGCGGACTACGGCATCGTGGGCGACCTGTTCAACGTCACCCCGCAGCTGACCGAAGCGGTCAAGACGCACAAGGGTTGAGCACCCGCGCCCTGAGCGCATCCCCGTGGCCTCGGCTGGAAACAGCCGAGGCCACGGGCGTTTCCGGACTACATGCGGATCGCGGGGTGGGAGCGCTGAGGGACGGGAATCGGGTTGCCGGATCTCGCCCCTACTCCGCAGGATGGCAGCGTGACGATCTCACTGCCGCCGGAAGTGGCCGAATCGATCCGCGACTTCTTCGACGACGAGGGTGAACGCTGGCTGGCGGCGCTACCGGACATGGTGGCGGCACGGTGCCGCGACTGGGAACTCGAGCTGATCGGTGAACCGTTCGGTGGCGGCACCCATTCGTTCGTGGCACCGGTGCGGCGTGGCGATGGTTCGGTCGCGGTCCTGAAGATTCCGTTCGTGGACGAGGAGAATGCCGGCGAGCCCGCCGGGCTGCTGCGATACGACGGCGATGGCGCAATCCGGTTGTACGACTTCGATTCCGGCAGCGGCGCCATGCTGCTGGAATGGGCGCGGCCGGGTATTCCCTTGCTGCGGCAGCCGACTCCGCCATGGGAAGGTGAGCCCGAGAACGCCGGGAAGGTGCTGATCGCCGCCGAGTTGTATCGGAGGCTGCGCCGCGAACCCGGAGATCTACCTACCGGATACCCGACGCCGCCGTCGACCGCCCTCTCGGTGGCCGAATGGGCGCAATGGCCCGAGGACGACGACATCGTCGCCGCGGTCCCGGCGTCGCTGGTGGATCAGGCCGGCCGCTGGTGCGCCGAACTGGCCGAACTCGACGGCCCGCTGCTGATCGTCAACCGGGACACCCACCTGGGCAATATCGTTGCCGCCGAACGCGAGCCATGGCTGCTGATCGACCCCAAGCCCTATCTCGGGGAAGCGGCCTTCGATGCCGGGTTCCTGATCCTCAAACAGGTCCAGAGCGACCCGAACCCCGAAGGCGCGCGCCGGATGGTCGCCTTGACCGCCGACGCGCTCGGCGTGGACCGGGAACGCGCACGAGGCTGGGCGTTCATGCGCGCACTGGAGCAGGTGGTCTGGTCGATCGAAGACGAGCGCACACAACTGGAACGGGATCTGGCTGTCGCGCAGGCACTGTCCTGATCGGATCGGCTCCCGCTCACGCGCAGTGCAATGCCGCCAGCAACGTCGTGAGAATCGCTGAGCGACGGGCGCCGGTGCGCAAGACCGCGGACACCGGCACCCGCAACGGGTGGCCTGCCAATTCGAGCGTCGCGATGCCCTCCGTCGGGCTGTTCGCATAGAGGATGGTCCAGGCGCTCGGATGGTTGATCAGCTCCATGGTTGCCGTATGGTCCGGCGGAATCGGCGGACCATACGTCGGTCCGGACGGCTGATCGGCGAAGGCCGCGCGCACCACATTGTGCAGCAGCACCTGCTCGGATTCCGGGGGCAGCAGCAGCGGGTAGGCGCTGAGATCGGTCAACGTGACATCGGTGCGTCCGGCCAGCGGATGTGACGTGGCGGTGGCGATCATCAGGTCCTCCACCCACAGCTGCTCCACCGTCAACCCGGGCTGGTCGACGCTGCCGCGGATCAGCGCCAGATCACAGTCACCATCGGCGACGGCGGCGATACGCTGGCGGAAGGGTTTGATGACGAACTCGATCTCCGCGCCGGGATGGCCGTCGCGCGCGCCCGCGATCGCCGACAGCGATCTGGTCGCGAACGACATATTCGCGGCGAGCCGGATGCGTGGGCGCGAGGTGCGCACGGCGGCCCGAATGGCCGACTCCAAACTCAGCATCTGCTTGGCCAGCGGAAGTAGCCTGGTGCTCGCGTCGGTGGGCACGACCGATCGGGTGGACCGCTCGAAGAGCTGGACGCCGAGGTCGTGTTCGAGCCGGGCGATCTGATGACTGATCGCCGACTGGGAGATGAAACATCGGGTCGCGGCCCTGCTGAAGCTGAGCTCCTCGCATACCGCGACGAAGTAGGTGAGCTGCCGGAGCTCCACCGTTACCTCCATTAATGAGTGATACAGATAAGAGTCATCTAAATTATGCGCCCTGACGGGTGAAATATCTTCCCACCCGATCACGGTTCTTCATGAGAGAAGAGCTTTCATGATCAACAGGGGTGTTGTGAGGATGCGTAACAACGGTGCCGTACAGGCAGTAGAGACCGAGTTCGCCCAGGTCGTCATCGTCGGATCGGGATTCGGCGGGCTGGCCGCGGCCAAGCAGTTGGCCAAATCGGGCGTGAACTATGTTCTTATCTCGAGCACGCCGGAACATCTGTTCCAGCCGTTGCTCTATCAGGTCGCCACCGGCGTGCTGGCCGCCGACGAGATCGCACCGCCGATCGCGTCGATCCTGCGCAGGCACGACGAGGCAGATGTGCGGCTGGGCAAGGTCAGCTCGATTGATCCCGACGCCGCCGAACTCGTCTACGAGACTGCCGACGGGCCGCGCCGCATCCGCTACGGATCGCTGATCGCCGCCACCGGCGCCAACCAGTCGTACTTCGGTCGCGACGACTTCGCCGAGAAGACGTTCTCGCTCAAGACCATCGACGATGCCAAGCGCCTGCGCGCGCAGATCGACCGGGTATTCGCCGAGGCCGAGCACGCCGACAAGGAAACCCGCGAACGCCTGCTCAGCTTCGTTGTCGTCGGCGCGGGCGCCACCGGTGTCGAGGTGGCCGGCCAGCTTGCCGAACTCGCCAAGCGCTACTACCACCAGGCGGTGTCGGTCACCTTGGTCGAGGGTGCGGGCGAGGTGCTGCCGCCCTTCGGCGGCGGGCTGTCGGAATACGCCAAGAAGTCGCTGACCGATGGTGGCGTGGACGTGCTGCTCGGCACCTTCGTCACCGATATCGAGCCCGGCAAGGTGACCGTCAAGGACACCGAAGGTGTGGAACGCCGCATCGCCGCGGAGACCGTTGTCTGGTCGGCCGGCGTGCAGGCCAGCGGTTTCACCAAGATTCTTGCCGAGGCGACCGGTGCCGAGACCGACCGTGCCGGACGCCTGCTCATCAATCCCGACCTGACTGTTGGCGGCTACGCCGATATCTACGCCATCGGCGATATGACCTCGCTGAAGGGCTACCCGGGACAGTCGCCGGTCGCCATGCAGGAAGGCAGGCACGCCGCCGACATCATTCGGCGCAAGAAGCTGCCGGGCACCGAGTTCGAGTACTGGGACAAGGGCAGCATGGCGGTCATCCGTCGCCGTAGCGCCATCGCCAAGGTCAGCGACAAGATCAAGTTCAAGGGTCTGATCGCCTGGTACATGTGGTTGGCGGTACACCTGTTCTATCTGGTCGGATTCCGTAACCGGTTCATGGCCGTGATGGGCTGGCTTGTCGCCTTCACCGGCAACGGGCGGCCGGGCTTCGCCGAGATCGACAAGGATCGGCCCGCCGCCGAGGCGCGCGCACGCGTGGCCGCCTGACCTGGCGCGATCGCGCTGTCCCGCGGTGAGGGCAGCGCGATCGGTTGTGTGCGGCCGACGTCGCAGGGAACGCTCGTCGACGCGGCGGTGAACGTCCGGTGTGATGGGCGTCTCGTTCACCGAACGGGCATACACGCGACACTCGGCGGTCGCTCCGGCGCAGTCTGCGGCTGGCCTCATAACGGATATGACTATTACGTCCGTGTTGACGGCCCCGGCTCGACCGACGGACACCGGGGTGGAACGGTCTCGGTATTCACTGGTCGTCTCCTCCGATACCGACCATCGCACCGCCGCCCAGCGCCTGCGCTACGACGTCTTCGCCGGCGAACCCGGCTTCCAGATCCCCGACGACGGAACCGGTCTGGATGCCGACCGCTTCGACGAGCACTGCGATCACCTGCTGGTCCGTGACGAGCTGACCGAACAGTTCGTCGGCTGCTACCGGATGTTGCCGCCGGACAAGGTCGCTGCCGCGGGCGGCTACTACACCGCCACCGAATTCGACCTCACCCGGCTCGATCCGACCGGCCATCGAATCGTGGAAATGGGGCGGGCCTGTGTGGTGCCCGACCACCGCAACGGCTCGGTGCTGACCCTCATGTGGGCGGGCATCCTGCACTACATCCAGCTCACCGGATACGAATGGGTGATGGGCTGCGTCTCGGTGCCGATGCGCGACAACCCGGACGATCCTGCCGGGGTCAATGTGCGTGGCGTGCGCGACCTACTACTCGGCAGGCATGCCTGCGACCCCGAGCGACGAGTGGATCCTCATCGGCCGGTCGTGGTGGACGGCAAATCGCTCGACGACCTCGAACCGCCCGCCCGCCCCAAGCTTCCGCCGCTGCTGCGCGGCTACCTGCGTCTGGGTGCGGAGATCTGCGGTGAACCAGCCCACGACCCCGATTTCGCGGTCGCCGACTTCGTTGCGCTGCTCGGCCTCGACACCATCAACACCCGATACCTGGAGCGGTTGCAAGGCGCCGCCGCCGGGTTGGACAGCGGGCGGTGAGCGCGATGGTGTTCGACGCTCCGCCCGCAACAGCAGCACATTCCTGGATGCCGATCAGTCCGTGCAGCACAGGATGTGTCCAGCCGTCCGATGCCGCGGGCACGGCCCGGGTCGTCGGCCGGGCCCTGCGGCTGGCCGGACTGCTGGCCAGCTACCCGGCCGCGCATGTGTTCACCCCATCGGGCCGCCGGGAGCGGTTGCAGCGTGAGTACGCGCGCGGCGTCCTGCGCGGCTGCGGTATCGAACTTCGCGTGATCGACAACCGTGGCGAGGCGGCCGGGGGCGACGCGCGCTACGGCGCACCCGGTGCCGGTGTGCTGGTCGTGGCCGGTCATATCGGCTGGTCGGATGTGGTGGTGCTGGCCGCGGTCCAACCGTTGAGTTTTGTGGCACGGGCCGATCTGATCGATTGGCCGATGCTCGGCGGGCTGGCCAAGCTGATGCGGATCATCCCCATCGAACGCGAGCGGTTGCGGGCGCTGCCGGGTGTGGTCGCGCAGATCGCCGAACGCCTCGCCGCGGGTGAGCGAGTCGCGGCCTTTCCCGAGGGCACCACCTGGTGCGGGCGTGCCTACGGCAAGCTGCGCCCCGCGCTGTTCCAGGCGGCGGTCGATACCGGAACACCCGTCCAGCCCATCCGGTTGCGCTACCTCGACGGGCACGGTGAGCGCTGCACCGCACCGGGTTTCGTCGGTGACGACACCTTCGCCACCTCCGCCCGGCGGGTGCTGCGTTCGCGCGGCATCATCGCCGAGATCGTGCTCGAGCCGGTCCAGGAACCGGGCACCGACCGCCGCGATCTTGCCCGCCGCTGCGAGGAATTGATGCGCACGCCGGACCTGTCCGACGGCGCCCGCTCCGCGCTGGCCGCTGCGACGCTGCACCTGGCGGATACGGCCGCCCGGTCGACGCAGCCGGAAAGGGTGTAGGCAACCGCCGTCACGTTTCCGGGCGCAGTCTCGTCTACCGATCGAAGGGATCGATGACCACGAAAGGTAGATGGCATGAAGTGTGGAATCCTCGGTCGACGGCTGGCTCTCGGCATCACCGCCGGCGGCCTGGTGGCCGCGGCACTCGTAGCTCCGGTGAGCCACGCACAGGTGCCTGAGGTCTCGACGTATCAATCGAGGTACCTCGAACGGGTCGAATCGCACTACGTCGACACTGATCTCGCCCGCTTCCACTACACCCGAGCCGGGAGCGGTTCACCCGTTGTGCTGATTTCCGGCGGCGGGCTATGGGGGTATTCCTGGCGGGACGTGATCGCGCCACTCGCCGCCGAGCACACTGTGTACGCAGTCGACCTGCCAAGCCAGGGATACACCGAACTGCGACGCACGGACTTCGCCTACGATCTGCCTGCGATGGCGGATGCGATCGGGATATTCCTCGACGCCGTCGGGTTGGACCGTACGGCCCTGGTCGGCCACTCCTGGGGCGGGGCGTGGAGTCTGTATTTCGCCCAGCAGTATCCGCAGCGCACCGACAAGCTCGTGCTGCTGGACTCGCCCGGGCTCAACGCGGAAAAGGCCCCGTCCACACCGTTGTTCACCACGCCGCTGCTCGGTGAAGTGGCAACGACGCTTACCACTCGCTCGCTCTACGCGGACAACATCCGCGGCACCTTCCGAAACGAACATCTGGTCACCGAGGAAGTGGTCGACGAACTGTACGCGCCGTTCTCGAGACCCGAGAATCGCGCGGGCTTCCTCGCACTGTGGCGCAACCTGGACTATCGCCGCACCGACGACGCACTCGAGCGGGTTACCGCACCAACGCTCATCCTCTGGGGCGGCGACGACACCTGGCTGCCGCCATCGCAGGCCACCACCCTTGCCGACCGGATTCCGGCAGCCGCCGCGACCATCCTCCCCGGCTGTGGACACACCGTGCATGAAGATTGCCCTGCGCAGACCAACCCGTTGCTCATCGAATTCCTCCGATAGCAACCGTGTCGTCCGCGAGCCATGATGTGGGCCCGCGGACGACAACCCGCTCGGACTTCAGTGCCTGAACCATTATCCGGATCAGCCGTGGACCGAGCAGTGCGTACAGCCGCTCGATGTGGGGTCAGAAAGCGCTGCCGGTCGAAGGCAGTGGGAAGGAGCCACGGCCGTGATGGCCACGGTCCCAGTCGTGCCTGCTGTGGCGGCCGCGATCCCAGTCGTGGTCATGGCGCCCGCGGTTCCAGTCGCCGTGACCGCCGCGGTTCCAACTGCCATGGCCGCCGCGGTTCCAGTCGCCGTGACGGCCATGGCCGTGACCGTGCCGTCCGTGACCGGGACGATTGACGGTGTCGAGTCCGTCGGTCGGCTCGAGGACCGCGGGTGCGGCGAAGGCGGGCACCGCGAGCGCGGTGACGGGCGCGAGGGCGAGAGTGGCGGCGACGGCGACGCGGGTCAGGGTGCGTCGGGTTCGGCCGTGCTGGTGAGTGTTTCGGCTCATCGGAGTTACCTCATTCGATTCTGTCGCCGCACCGGAGCGGTCCGGCGTTTCTGATCACCTGGACTGGGTCGCATCCGGCGATCATCTGTCGCCATCGAATGTACCGCTAAATAACGGCGCATTCAATAGGTATATGATCAGGCGGAAGTTCGCGGGCCGCGCAGTGGGCCAACTCACCGGGAGGTGGCGGTGAGCGGCCGGGAATAACCGCGTTTCGGTGACGGCTATCCTTTACTGGTCATGAAGTCGGCTTTCCCGGGCCCGGTCATCGGTGCGCCCAAGACGGTCTACCTCGATCATGCGGCGACCACTCCCATGCTGCCTGCCGCCATCGAGGCGATGACGGCTGCCATGGGGCTGGTCGGTAACGCCTCCTCCCTGCACGGTTCCGGTCGCGCGGCGCGCCGCCGGGTCGAGGAGGCGCGCGAATCCATCGCCGCCGACCTGGGTGCACGCCCGTCCGAGGTGATCTTCACCGCCGGTGGCACCGAAAGCGACAACCTCGCGGTCAAGGGCATCTACTGGGCCCGCCGCGATGCCGACCCGCGCTGCACCCGCGTCATCGCGAGTGCGGTCGAACATCACGCCGTGGTCGACGCCGTCGAATGGCTGGAACAGCACGAGGGCGCCCAGGTGACGTGGCTGCCCGTCGACGCCGACGGTGTGGTGTCGGTCGGTGCGCTGCGCGCGGAGCTGGCCGAGCATCCCGACGAGGTCGCGCTGGTGAGCGTCATGTGGGCCAACAACGAGGTCGGCACAATCCAGCCGATCAGCGAACTGGCCGCGGTGGCACAGGAATTCGACGTGCCCATGCACAGCGATGCGGTGCAGGCGGCCGGCCAGGTCCCGATCGACTTCGGCACCAGTGGGTTGTCGGCGGCGAGCTTCGCCGGGCACAAAGTCGGTGGGCCACACGGGATCGGCGTGCTGCTACTTGGCAGGCAGGTGCCGTGTGTACCGCTGCTGCACGGCGGCGGACACGAGCGTGATCTGCGCTCCGGCACGGTCGACGTCGCGAGCTCGGTCGGACTGGCCGCCGCGATGCACGAGGCCGTCGGTGAACTGTCCACGCGCACCGTCGAACTGACCCGCCTGCGTGACGAATTGATCGCGGGCGTGCACGATCTGGTCCCCGACGCTGTCCTGAACGGTCCGCACGACGAGCGCAGGCTACCGGGCAACGCGCACTTCACTTTCTCCGGCTGCGAGGGCGATTCGCTGCTGATGCTGCTGGACGCCGCGGGCATCGAATGCTCGACCGGTTCGGCATGCAACGCGGGGGTCGCTTCGCCCAGTCATGTGTTGATCGCGATGGGTGTCGAGCCATGGCAGGCGCGCGGATCATTGCGTTTTTCGTTGGGGCACACCACCACCGGCGCGGAGGTCGGTGCATTGCTGGAGGTGCTGCCACAAGTGGTCGAACGAGCCAGGGCCGCTGGTCTGGCCGGCGCGAAGGGAGGTGTCTGATGCGGGTACTCGCCGCGATGAGCGGTGGTGTGGATTCGGCGGTGGCCGCTGCGCGCGCCGTCGAGGCCGGACATGAGGTGGTGGGAGTCCATCTAGCGCTGTCCGCGACACCGGGCACTCTGCGCACCGGGTCACGTGGATGCTGCTCGAAGGAGGACGCGGGCGACGCCCGGCGCGCCGCCGATGTGCTAGGCATCCCGTTCTACGTCTGGGATTTCGCCGACCGCTTCAAAGAAGATGTCATCGACGATTTCGTCGCGGCCTACGCGGCGGGGGAGACCCCCAACCCGTGCCTGCGCTGTAACGAGAAGATCAAGTTCTCCGCGCTGGCCGACCGCGCGGTCGCGCTCGGCTTCGACGCCGTGGTCACCGGCCACTACGCCCGCCTGTCCGATGGAGTCCTGCGCAGGGCCGTCGACGCGGACAAGGATCAGTCCTACGTGCTGGCCGTGCTGACCGCCCAGCAGCTCTCGCGCGCCATGTTCCCCGTTGGGGACACGCCGAAGCCGCAGATCCGCGAGGAAGCCGCCGAGCGTGGTCTCGCCGTGGCGAACAAGCCCGACAGCCACGACATCTGCTTCATCCCCTCCGGTGACACGCGTGCGTTCCTCGGCGCCAAGATCGGTATCCGGCCGGGTGCGGTCGTCGATGCCGACGGCACCGAGCTCGCCACCCATGACGGCGTGCACGGTTTCACCATCGGCCAGCGCAAGGGCCTGGGATTGCCCGGCCCGGCCGCCGACGGCAAGCCGCGCTACGTCACCGATATCGACCCCGATTCCGGCACCGTCCGGGTGGGTTCGGCCGACGAGCTGCAGGTCTGGACCATCGAGGCCGAGCGCGCGATCTGGACCTCCGGTGCAGTGCCCGAGGGCCCGATCGACTGCGTGGTGCAGGTGCGCGCGCACGGTGGCACCGCACCGGCCGTCGCGGAGGCCGTTGGTTCGGGGCTGACGGTGCGGCTGCGCGAGCCGCTGACCGGTGTGGCGCGCGGCCAGGCCGTGGTGCTGTATCTGCCGGATTCGGCCGGTGATCAGGTGATCGGCAGCGGCACGATCTCGGCCACCGCGCGGACGGCACCGTCCGGCGTGAATCAGTGAGCGGACACATTTCCCACCAGACGATCGGGCTGGTTCGGAGCGAGTCCGCGCAGTTCGGCGGCGCAACCGTGATTGTCGTTCGGGGCGTGGTGTGAGCGCCTCGGCCGGGAACCGGCGGCTGCCGTCCGGTATCGCGACCGCGATCGGGTCCTGGCCCGGCACCGATCCGCGCGAGGCCGCCGCGATCGCGGTCGGTGAACTCCCCGGGTTACCGCATCTGGTCGAACTTCCGGCACGCGGTGTCGGTGCGGACCTGATCGGGCGAGCGTCGGCACTGCTGGTCGACCTGCGCTTCGACACCACCCCGCGCGGGTACCGGCTGGCCGATCGGCCGGGTGCGGTCTCACGGCGAGCCTCCGACCTGCTGCGCACCGATATCGACGCGCTCGACGAGGCATGGGAGGTGGCGGGCCTCCAGGGGTCGGGGCGAGTGGTGAAGGTGCAGGCCGTCGGTCCGCTGACACTCGCGGCCGAGGTGGAGCTGCGGGCCGGGCATCGAGCGCTCACCGATCCGGGCGCACTGCGTGATCTGTCGGAATCGCTTGCCGAAGGTTTGATCCAGCATGTGGCCGAGGTGGGTAAACGCCTCGATGCCGAGGTAGTGCTGCAATTGGACGAACCGGACCTGACTGCGGTGCTGAAGGGATCGCTGCGCGGGGCCAGCGCGCTGAACACAGTTCGCGCACTGCCGGAACCCGAAGCCCTGGCGGTGGTCGACGCCGTCATCGCCGCGCAGGACGTACCGGTCCTGATCCACACCTGTGCTGCCCCTCCCGCGCTGAACTTCCTTCGGCAATCCGCCGCGTCCGCCGTCGGATTCGATATGGCGACCATCGGTACCGCCGAACTCGACGCCATCGGCGAAATCCTGGACAGCGGCAAGCAAGTGGTGCTCGGCTCGGTGCCGACCACGCCCCCGGCGACCCCCGTCACCTGGCGTGATATCGCCGAACCCGGCGTTCGGCTCATCGACCGCCTCGGCTTCCCCCGCCGCACCCTCACCACCCAGATCGCGGTGTCCCCGGCCTGCGGCCTCGCCGGTGATTCGGCGGAATGGGGGCGGCGGGCGCTGCGGCTGGCCGCGGAGGTCGCGGACGCGTATTCCGACGATCCGGAATCGTTGTCACTCACCTGATTCAACGGTCGCCGAGCGTCCTCACGCGTCGTTCCGACGACCTTCCAGGCCGTGTGCGACACCCGGTCTCGAGCGCGTGTCGTTGGCGGGGTAGCACGGCGCGGGCCGGTCCGCACAAGGGCGTCGACAGGGCGTGGACGTGCGGGAACGTAGCGAGAATTGTCGGTGGGCTCCGCTAATGTTCGAGTCGTGAGTGACACCGGAAGCCCCGCCACGTCAGCGCCCGAGGAAGCCGTATCGGCGATGGATGCCGCCGCACCGGCCGCCGAATCCGCGAGCTCGCAGCAGCGGCTGGAGTGGCAGCAGCTGGCCGACGAGGTGCGCGAGCACCAGTTCCGCTACTACGTGCGGGACGCGCCGATCATCTCCGACGGCGAGTTCGATGTGCTGTTGCAGCGGTTGATGGCCATGGAGGAGCAACATCCGGATCTGCGCACCCCGGATTCGCCCACCCAGCTGGTCGGCGGCGGTTTCGCCACCGATTTCACCGCGGTCGACCACCTCGAACGCATGCTGTCGCTGGACAATGTCTTCGACTTCGACGAGATGCGGGCCTGGGCTGCGCGTGTGGAGGCCGAAACCGGTCCCGGCCTGCACTATCTGTGTGAGGTGAAGATCGACGGTGTCGCGCTGAACCTCGTCTACGAGAAGGGCAAGCTGGTGCGCGGCGCCACCCGTGGCGATGGGCGCACCGGTGAAGATGTCACCCTCAACGCCCGCACCATCGACGACATCCCCGGCGAGCTCACCCCGCACCCGGACCATCCGATTCCGGATCTGCTCGAGGTGCGCGGCGAGGTGTATTTCCGGCTGGAGGACTTCGAAACCCTCAATGCCGCCATCGTCGCCGAAGGTAAACCGCCGTACGCGAATCCGCGCAATACCGCTGCCGGTTCACTGCGCCAGAAGGATCCCTCGGTCACCTCGCGGCGGCGGCTGCGCATGATCTGTCACGGCTTCGGCCGCATCGAGGGCTATACACCCACCTCGCAGCACGAGGCCTATCTGGCACTGGCCGCGTGGGGTCTTCCGGTGTCCACGCACACCAAGCTGGTGCAGGGGGTCGACGCGGTGCTGGAGCGGGTGGCCTACTGGGGTGAACATCGCCACGATATCGAGCACGAAATCGACGGTCTGGTCGTCAAGGTCGACGAGATGGCGTTGCAGCGCCGACTCGGGTCCACGTCGCGTGCTCCGCGCTGGGCGATCGCGTACAAGTACCCGCCAGAAGAGGCGACGACGAAGCTGCTGAATATCGAGGTGAATGTCGGGCGTACCGGCCGCGTGACCCCGTTCGCGGTGATGGAACCGATCTCCATCGCCGGCTCGACCGTCGCGATGGCCACGCTGCACAATGCCTCGGAGGTGCAGCGCAAGGGTGTGCTGATCGGCGACACGGTCACTATCCGCAAGGCGGGCGATGTGATTCCCGAGGTGCTCGGCCCCGTTGTCGACGCCCGCACCGGCGACGAACGCGAATTCGTCATGCCGACCCACTGTCCGGAATGCGGTACCGAACTCGCGCCCGAAAAGGAGGGCGACGCCGACATCCGTTGCCCGAACCAGCAGTACTGCCGCGCGCAGCTGCGTGAGCGGGTGTTCCATATGGCCGGGCGTGGCGCCTTCGATATCGAGGCGCTCGGGTACGAAGCGGCCGTCGATCTGCTCAAATCAGGCGCCATCACCGACGAGGGTGATCTGTTCGACCTCACCGAGGAGCGTCTGCTCACCACATCGCTGTTCGTCAACAAGAGCGGCACCCTGTCCACCAACGGCCGCAGGCTGCTCGACAATCTCGCCGCCGCCAAGGATCGGCCACTGTGGAGGGTCCTCGTCGGGTTGTCCATCCGCCACGTCGGTCCCACCGCGGCCCGTGCTCTCGCCGCCGAATTCGGCAGTCTGGAACGCATCGGCACGGCGTCGGGGGAGGAACTGTCGGCGACCGACGGCGTCGGCCCAACCATCGCCGTCGCTGTCGCCCAGTGGTTCACCGTCGACTGGCACCGCGCGATCGTCGACAAGTGGCGCGCCGCCGGTGTGCGCATGGCGGACGAACGCGACGAGTCCATCGAGCGCACCCTGGAAGGCTTGTCCATCGTCGTCACCGGCTCGCTCGAGGGCTTCTCCCGTGACGGCGCCAAGGAAGCGATCCTCGTCCGCGGCGGCAAGGCCGCCGGCTCGGTGTCGAAGAAAACGGCCTTCGTGGTGATCGGCGATTCGCCCGGCTCCAAGGCCGCCAAGGCCGAGGAGCTCGGCGTGCCCATCCTCGACGAGGACGGTTTCCGCACCCTGCTGGAATCGGGCCCCGACGCGGTCCGACCCGAACCAGCCGATCTCGAGACTCCCGCCGAATAGCGCGGGTGGGGGGGGGGACAACTGGATCGGAGGACGCAGCCGTCCCGGGTTCGGCGTGCTCACCTACGCCCAGCTGTGCGCCGTGGTCACGGTTCAAACCCTGTGCGCGATCTTCGGTGGCTCCATCATGCTCACCACGCCGCTGCTCGCGCTGCTCATGCTGCGTGAACTCGGCTTCGCGCCATGGCAATACGGGCTCTCACTCGGACTGCCGTGCCTCGGTGGTCTGGTTGGTTCGCTGTGCGCACCCAGGCTCGTGGCCGCGTTCGGCGAGCGTGCGGTCCTGCTCGGCTTCGGCGCGCTGCGCACGTGCTGGCTGGTGCCGTTGCTAGTAGCGGGACCCGACCTGCTCGGCCTGATCGTCATCATCACCACCGAAACCGTGCTGCTGTTCTGCGCGGGAATCTTCAACCCGGTGTTCACGACGTTCCGCATGAACAACACTGCCGACGACCACATGGCCCGCGTGGGCACCGCCTGGTCCGTCAGCTCCAAGTGCGCGCAGCCTGTGTTCATCGCGTTCGGCGGTGTCCTCGCCGCCGCGACCAGCTTGCGCTTCGCCATCGGATTCGCAGCGGTCACCGTCATCGCCGGCTCGCTGATGCTTCCGTGGCGCCACATCGAGCGCTCCGACCGCTGACCCATTCGAACAGACGTCGATATCGCGTTCCATGAGTGGTACATCAGCGAGGGGGCTACCCGCACGACGCCGCGGCATGCACCACTCGGCGGCCGCAGCCGAATACCGTCCCGGGCCCGGCCGGCCGCGCTGAGCAGCAGCTCACCGCATCCGTCCCGCTGACCGGGCAGGGGCCGCCACAGCGGAAGCACGCGGCCCTACTGTGACCCGCGCCACTTACATCCAGTGTTGAGCGCAGGAGAACCGGATGAGCACACGCGTACCCGTCACACCGATCGACGCCGCCGATATCGAGGCCTACGACCACGAAACCGATGTCCTGGTCGTCGGATACGGCTGCGCGGGCGCAGCTGCCGCCCTCGACGCCGACGCCGCGGGCGCGCAGGTGATCCTGCTCGAACGACAGAGCGGTGGCGGCGGATCGTCGGCGATGTCGGGCGGCGAGATGTACCTCGGTGGCGGCACACCCATCCAGCAGGCGTGTGGATTCGACGACACCGCCGAGGACATGGAGAAATTCCTGCTCGCCGCACTCGGACCCGACGCCGACCGGGAGAAGGTTGGCCTCTACAGCCGCGACAGCGTCGCGCACTATCAGTGGCTTGTCGGCCATGGGGTGCCCTTCAAGCCGTCGCTGTGGGATTCGCCGACCTGGGTGCCGCCCACCGATGACGGCCTGATGTGGATGGGGGAGAACGCCTATCCGTTCCATGAGATCGCCACACCGGCACCGCGCGGTCACCGTGTCACCTCCGACGGCTTCGGTGGCAAGGTCCTCATGGCGGTATTGAGCGAAGCCGTCGCGAAAACGGGCATCGACGTGCATATCGACACCGGCGCGCTGCGGCTGATCGTCGACGGTGACCGCGTGGTCGGTGTCGTTGCCCGGCACTTCCAGCAGACCGTCACCTACCGTGCGCGCCGCGGCGTCGTGCTCACCACTGGCGGCTTCGCCGACAATGCCGAGATGCTCGCCCAGCACGCACCACAGCTGGTGGGGCTCGGAGTCAACAGCGACGGCGGCGACGACGGCCGCGGCATCGTCATCGCGCAGGCGGTCGGCGCGGCGGTCAAGCACATGTCCGCGGGTCAGGTCGGTATCTCGCTGGTGCCGGGAATGATGGTGCGCGGCATGATCGTCAACGATGTCGGCCAGCGGTTCATCAACGAGGATGTCTACCCTGGTCTGGTCGGACAGGCCGCCCTGTTCAAACACAACCTGCGGGTGTGGGTGATTCTCGACGAGCAGGCCTACGAGGAGGTGCCGGTCGACGAACGCTGGGGCGTACAGCCGCATTTCGTCGCCGAAACCCTCGCCGAGCTCGAGCGTGAGATCGGCATGCCCGAGGGCGCTCTGGAGAGCACTGTCGGCGAGTACAACCGTTTCGCCGAGCGCGGCGAGGACCCGTATTTCCATAAATCGGCGCGCTGGCTGCGGCCGCTGCGCCCGCCGTTCGCCGCGATCGACGTCCGACGCGGTATGGCCCCTCCCGAGTACGGCGACGGCGGGACAAGTGGCGGCGGTGCCGAGGTGTTCACCATCGGCGGCCTGCGGACCAGCGTCGATGGCCACGTCCTCGACTTGGACGGCGAGCTGATCCCCGGGTTGTTCGCGGCCGGCCGCGCGACGTCGGGGCTGCATTCCTGGGGGTATATCAGCGGGACCTCCCTCGGCGACGGCACCTACTTCGGCCGCCGCGCGGGTGGCGCCGCTGCGAGGCAGTAGCGGGGCGGCTGCGACCGGGTAGCGGCATAACCGTCGGCGAGCACTGCTGCCGGACAGCGGTGCCGCGGTAGTTCGACGACGGCGATCCGGGATCCCAGCCGGAGCCGGTGTCGCGAGAACCGAGCAGAGCGGGAAGGATTACCCGCATGCTGCGGAGTTTTCAGGTCACCAATCACCGATCGCTGGCCGAACGGCAGGAGTTGCGGTTGACCCGGGGTGCCGGACCGGTGGCAGTGCCGGTGACGGCGGTGCACGGTGCCGCGGCGGCCGGGAAGACGAGTCTGATCGACGCGCTGGGGCAGATGCGCGACGCGGTGCTGCATTCGGTGACCGGATGGGATCCGTATGCGGGCCCGGTGCGTTCGCCGCACCTGGGGTTCGTGGAGCGGCCGACGGAGTTCGTCGCGTCGTTCGTGGCCGAGGGGTGCCCGTACACCTACGGATTCCAGCTCGACAACGCCGATGTCGTCGCGGAATGGCTGTACGCGCATCCCCGTTCACGCAAGCGGATCGTGTTCGAGCGGGCCGGTGAGCAGATCAAGATCGGGCCGATGTTCGAGGCGGCCCGCTACGGCATCACCGCGCTTGCCCCGCTGGTGCGACCGAACTCGCTGCTGCTGAGCCTGGCAGGACAGATGTATGCCGAGGCGCTGGTGCCCGCCTATCGCTGGTTCGAGTCGATGCTCGAGGTGCAGCGCGGATCTGCCGACGCCGAGCGGGTCGAGCATCTGGTGGGCGGGCACATCTCCCGTTCGGCGGAGAACGCTGCCCGTCTGCTGACGCTGCTGCGGACCGCCGAGCTCGGCATCACCGATCTGCTGATCGCCGAGAACGATCCCCTCTACGCCGACTACCTGCGCGAACTCGACGCCGATATCGCCGGGCTCACCGAGCAGGCCGAACGCGCGGTGTCCTCGCCCGCCTATGCGGACGCGCTGCTCAGCGATAACGGCGTCACGCCGGTGCTGCTCGACCGCGAGCTGACCAATCTGAAGAATGCCCGTGACGCCCTCTACGAGCGGATGGTGGCGCGGCGCGGGGTCGGGCTGCGGCTGGTGCACGAGGGGATCGACAATCCGTTCCATATCGGCGACGAGTCCACCGCCACCCTTACGATGCTGCGGCTGCTGCCGACGATGCTCGACGCGCTCGACGCGGGCAAGGTGCTCGCCGTGGACGATATCGGCGCGCAGCTGCCCGCCGAGGAAACCGATCGGCTCATCCAGCTGTTCCAGAATCCGGAAACCAATGCCCGTGGCGCCCAGCTGATCTTCACCACCAACAACCGCGCCTTGATCGATCGGGGCAACGGTCGTTCGCACCGGACCCGGACCTCGGTGTGGCAGTTGCGTCGCACCGAGCACGGCACCAGTGAACTCACCCCGCGCTGAGCGCGGCCATGGGCACGACCGGCACTAGCATGGGGTGATGCTGGAATTCGCGATGCTGGTGATCATGATCGGCGCCCTGGCCGGGATGATTGCGCTGTATATGCGCGGCCGACGCGGAGTCCGGTTGTCCGAGCCCGAGGTGGGGACGCTGTACGTCACCGGGGTGAGCCCGCGTCCGGATGATCTGACCGGTGAGCAGTACGTGACCATCACCGGCAATCTGACCGGGCCAATGGTCGACGGCGCGGTGGTCTACGGCCGTTTCGCCTGGGATGTGAACAATTGGCCCGCCGTCGGCGATACCTTCACCGTCGCGTACCCGCCGGGCAAGCCGGATAAATGGCAGCTCTTCAGCCCTGGTGCGACGGACACTCCCGGCGCCTGACCCGGCGCGGCTCCTTCCTGCGATGGCAGGATGCGGGCATGGGTGTGAACGCCGAACTGACCGTCCGGGACGTGCGAGCGACCGAGTACGAGGCGGTGACGGAGCTGACCGTCGAGGTGTACGTCGGAGAGGGCTACGTCCCCGTGGATGACCCGTACGTCCACGAACTCGCCGACACGGTGCACCGCGCCGAGTCCGCGCAGGTGCTGGTGGCGGTGCACGAGGATCGGGTGGTCGGCTCGTTGACGGTGACCCGCGCCGGCATGCCGTATGCGGAGATCGCGCGTCCCGGCGAGTTGGAGTTCCGGATGCTCGCGGTCGCCAAACCTGCCCGTGGGCTCGGTGTGGGCACGACGCTCGTCCGGACGGTCATCGACATGGCCGTCACCGAGGGGCTCGGCGCGGTGGTGTTGACCACGATGGCGCCGATGGTCGACGCGCGTCGCATCTACGACCGCTTCGGTTTCGTCGCGGTGCCGGAACGGGATTGGCGCACCGACGACGGACAGCGTCTCACCGTGCTGCGGTTGCCGCTCGATTCCTGAACCGGCAGGGTGTCGGGTCAGCCGAGGACGGTCGCGACGATCCCCGCCAGGTAGCCGAGGCGCGCGACCTCGGAGGGACGGAAGTCGGGTCCGCCCGGACGGCCGAGCAGCAGCACTTTGCTGGAATCGCCGAGCGGTGCCGCCGCGAGTTTGGTGTCCATATCGCGCCAGATCTCGGGCACCCACTCGGCCTCGGGATCGAGCACGGCCGGTTTGTTCAAAGGCATCCACGGCGCCGAAGACGCCTGCGTTTCCGGCGCGCTCTGGCTGCCGACCACCCGGTAGGCGCCCTGCGGGCCGAGGTCGAGCACGGTGCTCCAGCCGACGCGCAGCACCCGGGGTGCACCGTCGACCAGCACCTGTAATCGGTCGTCGCGGGCGCTGGCGACGTGGTCGATCAACTCCAGCTCGCGATGGGTGTCGAGGACGCCGGAATACGGCCGGATCGAATCGACGACCACGTCGCCGATCGATTCGGCGGCAGTGATCAAGGTGTCGGGCAACGCCCCTGGCGACACCTCGACAACAAGATCGTCGACCGCGAAGCCCGCCCCGCGTTCCACGACATCCAGCGAGAGGATGTCGGCGCCCACGGAGCCCAGTGCGAGTGCGAGTGCACCGAGGCTTCCCGGACGATCCGGAAGTTGCACGCGGAGCAGGTAAGACACGTGCTGTCCTTTCCTTGGCGGCCGAGCCTGGCGAACGTATACCCGGTCTGGCAATCCTTACACCCTCGAGCGACGGTTATCGAGTCGAAAATTGGCGGGATCCACTCGGTTCGCGGGCGTTTCAGGTGATTACGGCATGTCTATCGAGTGGATAACATCTGTCGCGGAGATGAACCAGAGATGAATGCCATCGTGAGGCGTCCGCTCCGTGCGAGGTCGCTGTCGTGCATCGCGTAGTCGGCCGGACGCACCAGCCACCGACTGTCGCGGCTCCAGGCGGGATATGTCCTGGGCCCGGTCAGCGGTGTCCGGGCTGATCGCTAGGCTAGGTGCGCCTGTTGCGTAGAGCGAAGTGTCGTCCACTGCGCCGCACGCAAGTCATGCCGTCCACGCGCAACTTTCGAAAGGGGTCCGCGGTGCCCGCCATCTCCCGCGACGAGGTCGCCCACCTCGCCCGGCTGTCCAGGCTCGCCCTGACCGAGGGCGAACTGGATCAGTTCGCCGGTCAGCTGGATTCGATCCTCAGCCACGTGCGGACCATCTCCGAGGTCGCGGCCGCGGATGTTCCCGCCACCGCCTCGCCGAACCCGGCGACCAATGTCACCCGACCCGACGTCGTGGTCCCCGGCCTGACCCCCGGTGAGGCGCTGTCGGGCGCCCCGGCGGAGGAAGAGCAGCGGTTCATGGTTCCGCAGATTCTGGGGGAGGCAGAATGAATTCCGCATCGCAGGGCGATTCCATGCGGGGTGGCGGCCGGGCGACGGGTGGGCACGAGTTGACCGCGCTGTCGGCGGCGGAGCTGGCAGACAAGATCCACACCCGCGAGGTCACCTCCACGCAGGTCACCCAGGCGCATCTGGACCGCATCGCCGAGGTCGACGGCGAATACAACGCGTTCCTGCACGTCGCCGGTGAGCAGGCGCTGGCCGCCGCCGCGGCGGTGGACACCGCGCTGGATGCCGGGCAGGCGCCTGCCTCGCCGCTGGCGGGAGTTCCATTGGCACTCAAGGACGTGTTCACCACGACCGATATGCCGACGACCTGCGCGTCGAAGATCCTCGAGGGCTGGGTGTCGCCCTATGACGCGACGCTGACCACGCGGCTGCGCGAGGCGGGCATCCCGATTCTCGGCAAGACCAATATGGACGAATTCGCGATGGGGTCGTCCACCGAGAACTCCGCGTACGGCCCGACCAAGAACCCGTGGGACACCAGCCGCATCCCCGGCGGTTCCGGCGGTGGTTCGGCGGCGGCGCTCGCGTCCAACCAGGCGCCGTTGGCGATCGGCACCGACACCGGTGGTTCGATCCGTCAGCCGGCCGCCGTGACGGCGACCGTCGGCACCAAGCCGACCTACGGCACGGTCTCGCGATTCGGCCTCGTCGCCTGCGCGTCATCGCTGGATCAGGGCGGACCGTGTGGCCGCACGGTGCTCGACACCGCGCTGCTGCACGAGGTGATCGCGGGCCACGACCCGCGCGACTCCACGTCCCGCGATGTGCCCGTCCCTCCGGTGGTCGCCGCTGCCCGCGCCGGTGCGAGCGGTGACCTGCGTGGGGTGAAGATCGGTGTGGTCAAGGAACTGCATTCCGACAGCTACCAGCCCGGTGTGCTCGAGTCGTTCGACGCCGCTGTGGCGGTGCTGAAGGAACTGGGCGCCGAGGTGGTCGAGGTGTCGTGCCCGCACTTCGAGTACGCGCTGTCCGCCTACTATCTGGTCATGCCGAGTGAGGTGTCGTCGAACCTGGCGCGCTTCGACGCCATGCGTTACGGCCTGCGTGTCGATGACGACGGCGCGCACAGCGCGGAGCAGGTGATGGCCGCGACCCGGGCCGCGGGCTTCGGCCCCGAGGTCAAGCGCCGCATCATGATCGGTACCTATGCGCTGTCGGCCGGCTACTACGACGAGTACTACGGCCAGGCGCTCAAGGTTCGCACGCTCATCGCCCGCGACTTCGATGCCGCCTATGCGCAGGTCGACGTCCTGGTCTCGCCGACAAGCCCGTTCACCCCGTGGAAGCTGGGCGAGAAGGTCGACGATCCGCTGGCCATGTACCTGTCGGACCTGTGCACCCTGCCCACCAACCTGGCCGGTCATCCGGCCATGTCGGTGCCGTCGGGGCTGAGCAAGGACGACGGGATGCCGGTCGGCTTGCAGATCATGGCGCCCGCACTGGCCGACGATCGGTTGTACCGGGTCGGCGCTGCGTACGAGGCGGCCAGGGGGCCGATCGCCTGAGTTCGGAGCTCCGCACCGGCCACCTCGGATGGTCGGTGCGGGGGCCGCGGCTCGGGTGCCGATGATCGACCGGCACAGCCGTGGTCGTCAGGACGCGTGCAAGCTCTCCGCCCGTCGCACGACACCCTCGGTCATTCCGGTGAATCCGCGACGCAGCGCCTTGCCGAGTGCGAGTTCTACGACGGGCCTCAGCCAGCCGCCGAGTTCGAAATGGGACTCGTAGCGAGCGCGGTCCGGGCCGAGCGCGGTGACGGTGTGAGTGCGCCTGCTGTGCAGCGCGCCGAACGGCACCGGCTTCATCGAGTAGCTGAACTCCTCGCCGGGCGTGACGCTGGTGATGAATTCGCGCTGGTGTCGTGGCTTCGACCCGGTCAGGTGCACCACCATGTCGATCGGCGCGCCTACCTCGAAGGTGGACCGGCATTGGCTCACGAACGGATTCCACTGCCCGTACCATTCGAATCCGGTGATCACACCCCACACCACATGGGCGGGTGCGGCTACTTCGACTGTTCCGTCTACGACAAACACACCCAAAACTAGAACCTGTTTCATCACGGGGTCAACCCCGGATCAGCAGTCGGGCAGTGCGGTGCCCTGGTCCACGCCGTAGCGGTGACCGTGACCGGGCGGCGCGTCAAGGGCGGCGAGCAGATCGGCGGTCGTCTGTACGAAGCTGACGACGGGCAGCCAGCGCGGGATCGGGGCATCGGCCCGCGCACCGCGCAGGTCCGGGGCGCGCCACAGCAGCGACGGCGACCAGTGCACCACCGGATCGGAGGTATTGGCCAGCACGGTCGCGCCGGTGCGGTGGACGTCACCCGCGGGCGGTCCGGCCCACAACACCGAGCAGGTGCGACGATCCTGATCGGCGTCATCGGTGAAGATGGCGCTGCCACCGAGTGCGCCGAGACTCTGTCCGTAGATGTGCAGGCGCGGCTTGATCTCCATGGTGGCGATGCGTTGCTCGACGGCGGTGAACAGGGCGCGTGCCGAGGTGACGGCGGCCTCGCGACCGAAGGCGAACGTCACCCAACTCGGTGCGTAGGAGTACTGCAAGCCGACCAGCGCGACGTCGCCGTCGAAACGTTGGTCGAGACCGCGGATCGCGTTGGCATCGATCCAGCCCGACCCGGTCGGCACCGCGATCACCACATGCGAACGTCGCAACCCACCGGAGCGCTCCAGCTCGTCAACGGCAAGGGCGACGCGGGATTCCAGATCGGGCGCCGACGCCAACCCGACATACACGCGGACGGGCCCCTGCGGTGCGCCGGAGACGAAACGCCTGCCCTCCGCACCCAACGACGGCCAGCTGACCGCCGAGTCGGCACTACCCGATCGGGTCGCCGAGACCGGCCGCGCCACGGTCGGATCGATGGTGGCATTGGCCGTGGCGTAGGCACCGCGCCGCCAGTCGACGGCCGAGGGCACACCGACGAACCCCAGCACCGCCGCTGCTACCACGGCAGCCGCTAGGGCGCGCGTGCGCCCGAGAGTGCGCACCACCCAGCCGATCCCGCGGGTGACGCCATAGAGCACACCGGCGATCACCGTCGCCCCGACCGCGCACCGCAGCCAGTAGTCCGGCCCGATCGCCGCCGTGCCCATCGCGGTCCGCAGCTGGTTCTGCCAGTGACCCGCGTGCCCGGCGGCACCGATCACGAGTAGTGCTGTCACTCCGAATACGGGCGTCCGCAATCGAGGCCGGGCCCATGCCGCCCCGCACCGCCGCATGACGAACCGCACCACCCCAGTGATCCCGAGCATCGCCGAGATCAGCAGCCCTGTCAGGACCGCCTGCGCTATCGGCGTGCGCGGCAGCAGGCCAGGGGCGAGCGACATCAACGCACCGATGCCGATGGCGATCGTGGTGCCGACGCGTGGTGCGCGGGTGGATTCGCCCAGCTTGCGGAGTAGGAGGCGCCCGCCGAGAACTCGATTCCGACGGCGCATGTACGCAGCTGTTCGAGCGCGATCGGATCGTACGGACGCCCGATCCAGCCGAAGCGAACTCTGATGTTCGACACCGGCATTCGGGGCGGCGAACCGGTGATCACCATTGCCTGGACGGTTCAGTGTTGTGGAATCGCTCATCGTGCAACCTCTGCTGTGCCGATAGTGATGTCGGTATGCGTTCGGTGGAGCCGGAAAGGTCCGGTCGTGGGTCGGTTGTCAGGTCACCGGTACGGCAACCGCGGACCACGACCGATGTCCGGTCGACCGATGGTGTGTGGCACCGCGACGCCCACGGGCGACCACGACCGCACCGGCCGCCGAGATGGCTGCGATCGCGGTCCCGCCGATCAACCACGGCCGGACAGGGGAATCCGCCGCCCCCGCACCGAGAAACGATTCGGTGACCGGCACCCCGTAGTCCTGGCGGCGCGAGTTCAGGTCGACGACGGTGTCGGCGACGCCCGCCATGACGTGGCACCGGCCGCGGGCGAACGAGCCGGTGCGCGCGTCGCACGCCAGGCTCATGCGGTCGCCGAGCGTTCGGTCGAGGGCCTGCCGAGCCCACGGTCCGAGCGGTGCGCCCTGTCGATTCGCGTAGCGCAACAGGTCGTAGCCGAGATCGTGTGCCTTGCAGGCAGTCTCGAACTCGGCAGGCAGCGGCACCGGCGACGAGCAGTCACCGTGCGGGTTGAGCAGCAGACCGTCGACGACCGCAGGGCGGTAGCCCATCACCGCGGCGAACTCATCGGGGATGGCTGCGGCGGAACCGGGGCCGCCGGAGGTCAGGTCGGCGACGGCGTCGGCGGCCGAAGTGTTTTCCTGGGCAGGCGCCTCACTGGCTGCCTTGGTGGCGGGCGCCAGCATGACGGTCGCCGCCATGGTCGTCAGCGCGGCGGCGGTCAAGGCGGCGACGCGGCCCATCCGTGGCCGTGCGGATCCGGGGGCCGGATGGGCTTGTTCGGCCGGCGTCGACGGGCGGATACCGCGACGGGCGCTGGTCGGTGTGCTCATGATCATCGACGCTAGGAATGGGCGGCCTACCCGGGCGTCCCGCCGAGGAGCGGTTCGCCACCCGTGCCACCGGGGGAGCATCGGCAGGCCCTACCACCGGGGTAGGGGGTCGGAATTCACCCGCGAGTATGAGGCCGGGCGGGGCCTGGAGTTCCTAGGGTCGTAGCTATGACGGACCAGACTGTCGCTACGACCGACCTCAGCACTCCCGCCGCCCGGCGCCGCGCCTGGATGCGGCAGCTGAACGGCCGGATGTGGTTCGACCTGTTCACCGTGTTCGCGGCGCTGGTGCTGTTCACGGTGGCCTGGCCGACGCTGCATCTCACCCATGACGTACCCGGCGCGGTCGAGCCGTTCCTCGCCGCGCTCGCGGCCTTCCCAGTGCTGCTGGTCCGGATCAACCCGGCCCTCGGCTGGGCGATCTCGGCGGGTTCGGCGCTGGTGATCGCACTGGCCATCCCGAATCAACCAGGCAACGACCTCCCCTTCCAGGTGGTGCACATCATCGCCTTGCACGTGCTGCTGTTCGCGGTGGCGTTGCGGGCGTCGGTGCCGATGATCGCGGTGGTGTGGGGTGCGACCTCGCTGCTGCTCGGCACCACCATGGCCGACGGTGCGTTCTCGGAGTCGGTGTGGGCGTGGCCGGTGTCCTTCGGCGCGATCGTGCTGTTCGCGCTGCTCATCCGGTGGCTGGTGCAGTCGCGCAAACTGCTGACCCAGCAGGAAGAGGCCAATGAGCTGGAACGGGCGCGACGCGCGATTCTGGAGGAGAAGGCCCGCATCGCGCGTGACCTGCACGATGTGGTGGCCCACCATATGTCGCTGGTGGTGGTTCAGGCCCAGACCGCGCCGTACCGGGTCGCGGGTGTCACCCCCGCCGCGCGGGACGAGTTCGAATCCATCGGCGCCACCGCACGCGAAGCGCTCAACGAGATCCGCGGCATGCTCGGGGTGCTGCGCAGCGACGGTCAGCTGCCCGAGCACGCACCGCAGCCCACCGCTGCCGATGTCGAGGCGCTGTTCATCGGTGCGAGCCGCGCCGGTGTCGCGATCGACTGGAATATCGACGGGCTGCTGTCGGCGGTCTCCGACACCACCGGCCTCGCGTTGTACCGGATCGCGCAGGAATCGCTGTCCAACGCATCCAGGCACGCACCCGGCGCCCCCGTGCACGTACAGATCACCGCGGCCGCCGACGTGGAGATCGTGGTGACCAACGATCCCGGCGCCACCCCGGCGCGACCGGTCGGCAATGGCGGGCACGGCATCACCGGTATGCGCGCACGGGCACTGGCCGGCGGTGGGGAACTGACCGCCGGTCCGCGCGCCGACGGCGGCTTCGAGGTGTGTGCCCGGCTGCCGCTCGTCGCGGGTGGGGTGCTCGGCGCGATGGAACTGGGCGACGTCACTTCGGCCGGTTGATCGCGACGCGTGCTCGGCCGGAGAGGAGTGGAGATCCCCACGGGTGACATCGGCTCGCGCGCGGGAATTAGGGTGGGCGCGTGGCTATAACGGTTCTGATCGCCGATGACCAGGCGATGGTGCGCCAGGGCTTCGGCGCCCTGCTCGCCGCCCAACCCGATATCAGCGTGATCGGTGACGCGCCCGACGGGAAGGTCGCGGTGGCGGAGGCCAAACGGCTGCGGCCCGACGTGGTGCTGATGGATGTGCGCATGCCCGAGATGAACGGCCTCGACGCGGCCCGTGCCATTCTCGCGGCCGGGTTCGATCCGCCGGTGCGTGTGCTGATGCTCACCACCTTCGATATCGACGACTACGTCTACGAGGCGCTCAGCATCGGCGCCAGCGGATTCCTGCTCAAGGATGCCCCCGCCGACGAGCTGGTCCGGGCGGTGCGAGTGGTGGCCGATGGTCAGGCTCTGCTCGCGCCGACGGTCACCCGCCGCCTCATCGCCGATGTCACCAGCAGGCGCGCCGCTGCCCGCGTCAAACCCGCGCCCGCCCTGGCCGGGTTGACCCCGCGGGAGCGGGAGGTGCTCGAGCTGATCGCCAAGGGCATGTCCAATACCGAGATCGCCGAGGCCCTCTTCGTCGCCGAGCAGACGGTGAAGACGCACGTATCGAAGGTGTTCGCCAAACTCGATCTGCGCGACCGGGCACAGGCGGTGGTGCTCGCCTATGAATCGGGACTCGTCACCCCCGGCTGATCCGGTCGGCCCGGAGGCCGTTGTGAAGCGTCACCATGTAGTGCCCCGGATCAGCCGCGATCGGGCGCTGCTGATCTGTGCGAAATATCCGCCCCGATGCCCGGTAGGCTCACGGGGCCGTCTGTCACCGGAAGGGGGTCGCATTGCTCAACAGCGGTGACGTTTTCGCCGGGTTCACCATCGAGCGACTGCTCGGCCAAGGGGGTATGGGATCGGTCTACCTCGCCCGTCATCCCCGGCTGGACAAGCAGACCGCGCTCAAGCTGCTGAACCGGGACCTGTTCGCCGATGCCTCCGTGCGCGCGCGTTTCGAGCGCGAGGCCGATTTGGCCGCGCAGCTGGATCACCCGAGCATCGTCGCCGTCTACGACCGCGGTACCGAGGCCGACCAGCAGTGGATCAGCATGCAGTACATCGATGGGGCCGACGCGTCATCGGTGAATGCGGTGACCCTGCCGCCCGAGCGCGCGGTGCAGATCATCGAGGGAGTAGCCGATGCGCTGGACTACGCCCACGGCATCGGCGTACTGCACCGTGATGTGAAGCCCGCCAACATCTTGCTCGCGCGTTCCGTCGCCGGGCACGGCGAACGGGTGTTCCTCACCGATTTCGGCTTGGCCCGGTTGCGTGCGGAAACCACTCAGCTCACCCAGCAGGGTATGTTCACCGCGACCCTCGCCTTCGCCTCGCCCGAGCAGATGACGGGCTCAGCACTCGACCATCGCTCGGACCAGTATTCGCTGGCGTGCACGCTGTACTGGCTGCTCACGGGTATGGCGCCGTTCGATTCGCCGAACCCGGCCGACATCATCCACGGCAACCTGCAACTGGCGGCCCCACCACTCGCGGTCAAACGCCCCGGGCTGTCACCGTCTCTCGACGCGGTGCTGGCAGTGGCCATGGCCAAGCATCCAACCCACCGTTTCGGCACCTGCGCCGAGTTCGCCGCGGCCGCGCGCCACGCACTGAGCAATCCGGGGTATCAGCCGGTCCCGGCCCGCGGCGCGCCACCGGCGGCCTATGGTGCGCCGGGCGTCTCCGCATATCCGGCTGTGCCGCAGGCCGGGGGAGTACCGGGCAACGCGCCGATGCCGCATTATCCGCAGGCGGTGCCGCCGGGGCACCCGGCCCAGCCGGTGATTCCGCCGGCACATCCGGGCCAGCCGGTCGCCGCGCCTGCGCCCGCCGCCTACGCGGCCCCGCCGGCCGGTTCGATGCCGCCCCCGGAAGCTGTCGTGCCGCCTCCTGTCGTCGTGCAACCGCCTGCGGACACCTATGGGGAGGCCGATGTCGTCGTGCCGGACGGACATCGCGCGGGATCAGTGCTCGCGGCCGGGTCGGAGTTCGCAGTGTCGCCCGAGCCATCTGATGCCAGGGGGCAGCAGGACGGCGTTGGTTCTTCCGTGGAAAGCGGCGGGCAACACGCTGATTCGGCGTCGGCTGCGGAATCTTCCGGGCCGCGGGCGATGTCGGTGGGCGCCGGTCCTGCGGGTGCATCCGATGCGCGACCCGAAACGGTGAGCCCCGGATCCGACAGCGGACCAACCGCGAACGATCCCGTCGGTGGTGGCGTAGGCGGCGGTGCGGGTGGCGACGCTGGTGCCCGTGACGTCGACGAGGCCGCCGACCATCCGACTACCGAGACCGAGCACGCCGGTCAGGGTGGGTCGTCGTTGCGCATCACCGGCGAACCGCCGCAGATGGGCCCCGGGGGTGGCGCACCGGCGGGGAGCCCAGCCGTCCCAGGCGGTCAACCGATGGCCGCGCCGTCCGGACAGCCTCAGCCTGCGCCCAACGGCGGTCCGGGCTACGGCGGCCCGCCGCAATACCCGCCGAACCAAGTTCTCGGGCAACGCTTTCCGGTGAAGCGCGGCGCAAGCCCGGTGTTGATCGCGATCCTCTCGATTGCCGGCCTGCTCGTGGTCATGCTGGTGCTCGCCCTCGTGGTGATCGTCGTCGGCGGCGACGACGAAGGCGGCGAATCGGATTCGGCGGTCTCGACCTTCACCCCGGCGAAAGACATCACACCGCAGGAAGATCCGGTAGAGCGCAGCAGACGCGTCTTCCCGAGCCTGCTCCCGCAGGGCACCGCGGACAGTGGGCAGGGCTACCAGGGCGCGATGTGCACGGCCTACGAACCCGACGATCAGGTACGAATCGAGGACGACGCGCTGTCGTCACGGCCCTGGCAGACGGTGTGGGAATGCCGGCGCCGGGTCGAATCCGACGCGCATATGAGCTACACGATCGTGGTGTACGACAGCGCCGACGACGCGCGCGCCGTGCTGGGCGAGCTCCCGCCGAGTTCCCGCAGCACCGGCGCGAAAAGTGGTGCACCGTATACCGCCTACCACTGGATCGAGCCCGAACCACCCGGTCCGCTCACCACCACGCACATGGTCGTCGGCTTCGGCGGCGGTGACCCCATCCGCGCCAATGCCCTGATCACGGTGGGCTACACGGGCCCGATCGCCGACGAATTCGGCCGCCTGTCCGGGGAGAACGCGGTCATGCAATGGTGGGCCGACGCACCGCTGTAGGCGCGCCACGACGTGAGATCCCGATCCATCGACATGGGCGTCGCAGAAGAGCCGGCCCGATGCGCAATGCAGCGCACCGGGCCGGGTTCGTAGCGAATCAGTCGACTGCCAGCGCCTCGACGATCGGCATCCGCGCCGCGCGCAGCGCAGGCGGGATCGAGCCGAGCAACGCCAGCAGCATGGCGATCGTGCCGTAGACCAGCAGCAGCGGGCTCGGCTGCCAGACGATGTCGATGGTCATGGCGTGGCCGATGGCAGTAGTGGACAGATACTGAACCACGATGCCGACGACAAGACCGATCGCGGCGCCCGTGATACCGATGCCTGCCGCTTCGGCCAGCACCGAACGCAGCAGGAACTTCCGTCCGGTGCCCATAGCGCGCAGGACACCGAGTTCCCGGCGGCGATCCAGCACCGACAGCATCAGGGTGTTCAGCAGTGCGACGGTGGCTACCAGCACCACGATCCACAGGATGGCGTTACTCATCGAGGTGCCCTGGCGCAAGCTGGCCGAGATCGCGGCCACTGCTTCCTCGCCGGTCTGGATACTCAACTCGGGCCCGGCCAGCTCCCGGATCGCGGCTTCGGCCGCCGCGGGATCCACGCCCGGCTTCAAAGCGATACCGATGATCGTTTCTCCGGGCCGCTGGTACCACTCGTGCAGTCGCGAAATGTCCATTACGACGATGCCCGAGATGACCGAGAAGTACGGGATCACCTGTACCACCCGCACGGTGTGGTCGCCGGTCGGGGTCGGCAGTGTCAACTCGTCACCGACGTCGGCCCCCAGCGAGCGCGATACGTCCCGGGAGAGCACAACGCCCGCACCGGAACCCATCTGCGCGGCGCTGTCCGGGCTGATCGAACTCTGTACCTCGGTGACGACATCGGAGGGATAGCCCTGCAACATCACCCGCCCCGTGCCGAGGGTCGCGAATGCCATCTGCCCGGCGCGAGCCTCGTCGACCTCGGGCAGCGCCGCGATCTTGTCCACCAGACCTTCGGGCAGCAGCGGACCGGTCGGGAACTGCTCCATCGACACCGGGCTCACGTAGAGGTCGGTATCGCCGAGATCATCGAATGAGGCTGTCGCCGAGTCGACCATATTGCTCGATGCCCCACCCATCGCGACGGTGGCCGCGACGCCGATCATCACCGTCATCATCGTCGCCCACACTCGGCGCGGCGCACGCTCGAGCGTGGTCGCCCCCAGTGCGCCGGGTGCGCCGAACCAGCGCGACACCACTGCCGCAGCACGCACGATCGGACCGGTCGCGGCGAAACACAGCGCCACCGACGCGGCGAACGACATCGAGATGGCGGCCAACGAGTAGCGTCCGAGATCGGTCCGCGCGATGATCACCGCCGCGACGGCCAGCCCTACGCCGAGAACGGCGGCGCTCCAGCGCAACACCGGACTAGCCGCATCGCTGCGCCCGACGCCGATCGGCACCAGTGCCTCGATCGGCTGCACCTTGTACACCTGACGTGCGGCGATACTCGCCGCCGCAACACTGGCCAGCACGCACGCTGCGATTGCCAGCGGTACGGCGTAGCCGGGCACCATGTATTCCGTGCGAGCCTCGACCGATTGCACGATGGCGGCGGGCAGCTGCTCGATCGAGACCCGACCCATGAAGATGCCGACCACGGCTCCGACCGCCCCGCCGAACAACCCGAGCAGCGCCGCTTCGACCAGCAGATCGCGGACCATCGGGCCGCGTTTGCCACCGATGGCGCGCAGCAACGACAGGGTGGGTCTGCGTTGCGCCACGGCCATACTCATGGCGTTGTAGATCAGGAACGCCGACACGATCAATGCTGCTGCCGAGGCCATCAGCGTCGAATACCGCACGATCATGACCGCGCCGCCCGCCTGGGCGGTGCGCAATCCGGGGTCGGCGACCACCGCGCGGCCGTCGACCGTGTCGGTCAACGCCTCACGGAGGGCAGCGATATCGGTGTTCGGCGCGGCGAGGATCTGGATCGAATCCAGCCGGCCGGCCCGATCGGTGATCTTCTGCGCGAGTGGCAGCGGCGCGGCCACGATATGGCCGGAGTTGAGCTTGCTGGAGGTCTCGGCGTCGAGTACGCCCGCGACGGTGACCTCGACCGATCCCAACCGGAATCGCTCACCTTCCGATCGTCCGATTCCGGAGCCGACAAGCACACCGTTGGGGACCGAGAGCAGTTCGGCCGCTCGAGCGCTCATCGGACCGGCGAGTTCGCTACCGAGTGCGGCCACCGAGGCGTCGGAGCCGATCAGCATGGCCCGATCGTCACCGGTACCGATCTGCGTGCGCATCATCGGCACTGCCCGATCCACACCCGGTGTGGTGGCGATCGGTGCAAGTAGCTCCTGCTCGAAGCCCGCGTCGGTGACACCGGTGATCTCGAGGACGGCGTGGCCGCCGAGCCCGCGGGTCAGCTGGTCGACCGAGCCGGTCACCGAACCGGAGATGCTGAGCACCGACACCAGCAAGCCTGCCGATACTCCCATCACCGTCAGCGACATCAAGGTGCGGCCACGGTGGGCGAGTAGCTCGCCGATATTGAACAGCCGTAGCCGATCCCAGGCGGCGCCGATCATGCGTTGACCGTCCGCTCGGCGCGCTCGTCGGAGCCGATTGTGCCGTCACGCAGGGTGATCACCCGGTCGCAGTAGCGCACCGCGCCCATATCGTGGGTCACCATCACCACCGAGTTGCCCGCACCGGCGACGTCGCCGAGCAGTTCGAGGATGGAGGCACCGGTCTTGGAATCGAGGTTGCCGGTGGGCTCGTCGGCCAGGATCAGTGGCGGATCCATGATCAGCGACCGCGCCACCGCCACACGCTGCATCTGACCGCCGGACAGCTCCGCGGGCCGATGCTCGGCCCGCTCCGACAAGCCGACCCGCTCCAGCAGTTCCAGCGCGCGCGGCTTGGCCTTGCGCAGTCCGGTTCCGTCGAGCAACTTCGGGATGGCGACGTTCTCCCAGGCCGACAGCGTCGGTAGCAGGTTGAAGAACTGGAACACGAAACCCACGCGATGCCTGCGGAACTCGGACTGACGCTCTTCGCCGAGGCTGCCGATCTCTTCGCCCTGGAAGCGGATCGAGCCGGAATCGGGGCTGTCGAGTGCGCCGAGCAGATGCAGCAGAGTGCTCTTGCCCGAGCCGGAGGGCCCGATGATCGAGGTGAACTCGCCCGCGGCGATATTCAGGCTGATCCCGTCGAGGGCACGTACCACCTGGTCACCGACGAGATACTCCTTGTTGACGTTCGACAGTTCCAGCACGGCTGGTTGCGTCATCGCGTTCCCCGCCCTCTCTCTAGCGTGTATTCCGTTGGGTACGTGCGACTTCTCATCGCACATCCGGGATCGGCCGGTGCGACGCTACCGTGCCATCGCCGCGGGCGCGCTCGGGTGGCGTCGACTCGGTGCCTCGAGCAGTGCATGCAGTTCGGGCTGCTCCGTGCACAGCTCGAGGTACGCCTCGAGTGGGGACTGACCTCGGTCGAAGGCCCCGTCCAGCTTTGTCTCGAGGTGGAGATTCCACCGGTTGCGCAAAGCCAGCAGCAGTCCGGCCGGGCCGCCGAAGAGGCGGTCGAGGTCGGGCAGGCCGTCGAACAGATCGGGGCGGCTCGGGTCGGCCGCAGCGCGTGCGAGCACGGTGTGCATGATGTCGGTGCGGGTGTGATGGTCTTCCCAGGTCATGGCTTCTGGCCTTTCGTGAGCTGGGCCTTCGGTGGTCCGGTGTGGGGTCGATCCACGCCACTCGAGAGCGTGGATTTCACGCTACAAACGCGGCGTCGTCGTTGTCGTCGTGCCAGAGACGAGAATCTGTCTCCTACCGTGGGCGGAGCCGAGGACCGTTTCCGGGACGATGTACCGGCGGTGGCCGGGCGAATATCCTGACAGGATGAGTGCGAGCAGCGTCACACCCCCGCCGGGCTATGCCGGCCCGGTGACGCCGTTCCGGGAGAGCGGACGCGTCCGCGACCGGATCGTGGCGTTCGTGCGCAGTCCGCGGGCGGTATTCCGCCGCAACCTGGACGAGCTGCCCTACGACTATCCGCCCGCGGTGGTCATCAGTTCCGATGTGGCCTTCTTGGCCATCGGTATTGCCGCGTGTGTACAGCGCCACGAGTACTTCCCCTCTGTGCTGCCACTACTGGCGCTGCTGCTGCTGTTCAAACCGCTGCCGCTGTTCGCTTTCCTCGGTATCGTTCCGTCCCCGATGCAATTGGGCAGCACCGCGATGGTCGCGACCGCGCTGTATCTCATCCAACCCGTGCCCACCGATATCGCGCCGTTCGTGCTCGTCATCTCGGTCGGGGAGGTCGCGGCGATCTCGTCGAAACGGATGAGTGCGCTGTACGCCGCGCTCGCGATCGGTCTGCTGGTCGCCTTCGACCTCTTCGGCCGGGTGGGGTGGGACGCGAACCCGCAGCCGCTCGAGGGATTGCCCATGTACTCGCTCGGTATCCTGCTGGGCTGGATGGTCGGTGTGATGCTGCAATCGCAGCGCCGATTCCTCTATCAGGAACGCGAATACCAGGGCATCCGTGCCGCACAGGCAGCCGCCGAGGAGCGTCGGCGGATCGCGCGCGAGGTGCACGATGTCATCGCGCATTCGCTCAGCGTCACGTTGCTCCATCTCACCGCCGCGCGGCACTCCCTGCAAACCGATCGCGATGTCGACGAGGCGGTCGACGCGCTGACCGACGCCGAACGCCTCGGCAGGCAGGCAATGGCCGATATCCGGCGCACCGTCGGCCTGCTTGACGCCGGGCCGACCAAGCACCTGGCAGAACCGAGCGCCGAGGACATCGGCGCGTTGGTCGAGGATTTCGCGCGGGCCGGGCTGCCGATCGATGCCGAGATAACCGGCGACCTCGACGCGGTCTCCGCGGCCGTGGGGCTTGCCCTCTACCGCATCGGACAGGAGTCGTTGGCCAATGTCGCCAAGCACGCCCCCGGCGCGACGGTGCGATTCCACCTGACGGTCGACCCGGCCACGGTCACCATGCTGGTCGCCAACACCCTGCCCGAACGTTCGCTCGCACGGGTTGGCGCGGGAATGGGCCTGACCGGTATGCGACAGCGGGCCGAAATGCTCGGTGGCCGCATGACCGCAGGCCCTGACGGTGACGGCTGGTCGGTTGAGGTGCGATTCCCGCACACCCCCACTCGGCACGGTGTGATGTGCGAATGGCTGGCCGCCGGACTTCCGGTCCGGATGGAGCGGCCCGGCCGGCCCGGGCGTGATGTGGCGTTCGGCCCTGGTGCGACAAGTCAGGAGAACAGGTGACCTCTGCGGCAACGGAGACCACGACGGCGGTGCTCGTGGTCGACGACCAGGAGTTGGTCCGCGGCGGATTGCGCCGGATCCTGCGCCGCAGGGACGGATTCGTCATCACCGAATGCGCCGACGGCGACGAGGTGGTGTCCGCACTCGCTGCCGGGCGGCCCGACGTGATCCTGATGGATCTGCGGATGAAACGGGTCGGCGGTATCGACGCCACCCGGCTGGTGCGCGCCCGTCCCGACGCACCCCCGGTGCTGGTGCTGACCACCTTCGACGATGATCAGTTGCTCTCGGGTGCACTGCGCGCGGGCGCGGCCGGCTTCATCCTCAAGGACTCCCCGGCCGAAGATCTCATCCGTGCCGTGCGTACGGTGGCCACCGGTGGAGCCTGGCTCGATCCGGCGGTCACCGGCCGGGTGCTGTCGGCCTACCGCACGGTGCGCCCCGCGGCGCCGTCGGATGCCAGGCTCGCCGAGCTGACCGCCCGCGAGTACGAGGTGCTCGAGCTGATCGGCCGCGGCCGGGTCAACGCGGAAATAGCTCGTGAACTCGGCATCTCCGAGGTCACCGTGAAAAGCCATGTCGGACATATATTCGGCAAGCTGGATCTGCGTGATCGGGCTGCCGCGATCGTGTTCGCGTTTGACCACGGGGTGGTCTCACCAGGACAATCCACTGTTTGACGGGCAGGTTCCGGTTTCCGGCCGCGCGGTCGGAGGCGACAGCGACCACCGCCCGGGAGTGGAGGATTGACACCGGTGGTGGCACCTGGGTCCGAAGTGGGAAAACGGTTCGGACCGTACGAGTTGCGGTCGTTGCTGGGCAAGGGGGGTATGGGTGAGGTCTACGAGGCCTACGACACGGTCAAAGACCGGGTAGTCGCGGTCAAGCTGCTCTCCGACGAGCTGGCCCAGGATCCGGAGTATCAGGTCCGGTTCCGGCGTGAATCGCAGACGGCAGCGCGGCTGGCCGAACCGCATATTATCCCGATCCACGACTGGGGCGTGATCGACGGCCGGCTGTTCATCGATATGCGGCTGGTGCCAGGCTCCGACCTGCGCACCATCCTGCGGACCAGCGGTGCCCTGAACCCGCACCGCGCGGTCTCGATCATCGAGCAGATCGCCGCGGCCCTGGACGCCGCGCATGCCGACGGGCTCGTGCACCGCGACGTCAAACCGGCCAACATCCTGGTCACCGAGGCGGACTTCGCCTATCTCGCCGATTTCGGTATCGCCCACACCGAGGGTGACAGCGCCATCACCATGGTCGGTGTCGCCATCGGCTCCTACACCTATATGGCGCCGGAGCGCTTCGATATCGGCCCGGTGACCGGACGCGCCGATATCTACTCCCTCGCCTGTGTGCTGCACGAATGCCTCACGGGCGCGTCACCGTTCCCCGCGGCGAGTATGAGCGTGCTGATCCGCTCCCATCTGGCCGAACCACCGCCGCGCCCGAGTGTGCAGCGCACCGGTATCCCCGCTGCCTTGGACGCGGTGATCGCGCGTGGGATGGCAAAGGACCCGAAGGACCGGTATCCGACGGCGGCGGAACTGGCACGCGCCGCGCGGGCCGCGCTCCCCGCGGCGGCCGGATCTGCGGCCGCTGGTTCGGCCGCGCCCGGTTCGGCGCCCGCGACCGGTGGGTTCGCGCGATTGGTGGTGCGCCCGCCGGATCCGTCGCGGACCGGCGAGATGAGCGCGGTGACGCCGGAGTCGACCGGCGAGCTGTCCTTGCCCGTCATCCGCCCGAGCGGACCCACCGAGGTCAGCCTGACCGAAACCCAGTTCACCCTCCCCACCCAGGAAATTCCGGTCCGGCCCCGGGGCGCGTCGGGTACCGGTCCGGTACCGCAGGTGCGCACCTTCCCGGATGCGCACCTGTACGAGGGCGCGCAGTTGCATCCCGCGGTGGACCCGGCCGCGCGACCCGACGCAGACGACTACTCGGGCTCGGCCTTGTACCCGCCCAGCGAGACGACCCGCGTCTACGGTGCCGCCGAATCCGCGCCGACCGGAGGGGGACAACCCGGCCGCGACGGCGGCGCGTACCCAGCGGACCAGGAGACACGGTTCTACGGTGCCGGCGGATTCGGTGGTCGACCGGACGGCAACGATCGAGGATCCGGCACGGGGTCGGCCGGCGGCTATCCCGCCGATCAAGCGACCCGGATCTACGGCGCGCCCGCGGATCCGCCACCCCCTGGTGCCTCGCCCGGTTACTCCTCGTCACCCGGCCACCCGCAGCCCGCCGGTTACGGTGCACCCCCGCCCGATCCGTACGGCGAACCCGCTTCCGGATACGGCGCGGCACCGGATCCGCGCGGTGGCTACGGCAACGATTACGCAGCCGATCAGGGCGGTTACGCCGAGTCCCCGCCCGCCGGGTATCCGCCGGGCGGCTCTGCCGGCTACCAACCCGATCCGTACGCCCAGGACCCCTACGCCCGCGACCCCTATGCCACGCAGGGGCGCCGCCGTTCGGTCGCGATGCCCATCCTGATCGGCGTGCTGTCGGTGGCGATCATCGCCGTCGGCGCGGTAGTCGGCTGGCAGATGTTCGAATCCGGCGATTCGACAAAGACCGCCGCCCACTCTTCCGGTTCCGCCACGACTTCCGCGAGTCCGCGCACGAGTGCCGCGACCGGGACGAGGACGACGACCACCTCGACAGCACCGACTCCGGTCGCGTTGCCGCCGGGCGCCCGCCCGTGCGGCGCGGCGCCGCCGCTGGCGACCCCCTTCGCCAACGCGGCATCGGGCACGGCTGTGACCAGTTGTGAGTTCGCTGAAGAGGTGCGTACGGCCTACGCCGAGGCTGCGAGTGGGCCGGGCGGCGCGCCCGTGTCCGTGGTCGCCGCCAGCCCGATCACCGGACGGACGTACACCATGAACTGCTTGGGGCAGAACGGACTGGTCACGTGCACCGGTGGTGATAACGCCGTGGTCTACGTGTACTGACGTAGCGCGCGGGCTCCGGATCCGCGGAGCCGGGTGAGGTCCGGCTGTCGACCCGCCCGGCTGTGTCCTGATGTCGCCGGCGTGCGACTTTCTCGGTCAAACGTCCAGAACGTGTGGCGACGAGATCTGTTGTGCGTAACCGGGTTCGGGCGCGCGCGATCGGGTATTCTCGGCGCCCCGGGGACGTCACCGCAGCAACGCAAGAGGCGAACCGGGCGCCCAACAAGTACGGTTTCCGGATGCTGCACCGACACCGAGACCGGGGGGAGATCGCAACCAGAATGTGTCGAAACATGTCAACTGAACAAGCGGGGCGCTTCCCGACGCTGCGACGGAAGGCGGCCCTGTTCGTCGCCGTGCTGACGGCGCTACTCGTGGTCTCCTGCGGGAGCGAATCCGAGCCCGGCGCACCGGCGATGCCGAGCGTTACCGAGGCCGCGGCCAAGGCCGAGCACGAAGGCCTGTCGATCACCGTTCCCGGGACACTGGCCGCCGATATCGCCGAACTGACGAAGAACCAGCAGGGACGGCTGGGATTGGCGATCATGCCGGTCGGCGGGCAGAGAGTGGTGACCTTCGGTGACTGGACCACCGGTCCGGCCTGGTCGACGATGAAGGTCCCGCTGGCCATCGCCGCACTACGCAAGAGCCAGGGCAGCCCGTCGTATTCGACGACCGCGGCGATCACCGCCTCCGACAATTCCGCCGCCGACGCGCTGTGGCAGTCGCTGGGCAGCCCGCAGGAGGCGGCCCAGGCGGTGCAGGCGGTGTTGCGTGAAGGCGGCGACGCCACCACCACCGTTCCCGCCATCAAGGCCCGAGCCGAATTCTCGGCCTTCGGCCAGTCCGAATGGGCGCTGGCCGATCAGGTGCGCTTCGCCTCCCGACTGCCGTGCCTGGCGGAATCGGCGGACGTGGTGTCCTTGATGGGCCAGATCATTCCGAATCACCAGTGGGGACTCGGCTCGGTCTTCGAGACCGTCGATTTCAAGGGTGGTTGGGGGCCCGACTCCGAAGGCGCCTACCTGGTCAGGCAATTCGGCCTGGTCCCCGCGCCCGGCGGGCAGATTGCCGTCGCCTTGGCCGCCGAGCCCGCGTCGGGCAATTTCTCGGACGGGATGAGCACGCTCAATAAGATGGCCACGTTGATCTCGCAGCATCTCGGCGAACTCAGCGGCGGTCAGTGTGCGGCCTGAGTCGTCAGGGCCCGGAGACGGCAGCGGAGCGTAACCACGCAGGGGCCCGGCTCGGGCCAAGATCCACCACAGCCTGAGTCGCTTGGTCACTGTTACCCACCGTTCACGGGGGCGGGGCTCCATCGGACCCGAATGCGAGGCAAGATAGCGGCCATGCGCATCGGAGTCTTGACCGGAGGCGGAGACTGCCCAGGGCTGAATGCTGTGATCCGCGCCGTCGTACGCACCGCGAACGGGCGTTACGGTGACGCGATCGTCGGCTTCCAGGATGGCTGGCGCGGCCTACTCGAGGATCGCAAGATCCAGATCCAAAACGACGACCGTACCGACCGCCTGCTCAACAAGGGCGGCACCATGCTCGGTACCGCCCGCACCAACCCCGACGTGCTGCGCGAGGGGCTGGGCCGGATCCAGCAGACCCTCGACGACAACGGCATCGAGGCGCTCATACCGATCGGCGGCGAGGGGACGCTCACCGCGGCCAGCTGGCTGTCCGATGAAGGTGTGCCCGTTGTCGGCGTGCCCAAAACCATCGACAACGACATCGACTGCACCGACGTCACATTCGGCCACGACACCGCGCTCGCCATCGCCACCGAGGCCATCGACCGCCTGCACACCACCGCGGAATCGCATCAGCGGGTCATGCTGATCGAGGTCATGGGGCGACACGCGGGCTGGATCGCCATCCACGCCGGTATGGCGTCGGGCGCGCATCTGACACTGGTGCCCGAGGTTCCGTTCGATGTGCAAGAGGTGTGCGCGATGATCAAGCGCCGCTTCCAGCGCGGCGACAAGCATTTCATCTGCGTCGTCGCCGAAGGCTCGCATCCCGCGCCCGATTCCGGCTTCACCCTGCGTGAGGGCGGTATCGACGAATTCGGCCACGAGCGCTTCACCGGTGTCGCCCAGCAGCTCGGTGCGGAGATCGAGCGCCGGATCGGCAAGGAAGTCCGCACGACGGTGCTCGGCCACGTCCAGCGGGGCGGCAGCCCCACCCCCTACGACCGGGTGCTGGCCACCCGCTTCGGCCTGCACGCCGCGGAGGCGGTGCACGCCGGGCACTTCGGACAGATGGTCGCCCTGCGCGGCACCGAGATCGGCCTGGTACCGCTGTCGGAGGCGACCAAACAGCTCAAGCGGGTGCCCGCCGAGCGATACCAAGAGGCAGAGGCTTTCTTCGGCTGACCCGCATCGACGGCCGCGCGCAGTACTGTGATCGTCATGCGTGCGCGACGAGTGGCGGTACTGGTGCTGTCGGTAGTGGCCGCAATGGTGGTGGCCGGGTGCTCGGACGACGGGTCCGATTCCGGCGCAGGCACCGAGAACCCGGTGCGCGGTGACTGGCACGGCAAGATCGACGTGCCGGGTCAGCCACTCGAGATCGGCGTGAACTTCGAATCCGCCGACAGTGCGACCATCGACATCCCGTCCCAGGGCGCCGCTGATGTCCAGCTCAAAGATGTCACCGCGGAACCGGATCGGGTGGAATTCACCATTCCCGACATACCGGGCGATCCGAAGTTCCACGGCACCTACGACGCGGGCGCGTCCCAGATCACCGGCGACTTCACCCAGTCCGGCCAGACATTCAAGCTGGTCATGCAGCCGGGCCCGATCGCCCCCGCGGCGCGCCCGCAGGAGCCGAAACCGCCGTTCCCGTACGTGTCCGAGGATGTCGGCTACACCAGCGGCGACATCACCATCGCGGGAACGCTCACGAAACCCGCAGGTGACGGCCCGTTCCCCGCGGTGGTGATGCTCACCGGTAGTGGACCGCAGGATCGCAACGAAGAACTGTTCGGGCACAAGCCGTTCCTGCTGATCTCGGACACGCTGACCCGAGCCGGTTACGCCGTTCTCCGCACCGATGATCGCGGTGTCGGCGGTACCTCCGGCACGCTCGAGGACGCCACCTACGACGACCTGGCAGGCGATGCTGTCGCGGGGATGGACTACCTGCGCACCCGCGCCGATATCGACCCGGCCCGCATCGGCCTGTTCGGGCACAGCGAGGGCGGCTATCTGGCGCCGCTTGTCGCCACCAAGCCCGGCAGCGACCCCGCCTTCGCGATCCTGATGGCAGGCCCGTCGGTCCCCGGCGGCGATGTGCTGATCGAACAGAACCGTGCACTGTTCGAGGCGAACGGTGCGTCACCGGAGGAAACCGATGCGCAGGTCGCCTACATCACCGACCTGACCACTGCGATGCGTGCCGGTGATCTCGACGGTGCCCGCGAGGTGGCGCGCACCCACAACCAGACGCTGCCGGAAGACCAGCGCATGACCGAAGAGCAGATCGACGGCTTGCTGACCCCGTCGATGACGTCGTTCATGACCTACGACCCCGCGCCCGCCCTGTCGGCGCTCCGGGTCCCGGTGCTCGCCTTCTTCGGCAGCAAGGATCTGCAGGTACTGCCAAGCCAGAACGAGCAGCCCATGCGCGATCTGCTCGCAGGCAATCCCGACGCCACCGTGCACACCTTCCCCGAGCTCAACCACCTGATGCAGCCGGCCGGAACCGGATCGCCCAGCGAATATTCGACGATCGAGACCACGGTCTCGCCCGAGGTGCTCGACTTCGTCGAGGCCTGGCTGACCCAGCGGGTACCGACGAAGTAACAGCCCGGCGTCCGTGCCGCGGACCGTCGGCACAAGCATGCACGGCCCTTACATAGACTGTTCGCCATGAGCGCACCTACCGTCGAGCTGATGGATTACGCCGATGTCGTGACCAGGTACGAGCCGGTGCTGGGCATGGAGGTTCACGTCGAGCTGTCCACCGCGACCAAGATGTTCTGCGGGTGCCCCACCGAGTTCGGCGCCGAACCGAATACCCAGGTGTGCCCGGTATGTCTCGGCCTGCCCGGGTCGCTGCCGGTGGTCAACGAGTCGGCGGTCGAATCGGCCATCCGCATCGGTCTGGCCCTGAACTGTTCGATCACCCCATGGGGCCGGTTCGCGCGCAAGAACTACTTCTACCCGGACCAGCCGAAGAACTATCAGATCAGCCAGTACGACGAGCCCATCGCGACCGAGGGGCACCTCGATGTGGTGCTCGACGACGGCAGCATCTTCCGCGTCGACATCGAACGTGCGCATATGGAGGAGGACACCGGTAAGTCGGTGCATGTCGGTGGTGCCACCGGTCGTATCCACGGTGCCAGCCATTCGCTGCTCGACTACAACCGTGCCGGTGTGCCGCTCATCGAGATCGTCACCAAGCCGATCACCGGTGCGGGGGAGCGGGCGCCGGAGGTGGCGCGCGCCTATGTCACGGCGCTGCGCGATCTGCTGAAGTCGCTCGAGGTCTCCGACGTCAAGATGGAGCAGGGGTCGCTGCGCTGCGATGCCAACGTCTCGCTCATGCCGGTGGGGGCCACCGAATTCGGTACCCGCACCGAAACCAAGAACGTCAACTCACTGCGCAGCGTCGAGGTCGCGGTGCGGTACGAGATGCGCCGCCAGGCCGCCGTGCTGGCTTCCGGTGGTTCGATCGTTCAGGAGACCAGGCATTTCCATGAGGCCGACGGCTCCACCTCGCCCGGTCGCCGCAAGGAGACCGCCGAGGACTACCGCTACTTCCCCGAGCCCGATCTGCGCCCGGTCGCCCCGGACGCCGAGTGGGTCGAGCAGTTGCGCACCACGATCCCCGAGTACCCGTGGCTGCGCCGGGCCCGGATCCAGTCCGACTGGGGTCTGTCGGATGAGGTGATGCGCGACCTGGTGAACGCGGGCGCGCTCGATCTGATCATCGCCACCGTCGATGCGGGCGCACCGGCCAACGAGGCGCGTTCCTGGTGGGTCGCCTATCTCACCGAGAAGGCCAAGGAGCGCGAGGTCGCGCTGGAGGATCTGCCGATCACGCCCGCGCAGGTGGCCGAGGTGATCAAACTTGTCGAGGCCAAGACGGTGAATAACAAGGTCGCCAAGCAGGTCGTCGATTTCGTCCTCGCCGGCGAGGGTGATCCCGCGCAGATCGTGGAGAGCAAGGGCCTCGGCATGGTCAGCGATGAGGGCGCCCTGCAGGCCGAGGTCGACAAGGCACTGGCCGCCAATCCCGATATCGCCGACAAAATCCGCTCCGGCAAGGTGCAGGCGGCGGGCAAGATCGTCGGCGATGTCATGAAGGCCACCCGCGGCCAGGCGGATGCCGCCCGCGTCCGGGAACTGGTGCTGGCTGCCTGCGGCGCCTGACGGGTCCAGAAACGCCACAACTCCCGCTCGTGCGATGCACGGGCGGGAGTTGTGTTCTGTACAGCCATAGCCACCGATATCCGATCACGACGCATTCGCGCCGCGATCGGATTGGCGCCCGGATCAGTCCGGCCCGCCTCCACCAGCGGCAGGCGGCGGAATACGAACCACGCGGTCATCGAACGGACCCGGCGTGCCGCCCTCGTTCTTGTTGACCGTCGACACCCAAATGGTGCCGTCACCACCGGAGGCCGCGCCGCTGAGTTGGCCGTACTTGTCCTGGGCGACGAGCGTGGGGGCTGCGGTGACCGCGTGGGTATCCGGGTCGGTGACGGCCAGCGCCAACGCCTTCGCGCCGGTCAGCGAGATCGCCACACCGTCGGCAGCGGCCGTGCATCCTGCGACGCCGGGCCGATCGGGCCAGGTCCAGGCCGTGGTGATCGCGCCGTCGGGTGCCAGCCGTTGTAGCCGATCCTCGGCGGGAGTGCGGTCGGTGATCCAGACGCCGTTGGTGCTGTCGAGGCAGATATCGCCCGCGGTGCCGATACCGGAGATCACCACCTCGGGTGTCGCCGAACCATTCGCGCTGGGTGAATTCACCCGCAGCAGCTTGCCCGCCAGCGACGACTGCGCCGCGGCCGCGCCCGGATCACCCGCATCGCCGGTCAGCACCAGCATCCGATCCGGTGCGGTGAACTCGATAGCGCCGCGATTGCCGGTGGCGCCCTTCGGAATTCCGGTCAGTACCGGCTTCGGCGGGCCGCCGCCCTGCGCGATACGGACCACCCGATTGTCGCTCGGGGTGGTGATGTAGGCGTAGAGCAGGCCGTCCTCACCGTAGGTGGGGGACAGGGCGAGGTCGGTGAGCCCGCCGTCGCCGGAACCGTCCACGTCGATCTGCGCGATCTCCACCGGCGGCTGCTCGGGCACCACCTGCATGATGCGCCCTGTTCGGCGTTCGGTGACCAGTGCCGAACCGCCGAGGGAGATCAACCCGCCGGTGGTGTCCAAGCAGGTGGCGACGACCGCCGGGTCGGGGTCGATGCACGGCCCGCTCGGCCGGGTGGTCGAGGTCGGTGGCTGGCCGGGCTTCTTCGGGTCGATATTGGCCCCGTGCAGTGTCGGCTCCGGCGTGAACGGACTGGACGCGGAGTCGTCGAACCGCGCGCAGCCTCCCAGCAGCATCGAGCCGAGCACCACCCCCACCACCAAGCGCCTCGCGCCAACCGACTTCATACCCCAAACGTAACGGAAACCTCCGCCCGCGCGCCTGTCGCGGGTGCACACGGGGTGTGGCCGAAACACGTCAATCGAACACGCCGTCGCGCGAGAGGGTTAACCGCCGGGCCCGCGCGGCTTAGGCTGACAGGGTGAGTGACAAGTCGAAAGACGAGCCTGAATCCGCCGCGAGCACGGCGGAGCAGCGGGCGGTGTCAACGTCGGAGGGCGGCGTCGGCAGCCCCTACGATTCACCGACCGGCGAGTTCCCCGCGGTGGGCGACGAACGTCCGAAGATGACCAAGCAGATCCCGCGTACCGACGAGGAGTTAGGGCTGGACCCCGACGTCGACGCACCCAGCTCCGGCGCCGCGACTGCGAAGAGCTCCGACCCGGATGCGAAGAGCTCCGACCCGGACGCCACCTACGCCTACGCGAGCATTCCGCCCGCTGCCGCACCGCCCGCTGGCGCGGCCACCAACCGGGTCCGCCGCCGCAACGGTGAGAACAGGCGCGGCACCCTCGATCTCGGTCTGTTCCTGCTGCGGCTCGTCGTCGGCGGCACATTCCTCTACCACGGCATGCAGAAGCTCGCCGGCTGGTTCGACGGCCCCGGTATTGATGGCACCCGCGAGATGATGGAGAAGGGCGGCTGGGACCATCCGTCACTGTCGGCGGCGATGCTCATCGCCGGTGAGGTCGGCGGCGGCATCCTGCTGATCCTCGGTCTGGCCACCCCGCTGGCCGCCGGTGCGGTGCTGGCCGTCATCCTCGACGCGTGGGCCTTGAAGCAGGGCATGCACCGCGACTTCCAGTACACGATGGGGCCCGGTGCGGTGGAGCTCGAGACAATTCTCGCCGGTACGGCCGCGGTCATCATCCTCACCGGCCCGGGCCGCTGGGCGCTCGACCGCAACCGCGGCTGGGCCACTCGGCCTGCGTGGGGCTCGTTCGTGGTGCTGCTTCTCGCCATTGCCGCTGCCGCTGGTGCGTGGTGGTACCTACACGGCGGCAACCCGTTGGTCGGCGTCGGCCCCTTCGACTGAGCTGTTCCGCCTCTCCGCGATTCTTGCCGGTCGTGGGCGCCGCAGGCCTGCCGTCGCTGGCCGGCGGCGACGTAGCGGGATCGGTTTCGGGCGTACCCGGTGAGTTGCCCGGATTCTCGTGACATCAGGTGCGGCGTTCCGAAACGCGAAGAGCGGCGCCCCGCGTAGTTGAGAGGGGCGCCGCTCTCGTCTCGTCGTTACTTCACGTAGCGTACGGCGCCCTTGTCGGCCGAGGTCGCCATGGCCGCGTACGCCCGCAGCGCGGTCGTCACCGGACGTTCCCGCGCCACCGGCTGCCACGGATTCTCCCGCGCGTCCATCTTGGCGCGGCGCTCGGCGAGCACGGCGTCGTCGACGAGCAGTTCGAGGGTGCGGCTGGTGACGTCGATGCGGACCTGATCGCCGTCCTCCACCAGTCCGATGGCGCCGCCGCTGGCCGCTTCGGGGGAGATATGGCCGATGGACAGGCCCGAAGTACCGCCGGAGAACCGGCCATCGGTGATGAGCGCGCACTCCTTGCCGAGGCCTGCGCCCTTGAGGAATGCGGTGGGGTGCAGCATCTCCTGCATACCGGGACCACCGGCGGGGCCCTCATAGCGGACGACGATCACATCGCCGGGCTTGATCTTCTTGCCGAGGATCACCGACACGGCTTCCTCCTGGGATTCGACCACCACGGCCGGACCCTGGAAGGTGAACAGCTCCTCGTCGATGCCCGCGGTCTTGAGGATCGCGCCGTCGGGGGCGATATTGCCGCGCAGGACGACCAGGCCGCCCTCCTCGGTGTAGGCGTGCTCGAGATCGCGGATGCAGCCGCCCTCGGCATCGGTGTCCAGCGACGACCAGCGGTTCTCGGTGGAGAACGGCTCGGTGGTGCGGACCCCGCCCGGTGCGGCGTGGAACAGCTCGACCGCCTCGTCGGAGGCCTTGCCGGAACGGATGTCCCAGGAGTCGAGCCATTCGTCGAAGCTCGAGGTGTGCACCGTGGTGACGTCGGTTTCCAGCAGACCGGCGCGGCGCAGCTCGCCGAGCAGGGCGGGGATGCCGCCGGCGCGGTGCACGTCTTCCATGTGGTAGTCGGAGTTCGGCGCGACCTTCGACAGAGTCGGCACCCGGCGGCTGATCTCCTCGATGGTGTGCAGATCGAAGTCGATCTCACCCTCCTGTGCGGCGGCGAGGATGTGCAGCACGGTGTTGGTGGAGCCGCCCATCGCGACATCCAATGCCATCGCGTTGCGGAAGGCCTTGGCGTTGGCGACATTGCGCGGCAGCACCGACGCGTCGTCCTCGCGGTACCAGCGGTTCGCGATATCGACGATGACCGTGCCAGCCCGCTCGAACAGGGCGCGGCGCGCGGCGTGGGTGGCGAGGGTGGAACCGTTGCCGGGCAACGCGAGTCCGAGGGCCTCGGTGAGGCAGTTCATCGAGTTCGCGGTGAACATGCCGGAGCAGGAACCACAGGTCGGGCAGGCGCTGCGTTCGACCTCGTCGAGCCCTTCGTCGCTGACGGCGGAGTTGGCGCTGGCCGAGATCGCCGTGACGAGATCGGTCGGTGCCTGCGCGACACCGCCGACGACGACGGCTTTACCGGCCTCCATCGGACCGCCGGAGACGAACACCGCCGGAATGTTGAGCCGCATGGCGGCATTGAGCATTCCCGGGGTGATCTTGTCGCAGTTGGAGATGCACACCAGCGCGTCGGCGGTATGCGCGTTGGCCATGTACTCCACCGAGTCGGCGATGATCTCGCGGCTCGGCAGCGAGTACAGCATGCCGCCGTGGCCCATCGCGATGCCGTCATCGACGGCGATGGTGTGGAACTCACGGGGCACGCCACCCGCGGCGCGCACGGCGTCGGCGACGATCTCGCCGACATCTTTCAGGTGCACGTGCCCTGGCACGAATTGGGTGTAGGAGTTGGCGATGGCCACGATCGGCTTGCCGAAATCGGTGTCGGTCATACCGGTGGCCCGCCACAGGGCGCGCGCGCCCGCGGCATTGCGGCCGATGGTGGTGGTTCGTGAACGAAGCGGTGGCATGGGTGTCCTCGGTCGGGTCGCGGGGGCTGATGTGCGACAACGCTGAGCGATTCGGCGGTCCGGCCGGGTTGCCCGGCGGTCCGGCCGATGCGCGGCTCGGCGCTTGTCCACGTTACGCCCGCGGCAGGCACGGGCTGTGTGCCGGTCGCGGGTGGTGAATCAGCTACCCGGTGTGGTGTCGGTATCGCGTGCGGCCGCGGTATCGGCCTCGCTTGGCGTCGGGGTGTCGCCGCCGCCCGTGGTCGAGTCGCCGCCCGTGGTCGAGTCGGCGCCCGAGGGGGGCTCGGTGGTCGGGCTTTCGGTCGTGCCATCGGTGGTGGCATCGTCCGAGCCGGCAGGTTGCGCGGGTCCGGCGAACGGGTCGGGGATACGTCCACCCGAAGCGTCCACCAATTCGCGCAACCTGTCGTAGGTTACCGCCGGTAGTTTGGCCTCGCTGTCGTCGTCGAGGTGAACTCGGACATAGCCACGCTTGGGAATACGGATACCGCGCACCTGCGCCCAGTCGATGTGGCGGGATCCGAAGGCCGTCCGCAAGTCGAGTCCGGCGCCCGAGACCGTGGTCTGGGTGCGCAGGATCCATACCGATACCGCGATCGGGAGGGCGAACAGCCACCAGAGTGCGGCGGGCCAGCCGACGAACGGGAAGAACACGCACAGCATCAGCACCAGGACGCCGATGAAGTTCAGCCGTGTGATGCGGATGACACGCGCCGGCGCGCCCCCGGTCGCCTGACCACCCGTATCCGTCGTCGTGTCGGACGTGTGGGACGATTTAGCCGGTGGCACGGACTGATGCGGTGATGACACACCACCATCCTCGCATCATGGTGGACGGACTCGAGCACCCACTGTCGTCCCACATAATGGGACGGCGTAGGCCGGCAGTTTGACTCTTCACCTCACGCACAAATACCGTCATGCGCGTGAATCGAAACGAGTTGCTCGTACTCGGCCGGCGCGTCCAGCGTTGAGCCCGACTACCTGATACGTCAGCTCGCACTGCGACGCGCCACCCTCGAACAGCCATGTGCTGTCGGGGGCTTTTTTGTGTTCGGACCATGACCGCTGTCCGGACGGGCAGGCACCGCCACTCGCGGCTCGCCCGGGGTCATAACGACAAGAGGTAAGGAACCAAGACGGTGAGCGCACCAACCGCCCGGCCCGGGCCCTCGGCCCGCAGGCCTGCGCCTTCGGCGAACCAGCCGGCAGCTGCCGGCACTCCCGCGACGAACACGGCCAACCGCCGCCAGCTCCCGCCCGAGCGGGTCACCGGCGCGCAGTCGGTCGTCCGCTCGCTCGAGGAGCTCGGCGTCGACACCGTATTCGGTATTCCCGGCGGGGCCATCCTGCCCGTCTACGACCCGCTGTTCGATTCCACCCGGGTGCGCCACGTTCTGGTGCGCCACGAGCAGGGCGCGGGCCACGCCGCCACCGGGTACGCCCAGGCCACCGGCAAGGTCGGCGTGTGCATGGCGACCTCTGGTCCCGGTGCGACCAACCTGGTCACCCCGATTGCCGACGCCCAAATGGACTCGGTGCCGATCGTCGCGATCACCGGCCAGGTCGGCCGCGGGCTCATCGGCACCGACGCGTTCCAGGAAGCCGACATCTCCGGCATCACCATGCCGATCACCAAGCACAACTTCCTGATCACCGACGGCCACGACATCCCGCGCATGATCGCGGAGGCGTTCTACCTGGCGGCCAGTGGTCGTCCGGGCGCGGTTCTGGTCGACATCCCCAAGGACGTGCTGCAGGCGCAGACCACCTTCAGCTGGCCGCCGGAGATGCGGCTGCCCGGCTACCGCCCGGTGACCAAGCCGCACGGCAAGCAGGTGCGTGAGGCCGCGCGGCTGATCGCCGAGGCCAAGTCGCCGGTGCTCTACGTCGGTGGCGGTGTGATCAAGGCCGACGCCTCCGCCGAACTGCTCGAGCTCGCCGAACTGACCGGCATCCCCGTGGTGACCACGCTGATGGCGCGCGGCGCGTTCCCCGACAGCCATCGCCTGCACTGCGGCATGCCCGGTATGCACGGTTCGGTGGCGGCGGTGGCGGCGCTGCAGAAGTCGGATCTGCTGATCACTCTCGGTGCCCGTTTCGACGATCGGGTGACCGGTCAGCTGGACTCCTTCGCGCCCGGCGCCAAGGTCATCCACGCCGATATCGACCCCGCCGAGATCGGTAAGAACCGGCACGCCGACGTCCCGATCGTCGGTGACTGCCGTGAGGTGATCATCGAGCTGATCGAGACCCTGAAGTCCGATCCGGCCCAGACCATGCCGTTCGAGCTGACCGAATGGTGGACCTACCTCGACGGCATCCGCGACGGCTACCCGCTGGGCTGGAGTGCGCCGAGCGACGGTTCGTTGTCGCCGGAGTTCGTCATCGACGCACTCGGCCGCCTCGCCGGACCGGACGCGATCTACTGTGCCGGCGTCGGCCAGCACCAGATGTGGGCCGCCCAGTTCGTCAAGTACGAGAAGCCGCGCACCTGGCTGAACTCCGGTGGCCTCGGCACCATGGGCTACGCCGTGCCTGCCGCCATGGGCGCCAAGATGGGCGCACCGGACAAAGAGGTCTGGGCGGTCGACGGTGACGGCTGCTTCCAGATGACCAACCAGGAGCTGGCGACCTGCGCGGTGGAGGGCGTGCCGATCAAGGTCGCGCTGATCAACAACGGCAACCTCGGCATGGTCCGCCAGTGGCAGACCCTGTTCTACGAACAGCGCTACTCCAACACCGATCTCGGTACGCACACCCTGCGCATCCCCGACTTCGTCAAACTCGCCGAAGCCCTCGGCTGCCACGGCATCCGGGTGGAGAAGGAAGAAGACGTCGAGGCCGCGATCCGGGAGGCGCAGTCGATCAACGACCGCCCGGTGGTCATCGACTTCATCGTCGGTAAGGACGCCCAGGTGTGGCCGATGGTCGCCGCGGGCACCAGCAACGACGAGATCATGGCCGCGCGCGGCATCCGGCCGCTGTTCGACGAGGACGAGTCGGCCGCCGAGCCCGCCGTCATCCATGAGGCGCTGTCCCATGACCGGAGTAAGGCCGGTACGACCGACGCCACCGCATCGACCAGCGAGGGGACCAACGAATGAGCAGCACCCACACCCTCAGTGTCCTCGTCGAGGACAAACCGGGCGTGCTGGCGCGCGTGGCGAGTCTGTTCTCTCGCCGCGGTTTCAATATCGAATCGCTGGCGGTCGGTGGCACCGAGGTTCCGGAGATCTCCCGGATGACCATCGTCGTCACCGTCGAGGACCTGCCACTCGAGCAGGTCACCAAGCAGCTCAACAAGCTGGTGAACGTCATCAAGATCGTCGAGCAGGACGCCGACGCGTCGGTGGCACGCGAATTGATCCTGGTGAAGGTGCGCGCGGACGCCAGTGTGCGCACCCAGGTGATCGAGGCCGTTACGCTCTTCCGGGCGAAGGTCATCGACGTGTCCCCGGACGCGCTCACCGTCGAAGCGACCGGAACCCGGTCCAAGCTCGACGCGCTGCTGCGGATGCTGGAACCGTACGGCATCCGTGAGATCGTGCAGTCCGGTGTAGTGGCCGTCGGCCGCGGTCCGAAGTCGATCACCGCGACCCGCTGAGCTACCCCGAAAACAAATCTTTACTAACGCCTATCAAGTGAGAAGGGAACCAACAGTGGCAGTCGAGATGTTCTACGACGACGATGCCGATCTGTCGATCATCCAGGGCCGCAAGGTCGCGGTGATCGGTTACGGCAGCCAGGGCCACGCGCACTCGCTGAGCCTGCGCGATTCCGGCGTCGAGGTCCGTGTCGGCCTCGCCGAGGGCTCGAAGTCGCGGCCGAAGGCCGAAGAGGCCGGACTGACCGTCGGCACCCCCGCCGAGGTTTCCGAGTGGGCCGACGTCATCATGGTGCTCGCCCCCGACACCGCGCAGGCGTCGATCTTCACCAACGACATCGAGCCGAACCTGAAGGATGGCGACGCGCTGTTCTTCGGCCACGGCCTCAACATCCACTTCGGCCTGATCAAGCCCCCGGCGAACGTCACCATCGGCATGGTCGCGCCGAAGGGCCCCGGCCACCTGGTGCGTCGTCAGTTCGTCGACGGCAAGGGTGTTCCGGCGCTCATCGCGGTCGACCAGGACCCGAAGGGTGAGGGCCAGGCGCTGGCGCTGTCCTACGCCAAGGGCATCGGCGGCACCCGCGCGGGCGTCATCAAGACCACCTTCAAGGAAGAGACCGAGACCGACCTGTTCGGTGAGCAGGCCGTGCTCTGCGGTGGCACCGAGGAACTGGTCAAGACCGGTTTCGAGGTCATGGTCGAGGCCGGTTACGCGCCGGAGATGGCCTACTTCGAGGTGCTGCACGAGCTGAAGCTGATCGTCGACCTGATGTACGAGGGCGGCATCGCGCGGATGAACTACTCGGTCTCCGACACCGCCGAGTTCGGTGGCTACCTGTCGGGCCCGCGGGTCATCGACGCCGACACCAAGAAGCGGATGCAGGACATCCTCAAGGACATCCAGGACGGCACCTTCGTCAAGCGTCTGGTCGCCAACGTCGAGGGCGGCAACAAGGAACTCGAGGCGCTGCGTAAGCAGAACGCCGAGCACCCGATCGAGGTCACCGGCGCCAAGCTGCGTGGTCTGATGAGCTGGGTGGATCGCCCGATCACCGAAACCGCCTGAGTTTCGCTGTGACCTCAGAAAGGGCCCGTTCGCCAAGGCGAACGGGCCCTTTCGTTGTGCTGCTCCTCAGGCGACCGAGCGTGCGCGGCCCTTGGGATCGGCCGGATCGATATGCCAGCTGTGCACCCTGCGTGGATGGATCCGGATGATGTCGTGGGAGAACCACTCGGGCACCACTGGCGGCACGTCGACGGTGAGTGTTTCGGCGATGCCACGGATCTCGATGCCCCGGCCCTTCCCCGGCACGAGTTCTCCGGGCCTGTCCGGTGTCAGATCATCGAACAGAAGACTGACCTTCGGGTTGGCGAGCACGTTGCGGAAGCGCTTGGTGTTCGCGTGATCCGGTCCGCCGATATCGATGGTGTCGTCGGCATTGAGTCGGAAGCCGAGCGGGACCGTCATCGGCTGTCCGTTCGGCGTGACGGTGGAGAGCCGACACAGCCGGACGGTCTGTAAGTAGTCGCGTTCGACGTCGGTGAGCAGTGCCATGACGTCGACCGTAGAACCTCGATGGAGGTTGAGGTCAAGTGTGCGGCGGGCGGAACCCCGACCGGCATGCTCGCCATTCCGCCCGTGGTCGATCAGAAGCTACCGAATCCGCGCGGAATGATCGAACGCAGTAGCCACCAGAACGGGTCGTGTCCGCGACCCCGATCCCAGTTCTTGTCATGGTCCCACTTGCGGTCGTGGTCCCAGTTCTTGTCGTGATCCCACCTGCGGTCGTGATCCCACTTCCGGTTGTGATCCCAATCGTTGCGGTTGTCCCAATCCCGACCGGGACGATCGACCTGGGTGACACCCGGCGGTGCCGACCCGGAGTCGGCCGCGGCCGGAACCGCTACCGCAGTCAGCGGAAACACGGTGATCGCGCCGGCGATGGCGACGCGGGCCGCCGTCCGGCGAAGCGGCGTTGATGTGGTGTTCGTGAACAACTTCGTATCCTTTCCAACTCGCTGCGCACCGTCGGCCGCGGTCCCGTGATCAGCGCTTGGTCGGGGGAATCGTCGAGCAGCGGTGATATATCCACTCTTGCGCACTTCCGGGCAAACGTCACGGGTGCGGGCAGGTTTGCGTCAGAGGATCATTCGAATGGATGAGATGTCCCGGATACCCGCATATCGGGCGGCTGGGGCGCAATAGGGGACACACCGGAGATTGGCCGGATGGTTGTGCGCACACGGCGGCGGCGCAAGACTGTGTGGATGACGAACACCGACGTCGCGGCTGCTCCATCGGGCTCGGACGGTCGTGCGATCCGTCGCGAGGTCCCGCGATCGGCACTGGGGGAGTTGAAGCTCGGCCCCGATCGCGATCCGATCGCCATCCTGGAACGACAGGCGGTCACCCGGGTTCCTGAGTTGGTGCCGATCCGCTACGGGCGCATGGTGGCGGGCATGTTCCCGTTCCTGCGCGGCGCCCCGGCCATCATGGCCGCCGACTTGGCCGCTACGCCGAACACCGGTCTGACAGTGCAGTTGTGCGGTGACGCCCACCTGTCCAACTTCGGCGTCTTCGCTTCGCCGGAACGGTCACTGGTGTTCGACCTGAACGATTTCGACGAGACCCTGCCCGGCCCGTTCGAATGGGATGTCAAACGGTTGGCGGCGAGTATCGCGGTCGCCGCGCGTAGTAATGGGTTCACCGATGATGAGGCGAGCGCGGCGGTGCACACCGCCGCCTCGGGCTACCGCGAATGCATGCGGCGACTCGCCGGCCTCGATTCGCTCGACGTCTGGTACGAGCAGGTGAACACCGACACCCTCACCGACCTGGTCACCAAGCCCAAGCGCCGTAAGAACGTCGAGAAAACCCTCGACGCCGCTCGCAAACGGACCAACCTGCAGGCGCTGCACAAACTCACCGAGACCGGTCCGGACGGCATGCCACGGATTCTGCATCAGCCGCCGCTGCTGGTGCCGATCGCACCGGACGACGCCGCCGCCGTCCGAGAGGTCTTCGGATCGTATCGGCGCACGCTGCCAGAGGAACGCCGAATCCTGGTTGACCGCTATCGGATGGTGGATTTCGCGCTCAAAGTCGTCGGCGTCGGCAGTGTCGGTACCCGGTGCTTCGTCGCGCTGCTCGTCGACCGCGACAGCGGAGGCCCGCTGTTCCTGCAGGTCAAGGAGGCCCAGGAGTCGGTGCTCGCGCCGCATCTGCGCGCGAGCGTGTTCCGTCATCACGGTCACCGAGTCGTCCACGGCCAGCGGGTGATGCAGACCTCGAGCGATATTTTCCTTGGCTGGGTCACCGGGCCCGGTGGCCGCCACTTCTATCTGCGTCAGCTGCGAGATATGAAGGGCTCAGCAGATATCGACAATATGACGCGCTCCGGTATGCGCGACTACTCCGCCCTGTGCGGGCACACCCTGGCCCGCGCCCATGCCCGCTCGGGCGACCGCATCGCCATCGCCGACTATCTCGGTTCCGGTGATGCGTTCGACCGAGCCATGGCCGCGTTCGCCCTCGACTACGCCGATCAGACCGTCATCGATCATCGAGCGCTGGTCGAGGCCATCGAATCCGGACGCGTCGAAGCTGCGGCGAACCCGTACTGAACCGCGGCGTGGCCGGGCCGCGCAGGCACTGCGTGGCGGCGCGGGTCGCGGTCTGGTGCGCGGTGAGACCCGCCATTTCGAACTGGTCCATCGCGGCGTCCAGATCGAACAAGTCGTTGTCGCCGAAGACATTCGCCACGATCTCATGGGTGACGGCACCGATTTCGGCAGCGCAGATCAGCGTGACCGCGTCGGCGCGCTGCTCGTCGTTCGGTCGTCCGGTGGCCAGGCAGGTGAGCATTTCGGCGACGGCGTCGGTCGTCCACACACCGGGCAGCGCCGCGGCCGACTGCGCCACCGGCGGTGAGTCTGCCCGGTACCACCGTCCCGCATCCCACCAGTAGCAGAAGGTGGTGAGTCCGGTATCGGCGTGCGGGTTGAGCATCGGGTCGACGGCCCAGTCAGGCGGTTCGGGGTGCACGGGCGGCGGTCCGTCGATTGCCTCGCGCGACGATGGTGCGACCCATACCCCGCCCGAGAGGACCGCGCGGCCGCCGGGCAGGGCATACAGCGTCGATCCGCTCTTCCCGGAGCTCTCGAACCAGGCCAGCGACGGCAACATCCGCGGGCCCCACTGCGATCCGGACGCGGCGAACGCGGCGGACATCGCCGCCCACCGAGCCCATAGCTGCGGAAACGGTGGCAGCTCGGTATCGGTGCAGATCTGTGTCCGGACGGCCATCAGATCACCGCGGTGAGCTCGAGATGAATACCGTCGGGGTCGGTGAAGCCGAGGATCGCGATACCGAACTGATCCATCTCGACAATGTCGCCATGTTCGACGCCCGCCTCGTCGAAGCGGGCGATGGCCTTCATCAGATCCTCGCGCGAATCGACGGTGAAGCTGAGGTGATCGAGCCCGACGCGTTCGGAATCGAAGTGGTCGTCCGGATCGGCGACCGGCCGCAGGCCGAGCAGCATGCCGCCTGGCGTCTGGAAGACGACGCCGCCGTAGAGCTGGAAGCGGTCGGCACGAACCAGTGGATCGGCCGGATTACCCGGGGATTCGGCGGCGACCTCGAAGCCGAGCACGTCCTCGTAGAACTCACGCGAGCGATGAATATCGGTGACCGTCAAACGAATGTGGTGGACGATGCTGGTGGCGAGCGACATGCGGGACTCCGATGGGGTGGGTCGGGCGGCGGACGACGGCTCGGGGCTGCCGGTGTTGGCGGGCCGAACGACTGTGCGATCCGCCACAAGAAGTGAGAATATGTTGCGAGACGACCATTACCGAGTGTCGGAAACGACATATTCAGTACTATTCCCGACATGGATGTCGGGGTGTTCGTGATGGATGGCGTCGCAGACTTCGGTTTTGCCGCGTTACTGGAGACCTTCAATACCGCCAACGCCGCCCGCGACCAGCTCGAGACTCCACCCGAGCCATGGCGGGTGCGGACCCTCTCGTTCGGAACGAGCGTGACCTCGGGCCACGGAAACACCATCCCGACCACGCGAATGGTCGACGTCGACACCCAACCCGACATGATGATCGTGCCCGCCGTGCAGGTCCTCGACCCCGAGCCGCTGGTCGAGCTGGTCACCTCCGTGCGTAGCAAGCCGGTGCTCGATCGGATCCGGCAGGTCCACGACAGTGGCACCCACGTCGCCGGCGCCTGCTCCGGGACGTTCTTCCTCGCCGAGGCGGGAGTGCTCGACGGATCACCCGCGACCACCAGCTGGTGGCTCGGCCCCACCTTCCGCCGCCGATACCCGCAGGTGGCGCTGGACGAGAGCCGGATCCTGTGCCGTGGCGCGCGAGTGAGCACCGCGGGCGCCGCGCTGTCACATATGGATCTCGCGCTGGCGCTGGTGCATTCGGCGAGCCCGGCGCTCGCCGAACTCACCAGCCGATACATGGTCGCGGGAAACCGGCGCCAGCAGCGCGATGTCGTAGTGCCCGAGGTCATCGCCCGCGGCAATTCGGTGACCGCCGCCTTCGAACGGTGGGTGCGCGACCATTTGGCCGAACAGTTCCTGATCTCCACCGCTGCCCATGCACTCGGCGTCACCGAACGCAGCCTGCAACGCGCCACCCACGCGGAGCTGGGCATGTCGCCACGCGACTTCGTCAACGACATCCGCTTGGAACGGGCCGCTCATCTGTTGCGGTCGACCGACCTCACGTTGGACGCGATCGCGGCCCGGGTGGGTTACCTGAACGCGGGCACGCTGCGCGGGCTGGTCAAACGCCGCCGGGGCGTGTCGATCGCCGAACTCCGCGCTTCCCCTCTGTCGTGGTGACCGCCGCGAGTGGCACCCGACGATCGGGCTCTCGGTCGATGCCGCCGGCATCTGCCGCTCGCCGTGTGCATCGCCAACGGACGAGCGGAGCGGGCGACCTACACTGTTTACCGATGAGTAACTTCTTTGCCTCGGTGGATGAGGTGACCCGCAGGCTGACCGATGTCGGATACCTGCCGTCCACCGATATCGCCACCGCCGTGTTTCTCGCCGGTCATCTGGGCAAACCGTTGCTCATCGAGGGGCCTGCCGGTGTCGGCAAGACCGAACTGGCCAAGGCCATCGCCACCACCGGTGCCGCCGAGCTGATCCGTCTGCAGTGCTACGAGGGCATCGACGAGGCCCGTGCCCTGTACGAGTGGAACCACGCCAAGCAACTGCTGCGGATCACCGCCACCGAGGGTGAAGGCTGGGACAGCACCCGCGAGCACGTCTTCACCGAAGAGTTCCTGCTCCCGCGCCCCTTGCTGGCCGCCATCCGCAACCCCGACCCCACCGTGCTGCTCATCGATGAGCTCGACAAGGCGGACGTCGAACTCGAGGGGCTGCTGCTCGAAGTGCTCGGCGACTACCAGGTCAGCATCCCCGAACTCGGCACCATGACCGCCGTCCGCAAGCCGTTCGTCATCCTGACCTCTAACGCCAACCGAGAGCTCTCCGAGGCGTTGAAGCGGCGCTGCCTGTACCTGCATATCGACTATCCGACGGCCGAGTTGGAACGTGCCATCGTGCGGTTGCGGGTGCCGGAACTCGACGCAGCCATGGCTGAACCTGTCGTGCGCACCGTCGGCGCGCTCCGCCAACTGCCGCTGCGCAAGGCGCCGTCGGTCGCCGAAACCGTCGACTGGGCCCGGACTCTCGTCGCGTTGGGGGCTCGGCGGCTCACCGGTGGGATGGTGCGATCGACGCTGGGTGTGCTGTTGAAACATCAGTCGGATCATCGAGTCGCTGTGGAGAAGCTCGAGCTCGGTGGGACGGAGTCGGCGAGATGATCCGCGAGCACCTGGGTGGGCAGCACTGGGCGCGCTCGCGCTCGCCACGTTCTTGTCGCTACGCGGTGGGCGGGTGATCAGCTCGCGCACCGAACCCATGACCGACCGCCTCGTCGACTTCGTCACCCTCCTTCGCGAGCACGGCATCAACGCAGGCCCCAGCGAAACCATCGACGCCGCCGAAGCCATCGTCGCCCTCGGCACCGACAACCCCGACCGCCTCCGCTCCGGCCTGGCCGCAACCCTGCTGCGCCGCAACGGTCAACGCTCGGTTTTCGACCAGCTCTTCGACCTCTACTTTCTCGGCCGCGGCGGATTCGGCGAAGTGCGCGAACCGAATACCGACGCCATCGACTCTCTGCGCGACGAGCTGGTCATCGCCCTCGCGGCCGACAACCCCGATGCGACTACCGAACTCGCGCGCCACGCCCTCACCGAACTCGGCGGCTACGGCAGCGGGGCACAGGGCGCTGGCGCGTCGGGAGTCGTCACCACCGCCTCCGGCGCGGGCTGGTCGTCGTATCTGACTCTGAAGGCGTTGCAACCCGACGACCTCGTCGAACGCATCGTCTCCCGAATGGGCGCCCCCACCGGCGAATTCGACACCGCCGTGCACACCATCGAAGCCGACCGCCGCTTACGCGTCTTCCGCACAGCTCTGCAGACCGAGGCCCGCATCCGCTCCGCCGACCTGCGCGGCACCGACTACATCGCCCGCCGCGGCGTCGAATCCAGCACCGACCGCATAGATTTCCTCGGCGCCCGCGAACAGGACCTCGCCGACATGCGCCGCCTAGTCCATCCTTTGGCCCGCAAACTCGCCACCCGCCTGGCCGCCCGTCGCCGCAAATCCGTCCGCGGCCAGATCGACCTGCGCCGCACCCTCCGCACCTCCATGTCCACCGGCGGCATCCCCATCACCCCGGTCCTGCGAGCCCGCAAACACGGCCGCCCCGACCTCGTCGTCCTCGCCGACCTCTCCGGCTCCGTCACCGGCTTCGCCGAATTCACCCTCCACCTCGTCCAAGCCCTCCAAGACCAATTCAGCCGCGTCCGCAGCTTCGGCTTCATCGACACCTGCGCCGAAATCACCCCCTGGTTCACCCCCGGCGAACC
>NZ_JAAGUY010000017.1 GCF_010868145.1 Nocardia cyriacigeorgica
CCCATGGCGGAGCGAGGGGCCGAATGCTGTCGTTGGCCGGGTTCGTCAGTGATCGGCGGCCGAAGTCTGTTGTCGGCGTCAGGGCGTGCGGTTCAGGTACGCGACCGCGGCGTCGATGGCGGGTTGGCCGCCCGAATGTGCCAGACCGGTAAAAGCGCCGATCGCCGCGCCCACCACGGTGCCGACGGGAACGGTGATGAAATCGAGCACGAACAGCCCGAGCGGCAAGCCGAGGATGAAACCGATGGTGCCGCCGATGACCGCGCCGGTGATGATGGCGGGCTTATGGCGCTCGACCTCGGCGAAGAAGCGCTCCTCGGCATTGATGTCGCGCAGTGGGGTGCGCGAGGACTCGGATTCGGCAGGGGTGAGTGTAAGGCTGGTGCCGTCGGCTTCGATGAGCGGAGTGAGGTCCACCTGTTTGTCGCCGAGGCGGATCGCCATCGGGAATGCGGCGACGACCTCGCCGGTGCGGTCGGTCAGGGTGACGACGCGGTCGTTCTCGACCAGTTCGAAGCGCCCGTTCTCGATGGTGGTCACGGCCGCCCGTCGGTCCTGGTCGGCGGCGACGCGGTAGGCGATCTGCTGAACGGATCCGGACAGGTCCAACGTCGCCTGATCGGGGGCGGGTGCTGCCGGTGCGAGACCGGCGGCGGTGCCGGTGGCAACCAGTGTCAGCAGTGCCGTCGCGGTGATCCTCGTGAGCCTCATCGTGTCCTTTGTGCTGGCGCCATCGGCGAAATGTCCGGTTCGGGTTGCGAAGACCATACCGGTCCTGCACCGGTTGCCGAAACCAAATGTGGTGGTACAGCGCGGTTTCGTGGCCGCTCACAACCGAGGCCCTTCCGGTGATTCGCGCGGGGGTATTGACATCCCCGAGGTTCATTCGCAACACTGAACTAGATGGTTCAGTATGACTTTCTAGACGCCTCCTTCGGAGCGCTCGCGGACCCCACCCGGCGTGGGATCCTCGAGCATCTCGGTCGCGGCCCCGCAACGGTCAGCGAGCTGGCGCAGCGTTTCGAGATGACCCTTACCGGCATCAAGAAGCACATCCAGCTGCTCGAGGACGCGGGCATGGTGGCCACGGAGAAGCGTGGCCGGGTCCGGTACTGCCGACTCGGCGAAGACGTCTTCGACCGCGAGATGGCCTGGATGCAGGGCTATCGGCGGATGGTGGAGGCCCGGATGGACCGTCTCGGTGAATTCCTCGAACGAACGGAGCAAAACCGATGAGCACAACCACGAACGACGCCGTTGTCAGCACGACCTCGGAGACCGAAATCCATATCGAGCGGGTGTTCAACGCGCCGCTGGACCGGGTGTGGAGCGCCTACAGTCGGATCGAGCAGCTCGCACGCTGGTGGGGCCGCGGCCATCAGCTCGACATCGAACGCTGGGAGTTTCGCAAGGGTGGGCACTGGCGCTTCGTCGAGCAGGCCGACGGTGAGTCATACGGCTTCGAGGGGCGCTTCCGTGAGATCACCCCGAAGGAACGGATCGTCCAGTCCTTCGAATGGGATGGCATGCCCGCGCACGTCACCATCGACTCCACGACCTTCGTGGATCTCGGCGACGGACGCACCAAGGTGGTCACCGACAGTCAGTTCCACACCCAGGTCGAGCGCGACGGAATGCTGCAATCGGGCATGGAATACGGGCTCAACGACAGCTATCGGGCGCTGGACGCACTGCTGGCCGAATTGGCCTGAGCGGGAGCGGCATCCCGGACGATCCGGACCGCGGCGGCGGCACCGGGTCGTCTGCTGTTCAGTGCCCGCCGAAACGGCGCTTGCGCGGTTTCAGCCGCAGACCCGGAAGTGGCGGAGCCGGAATCCGTTGCTGCGGCGGATGCCCCGCGATATCGGCGAACCGAGCAACGTTGCGGTTCTCCCACTCTTCGCGGGCCGCGGTGATCTCGTCGTGGCTGCGGGCGACGAAGTTCCACCACATGACCAGATCCTCGTCGAACGGTTCGCCACCGATCAACGCGAAGTGCGCGCCCGGGCCGCTTCTGATGGTGAGCTCGGTGCGTTCGGTACCGAGGTAGAGCAGCGGGCCCGGGCTCAGATCTACACCGGCGAGCGACATTTCACCTTCGATGACCAGGACGGCGTACTCGAAGGCCGGGTCGACCGGCAGTACAACCTCGGTACCCGGATCGATCCGCACGTCGGCACCGACCAGCGGCGTGTAGGTGATCGCCGGGGACGTAACGCCCGCCAATGTGCCGAGCAAGACGATCGCGCGCATACCCGACGACTCGTACACCGGCAGCTCGCGGTGCTGTTCGAAATGTGGATCGATCCCGGTGGCGCTGCTCGGCAGCGCGACCCACAATTGCAATCCATGGCCCGCGGGCGCGTCGGCGACCCCGTACTCCGAATGTGCGATCCCGCGCCCGGACGTCATCAGGTTCAACTGTCCGGGTTCGATCTCGACATCGGAACCGACGGAGTCACGGTGCCGGACCTTGCCCTCGAACGGCCAGGTCACCGTCTGTAAACCGATATGCGGATGCGGATCTATATCGGGCGGGGCGCCGGTCTTGGTGACGGTGGGCGAGCCGAAATGGTCGAGAAAACACCAGGCGCCGACGGTCGGCAGATCACGCTGCGGCAGGACTCGCTCGACGAAGACACCGCGCACCCCACCCAGCGGAACCTCCCGCGCCGGATACGACTCGGTGACCGGACCCGGGCCCGGCGAAGGTTCACACAATGCCTCCGCCGGATGGGGGTCCAGATCGCTCATGACTCCGCCTCGCTGACGCTCGGCTCCGTCACGAGCGATCGCTCGGCTGTGTTCATTGGTCGCTCGCTGCGCTCGCTCATGACTCCGCCTCGCCGGCGCTCGGCTCCGTCACGAGCGATCGCTCGGCTGTATTTGTTGGTCGCTCGCTGCGCTCGCTCACCGAGACATTCCTTTACCGACGACGTGCGCGTCGTATTCGGAATGCTTGTCGAGGAAGGCCTTGATGAACGGGCACTCCGCCCGGATCACCCGGCCGCCGGTGATGACGCCCTCGACTGCCTGGCGGGCCAGCACGGTGCCGAGCCCCTTACCGCCGAAGGCCTTGTCGATCTCGGTGTGGATGAACACCGTCTCGTCGCCGCGTTCCTCGTACTCGGTGAACCCGGCGAGTTCGTCGCCGTACCAGATCTCGTAGCGGTCCTTGCCCTCGTTGTGGACAACCTTGGTCGCTACCGTCGATTCGGTCATGGTCCGTCTCTCCTCTCACACCGATGAGTTCGAGCAGCCTGCGATCGGGTCGGCCCCGTGTACCGCACCTGCGAGGGTGCGGTACACGGCCGGCTCCACTCTCGGATGCTAGTCCGAGCAACTCATTCCCTGCCGGCGGAGGTGAACGACATATCCGCGTAGCGTGGTCCGGCGACCTGACCGGCGATGGGTTCCAAGGCCTCGAGTTCCTCGGTCGACAGCGCGATCCCCGCCGCCCCCACGTTCTCGGCGAGCCGCGTGCGTTTGCGGGTGCCCGGGATCGGCACGACCGCAAGGCCGTGCACCGCCGACCGGGCATGCACCCAGGCAAGTGCGACCTGCGCGGGTGTCAGCCCGCGTGACTCGGCGATGGCAAGCAACGGTGCGAGGAGTTCGGCGTTGTGCGCGGCATTGTCGCCGGTGAACCGGGGCATTCTGATACGGAAGTCGCCGTCGCCCAGCTCGTTGGCCGCGCTGAACGATCCGGTGAGGAAGCCGCGGCCGAGTGGGGAGTACGGCACGAACGCCACACCGAGTTCGGCAGCCGCTGGCACGGCGGTCTTCTCCACATCACGGGAGAACAGCGACCATTCCGACTGCACCGCGGCGATGGGATGCACCGCGTGCGCGGCACGCAGTTCGTCACCGGTTACCTCGGATAGGCCAAGGGCGCGGACCTTACCTTCCCGCACCAACTCGGCCATGGCGCCAACGGTGTCCTCGATCGGCACCTCGGGGTCGCGCCGGTGCATGTAGTACAGGTCGATGGTGTCGATTCCCAGTCTGCGCAGGCTGGCCTCGACCGAGTCGCGAATGTAGCCGGGAGAGTTGTCGAATCCGCGGTAGACCGGATCGTCGGCCTTGCGGACGATGCCGAACTTGGTGGCCAGGACCACCCGCTCCCGGTTGGCTCGAACGAAATCGCCGAGGAACTCCTCGTTGTGGCCGGAACCGTAGATGTCGGCGGTATCGAACAGCGTGATACCGAGATCGAGCGCCCGATCCAGCGTTGCGCGGGCCTCGGCGAGATCGGTGCTGCCGTAGAACTCGCTCATCCCCATACAGCCGAGGCCCTGGGTGCCCACGCGGATTCCGTCGGCGCCGAGGGTAGTGGTGGCCGATCTGCCGGTACTGCTCGTCATGATGACGTCCCTTCGCACTGGATAGAACTGATCGGGCGGACCGTCGTCGACTTGCCTTCGTAGAGCTCGATCTTGTAGTCGAGCACGGCGACGGTCCGTTGCAGTTCGGCGATCTTGGCCAGAGTGTCCGCGCGGGTGGCGCGGAACATCTCCAGACGCTGGGGCAATGTGGCATCCCCGGCACGCACGAGTTCTGCGTACCGGACCATGTCCGCCACCGACATGCCCGTGGTGCGCAGGCGGCCGATCAGCTCGAGCCAGTCGAGGTCGCGGTCGCTGAACCGGCGCTTGCCGGTGTGATCGCGGCCGATGTAGTCCATCAGCCCGATCCGCTCGTACCAGCGCAGCGTGTCGCGGCTCAGCCCGACTCGATCGGCGACCTCGCCGATCGAGTAGCGCGGCCGCTCCCTCTCCGTGCTGTCGACGCCTTGACGTGCGGTTTCGCCCATTGTGATCGCCCCTCTCGCCGAACGCCGACGACGTTAGTCACCTGGAGTGCACTCCAAGCAAACACGAATCGAGAGGGGCGCGACCACCGCGCGGCGGAACCGATCAGCTGGGCGAGCCTGCCGCGTAATCCGGCAGCTCCTGTACCGCCCACTTGTTGCCGTCGGGATCGGCGAAGAAGGTGAACAGACCCCAGCCGAGGTCCTTCACCGGCGTCGCCTCCACGCCGGCGGCCGTCAGCTGCTGATACGCCTGTTCTGCGCTGGCCACCACCATCTGCATGCCCTCGACACTGCCGGGCGCTGCCTCGGTGATGCCGCGGCCGATGCAGATCGAACATCCGGAGCCCGGCGGCGTGAGCTGCACGAAACGGATGTCCTCGGTGGGGGAGTGGTCGTGATCGGCATTGAAGCCGATCTTTGTGTAGAAGTCCTTGGCGCGGTCGACATCGGTCACCGGAATGGCCACGAGTTCGATTTTCCAATCCATGTGACGAGCATCGCACCGACCACCGACACGTTCACCGGTTCCGGCCTACCCTGGAGCCATGCCAGGTAAGGAAATCGACCGCGTCCGGGCCCGTTCGGCCTGGGCCACGGTCAGGGAAAGCCCGGTGATCACCGCCATCGCCGTCGCGCCGTTCGCGCTGGCGCTCGGGGTCGTGTGGTGGTTGTTCGGCGGAATCGCGGCCTTGGTGCTGCTGGTGGTGCTCGGCGGCGTCGCTGTGTACGGCGGCAAACTGCTGCGCTGAGACCGGCCGGGCCCGGCAAGGGGCTTCTACGTCGTCATCGCGCCACGTGGAAGCTCACCAGATCACCGGTCCCCGGATCGACCTCCGACCACGGCCGGTCGAAACGCAGCACCGCGAGCGCCGAGGTGGGGAACTTGCGGCTGAGTGCGATGGCGGGTGCCGAGTCGCGGTTGCCTGCCAGCTCCCACGCGGTCCACGGCATCCCCGGTGCGTGCCCGATGACCAGCAGGGTGGCCGCATCCTCGTCGCTGAGCTGGACCAGCTCGATGAGGGTCTGCGGCGATGCCTCGTAGATGCCGCGTTCGTAGACCACCGGGGCGGTGACGCCGGTGGCGGCGAGGGTTTCGCGGGTACGGGTCGCCGTCGAACAGCGCACCGCGTCGATCGGTGGCTGGGTCTCGCGCAACCACTGGCCGGCCAGGCCCGCCTCGCGCAGACCACGCGGTGCGAGCGGGCGTTCGTGGTCGTCGACGCCGTCCGGATAAGCCGATTTACCGTGCCGCATGAGGATCAGAGTCCGCACCATGGCACCACCGTAAGCCCTCCGGTGCGGAGACCCTGGCCACACTCGAGGCAAACTGAAAGTGGCGTCACACAACGGCGGCCCACCGGTCACTCCGTGATCCCCACCGTGACGCCGCACCACCCGCAACCCGGGGTGGTCATAGCCCACGCACAGTTTTCGAGGATCTGCACAATATGGCCTACGTAATCACGCAGCGTTGTTGCAATGACGCCAGCTGCGTTTCCGAGTGCCCGGTCGACTGCATCCGACCCACCCCGGACCAGCCGGAGTTCGCGACGACCGAGATGCTCTACATCGACCCCGACACCTGCATCGACTGCGGAGCCTGTGTCGACGCGTGCCCGGTGGAGGCCATCTTCTCCGAAGACGACCTGACCGCATCGCTGGCCCGATTCCGCGACGTCAACGCCGCCTATTTCCAGCGCCATCCGCTGGAGTCGAACTTCGACCCGATCGCGGCTCCGACGAGACCACCGAAGGATCTCGGCACGCTACGCGTGGCCATCGTCGGTGCGGGGCCCGCCGCCTGCTACGCCGCCGATGAGCTGCTGCGCCGCTCCGACGTCGAGGTGGAGATCTTCGACAGGCTGCCAACACCGTGGGGTCTGGTGCGCGCAGGCGTCGCCCCTGACCACCCGGGCACCAAGGGCGTGTCGAGCATGTTCGAATCGGCGTTCCGCCGCGACACGCTGCAGTTCTACCTCAACGTCGAGGTCGGCAACCACATCACCCATGACGAGCTGCTCGAGCACCATCACGCCGTGCTCTACGCCGTCGGCGCCGCATCCGACCGGCACATGGGTGTCCCCGGTGAGGACCTGCCCGGCAGTCATTCCGCGACCGAATTCGTGGCCTGGTACAACGGTCATCCCGACTACGCCGACCGGGAATTCGACCTGTCGGGTGAGCGAGCGGTCATTGTCGGCAACGGCAATGTCGCGCTCGACGTCGCCCGGGTGCTGACCGTCGATCCCGACGAGCTCGCCAAAACCGATATCGCCGACCACGCCCTGGACGCGCTGCGCCGCAGCAATATCCGCGAGGTCGTCGTACTCGGCAGGCGTGGTCCGCTACAGGCGGCCTACTCCTCGCCGGAGTTCATGGCGCTTGCGCATCTGAAGGGCGTCGATATCGTCGTGGACCCGGCCGAGCTCGAGCTCGATCCGGCCAGCCGAGCGGTGCTCGATGATCCGGACGTGGAGCCGTCGCTCGCGCTCAAGTACACCCTGGCGCAGGAATTCGCCGAGGCGCCGCGCGATCCGGCGAACAAGCGGATCGTGTTCCGCTACCTGGCCTCGCCCACCGGGCTCACGGGTACCGAACGGGTGGAATCGCTGGAGTACGTGCACAACGAATTGCTCAGCGAGGGAGAGCAGTTGGTCGCCCGCGCCACCGACCGCACCGGCAGCCTTCCCGCGTCACTGGTGCTGCGTTCGATCGGCTACCGCGGTGAACCCGTCACGGGCCTGCCATTCGACGAACGGCGCGCGGTGGTGCCCAATGAGCACGGACGGGTCATCGGCGAGGACGGCACCCCGGTGCCGGGTGTGTATGTGAGCGGCTGGATCAAGCGTGGTCCGCGCGGTGTCATCGGCTCCAACCGGGTCGACGCGGAGGAGACCGTCGAAGGCGTGCTCGCCGATTTCATCGCGGGCAAGCTGGCCGCGCCGCGCGCCGACCGGGCCGCGTTGCGGACGCTGGTCCAGCAGCGCCAGCCCGATCTCGTCGACCGCGACGGCTGGCGTGCCATCGACCAGGCCGAACGCACAGCGGGCAAATCCGCGGGTCGTCCACGGGTCAAGTTCACCACCCGTCCCGACCTGCTCAAGGCCGCGAAGGGCTGACGCAGCACCGAGTGGCGCATGGTCGCGGCAACGCCGAGCGGCGGCCACGGCCGTGTGCCACTCGATCAGCTGGGCAGCGGCATCACGCGGACGATGGTCGTGGTGGTGCCGCCGACCACGAACCACAGCCGCAGCGTAGGGGAGCCGGCACCATCGCCGGGTTCGTAGCGGCTACGCACCGTGATGTGCTCGCGGGCCAGAACCGGGGCAACATATTCGATGATGGCCCGGTGCGGGCCGGCGACGAGCTTCGGGTAGTCGACCAGATATTGCTCGACGGCCTGCCAGTAGCAGGCATTGTTGACGTGGTTGTACTGGTCGATATCGGTGGCACGCACCGGGAACGGCAGGTCGGTGTCCGATTCCGGCGGGGTGGCGTCGGTGAGCCACGGCCGCCAGCGCAACCGGTGCTCCTGCGCGGTCTGTGCCAGATACGCCAGGCCCTCGTCGCTGATGCGGGCCGGCCGGTTGTTCGCCTCACTGATATTGATCCAGAAGCCCTCGGTCTCGATCAGACCGCCGTTTTCGCTGGTGATCCGCACTCGCATATTCGTCCAGCGGGTCGACATGGCCGAGCACCAGCGCACCAGCCGGACGCGATCCGGCCACATGATCGGCCGGACGACGTCGATGACGGTGCGCCGGACGATCCAGCTCGGATCGGTCTGCTCCAGCAGCGTCTGTTGCAGCTGCTCCCAGGCGATGTCTTGCAGATAACGGGCGACTCCGTCGAATCGCAGACGGTTGTACGGATCGACATCGCCGGCTCGTACGGGCCACGCCGAAGCAAAGCCCATGTCCTCCTGGGGAAGCGGGGCGAGTGGCTGATCGAGTGACACTTGTGCTCCTCGCGCTGCACGGTGTGCCGCGTTCTCATGCGGTGCTTCTTGTGACACGACTTTACGGGGCGTGCGTCACACTCTCGCGCCGAGCCGCCAGGTCGAGACCCGTCGGACAGCTCCGCGCGGGTGGTCCAGCAGCCGCGGAGCTTCTGTCGGTCAGCGCACTCGGCCGCCGCCATCAGTAGCCGACGTAGCTCTGGTTCTGTCCCATCGCCACGATGCCGGGCACATTGCTCAACGATCCGTATCGTTCGATCGCGTAGCGGGATCCGGCGATGATGTTGTCGACCGGATTCCAGATGTCGTCGTGACCGGCCAGCTTGTAGGAGTTGAAGGTCGGGTCGATGGTTTGCATCAGGCCCTTCGACGGGATTCCGGCGTCGGCATTGCTGTCCCACAGGTTGATCGCGTTCGGGTTACCGCCGGACTCCTTCTCGATGATCGCGGCGATGATCGCGGCATCGGAATCGGAGATGTCGTAGCCGTTGTCGCGCAGCGTCTGAATGGCTTCTTTGATCCATTGCGCCTGCTCGCCCGTCGGCATCTTGGTGGGCGGTCCACCGGACTGCAATGCGCTCTCCGCCCAGCTGCCGCCGCCGCCCGAGGAGCTCGAACCGCCACCCGACCCCGACATCAGCTGGCTGGTGTTGCCGGACTTGGTCGGCTTATCTGTCTGCGGTGCGGGCGTCGAGGCGGGGGTGGTGGTGACCGGAGCCGCCGGCGCTGGCACATTGAGGGTCGGGTCTCCGAGGCCCGCGAAGGCCTGATCGAGCTTGTTCGCGGCATTGTCGACCTGGACGCGGGCGCGTTCGGCGGTCGCGGCGGCGGCCGCGAGGGCATTGGCGATATGCCACTGATGTACGGCGGCCAGATACATCTCGGCCAGGCATTCACCCTCGACGTTGGCCTTGCCTTCGGCGTGTTTGCGCAGGTAGTCCATACGCGCCTGAGCGCTGACCGTGCCGTTGGCGGCGACCTGGAAGCCGGGCATCTCGCCGTTGGGAGTCTGGGCGGCGTCGCGCAGTTGCAAGACCTTGCCCTTGGTCTCGGTGAGGTTGCCTACCTCGACGTTCAGCGCCGTCTGCAGCTCCAGTAGCGCCTTGCTGACCGCACCCGCACGGGTCTTCTCGGTATCCATCCTGTTCTTGGCGGCGGTACCGGCCGGGCCGGTCCACTCCAGCGTTTCGGTGTTGGTGCGGCCGGAGGCGGTGAGGCCGTCCAGCCGGGTGGCGATCGTGGCGGCGTTGGTGGCGGCGTTGGTTAGCTGGTCGGGCTTCCACTGCTCGACGTCGGGGATGGTCAGAGTCACTGCTGCAGTCCGATCGTCTTCAGCTTCTGCTCGAAGTCGGCTTCGGTGAGTTCGTAGGCGCCCGCCGTATTGCGCAGGCTGTCGGCGACAGTGGTGAGCCGGTCGCTGATGCGCTGCAGGCATTGTCCGGTGGCGTCACAGGCGCGCTGGGCGGCGGTGCCGAAGGTGGTGCCCGGTAGTGCGGTGATCGCACCGCTGATGTTCGCGTCCTCGGCCGTGCCGAGCCCGGTCACGTTCTGTGCCTCGGTGCCAAGTTGCTGTGCGAAACCGCGCAACACCTCCGGATCGACGCGGACGGTCTTCGGATCTTTGTCACCGCTCACGGATGTCCCCCTTCCCTCCCGATACAACTGTGGCCGAGCTTAACAAAGCCGTTGCCGCTGAACAGGGGCTCTGCGGCAACGGATCGGATGGTGGGTGAGCGCTGCGACCCGACGCCTATTAGGTTGGGATTCGGTGTCGCCGACGGCGACGACGCCGGAGAGACGAAAGAGGTCGGCACATGCGCGCAGCCCAGGTCAGCAAGCTGGAGGGACCCGAATCGATCGAGGTCGTCGACATCGCGGAACCCGCGCCGTACGCCGGTGGTGTGGTGATCGATGTGCACGCCGCGGGGGTCGCGTTTCCCGATGTGCTGATGACGCGCGGGCTGTATCAGATGAAGCCGCAGCTGCCATTCGTCGTCGGCGGCGAGGTCGCCGGTGTGGTGCGGGAAGCACCCGAGGATGCGCATGTGCGCCCCGGTGATCGAGTGGTCGCGTTGACGCTGCTCGGCAATGCCATGGCCGAAGTGGCCGTGGTTCCGGCCGAGATGGTGTTCCGCCTGCCGGACAACGTGTCGCTGGAAGCCGGTGCCGGCATCCTGTTCAACGATCTGACCGTCCACTTCTGCCTGCGCAACCGCGGCAGGCTTGCGGCTGGGGAGACGGTGCTCGTGCACGGCGCAGCCGGCGGAATCGGCACCTCGACGCTGCGGATGGCGGCGGCCCTCGGGGCCGGCCGCACCATCGCGGTCGTCAGCACCGAGGAGAAGGCCGAAGTCGCGCGGGCCAACGGCGCCACCGATGTGGTGTTGACCGACGGCTGGCTGGCCGCGGTGAAGGAGCTGACCGGTGGCCGCGGAGTGGATATCGTGCTCGACCCGGTCGGCGGCGACCGCTTCACCGACAGCGTTCGTTCACTCGCCTCGGCGGGCAGGCTGCTGGTCGTCGGCTTCACCGCGGGCGAGATCCCCACTGTCAAGGTGAACCGGCTGCTGCTCAAGAATGTCGAGGTGACCGGCGCGGCCTGGGGTGAATGGGTCATGACGCATCCGGGCTATCTGGCCGAACAGTGGGCCGAGGTGGAGCCGCTGCTCGCCTCCGGTGCGATCACCGCGCCGCAGCCGGTGCTGTTCCCGCTCGAGCGGGCCGCCGAGGCGGTCGCTTCGCTGGACAACCGCACGGCCACGGGCAAAGTCGTCGTCACGGTTCGCTGAGGTGTAGGGGTCGGCCCGACGCTCTACCGTGAGCGACCATGACACTGACCGCTCGGACGCTGAACCGGACCCTGCTCGCCCGCCAGCATTTGCTCGAACGCGCCGATCTAGCAGTGCCCGAGATGTGCGATCACCTGGTGGGCTTGCAGGCCCAGGATGTGGTGCCGCCGTTCGTCGCGCTGTGGAGCCGGATCGCCGATTTCGATCCGGCGGTGGTGTCGGCGGGTCTGCTGGACCGGTCATTGGTCCGGATCACGTTGATGCGCGGCACGATTCACCTGGTCACCCCGCCCGACGCCCTGCGTATCGCACCACTGATCCAGCCGGAACTGGAGAAGATCCCGTTTCGCACGGGTTTCAATTTCGGCGCGATGGTCGGCATGGATCCGGACGAGGTGCGCGAGCGCGGGGAAGCGGTGCTCGGCGACCAACCCATGTCGGCGGCCGACCTGCGTGCCCACGCCGCCGAGCTGTGGCCGGACCGCGATCCCGGTCCTGTGGTGCAGACCTGGCTGTATCAGCTGCCCGTGCTGCAGACACCGCCGCGCGGTCTGTGGCGGGACAACAGTCGTCCGATCTGGTCGCGGGTGCACCCCTGGCTGGGTGCACCGTTGGATCCGACCTATCCGGTCGCCGAGCTGATCGTTCGGTATCTGCGTGCCTTCGGTCCGGCGAGCACGATGGATATGCAGACCTGGTCGAAGCTGACCGGTATGAAAGCGGCTGTCGCGCAGTTGGGTGACCGGCTGCGCACCTATACCGACGAGCGTGGCCGTACCCTCTACGACCTGGCCGACGCCGAGTTGGCAGACCCTGATCTGCCTGCGCCGGTCCGGTTGCTCGGCTGGTACGACAATGCGCTGCTATCGCATCAGGACCGCTCCCGCATCGTCCCCGAAGGCCCGGCCCGCACCTATCCGAACCAGGTCGCGCCGATCCTGATCGATGGCTTCGTCGCGGGCATGTACAAGGTCTTCGTCGGCAAGATCGGGGTGCGCATGCGGGTGAGCCCGACCCGCGACTGGACCACCGCCGAACAGGCCGAGGTCGAGGCCGAGGCCATGGCGTTGCTGGCTTTTCTCGAACCGGATCTGGACCCGCGGCTGGAGAGCGCCGAGGTGGGCGACACCTTGCGGGCATGAGCGACGGGTCTGGCTACCGACCTTCGCGGTAGGCGGGCGCCTTGCTGGTCCCGGTCGGGGTGAGGGTACGCAGCAGCGGAAGGGTGCGTCGCTCGACCACCGTCGACAGCACGATCACGCTGTGTGAGCGAACCACGGGGCTGGTGCGGTCGATACTCAGCAGCACTTCCTGGAGTCCGGTGTGCGAATCCGCGCCGATTCGGCACAGCACATCACCGGATCCGGTGGTCGCGTAGGCCTCGAGAACTCCTGGTATCGCCTCCAGTTCGGCGGCGACGGCGTCGAGCGCTCCCTGAGCGATCTCCAAGGTGACGTAGGCCTGTACCTCGAAACCCGCGGCGGTCACATCGATCTGCGGATCGTAGGAGGAGATCACGCCGGCCTCCTCGAGCCGGGCAATCCTCGACTGCACCGTGGCGCGTGCGACCCGGGTGCGCCGCGACAGCTCCAGAATTCCCGCTTTCTGGTACTCGTGCATCGCGGTGAGGATCGCGAGATCGAGTTCGTCCAGCTTTGCCGGTGTGCGCGACATGGCGGCCTCCGTTCGGGACAGCGCGTGATCCCTCAATGCTAGTCAATCTGCTCAGCATCTGTGGCTGGATGCTAGACCGATCCGCCAGTGTGGCTACTGAAAACGCCGCTGGTTGCCTACCGATCCGGTCGGCGATTTCCTTGGTCCATGACTCTCGAGCAGATGCCCGACGCCCGGCGTGCAGGCGCCCCGACCGATGGTGAGCTGCGCACCCTGGTCGGCCTGGTCGACCACGATGACAGTGTCGATCCGTTTCCGGTGATCGGCTGGGACGCCCTGGTGTGGGTGGTCGGCAATGCGACCCAGACCGCGCACTTCATGGAGTCGGCGTTCGGCATGCGGTTGGAGGCCTACTCGGGCCCGGAGACCGGCAATCGCGATCACAAGGCGTTCGTGCTGCGCAGCGGTGGCGCCAGGTTCGTGGTCAAGGGCGCGGTCGATCCGGACAGTTCGCTGATCGCCCACCACGATCGGCATGGCGACGGCGTCGTCGATATCGCGCTGGAAGTGCCCGACGTGGACCGGTGTGTCGACTGGGCGCGTACGCACGGCGCCACCGTCCTCGTCGAACCGCATGATGAGAGCGACGAATTCGGCACCGTCCGCTCGGCCGCGCTGGCCACCTACGGCGAGACCAGGCACACCCTCGTCGACCGCTCCGGCTACCTCGGTCCCTACCTACCCGGCTATGTCGCGCGCCGCTCGACGTTCCAGCCGCGGCCGGACGCACCCGCCCGGCTGTTCCAGGCGATCGACCATGTGGTCGGCAATGTGGAGCTGGGCCGGATGGACGAATGGGTCGAGTTCTACCACCGCGTCATGGGTTTCACGAACATGGCCGAGTTCGTCGGCGACGATATCGCCACCGAGTACTCCGCGCTGATGAGCAAGGTGGTGGCCAATGGCAATCACCGGGTGAAGTTCCCGCTCAACGAGCCCGCGGTCGGCAAGAAGCGTTCTCAGATCGACGAGTATCTGGAGTTCTACCGCGGACCCGGCGTCCAGCACATCGCGCTGGCCACCGCTGACATCCTGTCCTGCGTGGACAGCCTGCGCCGCGAAGGTGTCGAGTTCTTGCCTACTCCCACCGCCTATTACCAGGACCCGGAGCTGCGGGCCCGCATCGGCCATGTCCGAGTTCCGGTGCAGGAGTTGCAATCTCGCGGCATCCTTGTCGATCGCGACGAGGACGGCTATCTACTTCAGATCTTCTGCCGCCCGCTCACCGACCGGCCCACTGTCTTCTTCGAACTCATCGAACGCCACGGGTCCCTCGGTTTCGGCAAGGGCAACTTCAAGGCCCTGTTCCAGGCCATCGAGCGCGAACAGGACGCCCGCGGGAATTTGTAGCCGAGGCCGGATCAGCGACCGGTCGGTAGAGTTCATCGCATGCGAATCCCGTCGGTCCTCGTCTCGGTGACGGCCCTGACGCTGGTGCTGTCGGCGTGCGGCTCCAGCGAGGAGGGCGATTCTGCCGAGGCTCCGCATCGTCCGCCGCCGAAGGTCGCCACGCTCGGGCCGTTCGTCGGCGAATGCGGTCATGTCACCGACGACGAGGTGCGCGAAGTCGCGGGGATGACGCAGATCTCGCAGGTTTTCAAGAATTCGACCGGCTGCAACTGGCAGGCCTCTGGCAGCGGCTCGACCAGCGTCACCTTCGCCTCCTTCCGTGGCAGCCCGATCGAACGCGAACGCGCCTGGGTCACCACCCAGGGCCGCAATCCGCAGTCGATCGAGGTCGCGGGCAAGAATGGATTCCAGGCGCTGGAGCCGAGCGGGTCGGTCTGCGATCTAGCCGTGCAGGTCGGTGACGACTTCTTCGAATGGTCGATGTCCTACGGGTTGTTCGAGGCGAGCGGCGGCAATCCGTGCGACCGGATGCGGAAACTGGCCGAGCTGACCGTGCAGAGGCTGCAATGAGGGGAGCGGTGATGACGGGCAGGCGCGTGCGCGCGATGGTTGCGGTGGCGGCCGCGATGGGTGTCACGCTGACGCTCTCTGGCTGCGGTCGCACCGTGGAGGGCTCGGCCCAGCCGGCCGGTGCCGCCGAGGCGAGCACGGTGAACACTGATTTCGACAAGCTGCTGCGCGAATGCGATGTGGTCACCCAGGACCAGATCGCGAAGGTGGTCGACGAGACGAGCATGGTCATGCCGTCGTTCTACGGTGCGGTCTGCATGTGGGATCTGGAAGGCGGTGCGACCGGCAGCGGCATGGTCTCGTTGAACTGGTACGAGATCGGTTCGCTGAACAACGAACGCGCCAACAACGACAAACTCGGCTACACCACCGCCACGATCACCGTGCAGGGGCGCAGCGCGCTGGAGACGCGGCGGCCGGGCGACCCCGATTCGTGCGGTGTCAGCGCGAGCGCGGCCGATACCGGCATCATCGGCTGGTGGGTGAACTACCGGGCAGGCAGCGCGCACCCCGATCCGTGCGGTGCGGCGAAGAAGCTGGTGGAGCTGACCTTGAATCTGGCCAGGTGAGAGCCTCGCCGCGCAGGGCGTGATCGACCCCGCTTTGCCCCTGTTCGAGCACCCGAGTATCGTGGATCGCTGTGCCCGGAAGCATGCGGGCAAGTTCGAGCGCAGAACGTAGGCCAGCGAGAGCGGCCGACAGTTCCAGCGTGCCCTGAAATCGGGCCCCTGACCTGCGCGCGACACGCCCGACCTCGGGACGCGAGAAACGTGGCCGGACGTGCGAGTGAATGCTCGATGACACGTATACGACACCGCATTAACCAATAAGGAAAGCCGGTCTATGCCAACCATCAACCAGCTGGTCCGCAAGGGTCGTCGCGACAAGGTCTCCAAGACCAAGACCGCGGCCCTCAAGGGGAGCCCGCAGCGTCGTGGCGTGTGCACGCGTGTGTACACCACGACCCCGAAGAAGCCGAACTCCGCGCTGCGTAAGGTCGCGCGTGTTCGCCTGACCAGCGCGGTCGAGGTCACGGCGTACATCCCGGGCGAAGGCCACAACCTGCAGGAGCACTCGATGGTGCTCGTGCGCGGCGGTCGTGTGAAGGACCTCCCCGGTGTGCGCTACAAGATCATCCGCGGTTCGCTCGACACCCAGGGTGTGAAGAACCGCAAGCAGGCCCGCAGCCGCTACGGCGCCAAGAAGGAGAAGAGCTGATATGCCGCGCAAGGGCCCCGCTCCCAAGCGTCCGTTGATCAACGACCCGGTCTACGGGTCGCCGCTGGTCACCCAGCTGGTCAACAAGATCCTGCTCGACGGCAAGAAGTCGACCGCCGAGCGCATCGTCTACGGTGCGCTCGAGCAGGCGCGCGAGAAGACCGGCACAGATCCGGTCGTCACCCTCAAGCGCGCCCTCGACAACGTCAAGCCCGCCCTCGAGGTGAAGCCCCGCCGTGTCGGTGGCGCCACCTACCAGGTGCCGGTCGAGGTTCGTCCGGGTCGCTCCAACACCCTCGCGCTGCGCTGGCTGGTCAACTACTCGCGCGCTCGTCGTGAGAAGACCATGGTCGAGCGACTGGCCAACGAGCTGCTCGATGCCAGCAACGGCCTCGGCGCCTCGGTCAAGCGTCGCGAGGACACCCACAAGATGGCCGAGTCCAACCGGGCCTTCGCGCACTACCGCTGGTGACGACTGCCCGGCCCATCAGCTGGTGGGGTCGGCAGGCATCACGGCCGGGGGCGGCACTTCGGTGCCGCTTCCGGCGTTGACATAGTGACGACCTCGCCGGTCGTCCCCGAGAATCCCAACTAGCTGATCGCTAACAGAGCAGAGCGGGGAAGATTTCCGTGGCACAGGACGTGCTCACCGACCTGAACAAGGTCCGCAACATCGGCATCATGGCCCACATCGATGCGGGCAAGACGACGACAACTGAACGAATCCTGTTCTACACCGGTGTGAACTACAAGATCGGTGAGACCCACGACGGTGCCTCCACCACCGACTGGATGGAACAGGAACAGGAACGCGGCATCACGATCACCTCCGCGGCGGTCACGTGTTTCTGGAACCAGAACCAGATCAACATCATCGACACCCCGGGCCACGTGGACTTCACCGTCGAGGTGGAGCGTTCGCTGCGCGTGCTCGATGGCGCCGTTGCCGTCTTCGACGGCAAGGAGGGCGTCGAGCCGCAGTCCGAGCAGGTGTGGCGTCAGGCCGACAAGTACGACGTGCCGCGCATCTGTTTCGTCAACAAGATGGACAAGCTCGGTGCGGACTTCTACTTCACCGTACAGACCATCAAGGACCGCCTCGGCGCCAAGCCGTTGGTCATCCAGCTGCCGATCGGCGCGGAGGACACCTTCGAAGGCATCGTCGACCTGGTCGAGATGAACGCCAAGGTGTGGACCGGCGAGACCAAGCTCGGTGAGAAGTACGAGGTCCAGGAAATCCCCGCGGACCTGCAGGAGAAGGCCGAGCAGTACCGCCAGGAGCTGCTCGAGACCGTCGCCGAGTCGGATGAGGCGCTGCTGGAGAAGTTCTTCGGTGGCGAAGAGCTCTCGATCGATGAGATCAAGGGCGCCATCCGCAAGATGACCGTCAACTCCGAGCTCTACCCGGTGCTGTGCGGTTCGGCGTTCAAGAACAAGGGCGTGCAGCCCATGCTCGACGCCGTCGTGGACTACCTGCCCTCGCCGCTGGACGTCGAGTCCGTGCAGGGTCATGTGCCCAACAAGGAAGAGGAGCTCATCACTCGCAAGCCGAGTGCTGACGAGCCCTTCGCCGCGCTCGCGTTCAAGATCGCGGTGCACCCCTTCTTCGGCAAGCTGACCTACATCCGGGTGTACTCGGGCAAGGTCGACTCCGGCGCCCAGGTCATCAACGCGACCAAGGGCAAGAAGGAGCGTCTGGGCAAGCTGTTCCAGATGCACTCCAACAAGGAGAACCCGGTTCCCCAGGTCTCCGCGGGCCACATCTACGCGGTGATCGGCCTCAAGGACACCACCACCGGCGACACCCTGTGCGATCCGAACAACCAGATCGTGCTCGAGTCCATGACCTTCCCGGACCCGGTCATCGAGGTCTCCATCGAGCCCAAGACCAAGTCCGACCAGGAGAAGCTGGGCACCGCGATCCAGAAGCTGTCCGAGGAGGACCCCACCTTCTCGGTGAAGCTGGATCAGGAGACCGGCCAGACCGTCATCGGCGGCATGGGCGAGCTGCACCTCGACATCCTGGTCGACCGGATGAAGCGCGAGTTCAAGGTCGAGGCGAACGTCGGTAAGCCGCAGGTGGCCTACCGCGAGACGATCACCAAGAAGGTCGAGAAGCTCGAGTTCACGCACAAGAAGCAGACCGGTGGTTCCGGCCAGTTCGCGAAGGTCATCATCGCGGTCGAGCCGTTCGTCGGCGAAGACGGTGCGACCTACGAGTTCGAGAACAAGGTCACCGGTGGCCGCGTGCCGCGCGAGTACATCCCATCGGTCGACGCCGGTGCGCAGGACGCCATGCAGTACGGTGTGCTCGCCGGTTACCCGCTGGTCAACCTGAAGGTGACCCTGCTCGACGGCGCGTACCATGACGTCGACTCCTCGGAGATGGCGTTCAAGATCGCCGGCTCGCAGGCCCTGAAGGAAGCGGCCCGTAAGGCCGGTCCGGTGATCCTCGAACCGCTCATGGCGGTCGAGGTCATCACGCCCGAGGATTACATGGGCGATGTGATCGGCGATCTGAACTCCCGCCGTGGCCAGATCCAGGCCATGGAGGAACGCAGTGGTGCCCGTGTCGTCAAGGCGCTGGTTCCGCTCTCGGAGATGTTCGGCTACATCGGTGACCTGCGGTCGAAGACCCAGGGCCGGGCGAACTACTCCATGGTGTTCGATTCGTACGCGGAGGTTCCGGCCAACGTGTCGAAGGAGATCATCGCCAAGGCGACCGGCGAGTAGTACGACGGGGCAGGATGCGAGTCCTGCCCCATCGGCCGGGCGTCAGTACGACCCCAGTAAGTAAAAACCGCACTGCTGCAACTGCACGCACAACAAGTCCAGGAGGGCCCCACAGTGGCGAAGGCGAAGTTCGAGCGGACGAAGCCGCACGTCAACATCGGCACCATCGGTCACGTCGACCACGGCAAGACCACGCTGACCGCAGCGATCACCAAGGTGCTGGCGGAGAAGTACCCGGACCTGAACGAGAGCTTCGCTTTCGATCAGATCGACAAGGCGCCGGAGGAGAAGGCTCGTGGTATCACGATCAACATCTCCCACGTCGAGTACCAGACCGAGAAGCGCCACTACGCGCACGTCGACGCCCCGGGTCACGCCGACTACATCAAGAACATGATCACCGGTGCGGCGCAGATGGACGGTGCCATCCTCGTGGTCGCCGCCACCGACGGCCCGATGCCGCAGACCCGTGAGCACGTGCTGCTCGCCCGTCAGGTCGGCGTGCCCTACATCCTGGTCGCGCTGAACAAGTCGGACATGGTCGACGACGAGGAAATCCTCGAGCTCGTCGAGATGGAGGTCCGCGAGCTGCTGGCCTCGCAGGAGTTCGACGAGGACGCCCCCGTCGTGCGCGTTTCGGGCCTGAAGGCGCTCGAGGGCGACGCGAAGTGGTCGGAGTCGATCCTGGAGCTCATGAACGCTGTCGACGAGTCCATCCCGGACCCGGTCCGTGAGACCGACAAGCCGTTCCTGATGCCGATCGAGGACGTCTTCACCATCACCGGTCGTGGCACCGTGGTCACCGGTCGCGTCGAGCGTGGCGTGATCAACGTGAACGAGGAAGTCGAGATCGTCGGCATCCGCGAGAAGACCACCAAGACCACCGTTACCGGTGTCGAGATGTTCCGCAAGCTGCTGGACCAGGGCCAGGCGGGCGACAACGTCGGTCTGCTGGTTCGTGGTCTGAAGCGTGAGGACGTGGAGCGCGGCCAGGTCGTCGTGAAGCCGGGCACCACCACCCCGCACACCGAGTTCGAGGGTCAGGCCTACATCCTGTCGAAGGACGAGGGTGGCCGCCACACCCCGTTCTTCAACAACTACCGTCCGCAGTTCTACTTCCGTACGACTGACGTGACGGGCGTTGTGACCCTGCCCGAGGGCACCGAGATGGTCATGCCCGGTGACAACACCGAGATGTCCGTCAAGCTGATCCAGCCGGTCGCCATGGACGAGGGCCTGCGCTTCGCGATCCGCGAAGGTGGCCGCACCGTCGGTGCCGGTCGCGTCACCAAGATCGTTGCCTGATCTTCTGACGTAACGCCGAAACGGCGCCGCTCCGAAAGGAGCGGCGCCGTTTTGTTTTTCGAGTTTCCCTTACGGCCGGCCGGCCCGGCCACGGACGTGTCAGTCCGATTCGCCGGCGGCCTGTAACAGTGCCTGGGCGAACTGCACCATCTGGGTGGAGCCGCCGTACCACGCCGAGATGACCTCAATGGCGGCCGCGCGGGTGCGGCGGGCGGTGCGTATGACCTCCTCGTTGGAGAGGTTGCCCGCTTCGGCTTTGTCGGCGAGAGCGTTGAGCTCGTCGCTGGCGAGCAGCAGCCGCATGATGCGGTGTAGGTCGACGCCGCCGTCGGCGGTCGGTAGCGGTAGCGGCGGTTCGGCTGGTGCTTCGGCGGCAGCGCGGGCTGCGCGCCGGGACGGGATGGCGGGGCGTGGTGCGGGCGCCGGATTGGACGCGGGGGTCTCGGGTTCCTGCTTCGGCGCAGGCGCCGGGGTCTCGGCGGAGGGGACCGCGATCGACGATGTGGCCGGCGCACTTACCGCGCTGTCGATGCTGGTCAGTCCGATGCCCTGCGACGGTTCGGGTTCCGGGGCGGCCCGGCGTGGCTCCGGCATAGGAGGCAGCTGTGCCGGAGACCAGTCGAACGCGGCGGGCTGTGCCGCCGTGCGGGTGGGCAGTGCCCCGTTGGTAGTGGTGGTGGTGTCCGCACCGGTCAGTCCGGCCGCCATGGCGACGGCTGGTTCGACGGGCTCCCGTTCGGTGCGGTGAAAACCCTCCTGGCGGGCACGAAGTCCATCTCCGAGACCGTTGTAATCGGCATCCATGAGGTCATTCTTACCCGAGTGGACGCTCGGTAAGCGCGCTGGAGTCTACAGCGGTGGGGATGTGCCACCGGCCGTGATGTTGGTGCACTGCGCCAGAACGACTTCGGCACCGGTGCGCAGACGGTGCCGACGCGAGTCGGCGGGTCAGCAATTGCTCGGCGCAGGCTCGCCACGGAAGCGCGCGTCGAGCCAGCCGACCATCATCGGCATCCCGAGGACCGCGGCCGAAAGGTGCTCCGGTGTCGGGATCAACTCCGCCTGCACCGGCACCCCCGCCTCGCAATAGCGGCGGTTGATCGTGACGATGGAATCGATCGGGATCAGCGGGTCGGTGGGTGAATGCCATTCGAAGATGGGCATATTCGGGACGCCGTGGAACAGCTCGATGCTGTTCTCCTCGAGCACCGCCCTGGCGGCGGCATCGTGCATGAGCGAGGTGTTGCTGGCGTAGTCACGGACGCTGCGCCCGGCGCCGGTGGCGATGATTTCATTGGTGCAGCCGTTGGCCATCGCGTCGCGTGCCGCGATTCCGGCGGCGTTGAGGTTGTCGCTGATCGGGAACCGATGTGGATACTCGCGTTCGAGCCCGATAGCCGCCGCCAACACCAGGCCGAACGCCGGATGCGGATTGAATTGCAGCGCTTCGATCATTCGCATGAGGTTCGCCGGGACACCGCCTGCCGCGGCGCCGGCGAGTTTCAGCTCCGGGGCGTAGCTCGGCGCCAACGCGGCCGCCCACGCCGTGGCCATACCGCCACCGGAATACCCGGCCATCGCCACCGGACTGTGCTGGACCGCCAGTTCCGGAACTCGCTGCGCGGCACGGATTCCGTCGAGGGTGATCTGACCGCCGAGCTTGGCCGCGCCATAGGCGAAGGTGGGGCCGAGGTGGTCCGGCAGCGCGATGCTCCAGCCGCGCGCCAGCAGCACATTGAGCGCGAAAGCCTCGCGGACCTGGAGATTCGGATCGTTGGTGTAGAGCACCCTCGACACCGCGCAGCTCGGGCCCAGCCCGTTGATGATGTGCTGATAGGACAGCAGTGGCCCGTCGGGTCGATGTCCTGGCGGTGTCAGCACGGTGGTGGTTGCGGCGATGGGCAGGCCGCGTGAATTGGTGGAACGGAACTTCACCAGCGTCAGCGTCGAGCCGGGGAAGGTCAGCAGCGGCGGCAACCGCCGCACCGCGAGCACGTCACCGGGCTGGTGCGCCGCGAGATCGGCGGGCTGTGCGTAGAAGGGGTCGGGATCGGCCACGGGGTAGCGAGGTAGCGCCGGGGCGGGAGCCGTCCCGGCCAGCAGAACCGCAGAGGCGCCGAGGAGCGCGCCGGTTATCAAACGCTGGATAACCTGCATGGCAGCTATTGCTACCACGGTGGGGCGCCGCGATCGTGCAGGCTGCTCGGGGTGTCAGCGATTTTTCGGACGTGCGAGCGACGACCGCGCCTACCGCGTCAACCGAGCTGTGTCATCCCTGCCGCCACCACCTGAGCAACATTGAGGATCTCGTCGGTTGTCGGCAGTGGGACGCCATCGAGTGCGTGCAGGCGGTCGGTACTGGCGATGGCGAACATGGCCGACACCCACGCGGCGGCGCAGGCGCGCAGGGTGCCGGGGCGGATCGGGGTGGGAGTGCTGGCCTGTAGTACTCGGGCGGTGACGTCGAGCAGTTGAACGCGCAGCTGGCGTAGCTGGCGGCGGACGTCGGGATGGGTGTCGGCCTCGCGCCACATGATGACCCGCAGCACCGACGAATGGTGGTCGCGAAGGTTCAGCGCCGCATCGAGATTGACCAAACTGGCCGCCGGGTCACCAGGTGCGACCACGGCGCCGATGTCTTCAATGGGTTGTGGCGGCACTCGTTCGGCCATGAGGGCCGACAGGATCGAATTCTTGGTGGGGAAGTAGTAGAAGACCAGACCCTTTGGCACGTCGGCGGTCGAGGCGATCGCCGCCGTCGGGGTGCCGTCGAACCCCTGTGCCGCGAAAAGCTTTTCAGCCGCGTCCAGGATGAGTTGACGGGCGTCGCCGTCGGTTTTCGCACTGCGGCGACGCCCGGCACGACGGGGTCTGGTCATGGCCGTCAGTGATGCGGAACCATATCGTGCAGCCGGCCCGACACCGCTGGCAGCGCTGCCACCGCGACCACCACGGTCACTATCCCGACGATCCATGCAGTCCAGGATGCGCCGCTGAAGCCGCTGAAGTCCATGACCCACGGGGACAAGAACATCAGCACGCCGAGCAGGCCCATCGCATAGTCGGCGGAGGCCATCTCGGAACGGTACATCTGCGCCAGACCGGTCAGTGCGATGAGCACACCGAGCACGATCAACGACCACATCGCCCGATCATTCGTCTCCACCCAGAGCGGTGAGAGTGCGGCGAAGACGCCCAGCACTACGGCCAGAAAGTCTTGCGCACGGCTTTCGGTGAACATGTATGCCTCCTTGCATTCGGCGGGGTGGACAGACCCGAAAATCTGTCCTGACCTCGGTATAGACCTGATTGACCGCCCGGTCGATATAGGAACGGCCACGATTGCGCGGCAATCGATGGCACGGTGAAGGTGACGGTCCTCACTACAGCGCCGACCAAGCGGACGTTAGGGTGAACTGTCTTCACAGTCAGTGGTGGCCGACCGATACAACGGCCCGAAGGAAGGGATGCTGGCATGCCTGCTGCGCCGATCGTGATCGTGGGGGCCGGCCTGGCCGGCTTGCGCACCGCGGAGGAGTTGCGCCGCGCGGGATACGAGGGCGAGCTGATCCTGCTCGGTGACGAATCCCGTCCGCCCTACGACCGCCCGCCGCTGTCCAAGCAGTTCGTGCGCGGCGAGACCGACGACACCACCTTGCGGCCCGCCGAGTTCTTCACCGAGAAGAAGATCGATCTGCGGCTGAACCAGGAAGCGGTCGGCGTCGACGCCGAAGCCCGCCGCGTGCGCCTGGCCGACGGTTCCGCCCTCGACTACAGCGAGCTGATCATCGCGACCGGGCTGCGCCCGCGCAGATTGCCCGGCCTGCCGGACCTCGGTGGCGTCCACGTCCTGCGTAATCATGCCGATGCCGTGGCACTGCGCTCGGAACTGGGCGGCGCCAGGGTCGCGCTGATCATCGGCGCCGGATTCATCGGCTGTGAGCTGGCTGCCAGCTTCCGCGCCTCCGGTGTCGAGGTAGTGCTGGTGGAACCGCAGCCGACGCCGCTTGCCTCGGTACTCGGCGAGCAGGTCGGTGCGCTGGTCGCGCGGATGCACCGCAACGAGGGCGTGGATCTGCGCTGCGGCACCGGCGTCGACTCGCTGCTCGCCGATGACGACAACAAAGTCCGCGGCGCGCTGCTGACCGACGGTTCCGAGGTGGCGGCCGATCTGGTGGTCATCGGGGTCGGCTCGCGGCCGGTCACCGAATGGCTGGCCGATTCCGGTATCGAACTGGCCGAACCGGCCGCCGGTGGCGGAGTCCTCGCCGACGAGGTCGGCCGCACCTCGGCGGCCGGGGTGTGGGCAGTCGGCGACGTCGCGGCATGGCTGCACGACACCGGGGCGCGCAAGCGGGTCGAGCATTGGACCAATGCCGGTGAACAGGCGAAACTGCTGGCCTGCGCCCTGCTGGGGGCCGAACCGCCCACCGCGGCGCGGGTGCCCTACTTCTGGAGCGACCAATACGACGTGAAGATCCAGGCCCTCGGCACCCCGGGCGCCACCGACGAGATGCGCATCGTCTCCGACGATGGTCGCAAGTTCCTCGTCTACTACACCCAGGACGGCAGGCTCACCGGTGTGGTCGGTGCCGGGATGACCGCGCAGGTGATGAAGACCAGGGCGAAGATCGCCGCGGGTGCCCCGGTGGCGGAGTTGCTCGGCGCGAGCTAATACCTTTATCGGTGTGATCGTCGCGCTCATCGATTCCGGTCTCGGCTCGCTGCCGACCGCGGCTTGGCTGCGCAAACTGCGCCCGGACGTGGACCTGGTGCTGCAACTGGATCCCGATGGTGCGCCGTGGGGCCCGAAACCGGAGCAGTGGGTGATCGAGCGGGTGGTCGAGACCGCACGCGCCTCGCTGAGGATGGGCGCGGAGGTGATCGTGCTGCCGTGCAATACCGCCAGCGTCACCGCCCTCGAGCACGTCCGCGCCGACGTCGGCCCCGGTATTCCGGTGATCGGCACCGTGCCCGCGATCAAGCCGGCCGCGGCGGCCTGCCGGTCGGTGGCGGTCTGGGCCACCGCGGCGACCACCGCGAGCCGCTATCAGGCCGATCTCATCGCCAGGTTCGGCGGCGAGGCGACGGTCACGGGCGTGGCCTGTCACGGCCTGGCCGACGCCATCGACGCCGGTGATCTGGTGGCTGTGCGTACGGCGATTGCGGCGGCGGCCGAGCAGACTCCCGACGATGTGGAGGGTGTGGTGCTCGGCTGCACCCACTATCCGCTGGTGGTGGATAACATCGTGGCCGCGTTGCCGGACGGTGTGCGACTGTTCGACAGCGCCCAAGCCGTTGCCGCGCAGACCATCCGGCGTATGGACGGACTCGGCAGGCCGAGCACCGGCAACGGTACGGTGCGGGTGCTCAACAGCGGCCGCCAAGGCGAACTGCCCGCTGCCGCCGCCGCTTTCGAACCCGGACGGGCCCTCGGCGCGACGGACTGACCGCTCGGAACCCTCGAGGAAGGCCGGCCGATGACCGACGACACCGGATCCGCCGATCAGGTGCGGGCCGCGCTGGCCGAACTCGCCGATCCCGCCGACGCGGTGCACCTGCAGCGGTTCTTCAAGACCGGGCCCGGTGAGTACGGTGCAGGGGACGTCTTCGTTGGCGTGCGGGTTCCGGCCACCCGTTCGGTCGCCAAACGCTTTGCGGCCCTGCCGCTCACCGAGATAGACGCGCTGCTGGACAGTCCTGTGCACGAGGAACGCTTGGCCGCGCTGATCATCCTCAACGCCCAGTTCGAGAAGGCATCGAAGCCGCGCACCTTCGACGAGGCCGTCCGCGCGGAGATAGTGCGGTTCTACCTGGCCGCGGTGCGGCGCGGCCGAGTGAACAATTGGGACCTCGTCGACGTCTCCGCTGAGCGGATCGTCGGCCCATGGTTGCTGGACAAGCCACGTGATCTGCTCGTCGAGCTCGCCGATTCGGATTCGCTGTGGGAGCGGCGAGTCGCGCTGCTGTCCACCTTCGCGTTCATCAAGGCAGGCGACGCCTCGACTACATTCGCCCTGGCCGAGCGGCTGCTGGCCGACCGGCACGATCTGATCCAGAAGGCGTCGGGCTGGATGCTGCGCGAGGTCGGCAAACGCATCGACCGGCATCTGCTGACCGACTTCCTGGATCGGCACGCGGCCGAGATGGGCCGGACCGCACTGAGTTACGCGACCGAGCAGCTGGACCCGGAGGCCCGGGTCCGCTACCGCGCGATGCGTTGAGTCGTCAGAACTGGATCTTCAGGTGGTCGGTCACCGGCCGCGCCTGGCAGCCGAGGATGTAACCGTTCTCGATGTCCTCGGGGTCGAGGATTTCCGCGTTCTCCATCTCGACCTTGCCTTCCAGGACGGTGCAGGCGCAGGAGCCACATTCGCCTTCCTGGCAGGAGTACGGCACGTCGAGGCCCTTGGACAGCATGATGTCGACGAGAGTCTGCTTGCGGGGCCAGGTCAGCTCGTGCACCTCGCCGTCGAGTTCCACCTCGACGGTCGCGGCGTCGGCGGCTTCTTCGTCGCTGATCTCCACCGGGGCCTGATCGGCGAACGGATCGCCTGCCAGTGAGTTGAAGACCTCGGCGTGGGTGCGGTTGCGGGGGACGTCGAGCTGGGCCAGTGCATCGTGTACGCGGTCCATGAACGGGCGCGGGCCGCACATGAACGCACGGTAGCTGGTGTAGGGGCGGACCAGGCCGGCGAGCGCGTCGGCGGTCGGCAGGCCTTGCAACGGCTCCAGCCAGTGGATGACGGTGAGCCGCTGCGGGTGCTTATCGGCGAGTTCGCGGAGCTCGGCGGCGAAGATCACCGACTGTGGATCGCGGTTGGCGTAAACGAGCACGATCTTGCCGCTACCGCGGGCCAAGGCCGATTTCAGGATCGACATGACCGGCGTGATGCCGCTGCCCGCGCCGAACAGCAACAGATCCTCGTCGAGATCCTTCGGCGTGAACACCCCGGACGGTGGCAGTACCTCGATTTCCGAACCGGCCACGATGTTGTCGCAGAGCCAGTTGGAGCCGTATCCGCCTTCGGTGCGCTTGACGGTGACCTTGGGTAGGTCGTCGGTGTACGGCGAGCTGGCCAGCGAGTAGCAGCGCGCCACCGAACCGGTCTGGTCGCTGGGGATGCGCAGGGTGAGGAACTGGCCGGGCTGGTAGGCGAACCGTTCGCGGAGTTCACCGGGTACGTCGAAGACCAGCGAGGAGGAATCGGCGGTCTCGGCGATGACCGCGGCTACCCGCAGCACGACCGATCGTGAGCCGTGTGGAACTTCGACGGTGGTCATGTCGTCCTCTCGAACGTGGCGCGGCCGATCCGGTATCCCGGGGCGGCAAAACTAGAACGTGTTGCAGTTTTATCGTACGTCGGCCTCGGGCTGCTCGACAAGCTGGGCTTCCAGCCCGGCGATCAGCACGCCGACACCGAAGTCGTACGAATACTTGCCGCGCAGGTCAGCCATGTATTTGGTGGCTCGGGCCACCGCGTCGGGCAACGCGACATCGGTCAGCACCGACCGGTCACGCGGGTTCACCCGGCTGCGACCGAACAGGAATGTGTGGATGGTCGCGTAGGCGGCCAGCACGTTGCGATCGCTGAATCCCGCGTCGAACAGGATCTCCATCACCGCGGCGATCACATCGAGCTGTTTGCCGAGCATCTGTTCGATCAGCACATCGCCGAGGCCCGGGTGCTTGCGTAGTTTCTCATCGATCTGGCCGATGAGTTCACGCAGGCGCTGCTGCCACGGGCCCGACTCGACTGGCGGCTTGCGCACGCCGGCCAGTGCTGCGGTGGCCACCAGGTCGAGTAGCTCCCGTTTGTCGGCCACGTAGTAGTACGGGGCCATCGGGGAGACGCCCAGCTCGCGGGATAGCCGCCGCATCGATAGCTTGTCCACGCCGTCGGCGCGGACCACCCGCAACGCGGCCTCGACGATCTCTGATTCCGAGAGAGTATTACCGCCCCCGCTTGCCTGCGTTCGCCCGACTCCCATGCCACCTCTACCACCGCGGGCGCATACGGCCCGTCACATCCTGTTCAGCTGCTTGCCACCGGAAAGTTTAGAGGGGTCGGTGCCGGTACCGCCGATTCCTCGGTCGAAACGACTTCTTTTTGTCAGTTCATGACGTTATGGTGTGTGAGCGCGGCTACACCTGTGGCCGCGACCACAGTGTCAACTGGAGTGGAGGTAGCCATGCCGGACCAGGGACTCAACGGACCCGTCGACACCGACAACCGCGGCCCGATCGGGGCCGTCGCGCAGCGCTCGGCCGAGGACACACCGCTGGTGGAGGAATCGCTCATCGAAGAGGTGTCCATCGACGGAATGTGCGGCGTCTACTGAGCTGAGAGGAGCGTCTGACATGCTCGATCTCGATACCCGCTGGCAGCTGCATCCGCGCGTTGCCCTGCGGCCGGAACCGTTCGGCGCGTTGCTGTATCACTTCGGCACGCGGAAGCTGTCGTTTCTGAAGAACCCGCGGATCGTCGAGATCGTGCGGTCACTGCCCGCGCAGCCTTCCGTGCGTTCGGCCATGCGGGCCGCGGGCATCGACGAGTCCGCGGCCGCGCCCTACGTGAAAGCGTTGGCGCAGCTGGCCGATTCGGACATGATCGTCGGCGCACCCGATTCGGCGCCGCTCGCGGCTCCCGCCGCGCCAGCGCCGTTCGTGCCCGCCGCGTCCGGTGACGATCGGGCGGTGCGGCTGGTTGACCGGTTCGAATCGGGCCTGGCCGCACCGATCTGCCTGACCTGGGAACTCACCTACGCGTGCAATCTGTCCTGCGTGCACTGCCTGTCGTCGTCGGGTCGCCGCGATCCGCGCGAGCTGAGCACCGAACAGTGCAAGGCACTCATCGACGAGTTCCAGCGCATGCAGGTGTTCTACGTCAATATCGGCGGCGGCGAACCCACCGTGCGGCCGGACTTCTGGGAGCTGGTCGATTACGCCACCGCACACCAAGTCGGAGTGAAGTTCTCCACCAACGGTGTTCGGATCACGCCGGAGGTCGCCGCGCGGCTTGCCGCCAGTGACTATGTCGACGTACAGATCTCGCTGGACGGCGCGGACGCTGCCGTCAACGACGCCGTGCGTGGCCCTGGTTCCTACGATATGGCCATCCGCGCACTGGAAAACCTTGCCGCAGCGGGCTTCAAGGACGCCAAGCTGTCGGTGGTGGCGACCAGGCACAATATCGCCCAGCTCGATCAGTTCCGCGAGATCGCCGATCGCTACGGCGCCACCCTGCGTTTGACGCGGCTGCGTCCGTCCGGCCGCGGCGCCGATGTGTGGGACGAACTGCATCCGTTGCCGGAGCAGCAGCGTGAGCTCTACGAATGGCTGCTCCGCAATGGCGACGGCGTGCTCACCGGTGACTCGTTCTTCCATCTGTCGGCCTTCGGTGAAGCGCTGCCCGGTCTGAACATGTGTGGTGCGGGCCGGGTGGTGTGCCTGGTCGATCCGGTCGGTGACGTCTACGCCTGCCCGTTCGCCATCCACGACCGCTTCCACGCCGGAAACGTCGTCTCCGACGGCGGTTTCGCCAGCGTGTGGGGTGAATCGGAGCTGTTCGGGCAGTTGCGCGAACCCACCGGCGGCGGCGCGTGCTCGTCCTGCGCGCATTACGACTCGTGCCGGGGTGGCTGCATGGCGGCGAAGTTCTTCACCGGCCTGCCCGCCGATGGGCCGGACCCGGAATGCGTACAGGGCTACGGTGAAGCGGCGCTGGCGGACGCGGGCCGAGTGGTGCCGCGCTCGTCGGTCGACCATTCGCGGCGGAGTGCGCCGCGACGTTCGGGTGGACGCAAATCCGGGCCCGTTCCGCTGACGCTGACCGTCCCGTCGCGCCGTCCCTCACGGGCCTGTGACGAGAGCCCGCTGGGATAGCGGCGCGAGGATAGCCGGAGTCGGTACGCGAGCCTCACCAGGCTCGCGTACCGACCGCGCGGTACGCGATTGCCATTCGGTTGCCATCGAGGCGAAGACTCGCATAGCGATCCTTCAGCAACGCAGATCCTGTCGGCTACCGGGCCTACCACGCGAAATACTCCGGAACTGGTTGCGTGTTTCGCGACTGTTGGTGTCAGCCGAGCGAACTCCGTCTAACATGCCAGGAATGCGCCATGATCGCCTTCCCGACGGATTCGGGGTGCGGATCGATCCACGGGTACGCGCATACTCCGGGGGACGCATCCTGATCGGAGGAACACCCGCGAGGTTGCTGCGCCTTGCCCCGGAAGCCGCCGAAATGATCGGCGACGGGTACCTCGAGGTCAACGGCCCGAAGTCCGCCGTCGTTGCCAGGCGGCTGCTCGATTCCGGAGTGGCCAATCCGCGGCCCCGGCTGCTGCCCTCGCCCGAGGACGTCACCGTCATCGTGCCGTTGCACAACAATGCCGACGGTCTGGTCCGGTTGCTCGCGGCCCTGCGCGGGCACAACGTGATCGTCGTCGACGACGGTTCCGACCAGCCGGTGCGGGTGCCGCCCGACAGCGGTGGGCGATGCCAGGTCAGCGTGCTGCGCCATGAGAGCCCGCTGGGCCCTGCCGCCGCGCGCAACGCCGGATTGCGGGCGGCGACAACCGAGTTCGTGGCGTTCCTGGACTCCGATGTGGTGCCGCGCAGCGGCTGGCTCGAGGTCATGCTCGGTCATTTCAGTGATCCGGAGGTCGCGCTGGTCGCGCCGCGGATCGTCGCGTTGGATCCGGAATCCAACGCACTGGCCCGCTACGAGCACACCCGGTCCTCGCTGGATCTGGGCAGACGCGAGTCCGCGGTGCAGTCGCGCGGCATGGTCTCGTACGTGCCGAGCGCGGCACTGCTGGTACGGCGTGGGGCACTGCTGGCCGAGGGCGGATTCGACGAGTCCATGCATGTCGCTGAGGACGTCGATCTGTGCTGGCGGCTGGAGCGGGCGGGCTGGCGGTTGCGTTATGAACCGGCCGCCCATGTTGCCCATGATCATCGGGTGTCCTTCCGCGCCTGGTTCACCCGGAAGATGTTCTACGGCACCGGGGCCGCGCCGCTGGGTGCCAGGCATGCGGGCATGGTGTCGCCCCTGTCGGTGCCGTCGTGGACCATGCTGGCGGCGGTGCTGTTCGGCACGCAGACCCGCTGGGGTTTCGTCGGCGGCGTGGTCACCCTGGTGACGGCGCTCGGCCGATTGCGGCGCGTATTCGGCGAACTGGACAATCCCACCCGGATCGCCGCGATCTATCTGGCCCGCGGATTCTTCGCCGGACTGTGGCGGCTGGCCTCGGCCATGTGCAGGCACTACTGGCCGGTCACCGTGCTTGCCATGATGGCATCGCGGCGGATTCGGCGCATCGCGGTGACCATGGCTCTGGCCGACGGACTGGCCGACTGGTTCACCCATCGCGACGCAGGTGGCCTCGACCCGTTCCGCTACATCGCTTTCCGCCGGGTCGACGACATCGCCTACGGCACCGGTCTCTGGCTGGGCGCGTGGCGGGCGCGCAGTATCGAATCGCTCAAGCCCACCACACCGCCGCGCTGAGCGCGGGCGCTGACGGATTCGGATGGCTGACACGCTCATCGTCGGCGGTGGCAGCGCGGGCTGTGTGCTCGCCGCCCGGCTCAGCGCCGATCCGCAACACCGCGTACGGCTGCTGGAAGCGGGGCCCATGTGGACCTCACCCGAGTTGTTTCCGCCCGGACTGCGTGATGGCACCGAACTACCGCTCGGCGATGACGATCTGCTCTGGCGCTATTCGATCCAACTGACGCCCGGTACCACCGCGACCACCGTGCGCGGCCGGGTGATCGGCGGGTCGGGATCGGTCAACGGCTGCTATTTCGTGCGCCCGCCTGCGGCGGACTTCGCAGCATGGAGCCGCGAGATCGGCACTGCGGGCTGGACTTACGACGAGGTGCTCCCGGCGCTGTGCCGGCTCGAACACGATCACGACTTCGGTGACCGCACCGGCCACGGCGCCAACGGACCGGTACCTGTCCGCCGCCCGGCCTCGGTCACCCCGATCACCGAGGAGTTCGTCGCGGCGGCTTCGGCGGCAGGTTTTCCCGAGATCCCGGACTTGAATGCACCCGACGCTGACGGGATCGGTTTCGGTCGGGTACCGGGCAATATCGACCGCCCGAACGCGACGGCGCTGCGCATCGGTAGCGCGCAGGCGTATCTGCTGCCCGCGCTGGCTCGCCCGAACCTCACCGTGACCGCAGGGACACCGGTGACCAGGATCCGCTTCCGCGGGACCAGGGCGGTCGGGGTGGAATGTCTGCGTGACGGCCGCACGGAATTCATCGCGGCCGATCGGATCGTGCTGTGCGCGGGGGCGATCGAATCGGCGGCGCTGCTGCTGCGGTCGGGGATCGGCGATCCGGCGCGGCTGCGCGCACTCGGCATCCCGGTCGTGCAGTCGGCCCCGGTCGGCGAGTGGTGCACCGATCACCCGGAGATCGGCATCGACTACGGGCATGCCGCGCCGCACCGTCGCGCCGTGGTGCTCGAATACGTGCTCGAGCTCGGCGATATCGAAATCCGGCCGTACACGATGGCTTTCACAGCGGGGATCAGGCAATTCGCGCTCGCTTTGATGCGCCCGCACGGTGCGGGTGAGCTTCGGTTGCGGTCGGCCGACCCGTTCGATCCACCGGTGATCGACCAGCGCTACCTCGAACAACGGAGGGATCGCGACGAGCTCCGTGACGCCGTCCGGTTGTCCGCGCAGATCCTGCGGGCGATGTCGGCGACCCCGATCGGCGAGCCGATGCCGGGCACCGCCTCCGATGACTGGCTGACGGCGCATCTGGCCACCTCGCAACATTTGTCCGGAACCTGCCGGATGGGCGCGGCCTCCGACGAGCGCGCCGTGGTGGACGCACGTTGCCGCGTGCACGGAGTCGACGGCCTGGCGGTGGCGGATCTGTCGATCGTCCCGGTGCCGCTCGGGCGTGGGCCGCAGGCAGCCGCGGTGCTCATCGGTGAGCGAGCCGCCGATCTACTGACCGGAGACTGATACCGACCGCGGCGGTGCCGCGTGGCTCACATCGGGGAGACAGGCGTGACACATGTGACCTGGCGGACAAACCCCACCATCCGCCGGTCGCTTCCGGTACCCGCCGGTACAGTTTGTCGTAGGTGAAAGGCAAATGGTCAGCAATCTTGCGGGTGGTCGCCCCTCGCGGCATGGAGTAGAACCTGGCACGCAGCTCGGTGCACTGGAAGCCTATGCCGCTCAAGCGCATGGATATCTCGGTGCCGGTGGTGAGCGGCTGTCCCGGCTCGCCGGTTTACTGCGCCCTGCGGTCCTGGAATCGTGGTTGCGCAGTGTTCGCGGTGGCATCGATCCGATGGATGTCGTCGATGGTCGTGGGCTCCGCGGTGCCGACCTCCAGCGCTACCGTGATGCGCACCCGATCGCTGCCCTGATGCCGCTGATCGACAAGCTGCTCGTCGAGGACGCCGCCCGTACCGGGTTGATCGTGGTGGTGGCCGATCAGTTCGGCCGGGTGCTCTCGGTGCACGGTGACGCCGAGCGGGTCAGCGCCGCCGCGGAGATCGGGCTGCGCGCGGGCGACGATCTGAGCGAGCGCCGCATCGGCACCAATGCCGTCGGCATGGTGGTTCGCACCGGGCGTGCCGCCTGGATCCACGGACCCGAACATTTCCTGCACCGCATGCACCAGCTCACCGGTGCGGCCGCGCCGGTGCACGATCCGGACGGCAGGCTGGTCGGCGTGCTGATGATCGCGGGCGGCGTGCGGGTGGCCAGACCCGAGATTCTTGCCCTGGTGAAGGCCGCGGCGACCGCCGCGGAAATGGATCTGCTGCTTACCGCCATGCGGGCCGACCGGCACGCTCCGGCGAGAAACGCCGGCGATCGGGCCGAGTCCGCGTCCGACCGCGGCAGGCTCGGCCTCGATGTGCTCGGCCTCGGGCAGCCGCAGCTGAGCATCGCGGGCAAGCGCGTGCCGCTGTCGCAGCGGCATGCCGAGATCCTGCTGCTGCTCACCGAGCACCCCGAGGGCCTCGGCGCGGACCATCTGGCCCTGCTGCTCGACGACACCGATCTGGACAACGGCACCATCCGCGCTGCCATGTCGCGGCTGCGGACGGTGGTCGGACCCGAGGTGTTCGGATCCAGGCCCTACCGGTTGCGCGTTCCGGTGGCCACCGATATCGATTTCCTCCGCGCGGCGCTGGACTCCGGTGACGTTGACGCGGCACTTCGTCTCTACGCGGGCCCGGTGCTGCCGCGCTCTAGCGCGCCGGGGATAGTCGATCTGCGGGATGAGCTGCGGGTTCGGTTGCGGACCTCGGTGCTGGATTCGCGTGATCCGGCGGCGTTGCGGCGCTGGACCTCGACCGCGGAGGGCCGCGACGATGCGGCGGCCTGGGTTGCCTACCGGTCGACCGTCGACCGTGATTCGCCGCTGTTCGCCCAGATCGAGGCCAAGATTCGGGTGCTCGATCGGCGGCTGGGCGCGGATGCAACGCAGATGCAACGTTTCGGCTCATAGTCTGCCCATCTGAAAGTGCGATAGCTCACATGCGCGAGGGGCAGCTGATCGCGGGTGGAAAGCTGCCCGGCGGCGGTCGCACCAGGGGGCATCTGGACGCTTGTCCGATATTTTTATAGGAATCAGTTCCTTTTTATTTCGACCTGGCCTAGTGTTCGCAATACGTGGATGACATCCATGTGACGTAGCTGACATACCACCGTTATCGAACCCGCGGCGGTAGTGACGTTGGAGGAAACATCACTAGCTAGGCATCTTCGGTCCCGTTCCGGGAGTGCGCGCCGGGAGGCCCGCTGGATCCGGACGGCACGGCGGTGACCGCACCGGTCGCCGATCCTGTTCACGCACATCTGTCGAATACGCGCGATTCCCCGACGAGCATCGCGTGCGATTCGCCGACACCTCATGCGGTAGCCCAGCCGCGCCCCGGGAACTCCGACCCCCGCCGCGCAGGCTTATTTGTGCTGCCCAAAAGCTTTCGGCCAGCCGTTAATTCGCCATTCGAGGAGGCTCTGGTGCACAGTACGGAGTTGGGTGGAACCAGCGCACGGACGCAGGAAACGCAGCCTACCGAGGTGCGAACATCCGCGCAGGCCCGGTTCCCGCTCGCGCCGGCGCAGCTGGGCGTCTGGTACGCGCAGCTCCTCGATCCCGAGGTGCCGATCAATGTGGCGCAATACGTTGATGTGCGCGGTGCGGTGGACGCCGAACTGTTGCAAGAGGTTTCGACCGCCGCAGGGCGTGAGTACGAATCGGTGCTCATTCGAATCGGTGAATCCGACGGTGTGCCGTATCAGTGGGTCGACCCGGAATTGCCGGTCGACATTCCCGTGGTCGATTTCCGTTCGCACCCCGATCCCGTTGCCGCGGCCAAGGAATGGATGCGCGCCGACGCGAGTGCACCCGTGGATCTGCTGCACGATCGGCTCTTCGCCGGTGCGCTGCTGCGTGTCGATTCCGACCGCCATTTCTGGTACCTGCGCGCCCACCACATCATCCTCGATGGGTACGGTGCGCTCACCAACACCATGCGCGTGGCCGAGCGCTACACCGCGCGAATGCTCGGACGGGAACCGGAGGCCGTCTCACCCGGCAGCCTGGCGACACTGGTCGACGGCGAGCACACCTATCGAGGCAGCTCCCGGTTCGGTACCGATCGCGCGCACTGGGCCGATCGGGTCGCCGGGCTGGACGCCCCGACCAGCCTCGACGGCCGGACCGCGCCGCGCTCGGCCTCCAACCTGATCGCCGGGCGGCCGCTGCCCGATCAGCTCATCGAGCGCATGAACACACTTGCCGCAAGCCAGGATTCGACGCCCGCAGTGGTGCTGCTGGCGGCTTTCGCCGCCTACCTCGGCAGACTCACCGACCGCGACGAGGCGGTACTCAGCCTGCCAGTGACCGCCCGGACCACCGCGGTGATGCGCAGGTCGGCGGGCATGCTGTCCAATATCGTGCCGCTGCGCCTGGCGACCGGCGTTACCTGGGGCGAGCTGCTGCACGCGACGCGGGTGGAGGTCGCTGGTGCGCTACGGCATCAGCGTTACCGCGCCGAGGACATTCGCCGCGACGCCGAGCACGACGGGCGCCCGGCCAGGCGCGCGCTGTTCGGGCCGCTGGCCAACATCATGCTCTTCCGCAGCGATCTCACTCTCGGCACCTCGTCCGGCCAGTACCACGTGCTGTCGACCGGCCCGGTGGAGGATCTGAGCCTCAACGCCTACTACGGCGAACGCGACCGGGTGCACGTCGATTTCGAGGCGAACCCCAACCTGTACGCCGCCGACGACATCGCCCGTCACCATGCCCGGTTCGTCCGCTACCTGGACCGGCTGCTCGTCACCGAGCTGGATGCGCCCCTGGCCGATGTCGAGGTCGCTACCGAGCTGGAGCTCGAGGTCAGCACGAAGATCTGGAATGCCACCGACCATCCGGTGGACGCGCGGGCCACGCTGGTATCGATGTTCGAGGCGCAGGCCGCGCGCACCCCGGACGCGATCGCGCTGCGATTCGCCGGCGCGCCCGACCTGACCTACGCGCAGCTGTCCGTTCGAGCCAATCGGCTGGCCCGCGTGCTGATCGCACGAGGTATCGGACCCGAGTCGCTGGTGGCGCTGCATATCCGGCGCTCGCCCGAACTCGTCGTCGCGATGTACGCGGTAGTCGCCGCCGGCGCCGCCTATGTGCCACTCGACCCCGATCATCCCGCCGATCGGACCGCGCATATCGTCGCGACCGCGCGGCCGGCGTGCGTGCTGATCGCCGGGGACGCGCCGGGGCTCGCCGACGTCTCTGTGCCCGTGCTCGACGTCCGTGACCAGGACACGACCGGGCCCGCCGGCCCCATCTGGGACCGGGAACGCAGCACGCCGTTGCGTCCTGCCCATCCGGCCTACGTGATCTTCACCTCCGGCTCGACCGGCAAACCCAAAGGTGTCGTAGTCGCCCATGCCGCGATCGTGAACCGGCTGGTGTGGATGCAGACCGCCTACCGGCTCGCGGCGACCGACGTGGTGTTGCAGAAAACACCCGCCACCTTCGACGTGTCGGTCTGGGAATTCTTCTGGCCGCTACAGGTCGGTGCGACGCTGGTGCTGGCCCAGCCCGACGGGCACCGTGATCCGGCCTACCTGCGCGCGACGATCGCCGAATACGGCGTCACCACCGCACATTTCGTGCCATCGATGCTCGAGGCGTTCCTGGCTCACCAGGATATGGGCGCCGAGACCTCGCTGCGCACGGTGTTTGCTTCCGGCGAGGCACTCCCCGCCTCGCTCGCCCAGCGGTTACGGGTGCTGATCGGCGCTCGGCTGCACAACCTGTACGGTCCGACCGAAGCGGCGGTGGACGTCACCTTCCATGAGGTGACCGATGCCGATGCCGTTTCGGTGCCGATCGGAGCACCGGTCTTCAACACCAGGCTGCATGTGCTCGATTCGCGACTGCGTCCGGTACCGGTCGGGGCGCCGGGTGAGCTGTATCTGTCGGGGGTACAGCTCGCCCGGGGATATGCCGGTGCGCCCGGCCTGTCGGCGGGCCGGTTCGTCGCCCACCCGTTCGGCGCCGAACCCGGCGAGCGGATGTACCGCACCGGTGATGTGGTGCGCTGGACGACCAACGGTGAGCTGGAGTATCTGGGCCGGACCGATTTCCAGGTGAAGCTGCGTGGACTGCGGATCGAGCCGGGTGAGATCGAGACGGTGCTCGCTTCGGTGGACTCGGTGGTCCGGGCGGTGGTCGTGGTGCGCAACGATCACGGCGTCGGCGAACAGCTGGTGGCCTACGTGGTGGAGGCCGAGCCGGACACCGTGACGGCGGAGTCGCTGCGCGCGGCGGCCGCGCGGGCATTGCCCGGTTACATGGTGCCCGCGGCGTACGTCGTGCTCGATGCGCTGCCGGTGAATGCCTCCGGCAAATTGGATCGTGGCGCGCTGCCCGCACCGCGGCGGACCACCGCCGTGTACGCCGCGCCCGCGACACCGGTGGAGCAGGCGGTGGCCGGGGTGTTCGCCGAACTGCTCGGTCAGCAGCGGATCGGCCGTGACGACGACTTCTTCGCCCTCGGAGGCAATAGCCTGATCGCCACCCAGGTGGCTGCCCGGCTCGGCGCCGACCTCGGTTGCCGGCTCGGTGTGCGCGAGCTGTTCGCCGCGTCCACGGTGGCGGCACTGGCCGAGCTGATCGAGCGACATTCCGACACCGGGGTGATCGCGCCGTTGTACGCGCGCCCGCGGCCGGAATACGTACCGCTCTCGCTCGCGCAACAGCGGATGTGGTTCCTCAACCGCTTCGAGGCGGCGAGCGCGAGCTACAACATGCCGTTCGTGGTGCGGCTGCACGGTGACCTCGACCATCGGGCATTGTGCGCCGCGCTCGCCGATGTGGTCGAACGCCATGAGGTGCTGCGTTCGGTCTTCCCGGCAACTCCGCCCGGTGTGGATGCGGCGGGGTCGGCGGCGCATCAGGTGGTGCTAGAGCCGGCGCAGTTCGAGGTCGAGCCCGAACCGATCGGTGCGGATGAGCTGGGGGATGAGCTGGCGTCCTTCGCCGCAGCCGGTTTCGATCTCGAACGCGAGATCCCGTTCCGTGCCCGTATTTTCGACATCGACGACGACAGCTGCGCGTTGGCGATCGTCGCGCACCACATTGCCGCCGACGGACTCTCGCTGCGGGTGCTGGCACGTGATGTGATGTCCGCGTACGCCGCCCGACGCGACGGTGCGGCGTCGACGACGGCACCGCTGACGGTGCAGTACGCCGACTACAGCATGTGGCAGCGCGACCTGCTCGGCTCGGCCACCGACCCCGCCGCACCAATGGGGCGTCAGCTGGATTTCTGGACGACCGCACTGGCGGGTGCACCGGATCTGCTGGAGCTCCCCGCGGACCGGCCGCGTCCGGCGATCGCCTCCGGGCGTGGCGCAACCCACCGTTTCGAGATCCCTGCCGACCTTTACGACGCAATCTCGGAAACCGCACGTGCACAGCGTGTCTCGGTCTTCATGGTGCTACACGCCGCATTCGCCGCGCTGCTGTCGCGCCTCGGTGGTGCCGATGACATCGTGATCGGCACCCCGGTCGCCGGTCGTGGCGATCGCGCGCTCGACGACCTCATCGGCATGTTCGTCAACACGCTGGCGCTGCGCACAACCATCGCCGCCGACAGCACGGTCGATCAGTTGTTCGCGCAGGTCAAAGATGCTGATCTGGCCGCTTTCGGGCACGCCGAGCTACCGTTCGAGCAGTTGGTCGAGGCGATCAACCCGGCGCGATCGCAAGCCCGCCATCCACTGTTCCAAGTGCTACTCGCCTTCGACAACGCGGGCGACATCAGCTTCGAACTCCCCGGTATCTGGGCAAAGACCAGTACTCTGGACACCGGGGTGACCAAGTTCGATCTCCAACTCACGGTCACCGATCACCTCGGCGGGGCCGGACTCAGGGAAGGTCCGGCGCCGACCGGGGTACCCGCTGAAATTACTTACGCGACAGATCTTTTCGACGAATCCACGATTGCTCGATACGCGCGGATGCTGCTGCGCGTCCTGCGGGGGATCACCGGCGACAGTGGTGCCGTCGTCGCCGACCTGCCGCTTATGGATACCGCTGAACAACGCCGCGTGATCGAACTCGGCGATGCGACAGCGGTGCGCCCGGCGCGACGCGCAGCGGCGTCGCTCAGCCTCGAGCCCACGTCGATCGCTGGACCAGCAGTCGGTCCGACGCTGCTCGATGCGTTCGCAGCCCGTGCCGAGCGCACACCGCAGGCGATCGCGGTGATAGATGGCGCCAGCCGCCTGACCTACGGCGACCTCGCCGACCGCGTCAACCGGCTCGCTCGCCGCTTGATCGCCGCCGGGGTCGGGCCGGAAACGCTTGTCGCGCTGGGTATGCCTCGCACGGTGGAGTTCGTGGTGGCCGCGTATGCGGTGCTCACCGCGGGCGGCGCCTATGTCCCGCTCGATCCGGAACAGCCGGTCGCACGCCTGCGGCAGGTGTTGGAAACCGCCGAGCCGCTGTGTGTGCTGATCCGGACCATCGACGAATGGCCGATTGAGGACGTTCCGGTCATCGAGTCGGACGCCGCCGACATCGCCGCCTACGCGCCCGCGCCGATTATCGATGCGGACCGTCGAGTCCCGCTGCGCCCCGACAACACCGCTTATGTCATCTTCACCTCCGGCTCCACCGGACGCCCCAAGGGCGTCGCTGTGCCGCACGCCTCGGTCGTCAACCAGATCGACTGGATCACCGCCGAATACGACATCGATGCCGACGATGTGGTGCTGTTCAAGACGCCCTGCACGTTCGATGTTTCGGTATGGGAGTTGTTCGCGCCGACCGCGGTGGGTGCGCAGCTGGTGGTCGCCGAATCCGGCGGTCACCGTGACGTCGCCTACCTGGCCGAAACCATCGCGGCCCACAGCGTGTCCATGACCTCCTTCGTGCCGTCCATGCTGACTGTGTTCGCGGAGACCGCGCCCGCCGAATCGCTGACCTCCCTTCGCATCGTGCTGGTGGCCGGTGAGGCGATGACCGCAGCGGCAGCGGCGGCATTCGGGGCGGTGAGCCCCGCCGCGCTGCACAACCTGTACGGTCCAACGGAATTCACCGTCCACGCCACCCACGCGCCCGTGTCGACGCAGACGAGCGGTGCGGTGCCGATCGGGCGGCCGGTGTCAGGTAGCCAGGTACTGGTTCTCGACGCGCGGCTGCGGCCGGTTCCCGACACGGTGATCGGTGAGCTGTATCTGTCCGGTGTGCAGGTGGCCCGCGGGTACCACGGGCGCACCGACCTCAGCGCGGCACGTTTCGTCGCCAACCCCCATGGTCGCGCGGGTGCGCGGATGTATCGCACCGGTGATCTGGTCCGCCGCAATCGCGCCGGTGAGCTGGAATATCTGGGCCGCAGTGACTTCCAGGTGAAATTGCGCGGGCAGCGCATCGAACTCGGCGAGATCGAGGCGGCGTTGACCGCCGCGGCCGACGTGCAGTCCGCCGCCGTGCGGGTGTACACGCACACCGCGGGTGAGCTGCTGGTCGCGTATGTGGTCACCAGCATCCAGGACGCGACGCGGGAGCTCGACTCCCGGCTGCGGGCCGTGCTGCCCTCGTACATGGTGCCCGGCGCCTACGTCCGACTCGACGCTATGCCGTTGACCGTCTCGGGCAAACTCGACCGCAAGGCACTGCCCGATCCGGTGCTCACCGCCGCGACCTTCCGCGCACCCGTCAGCCGGGCGGAGCAGACGGTGGCGGAGATCTTCGCGCAGATGCTCGGCGTCGGTCGGGTGGGCCTGGACGACGATTTCTTTGCCCTCGGTGGGAACTCGCTGGTCGCGACCCAGATCGCGGCCCGGATCGCCGCGCGGCTCGATGCCGATGTGCCGGTACGGATGCTGTTCGAATATCCGACCGTCGGTGCGCTCGCTGCCCAGCTGACCGCGCCGGACGGTTCCGGCCGGGCGCGGCGCCCGCTGGTGGTGGGCGAGCGGCCACCGGTGGTGCCGCTGTCGTACGCGCAGCAGCGCATGTGGTTCCTCAACCAGTTCGACGCGGGGTCGGTGGCGAACAACCTCACCGCCGCGGTGCGGTTGACCGGGGAGCTCGACCATCAGGCGTTGAGCGCGGCGGTCGTGGATGTGGTCGAGCGGCACGAATCGCTGCGCACGATCTATCCAGCGGTGGATGGCATTGCCCGCCAGCAGGTGCTGCCCGCCTGCGACGTCACGATCGAGTTCGAGGTCGACGACGTTGCGCCCGATGCGCTGGATGCGCGGATCCTCGCCGAATCCGCCGCCGCGTTCCAGGTCGACCGGGAACCTCCGGTCCGTGTCGGCCTGCTGCGCCTCGGCGCCGACGATCACGTGCTGGTGGTGTCGATGCATCACATCAGCGCCGACGGCTGGTCCATCGCCCCACTCACCCGTGACCTCATGTGTGCTTACGCCGCCAGGTGCGCCGGCACGGTACCGGCATGGTCGCCGCCGCCCGCGCAGTACGCCGATTACACGCTCTGGCAGCGTGCGGTTCTCGGCACCGAGAACGATCCGGATTCGCTGCTCGCCGAACAGATCCGGTTCTGGGCGTCGGAACTGGACCGGCTACCCGACGTGCTGGACCTACCCGCTGACCGTCCGCGACCCGCCGTCGCCTCCGGTCGCGGTGCACGTCATACGTTCACCATCGACGCCGGCACCCATCGCGGCATCCGTGAGCTGGCCCGCCGTTCGAACGCCTCACTGTTCATGGTGTTGCACGCCGCCTTCGCGACCCTGCTGTCGCGGCTGAGCGGCCGTACCGATATCGCCATCGGTACGCCCGTCGCGGGTCGTGGCGACCCGGCGCTGGACGAGCTGGTCGGCATGTTCGTCAACACGCTGGTGTTGCGGTCACAGGTGGAGCCCGAGCGCGGTTTCACCGACCTGCTCGCCGACATCCGCGAGGCGGATCTGCGGGCGTTCGCCCAGGCCGATGTGCCGTTCGAGCGGCTGGTCGAGGTACTGAACCCGCTGCGTTCGGCGGCGCGGCACCCGCTGTTCCAGGTGATGCTCGATGTGCAGAACACCGCGACGACCAGCCTGGAACTGGCGGGTGTTACGGCCACCCGGCTCGAGATCGACACCCGAACCGCGAAATTCGACTTGCAGCTGACGGCCACCGAAACCGTCGATGGCGGGGATCCGGCGGGCATCGAGGCCGTGTTCGAGTACGCGACCGATCTGTTCGACGCCGCCACCATCGCCGCTTTCGCCGACCGCCTGCGGCTGCTGCTTGACGACGCACTCGCCGATCCGCAGTGTCCAGTGGGCGACCTCGATCTGATGGCGCCCGGAGAGCGTGAACGGGTGCTCGATATCTGGAACGCCACCGCCGCGGATGTCCAAACCGGACAGACGTTGGTATCGCTGTTCGAAGCGCAGGCGGCGCGTACGCCCGACGCAGTCGCGGTGTCGTACCACGATGATGAACTGGCTCACCGGGCGTTCGGCCCCCACTCCGCACTGTCCTATCGCGAGTTCGCCGCCCGGGTGAACCGGATGGCCCGGCTGCTGGTGTCGATCGGTGTACGACCCGATTCCCGGGTCGCGGTGGCCATGCCACGGTCGCTGGATCAGGTGGTCGCGATGTACGCGGTGCTCACCGCGGGCGGCGCGTACGTCCCGGTGGATCCGGAGCATCCGGCCGAGCGCATCGGTCATGTGCTGCGGACCGCGCGGCCGGTGTGTGTGCTCACCCGGTCCACCGACGGCCTGGAACTGCCCGCTCCCGATGCCGAGGACGCGTGCGTATGGGCGGTGCTCGACGTCGACCAGTTCGACGCCTCTGACTACTCGGACGCGCCGCTGACCGACGTCGACCGGCTCGGCGGCCTGACCGACGGCAATGCGGCGTACGTGATCTTCACGTCGGGCTCGACCGGTCGCCCGAAGGGTGTGGCGGTCTCGCACGGGGCGATCGTGAATCGTCTGGTGTGGATGCAGTCGGCGTACCAGTTGGATGCCACGGATGTGGTGTTGCAGAAGACGCCCGCGACATTCGATGTGTCGGTGTGGGAGTTCTTCTGGCCGTTGCAGATCGGTGCGCGACTGGCGCTTGCCGCGCCGGACGGTCACCGTGACCCCGCCTACCTGGCCGATGTCATCGACGCCGAGGCGGTGACGGTCGCGCACTTCGTGCCGTCCATGCTGGCGGCGTTCGTGAGTTCGCCGGCGCTCGCTGCGTCTGCCCGCTGCACGTCGTTGCGGATGGTCTTCGCCTCCGGTGAGGCATTGCCCGCCGCGCCCGCCCACCGGCTGCGCGAGCTGACCGGTGCTCGGCTGCACAACCTGTACGGGCCGACGGAGGCCGCGGTCGACGTCACGTTCCATGAGGTGACCGAGGCGGACATGGTGTCGGTGCCGATCGGTGCGCCGGTGTTCAACACGCAGGTGTATGTGCTGGATGCGCGGCTCAATCCGGTGCCGGTCGGTGTGGCGGGTGAGCTGTATCTGGCCGGTGTGCAGCTGGCGCGTGGTTATGTGGCGCGTCCGGATCTGACCGCGGATCGTTTCGTAGCGAACCCGTTCGGGGCGTCCGAGCGGATGTATCGCACCGGTGACCTGGTGGCGTGGAACGCGGCCGGTGAGCTGGAGTATTTGGGCCGCACTGACTTCCAGGTGAAGTTGCGTGGTCTGCGCATCGAACTCGGCGAGATCGAGGCGGCACTCGATGATCTCGACAGTGTCGCCCGATCAGCGGTGCTGTTGCGGGCAGACGCCGCGGGCGATCAACTGGTCGGCTACCTGCTCGGTGAGCCCGGCCATGACATCGACCTCGATGTGGTGAAAGCATCGCTGGCCGAGCGTATTCCGTCGTACATGCTGCCCGCCGCCTATGTGGTGCTCGACGAGTTCCCGGTCAATGCCTCCGGAAAACTCGACCGCGCCGCCCTGCCGGCGCCGGTGCGGGAAGTCGCCGTTTTCCGGGCGCCGACGACGCCCGCCGAACAACTCGTGGCCGATGTCTTTGCCGAGGTTCTCGGCATTCACCGCGCCGGACTGGACGACGACTTCTTCGCCGTCGGCGGTAACTCACTGAACGCGACGCAGGTCATTGCCCGCGTCGCGAGCGCTCTCGAGGCGGACCTCGGGGTGCGAGAGCTGTTCGACGCGCCCACCGTCGCTGCGTTCGCCGCCCGCGCCCTCGCCCGGCGTGGCACCCGGACACGGACCCCGTTGGTGCGACGGGAACGCCCGGCGCGGATTCCGCTGTCACCGGCGCAGCAGCGCATGTGGTTCCTCAACCGGTTCTTCAGTGAGGACACCGGTGTGGGTGACGCCGTCGACAACATTCCGCTGGCGCTGCGCCTGACCGGCGACCTCGACCGCGACGCGTTGGCCGCAGCCCTCGCCGACCTGGTCGATCGCCACGAAACGTTGCGGACGATCTACCCGGACGGCGCTGACGGTCCCGAGCAGCGCATCCTGCCGCGCGTCGCTGCCGGTATCGCGCTACGCGCCGAGACGGTGACCGCAGCTGAGCTAGGGCACCGGCTGGCAGCGCTCGCTGCCGAGCCGTTCGACCTGACCGCCGAAACCCCGCTGCGCGCGGCCTTGTTCACCGTCGACTCGGCCGACCATGTGCTCGCCCTGATCCTGCATCACATCAGCGCGGACGGATTCTCCCTCGGCCCGCTGGCCCGCGACCTGATGACCGCCTACACCGCCCGCCGCGCCGGCGTCCCGCCCGAATGGGACGAACTGCCTGTGCAGTACGCCGACTATGCGCTCTGGCAGCACGATATCGCCGCCTCGGACGAGCACCGACGTGCGCTCGAGCATTGGCGTCGCACCCTCGATGGTCTTCCCGAACAGCTCGAACTGCCCACCGACCGCCCGCGTCCCGCCGTCGCCACTCATCGCGGTGAGACGTTCCGGCTGCACATCGATGCCGAACTGCACAGCGAACTGCGCGAACTGGCCCGTAAACGCGAAACCACCCTGTTCGGCACGGTGCATGCCGCCCTGGCGGTGCTGCTGTCGCGGTTGTCCGGCACGGCCGATATCGCCATCGGCACCCCGGTCGCCGGCCGCGGCGACGCGGCGCTGGACCAGCTGGTGGGCATGTTCGTCAATACGCTGGTGCTGCGTAGCCATATCGACACCAGGCAGCGCTTCGAAACCGTACTCGACCAGGTGCGCGCCTCCGATCTAGAGGCGCTGTCGCATGCGGAGGTCCCGTTCGATCAGCTGGTCGAGATGGTCGCGCCGACGCGCGCACGTAACCGTCATCCACTGTTCCAGGTGGCGTTGACCTTCCAGAACTTCGAGCTGCCCACGCTGGAGCTGCCGAAGCTGGCGGTGCGTCCGCTCGACATCGACGGCGGCGCGGCGAAGTTCGATCTCCAGTTCACCGTCCGCGAATCCGATCCCGAGGGTCGCGCCGATGGCATGGATATCGACATCACCTACGCCACCGACCTTTTCGATGCCGATACGGTCGCGGTGCTCGGCCGCCGCTTCACCCAGGTACTGGCGGCCGTAGCCGCCGATGCCACCGTGGTGGTGGGTGATATCCAGGTGCTGTCGGCCGAGGAACAGCATCGCGCGCTCTACGAATGGTCGGTCACCGGCGCCGATCGGGCCACCGGATCCGGCACGCTGGCCGATCGATTCGCCATCGCAACGGCGCTGGATCCGGCGGCGGTCGCGGTGCGCGCCGATGACCGGTCGCTGAGCTACGCCGAACTCGACGAATGGTCGAACCGTTTGGCGCGGCGGCTGATCTCGGCAGGCGTCGGACCGGAGGCGCTGGTCGCGGTGGCGTTGCCGCGGTCGGTCGAGCTGGTAGTTGCGCTGCTGGCGGTGGTCAAGGCCGGTGGTGGTTACCTGCCGATCGACCCTGCCTACCCGGCCGACCGGATCGAATACGTCCTCGACGACGCCAGGCCGATCTGCGCGGTCACCAGCGCGACCACCGAGCTGGCGCGAGGCTGGTTCGGCGGTCCGGTGATCGATATCGCGCTCACCGATCCGGCCGACCCGGCCAACCGGGATCACGGAGGCTGCGCGCCGGTCACCGACGCCGACCGTCGGGCGCCACTCGATCCGGCCGCCACCGCGTACGTCATCTACACCTCCGGCTCCACCGGACGCCCCAAGGGCGTCGTCGTCCCGCATCGCAATGTGCTGCGCCTACTCGACAACACCCAGCGCCACTTCGCCTTCGGGCCGTCGGATGTGTGGACGCTGTTCCACTCCTACGCCTTCGATTTCTCGGTGTGGGAACTATGGGGTGCGCTGCTGCACGGCGGAACACTCGTGGTCGTCGACTACTACACCTCGCGCTCGCCGCAGCAGTTCCGTGAATTGCTGGCCGCCGAGGGCGTGACGGTGCTGAACCAGACCCCGTCGGCGTTCTACCAGCTGGCGGCCGCCGACCTCGCCGAACCCGCCCGCGACGACCTCGCGCTCCGCTACGTGATCTTCGGCGGTGAGGCGCTCGAGCCGCAGCGTCTCACCGGCTGGTTCGCGCGGTATCAGCGCACACCGCGGCTGGTGAACATGTACGGCATCACCGAGACCACCGTGCATGTGTCCTACCGGCCGATCGATGCGGGTACCGGCTCGGCCAGCATCATCGGTGGTGCGCTACCCGGGCTGGTGGTGCGGGTGCTCGACGACCGGCTGCGTCCCGTTCCGGTCGGTGTGCCCGGTGAAATCTATGTCTCCGGCGGCCAATTGGCGCGCGGCTACCTCGGAAGGGCGGCCCTCACGGCCGGCCGCTTCGTCGCCGACCCATACGCAGCCGACGGCTCACGCGCTTACCGTTCCGGTGACCTCGCGCGCTGGACTCCCGACGGTGAACTCGAATACCTGGGCCGCGCCGACCAGCAGGTGAATCTGCGTGGATTCCGCATCGAACTCGGCGAGATCGAGGCGGCACTTCTGGATGAGGCCGCGTTGTCCGATGAGGCGGCGGTATTGCGGGAAGTGGCTGTGGTGGTGCGCACCGATCTGGCCGATGAGCCCCGGATCGTCGCGTACCTGGTCGCGCCCGGCGCGGTAGATACCGCCGCACTACAGCAAGGGCTGGCGCAGCGACTACCCGAGCACATGGTGCCTGCCGCGATCGTGCCGGTGGAGCGGATTCCGTTGACGGTCAACGGGAAGCTCGATCGGGCCGCCTTGCCTGCGCCGGTGTTCGAGACAACTGTCTACCGCAAGCCCGCCACGCCTGCCGAGGAGATCGTGGCAGGGGTGTTCGCCGAGGTTCTCGGGATGGGCACGGGGGCAGGCCATCGGGTCGGTGCGGACGACGACTTCTTCGACCTCGGCGGCAGTTCGCTGCTCGCCGCGAAGGCCGCCGCACGGATCGGGGGGGCGTTCGGGCGGACGGTCGGCGTGCGCGCGGTGTTCGAGCATCCTCGCGTAGCGGAACTGGCCGCCGCGGCGCGTGCCGAGGAGACGGAGCCGAGCAGGCCGCCGCTGGTGGCGGGCGTACGCCCGGCTCGGTTGCCGCTCTCGCCTGCCCAGCAGCGCATGTGGTTCCTGAACCGGTTCGACGGGGCGTCGACCGCCTACAACATTCCACTGGCGCTGCGGCTGACCGGTGCGCTCGATATCGCCGCACTGCGGGCCGCGGTCGGTGATGTGATCGGCAGGCACGAGTCGCTGCGTACCCGCTATCCGGAGACCGACGGCGCGGCCGAACAGCTGATCGTGCCCGCTGCACAGGCGATGCCCCCCCTCGATCCGGTCACCGTCACCGAGACCGAACTGTCCGCGCGGATCCGCGACCTCGCACAGACGACCTTCGATATCACCGCCGAGATTCCGGTGCGGATGTGGTTGTTCCGGCTGAGCGATACCGAATTCGTCTTTGCCGCTGTCCTGCATCACATCGCCGCCGACGGCTCCTCCATCGCACCGTTCGTGCGGGACCTGATGCTCGCCTACTCGGCGCGGCTGGACGGTTGTGCGCCGTGCTGGAACCCGCCCGCCCTCCAGTACGCCGACTACGCGCTGTGGCAGCGGACGCTGCTCGGCGCCGAGAACGACCCGGAGTCGATCGCGGCGCGCCAGCTCACCTTCTGGCGCGAGAGCCTGGCCGGACTGCCCGACCAATTGGCGGTGCCCACCGACCACCCACGTCCGGCCAAGCAGAGCCTGCGCGGCGGGAAGGTCTCCAGCACTGTCGACCCCGAACTGCACGCCGCCCTGACCGCGTTGGGCCGCCGCAACGGCGCGACCTTGTTCATGGTGCTGCACGCGGCCTTCGCCGCCCTGCTGGCCAGGCTGTCGGGCAGCACCGACATCGCGGTCGGTACCCCGGTCGCCGGGCGCGGCGCTGCCGAACTCGACGAGGTCATCGGCATGTTCGTCAACACGCTGGTGTTGCGCACGCAGGTCGAGGGCGCCGAACCGTTCGACGCGCTGATCGCCCGCGCCAGGGAGACCGATCTGGCCGCGCTCTCGCACGCCGATGTGCCGTTCGAGCGTCTGGTCGAGGTGCTGAACCCGCAGCGCTCCACCGCGAGGCACCCGCTGTTCCAGGTCGGCTACTCCTTCCAGAATCATGAGCGCGGCGAGCTCCGGCTGCCGGGGCTGGACGTCACCGATATCGAATTCGACAGCGGTACGGCGCAATTCGACCTGCACCTGTTCGCGGTCGATCAGTACACCGGTGACGGCGCGCCCGCGGGCCTCGAACTGGCCCTCGGCTACGCCACCGATGTGTTCGAATCCGCCACGGCCGAACGCATCCTCGCCCAGCTGGGGCGTGTGCTGTCCGCGGTGGTCGCGGATCCGGAGCTGGCGGTCGGCGATATCGAACTGCTGGACGGCGACGACCTTGCGCGCTTGACGCACTGGAACGAGACCGCGCATCCGGTGCCAACGGTGACACTCGCGGATCTCTCGGTCGTTCGCCCCGCCCACCTGCACGAGACGGCCGTCATCGACACCATCGGCGACACCCATCTCACCTACGGCGAGTTCGACGCACGCGTGAATCGCCTCGCGCGCACCCTCATCGCCCACGGTGTCGGGCCCGAATCGACGGTGGTGCTTGCCATGCGCCGTTCGGTGGAGCTGGTGGTCGCGATGTATGCCGTGGTGCGTGCGGGTGGTGCGTATGTGCCGGTCGATCCCGACCATCCGGTTGATCGGATCCGCCACATCCTGGCGACCGCCGCGCCGGCGTGCGTCCTCACCACCTCCGTCGACGGAGTGCCGATCGATATCGACGTGCCGGTGCTCGAAGCCGACAGGCCCGAGTCCGACGTGGATTCGAGTCCCGTCCGCGACAGCGAGCGGGTCCGCCCGCTGCGTCCCGAACATCCGGCGTATGTGATCTTCACGTCCGGCTCGACCGGACTGCCCAAGGGCGTGACGGTCCCGCACTCGGCCGTGGTGAACCAGCTGCTGTGGCTGCGCGCGCATTTCGATCTCGGGCGCGACAACCGGGCACTGCTCAAGACACCTGCCACCTTCGACCTGTCGGTGTGGGAGCTGTGGTCGCCGTTGACGACCGGCGGCGCACTCGTTGTCACCGCGCCCGGCAGCGAACGCGATCCGGACCGGTTGCGCGCGCTCATCGCAGAACACCGCGTCACGGTGCTGCATGCGGTGCCCTCGCTGATCGGGATGCTGCTGGCGGGTGGTGCGTCGGTGCCCGCATCGCTGCGGCACGTGCTCGCGATCGGTGAGGCGTTGCCCGCGGCGACGGCTGCCGAGTTCGCGGCGTGCTCGACGGGCACTCGCCTGTACAACCTGTACGGACCGACCGAAGCCGCCGTATCCATCACCGCCTACGAGGTCGCCGAGGAGGTGGCACACACGGTGCCGATCGGACGGCCGGTGTGGAACAGCGGCGTCCACGTCCTCGATACGCGACTACGCGCGGTGCCGATAGGTGTGGCGGGGGAGCTGTACCTGTCCGGTGTCCAACTCGCCCGCGGCTACCACGGACACCCCGGTTTGACCGCGGACCGGTTCGTCCCCGACCCGCACGCGGTCGGCGCTCGCATGTACCGGACCGGCGATATCGTGCGCAGGCTGCCCGGTGGCGACCTGGAGTACCTCGAGCGTGCCGATTTCCAGGTGCAGATCGGCGGCTTCCGGATCGAACTCGGTGAGGTCGAATCGGCGCTGCTACGCAGGCCGCAGGTGCGGGCGGCGGTCGCGGTGGCACGTCGTGACGAGCGAGCGGGCGACCGGCTCATCGCGTATGTGGCGGTACCGCAGGCGGATTCGGACCCGGAGACCGACGCCCGGTTGCGGACGGCGATCGCCGCCGAGCTGCCCACCTATATGGTGCCGTCGACGATTGTGGTGCTCGAGGCGTTGCCGCTGAACGCCAACGGCAAGGTCGACCGGGCTCGACTGCCCGAGCCGGTCTTCGCCGAGGCGGCGTTCCGCGCTCCGGCCGGTGCGGTCGAACAGCTGGTCGCGGCGACCTTCGCCGAGGTCATCGGTGCCGACACCGTCGGCGCGGACGACGATTTCTTCGCCCTCGGCGGCAACTCACTGATGGCGACCAAGCTGGCCGCCCGCCTCGGTGCCGCACTGAGCAGGCAAGTGCCGGTGGCCGCGGTGTTCGACGCGCCGACGGTGGCCGGGCTCGCTGCCGCGCTGGCCTCGTCGGAGGGCCGGGCGCGTCCACCGCTGGTGCGGCGCACCGGTACCGGTCCGGCTCGCCTCTCGCCCGCGCAGCAGCGCATGTGGGTGGTCAGCAGGTTGACCCCGGACTCCTCGGCCTACCATGTGCCCGCCGCGCTGCGGCTGACCGGCACGCTCGATCTCGCCGCTCTCACCGCCGCGATCACCGACGTGATCGTCCGGCACGAGACGCTGCGCACGCGGTACCCGGACACGGACGCAGGTCCGATTCAGGAAGTGCTCGACGCCGACACGGTCGCCCTCGGCCTCACTCCGGTCCCGGTGCGCGAGGACGCCCTCCAGACGAGGATCGACGACTTCGTCGCCACCGGCTTCGACATCACCGCGGCACCGCCGGTCCGGGCCGCACTGTTCCAGCTCGCCGCGACCGAACACGTGCTGGTGGTGGTGCTGCACCACATAAGCGCCGACGGGTACTCGATCGCACCCATGACCCGCGATCTCGTCACCGCCTATCTGGCGCATAGCGCAGGCCTTTCGCCGTATTGGGAGCCGCTGGAGATTCAGTACGGCGACTTCAGCGAATGGCAGCACGAGCTGCTCGGTGCCCCGGACGACCCGGACAGCGTGGCCGCCGGTCAGCTGGCCCACTGGACCAGCGAACTGCGGGAGGCGCCCGAGCTGCTGGCGATTCCGACCGATCGTCCACGGCCCGCGCGGCGCGATATGCGCGGCGGAACCGTCGATTTCGCGCTGGACGCAGCGCAGCTGGCCGCACTGGACGGCATCGCTCGCAGCACTGGCACCACCGTGTTCTCGCTGGTTCACAGCGCCCTCGCCGTACTGCTGTCCAAGCTGTCCGGCAGCGGTGACATCGTCATCGGCGCGCCGGTGGCCGGTCGCGGCGAACGGGCACTCGACGACCTGATCGGCATGTTCGTCAATACCGTCGCACTGCGCACCGAGGTCGATCCGCGTACCCGATTCGCCGACCTGCTGCGCGCCACCGGTCGCCGCGACCTGGCGGCGCTGGCACACGCCGACGTCCCCTTCGAGCAGGTCGTGGACGCCCTCGGCCGCACTCGCTCCAGCAGCTACACCCCGTTGTTCCAGGTGATGTTCACCTATCAGAACATGCCGCACGGTGTGGTGGAGCTGCCCGGGCTCGCGGTGCGCGCCCTCGACCTCGGCCTCACCGAAGCCAAGTTCGATCTGCACCTCACCGGTATCGAACGCCCGGACCACGCGGGCATCGACTTCCAGTTCGGCTACGCCGGTGACATTTTCGACGTGGAGACGGTGCGGCTGTTCGCCGATCGCCTGCTGCTGGTGCTGGATGCCGTTGTTGCGGATCCGGACGTGGTCGTGCGCGCTATCGATATCCGTACTTCGACCGAGCGCGCGGGTCGATCGGCGGGGCGGACCTCGACGGAGGTCGGCTCGGACGCGCTGAGTCGTACCGCCGCACAGGTCGATCTACCGACCCTTGTCGTCGCGGCCGCGGCCGCAGCACCGGACGCGACCGCCTTCACCCACGGCGACAGCACCGTCAGCTTCGGCCGGCTCGCCGCCAAGATCACCACCGTCGCCAAGGCCATGGGCGCCGCCGCGAAACCGGAGACGCTGGTCAACGTCAGTCTCGCCGGATTGATCCCCGGCATCCTGGCCGCCCTCGGTGCCGCGGGTTTGGCCTCTGCCATCGCGGAGCTGCGTATCGCGGCCGAAGCGGCGATCGCGGATTCGTCTTTCGCACCGGCGCAGGTGGGCGCCGCCAACACCTCGGATGTCGACTCGGAAGGAAACTGCTGATGACTCACGCGGATTCGATCGCGGCCGGTTCGATCGGCATGGACGGCGCTGCGGGTGAGCTGGTGGCGCTGCGGCGCGCCCACGGTATCGACGATCTGCCCGGACTCGTCCACATCGTCGCCGAGATCGACCCGGAGCGCACGGCCATCGCACACGATGGGGTGACCGTCGGCTATGCGGAGTTGGCCGCCGAACTGTCGGCGCTGGACGAGGCCATGGGCGGTGCGCTCGGGGCGGGCGAACTGTTGCCGATCGTGGTGTCCGGCCGGTTCCCCGCCCTGCTGGAATCCGCGGAAAGCGCCCTCGGTGACCTGCTCGAACAGCTGCTCACCGACGCCGTCATCACCGCAGCGCCGGTGCTGACGCCCCTCGCACCCGCCGAGACACTGATCAGGCTGTTCGAGGAGCAGGTGCGGCGCACCCCGGACGCCGTCGCCCTGGAATTCGAGGGCACCACCCTCACCTACGCCGAGTTCAGCGCCCGCGTCGACGCACTGGCCCGCCGCCTGCGCGATCTCGGCGTCGGCCCGGATGCGCTGGTCGGGCTCGCGCTGCGCCGTTCGCTGGAACTGCTGATCGGCATGTACGCGACGTTGAAGGCCGGCGGTGGGTATGTGCCGATCGATCCGGACCATCCGGCCGAGCGCATCGCCTACGTCCTCGACGTGGCGCGACCGGTGGTTGTGCTCAGCACTGCCGCCGACCGGGCTGTGCTCGATCCGGCCGTGCACGTGCTGGGGATCGACGGCATCGGATCACGGTCCGACGACTGTGCCGCTGCGATCTCGGTGGGCGACTTGGCGAATGGTCCCGCCGCACACGTCAACGGCGAACCCGAATCCGGCACCGGATGGCCCGCTGTTTCTCCTGACAACATCGCCTATGTCATCTTCACCTCCGGCTCCACCGGCAGGCCAAAGGGTGTCGCGGTGTCGCATCGGGCGATCGTGGCGAACCTGCGGTGGCGGCAGCGGCTGTACCGATTGGGCGCCGATGATGTGGTGTTGCAGAAGACGCCGTTCACCTTCGATGTGTCGGTGTGGGAGTTCTTCTGGCCGTTGCAGGTGGGTGCCCGGCTGGTGATCGCGCGACCGGAGGGGCATCGGGATCCGGCGTATCTGGCGCGGGTGATCACCGAGTCCGGTGTCACGGTCACACATTTCGTGCCGTCGATGCTCGCGGTGTTCGTGGCCGAGCCGGCCGTGGCACGCTCGATCGACAGTGTGCGGCTGGTTTTCGCCTCCGGTGAAGCACTGCCCGCGGCGACCGCCGCCGCGTTCCGCGATATCAGCGGCGCCACCCTGCACAACTTGTACGGGCCCACCGAGGCAGCGGTCGATGTCACCGCACATGAGGTCACCGCCGCCGATCGGGACTGTGTGCCGATCGGTGCCGCGGCCGACGACACCGACCTGCTGGTGCTCGACGACAACCTGCGGCCCGTTCCGACCGGTGTGGTTGGCGAGTTGTATCTCGCCGGCGTGCAGCTGGCCCGCGGCTACCTGTCCCGCGCCGGCCTGACCGCCGACCGTTTCGTCGCCAACCCCGAGGGCGCCCCCGGCGACCGCATGTACCGCACCGGCGACCTGGTGCGTTGGGCCGCGGGCAGCGACGGCGGCCCGGACGAGCTGGAATACCTGGGCCGCATCGACTTCCAGGTGAAGCTGCGCGGTCTGCGCATCGAACTCGGTGAGATCGAGGCGGCGCTGCTGGATCAGGAAGAGGTGGCCCAAGCCGCGGCCGTGGTGCATCGCGGGGCAGCCGGTGATCAGCTCGTCGCGTACGTGGTTGCCAGTGGCGGCAGGGGCGCACACGCGGTCGGCGCGGAAGCGACGGTGGCCCCGGGTGGCTCGGCACGAACCGAGGACACGAGCCGGCCCACCCCGCTCGACCCCACCGCGCTGCTCGACGCGGTCCGCAAGCGGCTCCCGGACTACATGGTCCCCGCCGAGCTCATCGTGCTCGACGAGATGCCGCTGAGCCCGAACGGCAAGTTGGATCGTCGCGCCCTGCCGGAGCCCGACTCCGACACAGCCACCACCGAATACCGCGAACCGGCCACCGAATCCGAACGTGCCGTGGCCGCGATCTTCGCCGACCTGCTCGCCCACGACCGCATCGGTGCCGACGACAACTTCTTCGCCCGCGGCGGCAACTCGCTCGTCGCCACCCGTGCCCTCGCCCGCATCGGTACGGCGCTCGACATCAGCGTCGACGTGCGCGATTTCTTCGACAACCCGACGCCTGCGGGCCTGGCTGCCCTCGCGCGGATGGATGCCGTGGCCACCGATCGAGCCGGGAACGCCGGTCGGTCGGCTCCGGCGCCGTGGCTGAGCTCCGTTGAGCCACGCCCCGACCGCATCCCGCTGTCCCCGGCTCAGCGCCGCATGTGGCTCCTCAACCGCTTCAGTATCGAGTCCGGCGGTGCGACCGCTGGGGTCGACAACATCCCGGTGGCACTGCGGCTGCGCGGTGAGCTGGATATCGCGGCGCTCTCGGCGGCCGTCACCGATCTGCTCGGGCGCCATGAGGTTCTGCGCACCGTGTACCCACGGCACGAGGACGGGCCCGTCCAGGAGGTGTGCCCGGCAGCGGCTTTCGAGCTGGCGGCCGAGCCGGTGGCCGATGTCGCGGCAGCGGTTCGTGAAGCAGCAGGCACCGGATTCGATGTGGCCGAGGAGGTCCCGGTCCGAATCCGGCTCCTGCGAGCCACCACCGACGACCACACGCTGGTGCTGGTTGTGCACCATATCGCCGCCGACGGCGTATCCATGGGCCCGCTGATGCGCGATCTGATCACCGCCTATACGGCCCGCCGCGACGGCCACGCACCGGGGTGGGCGCCGCTGGCCGTGCAATACGCCGATTACGCGCTGTGGCAGCAGCGGATGCTCGGTGACGAAGCCGATCCGCAGTCCGCGGCTGCCCGGCAGATCGACTTCTGGGCCTCCGAACTGGCCGAACTGCCCGCGCAGCTCGATCTCCCCGCGGATCGCCCGCGCCCCGCGCAGGCCACCTACCGTGGCGCGGTACACGAATTCGGTATCGACGCCGAGCTGCGTGCCGCCATCGATCGCGTCGCGACCGAGACAAGATCCACGCCGTTCATGGTGCTGCACGCCGCGCTCGCGGCCCTGTCGGCCCGGCTGTCGGGCACCACCGATATCGCCATCGGCACCCCGGTCGCGGGGCGTGGTGCGGCCGCGCTGGACGACCTGGTCGGCATGTTCGTCAATACGCTGGTGCTGCGCACCGACGTGTCCGCCGACGCCACGTTCGCCGATCTCGTCGCCCAGGTCCGTGACCGTGACCTGCGTGCCTTCGCCCACGACGATATTCCGTTCGAGCGGCTGGTCGAGGTGCTCAACCCGGCCCGCTCCCAGGCCCGTCACCCGCTGTTCCAGGTCGCGCTGTTCATGCAGAACCTCGGCCCGGTGGCGCTCGAGCTGCCCGGGCTGTCCGCGGAGCCGGTCGACTTCGGCGCCGAGTTCGCGAAGTTCGACCTGCAACTGACCATCTCCGATGCCGCCGACGGCTATCGCGCCGAATTCACTTACGCCACGGATCTGTTCGACGCGCCGACGGTGCGCGAGTTCGGCGCGAAGTTCTCGCGTCTGCTCCGCGCGGCCGTCACCGAACCGATCACCGCGGTCGGCGATATCGAACTACTCGACGCCGGTGAGCTGGATTACGTCACCGCGAGCTGGAATGCCAGCGGCCACCGGGTGGCCGATCGGTTTCTGCACGAGGGTTTCGACGGCCAGGTCCGCCGCACCCCGCGCGCGGTGGCGCTGGTGGCCGAGAACCCGATACCGGTCGAACTGACCTATACCGAGCTGTCCGAGCGCGTCAACCGACTGGCCCGGTTCCTCATCAAGACCGGTGTCGGTCCGGAATCGCTGGTGGTGCTTGCGATGCCGCGTTCGGTCGAACTGGTCGTCGCCATGTACGCGGTGTCGCGGGCAGGCGGCGCGTATGTGCCGGTGGATCCCTCGCATCCGGTCGAGCGCATCGGGCACATCCTCGAGACGGCGCGGCCGCACTGTGTCTTGAGCACGCGGGCAGCGGGTTTCGCCGCCGCCACCGAGGCGCCGGTGCATCTGCTGGACGCGGTGGACCTATCGGAGCTGTCGACGGCCGCGATCGCGGACGCGGAGCGCCGCACACCGCTACATCCCGACCATCCCGCATACGTGATCTTCACCTCCGGGTCCACCGGCAAACCCAAGGGCGTCGCGGTCACGCATCGTGCCATCGCCAACCAGCTGGCGTGGATGGAACACGAATACCGCCCCCGCACCGGCGATATCTACCTCCAGAAGACCGCGACCACCTTCGATGTCTCGTTGTGGGGCTATTTTCTGCCGTTGCGCACCGGCGCCACGCTGCTGCTGGCCGCCCCCGACGGCCATCGCGATCCGCGCTATATCGCCGAGACGATCGTCCGCCACGGTGTTACCCTGACCGACTTCGTACCGTCCATGCTGACGGTGTTCGCCGCGCACGCGCGGCGCGAGGAACTGGATACGCTGCGCGATGTCTTCGTCATCGGTGAGGCGCTGCCGCCGGAGACGGTGGCCGCGTTCCACGCGGTCAGCGACGCCGGACTGCACAACCTCTACGGCCCGACCGAGGCTGCGGTGTCGATCACCTACCGCGAGGTCACCGAGGCGGACGCCCCGCTGGTGCCGATCGGTGAACCGGAGTGGAATTCGCAGGTCTACGTGCTGGATTCGCGGCTGCGTCCGGTGCCGATCGGGGTTCCGGGTGAGCTGTACCTGGCCGGTGACCAGCTGGCGCGTGGCTATCACCGGCGGGTGGATCTCACCTCGGATCGTTTCGTGGCCAATCCGTTCGGCCTCGACGGTGAGCGCATGTACCGGACCGGTGACCTGGTGCGCTGGACCGCCGACGGCGAGCTCCTCTACCTGGGCCGCGCGGATTTCCAGGTGAAGTTCCGCGGCCAACGCATCGAACTGGCCGAGATCGAGACGGCGCTGCTGGCCGATCCCAGGGTGAGCCAGGCCGCGGCACGGTTGATCACCGGGGCGGACGGCGATTTCCTTGCGGGCTATGTCATCCGGGCGGTCGGCGCCGAACTGGATGTCGACGAGCTGAGAGAATCCTTGTCCCAGCGGCTTCCGGCCTACATGGTGCCGACCGCGGTGATCGAGCTGACCGAGTTCCCGCTCAATACCAGCGGCAAGCTGGACCGCAAGGCCCTGCCAGTGCCGACCCTGCGCACTGCTCGCTTCCGCGCCCCCGTCGACGCCGACCAACGCCTTGTCGCCGATGTTTTCGCGGAGGTCCTGCGGCTGCACCGGGTCGGGCTCGACGACGACTTCTTCGCCCTCGGCGGCAGCTCCCTCGACGCCACCCAGGTCACCGCGCGGACAGGGGCGGTGGCAGGCATCCGCGTTCCGGTGCGCGCCCTGTTCGACGCGCCGACCGTCGCGGGATTCGCCGCTGCCGTCGGCGAACTGCGCGCCGAGGCCACACCGCGACCGTCGCTGACCCGCCGCGAGCGCCCCGCTCTGATCCCGCTCGCACCCGCCCAGCAGCGGTTGTGGTTCCTGAACCGGCTGGAAAGCGAGGACACCGACGCGACGTCCACTGGCGTCTACAACCTGCCCGTGGTGTTGCGGCTGACCGGAACACTTGACCCGCGAGCTATGGAACGGGCCGTGCTCGACGTGCTGATCAGGCACGAGACGCTACGCACGCTCTACCCGGACACCGAATCGGGCCCGTACCAGTCGATCCTCGCCGCCGATGCGATCGGGCTCGGGCTGAACCCGGTTCGGGTGCGGGCCCGCGACATCGATACCACGGTGGCCGCCATCGCAGGCGGCGGATTCGAGGTGACCAGCGAGCTGCCCGCCCGGATCGCCCTGCTCGCCGTCGACGGCACGGACGAGCACCTGCTGGTATTCGTGGTCCATCACATCGCCGCCGACGCGCTATCGCTGACGCCGCTGGTCACCGACCTGATCACCGCCTACCTCGCCCGCACCGCAGGCACCGAACCAGAGCTGCCGGAGCTTCCGGTGCAGTACGCCGACTACAGCCTGTGGCAGCGCGAACTACTCGGTTCCGCGGACCGCCCCGGCGATCTGGCCAACCAGCAGATCAGGTTCTGGCATGCGGTGCTCGACGGGATCCCCGCCGACCTCACCCTGCCGACCGACCGGCCGCGTCCGGCGCGGACGTCCCAGCGCGGTGCCGTCGTCGAATTCACCGTCGCGCCCGAGGTATCCGATGGCCTGCGTGAGCTGGCGCGACGCGGTGGTGCCTCGCTGTTCATGGTCGTGCACGCGGCCTTCGCGGCGACGCTGGCGCGGATGAGCGCCACCACCGATATCGTCGTCGGCACTGCCGTCGGTGGTCGTGGCGAGCGTGCGCTGGACGGGCTCATCGGCATGTTCGTCAATACCGTGGCGCTGCGCAGCGAGGTGCGGCCCGACTCCACCTTCGCTGAACTGCTCGGCACTGTTCGCGATGCCGATCTGGCCGCCTTCGCCAACGCGGAGCTTCCGTTCGAGCAGCTGGTGGACACCATGGCCGTGGACCGCACGACCGGCGCGCATCCGCTGTTTCAGGTGATGCTGAGCTTCGGCGAACAGCGTGGCCTGCCGGCGCTGGATATTCCGGGCTTGCGCGTCGAGCCGGTGGATATCGCTGACGAGACCGTCAAATTCGACCTGCACCTGGTGGTCGGTGACCCCGGTGATGCCGCACTCACCGGCAGCCTGCGCTACGCCACCGACCTGTTCGACGCCACCACCATCGAGTCGCTGACCACGCGGTTCCTGCGGGTTCTTGCGGCTGTCAGCAGTGATCCGGACGTACCGGTCGGTGAGATCGAGCTGCTCGACGCGGCCGAACGCAGCACAGTGGTGCACCACTGGAACGACACGGCCCACCCGCTCGCCTCCGACGAGACCCTCGCCGGCCTGTTCGCGGAGCAGGCCGCCCGCACACCGGACGCGCCAGCGGTCACCTTCGACGGACCCGCACTCGCCCATCAAACATCCCTTGACCACCCGTCGCCCGGCCGCCACCCCGCACCGAGTCGCTCCGCGACGCTCTCCTATGGCGACCTCGCCGCACGGGTGAACCGCCTCGCGCGACGGCTGATCGACCTCGGTGTCGGCCCGGAAACGCTGGTCGCGCTGGGTATGCGCCGCTCGATCGACCTGGTCATCGGCATGTACGCGGTGACCGTGGCCGGCGGTGGCTATGTCCCGCTGGACCCGGATCATCCGGCCGACCGCACTGCCCACATCCTCGACACCGCAAGACCGATCTGCGTTCTCACCTCGGGCGTGGACCTGGATCTGCCGGTGCCGCAGATCCGGATCGACCACCTCGATCTCGCGGCGTACTCGCCCGCCCCGGTGACCGATGCCGATCGCCGCGCCCCGCTGCGGGCGTCGAACACCGCCTATGTGCTGTTCACCTCCGGCTCCACCGGCCGCCCCAAGGGTGTGGCGATGAGCCACGGCGGCATCGTCAACCGGCTGCGCTGGATGCAGTCGGCCTACGTCGCACTCGACGGCACCGACGCACTGCTGCAGAAGACACCCGCCACGTTCGATGTCTCGGTGCCGGAGTTCTTCTGGCCGTTGCAGGTCGGTGCGCGGCTGGTCATCGCGAAGCCGGACGGGCATCGCGACCCGGCCTATCTGGCCGACCTCATGCGGCGCGAAGCGATCACGGCCGCGCACTTCGTGCCGTCGATGCTGGCGGCGTTCGTCGCCGAAGAATCCATCGACGTCCCGAGACTGCGCCACATCTTCTGCTCCGGCGAGGCCCTGCCCGCTGCCGTTGCCCACCGAGCTCGCGCGCTCACCGGCGCCCGTGTGCACAACATGTACGGACCTACCGAAACCGCCGTCGAGATCACCGCACATGAGGTGCGCGATACCGATGACACGGTGCTGCCGATCGGTGGACCGGTGTGGAACAGCCAGGCCTATGTTCTCGACACCCGGCTGCGGCCGGTGCCGGCGGGTGTTCCCGGCGAGTTGTATCTGGCGGGCGCCCAGCTCGCGCACGGCTACCTGGGGCGGCCCGATCTGACCGGCGACCGGTTCGTCGCCAATCCCTTCGGTGCACCTGGTGCCCGCATGTACCGCACCGGTGATCTCGTCGCATGGAACACCGACGGTGAACTGAACTTCCGCGGCCGCACCGATTTCCAGGTGAAGGTGCGCGGTCTGCGCATCGAGCTGGGCGAGATCGAGGCGGCGCTGCTGGCGCTGTCGACCGTGGCGCAGGCCGTCGTCCTGGTGCGTGACGATCACGGCACCGGTGCCCAGCTGGTCGCCTATCTGGTGCCCGACGGCGCTGTGGACGTCGACGGAGTGCGCGCCGAACTGGCCCGCGTACTGCCGGGATACATGATCCCCACCGGGTTCGTCGTGCTCGACGCCTTCCCGGTGAACGCCTCCGGCAAGCTGGACCGCAAGGCCCTCCCCGCGCCGGTGTTCGCGCCGATCGAATTCCTTGCACCCGAAGGCACCACGGAAACCCTTGTCGCCGACGTCTTCACCGCGCTGCTCGGTGTGGATCAGGTCGGTGCCTGCGACGACTTCTTCGCCCTCGGCGGCAACTCGCTCATCGCCACCCAGCTCGCCTCCCGTCTCGCCAAGGCGACCGGTGCACAGGTGCCGGTGCGCACGGTGTTCGACGCGCCGACCGTCCGTGAGCTGGCCGGCCGGATCGGGGGAGCGGTAGCGGATTCGGCGCTGCCGCCGCTGATCGCACAGGACCGCACCGCACCGATCCCGCTGTCCATCGCCCAGCAGCGCATGTGGTTCCTCAACCGTTTCGATGCCGCGAGCGCGGGTTACAACATCCCGTTCGCTCTACGTCTGACCGGGCCGTTGAACGTCGCCGCACTCACCGCGGCGATCGAGGACGTTATCGCCCGCCACGAAACCTTGCGCACGGTCTATCCCGAACACGACGGCGTCGCCTCGCAACTCGTGCTTCCCGCCGGGTCGCAGCCGGTGCACCTCGAGCCGCTGCTGGTTACCGCCACCGAACTTCCGGGCCTGGTGGCCACGGCCGCCCAGTCGGGCTTCGACGTCACCAGTGACGTGCCGGTCCGCATCGAGCTGCTGCGTGTGGCCGATGATGCTCCCCGCGCGCAACTCGCCCCGGCGACCTCCACCGGCTCCGCTACCGACACCTTCCTCGGCGAGCAGACCCATGTGCTCTTGTTCGTCGTCCACCACATTGCCGCCGACGGCTGGTCGTTCGCCCCGCTGACCCGAGACCTCGCCGCCGCCTACCTGGCGCGCTCCTCCGGTTCCGCACCGGCGTTCGCACCGCTCCCACTGCAGTACGCCGACTTCGCCCTCTGGCAGCGCACCGCACTCGGTGACGCCGCAGACCCGAGTTCCCGGCTGGCGCGGCAGCTCGCCTACTGGACCGAGCAGCTGTCCGGCCTCCCCGACGTCCTCACCCTCCCCTCGGACCGCCCACGTCCGGCGATTGCCACCAACCGCGGCGGCGCGCTCACCGGCCACCTCGATGCCGAGCTACACCAGCGCATCCAGGAATTCGCCACCGAACACCGCGCGACACCGTTCATGGTGTTGCACGCCGCACTCGCGGTACTGCTGGCGCGTCTCGGTGGCACCGACGACATTGCGATCGGTACGCCGGTCGCCGGTCGCGGTGACGAGGCACTCGACGAGCTGGTCGGTATGTTCGTCAATACCCTGGTGCTGCGGACCCGGGTGCGCCCCGACGCCACACTGGCCGAGCTGGTCGAGCAGGCCAGAGCAGTGGACCTGGCCGCTTTCGACCACTCCGCTGTGCCGTTCGAGCAGCTGGTCGACGCGGTGAATCCGGTGCGTTCGCAGGCCCACGCACCGCTGTATCAGGTGGCGTTGACCTTGCAGAACCAGTCCAAGCCGGACTTCCGGCTCGACCGCCTCGGTATCTCCGCGCTCGAGGTCGGCGCGGCGCCGATCCAGCTCGACCTGGACTGGACGCTGACCGACCGATACACCACCGACGGTGCGGCCGACGGCATCGACGTTCACCTGCACTACGCCCTCGACCTGTTCGACGCCGATACCCCCGCCCGCTTCCTCACCGCATTCGAGCAGGTATTGCGCGCCCTGGTCGAGCATCCGGATGCGCTCGTCGGCGAGATCGAAGTGATGTCGTCGGCCGAGCGCGCTCTGCTGCTGTCGGAATGCAATGACACACACCGGCGGGTGCCCGTCGAAACACTGGACGACCTGCTCACCGCCCGCGTCGCCGCGACCCCGGACGCCATCGCGGTGGGTTTCGAGGGCTCCGTGCTGACGTATGCCGAGCTGGCGTCGAAGGCGAACCGCCTGGCCCGCAAGCTCATCGCCGAGGGCGCGGGACCGGAGACGATCGTCGGGCTCGGTGCCCTGCGTTCGATCGACATGCTCGTCGCCATGTACGCGATCGTGCGTGCGGGCGCCGCCTACGTACCGATCGATCCCGAACACCCCGCCGATCGCATCGCACAGGTGGTCGAGGGCGCGGCGCCGCTGCTCGTGGTGCAGACCGGCGGTGCCCAGCTGCCGGAACTCACTGTGCCCGTGCTCGATTACCCGAACATCGACCTGTCCGGATACGACGATTCACCGGTGACCGACGCCGAGCGCACACATCCGCTGCGCCCGGACAACGCCGCCTACGTGCTGTTCACCTCCGGCTCCACCGGCCGCCCCAAGGGCGTGTCCGTCTCGCACCGCGCGATCACCAATCAGCTGCGCTGGCTGGAGGCCAGGTACGAGGTCACCGATCGGGACCGGCTGTTGCAGCGCGCCCCGCTCACCTTCGACGTCTCGGTGTGGGAGTGCTTCCTGCCGGTGACGGTCGGCGCGCCGCTCATCATGGCGCGGCCGAGCGGGCATCTCGACCTCGAATATCTGGCCGGCCTGCTGCGCGAGCACCAGGTCACCTTCGCCGAATTCGTGCCCTCGGTGCTTGCGGCGCTGGTCGGTGAGGGCATGGGCGACACACTCGGTTCCCTGCGTCATCTGCACTGTGGCGGTGAAGCATTGACCCCGGACCTGCTCGCCGCGCTGCGCGACGGGTTTCCCGGTACCGTGCACAACTCCTACGGACCCACCGAGGCCGCCATCTCAGCGGTATTCCACGAGTTCACCGATCCGGCCTCGGAATCGGACCGGGATGTGGCGATCGGGCGTCCGTGCTGGAATACCCGCGCCTACGTGCTGGACGCGCGGCTGCGTCCGGTACCGATCGGTGTCACCGGTGAGCTCTACCTCGCGGGTGAGCAGTTGGCCCGTGGCTACCAGGGTCGGGCGGCGCTCACCGCGGAACGATTCGTCGCCGATCCGTTCGGTGCGTCCGGCCGGTTGATGTACCGCACCGGCGACCTGGTGCGCTGGAACCGCCACGGCGATCTGGTGTATCTGGGCCGCAATGATTTCCAGGTGAAGCTGCGCGGTCAGCGGATCGAGCTCGGCGAGATCGAGGCGGCGCTCACGTCGGTGGCTGGGGTGAACAACGCGGCTGTCGTCGCGGCTCGTGACAGCGCGGGGCAGGACTGTCTGCTCGGCTATGTCAGCGGTGAATCGCTTTCTGTCGAAGCCGTACTCGATGACGTGCGTGGGCGGCTTCCGGCGTACATGGTGCCCGCACATCTGATGGTGCTGGACGAGATGCCGTTGACCACGGCAGGCAAGCTCGACCGCAAGTCGCTGCCGGCCGTCGAGGTCGCCGGCACCGGCGCCGCCTTCCGTGCTCCGCGCGAAGGTGCGGAATCGGTGCTGGCCGCGCTGATCACCGACCTGATCGGCACCGCCACACCACTCGGCGCCGACGACGACTTCTTCGTCCGCGGCGGTAACTCGCTGCTGGCCATGCGTCTGGTCGCGCGCGCCAATGCGGCGTTGGGCTCGGCATTGACGGTGCGTGAGGTATTCGAGGCGCCGACCGTCGCCGGACTCGCGGTGCGTGTCGCGACGGGGACCGCCGCTGACCGCCCCGCTCTCGTGGCCGGCCCGCGACCGGCCCGTATCCCGTTGTCGCTGGCACAGACCCGGATGTGGCTGCTCAACCGCATCGATCCGGATTCGGCGGTCTACAACATCCCGATCACCATCCGGTTGACCGGCGAGCTGGACGTGCCCGCACTGCGCGCCGCCTTGCGGGACGTGGTGCATCGCCACGAATCGCTGCGGACGGTCTTCCCCGCAGACGCCGATGGTCCCACCCAGGTGGTGCTCGCCGCGCTCCCCGCCGGTGAACTGGAGCTGCGTCCCGTCGATGCCCCCGAAGCGGATCTGACCGCCTCGGTGATCGCCTCCGTCTCCGGTGGTTTCGACTTGCGCACCCGCATCCCGGTGCGCGCGACGCTGTTGCGCGTCGCTCCGGACGACCATGTCCTCGCCGTCGTCGTGCATCACATCGCCGCGGACGGCGTGTCGACCGCACCGCTGGCCCGCGACCTGATGACGGCCTACACCGCCCGCACCGCGGGCACCGGCCCCGACTGGTCGCCACTGCCGGTGCAGTACGCCGACTTCACGCTCTGGCAGCACGCCGCACTCGGTTCGGCCGACAATCCGGATTCGGTACTTGCCGGGCAGATCGCGCACTGGCGCAACGAGCTCGCCGGCCTGGCGCCGGTGCTGGAGCTGCCCGCCGATCGACCCCGGCCCGCGGTGGCCTCGGGCCGAGGAGCCACGGTGGAGTTCGGTATCGGCGCCGATCTCGCAGGACGGATCGCCGACCTTGCCAAGGCACATGGTGTGTCGTCGTTCATGGTCGTGCACGCCGCCTACGCCACGCTGCTCGGCCGTCTGGCGGGTGTCGACGACATCGCCATCGGTACGCCGGTGGCGGGCCGGGCCGAGGAAGCGCTGGATGAGCTGGTCGGCATGTTCGTCAACACACTGGTGCTGCGGACCAGGGTGGATGCCGACCGGTCCTTCACCGACCTGCTCGCCGCCGTGCGTGCGGCCGATGTGCGTGCCTTCGCGAACGCCGAACTGCCCTTCGAGCGTCTGGTGGAGGAGTTGGATCCGGTCCGCTCCCAGGCGCATTCTCCGATCGTGCAGGCCCTGCTGACCTTCGAGCACCGTGACGACACCACTGTGCGGCTGCCCGGTCTCGAGGTCGCCGGATATCCCATCGACAACCAGGTCGCCCAGTTCGACCTCGCGCTCGAGCTCAGCGAACAGGCCGATGCGGACGCGACCGTCCTGCGCGGTGTGCTGCGCTACGCCACCGACCTGTTCGACCAGAGCACGGCGCAGGGGTTCGCGGCCCGCTTCGTGCGGGTGCTGGAGGCTGTCGTAGCTGCGCCGGAACTGCCGGTCGGTGATATCGACTTGCTCGATGACGCCGAACGGGCCACCCTCGAACGCTGGAACGACACCGCACACGCGGTCGACCCGACGGCCACCCTGATCTCCCTGTTCGAGGCCCAGGCCGCCCGCACCCCGGACGCCACCGCCGTCACCTTCGAGGGGGCAAGTCTCTCGTACGCCGAGTTCTCGGCCCGAGTCCACCGACTGGCCCGCTGGCTGGTGGACCAGGGCGTCGGCGCGGAATCGGTCGTCGCGTTGGGTATGCGCCGGTCAATCGACCTGGTCACCGCCATGTACGCGGTGGTCGCCGCGGGTGCCGCCTACCTGCCGTTGGACCCGGACCATCCCGCCGAACGCACCGAATACGTGCTCACCACCGCGCGCCCGGTATGCGTACTCACCTCCGGCGTCGATCTGGACGCGGGCGCCGCTCGTCAGGTCCGAATCGATCGGCTCGACCTGTCCGGCTACCGGTCGCATCCGCTGACGTCCGCCGACCGGATCGGCGCCATCACCCCCGGCAACACCGCCTACATCATCTTCACCTCCGGCTCCACCGGCCGACCCAAGGGTGTCGCGGTCCCACACCACGCCATTGTCAACCGGCTGGTGTGGATGCAGGACGAATACGCGCTGACCACGGGGGACGCCGTGGTGCAGAAGACTCCCGCGACCTTCGACGTCTCGGTCTGGGAGTTCTTCTGGCCGCTCCAGATCGGCGCCCGTCTCGTGATCGCGCGCCCCGACGGTCACCGCGACGCTGGGTATCTGGCGCGCCTGATCCGCGACGAGCGGATCACCGTCGCGCATTTCGTACCGTCGATGCTCGCGGTGTTCGTCGACGCGCAGGTGGCCGACACGACGGCGCTGCGATTGCTGTTCGCCTCGGGTGAAGCCTTGCCCGCCGCCACCGCCCAACGCGCCCGCGAGCTGACCGGCGCGCAGGTGCACAACCTCTACGGTCCCACCGAAGCCGCCGTCGACGTCACCTTCCACGAGGTCACCGACGACGATCAGGTATCCGTGCCGATCGGCCGTCCGGTTGTCAATACCGGTCTGCTTGTGCTGGATTCGCGGATGCGTCACGTCCTGCCGGGGGTGGCGGGTGAGCTGTATCTGAGTGGATCCCAGCTGGCCTCCGGATATGTGGCACGGCCGGAGCTCACCGCCGAGCGCTTCGTGGCGAATCCGTTCGGCGCGCCCGGCGAGCGGATGTACCGCACCGGCGATCTGGTGCGCCGGCGTGCCGACGGCGAGGTGGAGTACTTGGGCCGCACCGACTTCCAGGTGAAGGTGCGTGGCCTGCGAATCGAGCTGGGGGAGATCGAAACGGCGCTGACGGGACTGGATTCGGTCAGCCGCGCGGTGGTCGTGGTGCGATCGGATGAGCGGCTGGGCGACCAGTTGGTGGCCTATCTGGTGCCCGCAGGCAGTGTCGATGTCGATGCGGTCCGCGAAGAACTCGCCGCCGAACTCCCCGCCTATATGGTGCCCGCCGCGTTCGTCACCCTCGACGACCTGCCGCTCAATTCCTCCGGCAAGCTCGATCGCAACGCCCTGCCCGCACCGTCTTTCACCGCGGCCCCCTTCCGCGCCCCCGCCGCAGGCATCGAAGAGACCGTCGCCGCGATCGTCGGCGAGCTTCTCGGTGCCGATCGGATCGGCGCCGACGACGACTTCTTCGCCCTCGGCGGCAATTCGCTCATCGCCACCAGGGTAGCGGCCCGGCTGGGTGCCGAACTGGACGCCGAGATCCCGGTGCGGTTGCTGTTCGAAGCACCGACGGTGGCCGGGCTCGCGGCCCGCGTCGCCCGGTTGCGCGGCAGCGGCGGCAGGGCCGCACTGACCCGCAGGCCGCGGCCGGAGACGCTGCCGCTCTCGCCTGCACAGCAGCGCATGTGGTTCCTCAACCGGTTCGATCCCGAGGAGACGGTCAACAACATCCCGGTAGCGATCCGTCTGACCGGCAGCCTCGATATCGATGCGCTGACCGCCGCCGTCGCCGACGTGGTCGGCAGGCACGAAACCCTGCGCACCGTCTATCCGGATAACGACGGTGTCGGCAGCCAGCGCGTGCTCGAACCGGCGCAGGTGCCCGCGATCGCAGCGCTCGATGCCGAGCGGGTCGCCGAAGCGATCGCCGAATTCGTCGGCACACCCTTCGATGTGACGAGCGCGGTCCCGGTGCGGATCGGCCTGGCCCGGCTCGCCGGACACGAACACGTCCTCGTCCTGGTGGTGCACCACATCGCCGCCGACGGCTTCTCCATGGGCCCGCTGGCCCGCGATATCGCGATCGCCTACGCCGCCCGTGCTGCCGGCGCCGCGCCGGGGTGGGCCGAGCTTCCGGTGCAGTACGCCGATTACGCACTGTGGCAGCGCGAAACGCTGGGCGCCGAGGACGATCCGGCGGCACCGGCCGCTGCCCAGCTGGCCTATTGGCAGCAGACCTTGCGTGGCCTGCCCGCCCAGCTCGACCTGCCCGCCGACCGCCCCCGCCCCGCCGTCGCCTCTCATGCGGGTGCGAGCGTCTCGATCGCCATGAGCGACGACCTCCGCGCACGGATCGCGGCCCTGGCCGCCGGCACCGACACCACCCCGTTCATGGTGGTGCACGCCGCGTTCGCGGTGCTGCTCGCTCGCCTGTCCGGCACCACCGACATCGCGATCGGCGCACCCGTCGCCGGACGCGGTGACGCCGCACTGGACGACGTGGTCGGCATGTTCGTCAATACCGTGGTGCTGCGCACCGAGGTCGACGCCGCCACCGGCTTCGCCGAGCTGCTGCACCGGGTCCGCGACCGCGACCTGGATGCCTTCGCCTACGCGGACCTGCCGTTCGAGCGGCTGGTCGAGGTAGTCGATCCGCCGCGCTCGCAGGCCAGGCATCCGCTGTTCCAGGTCGCGCTGTTCTTCCAGAACCTGGAGCCGGTGCGGCTCGAGCTCGACGGTCTCACCATCACCGAATACGACGGGCCCGGCTATGAAACCACCCGCTTCGATCTGCAGCTGACCGTCAGCGACGAACAGCTTCGATTCGGTTACGCCACAGATCTTTTCGACACCGACACGGTCATCGGTTTCGGTACCCGGTTCTTGCGCCTGCTGGCCGAGGTGACCGCGGAGCCGAACCGTCCGGTCGGCGATATCGACCTGTTCGCGTCCGGGGAACGCCACCGGGTGCTCACCGAATGGAACGATTCGGCGCACACCGCCTACGTTCCGGAACTGCTGCTCGACGAATTCGAGGCGCAGGCCACCGCGACACCCGAAGAGCCCGCGCTCGTCTACGTCCCCGACGACGGTTCGGCCACCGTCACCCTCGGCTACGGCGACCTCGACCGGCGCGCCAACCAGCTGGCCCGTCACCTCATCGACCTCGGGGTCGGGCCGGAATCGCTGGTGGCGCTGTCGATTCGCCGATCCGTTGACCTCGTGGTCGCCATGTATGCGGTGCTGAAGGCTGGCGGCGCGTACGTGCCGATCGACCCCGACCATCCGGCCCAGCGCATTGCCCACATCCTCGACACCGCCCGGCCTGCCGCGCTGCTCACCACAGAACGTGACCAGATCGATTACCAGGGGCAGACGGTATTCGTCGATACCGTCGCGTTGACCCGCCGATCCGACGAGCCGATCGCCGCCGACGAACGCACCGCCGTCTTGCGGCCGCAGCATCCGGCCTATGTGATCTTCACGTCCGGTTCGACCGGAAAGCCCAAGGGCGTGACGGTGTCGCACGCCGCGATCGTCAACCAGATGAACTGGATGCAGGCCGAGTACCGGCTCGCCGGCGACGACGTGTACCTGCAGAAGACCGCGACCACCTTCGACGTGTCGCTGTGGGGCTACTTCCTGCCGCTGCGGGTGGGCGCGACGGTCGTGCTCGCCACCCCGGACGGACACCGCGATCCCGGCTACCTCGCCGAGGTGATCGGCGGATACGGCGTCACCGTCACCGATTTCGTGCCCTCCATGTTGAGCGTGTTCGCCGGGCATGTGGGCACGGCGGGACCGACCGGCGCCCTGCGGTCGTTGCGCACGGTGTTCGTCATCGGCGAGGCACTACCCGCCGAGACCGTACGGGCCTTCGGCGCGGTGAGCCGGGCTGCATTGCACAACCTCTACGGGCCAACCGAGGCCGCGGTCAGCATCACCTACCGCGAAGTCACCGGCGAGGTCGACCGCACCGTCATGCCGATCGGCAATCCCGAATGGAACAGCCGCGTCTATGTGCTGGACGGGCGGCTGAGGCCGACGTTGCCCGGCGTCGCGGGCGAACTGTATCTGGCGGGCACGCAGCTGGCGCGCGGCTATCACGGACGTGCGGCCATCACCGCCGACCGGTTCGTCGCGAACCCGTTCGGCGAACCCGGCGAGCGGATGTACCGCACCGGTGATCTGGTGCGCTGGGAGCACACCGCGTCCGGCGCGGAACTCGTGTACCTGGGCCGCACCGATTTCCAGGTGAAGTTCCGTGGTCAGCGCATCGAGCTCGGCGAAATCGAAGCGGTGCTCGCGGCCGCACCGGGTGTGGCACAGGCCGCGGCTCGGGTCGCCGACGAGCATCTGGTCGGTTATGTCATCACCCAGCCGGGTGCCGTCGTCCGCGACACCGAGCTGCTGCGTGCCGCGGCGGCCGCACTCCCGTCGTACATGCTGCCGTCGACGGTCATGGTGCTTGACTCCTTCCCGCTCAATTCGTCCGGAAAGCTGGACCGCTCCGCCCTGCCCGACCCGGTATTCGACCGTGTCGCCTATCGCGCCCCGGTGACTCCGGCCGAACGGCTGGTCGCCGAGGCTTTCGAGAGTGTGCTCGGTTCCGGCCCGGTCGGCGTCGACGACGGCTTCTTCGACCTCGGCGGCAACTCGCTCACCGCCACCCGCGTGCTGGCCCGGCTGGGTGAGCGGCTCGGCCGACGGGTGCCGGTGCGGCTGCTGTTCGAAGCGCCAACCGTGCACGGGCTGGCCGCGCGACTAGGCGATGCCGGTGAGCAGGTGATCGCACTGGTCGCGGGCCAACGTCCGGAACGGATTCCGCTGGCGCCGGTGCAGCGCGGCATGTGGTTCCTCAACCGGCTCGACCCCGCGTCGGCGGCGCACAACATTCCCGTGGCGGTGCGTATCCGCGGCGAACTCGACACCGACGCCCTGGTTGCCGCGTTCGATGACGTGATCGCCCGGCACGAGGTGTTGCGGACGATCTACCCCGTCGATAGCACCGGCACCGGTCATCAGATCGTGCTTCCGGGTGAGTCCGCGCGGGTCCGGCTCGCGGTCGAGTCGCTCACCGGATCGGTCGAGGACCGGATCGACGCGTTCATCGGCACGGGATTCGACGTCACCACCGAGGTCCCGGTTCGCGCGGTGCTGCTGCGTGAACACGACCGCAGTCATGTGCTCGTCGCGGTCGTACACCACATCGCCGCCGACGGCTACTCCATGAACCCGCTGCTGCGAGATCTGCTGGCGGCCTACCTGTCCCGGGTCCTCGGTAGTACACCGATGTGGCCACAACTGCGGGCCCAGTATGCCGATTACGCCTTGTGGCAGCACACCGCTGTGGACTCTGTGGCGGCCGAGCAGCTCGCCTACTGGGCCGACACTCTGCGGGACCTCCCCGAAGAACTGGCCTTGCCGATGGATCGGCCGCGTCCTGCCGTCGCCTCCAAGCAGGGACGCAGCATCCGGGCCCGCATCGGTGGTGGTGTGGGAGCCCGCGTGCGGGAGATCGCGGCTCGGCACAACGCCACCCCGTTCATGGTGCTGCACGCCGCACTGGCCGCGCTGCTGGCTCGGCTCTCCGGTGGTACCGATATCCCCATCGGCACACCGGTCGCAGGTCGCGGAGTCGCCGCGCTGGACGATCTGGTCGGCATGTTCGTCAACACCCTGGTGTTGCGCACCCAGCCCGAACTCGACCTCTCCTTCGCCGAACTCCTCGACCGGACCCGCGACGCCGATATCGCGGCCTTCGCCAACGCGACGGTGCCGTTCGACCAGGTGGTCGACGAACTCGGTGCCGAACGCTCGCAGGCCCGCCATCCGCTGTTCACGGTCGCACTCAACTACCTGAACACCGGCGCCGACACATACGCCGTGCCCGGCTTGGACCTGACGCCGGTGCCGTTCGACGAGCCGGTGGCGCGGTTCGATCTCCAGTTCACCGTCGCCGCCGAACTCGACGACGACGGTCACCTCGGCATCGAACTCGACTACGCCACCGACCTGTTCGACCGCTCCACCGCGGCGGGCCTCCTGCGACGATTCGGCCGCCTGCTCGCGACGCTCACCGCCGAACCCGACCGGCCGATCGGCGCCGCTGATCTGCTCGCACCCATCGAACGTGCGGAACTGCTTGCACGTCGCGGTGCCGCACCCGTGCCGCCGTGCACCCTCGCCCAGCTCATCGCGAGCGCCGTCGCCGCCGATCCCGACGCCATTGCCGTCGCCGCCGGTGACCGGGAGCTGACCTATCGCGCGATGGACGAGCAGTCCTCGCGGCTTGCCCGCCTGCTCATCGGAGCAGGCATCGGCGCAGAGGACGTGGTGGCGGTCGCCATTCCGCGGTCCGCGGAATCAATGCTCGCAGTGTGGGCGGTGGCCAAGACCGGTGCCGCCTTCGTTCCGGTCGACCCGACCTACCCGGCCGAACGCATCACCCACATGCTGGCGGACTCCGGTGCCGCCCTCGGGCTCACTACCGCCTCCTCGCGTGCCGCGCTCCCCGACGGCGCCGAGTGGCTGGTGGTGGATGCACCCGCCACCGCCACCCGGCTGTGGCACACCAGCGCCGCGCCGATCGCCGCCACCGAACTGGTGCGCCGGATACGAATCGCCAACCCGGCCTGGATGATCTATACCTCCGGTTCCACCGGTGTGCCCAAGGGCGTCGTCGCGACGCATGCCGGGATCGCCGGTGTCGCGGTCGCGCAACGTGATCGGTATCAAGTCGGCCCGGACTCGCGCGTCCTGCACGTCGCCTCACCGAGCTTCGACGCCTCCATGCTGGAGCTGTTGCTCGCGCTCGCCGCGGGCGCGACGCTGGTCATCGCTCCGGCCGGGGTGTACGGCGGCAGCGAGCTGACCGCACTCATCCGGGACAAGCGGGTGAGCCACGCCTTCCTCACCCCGGCCGTCCTGCACACGCTCGACCCCGAGGAAGTGGACTGCCTCATCCGGCTCACGGTCGGTGGCGAATCGTTCGGCCCGGAGGTGGTGCGCCGCTGGTCTCGCGGACAACGGCACTTCCACAACACCTACGGCCCGACCGAAACCACCATCATCACCACGATCAGCGCACCCATGCGTCCCGGCGACCCGTTCGATATGGGTAGGCCGATCCACGGCATGTCGGCTGTCGTACTCGATGAGCGGTTACAGCCGGTGCCCGTCGGTGTCACCGGTGAGCTGTACCTGCGCGGCCACGGCCTTGCTCGCGGCTACCACGCGCGGGCAGCGCTGACCGCGCAGCGGTTCGTCGCCGATCCGTACGGTGCGGCAGGTGGACGGCTGTACCGCACCGGCGACCTGGTGCGCTGGACAACTTCCGGCGCGATCCAGTACGTCGGCCGCTCCGACCAGCAGGTGAAGGTGCGTGGCCTGCGCATCGAACTCGGTGAGATCGATGCCGTGCTTGCCGCCCATCCCAGCGTGGAATACGCGGTGACCGTCGGCCATACCAGCGCCGGGGCCACCGCCCTGGTGTCCTATGTCGTCGCCGCACCCGGCCACACCATCGACACCGCCGCGCTCATCGCACACGCTGCCAGGTCCCTGACCGCCTACATGGTGCCGAGCGCCATCATGGTCCTCGATGAGCTGCCGCTGACGCCGGTGGGCAAGCTGGATCGGAAAGCGCTGCCGAAGCCCGAGATCCGCACGGCGGCATTCCGTGCTCCGAATACCGCGACGGAACGGACTGTCGCGGCGGTCGTCGCCGCGGTCCTCGGCTCGGCAGACGCAACTGATGGCGCAGCCTCGCCCGAGGACATGGGCGCCGGTTCATCCGCTGTGATCGGCCTGGACGACGACTTCTTCGCGCTCGGCGGAAATTCGCTCACAGCAACGCAGTTGGCCGCCCGGCTCGGCGGCGCGCTCGGAACCTCGGTCGGCGTGCGGACAGTATTCGAGCACCCGACCGTCGCCGCGCTCGCCGCTGCACTCGACGCGACGCGGGACACCGGAGAACCCGCACGTCCAGTGCTGGCCCGCCGCACCACCGACGACCCGGTCCCGCTCTCGCTCGCCCAGCAGCGCATGTGGTTCCTTAACCGCCTCGACCGCCAGTCCACGGCCTACAACATCCCGCTGGCCGTGCGCTTGACCGGCGACCTGGACGTGTTCGCCCTCAACGCCGCCATCACCGATGTGGTGCAGCGGCACGAGGTGCTGCGCACCGTATACCCGCAGCAGCAGGCGGGGCCGGTGCAGGTCGTGCTGCCGATCGACCAGGCGGGCACACCGGTGCTTGTGCCGATCGCGGTGACCGCCGACGATCTCACCGCCGCGGTCGCGAACTTTGTCGGCGACGGTTTCGACGTCACCGATACAGTGCCGATCCGCGCCAGGCTGCTGGCCCTCGGCCCGGCCGCGCATGTGCTCGTTGTGGTCGTGCACCACATCGCCGCGGACGGCTCCTCGCTGGCACCGCTGGCGCGCGATGTGATGGTCGCCTACGCGGCCCGCAAGCACGGCGCCGTGCCGGACTGGGCTCCGCTGCCAGTGCAGTACGCCGATTACAGCCGCTGGCAGCGGGAACTGCTCGGCAGTGAGGACGATCCAGCATCGCTGATCTCCCGTCAGCTCGATTTCTGGACGGATACGCTGGCCGGGCTACCCGCGCAGCTGGCACTACCGGCCGACCGGCCAAGGCCCGCGGTCGCGTCCACCCAGGGCAGGCATCTCGATGTCACCATCGACGCCGCGCTGCACGCCCGGCTCGCCGACCTCGGCCGTGACAGCGGCGCCACCCTGTTCATGGTCACGCATGCCGCGTTCGCGGTTCTGCTGGCGAGGCTGTCGGGGACTTCCGATATCGCGGTCGGCACGCCGGTCGCCGGGCGTGGGGAAGCCGCGCTCGACGAGGTCGTCGGCATGTTCGTCAACACCCTCGTGCTGCGCGCCGAGGTGGACGCGGGTGCGAGTTTCATCGAACTGCTCGACCGGGTGCGCGCCGCCGACGTCGCCGCTTTCGCCCATGCCGACGTCCCGTTCGAGCGGCTGGTGGAGGTACTCAACCCGGAACGCTCCACCGCGCGGCATCCGCTGTTCCAGGTCGGCTTCTCCTTCCACAACCAGGTCGAGGCCGATTTCGCGCTGGACGGATTGACGGTCACCGCCGCTGATTTCGACTCCGAGGTCTCGCAATTCGATCTGCACCTGGTGGTGACCGACCGCTACCACGCCGACGGAACCCCGGCCGGGATGGCGGCCACACTCACCTACGCCACGGCACTGTTCGACGAGTCGACCGTCGCCGGATTCGCGGGCCGATTGCACCGCCTGCTCGCGGCGATCTGCGCGACCCCGCAGGCGCCGGTCGGTGATCTCCCGCTGCTCGATCCGGCCGAATCCGAACGCGTCCTGCGCGTCTGGAACCAGGCCGAGCACGAGTTCGCCCCCGCGTTGCTGACCACCGCTTTCGAATCGCAGGCGGCGCGCACTCCCGGTGCGATCGCGCTGCTCGCCGCCGATGCCGCTCTCACCTACGGCGAATTCGGTGCCAGGGTCAACCAGCTGGCGCGCGTGCTCATCCAGCATGGTGTCGGGCCGGAAACGCTGGTGGCGTTGGCGATTCCGCGCAGCGTCGATCTCCTGGTGGCCATGTACGCCGTGGTCACGGCGGGCGGCGCGTACGTCCCGCTGGATCCGGCGCATCCACTGGACCGCACCGCCGCGGTGCTCTCGGCGGCCTCGCCTTCGCTGGTGCTGACCTCGGCTCGCGCGCCGATGGTGTTGCCGGGGGAGCTCGAGCCGCCGGTGCTGGATATTCGGACCGCCGGCGTCGCGGCGGCCGCGTCCGGACCGGTGTACGCGCATGAGCGTCGGGGCTCGCTCGCTCCGTCGAACACGGCGTACGTCATCTTCACCTCCGGTTCCACCGGCATACCAAAGGGCGTTGCTGTCCCGCACGTCGCGGTTTCGCACCAGCTGGACTGGATGCAGGCCGAATACGGTCTCGCTGTAGGTGATTCGGTCCTGCAACTGACCTCGGCCGCATTCGATCTGTCGATCTGGGAACTGTGGTGGGCCACCCGCACCGGCGCCCGCATCGTGCTGGCACAGCCGGATGCCCACCGCGACCCGAACCGGCTGCTCGGCCTCATCGACCACACCTCGATCACCACGGTGACACTCGTGCCGTCGCTGCTGGCCATGCTGGCCGAGGCGGCAGGCGAGCGGCAGCTGCCCGCGTCATTGCGCAGGCTTCTGGTGATCGGTGAGGCGCTGCCCGCCGCGACCCTGGCACGGATCACGGCGAAGACCACCGCGCGGGTCGACAACCTCTACGGTCCCACCGAGGCGGCCGTGTCGGTGACCAGGTTCCGCACCGAACGCGGTTCCCGGCAGCCGGTCGTGCCCATCGGCGCACCGGAATCCGGCACCCAGGTGTATGTGCTGGACGACCGGATGCACCCGGTCCCCGCCGGGGTGACCGGCGAACTGTATCTCGGCGGCGCTCAGCTGGCCCGCGGCTACCACGGCCGCCCGGACCTCACCGCCGAACGGTTCGTCGCCGACCCGTTCGGCGCACTCGGCGCCCGCCTCTACCGCACCGGCGACATGGTGCGCTGGAACACCGACGGCGACCTCGAATATGTGGAGCGCCGCGACTTCCAGGTCAAGATCGGTGGCTACCGCATCGAGCTCGCCGACATCGAGCACGCGCTGCGCTCCCGGCCCGAGGTCGCGGACGCATTCGTTATCGCGCACCGCACCGGTGGTGAGAACGCCATGCTGGCGGGTTATTTCACCACCGTCGAGCCACTCACCGAAGGTGACCTGCGTGCGGCTTTGTCGGAGCTACTGCCCAACTACATGGTTCCGCCGGTGCTGATGCGGTTGGCCGAACTGCCGCTGACGGCCAATGGGAAGGTTGATCGCAACGCGCTGCCACGGCCGGAGATCGCCACCCGCGAATTCCGTGCCCCCGTTACCGAGTTGGAGCGCACGATATGCGCGGTCTTCGCCACCGTGCTCGGGGTCGCTCAGCCGGCGCGTATCGGGCTCGACGACAATTTCTTCGAACGCGGCGGCAATTCGCTACTCGCCACCAGGCTCGCCGCACAGCTCGGCCATGCACTGAGCGAACAGATTCCGGTGGTGTGGTTGTTCTCCGCACCGACGCCCGCGGGCCTGGTCGCCCAGATCGAGCAGCACCGGGCCGGACGCGGCCGGATCGACGCCGACGCCGCCTTCGAGGTGCTGCTGCCTCTACGGGCGGGCGGCCCTCGCGAGCCGCTGTTCTGCGTGCACCCCGTCGGTGGCGTGGCCTGGTCGTTCGCCGGTCTCGCCGCCCATATCGAACCGGACCGTCCACTGTACGGACTCCAGTCGCCTGCGTTGAATTCCGATGAACCGCAGGCGGGTTCGATCGAGGAGTGGGCGCAGCGCTACGTTCGCGAGATCCGGGCCGTCCAGCCGGAGGGCCCGTATCACCTGCTCGGCTGGTCGCTCGGTGGTGTGCTCGCCCATGCGATCGCGGTGCTGTTGCAGGACCAGGGGCAGCACGTGGCCACCTTGGCGATGATGGACAGCCCCCTGACCATCGAGGCCGAGCTGTCCGCGCCGATACCGGTGGCGGAACTGCTCGGTGGGCTGCTCGGCGACCAGCCCGGCGCCGAACTCGCCCCGGACCAGCTGGCCGACCACCTTTCCCGGCTCCCGGAACCGTTCGCCTCCTTCGGCATCGACCGCCTCACTCGAATCCTGGACTCCGGCGCCGATTCGCTGCGCCTGATCACCCGCTATCACCCCCGCCCCTACAAGGGCGAGTTGCTGTACTTCACCGCCGCGTCCGACGACCCCACCGGTGCCACCGGTGCCGCCACCTGGTCCGACGCCGTCGACGGCACCGTGCACAACCACGCCGTCCAGACCACGCACTGGCGTATGACCACCGATGCCGCGCTCGCCCGCATCGGGCACGTCCTCACCAGCCGCTGGACCGGCCACGACCGCGCATGAACCACGCCCGCAACATCTAGAAAGGCACCACAATGACCAACCCGTTCGACGACGACAACGCCCAGTTCTACGTCCTCATCAACGACGAAGGTGAACACTCCATGTGGCCGACCTTCGCCACCGTCCCCGGCGGCTGGACCATCGCCCACGGCCCGTCGCCCCGCAAAGCCTGCCTCGACTACGTCGAAACCCACTGGCTCGACATGCGCCCCACCTCCCTCATCCGAGCCATGTCCGCCGAAGCCAACTGAGGTCGGGGCATAGCCGGCACGGTCGGTGGGTGGTGCCAGGCGTCGCGAGTCCACTCACCGGCCTCCGCGCCAGATAGCCTCGCTCGATATTCGCGTGGGCGACTGGATACCGTGTGGCATGCGCAAGCATCATGCGGCTGTCAGGAGCGACCGCCACCGGAGACTCTCGGCTTTCCTTGCTTCCCACAGCGACATCGAACTCACGGCGCTCATGGATACGGGCCGGTCGATCAGCGTGGGAGTGGGCGGCGGCGCAGCAGTGGTCGATGCCGACGGCGAGCCGGTGTTCGTCAAGCGCGTTCCGATGACGGATCGAGAACTCGCCAACCCCGGTTCCACCGTGAACCTGTACGACCTGCCATTGTTCTGCCAGTACGGCATCGGCGGCCCGAGCTTCAACGCATGGCGTGAGCTGGCAGCGAACCTCATTGTCACCGACGGTGTTCTGGCCGGCGGGACACAGTCGTTCCCGATGCTCTATCACTGGCGGATTCTGGCCGGACGGTCACCGATCGCAGCCGAGCATGCCGACATCGATACGGTGGTTGCCGCCCAGGGTGACTGCGCGGCCGTCCGTATCCGTCTCGAAGAGCTGGCGGCCGCAACGTCCAGCCTCGTCCTGTTCTGCGAATACATTCCGTACCCCATGCAGGACTGGCTGAGCGAGAACCCTGTGGACAAAGCCGCCACAGTCGAGCAGCAGCTTTCAGAGATTGTGACGTTCCTCGGCGATCGACAACTGCTGCACATGGACGGACACTTCGGCAACATGCGCACCGACGGGGAGCGGATTTACCTCACCGACTTCGGACTGGCCACCTCACTACATTTCGACCTGTCGGTCGCCGAGCGAGATTTTGCCGAACGCCACGTCACTCATGACGCCGACTACGCCGCCATGCGACTCGTCAATTGGCTGGTGACCGATATCTGCGGAGTTCCGATGCCTACCAGCGGCGGCCCCGTCGCCCGCAACGAGTACGTACGTCTATGCGCCGCTGGACACATCCCGGACGGCGTGCCGTCAGAGGTGGCGGCGATCCTGGCTCGGCGAGCACCTGCCGCTGCGGAGATGAACGCCTTCCTGTGGAAATTGTTCGGCGGCGACATCCACGCCGAATACCCCGGTATGAACCCGGCGGACACATAACATCCGCCGGGTACTGCCCGGGGATTACCGGCGAACGTAGATCCCCACCAGGTCCTTCAGCGCGCGGTTTTCGCCGTGCAGCTCTTCGAGGGCCATGCGGAGGCGGCGGACCTCGTTGGCGAGGTCGTCGGAGGTGCGGTGGCCGAATTCCGGATCCGCGACCGCGGTGGCGGGTACTGCCTTGGAGACCGCGACGAGCTCGGCGGCCGGCTTGTCCTGGGCGGCGGGAGCCTCGGCGGTCACGGTCACGTTGTCGACGGGCGCCACGGATTCGGTTTCCGCAACCAGGGTTGGGGCAGCGGGGGCGACCTCGGACGCGGGCGCGCCATTCTTCTCGGGGGACGAGCCGTTGGCCGATAGAGCCTGTTTGCGGGCGGTGGCTGCGCGCGTCTTCCGCGGCTTCTTTGCCACGCGCTGCCGGGTGGCAGCGGCCGGGGCCTCCTCGGCCGCGGCGGTGACAGTGGCCTCTTCGGCCGGCGCCGTGGTGCTCGCCGCTTCGGCCGCCTTCACCCAGTTGGTCAGCGCGCCCACCGACGGCCAGCCCGCCTTCTGCACCACGTCCTCACACGCCGCGTTCAACGACTTTCCTTCGGCGCGGAGCTTTTCCACCTTCTTGACCGCCCTGGCTTTTTCCGCATCGGTGAATCTCTTGGCCATCGTTGCCGCTCCTGCTATCCAGATCATGGGTATGCCATCGTGTATCGAACACAGATGACAGCACAGCCAGTGCCGTGCGAAACATAACGGATATACCCGATTCCATGCCAATCATGACAATCCCCTGGATGGCTCGGATAATTCTCTGATCTGGAGGGGGACTTTCTCGAGATAGACAGTGAGAGTGTATTTGCCTGTGCGGGAACAACTTCGAAGTGCCGATCGAAGCATTCCTACAATGCGGCGGTTGCATTAGATGTGACGGATTCCGTGCCCCGAGCAGCCCGGCAAGTGCCGGTATAGCCGCTCGGTATCGACGATGAACACGCCGCTTCAACGGAAAGGTGTGCCCATCGGAGGCGACACCGAGACCATCAACTGTTTTCGTTCACCGACCGAGCCCCATCACGTGGGCCTATCACCTACGCCGGGGACACCGACACCGGCACTCCATTGAACACCGCATTACCCGACGGGATGTCGACCATAGCGTCGTCGGTGAGCACATTGGTGTTCACCCCGGCATGTTCACGCGCTACCCGCTGACCACCGACGGTGTGTCCCCAGCCGTGCGGCAAACTCACCACACCCGGCATGATCGCCTCGGTCGGCTCCAGGTCCACGGTGAGCTCACCGGAGGCCGACTTCACCACCGCGCAGTCCCCGAGGCCGAGACGATCGACATCGCTGGGATGGATGTGCAGGGTGCAGCGGTTGCTTCCGCTCACCAGTCGAGGCATGTTGTGCATCCAACTGTTGTTGGAGCGCAGATGGCGGCGGCCGATCAGCACCATCTCCGGTGCGGCCGCGGCGACCCCGGCTCGGAGCCGGTCGACATCGGCGATCAGCTGCGGTGGCGCCAGTTCGACACAGTGCGATTCGGTGCGCAGCACCTCGGGCAGCCGCGGCTGCAAGGGCCCGAGATCGACGCCGTGCGGGTTGTCCAGCAGCGTCGTCAGGCTGAGATTGCCACCGTTCCACGCGCCGTAGGGGCCGAGGCGCAGCATCATATCGATGCGCTGTTCGGTCGTATTCGCACCCGACAGCTCGGATCCGCGCACGGCGAGACCGGCCTTGTGCAGAGTTCCCGCGATCACGAGCTCGTCGAACGCGCTGACCGCGTCGCGCCCGTCGGTACCGCGATGCGCACCACCGGTGACCGCCGCCGCCAATCGCGCGATGACAGCCGCCTCCGAGGGACGATCACCCAGCGGTACCAGCGGCCGCGAATACCGTGCGTAATTGCGGACCGCGAACTGCAAGAGCGCGAAGTCGTAATGCGGTGATTGCAGCGGGCGCGGTGGCGGCAGGATCACATCGGCGTGACGTGTGGTCTCGTTCAGATAGCAGTCCACACTGACCATGAAGTCGAGTTCGGCGAGCGCCGTGTCGAGCCGGGCGCCGCTCGGTGCGGACAGCACCGGGTTGCCCGCGACGGTGATCAAGGCCCGCACCTGACCCGCGCCGGGTGTGGTGATTTCATCGGCGAGGGTGGCCACGGGGAGTTCGCCCATGGTTTCCGGAAGTTCGCGTACGCGGCTGGTCCAACGGCCGGTGCGGAACGGTTTGCTGCGCACGATGCCGAGCGCGGCGCCAGCGGCGAACATGGCGCCGCCCGGTGAGTCCAGGTTCCCGGTGAGCGTGTTGATCACATCGACGAGCCACTGGGTCACCGTGCCGAACTCGGTCGTGCAGGTGCCGATGCGCGCGTACACGGCGGCGGCGCGTGCGGCGGCGAGCTCACGGGCGAGCCGGACCACCGTCTCGGCGGGCACCCCGGTGCGTCGCTCGACCGACTCCGGTGCGAAATCGGCGGCGGCGGCGCGCACGTCGTCGAGTCCACGCACATGCACGCGCACCTGGACGAGGTTCTCGGCAAACAGTGTGTGCACGATCCCGAACAGCAGGTAGGCATCGCTGCCCGGCCGGATGAACAGGTGCTCGTCGGCAGCGTCGGCCGTGCGGGTGCGCCGCGGATCGACGACGACGAGGCGCCCGCCGCGCGCCCGCAACGCCTTCAGCCGGCCGGGGAAGTCCGGCGCGGTGCAGATCGACCCGTTCGATTCCAGCGGGTTGGCGCCGAGCATCAGCAGGTAGTCGGTGCGGTCGAGGTCGGGGACGGGGATGGCGAGCGGGTCACCGAACATCAGGCCACAGGCGACCTGCTTCGGCATCTGATCGGCCGTGCTCGCCGAGTACAGATTCTTGGTGCCGAGCCCGCGGATCAGCGCCGGCACGTACAGCGCGCCCGCCACGCTGTGCGCGTTGGGGTTGCCGAGGTACAGCGCGGCCGATTGGTTGCCGTGCTCGGCCGTCACTGCCGGGAATCGCTCGGCGATCAGGTCGAAGGCGTCATCCCACGAGGCGGTGCTCCAGTCACCGGTGGCGCGGTCGCGGATCATCGGCTCGGTCAGGCGGTCGGGGTCGGCATCGAGGGTGCCGAGGCTGGCGCCCTTAGGGCAGAGAAAGCCCGCGCTGAAGGGGTCCTGCCGGTCACCGCGCACCGAGAGGACGTGGTCGTTCCGGTCGAGGGTCAGCTCGAGCCCGCACACTGCTTCACAAAGGGGGCAGGTCCGCAGACCGGTCCGTGTGCCGTCTGCGGCGGCGGGGTCGGAGGAGCCGGTGGAGGTGGACGCGCGCGTGGCCATACCTCATCGTCGCGCGCGAGGCCGGTCGATGAGAAGGATTCCGCGCAGTTTTCTCGGTGCTCGTGCCGGAAGTCGCTTCGCAGAAGCGTGCGCGTTTGTTCGGGGCGAACGTGGCGGTTGGGCCAATGCCTGGCCGGCTATCGGGTCCGCAGCTGCTTGTCCAAATACATCGAGGACACGCGGTACCCGTTCTGGCGGTAGAGCGCGATCGCCGCCGCATTATCACCCACCACGTTCAATCCCAGCCGTGTCCGGCCCTCCTCAGCGATCAAACTTTCTGCGGCTGCCAGGATCGCGGAGCCGTAGCCTCGGCGACGGAAGCGTTCGAACACGTTGATGTCGTACAACCACGCGGAATCCGCCGTACCGGTCACATCCTGTGGATCGGGCCCGATCCACGCATCGCCGACGACTTCGCCCGACTCGTTCTCGGCAACAACCAGGTGATGGCCCGCGGTGTCGCGCCCGTCGGGAAGGAACTGGGCCGTACCTTGCCGCGACCGTTCCCACGCCTGCGCCTCGGACATGAACTTGGACAGCTCACGAGCACCTTCGGCTTCGCGGTGTCGCGTCGCCTGCTCGTACTCCGCCTCGGTCATCCTCCGCAAGATCACCTGTGCCTTCGAATCTTCCATATCGACCATCCTCGGCCAGACGGCGAGAACGTCAAGATGTTTTTCGCAGGCCTGGCCGGGTGGGCAGCGATAGCGCAGTAACCAAGACTCCCAGCAGTTTCCGTAATTCAGGACCAAGATCGGGGTTGTCCCGGATGCGTTGCGGTAGGGCTCGTCCGTACGGTCGCGGGTATGCGCCTATTGACTATTGCTGTGGTCGTATCCGCGCTCGCGGTCACACTCGGCTGTTCGACCGAAGCCGATCCGGCGGCAGCAGAGGTGTCGGCCGAGCGGCTGGCTGCTGTGCAGGCGGATCTCGAGCAGGTGGTCGGCGCGGGTGCGGTTGGGGCGATCGCGACCGTGACCGAGAACGGTCGGACAGTGGTGTTGACCAGCGGTGTTGCCGATCGGGATGCCAAGACGTGGATTCCGACGGATACGCCGCAGCATGTGCGGGTCGGCAGCATCAGTAAGACGTTCGCCGCCACGGTCATTCTGCAACTGGTCGCCGAGGGCATGATCGGACTCGATGACCCGGTCGAAAAGTATCTGCCCGGCGTGCTGCGCGGTGAGGGTATCGACGGCAATCGGATCACCGTGCGTCAGGTGTTGCGACACCAGAGCGGGCTGCCGAATTTCACCGACGACCACCCGGGCTATGAGTATCTGCTTGCGCAGGAGGGAAAGACGGCCACCCCGGCGGAGTTGATGACGCTCGCACTGAGCAGGCCCGCTGAATTCGAACCGGGCACCAGCTGGGCCTATAGCAATACGAACTACATCATCGCCGGAATGCTGGTGGAGCAGGTGACCGGTCACAGCTACACCGACGAGCTGAACCGCCGCATTCTCGAGCCGCTGCAGCTCGAGGGCACCTATCTGCCAGGTCCCCGCGAATACGAGATTCGCGCACCGCATCCCAAGGGCTACGAGAATCTGGACGGCAAGCTGATAGATGTGTCGCGGATCGAACCGTCGGCGCCGTGGGCGGCGGGTGCGATGGTCTCCACCGGCGCCGACCTCAACCGGTTCTACCTGGCCCTGGTGAATGGTGAGGTGCTCGCCGCGGCGGAAACGGCGCAGATGATGAACGATCCCGTGCCGACCGGTCGTCGCGAAGGCCAGTCGTACGGGATCGGACTCCAGACCGCTGACCTGCCATGCGGTACCCGCTATTTCGGGCACAGCGGTGGCATCGTCGGTTTCCACAACCTGTCCGCCGCCACCACCGACGGCCGTGCGATCACCATAACCATCACCAGTTCGCCGGATCCGGCACCGGACATCGTCGCACTGCTCGGCAACGCGCTGTGCCCGTGAGGATCAGATCAGGTTCTTCTGCTTACGCATCCGCATGCGCAGGTCCGCCATCAGCGCATAGGAGCCACCGAAGCGCAGGAAACGCGGAATGAACCGGTTGACGAATCCGACGAACAGGAAAAGGTTGTCGAACCGCCGCTGATCGGCCGCGGTCCACTCCACCCGCAGCTGCTCGCGGAAGTAGGGTGCGAGGAAACCGATGGTGAGAAATTTCAACAGCCCACGGAACGGGATCCGCATGTACCAGTGGATCATCCGCAGGTTCAGCAGATCGTCGAGGTATCCGCGCACGAAATCGTCGAGCACAGCCTGGCGAGCCAGATCGTTCCAGTACGCGTCGAAATCCTTTCGGGTGGCCGGCCACATGTCCCTGGTCACCTGGAGGCCCGTGGCCAGCGTCGATGAGGTCTGGTAGAACTGCTCGGCCTGCTCGTCGGTCATCTTGCCATTGAGCAGTTGGTAGGTGTCTTCGAAGCCGATGAACAGGCAGGCGGCCACCCACAGCTGGAGGTCGCGGTTGAAAGCGTTGTATTTGACCTTGCTGTCCGGCCCCGAACGCACCTGGCGATGCGCCACATTGACCGCCTCGCGGAAGGCATCGATCTCCTCCTGCGTCCCGAGAATCGACACGGCCAGATACTGCGTGGTGGTCCGGGCCCGCTTCCACGGATGCACCATGAGCGCACCGGATTCCACCCGGCTCTCGGCCACACCGTAGCCGACACCGGGGCGCGCCATCTGCATGACGACATTGGCCGCGGCGCCGCCGAAGCTCCAGAAATCCAGTGCGTCGGTCAGTGCGAGCGGCCGCTTGGTGAACGGCCGATGGTCGGTGCTGATGGGAATGCGCGTCTGCTCGGTGGTCAGCGGAGGCAGATCGTCCTGCTCGTGGGGGCGCGCGACTGCGGTCATGGGTGTACTTCCGTTCTCTTGCCTGTGATCCGGGCGAGCCGGGCGCAGACCGCCACGCTCGTGGTGTGCCACAGAGCCCATTATGTTACTCAAGATTCTTCCCCGCAAGAGTCTTCTCTGTAGCGAACAGGCGATAACTTATGCTCACGCATCCATCGCATCGTGCCTGGCTGTTCTGGTGAATTACGCCAGTGGCCGATGGAATCTTGTCGAATCTCTTCCTTCGCGAGCGGAATGGTGCGTAACATACCGATCCAGCCGGACCGGTTGGGAGGCGCGCCGGGCAGACGGCACGCAGCGGTGCGCACGGCGGCGGGGATCGTGCGCCGGACGGGGTCGGCCGGCGTAGGAAAGGACTAGGCGATGCTCAAGAAGCTGGATCGAATATTCAGCTACGAGATGAAGGTCTCCGAATTCGTGGGGACGCTCATCATTCTCGGCATTCCATACGGCTTGATCGGCGTCATCTGGACGCTGACGCACACCAGCCATCTGCGCGATATGCACGGAATCGACGTCGTCATCTCGTTTCTCGGCTCGATCGTCTGCTGGCCCGTGCTCACTTTCGCGAATGTGTGCATGACCTGATGATGATCCTGGTGTGGCTCATCGACATCTTGATGATCGGCGTCAAGATCCTCGGCGGGCGGATGACAGTGAACCCGATTCTGCGCTTCGGTCTGTGGCTCGCGGTGATCGGCACCGTGGCCGCCGGTGTCGCGGTGGTGGGGTACGGGCTGGTCGAACTCCAGCACCATCTCAGCGGTGACGTCACCGCGGCAGGATCGGATAGCCGGTGACCACCATCGAAAAGCCTTCGCAGCGGACCGATCTGGAAAAGGCGGTCGACGATGTCAGGGGACTGTGGAAGCGGCACCCGCAGCGCTCTCTGGAAACGCTCGGCCGTCAGGTCACTCTCGGCCGCGATGCGATTCTGGAAACCTTCCGCGCCATGGTCGCGCGGAGGTTCCCCTTCCAGGAATTCATCAAGCAGTGCGCCTTCATGGCCAATGTTTCCGCCGCACCGACGGTGTTCGTCGCCATCCCGATCGCGGTGGTGGTGTCGATCCAGGTGGGTGCGCTGGTGAATCAGGTCGGCGCCACCACCTTCATCGGTGCGGTCGCCGGATTGGGCATCATCCGGCAGGGTGCCCCGCTGGTCACTTCATTGATGATCGCGGGCGCGGTCGGTTCGGCCATCTGCGCCGATCTCGGCTCCCGGACCATCAGGGAGGAGATCGACGCCATGATGGTGATGGGCGTTGACCCGGTGCGCAGGCTGGTCGCGCCGCGGCTGGTGGCCGCGGTGCTGGTGAGCATGCTGCTGTGCGGGTTCATCGTCTTCGTCGGCTTCGCGACGGCCTACATGTTCAATGTCTATGCGCAGTCGGGCACACCGGGATCGTTCATCGGTTCATTCGCCTCCTTCGCCGTGGCCAACGACCTCATCGTCGCGCTCGTGAAGGCGGCCATATTCGGCGCGCTGACCGCGATCATCGCCTGCGATATCGGCCTGCACGCCAAGGGCGGGCCCGGCGGTGTGGCCGACGCGGTGAACTCCGCGGTGGTGAGTTCGGCACTGATGTTGTTCGCCACCAACATCATTCTGACCCAGCTCTACAACACCCTGTTCCCGACGAAGGTGATCTGAGGTGGGTAGCTCCTACACCCCGCCCGCGCTGAAACCGGTGCGGATGGCGGGCGCGGCGGCCGCGGTGCCGATTCAGGCCAACCGCAGGGTCGGCCATCAGGCGATCACGTTCTTCCAAGCGGTGGCGGCGATTCCGTTCGTGCTGCGGCACTACCGCAAGGAAGTGCTGCGCTTGACCGCCGACGTCGGCTGGGGCAACGGGTCGTTGATCGTCGGCGGCGGCACCGTTGGCGTGGTGATCATTCTGTGCGCCTTCGGCGGCATCACGGTCGGCATGGAATCGTTCACCGCGCTGAATCTGCTCACGATGGGGCCGTTGACCGGCGCGATCTCCGGTTTCGCCACGACACGCGAGCTGGCCCCGATCCTGGCGACGCTCGCGTTCGCCATCCAGGCCGGCTGCCGCTTCACCGCGCAACTGGGTTCCATGCGAATCTCGGAGGAGATCGACGCGCTCGAGTCCATCGCGATCCGGCCGCTGCCCTATCTGGTGACGACGCGGATGATCGCGGCGACGCTGACCATCGTCCCGCTCTACAGCATCGGACTGGCCACCGCCTATCTGGCGACGAAGCTGTCGGTGCTGTTCCTCGGCGGCACCTCGGCAGGCACCTACGACCACTACTTCTTCCAATTCCTCATCGGTCCCGATGTGTTCTTCTCACTGCTCAAGGTGATCGTGTTCGTGATGCTGTCGACGTTCATCCAGTGCTACTACGGCTATTTCGCGACCGGCGGACCCGAGGGTGTCGGTGTGGCGGCAGGCCGGGCGATCAAGATGGTCATCGTCGTCATGGTGTTCGCGAATCTGTTCCTGACCCTTGCGATCTGGGGTATCGACCCCGGATTCCGGATCTCCGGGTAGGCGGCGATGATTCTCGATCCGAGTGGACGTGGCCCCACCGCACGCCAGCTGACCCTGTCCGGGCTGGCCGTCATGGGCACCATCGTGTTGTTGCTCGGCCTGCTGGCCTTGCGCTACACCGGCTACTTCGAGGCCAAGGTGCCTGTCACCGTCACGCTGACCAGTACCGGTGACGGGCTGCCCGCGCGCGCGGATGTGAAGTTCCGCGGCATGGTGGTCGGCGCCGTGAGCGCCGTCGACGTGGTCGCGGCCGGGCAGCGGCAAGAAGTAGCCGTCGATCTGAACCCCGTAGTGGCCGAGACCATCCCGGACAATGTCACCGCACGGGTGATTCCGAACAACCTGTTCGGCGTCACCGCGATCGAGCTGGTGGACAATGGTCCGTCCGACGGCGTGTTGCACGAGGGCTCGGCAATCGCCGAGGACACCAGCGCGGGCACCGTCCAACTGCAGACGACGCTGACGGTGCTGCGCGATGTGCTCGACAATATCCAGCCCGAAAAGCTGGGCCGGGTGCTGGCGACGTTCTCCGCCGCGCTCGATCCGGGCGCCCGCGTCCCCGGGTCGACCATCGAACGACTCGACAACTGGATCACCCAGGTGCACTCGATCGAGGGCATCGGGGAACTGCTCGGCGATCTGGGCCGTGCCACCACCGCGTTGAGCCAGTCGGCGCCGGAACTGGTCGGCGTGCTGTCGGAGTCGGTGACCACCGCACGCACCCTCACCGAACGCCGCGAGAACCTGATCGCGCTGCTCGCCAATGCCAGTGGCGCCGTCGATTCGGTGAACAGCCTGTTCGCCCGCAACCCGAACGCGGCCAAGGAACTCGTGCCCGGCCTGGACGAGCTGTTCGGCTCGCTGGCCCGCGACGCCGAGGCCATCCCGTCCACCGCGGCCAACCTGAACACCACCCTGCAGAAGATGCAATCGGTGTTCGGCTTCGGCCCGCGCAAACAGATGGTGTGGAAGATGGATGTCTCCTTCACCCCGTTCCAGCAGTACACGGCCGAGGACTGTCCGCACTACGGGGGCATGTACGGTCCGCGTTGCGGCGGACCGACGGTTCCGCAGGTGGCGCCGCCGCAGGAGTATCCGCCGCACATGCTGCCGCGCCGACTGGATTCGGCTGGGCCCGCTCCCGCGACCAATCCGCTACCGGGCGTCGCACCCGCGCCGGCGCAGCCGGGCACTTCGGTGATTCCCGGGTTGCCGTTCATTCCCGGTCTGCCTGCGATTCCCGGGATCACGGTGCCAAGCGCCCCCGCGCCCGCCGCATCTGGCCAGACCGCACCCGGCGGGACCGCAGCGGAGGGGGCGGTACCGAATGGCGCCGCGCCTGCTGTCGCGCCCGGTCAGCCCGGCTCGGACCGGGGGGTTTCCGCTGGTAACCCGCCTGTTGACGCCGTATCGCCTGGGGAGGCCGGAACCGGGGCCGTTCCTGCGGGACCGAGGCGCATGGTCCCCGTCTCGGACGCGACAGTCTCCGGTGCGCGCCCGACCGCCACCGTGCGAGGTCATGCGGCAGTCGCCGAGATCGTCGGCGGTAAGCCCAACACCGCCCAGTTGCTGCTTCTGACGCCGCTGCTGGCCGGTGGAGCCGTGGAGGTCTACACGTGAAATCAGGGAGAGCGCTGGTCGGGTTCAGCCTGTTCGCGGTGCTGGCGATGGTGCTGACGTACACGATCTGGTCGACGTTGCAGCGTTCGGTCCCCGGCCCGACCCACACCTACTCGGCGACCTTCTCCGATGTGCTCGGGGTACGCGTCGGTGACGACGTGCGGATGGCAGGGGTTCGGGTCGGGCGGGTCGACAACATCGATTTCGAGCCGGACTACAAGGCCCGTCTCGAGTTGCGCATCCAGGACCGGCAGCGTCTCACCACCACGACCAAGGCACTGGTGCGGTACCAGAACCTGATCGGCCAGCGCTATATCGCACTGATCCCCGGCGAGGGTGACGGTACGGCGCTCGAACCGGGCGGGCACATTTCACTGGAGCGCACCGAACCCTCCTTCGACGTGTCGGCGCTGCTGTCGGGTTTCGAGCCACTGTTCAGCGTCCTGCAACCGGACCAGGTGAACTCGCTGTCGGAAACGCTCATCCAGGCGCTCCAAGGCGACGGCGTGTCGTTGAGTGCGCTGATCATCCAGGCGGCCGAACTGGCCACCACGTTCGGACAGCGTGACGAGATCCTCGGGCAGGTCATCACGAATCTGAGCAGTGTGATCGCAGGTCTGGCCAATCGCAGCAAGGAGCTGGAAACGCTCATCACGCAGGCCAGATCGCTGGTCGACGCCCTGTATGCGGAGGGCGAGTCGCTGAAGAGTTCGGTGGATCAGGTGGCGACGTCCACCGATGCGCTGGTCGGGCTGATCACCCAGGTCGCACCGGATATTGCCCGGGCACAGAACGACGCGACCAGCGGTGTGGCGTTGCTGCTGCTCAATGGCGCCGCGCTTGATCAGGCGGCGATCGAACTGCCGAATGTGCTCAATGGTCTGGCCCGTTTCACCAGTTACGGCGCCTACGCCAATGCCTACATCTGCCGCCTCGATGTGTCGCTGTGGGGCGTACTGCTCCCACCGGGACTGTTCTCGCAGGTCGGCGGAGATTCCCAATCGGAGGTGTGCCGATGATGGCGCGTTTACGACTGCCGAAGTATTCGGCGAATCGTTTCCTGTGGCTAGGCGTCGGCGCGGCAGCCGCGGTCGCCTTGCTGCTGGTCGGCTCCAGCGTGATCGCGGAGGCTCGGCTGTCGGACAAGACGATTCAGGCAGAATTCGCGCAGGCCGCCGGACTGCGGCCGGGTGCGACGGTCGATGTGTCGGGGATCGAGGTCGGCGCGGTTCAGGCGGTGAACCTGGTCGACGACAAGGTGGTCGTCGACCTTCGGGTGCGCCGCGATATGCGGTTGGGGTCGAATGCGCGTGCGGCGATCAAGATGTCGACCATCCTCGGCCGTCTGCATATCGAGCTCACACCCGGTGACGGTAAAGGGCTGCCGGACAATCGGATTCCCATCGAGAACACCTCGGTGCCGTACAACCTCGGCAAGGTCATCCAGGATCCGAAGTACAAGTCATCGTTCGAACGGATCGAACGGATCGATCCGGAGAAACTGCGCAAGGCGCTGGATCTGTTCGACCAGCAGATGGGTCGATCACCGGAACTGGCTGTCACCGCGCTGGACAGTATCGGCGCGCTCGCCAAGGTGATCAACGACCGTCGCGACGAGGTGGACGTGTTGTTGAAGGGCCTCGATCAGGTATCGCGGCTGGCGGCCGATAACCAGAACAGCGTCTTGCTGTTGTTGACCCGTGGTGAAGCGATCGGCAACGCGGTGTCGTTGCGGCAGAACCTGTTACGGCAACTCCTTGACAACGTGGCCGCCCTGTCGGCGTTGCTGAGCGAGATGGGTATCGAGAACAACAACCAGCTCGGCCCGCTGATCCAGAACCTCAACACCATGACCCAGGGTCTGGAGAAGAACCGCGACAACCTGGATCGGCTCTACGAGATCATGCCGGTCGCACTGCGCCAGTTCAACAATGCTCTCGGCAACGGCCCGTACGGCGACGTCTGGGCGCCGTGGTTCCTCCCGGACAACTGGCTCTGTTTCGCTCAGGTCGTCGAAGGATGCGGCACATGAGAATTCGCACGATCATGCGCACGGCCGCATTGTGTTTCGCCGCGACGCTGGCCGCGGGGTGTGCGCTGCTGCCCGACAGCATCAGTTCGCTGCCCGACCAGTATCTCGGCGAACAATTGCGGATCAGCGCCGATTTCGAGAACGTCGCTGGCCTCTACGCGGGCAACGAGGTGGCGATTCTCGGTGTCCCCGTCGGTCGTGTGGAGACGGTGACGGCCAAGGGCAGCTATGTCCAGGTCACGATGGCCATCGACAAGGGCGTCAAGGTTCCGGAGAACGCCATGGCGGCGCTCATCTCACCGCAGCTCATCACCAATCGGCACGTCGAGTTGGCGCCCGCGTATTCCGGGGAAGGGCCGCTGCTGCCCGACGGCGCGCATATCCCGCTGGAACGCACCAGGGTGCCGGTGGAACTCGACCGGATCCTGGAGAATTTCGATCAGCTCGGCGCCGCGTTGAAGGGTGACAACGCGCAGGGCCCGATGGCGAGCCGCGTACTGTTCCCGCTGCTCGAAGGCAATGGTGACCGGCTGAGGGCCACCCTCGACGCGCTGTCGTCGGCCTTCGAGGTGTCCTTCGCCAATAAGGACCAGATCGCCAACACCATCATCGAACTCAACGAGATCACCCAGATCATCGCCCAGAACGACCAGACCGTCCGCGATTTCAGCGGCAGGCTCACCGAGCTGGTGCAGTTGATGGGGGAGCAGTCACCGGGTCTACAAGCGGTACTGACCCAGCTCAACGATTTCGTCAACAACACCTCGACCGTGGTCGGCCAGAATTCCGATCAACTGGCAGGCGCATTGCAGCGATTCACCGCCATCACCGCCCAGATGCGGGCCAACGCGCGCGGTCTCACCGAATTGGTCGACGTGGCACCGCTGTTCTTCGAGAACTTCTCCAATGCGGTCAGCCGCGAGCACCGGGCGCTGCGGCTGCACGGCCTGCTGGACAAGGCGGTGCTCGACGGCGAGGTGCTTTCGCTGTTCTGCGAGCGGGTCCAGATGCGCTCCGACGGGTGCCGCACCGGCAAGATCCAGGATTTCGGTCCCGATTTCGGTCTCACCGCCGCACTGCTCGGACTCACGAAATGAGAGTGATGATTCGCAGGAAACTGGGTGCCGTCGCCCTGATCGTCACCGCGGGGTTGGCCACCGGCTGCGGGGTGACGGTGGACAGTGTGCCCATGCCCGAACCCGGTATCGGTGGCCCCGGCTACACGATTCGGGCCGCGTTCCGCGATGCCCTCAATCTGCCCGACCGCGCGCATGTGAAGATCGGCGGCACCGATATCGGCGTCGTCACCGATATCTCCACCACCAATTTCATCGCCGATGTGGAGATGCTCATCCGCGACGACATCCAGCTGCCCCGCGGCACCACCGCCGAACTGCGCCAGGCCACCCCGCTCGGCGACATCTTCGTCGCGATGACATTGCCGCCTGCCTCGCCCGACACCCAGCTGATGCAATCCGGCGACGTCATCACCACCGAACACACCGGCGCGGGTGCTTCCGTGGAGGAACTGATGGTGTCGGTATCGCTGCTGCTCAATGGTGGTGGCCTCAATCAGGCCGCCGAGATCACCGCCCAGATGGATTCGATGTTCGGCGGGCGCGCACCGCAGCTGGCACACATGATCACCGAGCTCACCAATGTGCTCGCGGCGCTCAACGCACGCACCGGCGATATCGACAGCGTGCTGTCCGGGGTGAATGTGCTGACCGGTGAACTCGCGGCGCGCAAGGCCGAACTGGGCCAGGCCGCCGATACCTTCCCCGGGCTGCTCGGTCTGGTCGCCGAGAACAATCGCGATATCTCCGCGCTGATCAACAAGGTGTCGGTCACGATGGCCGCGCTCGGCGATTTCACCACTACGACCGGCCCGGATTTCGTGAGCCTGTTCGACAGCATTCAGCGGCTGATGGCGGGTTTCACCGGTATGGGCGACAACCTCGGTCAGATGCTGGACCGGTTCCATCAGCTGTATCCCTCGCTGGACGCCACCCTGGAGGGTCCGACGCTGGCTGTCGCCGCGACGGTGTCCTATCTGAGCGTCGGCGCGCTGACCGACCCGACCGGCAGCAGGCTGCCCGAACTGGGTGATGTCCCCGCGTTCATCGGCAGCCTCGCGCAGGTGATCCAGAAGGTGATCGGCCGGGTCACCAGCCCGCCGCAACCGGTCCCCGCGCCGGCACAACAGGGTGGTGGCCGGTGAACATTCCGCTGTGGAATTACCTGGTTCGCCGTCGTATCGCCGTCGCGAACCTGGGGCTCGTGGTGATCCTGGTGCTCGGGTCCTGGTACCTGGGGGCGGAGGTGCTGCGCATCAGCCCGCTGCCCAACACCTACTCGGTGACCGTCGAACTGCGCGGCTCCGGCGGACTGCTGACGGGGAACGACGTCACCTTCCGCGGGACCAGGGTCGGCCGCGTCAGTGAGGTGCGGGTCTCGAAGACCGGTATCGCCGCGGTGGCCGACATCGAGTCCTCGGCAAGGATTCCGGTCGGCGGCACGGTCGCCGTCGGGCGGCTGTCGGCGGCGGGCGAGCAGTACCTGGACTTCCGGCCGGATGCCGATACCGGGCCTTATCTTGGCGATGGCTCGGTCGTTGACGTCTCGCGGACATCGACGCCGGTGTCGGTGCAATCGGTTCTGACGAATATGAGCGGACTCATCGGCGGGCTGAATCCGGAGCGGCTCACCGTGATCGTCGACGAACTCGACAAGGCATTGGCCGGCGGCCCGGACCGCATGCGCAACATGATCTCCGGGATCAGCCGCGCCATGGCGGGCCTCAACGATCTGCTGCCTCAGACTCGTCAGCTCATCGACAACCTCGGCGTCATCGCCGAGACCACGTCGCACGCCCAACCCGACCTGAGCACCCTCACCACCGGCGCGGGCGCATTGTTCGAGCAGCTCACCGCCGCCGACGAAGAGGTGCGCCGGTTCCTCGAACTGGCACCCGATCAGCTCGCCACGCTCGGCGGGTTCGTGCAGGCCACCGAGGACCCGATCACCAATCTGGTGACCAATTTCGTCGCCATCACCAAATCCGCCAAACTCCGCGCCCCCGCCATCGCCGCGCTCTTCCCGGCGCTGCGCGAAGGGGCGGCGGCCATCGGCATCCCGGCCCACGACGGTGCCTACCACACCCTGGTCGACCCCTGGCCGCGTCCGACCTGCGAATACGACACCATCCCCGTCGTCCCCACCACTGCGGCTACCGACACCCGTACCCGCCTCTACAACTACTGCATCACCAGCAACCCGGCACTACAGATCCGTGGCTCCGCCAACGCGCCCCGACCGAACGTTCCCGACAACACCGCGGGACCGCCGCCCGGCGTCACCGGCAACGAACTCTCCCGACCGATCCCCGGCAGATAGGACCGAAACATTATGAGCAGCAAAGACACCGACGCTGGTTCGGCGGCCCGCGAAGCGTCACCGGTGAACGAGCTGAGCATCGCGGTCGAACGGGCGGACCAGAAATCGCGTGAATCCGGCACCGCCCCGTGCGCCACAGCGGGCGGCGACAACGAACCCGTGGCGCAGGTGCCGGATGCGCAACAGGCCGAGCCCGACCTGGCATCGCGTAAGCCCTCGGTGCGGAGGTTGGCCGCGATGGTCGGGCGCCGTGCGGGACAGCGTCCCGCCCCGCGCGTGGTCGCCGCGAGGTGCACGGTGGCGTTGCTGCTGGTTGCCGCCGCCGCGTCGGCGGTGTTCTTCTATCTCCAAGACCGCGATAAGGATGCGGTGCTCGCGGCGCAGGAGCAGGCGCGGCTGGCGGCCTGCGAGTACGCGCCGGTGCTGGCGAATTACGACGCGAAGAATCTCGACCCGTACTTCTCCGCCGTGCTCGACGGCGCGACCGGCGACTGGCATCAGCAATTCGAGTCCACCAGTCAGGAGCTGCGCGAGGTCCTGGCCGAAGGTCAGGTCGTCTCGGCCGTCAGCGACGTCCAGTGTGCGATCAAATCCGGTGATGAAACCTCCGCCGAGGCCGTCGTGGTGATCGGCCAGACCATCACCAGCCTTGGCACGCAGGGTCAGCCCGCGCCCGGCCAGCTCTCGATGGTGATGCGGATGGAGAAGTCCGGTGATCGCTGGCTGGTCAATGACATGAACGCACCGCTGGCGCCGTCACCGCAGCCCTGAGCGGTACGGAATCCGGGCGGCCGCTGTGGTCGCTGCCGCCGCTGCCGGGCAGTCGACGCCGCCGCCGCTCTCGCCAACGACAACACCGCCGCACCTGCCGACACCCGCTCACCGTCCGAACAGCACCTGCCGCATCAGCATGGCGACTCTCCTGCGCGAGCAGGCGGGATCAACCGAGCCGAACCGCTGCCCGAGATCGACTACCATCGCCAACGCGGCATGCACGAGGACCCGCGCGGCGGGGGCGGCGAGCTCGGGGCGCGCGGCCATCAGCAGTTTGGCCCACTCTTCGACGTTGAGCCGCTGGATGTTTCGCAGCACCGCACGTTCCTCGGCGGGCACATTGCTGATCTCGGCGTAGTAGACGAAGGTGAGCTCGCGTTCGGCGAAGGAGCCGTCGACGAACAGGTCGATGAGGGTGTGCAGCGCCTGCCGCGGGCCGTCGGATCCGGCTACGGCGGGGCCGATAGCGGCCGAAACCCGGTCGGCCGCACGGCGAAACGCTGCGGCGAGGATATCGCCCTTGCCACGGTAGAAGCGGTACACCGCGGATGAGGCCGGCAGTCCGGCGGCGGTGGCGATGTCTTCGACGCTCACGTTCGGGTACCCGCGTTCATGGAACAGTTCGACCGCGCGCACCAGCAGGAGTTCGTGTTTGAAGGTCAGCGGAATCTCACGTGCCGTGGTCGTTTCGGTGTCGTCGGCGGGTGCGGGCAGTTCGATATCGATCAGTGCGCGGCAGGCGGAGCCGAGCACCTCGGTCAGCGCCCGCACCGGGATGGCCACATGATGGTCGCCGATGCTGCTCAGCACGCTCAACAGCGCCGCCGACAGCACCGCGCGGTCACGGCCGGGCAGCTCGGGCCGGTACTCACCGAGCCGCGCCCGCAGTGCGCTGTCGACCAGCGCCAACTGGGTTGCGAGCAGTGCGGCGTCGTCCGGTTCGAGGTAGCGGCGCTGCCAGCGCAGCAGGGCGGCACTGCGTCGGTTGGTGATGGACGCGCCGATCAGCGCGTCGAGTTCATGCTCGAGCCGGTGCTGTGCGGTCCACTGGTCCGCCTCCCCTGGCAGCCGCACCGCTTCGACGCTGAGCGTGCCAAGGCGCAGTGTTTCGGCACGGAACAGCGCGTACTTGCTCGGGTAGTGGCGGTACAGCGCGGTCGAGCTGATGTCGAGGCGGGACGCGATGTCCTCCATGCTCACCCCGTGGTAGCCGAGCGATCCGAACGCTTCGGCCGATGCCGCGGCGATCTGTGCGCGCCGGTCGCGCGGTCTGCGGCGAACCACCCGGCGCCCGGTGGTCTCGTCCGCGGTCGTCTCCCGCGTCGAGCGGCGATTCCGGGCTCCCATGCGGCGATGATAACCCCGCCGGACGCCTGCTCACTGCGACTTTCCCGCCGTGTGAGAGAAGTGAATTACAGATCACAAAAGTTCCTGTAACGACTACTGTTAGCCGTTATATAGAAAGAATGGCCCGTAACATACTCGAAATCCTGCTGGCAGGTTCGAGCGCGATCGGGCGACTGGGTGGGGTGGGCTCAGACCTGGGCGGAGCGCCCGAACAGCACGATCTGCATCAGCGTCGCGACGCGTGCCTGTGAGGAGATCGGCGCAGTGCCGAACGACCGCCCCAGGTCCACCACCAAGGCGAACGCGGCATGTACCAGGAACCGTGATTCCGCGGGCGCGAGCTCGGGCCGCACTTCACGTACCAGCCGCGCCCACTCCTCGACGCTGAGCCGCTGGATATTACGCAGCACAGTGCGCTCTTCGGCGGGCACATGCTGGAACTCGGTGTAGTAGACGAACGTCAGCGCGCGCTCGGTGAACGACCCTTCGACGTACTGGTCGATCAGCGACACCAGTGCCGCCTCGGCGCTGTCCGCGGTAGCCACCGCGGGGCCGATCGCGCTCGAAACCCGTTCGGCCGCACGGCGGAACGCCGCTGCCAGCAGATCGCTCTTGCCGCGATAGAACCGGTACACCGCCGAGGCGGCCGACAAACCCGCCGCGGTGGCGATGTCCTCAACGCTGACGTTCGGGTAGCCGCGATCGTGGAAGAGTTCGACGGCTTTGCGCAGCAGCAATTCGTGCTTGAACGAATCCGGGATCTCCGCTGCCGCAGCGGGTTCCACGGCGTCGCCGACGGCGGGCAGCACCGCTCGAGCGATATCCCAGCATGCCGAGGACAGCAGGCGGGCAAGGGATTTCGCGGGCAGCGAGGCGTGGTGGTCGGCGATGCTTGTGATGGTGCTCAGCATGGCGGCGCGCAGCACTCGCAGATCGTCCTCGTCGAGGGTGGGCCGCAGGGCGGTGAGTTCGGCGCCGAGCGCGTCGAGAACGCCGGCCTGCTGCTCGTTGAGTAGCTCCAGGTCGTCCGGCTCGAGGTAGCGGCCCTCCCAGCGCACCAGGGTGACGCTCGCGCGATTGTCGATGGTGGCGGTGATCAAGGCATCGAGCACCTGGCGCAGCCGCTGTTCCGGGGACGCGTCGGCGGCGTCCGCCGGCAGCTGAACCGATTCCGTCATGGCCCGGCCGACCCGCAGCAACTCCTCCCGGAAAAGGGCGTACTTGCTGGGGTAATGCCGGTACAGCGCGGCCGAGCTGATACCGAGACCCGAGGCGATGTCCTCCATGCTGACACCGTGGTAGCCGAGGGAGCCGAAGGCGGAGGCGGCGGCCGCCGCGATCTGGGCTCGCCGATTCTTCGGCCTGCGCCGGATCTCCCGTGGCGCCGAGTCGCCGTTGCTCTTCGCACGCACCGTACGGCGATTGTCGACACTCATTCCGACATGGTATCGCTCGGTAACCAGCGACAATGTGGCGCTCCCCGCCGTGAGTCGTGGATCACCGGCCGCTGGGAGGGCGGATCCGCGAATACCAGTCGAGCAGGTCGGGATCGTCGACCGCGCTGCGCTCGACCACTCGGGCCGGGTCCGCACCCTGGAACAGCTTCTTGATGGGTACCTCGAGCTTCTTGCCAGTTCGGGTATGCGGGACGGCGGGCGCGGTCAGGATCTCATCGGGCACGTGCCGCGGTGACACCTCGGTCCGGATGACCGACTTGATCCGCTCGGTGAGCTCGTCGGTCAGTTCGGCGCCGGGGGCGAGCACCACGAACAGTGGCATCCAGTAGCCGCCGTCGGGCTGCTCGGCGCCGATCACCAGGGCCTCGGCGATCTCGGGTAGCCGTTCCACGGCCTGGTAGATATCGGCGCTGCCCATCCGGATGCCGTGCCGGTTGAGTGTGGAATCGGAGCGGCCGTGCACCACGATGGAACCGTGTTCGGTGAGGGTGATCCAGTCACCGTGCCGCCACACGCCCGGGTAGGTATCGAAATAGGCGTCGTGATAACGCTTTCCGTCCGGATCGCGCCAGAAGCTCACCGGCATGGAGGGCATGGGCCGGGTGATCACCAGTTCACCGACCTCGCCGCGCACCGGCTTGCCCGACTCGTCGTAAGCATCCAGTGCCACACCCAGATACGGCGCTGACAGTTCACCCGGCCACACCGGCACCGTGCGTACGCCGCCGACGAACGCCGACACCACATCGGTGCCGCCGCTGATCGAGGAGACCGGGATATGGGTGCCGACGTTGTCGCGCAACCACAGTGCCGACGACGGCGGCAGCGCGGAGCCGGTGATCCCGATCAACCGCAACGCCGACAGATCGTGCTCGGTCCGCGGTACCGAACCCGCCTTGATGCAGGCCAGCACATAGCCCGGGCTGGTGCCGAGTACGGTCGCGCGCACCTTCGCCGCGATCCGCCATAGTGCGGCCGGATCCGGGTAGGTCGGGCTGCCGTCGAAGCAGACGATCGTCGCACCCGCGAGCAGTCCGGCGACCTGGAAGTTCCACATCATCCAGCTGGGGCTGGTGTACCAGAAGTAGGTGTCGTCGGGGCCGATATCGGATTGCAGCGCCACGGCTTTCAGATGTTCGAGCAGCACACCGCCGTGGCCGTGCACGATGCCCTTTGGCAGTCCGGTGGTGCCGGAGGAGAACACGATCCACAGCGGATGATCGAAATCGACGGGCGCGGTCTCGATCACCGCGTCGGCGTCGGTGCTCGTGACGGCGTCGGCCCAGGACATCGCTTCCGCAACCTCGAGTCCGAGCCGCGAGACGACGACGGTCGTGCGCACGGTGGTCAGCCCGGCGCGCAGCTGGGCGATGTCCTCGCGTTTATCGTGCGTTTTCCCGCCGAAGCGGTAGCCGTCGGCGGTGACGAGCACCGTCGGCTCGAGCTGGCCGAGCCGGTCGAGGGCGGCCTTGGCGGTGTAGTCCTGTCCGCAGGCGCTCCACACCGCACCCACCGCGGCCGTTCCGAGGAATGCGATCACGGCCTCGGCGATATTGGGCAGATAGCCGGCCACCCGGTCGCCGGGCCGCACTCCGAGCGAGCGCAGGGTTCGCGCGAATGCGGCGGTGTGGTCGATCAATTCGGTCCACGAGACCTCGGTGACCTCCTCGCCGCCGTCACTGAGCTGCACGATCGCCGGACGGTCGGTGCGGAACTGCCTGACCACCTGATCCACATAGTTCAACCGCGTGCCGGGAAACCAGCGCGCACCAGGCATCGACTCATCGGCCAGCACCTCGCCCGCGATATCACCGAGTTCGAAGTAGTCCCACAGGGCGCGCCAGAAGCCGGGAATGTCGTCCACCGACCACTGCCACAGTGCGGCGTAGTCCAGCGTGGGGACGCCGGTGCGTGCGGTGACGAAGCGGGCGAAATCGGTGATCTTCGCCTCGGCGATGTCCCGGTCGGTGGGCACCCACTGTGGCTGCATCGTGGTTCTCCTGGCTCGGTGTGCGGATCAGCTGCGGGCGCGCCGGACGATCTGTTCGGCGTGCCGCAGGACGGGCGCGTCGACCATGCGGCCCTGGTAGGCGAAGACACCGCGATGGTGCGGCACCTGTTCGAGGACGCCACGCGCCCAAGCGATCTCGCCATCGGACGGGGTATAGGCCTCGCGGATGACAGCCACCTGCTTCGGATGGATGGCGACCTTGACGTCGAAGCCAACGGCCACCGCGTCCTCGGTCTCGGTGCGAAACCCGTCCAGATCGGCGATATCGAGATACACCGAATCGATAGCGAGCCTGCCGTGTGCCTTGGCCGCAAGCAGCGACTTCGAGCGGACATGCCGGGCCACGTCGCGATAGCTGCCGTCCGCATGCCTGCTCGACTGACCGCCGAGCCCGGCGACCAGGTCTTCCGCACCCCACATGACCCCGATGGTGTTCTCGGCCGCCGCCGTGCGCTCGACTTCCAGCGCGCCGAGCGGTGACTCCACCAGCACGATGACCTCGTAGGGCGACAGCGCGGCCAGCTGCGCCGTCGACTCACATTTGGGCAGCATGATCCGCCGGTACCCGGTATCGATGAGCGCGGCCAGGTCGTGGCGGTGCTCATCGGTGCCTGCGGCGTTGACCCGCACGATCGTGGTCTCCGGGTCGAGCGGCGTCTCGACCAGCGCTGTGCGGGCCGCCGACTTATCGCCTGCGGCGACCCCGTCCTCCAGATCGAGGATCACCACATCGGCCGCCGCGGCCGCCTTCGCGAAGCGTTCGGGCCGGTCCGCCGGGCAGAACAGCCAGGCCGGTCCGGGCATCTCCCAGCTCATGCCGGCTCCGGACGCATCCGGACCAGGGTCTTCCTGGTCGCGGTGGCGACCAGATCGCCATGCTGATTGTGGGCGGCATGGGCGAGGCTGACGATGCCCTCGCCCGGCCGCGACTTCGACGCCCGCTTCTCGGTGACGACGGTCTCGGCGTAGATGGTGTCGCCGTGGAACAACGGATTCGGGAATCCGATATCGCCGAAACCGAGGTTGGCCACCAGCGTGCCCTGCGTCAGCTGCGCCACCGACAATCCGACCAGTGTGGACAGCGTGAACATCGAGTTCACCAGGCGCTGATTGAACGGCGGCTGCGCCTCGCTGAACGCGGCGTCCAAGTGCAGCGCCTGGGTATTCATGGTCAGCGTCGTGAACAGGACATTGTCGGCCTCGGTGATGGTGCGGCCGGGCCGGTGCTCATAGACCACATCGGTCTCGAATTCCTCGAACCACAGTCCTCGCTGGACGACGCGGCGCTGCTCCGTCACAGGCCGAGCTCCCGCGCGATCAACATCAATTGCACCTCCGTCGTGCCTTCACCGATCTCCAGGATCTTGCTGTCGCGGTAGTGCCTGGCCACAGGGTATTCGTTCATGAAGCCGTAGCCGCCGAAGATCTGCGTGGCGTCGCGGGCGTTGTCCATGGCCGCCTCGCCCGCGATCAGCTTGGCGATCGAGGCCTGCTTCTTGAACGGCTTACCGGCGAGCATCAGCGCGGCCGCGTCGTAGTAGGCGGCGCGGGCGGTGTGCGCACGGGCCTCCATGCGGGCGATCTTGAACGCGATGGCCTGATTGGTGCCGATCGCCCTGCCGAAGGCCTCGCGTTCCTTGGCGTAGCGCACGCTCTCGTCGACACAGCCCTGAGCGGCGCCGGTGGACAGCGCGGCGATGGCGATGCGGCCCTCGTCGAGGATGCGAAGGAAGTTCGCGTAGCCGCGGCCGCGTTCACCGAGCAGGTTCTCCTGCGGAACCCGCACATCGGTGAACGACAGCGGGTGGGTGTCGGATGCGTTCCAGCCGACCTTGTTGTAGGCGGGCTCGGCGACGAACCCGGGGGTATCGGTGGGCACGAGGATGGTGGAGATCTCCTTCTTGCCGCCCGCTTCTCCGGTCACCGCGGTCACCGTCACCAGCTTGGTGATGTCGGTGCCGGAGTTGGTGATGAACTGTTTGCTGCCGTTGATGACCCAGTCACCACTGTCGGCGACCGCTGTGGTGCGGGTGCCGCCCGCATCGCTGCCCGCACCGGGCTCGGTGAGACCGAACGCGGCAAGGTTGCGGCCGCTGGTCAGCTGCGGCAACCATTCCTGCTTCTGTTTGTCGTTGCCGAACCGGTAGATCGGCATGGCACCAAGCGAGACGCCCGCCTCCAGGGTGATCGCCACACTCTGGTCGATCTTGCCCAGCTCCTCGAGTGCAAGGCACAGCGCGAAGTAGTCGCCGCCCATACCACCGAACTCCTCGGGGAACGGCAGGCCGAACAGACCCATCTCGGCCATGCCCTCGACGACCTTGTACGGGAAGGTGTGGTTGGCGTCGTGTTCGGCGGCGACCGGGGCGACGACCTGGTTGGCGAAATCGCGCACGGTCAGGGCCAGGTCGCGGTATTCGTCGGGAAGTGTTCCGGTGGAAAGGTAATCGGTCACGGTTGGTCCTATCGGTCGGTCGAGATGTCGGTGGCGCCGCGGAGCTACCGGTCGGCGCCGAGTCCGGCGGGCATGTCGGCGTTTTCGGCGGCAACAGCTGATTCGGGGGTAGCGGCGGGCGCGCTGTGGATGCGGGCGAGCACCTGGTCCAGGCTCACTTGATCGCCGGGCTCGACCAGGAGTTCGACGGTGCCCGCGGCCGGCGCGGTGAGCGAATGCTCCATCTTCATCGCCTCCACGACGATCACGGGCGCGCCCGCGGCAACCTCGGCGCCGGACTCGACCGGCACCGAAATCACCGAACCGGGCATGGGGCTACGGATCTCGGTGTCACCCGAATCGGCGTCACCGGCGCGGACATTCACCTCCGCCACCTCGCGCAGTGAGGTAACCCCTAACGGACCGCCGACCCACAGGCGGTGCTCATGTTCGGCGACGCGATAGTCGCGGCGCAGGCCATCGACGGTGATCGTGAGCAGTCCTGGAGCGAGCAGGGCGGCGGACAAGGTGACGGGCGAACCGTCGTCGCCGACCCGCAGTTCGGCGGCCGCGGGGGTGCCGGTCAGAAACACGTGCTCGGTGCGCTCGCCGCCGCCGAGCCGGATCGAGGTGGGGGCGGTGTCCCCGACGCGCCAGCCGGTGGGCTGCTGCCACGGGTCGCCCGGTGCCGTCGGCCAGCGGCGCAGCCAGTGATAGACCGCAGCCGCGGCGAAGGCGTCGTCGGTGACCGGTGCGGGCGTGAAGCCAACGGCCCTACGGTCGAGCAGCGCGGTATCCAGGCGACCCGCTACCACATCCGGGTCCTCGAGCAGGAAGCGCAGGAACTCGATATTGGTCGTCACGCCGAGCACGGCGGTATCGGCCAGCGCACGATCCAGCGCCGTCAACGCGGCAGCGCGGTCGGGGCCGTGCGCGATAACCTTCGACAGCATCGGGTCGTAGTCGCTGCCGACGACGGTGCCGACACGCAATCCGGAATCCACGCGGACGCCGTTGCCGCTCGGTTCGGCCAGATCGACCACTGTGCCACCGGTCGGCAGGAAGCCGCGGCCGGGATCCTCGGCATAGACGCGCGCCTCGACCGCATGGCCGATGAGCCGGATGTCCTCCTGCGCCAACGTGATCCGCTGTCCGGCGGCGACCCGCACCTGGCATTCGACCAGGTCGACGCCGGTCACCATTTCGGTCACCGGATGCTCGACCTGCAGGCGGGTGTTCATCTCCATGAAGAAGAACTCGTCCGGCCGGTCCGCCGACACGATGAACTCGACCGTGCCGGCACCCACATAGTCGACACTGCGCGCGGTATTGCAGGCAGCGGTGCCGATCCTGGCCCTGGTCGCCGCGTCCAGCAGCGGGGAGGGCGCCTCCTCGATGACCTTCTGATGCCTGCGTTGCAGGCTGCATTCGCGTTCGCCCAGATGGACGACGTTGCCGTGCTGGTCGGCGAGGATCTGCACCTCGATATGCCGCGGCCGGGTAACGAACCGTTCCAGGAACAGCGTGTCGTCACCGAACGCGGCGCCGGCCTCACGACGGGCGCTCGCGAGCGCGGCAGGCAGGCCGGCCGGATCCTCGACCAGTCGCATCCCCTTACCGCCACCACCGGCGGATGGCTTGACCAGCACCGGATAACCGATCGCGGTGGCGGCGGCGATCAGCGCGGTGTCGTCGAGACCCGGCTCGGCGATGCCGGGCACGACCGGCACATCGAAGGCCGAGACCGTGTTCTTGGCAGTGATCTTGTCGCCCATCACCTCGATCGCCTTGGCGGGCGGGCCGAGGAAGACGATGTCCTTCTCGGCCAGCGCCGCGGCGAAAGCGGCGTTCTCGGAGAGGAATCCGTAGCCGGGATGGACGGCTCGGGCGCCGGTGCGCACAGCGGCGTCGACGACCTTGGCGATATCCAGATAGCTCTCACGCGCGGGCGCGGGCCCGAGCCGGATCGCGACATCGGCCTCGTGGACGTGCCTGGCGTCGACATCGGCATCGCTGTACACCGCGACCGAACGGATGCCCATCTCGCGCAGCGTGCGGATGACGCGCACCGCGATTTCGCCACGATTGGCGACGAGGACGGTGTCGAAACCGACGGGATCAGTCTTGTTCAGCATGGTCATCACATCCGGAAGACGCCGTAGGAGACAGGTTCCAGTGGAGCCTGTGCGCAGACCGACAGGGCGAGGCCGAGCACGGTTCTGGTGTCGGCGGGGTCGATGACGCCGTCGTCCCAGATCCGCGCGGTGGAGTAGTAGGGGTTGCCCTGACGTTCGTACTGATCGCGGATCGGCGCCTTGAACGCCTCCTGGTCGTCCTCGGTCCAGGGCTTTCCGCTGCTGTCGAGCTGATCGCCGCGCACCGTCGACAACACCGACGCCGCCTGCTCGCCGCCCATGACCGAGATCCGGGCATTGGGCCACATCCACAGGAAGCGCGGCGAATAAGCACGCCCGCACATGGAGTAGTTGCCCGCGCCGTACGAACCGCCGATGACAACCGTCAGCTTCGGCACGCGCGCGCACGCCACCGCGGTAACCATCTTCGCTCCGTGCTTGGCGATACCGCCCGCTTCGTAATCGCGGCCGACCATGAATCCGGTGATGTTCTGCAGGAACAGCAGCGGAATCTTGCGCTTATCGCACAGTTCGATGAAATGGGCGCCCTTCATGGCGGATTCGCTGAACAGCACGCCATTGTTGGCGACGATGCCGACCGGATGCCCGTGGATGTGGGCGAATCCGGTCACCAGCGTTTTGCCGTATTCGGCTTTGAATTCGTGGAAGCCGTTGCCGCCGTCGGGGTCACCGTCGACGATGCGGGTGATCACTTCGCGTACGTCATAGGGGGTGCGCAGGTCGACCGGGACCACGTCGTACAACTCTTCGGCAGGCGCAGCGGGCTCCACCGGCGTGCGCACCTCCCACGGGCTGTCCTGGCGCGGACCGAGGGTGGCGACGATCCGGCGCACGATCCGCAGCGCGTCCTGATCGTCGTCGGCGAGATGGTCGGTGACGCCGGACGTGCGGGAATGCAAGGCACCGCCACCGAGTTCCTCCGCGGTGACGACCTCGCCGGTGGCCGCCTTCACCAGCGGGGGACCGCCGAGAAAGATGGTGCCCTGATCACGCACGATCACCGCTTCATCGCTCATCGCGGGCACATACGCGCCGCCCGCGGTGCACGATCCCATGACGGCCGCGATCTGCGCGATGCCCTTGGCGCTCATATTCGCCTGGTTGTAGAAGATCCGGCCGAAATGCTCACGATCGGGGAACACCTCGTCCTGATGCGGCAGATACGCACCGCCGGAATCGACCAGGTAGACGCAGGGCAGATGGTTCTGCAGGGCGACTTCCTGCGCGCGCAGATGCTTCTTCACCGAGAGCGGGTAGTAGGTGCCGCCCTTGACCGTCGCATCGTTGGCGACGATCACGCATTCGCGGCCCGACACCCGGCCGATGCCGGTGATGACGCCGGCGCCCGGACATTCGTCGTCGTACATCCCGGTCGCCGCCAGTGGCGACAGCTCGAGGAACGGGCTGCCCGGATCGAGCAGCTGATCCACCCGCTGGCGCGGCAGCAGCTTGCCGCGCGCGATATGGCGCTGCCTGGCCTTCTCGGGTCCGCCGAGCGCGGTCGCGGCGAGCCGGGCGCGCAGATCGCCGACCAGCGCCTGATGCGCCGCGTAGTTGTCGGAGACCGCGCTCGCTCGCGGGTCCTGGGTCATCGTCATCACGCCATCCTGCCAGTCAGTTAATCGCTGATAACTGGAATACAGGTTAATCTTGACTAACCGAGTTGTCCAGACCCGCTGGGAGGAGCGCCGATGACCGGCACGGAAACCGGCACGCCCACGCGCCGTGAACAGCAGAAAGCCGAGCGCAGGCGGCAGTTGCTCGACGCAGGTGCCCGGCTGATCGCCGACCGCGGCTTCCTCGGCATGCGCCTGGACGACCTCGGCGCGGCCGTTGGTATCAGCGGGCCCGCGGTCTACCGGCACTTCCCGAACAAGGACGCCCTGCTGGCCGAACTGCTGGTCGGAGTCAGCCGCAGGCTCTTCGAGGGTGGTGAGGCGGTCGTTGCGGACGCTTCGTCGCCGGGCGAGGCGCTCGGCAAGCTGGTCGATTTCCATCTCGACTTCGCCCTCGGCGAGCCCGAGCTGATCCGCATCCAGGACCGCGACCTCGACAACGTTCCCGAGCCCGCGCGTCGCGAGGTGCGCCGCTTCCAGCGCCGCTACGTCGAGATCTGGGTGGGGGTGCAGCGGGAACTGCACCCCGGACTGGCCGAGGACGCGGCGCGGGTCAAGGCGCACGCGGCGTTCGGTCTGATGAACTCCACCCCGCACAGTGCGACCCCGGCAACGGCTGCGCGGGCGCGAGCGATCCTTCGCGGAATGGCGATCGCGGCGTTGACCTGACGGGAGTCGGGCGCTGGAGCCTGCGGCGCGACCTCCGGCAGCACTCGCGCGGAGTCGCCGCGCATCCGCGCACCAGCGCCGCGACCGACCGATCACCGGGCGCTCCAACCTCCGTCCATCGTGTAGGAGGCGCCCGTGACCATCCCGGCGTCCTGCCCCGCCAGCCATGCGGTGAGCGCACCGACTTCCTCCGGCTCCACCAGCCGTTTGATCGAGCTCTCGGTGAGCAGAATCCGTTCCAGTACTTCGCTTTCGGCGATGCCGTGAGTTCTGGCCTGATCGGCGATCTGCTTGTCGACCAGGGGGGTGCGCACATAGCCGGGGTTGACGCAGTTGCTCGTCACGCCGTGCCTGCCGCCCTCCAGAGCGGTCACCTTGGAAATGCCCTCCAAGGCGTGTTTGGCGGCGACGTAGGCGATCTTGTACTCCGAGGCCCGCAGACCGTGCACCGAGGAGATGTTCACGATTCGGCCGAATCCCTGCTCGTACATATGCGGCAGCGAGGCCCGGATCAGCAGGAACGGCACTTCGGCCATCAACGTCATCAGGGTGCGGAACCGCTGCGGCGCGAACTCGGTGATGGGGTCGATGCTCTGGATGCCGGCATTGTTCACCAGGACTTCGACCTCGAGGGTCAGCTGCTCGAGCTCTCCGATATCGAGCAGATCGACGCCCCAGGCTGTGCCGCCGATCTCCTCGGCCAGCGCCTTCGCGCCTACCTCGTCGATATCGGCGACGGTGACGTGGGCGCCCCGCGCGGCGAGCGCCCGGGAGCACGCAGCGCCGATCCCGCTCGCCCCGCCGGTTACCAACGCTCGCCGTCCGGCCAGATCACTCATCGCGTCGTCTCCGTGGTCGTTGCGATGCGGCGTTCCTCGCCAGGGCACAGCTCATACCCGGGTGACGGCCGCTGGTCGGAGGCACTCATTTCACCGTGACGGGCGCGGGTGCGTCGGCAGGTGCCGTCGAACCACGTCCGGCCTCGGAAGCAAGGTTCGCCGCATCGGCCGAGTCGATCTCGGCCAGGTCGAGGCCGCTGGTCTCCTTGGCGACGATCACCGCGACGGCGGTCAACGCGCACGCACCGGCCAGATACCAGGCGATGGGCACCGAGGAGTCGAAGGTGTCGAGGAGCCGCACCGCGATGATCGGGGCGAGCGAACCCGCGACGATCGAGGTCACCTGATAGCCAAGCGAGACACCCGAGTACCGCATCCGGGTGGGGAACATCTCCGCCATGATCGCGGGCTGTGCGGCGTACATGAGTGCGTGGAACAGCAGGCCGATGATGATCGCGGACAGGATGACCGCGTTGTGGCCGCTGTCCATCATCGGGAAGGCGAAGAAGCCCCAGGTGCCCGCAGTGATGGCACCGATCAGATACACCGGCCGCCTGCCGAACCGGTCGCTGAGCCTGCCGACCATCGGGATCGCGAAGAAGTGGATGGCGTGGGCGATCAACAGCCACCACAGGATGGTGTCGGTATCGACGTCGACCTGCACCTTGAGATAGGTGATCGTGAACGTGACGACCAGGTAGTACATGATGTTCTCGCCGAAGCGCAGGCCCATGGCGGTGAAAACGCCACGCGGATAACGCTTCAGCACCTCCACCACACTGAACGAGGTGGCGCGGGCCTGCTCGGCCTCCTGCTGCGCGGCGACGAAGATCGGCGCGTCGGTGACTTTGGTGCGCACGTAGTAGCCGATCAGCACGACCACCGCCGACAGCCAGAACGCCACACGCCAGCCCCAGCTCAGGAATGCCGCGTCCGACAGGGTCGATGTCAACGCCAGCAGCACCACTGTCGCGAGCAGATTGCCCGCGGGCACACCCGCCTGCGGCCAACTCGCCCAGAATCCGCGACTGCGGTTCGGGCTGTGCTCGGCCACGAGCAGAACCGCACCACCCCACTCGCCGCCGACCGCGAAACCCTGGATGAAGCGCAGGATGACCAGCATTGTCGGCGCCCAGTAGCCGACCTGGCCGAAGGTCGGCAGACAGCCCATCAGGAACGTGGCCGCGCCGACCAGAAGCAGGCTGAATTGCAGCAGCTTCTTGCGTCCGTACTTGTCGCCGAAGTGGCCGAAGACGACGCCGCCGAGCGGCCGGGCCGCGAAACCCACCGCGTAGGTGACGAATGCCGCGAGGATCGCGTCCAGATCGCTGGTGCTCTCGGCGAAGAACACCTTGCTGAACACCAGCGTCGCGGCCGTGCCGTACAGGAAGAACTCGTACCACTCGACGATCGTGCCCGCCATCGACGCGGCGACCACTCTGCGTAGGCCGGTCGGTGCTCCTCGGTCCTCGGTTCGCCTCGCCGCGTCGTGCACGCTCATCGTTGAAACTCCCTCATCATCGCGACCACATCACTGATCGAATGTGATGGCCGCCACAGGCCATGTCGATGAGTATCAGTGCACAGGGTTATCGGCGGCAATGGCCAGATGCGCAGGGCATGTCTGCAAAAATGCAGAAATGAGCGCGTCCGCCTCCGGTCCGACACGGCGTCCCAGCGCCGATGATCTGCTGGTTCTGCTGGCTGTCGGGCGTTCGGGACGCTACGTCACCGCGGCGAACGAGCTCGGCATCAACCACACCACGATCGCGCGCCGCATCGCCGCGCTGGAGCAGACCCTCGGCGGGCGAGTGCTGACCCGATCGGCCGGTGGCTGGGAGCTCACCGAGCTCGGTAGGGCGGCGCTGGTCGCGGCGGAAACCATCGAGACGGCGATCAAGTTCATCGCGACTCCGCGAGGGCAGCGGGAGCTGGAAGGTGTGGTGCGACTGTCGGCGACCGACGGTTTCAGCGCCTATCTCGCCGCTCCGGCCGCGGCTCGGGTTCGGCGCGAGCATCCGCGAGTCGCCGTCGAGATCGTCGCAACCACCCGGCGGGCCTCACAGCAGCGGTCTGGTCTGGATATCGAAGTCGTCGTCGGCGAACCACAGGTGCAGCGCGCCACGGCGATTCGGCTCGGTGACTACTGCCTCGGCCTCTACGGCGCCCGCGACTATCTGGCCGAATACGGAACCCCCTGCGCCATCGCCGATCTCGCCGGCCATCCACTGGTGTATTTCATCGATTCGATGCTCCAAGTGGACGATCTGGACCTCGCCTCCAGTTTCGCGCCCGCTATGCGCGAATCGGTGACCTCGACGAATGTCTTCGTCCATGTCGAAGCCACCCGCGCCGGCGCAGGTCTCGGCCTGCTGCCGTGTTTCATGGCCGACCGCCATGCAGACCTGGTTCGTGTCCTTCCGGACGCGGTTACCGTCCGGCTGTCCTATTGGCTCGTCTCCCGCCCCGAGACGCTGCGCCGCCCCGAGGTCGCCGCGGTCGTCGAGGCACTCGTCGAGTTGATCCACGAACAGCAGCCGGCCCTGCTCGGTCGGCACTGACTACCGTCACCTGACGGGCCCGTCCCGTTGCCAATCGACGACCGATTGGGCCGCGTGGGCGACAGTGACGCCGGAGAGGATCACGGTGTACCAGGTGGCTAGACCGTGCAGCCCGTTGATAGAGCATTCGTAGCCGACCCGGTGCGCCAATCCCCGCACCCAGCGAATCGCTCGCGTGCGTTCGGCCGGGGACGTCCGCCCTGTGTCGCACACGACGAGTAGTCGGCGCGCGGCGATCGCGAGCGCCTTCGTGGCGGCCAGGTCGCAGATCTGGCGCTCGGCCGAGCGCACACGTCGGGCCCGGTTCATCAGTCGGATGCCCGCTCCGCTGCCCGTGCGGTCTCCGAACAGGAACTCGATCATCGATCGATCGACGATGACGATGATCGATGCCCGGCCGGTGCCGAGTTCGCCGGCGATCTGCGGTCGCGGCGACGGATCGATCCCGGCAGGGATCTTCGGCTCTTGTCGCCGCTCGACTGGTCGGGCCGGTATCGGCAGCGGTTGCGAAATACGTGGTGCGCCACCGTAACTCGCAGTCAATCCATTGCGGCGCAACTCTGTGAGGACAGACTCGAGCAGTTGCGTCGGCCGCCCGATCACGACGGGTGATCGACCGGCCTGCCAAGTCGTGGACGGCGAGCAGCGCCGCGGCCGCGGGTCTATCTCGCCCCTACGGTTCACCTTCGTCGCGATCACGACTGCCGTTCCCGTCTGCTCGTATGTGCTGGGTCCTGGCATCGAACATCTCTTTGATGCGTGCCCTGATCTCGGAGGTGCTGAAACCCGCCCCGCGGTCGGTCGCTCGGTCCGCGATTCCGGATGAAGCCATGGCTACTCCTGACCGTAAAATTTGTTCGGCTGTTCGCGTGAGTTGTGCCGCCTTTTTGTGTGGTAGCAAAAAGGCGGCACAGTGAATCTCGGTACTCATCCGAGAGAGAATTGACACGCTGAGAAAATTGGGCCGGCAGCGGGGGCTGGTGGTCCGGAACCCTTCTCCATGACATGCTATCGAGCGGGTGTCAGGCCGCTGCGCCGAGTGGGAAGTGTTTCAGCTCTTGCGTTTCCGAATAATCACCGAGGCGCCGGCCTCGCGCTCACGCTTCGCCGCCCGACGCTCCTTCAGCGTAGTCGAGGGCTTCTTCAACGTTTTTCCGTTGGATTTGTCCGCCATTGTCGCTCCTGCTTTCGAAGTTCCAACTGCCCTCGACCATACGTCAGAAAAAAATAAAAGCCAGTCCGCCTGGATCGGTGCCGGAAAAAGCGGAATCTGTGCAGGTCAGGACGCCGCAGGAATTGTTGCCGCGGGCAGTTCCGGTGCGGTGAGTTGTCCGTCGACCATGCGGTAGACGGCGTCCATCCGGGGGAGGTGGGTGTGGTCGTGAGTGACAAGGAGGGTGGCGGCCTCGCGGGTTCGCACGACTTCGAGGATGAGATCGATGATGGCGGAGCCACGTTCGGAGTCGAGCGCGCTGGTCGGCTCGTCGATCACCAGCAGCGCCGGGTCGTTCATCAATGCGCGGGCTATATTCACGCGTTGGCGCTGACCGCCGGACAGCTGAGCGGGCCGCTTGCCCGCATGGTCGGCCAGCCCGACAGAATCGAGCAAAGCCATTGCCTTGGCGCGGGTTCGGCGTCGGCGGGTGGGTAAGGTCAGTAGACGCTGACCGAGGTGGTCCATGGCCTCGAGCTGTTCGAGGGCGGTGAGCGCGGGAACAAGATTCGGCTGCTGGAAGACGATGCCGATCGAGGACCTGCGTAGCGCGGCCGCGTCACGGCGCGAGCACGCGGCCAGATCGACACGGCCGCCCTCCGTGTCGAGATGTACCTGTCCGGAGTCCGGTCGGATGAGCGTGGAGACGACGGCGAGCAGGCTCGACTTGCCCGACCCGGACGGTCCGGTCACGGCGGCGACGGTGCCGCCGGGAACATGCATGCTCACGTGGTCGAGTGCGGTGATCCGGCCGCCGCCGTCGGGGTAGGTCAGGGTGACATCTGTGACCGTCACACCAGTCGTCATCGCGTGTTCTCCTCAGGTCAGCGGGCCGCGCCGAGCGCGGTGAGGGGGTCGGTGGTGAACAGGAAGCGCAGTGCGAACGCGGCGCCGCCGAGGCCGAGCAGGATCAATGCGGCTGCGGGCAGCAGCGTGGTCGACGGGCTGACGACGAACGGCAGCGCGTCGCCCATCAGACTCGCCGCCGCCACCGTGATCGCGAGACCCGCGGCGACACCGGCGGTCAGCACGATCGCCGCCTGCGTCAGCGCATCGCGCACCAGCGACGCCGAGGTCGCACCGAGGGCTTTCAACGTGGCGATATCGGGCAGCCGCTGAATCGTCCACACGGTGAAGAAGGCGCCGATCACCAGCGCGGAGATGGCGAACAGCAGCAGCGTCATCACGGTCAGCGAACCGTTTTCGGCCTCATAGGAACCGATCGCCGACAAAGCGTCGGACGGAGTGGTCGTTGTGGTGTGAGCCGCGGCGTTCACCGCGTCTAGCGCCCGCACGTCCGAGACTGCGAGCACGGTAGCCGCCCCGGAACGCGGGCTCACCGACTGCCAGTCCGGCAATGTCATCCACACCACGGGCGTATGGCTGTACCAGTCGTCGCCGTGTACCGCTGCGACCGTGAAGGTGTGGCCGCCGAGATCGACCGGATCGCCTGTCCCGGCATCGAGGGCCGAGGCTGCCCCATCACTGAGTACGACGGTGCCAGGCTCGGTTGCGGTTCGATTGCCGAAGGTGTTTCCGTCCGCGCCGAACAGGGCGACCTGGCTGGGCGCCGCGCCGGTCGCCGAGGTCGCGCGGGCCCGGCTGATCCCGATCGGGTCGACCGATCCACCTGCTTGCTGCCACAGCGCGATCTGCTGTTCGGTCAACGCCGAGGTATCGAACGATGGGTCTGCGCCGGTGTCGGCGAAGACGACGGCGTCGGCATCGATGCTGTCGACAGCGGAGATGTTCTGGTGCGCGAGGCCTGCGGTGAGTCCGCTCAGGAAACTCACCAGCAGCGCGACCAGGGTGACGACCAGCGTGATGAGCGCGAAGCGGCCGCGGGCAGCGCGGAGATCTCGGAGTGCGACGAACATATGTCCACCATGCCGAGCCCGAGCGCCCGAACCATCGCGCACGCGAACCAACTGCCGACGATCGAAGGTCGGTACTCGCTTTACACCTTTTGATGGATGCCGCCCAGGTAGCCGCGCATAAGCTGGCACCGTGCACCCGTCGCCGCTCACCCCTGTCGTCACCACGTTGCGGTTGGGGCTGCATGTGCTGGTGACCGCGCTGGTGGCCGTGGTGGTGATCCGGGCGTTGCTGCCTGGCGCCGACTATCCGGTCGCGGTGGTGGTGTTGTGTGCCGGGTTCCTCGGCGTCTACTTCGCCGGCGCCGCGGTGAGTGATCGGCGCGGCCGGATGCTGCTGTGGCTCGGTGTCCTGACGGTCCTGTGGCTCATACTCGTCGCACTGTCCGCCGACGCCATCTATCTCGCCTTCGGCCTGTTCTTCCTGTATCTGCACCTGCTCCCACGCCCGGCGAACTATGTGGCCGTAGCCGCGGCGACCGGTGTGGCGGTGGTCGGTTTCGGCGTTCACCGGGGCTGGTCGGTGGCCGGTGTCATCGGTCCGGTGTTCGGCGCGGCGGTGGCGGTCGGTATCGCGCTCGGCTACCGGATGTTGTTTCGCGAGTCAGCCGAACGCGAACGCCTCATCACCGAATTGCTCAGCACCAGAGCCTCACTCGCCGAACAGGAGCGCACGGCGGGCAAGCTCGCCGAACGTGAACGTCTCGCCCAGGAAATCCACGACACCGTCGCCCAGGGGTTGAGCAGCATCCAGCTGCTGTTGCATGCCGCCGAACAGGCAGCGCCGGATCATCCCGCGCTGCCGCAGATTCGATTGGCCCGCACGACAGCGGCCGAAGACCTGGCCGAAACCAGAAGACTCATCGCTGAATTGACACCCGCCGCCTTGGAAGGCAAGTCGCTGGCCGAGGCGTTGGAGCGGGTCTGCCGCCGAGCCGCCACACCGAGCCTGGCCGCGCAGCTGGTCGTGGAAGGGACACCGGAGCAGCTGCCGATGCCGATCGAGGCCGCGCTCGTCCGCATCGCCCAGGGGGCGGTGGCAAATGTCGTCCGGCACGCACACGCCTCCCGGATGCGCCTCACCCTGACCTATGCCGAGGCCGAGGTCCTACTCGATGTGGTCGACGACGGCGTCGGTATCGCAGCGGGCATTCTCGACCAGCCGCCACCGGGCTCGTTCGGTCTGGACGCCATGCGTCGCCGGGTCGAGCAGCAGGGCGGTGCGATGACGGTCGAGTCCGAGCCCGGACATACCGCGGTGACGGTGTCGTTTCCGTTGCCGTTACGAGGTGGGCAACTCGATGAGGTAGGGGAGATCCCGTGATCCGACTGCTGCTCGCCGATGACCACGCGATCGTCCGGGCGGGGCTGCGTGCCCTGCTCGAGGGGGCTGACGACATCCGCGTCGTCGGTGATGTACCGACCGCAGAGGCCGCAGTTGCCTTCTGCACCACCGAACCCGTCGACGTCGTCCTGATGGATCTCAGCTTCGGCCCCGGCCGCAACGGTGCGCAGGCAACCGCCGAACTGCGTGCCCTACCCGACCCGCCCAACGTCCTCGTGGTCACCAACTACGACACCGACGCCGATATCCTCGGCGCCATCGAGGCCGGCGCCTGCGGCTACATCCTCAAGGACACCCCACCCGCCGAACTGCTCGCCGCGGTCCGCTCGGCTGCGGCGGGGGAGAGCGTTCTGTCACCCACGGTCGCGTCCCGGTTGATGACCCGAGTCCGACGCCCCGACACCACCCTCAGCCCCCGTGAGATCGAAGTCCTTCGCCTGGTCGCCGACGGCCGCTCCAACCGCGACATCGCCCGCGAGCTGTTCCTGAGCGAAACCACCGTCAAATCGCATCTGGTCCACATCTACGGAAAACTGGGCGTCCGGTCCCGGACGTCCGCCGTCGCACGGGCCCGTGAACAGGGCGCGATCTGAGCGGTCATCTGGACTCGCTGGCTCTATGGTGGGCGGATGACGACAATGTCGGATCCGAAGGTGCGTGACTTTCTCACTCGAGGCACGCGGACGGCCAAGGTGGCGTTCACCGCTGGCGACGGGCGGCCGGTGGTGGCACCGGTGTGGTTCATCGTCGAAGGCGACGAGTTGGTGTTCAACACGGGCAGGACTTCGGCGAAGGGCAGGGCGTTCGCTCGCGACGATCGGATCGCGCTATGTGTCGATCTCGAGGCATTGCCGTATGCGTTCGTGCAGGTCCAGGGCACAGTGACGCTGTCGGAAGATCCGGACGAGCTGCTGCGCACGGCCACCGCGATCGGTGCCCGCTATATGGGCGCCGACCGAGCCGAGGAGTTCGGCAAGCGCAACGGCGTCCCCGGCGAGGTGGTGGTGCGGGTGCGGCCGGAGAAGGTCATCGCGGCCTTCGATATGACCGGCTGAATAGACTCGTCGTCGCCGACGCTACGCCTGCCGTCGGTAACCGAGACGGAAGTAGAGGACAGCGCATGACCGAGTCACGGACCGGCGTGCCCGCGGACGGTGGACGCAGCCGCGCGGCCCGAAGCGGTGTGGCGATGGCGCGAAGCGGTGTGCGATGACGGTGCATTTCATCGGCGCCGGTCCGGGCGCCGCGGACCTGCTGACAGTCCGCGCGGTGACCCTGCTCAGGACCTCCCCGGTCTGCCTGTACGCAGGCACCTACCTCGACCCCGAGGTGCTCGCCCACTGCGCCCCCGGCACCGAACTCATCGACACCCAGCACCTCGACCTCGACCAGATCATCGCCCACCTGGTTCGCGCCAACGAATCCGGCCGCGACGTCGCCCGCCTGTGCTCCGGCGACCCGTCCATCTACTCCGCTCTCACCGAACAGACCAGCCGCCTCGACGCGCACGGTGTCCCATGGGATGTCACGCCCGGCGTCCCCGCCTACGCCGCCGCGGCCGCCATCCTCGGCACCGAATTGACCGTCCCCGAGGTAGTCCAATCGGTTGTGCTCACCCGCACCCAGGCCCGCTCCACTGCGATGCCCGAATCGGAGGCCTTGGTCGAATTCGCCCGTACCGGAGCGACTTTGGTCCTGCACCTGGCGATCACCCGCATTCGAACGCTGGCAGCCGAACTCGCCGAATTCCACGGATCGGATTGCCCCGTCGCGGTTGTCTACCGTGCCAGCCAGCCCGAGGAACTGGTCCTCCGCGGAACCCTCGCCGACATCGCCGACCAGGTCGAGTCGGCCGGATTGCGCCAAGCCGCAGTAGTTCTCGTCGGCAGCGCACTGCAATCGGGAGTGTCCTGCGCGGGCTCGCATCTCTACGATCCAGCACGCGACCGAACTCGCCCGAACGGGCTGTGACCGTCGGCTGCTCCACGGCCGCCTAGAACTCGAACGTTCCCGTCTGAGGCCACGTTCCGTTCCGGCGGCTACGGGCTTCCGCCCATGCCGTCGCGTGCTGGACTGTTGGATGGATCGCGCGGGTGTTCGTTCTGGTTTCGAGGGTTTGTTTATCGATCACCAGTTGTCGTTCGGCCGGGGGTTCCGCGGGTGGTTCGGTCAGAGACTCTGCTCGGACCTGGTATTCGATCTCCTCCGGGGTCTCCCGAATCCGTTCGATATGGGCCCGCCACGTCGGCGGGTAAACCTGGTAGCCCTGAATCGATCCACCGGTTCTGATCGCTTCGTCGTATTCCGCACCGATCAATCTCGGAGGCAGGCTTCGGTGCGCTGTCACCACACCGGTCTGCTTGTTCACCACAAAGTTCCCCAGGCCAAGACCCTGCCCGTCCGCTATCTCTTCCCGGGTCAGAACCGGACGGGCCACCCATCCGAACTCGGTTTCCAGAATCGTCAGTTCTCGGCCCGGGTAGATCCGGGCCAGGTACTGCTCCACTTGTTCGCTCGTGTGGACTGGCTGCGCCTGCATGGTCGGATCCTTCCTCGGGGAACGGCCGGGCTTCATCCGCTCGCGTCTACCATCCAAGCTGGTGGTGCGTCGGATGTCATGCCGGAGTCGGCGTCCCACTCTCGGGTGGTTCGGTGAGCCCAGATGTCACATGCGCCGGAGTGCGGGCGCGGTGCATTCACCGTCGGTTGCGCCGCGCTGAGTCCGGGGTCATGCGCCCCGCTGCGACCAGGGTGGCGAAAGCGGCCCGTTTTCGGGCGCAATCGTGTTCGCGGTGATGCTGCATGGCGCTGTGCGCGTCGTCGAGAGTCAGGGGCCGCAATGGGAGACCGCAGGTCCACGCTGTTGGGCGGGTGACCGAAGGTGCGGCAGGAGCGACCCGGCGCTGCCGATGTGCCGGAGTCGGCGAGTTCGGCCGGTCGGTCGGCCATAGGCATCCGATGATGAGCACCGCGATTGCGCACCCCGCGAGTGCGGACACGACGCTAGAGAGTACATGTCAGGAATCCACGGTAATCAACGTCATTGGCGCCTTTCGTTTCGGGCATCCGGCGCCGGGGGCTTTCGCCACCGGCCTGCGACATTGCGGGTCGGTGTGCCGGCTGGGGCACGGCATCGGCCCGGCGCCGGATGCGAAAACAGCCTCGCGTGGTCACCCGGTGGGGTGCGACGGCATGAAGTGCGCAGAGTGGATGTGCAGAATCTGCCGTTGACACGCCTGACGTGGGAATTCGGGGCTATGGTTCGCTGACCACAATTCGCGCAGGGGGCAGTTGATGGACGACGAAAAGCTCACGGCAACATGGGAAACGCCAGCCTTTCGAACGCTCCTGGCTGCGGGGGAGCCCGGACAAGCGTTGGCGTTCGTTCGTAAACGCATGGGCCTGTCGCAGGCCGATTTCGGGCAGCTGCTGCATTGGGATCGCGCGCACACGGGGAGAGTGGAGCGGGCGGAGGTGGGCACGATCTTCGACGTCCGCGAACTCTGCCGCGCCGCCGATGCTCTGGGAATACCCCGTTCGGCTCTCACACCGGTCTTGCTCGGAACCTCAGAACCGAGGACCATCGAGAGCGGGGACGAAGGAGCCGAGGACGTGAACCGCAGAAAGTTCGGTTTGGCGACGACGGTGGCATTCGCCGGCACTGTCGCAGGTTCCGCGGCATCGGACTCGATGAAGATCGGAACGCCCCACATCGGCTACATCCAGGACCTGACCCGCCGATTGTGGGAGCACGACAACCAATTCGGTGGGGGAGGGATCGCGCGGTATGCGCTGGAGCAGTATTGGCTGGCGCGGCGATGGCTCGATTACGGGGAGTTCGGGTCGCGAACGGGGGCAGACTTGGCGAGCGCGACGGGATGGCTGTCGAACACCGCGGCTTGGCTCGCGCGTGACTCGGGCAGGCCCGATTCAGCGCGGCAATCCCTCGGCGAGTCCGTCCTGCTGGCCGAACAGTACGGTGACACTTCACTACTCGCCGCCGCGCTCGGAGACCTCGCGAACCTCGCAGTGGCCAATCCTGTCCGAAGCCGGGAGCCGGTGCGACTCGCCTGCCGGGCAAGCGAACTCGCACGGCATGTCCCGTCGAGGCGATTGAACGCCCTGCGCGCCGCAGAAGAATCGACCGCACATGCAGCGGTCGGCGACTCCGATGAATTCGAGCGCGCCATTGTCCAAGTGTGGCGCGAGGTCGATCGCGGACTGGACGGCAGCGACGACCCGGCCTGGCTCGACCACGTAACCGAGGCGGAGCTACGAGTGCACGAAGCTCGCGGTCGCCGACTCCTCGGCCAACACCACCGCGCAGCCGACCTGTTCCGCGAAAGCATCACCCGCCCCGGCAACCGCCCCCGCGACGAAGCCTCGTACCGCACCTACTTCGCCGCCTCCTTGGCCGGTCTCGGCGACATCACCGAGGCAATCACCGCCGCCGACTCGGCGCTGGACCTGCTCGACGGGCCGGTTCAATCCCCACGGTTACTGAGCGAAATCGGCCCGGTCCGTGAAGCGGCCCGCGACACTCTCACTGGCCCAGCCGCCCGCTTCTGTCAGCGATATGACTGGCTGACCAGCGCTAACGCGGGCTAGTCCGTCTCTGATTCGAGGGCCAAGCGATGGACGTAACCCGAAATAGCGATACTCCTTATTAAAGGTTGTTCGACAACCTTTAATAAGGAGTAGGCATAGCGCTCCCTGTGCAGCGACGAGCCGCCGACGTGGATGGCAGCCTCTTATCGCACCGGGATCTCGGCCCGACGAGGTTCACCAGCCTCAGCTTCGATTGAGGATGTCGGTGGTCAGCATGCGTCCACCCAGTAGGCGCAGGGCGGCGAGCCTCGAGTTCGCTCGGCCGAGGTTCTGGGTTCGGGAGCCCCGTTCGTAGTAGAAAACTTCCCACCAGCCGTCCTCGGCTTCGATCAGACACCATGCTTGTTCCCGCAATCGGCCTTCCGACACCAGTGAATTCGGGGTGCTCACTTTGGAGAATTGCGCCAGCTGGCTGGTCGGGTCTTGGCGGAAGAGTTCGCCTCCGGTCATTGCGCGATCTCCTCGATGAATTTCGAGCCAACCAGGTCGACGGCAGGCAGGAGTGTGAAGTATTGGGTGCCGCGGCCGGGCTGCCCGAACCACGGCGCGACCGGACCCGACCACACCGGTGTCTCGCGGATCACCCGCCATCGGCGATAGCCCGAATGCGCGTAGTCGAGGGGAAGCGAGCGTTCGACGAACGGCGTTCCGATGTCATAGAGCAGCCGCGTGTATGTCGACCCGAACGAGTCCAGGATTCGGCCAGGTTCCAGACGGATCGGCGCCCGGCCCGCCGGGTCGGCAAAACCATCCGGATACTGTTTCGGATCTGGCCAGATCAGCCGGCGTTCCCCCATGGGGAGCGTGCGGTCATCGGCCACCACGAATCGTTGAATCCAAGCTTCCTCGGTGAATTCGCCGAACACACCACCGGCGTCGTCGTGCAGCAGTGACTGCACTGCCCGATGCGTAATCGGCGCGCCACCCAGCGCGCCCGCCGTCCCCCTACCCGGAGCCAGCGGCTGAGACCCGTCGAGCCCGCCGCCGATCATGCCGAGCATGCCCCAGCACGCAGCATCCTGCCTGGTATATGCGCAACGGTCATGTCGCCCGCCGCGTTCGTACCAGAAGACTTCGAAGGTGCCGTCCTCCTCGGGTACGAGGCAATAACGATCGTCGGCGAGTCTGCCGATCGAGTAGATCGTTTCCGGCACGCCGAGCCCGCGCAGGATCATCCCCAGCTCGTTGTAATCCACGTCCTGACCTTCCTGAAGGGCTGCCTGCCTTGTCAGTCGAAGAGTCTGTCGAACTCTTGCTCGGCGGCCTTCAACGCCTGACTGTCGAGGACCGCAGGCGAGAAGTTCCGTTCCCGGACATGGGCGATGAACTCGTCGGGTATGGCGAGGCCATACTCGCGCACGAAGTAGCCCCAATACGAGGGCCATGTCCATGTTCCATCGGTCGAGTAGCCGATCGACACCACCCGTTTCTTGGTCGGGTCCAAAGGATCGTCGATCGACGTCGTGACCCACAAGGCGCTGGATTCGTCCAAGTAGCGGGCCAGAGGCGCGCGGAGGTTGTGGTCGAGCCTGTCCAGACGCTCCCGCGCCGGCACCTGCTGGAAGGGGCTGTCCTCGTCGGCGTCATCGAGGAGGGCGACTACCTCGTCGAGGGCGGGTAAAAGGCGCATCGCTCTCAGGCCTCCCAATCGGATCGGACGAATTCGGCTTCCGGATGTTTCGACGACCTGAGCACAGCTGTCCGCTGCGCCTGGCATGGGTTCGATGCGTCAGCTGATTCTGGAGCCATGCTCATCCCATTTGTCTACAGTCACCAGCTGACCACGATCTCCGAACTTCTTTTCTATAGCCAACCGTCCGTTCTCATGCCACTCTCGGAAAGTCCCGTAGGGAAGGCCGTGTCGTACCTGTCCTTCGGATTTCGGTGTTCCGTCCGGCCACCATTCCCGTACTGATCCGTGCGGTACGCCGTTCTCGTAGAACTCCTGATATGTCAATTGATCTTCCAGGATTTCCACGGCTTCGCCGGTAAATGGCTGCCCTTGGTGTAGCAGCCTTTCGTCTTCGTCCCAGTCGACTGGGTCGAAATTGACGTCGCTCGTTGTCACGATTTCCCCTCGCCCGGCTCGTATCGACCGGTCAGATTCCCGGCGCTGGCCGGAACGTGAGTGTACCGACCACTGTAATTCTCGGCCTGCCCCATGGTCTGATTGCAGTTTGCGCAGTACGGAGTCGCTTCTGGGCCATCCGGCGAGAACGGCTTGTACGGCCAGAGCCACGTCCCGTCGGTCGAATAGCCGATCGACACCACCTGCTTGTTGGTCGGTCCAGAGGATCGTCGATGGACGCGGTCACCCACCCATATAGGGATGAAAACACCTTTGCGCGAGTCGTATCCGAGTCGACTATTGCTCGGAGCGAGAACGCCGGTACAAGTCGGCGACTTGCCTGTGCGGTAGATTCGGCCACAGTGACAGTTCTCCGGTATGCCTGTCGATCACTCCCACTCCGGAGCCGGATCGTCTCGATCTGGGTCGATGGGGTGCTGATTCGGCGGCTGCCGATTCCGTGGTGGTTGGGATCAGCGGATAGACGACGAAGCCAGCGTCGAATTCGTACACACCGCCACGACCGGCCCGGCCCATCCACTCGTCGGCTATGGCTTGAGCTTGAAAGACGTTGACGGGCCCGGCGCCGGGCCTCGGCGCGGGTTCCGCAGTTCGCGGGAGGAGCGGGATGGCTACACCCTCCACCTTCGGGACCGCGCCGCTTTCCCGTTGCCGGTAGATCTCGAGCGCAGCGGCTTCGGCGCTGATCGGCGTCGAAGCCGGATCATCGGGGCGGGGTAGTTCGACGGGCTCCCAAGTTCCGGTGGGACCGAAGGATTCGGTACTGCCGGCAGGGAGACGCCGAACGATGTCGGTTCGTCCCGAGGCGTTGCGCCGGGCGAAGTACATAACTTGCTCGGACACGAACTACTCCTTTGTCGGTGGGAGTGTGGACTCGTAGTCGAACGATGGTTGCTGACCGGAATCACGCCGTGCGAACTCGTCTGCCCACATCGTGTAAGTTCGTTGGAAGAGTGACGCGACAAGCGCTCGTTCTTCCGGTGTCAGATGACGTTTTTCCGCCCGCCGTTGATCGAATATCGCCGTGATCGTTTCGTACAAAGCGAAGATCGGCCCAGATCCGCGCAGATTTTCCATCCGCGCCTCCTCGGTCGCCCTGATGAACTCCCGCTCGGACCTGAACTTCCTTATGTGGCTCTCGGTGCGTACGCCGAGAACGGCCTCGGTGATTTCGAAAGGCGCAGATTCGAAGCGTCCCGTTCTATTATTCAAGATACTGCCGATGTCACGCCCATTCGGTGTAGTTTCCACCTTGATCGGACGGTCGAAATACTGATAGTACGAGGGTTGTGCCGCTGTCATTGCAATCCTCTTTCCAGGGCCATCTGAAACATTTCTACCGACCGTCGTTCGAGGGCGGCCTTCAGGGCAGATTCGTTCGGTGTCGGATCCCGTCCTTCGGATTCGGCGAGCGCCTTGAGGTCACGCCGACCCTCGTAAAGAGCGTGTTCATAATCTGCAACTTCGTCGATGTGGCTGAGGTGCAGTCGAAGTTCGGCGATGTGGCCATTCGGCATCCTGACCTTCATTTGGAGATCGCGATAGCCGGAGCCTACTGGTTCGTTGAATCGATCATCGAAGTCTACGATTTCTATCCGCTCATCATGCGCAAGCAATCCGGCTGCACGATAGATATCTGCCACACTGTCGAACACGATTTTCGCACCGACTAGGTCCGTGAGCCTGGAGGCGTTTCCTTGGTAGCCGGCGATCTTGTCCTCGGCGCGGACCCTGTCCTTCGGCTCGCGCCGCCAGCCGGGCTGCCCATTTGTCTCCTCAGCTACTTCACGGACGACGTCGTTCAAGGCTTCCTGCGTGGCCTGCCATTGCGCATACTGACGATCGAGATACTGACTCCGGTACTCCCGATCCTCCATTCTGCTCACGTCGAAATCAGGTTGGCGCCGGTCGGTTTCCAAGTAGTCCTCGGTCGAGGTCCGCAGGACCTCCGAGATGGTGCGTTGTTCCGCTGTGAGTGGTGTCGGCTCGGGCCCGGATGCCGATTCGTTGTCGGCGAGGATTTCGTCGGCTCCCCGGTCACGCACTTCATGTGCGGCATCAGCCAGGACAGGAATCGCCTCGGGATGGTTCATCAGAGATGCGAGTGTCTTGGGGCGAGCGAGTAGCGATTTCTCCAGGTAGTCGGTCTCCTGGAGCAGTGCCGCTAGTTCAGGATGCTGCGGGAGAAGCTGTCGAACCGCTTGTCCGATGGGCATCTCGGCGCCGTCTACAACGGTGGTCGTACCTTGCTCGTCAGCGTGACGTAGCGCCTCCACGACATGAGGTTGTGTCAGGTACTCCTCCGCGCTCAGCAGCGGAGGAAGGCTTGTATCGCCCGATGCCGGATCGGGGTTTTCGGGGCCGCCGTCTTCGGTCTCGCTCCCCGTGGGGCGTTTCGGCTGTCCCTCGGGAGTTTCGGTCACGGGATCCGAGTAATCCTGATCGGGGTCGACTACAGGATTCCGGTCGGCATCCATCGTGATCGCCCAAACGTCACCGACGCCATCCGAAAATGGGAAATAGTCTGTGATCGTTCGAGTTTGAAAATCGACCCACAGCAGGCGGCCGTTATCATTGATCAACGCGAGCTGGTGAGAGCCGGGATCGCAAGGAAGCCCGGTGTCAGGGTCGATTTCTGGTGGATCGGGTGCCCAGTCGACGAGAACTGCTGCGGTTGCGCCAGGCCCGGCATCGGCTACCCGTTGCATGGCCTCGTCGAGTCCGTCCTCACCGGTTCCGGTGTGCGAATACCGTGCGCCTGCCCACTCTTCCATGTTGGATATGCCGTCGATCTCCCCCGCCCAATCGGGTCGGCCGAACTCGTCGGTCTCCAGCATCCTCGCAGCGGCGGCTTGGGGGTCGCCGTAGAACGTCGACAAGCCGGCTCGAGTCGCATCGACACAGTTGATGCCCCGGCCCGAGTCGGCCCACGGCCCGCCATCATTGATCTCGTCTACCCACGAGTGGTTGACAGGAGGGGGTACCAGCGGCTCGCCGTCGGGTCTGCGCGGCACCGCACTCTCGACAGCTTGCTGAAACTCGGGTTCGACCGGACGCAGACCCCCAGGCTGTTCGAAAGGACGAACGTCATCCAGCGTGCGACGCGGCACCTCAAATGAGTGAGCGGGTGCGGCCGACGGTTGAGAGGGGTCCGCTGATGGGCTTCCGGGCGTGGGTGATCCCGCTCGCCCCTCGGGGATCGGAGCCGACGGACTGCTCAGGCCGGTCGTCCCATTGCGATCTTGGCCGGCCATTTGATCAGAAGTACGGGCTGCTCCGCCGCCGCTGTGATCGGTCGCAGTCACGGGTGCCTGGGCGTTCTGCGCGGTTGTGCGAGACTCTGGCGCCGGTAGTCGGTTCTCTCCGCTTCCGGCCAGGTCTCGTCCTGAGTCCCGAGGCGGTGCGGCCATGGGTTCGCGATCGGGGCCGTCTAGAACTCGAACGTCCCGCTCTGAGGCCACACTCCGTTCCGGCGGCTCCGGGCTTCTGCCCAAGCCATCGCTTTGCTGCAAGTGGGATGGATTGCCGGGGTGTTCGTATGGTGCTGGAGGTTGCGTTTGTCGATCGTGAGATGGTGTTGCGTCGGAGGTTCCGTCGGTGGCTGCATCAGTGATTCGGCCAGGACTCGGTACTGGATCTCGTCTGGAGTCTCCTGAATCTGGTCGATTTGTACCCGTCAAGTCGGTGGGTACACCTGGCGTCCCTGCACCGGTTGCCCGGTCCGAATCGCTTCGTCGTACCGCTGTCCGATCGTCCGTGGCGACAGGCTGGGGTGCGCCGTCACGACTCCGGTCTGACGGTTGACCACGTAGTTCCCCAGCCCGAGGCCCCTGCCCTTCGTTCGTTCCTCCGGCGTCAGTATTCGACGGCACACCCAGCCGAACTGAGTCGGGAGAACCGTGAACTGGCGGGTGGTGTTGAGCGCTCGGGCCAGGTACTGCTGGACTTGTTCCGGCGTTTCCAGATGTTCCGGCATTGTTTGGTCCTTCGGGGCCGATGGGAATGAAATTGCCCAGTGGCGGGAGTTCCTGCTGGGGAAGACCCTCCGCGGCCGACCGAGGATTGTTGCCGCGCGTATCGACAGACCTGTCGTCGGTTGCTGTCAGTACTCTGTCGTTCCCATTTCCGGCCAAGTCCCGTCCTGGCCCCTGCGCCAGTCCAGCCATGAAATCACGACTGCGGAGGTCGTCCCGGTTGGCTGGTATTCCAGTGTTTGTTTGTTGACCATGAGCTGGAAGTCGTGGGGCGGCTTCCGTTCGGCGAGTTCCGTTATCTGGTACTCGATCTGGTTGGTGGTCTCGTTGGTGCGACGGATACTGATGCGAGTTTGCGGTGGGTAGATTTGGCGCGCTGTTGGTTGTTGTCCGGTGCGGAGCGCTCGTGTGTAGTCCTCTACGATCTTCGGTCCCGGCCAGCTCGGGTATCTGTGCACTACTCCGGTCTCGGCGTTGACCACCAAACTCGTCATTCCGACCGTCTGGCTGAACGTTAGGCCCGGGGCCGGTTGCGGACTGCACAACCAGCCGTGCTCGATCGCTCCGATCTGATAGTTCTGGCTGGGGCCGAAGATCTGTTCCAGGTACTGCTGGACCTGTTCCTTGGTTCGATACGGCGCCTGCATCGTAGTTGACTCCTTGATCAGCTGGTATCGGTGTGAACCACACATCGACCGATGTGTTTGCCATATGTGTGGGCGGATGGTCCGTCATTTCTCCGGACTGCGGATCCCACCAGACCGGTCCGGCCGCACCGTGTGGGTACACGATCACAGTTGCGTGTGTGCTCCCGGACCGCGCAGTGCCGTCGGCGTTGTACTCGTACTGCTGCGTTTCGGGGTTCCACGCATGCCAAGCGTTAACTACCAGCGCGGCGGATCCCGGGCCGAGCTGGGAGACCCATGAATGCATCGATGCGAACTGGTCTGGGACAGACCTTTGGCCATCGTAGTAGCTGAGGAGACCACCCCCGAGCCATCGCTCCGCCCGGCTGAGACCATTGAATTCGCCAGTGGATTCGTCGATGGTTCCGTTTGGCACTCGATCCGGCCACCGCGGGGCCGAAACCTGCGGGTTGCCGAAGAAAGAGGACAGAGCCGACAAAGAGCAGTCGAGACAGTTGTTGCCGCGACCAGCTACCGTGGGGCCACCATCGTTGATGAGCTGTCCGTACGGGTGCGTACGCGGGTCCGCGCCGATCCGGAACCCATCGCCTTCGCGGAGCGAATCCTGGACGGCAGTTTGATATTCGATCCGTTCGACCGGTTGCAGTTCGGTCGTGCCGAAGCGTCGAAGCTCGGATGGATTGCCGAGTCGTGTCGGTGTACTGCTGGCCGCGATGTCGTCACTAATTTGGCGCAGATCATCCTGAGTGAGTGTCGGATTGCCATCGATCGGCACTGTCGGAAGACCGAGTTGGTGGCGAATCTGATTAGTGGCGATATCGGTGTTGCTGTGAGGCGTTATTGCGCTGAGATTCTCGCGGTTGTTGTCTACGGTCAGGTGGAGGTGGGCGGCTGCCGGGTCGGTGGTGTATACGACATCGACCAAGAGCGCGTCGCCGTTGAGCAGGCTTTGCTCGGTGTTGAATGTCCGGTCGACTGATCGCTCCACTGATTCCATGAACTGCCGTAGGTCTTGCGGCGGGACATTGCGCCCAGAGGCGAGATCGACCCGGACAGTGATCATCGAAAGGCGCTGTCCGGAGGGAAGTTCGTATCGTCGGACGTCGTATCCGGGTTCCTGACGAGAGGTGCGGTTGCGAGAGGGCGAAACGGACGTTGTTCTGCCGTCCATAGATGGACGATTCCGGTAGAACTCTCGGGCAGCACGTGCCTGGGCGATAGGTGTCTGTTGCGGCCGTTGGGTTGGCGGTGGGGTGCTCAGGTGAGGGTGCGAGCCCGCTGGCCGTGGGTCGGCACCCTGGGGGGTGTGGTTCGGGCCGGGGGCAGGTGTGTGGGGGTCGCCGGGTTGAC